>NZ_SWDV01000040.1 GCF_005877905.1 Pseudomonas nicosulfuronedens | reverse complement strand
TCCGGCACCTTCAACGAGATGACCCGTGACGCCGCCTGGCGTCGGATGGAAGCGGCCGGTGCGCAGCTGATGACCTGGTTCGGCGTGGCCTGTGAGCTGCACCGCGACTGGCGCAACGATATCGAAGGCTTGGCGGCGCTGTGCTCCAACCACATTCCGGATTACCGCAACCTGATGACCAGCTACAACGCGCTGACTGCCGGCAAGTAATTCTCCCGATGCAATGAAAAGCGGAGCCTCCTGAGAGGCTCCGCTTTTTTGCTTTTGTAGGAGCGAGGGGGACGCCTAGTTCTTGCTCGCGAACCGCTGTGGCACGGCGCCTGTTCGTAGGAGCGGACTCCGTCCGCGATGTGCCTGCCTCGCACCTTGGTTTCCCGCGTCGCGCTGGCATGCGCGTTGACTTCTTGTTTCGCCCCCTCGGGCGACCCACTTTGGCAAACGACGGATGGCCGCCCCACCCAAAGTGGGCAAAGGTCTTGCCCCGGACATCCGGTTTTTCGCTTAGGCGAAAAATTCCCTCGTTGAATTGAAGTTTCAGGGGCCCGAACTAGGCGTCCCCCCCACGAAGGGCCATCCCTGGCCCATCGCGGCTCTCGCGGCATCCCTGCCGCTCAACCCCTGAAACTCCAATTCAACGAGGCCTCCTGAACGGGGCAGTTCGGAGTGCGCGGGTGTTTTTCTGGAAGACTTATCAAGCCAAAACCAAAACCAAAACCAAAGCTGTGTCGTGGCGCTCTCCGCAAGATCGAATCTCGTCTGTCCCCAGAGCCTCCATCCACCTCGAAATCACGGCGGAGCAAGAACGTAGGATGGCGTGGAGCGCAGCGATACCCATCAATGCCCACGCACCGAGAGCATGGCCATCGCAGTCTCGCGGAGCGCCGCCCGACCCACCGTACAAAAGCCATTGCCGGGCGGCGGCAGAGTGCGGTTCGCGAGCAAGCTCGCTCCTACAAAGTTGCCGGCTCCGGTTCTCGCTTTGGCTTTTGTGAGTATTCCAGAAAAATATCCGCGCACTCCGAACTGCCCCGTCAACGCGGGCCCCTGGAACTCCGAAGAACCGAGGGTACTTTTCGCGAAGCGAAAAGCCGGATGGAGGGGCGAGACCTTTTGGTTCCTTTTGGGGCGTTTGCCAAAAGGAACTCGCCCGAGGGGGCGAAACAAAAAGCCCGCGCGCACGCCGAAGCGGCGCTGAACACCTGACCACAGGCAAGAACACCGCGGACAAAGTCCGCTCCCACGTGAGACCACCGCAGTGAAGGAGCGAGCAGAGCGATGGGTATCGCTCCGCTCCACACCATCCTACGCGCCACCCTCCAGCCGGGCACTCAACTCCGGCCACTGCCGATACGGCACCCACACCACCCCTTGCCACTTCAACACCGACAACGACTCCGTCGGCCCGCGCAGCATCTCCCGCCTTGGCTCTCCCCGATCACTGCGATGCTGATCGCGCAACGTCGGAATCACCTGCTGCGACAACCACTGCCGCACGCTGCGATTCTCCGGATGGAAGTAGTGAATCAACGCCGCATAAACCGCTGATTCGCTGATCAGCAGCTTATCGACGTAATCGCCGCTGCCATCGTGCATCCAGGCGCGGCGGAACTGGTCGTCGTCCAGGTTGCGCTCCACGCGCTCGGCCAGATAGGGCGAACCGATCAGCCGGCCCAGGTCATGGGCGCAGAACCAGCACTGGTTCTCCAGCAGCACGGCGCGCAGCAGGCGCTTGTGGCGGATGAATTCGGTGGGGATCAGGACCTCTTCAGACATGGCGCACCTCCGGGAAGGAGGGCGAAGCGGGCGGGTACCGCGAAGCGCCTTCGGGGCGAAGGCAAAGAGGGACGGGCATATCCATTTCCTCAATGGGTACACCGCTGCTTTCGGGAGCAGTATTGCCGCTATGTGAAGCGTTTCTTAGGCGCTGGCCGCAACGCTATTGGCAGTATGGAGCCCGGTCAATCGTAGGGCGCATAACTGCGAAGCAGTTATCCGCCGATTTTCCCACCGCCGTGCCAAAGCTTGAGACATACGGCGAGTTACCAACCTGCATCCGGCGGATAACGCTTCGCGTTATTCGCCCTACCAGAGCACGGGCTCCGGTGCTCACCGCCGCTCCGCCGCTCGCACATCCAACGACAAATCGCCCGCCCAATCGTCGGCGTAGATGCCTTCCGCCACTGCCCGGTGGAAGGTGGAGTACGGCCAGTCTTTCACAGCCCTCACCCAACCGTGTTTCACCGGATTGATGTGGATGTAGTCGAAGTGCCGCTGGTAGTCCGTTTCATCACGGATCAGATGTTCCCAGTAGCGCGGTTGCCAAATACCGCGTTGTCCACGCATCTGTTGCTCGATGCTCCGTGACTCTCCGTGCGGAATACGTCGAGCGAAGCCGGATTTGATGACTTTCCAGCGCGTGGCGAAATCAGCGTCACCCAGTGGTAGCGTCCACAGACAATGCATGTGTTCGGGCAGCACAACCCAGGCGTCGATTTGGAAAGGGTGGTTGCGTTTGGTTTGGGCGATGACTCGGCGCAGCAATTTGATTTCGCGGACCAATAGATCGGAGCGGCGGTTGCGTAGTGTGACGGTGAAGAAGTAGGTGCCGCCTCGTACCCAGGTGCGTCGATAGTTCGGCATAGACCTCTCCGGGCTCGGTTGGAGTTTGGAGGGTACCTTGGGGAATCGGCGGATAGCGCGGGGCGTTATTCGCCCTACGCAAACTTCAGCTGCGGCGTAGGCGTTTCAGAGCAGATGGATGTCTGGCCTACATGCTGGCCTAAAACAAAAAGCCCCGCACTAGGCGGGGCTTTTCGTCTTTCTAATCACTGCCCCAAAATTCCATCTTGAGTATCAGCGTTTCTAATGGTCTTGACTTGCGGTGGTGCTACTACTTCCGTCAGTCCCAGCTCAGCGCGCCGCCGGTCTGGTACTCGATCACGCGGGTCTCGAAGAAGTTCTTTTCCTTCTTCAGGTCCATGATTTCGCTCATCCACGGGAACGGGTTGCTGGTGCCCGGGTATTCCTCTTTGAGGCCGATCTGGGTCAGGCGGCGGTTGGCGATGAACTTGAGGTAGTCCTCCATCATCGCCGCGTTCATGCCCAGTACGCCGCGCGGCATGGTGTCGCGTGCGTATTCGATCTCCAGCTGGGTGCCCTGGAGGATCATCTGGGTGGCCTCGTCCTTCATCTGGGCATCCCACAGGTGCGGGTTCTCGATCTTGATCTGGTTGATCACGTCGATGCCGAAGTTCAGGTGCATGGATTCGTCGCGCAGGATGTACTGGAACTGCTCGGCGGTGCCGGTCATCTTGTTGCGGCGGCCCATGGAGAGGATCTGGGTGAAGCCGCAGTAGAAGAAGATGCCTTCCAGGACGCAGTAGTAGGCGATCAGGTTGCGTAGGAACTGGCGGTCGGTCTCCGGGGTGCCGGTTTCGAACTTCGGATCGGAGATCGAGCGGGTGTACTTCAGGCCCCAGGAGGCTTTCTTCGCGACCGAAGGAATCTCGTGGTACATGTTGAAGATTTCGCCTTCATCCATGCCCAGCGACTCGATGCAGTACTGGTAGGCGTGGGTGTGGATCGCTTCCTCGAAGGCCTGGCGCAGGATGTACTGGCGGCACTCGGGGTTGGTGATCAGGCGGTACACGGCCAGCACCAGGTTGTTGGCCACCAGGGAGTCGGCGGTGGAGAAGAAACCGAGGTTGCGCATGACGATGCGGCGCTCGTCTTCGCTGAGGCCGTCCTTGCTCTTCCACAGGGCAATGTCGGCGTTCATGTTCACTTCCTGGGGCATCCAGTGGTTGGCGCAACCATCCAGATACTTCTGCCAGGCCCAGTCGTACTTGAAGGGTACGAGCTGGTTGAGGTCGGCGCGGGCGTTGATCATCTGCTTGTCGCCGACTTGAACGCGGGCGGCGGAGCCTTCCAGATCGTCCAGGCCTTCCTGGATGTCCAGGGCGTCGAGGGCCTGCTTGGCGCGGGCGACGGCGTCGGAGTCGTCGGCGGATACGGCGCGTGCTTCTTCGACGGAGCCAGCGGCATCGGCGTCGAGTTTGTCAGCGTTCTGCGCAGCGGCCTGGGCGACGGCCGGGGCGGCCTTGGCTTCGGTGGCGTCTTCTTTGTCGAATTCGTCCCAGCTCAGCATGGGCTTCCTCTCCTGGTTCTGTGGGCTGCTCTGTGGCGGCCTGATGTCTGATGGCGTGGTGTGCACGCTAAGAGCTTGTGCGTCTTCCGTTCACGACGGAGGAGGCTGTTGTTCTGCGAGGGTGGGGGCCTTGAAGAGTCCCTCTCCCTAGCCCTCTCCCTGAAGGGAGAGGGGACAGTCCGTGCGGTCTGCCGTAGCGGAGCAAGCGCCGCCCTTGGGCGGCGCCTACACCCTTACTGGCAAGCTTCGCAGTCGGGGTTGTCGATGCTGCAGGCTTGCGGAACCGGAGCCGGTTGCGGCTCGGCGGCTGCGGCTTGCAGGCCATCGTTGCCCCCGGCGGACACGGCGTTGAGCTTGCCGGTGTTGATGGTGGACTTCTCGGTGCTGGTGGCGGCCAGGGCACGGAGGTAGTAGGTGGTCTTCAGACCACGGAACCACGCCATGCGGTAGGTCACGTCCAGTTTCTTGCCCGAGGCGCCGGCGATGTAGAGGTTCAGGGACTGGGCCTGATCGATCCACTTCTGACGGCGGCTGGCGGCGTCGACGATCCACTTGGTCTCGACTTCGAAGGCGGTGGCGTACAGGTCTTTCAGGTCTTGCGGGATGCGCTCGATCTGCTGCACGGAGCCGTCGTAGTACTTCAGGTCGTTGACCATGACCGGGTCCCACAGGCCGCGTGCTTTCAGGTCGCGAACCAGGTAGGGGTTGATCACGGTGAACTCGCCGGAGAGGTTCGATTTCACGTACAGGTTCTGGTAGGTCGGCTCGATGGACTGCGATACGCCGGTGATGTTGGCGATGGTCGCGGTCGGCGCGATGGCCATGATGTTCGAGTTACGAATGCCTTTCTGTACGCGGGCACGGACCGGAGCCCAGTCGAGGGATTCGGTGAGGTCGACGTCGATGTACTTCTGGCCACGGGCTTCGATGAGGATCTGCTGCGAGTCCAGCGGCAGGATGCCCTTGGACCACAGGGAGCCGTCGAAGGTCTCGTAGGAGCCACGCTCGTCGGCCAGGTCACAGGAAGCCTGGATGGCGAAGTAGCTCACCGCTTCCATGGACTTGTCGGCGAACTCGATGGCGGCGTCGGAACCGTAGGCGATGTGCTGCAGGTACAGCGCATCCTGGAAGCCCATGATGCCCAGGCCGACCGGGCGGTGCTTTAGGTTCGAGTTGCGAGCCTGCGGGACCGAGTAGTAGTTGATGTCGATAACGTTATCGAGCATGCGAACGGCAGTCTTCACGGTCTTCTCGAGCTTGGCGGTGTCCAGCTTGCCGTCGACGATGTGGTTGACCAGGTTGATCGAGCCCAGGTTGCAGACCGCGATCTCGTCCTTGTTGGTGTTCAGGGTGATCTCGGTGCACAGGTTCGAGCTGTGGACCACGCCCACATGCTGCTGCGGGCTGCGCAGGTTGCACGGGTCCTTGAAGGTCAGCCACGGGTGGCCGGTCTCGAAGAGCATGGAGAGCATCTTGCGCCACAGGTCCTTGGCCTGGACGACCTTGAACACCTTGATCTTGTTGTACTCGGTCAGGGCTTCGTAATACTCGTAGCGCTCTTCGAAGGCCTTGCCGGTCAGATCGTGCAGGTCAGGCACTTCGGACGGGGAGAACAGGGTCCACTTGCCGTCGTCGAAGACGCGCTTCATGAACAGGTCGGGAATCCAGTTCGCGGTGTTCATGTCGTGGGTACGGCGACGGTCGTCACCGGTGTTCTTGCGCAGCTCGAGGAATTCCTCGATGTCCAGGTGCCAGGTTTCCAGGTACGCGCAGACGGCGCCCTTGCGCTTGCCGCCCTGGTTTACGGCGACGGCGGTGTCGTTCACCACTTTCAGGAACGGAACCACGCCCTGGGACTTGCCGTTGGTGCCCTTGATGTAGGAGCCCAGCGCGCGCACCGGGGTCCAGTCGTTGCCCAGGCCACCGGCGAATTTCGACAGCATGGCGTTGTCGTGGATCGCGTTGTAGATGCCCGACAGGTCGTCCGGCACGGTGGTCAGGTAGCAGGACGACAGCTGCGGACGCAGGGTGCCGGCGTTGAACAGGGTCGGGGTCGACGACATGTAGTCGAACGAGGAGAGCAGGTTGTAGAACTCGATGGCGCGAGCTTCACGGTCCTTCTCTTCGATGGCCAGGCCCATGGCCACGCGCATGAAGAAGACCTGCGGCAGTTCGAAACGGATGCCGTCCTTGTGGATGAAGTAGCGGTCGTACAGGGTCTGCAGGCCGAGGTAGGTGAACTGCTGGTCGCGCTCGTGGTTGATCGCGGCGCCCAGCTTGGCCAGGTCGTAGCCTTTGAGCTTGCTGTCGATCAGTTCGAACTCGGAGCCTTTCTCGACGTAGGCGGCCAGGGCCTTGGCGTACAGGTCGGCCATCTCGTGGTGAGTGGCGCTGTCGGCCACGCCCAGGAAGCCCAGCGCTTCGGCGCGCAGGGTGTCCATCAGCAGGCGGGCGGTGACGTAGGAGTAGTTCGGCTCGCGCTCGACCAGGGTACGGGCGGTCATCACCAGGGCGGTGTTGACGTCCTTCTCGGCGACGCCGTCGTACAGGTTCTTCAGGGTCTCGCGTTCGATCAGCGCGCCATCGACTTCGGCCAGGCCTTCGCAGGCTTCGCGGATGATGGTCTGCAGGCGGCCCATGTCCAGCGGCTGGGTGCTGCCGTCGGCCTTGGTGATGCGGATGCTCGGGTGCGGCTGGGCGATGTCGCTGGCCACGCCGGCGGTCTTGCGCTCGTTGGCGCGGGCTTCGCGGTAGATCACGTAGTCGCGGGCGACTTTCTGCTCGCCGGCGCGCATCAGGGACAGTTCGACCTGGTCCTGGATCTCTTCGATGTGGATGGTGCCACCGGAGGGCATGCGGCGCTTGAAGGTCGCGGTGACCTGTTCGGTCAGGCGGCGCACGGTCTCATGGATGCGCGACGAGGCGGCGGCGGTGCCGCCTTCCACGGCGAGGAACGCCTTGGTGATGGCTACGGTGATCTTGTCATCGGTGTAGGGAACTACGGTGCCGTTGCGCTTGATCACGCGCAGCTGGCCGGGCGCAGTGGCGGCCAGATCCTGGGCGGATTCGGCGGCTTGCGGCGCGTTGGCCTGCGGGTTCTCGCGAGTGGTGTCGATTTGCATGGGGTGGTTTTCTCCACGTTCTCGTAATGGGGTTGTTGCCGACGCCAGGGGCGCCGCTCTCGAAGACAAGGGGCAAAAGCAAAGAGCGCAAATAAAGAGCAAAAAAGAGCAGTCGCCCGCGATTGCAGCCGCGGGCTGGAATTCTTCTGGAACAGGGGGAATGACCCGAAGCGCCTCCCTGGCCCAACTCGGGTGCCGGCTTTACGGGCCGGGACCACAATACCTAGTGGTGTTGAACGTTACGTTGCAACACCCGTACCGCATTTCCATCGACATGAATCGCTCCTTGCGGGCTGGGCCGCGTGGCACATCAGTACGTCTGGAATACGTTGTGGTGGAACCGGAGGAGCCGTGGAACAGGCTCGGAATTTCGACTTTCTTCTTGTGTCCGGCTCGTGGTGGCAACCCCAAGATGTAGGGGTATACCGCAACGGGGATACAAGATAATGCGCTATGGGGGTGTTTGCAAGGCGGGGAGAAGGGGAAAAGCTGTGGATAAAATGTGCATGGAATGTGGGTGAAGCGGGGTAACTCGCGCAATCCCTGATGCTGACTGCCTTTCACCGTTCGTCGTGGTTGGTGAGAGATTTTTCACACATGTCAGAGGCGCTGCGCGGGGAGGAACACTACCACAATATGTAGTGTTTCTGTCGCAGCAGCCCTTGACCTTTTCGCGCAATGCCTGCTTACGCCGGTGGCGTGCCGCAGCGCGGGCAATCTGGCTACAATGCCGGCCGCTTTTGCGGGCTCGCTCTGGTAGCTCTCTATAGTAAGCAGGCCCGCGCTCGCTCATGGCGCATCAGGAGGCAAGGTGGAACAAGAAGCGCGCATTCTCATCGTCGAGGACGACCAGCGACTGGCCGAGTTGACCCAGGATTACCTGGAGAGCAACGGCCTGGCGGTGTCCATCGAGTCCCACGGCGGCAAGGCGGTGGAGCGGGTGCTGGCCGAGCGGCCGGACCTGGTGGTGCTCGACCTGATGCTGCCGGGGGAGGATGGGCTGTCCATCTGCAAGCGCCTGCGCCCGGAGTACGACGGGCCGATCCTGATGCTCACCGCACGCACCGACGACATGGACCAGGTCCAGGGCCTGGAGATGGGCGCCGACGACTACGTGTGCAAGCCGGTGCGCCCGCGCGTGCTGCTGGCGCGCATTCGCGCCCTGCTGCGCCGCAGCGAGCCGGCCGAAGCCGCGCCGGCAGTGGCGGGCAAGCGTCTGACCTTCGGCAAGCTGGTGATCGACAATGCCATGCGCGAGGCCTGGCTGGACGAGCAGACCATCGAGCTGACCAGCGCCGAGTTCGATCTGCTCTGGCTGTTGGCGGCCAACGCCGGGCGCATCCTCTCCCGTGAGGAAATCTTCAACTCCCTGCGCGGCATCGAGTACGACGGCCAGGACCGCTCCATCGACGTGCGCATCTCGCGCATCCGCCCGAAGATCGGCGACGACCCGATGCACCCGCGCCTGATCAAGACGGTGCGCAGCAAGGGCTACCTGTTCGTCGGGGAGCTCTGAGTCGTGAGCGCCGTGCCACCGTTCCCCGCGCTGCACGGCGAGCGCTTCCGCCTGCGCGCCTTCACCGATGCCGACCAGGCGGCGGTATTTCGCGCGCTGTCGCATCCCGAGGTGATCCGCTACTACGGCGTCTCCTACGCGACACTGGAAGCCACCCGCGAGCAAATGGAGTGGTTCGAGCGCATCCGTAGGGAGAGCAGCGGAATCTGGTGGGCGATCTGCCGGCCGGAGGCGCCCGAGGACATTATCGGCGGCTGCGGCTTCAACAACTGGCAGCACGAGCACCGTCGTCTGGAGCTGGGTTACTGGCTGCTGCCCGAGCATCGGGGGCAGGGCGTGATGGGAGAATGCCTGCCGCTGATCTTCCGCCACGCCTTCCGCGACATGAACGTGCACCGCATCGAGGCCGAGGTGGAGTCGGAGAACCTTGCCAGCGGCCGTTTGTTGCTGCGCCAGGGGTTCACGCTGGAAGGCCGGCGCCGCGAGTGCGAGGTGAAGGACGGCGTGTTCCTTAGCCTGGATTACTACGGGCTGCTCAACCCGGCGGCAGAGTCCCGGCCATGAAATCCATCTTCCTGCGTATCTACGGCGGCATGCTGCTGACCCTGGTGGCGGTTGCCGCGCTGGCAGTGCTGACCCTGCACCTGGTCAACGACGTTCGCGGCGAGCGTTACCGCGAGGACCTGGCGCGCGGCACCTTCCGCTTGATGGCGGACGAGCTGCTGCCCATGAGCGAAGTGGATCGCAAGCGTGCGCTGAGCCAGTGGAGTCGCCTGCTGGGTATTCCGCTCAAGCTCACCAGCCTGGATGCGTTGGGCATGGAAGGACGCAGCCGGGCGCGGCTGATGAACGACCAGGTGCTGGTGCAGGCCGGCGCGCCCCACGAAGTGAAGGTGATGACCCAGGTGAGTGCGGCGGAAGGGCTGATCCTCACCGGCGAGGTGGAGCAGGTCAGCGAGCAGCTGGCGCGCGCCACCATCTATTTGCTGATGGACGAACTCAAGCGCTACCCGGCCAGCGAGCAGCCCTATCATCTGGCACGCATCGTCCGCGACAAGCGCTTCGGCTTCGAGGTGCACCTGCTGCGCCTGAAGGAGGTCGACCTCGACGACGACCAGAGCCGCCGGGTGGAGGAGGGCGATACGGTGATGGCGCTGGGCAAGGGCGGCGATTCCATCCGCGTGCTTTCGGGCATCCTCGACACACCCTGGGTGCTGGAGCTGGGGCCGATCTACCAGATGAACCCTTATCCGCCGCAGTTGCTGACGATCATCGTGGTGGTGGCGCTGACCTTGATCGGCCTGACGCTCTACCTGTTGATCAGCGGCCTGGAGCAGCGCCTGCGCGGCCTCGAATCCGCCGCCACGCGCATTGCCCGCGGCAGCCTGGATACCCGAGTGGAAGTGCGTGGCGCGGACTCGGTGGGACGCCTTGCCGGGGCCTTCAACCACATGGCCGAGCAACTGCATTTATTGCTGACGGTACAGCGCGAGCTGGTCCGCGCGGTATCCCACGAGCTGCGCACGCCGGTGGCGCGGCTGCGCTTCGGGCTGGAAATGATCGAGTCCGCGGAGACCGACAAGGCGCGGCGCAAGTACATGGAAGGCATGGATGGCGACATCCAGGATCTCGACCAACTGGTGGACGAGATGCTCACCTATGCGCGGCTGGAGCAGGGCTCGCCGGCGCTGAGCTACCAGCGCATCGAACTGGGAACGCTGGTGGAGCAGGTGGTGGCGGAGATCGCCCCGCTGCGCCGGGAAATCACCGTTACCTGCGAGCCGGGCTCGCTGGTGCCGTTCGACCAGGGCAGCTGGATCGAGGCCGAGCCGCGCTATCTGCACCGTGCGCTGCAGAACCTGATGACCAACGCGCTGCGCTATGCCGAGGGGCGGGTACGGGTGAGTTACCGAGTGAGCGTGGATCGCTGCCAGGTGGACGTGGAAGACGATGGCCCCGGCGTGCCGGAGGCGCAGTGGCATCGACTGTTCCAGCCGTTCTTCCGGGCCGACGACAGTCGCGCGCGGGTTACCGGCGGGCACGGGCTGGGGCTTTCCATCGTACGGCGGATCATTCACTGGCACGGCGGTCGCGCGCAGATCGCGAAAAGCGAAGTGCTCGGCGGGGCGTGCTTCACGCTGATGTGGCCGCGCCGGCAGGCGCCCAAGGTCGAAGACGATATTTGACCTTGAAGTCAAAAAATGCAGAATGCTGCGGTGCCGTCACGAGCTGATGGCGCCCACCGGGTCGCTCTGCATCTTCCTCCAGTGAAACAGCTCTCCTAAGAGGTATTGCAGAGTCACCGGTATCGTTATGTAATTTTTGCTATAACGAGCGCTGGAAGGCGGGGCAGTGGGGCCTGTCAGCGACAGGCCCGCGCAGGGTTTCAGGCAGGAACACCGAGGATCACATGGGACGCTTTGATCACTGCAGTCGCTTTTACGCCGGGCGCCAGGCCCAGCTCGCTGACCGCGTCGCGGGTGACTACCGCGACCACCTCGGTGCCACCGGACAGGCCCAGCACCACTTCGGCGTTCACCGCGCCATCGGTGACGGATTTCACCGTGCCGCTCAGGCAGTTGCGCGCGGACAGGCGGATGTCCTCGGCCTCGGTCATCAGCATGACCCAGGGCGCCTTGACCAGCGCGATGACGTCCTTGCCCTGGGCCAGGCCCAGGCTCTTCACGCTTTCCTCGGTGACGATCGCCACCAGCTCGCTGCCGCCGGGCAGGGCGACCACGACTTCGGCATTGACCGCACCGTTACGCAGCTGCTTGACGCTGCCCTTGAAGACGTTGCGTGCACTGACCTTCATGAACTGACTCTCCTGAATTGCTTGTATGGCCAATCACTGGCCGGACGTGTCACGGGGCTGAACTGAGTGTATAGCCCAGCCCGCGCCAATCGAAGTGTTAAAACAACAACCCACTGGAGCCTCACGATGAAACACCGCTTCGCAAGTCTTTCCCTGCTGGTCGCTTCCTGCTTCACCCTGCACTCGGCGCTGGCCGATGAAGTGCAGGTCGCCGTCGCCGCCAACTTCACCGCGCCGATCCAGGCGATCGCCAAGGACTTCGAGAAGGACACCGGGCACAAGCTGGTCGCCGCCTATGGCGCCACCGGCCAGTTCTACACCCAGATCAAGAACGGCGCGCCGTTCGAGGTCTTCCTCGCCGCCGACGACACGACGCCGAAGAAGCTTGAGCAGGAGAAGGAAATCGTCGCCGGTTCGCGCTTCACTTACGCCATTGGCACCCTGGCGCTGTGGTCGGCCAAGGACGGTTACGTCGACGCCAAGGGCGACGTGCTGAAGAAGAACGACTACAAGCACCTGTCCATCGCCAACCCGAAAGCCGCGCCTTACGGCCTGGCCGCGACCCAGGTGATCGACAAGCTCGGCCTGAAGGACAAGGTGGCCGGCAAGATCGTCGAAGGCCAGAACATCACCCAGGCCTTCCAGTTCGTCTCCACCGGCAACGCGGAGCTGGGCTTCGTGGCGTTGTCGCAGATCTACAAGGATGGCAAGGTGACCAGCGGTTCTGCCTGGATCGTCCCGGCCGACCTGCATGACCCGATCCGCCAGGACGCCGTGATTCTCAACAAGGGCAAGGACAGCGCCGCCGCCAAGGCCCTGGTCGAGTACCTCAAGGGCCCGAAAGCCGCTGCGGTGATCAAGTCCTACGGTTACGAACTCTGACTCTCTGAAGGAACAGGCAATGCCCCTCACGCAGGAGGATTTCCTGGCCATCCGGCTCACCATTGAGCTGGCCGCCCTGAGCACCCTGATCCTCCTGCTGATCGGCACGCCGATCGCCTGGTGGCTGTCGCGCACCCGCTCCTGGCTGAAAGGTCCGCTGGGGGCGGTGGTGGCGCTGCCGCTGGTGCTGCCGCCGACGGTGATCGGCTTCTACCTGCTGATCACCATGGGGCCCCATGGTTTCATCGGTCACGCCACCGAAAGCCTGGGCCTGGGGCGCTTGCCGTTCACCTTCGCCGGGCTCGTGGTGGGCTCGGTGTTCTATTCGCTGCCCTTCGTGGTGCAGCCGTTGCAGAACGCCTTCGAGGCCATCGGCAACAAACCGCTGGAGGCCGCCGCGACGTTGCGCGCGAGCCCTCTGGATACCTTCTTCTCGGTGGTCCTGCCGCTGGCGCGGCCGGGCTTCATCACCGCCAGCATCCTCGGTTTTGCCCATACGGTGGGCGAGTTCGGCGTGGTGCTGATGATCGGCGGCAACATCCCGGGCAAGACCCGCGTGGTGTCGGTGCAGATATTCGATCACGTCGAGGCCATGGAGTACGCCCAGGCGCACTGGCTGGCCGGAGGCATGGTGATCTTCTCCTTCTTCGTTCTGCTGGCGCTCTACGCGAGCCGCCGCAGCCGTTCGGCCTGGGCCTGAGGTGGGCATGCCGCAAGAGCTTTCCGCGCGCGCCATCGAGGCCCGCTTCCAGATCGCCTACTCGGGCTTCAGCCTGGACATCGACCTGCAATTGCCGGGCAAGGGCGTGACTGCGCTGTTCGGCCACTCCGGCTCCGGCAAGACTACCTGCCTGCGCTGTGTGGCAGGCCTGGAGCGTGCGCCCGTCGGCCGGCTGGTGGTGAATGGCGAGGTCTGGGAGGACAGCGCCACGGGTGTGTTCCTGCCCCCGCACAAGCGTGCGCTGGGCTATGTGTTCCAGGACGCTAACCTGTTTGAGCACCTGTCGGTGAAACGCAACCTCACCTACGGCATGAAGCGCGTGCCGCGAGACCAGCACCGCGTGGACCTGAAGCAGGCCACCGAACTGCTGGGCATCGGCCATCTGCTGGAGCGCATGCCGGGGCACCTTTCCGGTGGCGAGCGCCAGCGCGTCGGCATGGCCCGCGCTCTGCTGACCAGCCCGCGCCTGCTGCTGATGGACGAGCCGCTGGCGGCGCTGGACCTCAAGCGCAAGGCGGAAATCCTGCCTTACCTGGAGCGTCTGCACGACGAGCTGGATATCCCGATTCTCTACGTCAGTCACTCGCCTGACGAAGTGGCGCGCCTGGCTGACCATCTGGTGCTATTGGACCAGGGCAGGGCCGTTGCCAGCGGCCCGGTAGTGGAAACCCTGGCGCGTACCGATCTGCCCATCTCCCACCTGGAAGACGCCGGTGTCGTCATCGACGGCCGGGTGCTGGAGCACAACGCCGACTACGGTCTGCTTACCCTGGCGCTGCCGCACTGCGAGCAGCGCATTCGGCTGGCCCATGCACCGATGGACAAGGGCAGGGCGTTGCGTATCAAGGTGCAGGCGCGGGACGTCAGCCTGAGCCTGGAGCCGGCGGCGCACAGCAGCATCCTCAACGTACTGCCGGCGACCGTGCTCGAGATCGTTTCGACCGATAACCCGGCCCACCTGCTGGTGAAGCTGGAGGTAGCCGGTACGCCCTTGCTGGCGCGGATTACCCGCTACTCCCACGACCAGCTCGGGCTGCACACCGGGCAAGCCGTCTGGGCGCAGATCAAGTCGGTGGCGTTGCTGGCGTAGGCTCAGCGCGTATCGGCTTTCGTAGGATGGCGTGGAGCGCAGCGATACCCATCGCTCCAACGCACCGACGGCATGGGTATCGCTGCGCTCCACCCATCCTACAAGTGCCAGGCGAGATGCAGCTTTGGGGCGGTATGACGAGCAAGAAAAAGGGCGGCCACTGGCCGCCCTTCTTCGATTCACCCTGCGCCTTACAGCAGCGGGATGGTGTAGCTGACGATCAGGCGGTTCTCGTCCTGGTCGCGCTGGCTGGGCACGCCCGGAGTGGTGGCTGCCGGCAGGCCGCTGCGCATGGTGGCGTTCTTCCAGGCCAGGCCCAGGCCCTTGAAGGTGCCTTCGGGTACCACGTAGCCCAGGGCGATATCGCGTTCCCACTCGCCCTTGTCGCCTTGCTTGGTGTCGATGTTGTCGGCGTTCAGGTAGAGCACGCTGAAGGTCAGGCCCGGTACGCCGAGGTCGGCGAAGTCGTAGGCATAGCGGCCGATCCAGGTGCGCTCACCGGCACGGTTGAACTTCAGCAGTTGGGCGTCGGAGATCAGGTAGGTGCTGGTGCCTTCGCCGTCGCCACGGTTGAGGTAGGGGAAGTCGCTGTCACCGGTCATCGTCTGGTAGCCGGCGCCGATGCTGTGGCCGCCCAGGGCGTAGGTGAACATGCCGCTGTAGACGTTGTTGTCGACCTCGCCCTTGAGGCTGTTGCCGCCGTAGTAGCCACTGCTGACGTAGCCGTCGGCGCGGCCGGAGGCGCTGCCGTTCTTGCCGTCGGAGTCGCTGATGAAGACGCGGATGTCCGATTTCAGCGTGCCTGGTCCGATGGCCCAGTTGTGGACGAGGCCGAGGTAGTTCTGCTTGTAGAAGTTGTCCAGCTCGCCGTAGTAGTACGACAGGGTCAGGTTCTTGGTCGCCTTGTAGTCGCCGCCGGCGAAGTAGAACTTGTTGCTGTCGCGGGAGCTGGCAGAGCTGCCGTTGGCGCCGGCGATGGACATGCTGCGCCAGTCGGTGGAGTTGCGGCCCTTGGTGTGGGTCAGCTGGCCGCCGGTCAGGGTCAGGTTGTCGATGTCGGTGGAGGTGACCTGGCCACCTTCGTAGGTCATTGGCAGCAGGCGGGCGTCGTTGTAGACCACCACCGGCAGCTTGGGCTGCAGGGTGCCGTAGCGGAATTCGGTCTTGGAGATCTTCGCCTTGGCGGTCATGCCGAGGCTGCTGAATTCGTCGACAGCGCTGCCATCGCTTTCCAGCGGGAAGATGGTGCCGGGTTGACGATCAATGCCGGCCTTGCCGGACTTGCCGCCGCCATCCAGGCGCACACCGAGCAGGCCCAGGGCGTCGACGCCGAAGCCCACGGTGCCTTGGGTGAAGCCGGAGGAGTAATTGAGCATGAAGCCCTGGCCCCATTCTTCCTGCTTGCTGGGCGAGGCGGGCCCGTTGCGGTTGTCGGTGTTGATGTAGAAGTTGCGCAGGGTCAGGCTGGCCTTGCTGTCTTCGATGAAGCCGCCGGCGTGTGCCGATTGCGCGATGAGGCCGAGCGAGCTGGCCGCAATGGCGAGCGCCAGGGTGTTTCTGGTCATTACGTTTGCTCCGATGGTCATTTCTTTTTGTGGGGACCCCAAGAACCAGACGTTGCCGTTTGGCTGTATATAATTCTATATACCGACAGACCTGCTGACGATTCCTCCGAAGGCAAAATCAGAGGATCAAAGGAGGTATGGGGACGTCTGGACGGCGTGCATGACGCCAAATTCTGACTTTTAAGTCAAGACTTTCAGATGTGTCTGTCAGTCGAAGCGGTCAGATCGCTGCTTTTGACGAAGGAATGGCCACCAGGCTCAGCAGGCGTTCATCGAACAGGCTGAATTGCCCATCGATCTCCTTGCCGTGGTGCCATTCCTCCGACAGATCGGTGAGCAGGCGCAGGCGCGCATGGCCACCGGCAGACCAGCTCAGCAGCTCGGCGTGTTCGAAATAGAAGCGCTTGCGTACCAGCGGGAAGAGTGCCTTGAATAGGCTCTCCTTGAGGGAAAAGGTGAGGGTGACCTGCAGCGCCGTCTGCTGCGGATCGAGGCGTGCCAGTTCATCCGGCGTGAGGATTTCTGGGGCCAGCCGTTCCGCTCGTGCGGTTTCCAGGCGGTTCTCCACGTCCAGGCCGAGCCCGCGCCAGTAGCTGTCGTGCGCGACGATGGCCGCCGCCCAGCCGTCGCCGTGGGTGATCGAGCCGCAGAAGCCCACCGGCCAGACCGGCGCGCGTTCCTCATCCGTTCCCGGTACCCAGGCCGCCGAGCCTGCAGCCAGCAACGCCGCGCGGGCGCAGATTCGCCCGGCGAGGTACTCGGCCTGGCGCTTGGCGACGGAGCGCTGGATGTTGGCCGGCGCCTCGACCCGGCTCAGGGCAAAGTCCCCGGCCTGCAAGCGCTGGCGGTCGAAGCGGGTGCTGCGCAGCTCACAGCCGGCTAGTGGAATGGGCAGTAGCCAGTCGGCGTCGAGCGGGGTGCAGAAATCGGGGAGGGCGGTCATGGGAGCATTCTGCCGCGCCAGAACGTGGCTCACCAGTCACGCGGCACTTACATTCCTTTGCAAACCTTCACCAAAGGCGTACGGATTCGTCCGACAAGCTTTGACACACTGCGCACCGCGTTCCCAAGGGGACGCAGGTGAGGTTGTTGTTGGAGTGCCGCCAAGGCGGGCTCTGACCTTTACACTTGATTGAGTGCGGGAGCCCGAATGGGCTCCCGTTTTTTATTGCGCGGCGTTTTTACGCGCCCTCAGGCTTCACGTCGAAGATTTCCTTGAAGAAGGCCTGCAAGTCCGCCCAGGACTTCTGGTCGGCGGTCTTGTCGTAACCCACGTCCAGGCCATGGCCCTTGTGCTTGTCGGCATCGGGGCTGGTGAAGCTGTGCTTGGCTCCCGGCTGGATGACCAGCTTGTAGTCGGCCTTGGCGTTATCCATCTCGCTTTTGAAGGCTGCAACGCTTTCCGCCGGTACCAGGGTATCGGCGGCGCCGTGCTCGACCAGAATTTTCGCCTTGATCGCCCCCGGCTGTGCCGGCGTCTGGGTCGCCAGCACGCCATGGAAGCTGGCCACGCCGGCCAGTGGCAGCCCGGCACGGGCCATGTCCAGCACCACCTTGCCACCGAAGCAGTAGCCGATGGCGGCGATCTTGCTCGGGTCGGTCTGCGGCTGCTTCTTCAGCAGGTCAAGGCCGGCCTGGAAGCGTGCCTTGGCTGCATCGGCGTTCTTCAGCGCGTCGGCCATGAAAGCCTTGGCATCATTGGGGTGATCGGTGTGCTTGCCTTCGCCGTACATGTCGATGGCCAGTGCGCTGTAGCCCAGTTCGGCGAGCTGCCGGGCGCGGCTTTTCGCGTAGTCGTTCAGACCCCACCATTCGTGCACTACCAGCACGCCAGGACGGATACCGGACTTGGCGTCGTCGTAGGCGAAGTAACCGATCATCTTCGTGCCGTCAGCGGATTCGTAGGGAATTTCCTGAGTCTTGATCGCAGCGGAAGCGTTGGCCGCGAAAGCGAACAGCAGCAGGGCAGTGAACAGGCGCATGGTGAGTCTCCTGGGCGGGGAACATTGAAGATAGCCGCTGGCGCGGAAAACGCCCGTGTAGCCTGCACGCAACCGCTCAAGGGCGCGGCTGCCGGCCGAAAGATTGAACGCCGTATGAGTGAAAAGTCTGACAGCCTCGTCTACCCTTGCGCCCATGTCCTGACCCGCGAAGCGATAGGCCGATGTTGGACCTGAGCACCTGGAATCTCACCATTCCCCAACGCGGCCCGGCCGCGACCATTTCCACGGCGAAACTCGGCCGTGACTACGAGAGCCCGTATTTCCGCCGCAGCGCCGACGGCGTGGAGTTCTGGGTGCCGGTCAACGGCGCCCATACCAGCGGCAGCGAATATCCCCGTACCGAGCTGCGCGAGACCAAGCCCGACGGCCGCCTGGTGACCTGGCGCTATCCGCTGGCGGAGAACCTGATGGTTGCTACCCTGCGTGTGGACTCCGTGCCCTCCAGCCGGCGCATGGTCATCGGGCAGATCCACAGCAACGGCAGCGGCAGCGCCGAGGCCCTGCCGCTGGTCAAGCTGGTCTACCAGCAGCGCCTGGACAAGGCGCGGGTACAGGCGCTGGTTCGCGATCGGCCCGACGACATCACCACGCGGACCTACACCGTCTATGACGGCATCCCCCTGGGCGATACCTTTACCTACCGGCTGGGGGTCTCCAGCAGCGGGGTGCTGAGCGTGCAGGTCAAGGACGGCCAGGTCAGCCAGCAACTGGACACGAAATGGGCCTACCAGGGCCTGTATTTCAAGGCAGGGCTCTACCTGCAGGATAATCGCGGGCCCGCCAGCGAGGGCGGGCGCGCCACCTTTACCGATCTGAGCATTCGACACCAATGAAGACTTCCTCCACCGCACGTCGTGCCTGCCTGGCCTTGTCCCTGCTGCTGCTGCCGGCGGCACTGGCGCAGGCCGCACCGGGCGACGATTTCGGTTCTTGCCTGAACCGCCTGCAGGGCGCCGCCCAGGCCAAGGGCGTCAGCGCCGCCAGCTTCGCGCAGTTCACCCAAGGCTTGCAGCCGGACATGACAGTGCTGCCGCTGCTGGACGCCCAGCCCGAGTTCACCACGCCGATCTGGGATTACCTGGCGGGGCTGGTGGACGACCAGCGCGTCGCTGATGGCAAGGCGCGGATGGCCGAACATGCAGACCTGCTGCGCAAGGTCGCTGCGCGCTATCAGGTCGACCCGGCCACGGTGGTCGCCGTGTGGGGTGTGGAGAGCGATTACGGGCGCATCACCGGCAAGCGTCCGCTGCTGGTGTCGCTGTCGACGCTGTCCTGCTACGGGCGTCGCCAGTCGTTCTTCCAGGGCGAGTTCATCGCCACCCTCAGGCTGCTGCAGCAGGGCGATATCCGCGACAGCGGCATCACTGGGTCCTGGGCGGGCGCCTTCGGCCAGACGCAGTTCATGCCCTCGACCTACGCGCGCATCGCCGAGGACTTCGACGGCGACGGCCACCGCGACCTGGTGGGCAGCACCGCCGACGCCCTGGCGTCCACCGCCAACTACTTGCGCAAGGCTGGCTGGCGCGAGGGGCAACCTTGGGGCTACGAGGTGAAATTGCCGGCGGGCTTCGATGCTTCGCTGGCCGGGCGCACCAAGCGCCGCGCGCTGTCGGAGTGGACCGGCCGTGGTGTGACGCGCGTTGACGGCAAGCCGATACCGAGTATCGACTCCAAGGCTGCCATCCTGTTGCCGGCGGGCATCAGTGGCCCGGCCTTCCTGGTGCTGCGCAACTACGACGCGATCTATTCCTACAACGCAGCGGAGAGTTACGCGCTGGCCATCGCCCTGCTGTCCGACCGCTTGCGCGGCGAGCAGGGCCTGCGTACTCCCTGGCCGACCGATGATCCGGGCCTGAGCCGGGCACAGCGCAAGGAACTGCAGGAGTTGCTGATCCAGCGTGGTTACGACATCGGCCAGCCCGACGGCATGATCGGCGATGTGACGCGCAAGGCGATCCAGCAGGAGCAGAACAAGCGCGGAATGACGCCGGCAGATGGGCGTGCAGGGCAGAAGATTCTCAATGCGCTGAAGGGCGGCTGATGGTTACGTTCTGAGCAAGCAAAGCCCCGGCACTGGCCGGGGCTTTTCGTTGGTGGCGGGGATTGGGCCTGGCGGCGCCTGAAGGTCAATCGCGGACGGAGTCCGATCCTGCGCGGTCTCAGGTTTCGTAGAAGCAGCGCAAGCCCGTGCCTGCGCATTCCCCTCACCCCAACCCTCTCCCGGAGGGAGAGGGAGCCATCTGTGCCGGCTGACGCTAGGGTTTCCTCCTGCCCCGAACGGTCCCCTCTCCCTCTGAGCGGGGCGCGCAGCCAGGGCTAGGGTGAGGGCCGACCTGGGCACAGAACAATCTCGTAGCAGCGGACTCCGTCCGCGCTCGGGTTTCAGGCGAGGCTCACTGCCAGCCCTTCACCCCCGTCATGTCCGGCAGGTGGTGGGCGATGCCCTTGTGGCAGTCGATGCAGGTGGCCTCGCCCGAGGCCAGGGCGGTGGAGTGCATCTGCCGGGCGCGCTGGCTCTGGCGGGTGAAATCCATGAATTGGAAGTTGTGGCAGTTGCGGCACTCCAGCGAGTCGTTGGCCTTCAGGCGCGCCCATTCGTGCTCGGCCAGTTCGCGGCGGTGGTCGAGGAACTTCTCCCGCGTGTTGATGGTGCCGAAAATCTTGCCCCAGACCTCCTTGGATGCCTGCATCTTGCGCGCGATCTTGTCGGTCCATTTATGCGGTACGTGGCAGTCCGGGCAGGTGGCGCGCACGCCCGAACGGTTGGTGTAGTGAATGGTGTCCTTGAGCTCGGCGAAGACGTTGTCGCGCATCTCGTGGCAGGACGTGCAGAACTGCTCGGAGTTGGTGGCTTCCAGCGCAGTGTTGAAGCCACCCCAGAAGATGATCCCGGCAACGAAGCCGGCCAGTGTGAGGAAGCCCAGGCTGTAGTGCACGCTGGGCCGGCGCAGGACAACCCAGTAACCCTTGAGCCAGGCGAATAGTGCTTTCATGGCGCCTCCTCAGGGGTTGCCGGTGGATGTGCCGTCGTCGTTGCTGGCTGATTTCCCAGCGGCCGCTTCCTGCTGGAGAATCTTGTCGATGTCCTCGAAGGTATTGCCCACCAGCGGTTTCACGTCTTTCTGCGGCACGTGGCACTGCACGCAGAAGTACCGGCGCGGTGCCACGGCGGCCAGCACCTGGCCGTCGCGGTCCATGTAGTGGGTGATGCTGATCATCGGTGCCTGCACCCGCGCACTGTTGGCGCGGCTATGGCAGGACAGGCACTTGTTGCTGTTGGTGTCGATGCGGTAGCCGGCGATGGTGTGCGGGATGGTTGGCGGTTGCTCGGGGTAGGCCCGTTCGCGGCGGATATCCTTGTTCTCGTCGTTGGCCAGGGGCGGCGCCGGGCGGTCCTCGGCGATGGTACCGCCGGGGCGGCGACCATCCGGTGCCGGGGCGTCCAGGGGGTAGTTCACGTCGGCGGCCAGCGCCGGTAAGGCGATGAGCAGCAGGAGCAGGGCGGGCAGTATCGGTTTCATCGCGCGTTCCTCAGGCCAGGCTGACCAGTTCGATGCGCACGGCGCACTTCTTGTAGTCGGTCTGCTTGGAGATCGGGTCGGTGGCGTCCAGGGTGACCTTGTTGATCAGCTTGTTGGCGTCGAAGAAAGGTACGAACACCAATCCCTGCGGCGGTTTGTTGCGCCCGCGGGTCTCGATGCGCGCGCGGATCTCGCCACGCCGGCTGATCACCTTCACCTCGCTGCCGCGGCGCATCTTCAGGTCGCGCGCGTCGTCCGGGTGCATGTACACCACGGCATCTGGTACGGCCTTGTAGAGCTCCGGCACGCGCTGGGTCATCGAGCCGGTGTGCCAGTGTTCGAGCACGCGGCCGGTGGACAACCAGAACGGATACTCCTTGTCTGGCGCCTCCGCTGGCGGTTCGTAGGGCAGGGCGAAGATGATCGCCTTCTTGTCCGGGTAGCCGTAGAACTGCACACCACTGCCTGCGGTGACATAGGGGTCGTAGCCCTCGCGGTAACGCCAGCGGGTTTCCTGGCCTTTCACCACCGGCCAGCGCAGCCCGCGTGCCTCATGGTAGGCATCGAAAGGCGCGAGATCATGGCCGTGGCCACGGCCGAAACTGGCGTACTCCTCGAACAGACCTTTCTGGATGTAGAAGCCGAAGGCTTTGGCCTCGTCGTTCTCGAAGCCCTTGGCGATCTCGTCGTTCTCGTACGCGTCGACCTGGCCGTTCTTGTACAGCACCTCGTAGAGCGTCTTGCCCTTGAGTTGCGGCGCCTTGGCCAGCAGCTCGGCGGGCCAGACTTCATCGGTGGTGAAGCGCTTGGAGAATTCCACCAGTTGCCAGAGGTCGGACTTCGCCTCGCCCGGCGCCTTGACCAACTGGTGCCAGAACTGCGTACGACGCTCGGCATTGCCGTAGGCGCCTTCCTTTTCCACCCACATCGCGCTGGGCAGGATGAGGTCGGCGGCCTGGGCGGAGACCGTGGGGTAGACGTCGGAGACGATCACGAAGTTCTCCGGGTTGCGCCAGCCCGGCAGCACTTCCTGCATGATGTTCGGCCCGGCGTGCATGTTGTTGCAGACCTGCGTCCAGTAGACGTTGAGCACTCCGTCCTTGAGCATCCGGCTCTGCTGCACAGCGTGGAAGCCGATCTTTTCCTGGATGGTGCCGGCGGGCACTTTCCAGATTTTCTCGGCGGTTTCGCGGTGCTTCGGGTTGGTCACCACCAGGTCCGCCGGCAGGCGGTGGGCGAAGGTGCCCACCTCGCGCGCGGTGCCGCAGGCCGAGGGTTGGCCGGTGAGGGAGAACGGGCTGTTGCCCGGTTCGCTGATCTTCCCGGTGAGCAGGTGGATGTTGTAGATCAGGTTGTTCGCCCAGACCCCGCGGGTGTGCTGGTTGAAGCCCATGGTCCAGAACGACACCACCTTGCGTTTCGGGTCGGCGTACAACTCGGCCAGGGCTTTCAGGCGTTCGGCCGGCACGCCGGTTTCCTTGGCGGTGCGTTCCAGGGTGTAGGGCTTGACGAAGGCGGCGAACTGGTCGAAGTCGATGTCGCTCCAGGTGTTGGCCTTGTCGGCGTTCTTCGCTTTCTTCTCCAGCTCATCGGTAGGTCGCAGGCCGTAGCCGATGTCCTCGGCGCCATGGGCGAAGCGGGTGTGTTTGTCGACGAAATCGCGGTTCACCGCGCCGCTTTCGATGATGTGGTTGGCGATGTAGTTGAGGATGTACAGGTCGGTCTGCGGCTTGAACACCATCGGGATGTCGGCCAGGTCGAAGCTGCGATGCTCGAAGGTGGACAGCACGGCGACCTTCACCTGTCCGGCGCTCAGGCGGCGGTCGGTGACCCGCGACCACAACACCGGGTGCATCTCGGCCATGTTCGAGCCCCAGAGCACGAAGGTGTCGGTGGCTTCGATGTCGTCGTAGCAGCCCATGGGTTCGTCCATGCCGAAACTGCGCATGAAGCCCATCACCGCCGAAGCCATGCAGTGTCGCGCATTGGGGTCGATGTTGTTGCTGCGCAAGCCGGCCTTGAACAGCTTGTTGGCGGCGTAGCCTTCCCAGACCGTCCATTGCCCGGAGCCGAACATGCCCACCGAGGTCGGTCCCTTGGCCTTGAGCGCGGCCTTGAATTTCTCGGCCATGATGTCGAACGCGGCGTCCCAGCTGATCGGCTGGAACTCGCCCTGCTTGTCGAACTTGCCGTCCTTCATGCGCAGCAGCGGACGGGTCAGGCGGTCACTGCCGTACATGATCTTCGACAGGAAGTAGCCCTTCACGCAGTTGATCCCGCGGTTGACCTCGGCCTTGATGTCGCCGTGGGTGGCAACCACCTTGCCGTTGCGGGTGGCGACCATCACGCTACAGCCGGTGCCGCAGAAGCGGCAGGGCGCCTTGTTCCAGTCCAGGCGGGTCATGTCTGCCTCGGTGACCAGGTTGCTGGCGGAACTGAGGATCGGCAGGCCGGCGGCGGCGGCGGCGATGGCGGCGGCGTTGGCCTTGGCGAACTGGCGACGGGTCAGGTTCATCTTGCACCTCCAGCCTGGGCGAGCGCGGGTTCGTGGTCGATCTGCGGAGCTTCAGGCAACTCGACTATCTCGTGGTAGATCAGCACCGCGTTGAGCACACCGGGCAGGTTCTGGATGGCGTTGAGGTTGTCGAGAAGGCTCGCTTCATGGGCCGCTTCCAGCACCACCACCAGCTTTCCCTGCGGACTCTGCTGGTGCACTTCGAGGTTGGGTAGGCGCTGCAGGTTGGCCTTTACGGCTCCCAGCAGCTCCGGACGCGTGTGAACGATCAGGCTGGCGATCTGGATGCTCTCTGGCATCTGGCTCTCAGGCATGGTGGGCCTCACGGTTCAGGTGGATGGCGTTGCCGGGGCAGGGCGAAACGCAGGCGCCGCAGCCGGTGCACAGGGTCGGGTCGAGTGTGGGCAGGGACGGGCCGCCCAGCTGCGGGCGGAAGCGGATGGCCCGCGGCTCGCAGGCATCGTCGCAGCTGCGGCAGTGGATGCCGGCATGGGCCAGGCAGCGCTCGTCGATCCGGGCGCGCCAGGAGAAGGCCTCGCGGCTCAGGTCGAACACCTCGGCTTCGCAGGCGCGAGCGCAGTCACCGCACAGGCTGCAGCCGGTGTGGCTGAAATCCAGCTGCGGGTAGCCGCCATCGCCGATGCGCAGCACCTGCTCGGGGCAAGCGTCGACGCAGGCATTGCAGCGCGTGCAGCCTTCGAGGAATTCGCTGTCGGTGGCAGTCCATGGCGGGCGACGTACTTCAGGCGCACCGCCCAGGCGCCGCAACAGGGCACGACGGGCGAGCATGGCGGCGCACTACGACGGCGGGCCGGGCGGCCCCACCATCAGCTGGTACATCCATACGATGAAGCCGTAGCCACCGACGATGGCCACGGACAGCAGAGGGAACAGGCAGATCACGAGGAACAGGAACAGCCGGGTTTCCTTGCCTTTATCCGTGCCGGGTCCGGTCTCTTCAGTCATTAGGTCAGCCTCCCGCCAACGACTGGAATTGAGCCTAGTCCCTGCGCTGTGTGTGGGCAAAAGCCTACGTGCGTTATTCTTTTTTCATACAGCGCTGTCGTTCAGCATTGGTTCAGCAGTCCGACAGGTTCGGTTCAGTGCCCTCTCCGTAACCTTCTCCCCGTCAACACATTACTGACCCCTACGGGAGAAACCCCATGAAAGCCATGAAGAAAATCGCCCTCGCCACTGCCATCCTCGGTGCCAGCGTCGCCGCTACCGCAGCTAACGCCGCCGACACCTTCGTCGGTATGACCTGGGGTGAAACCAGCAACAACATCCAGAAATCCGACGCGCTGAACCGCAACCTCGACAATCCGAAGTTCGACAGCGTGATCAACAACAGCGGCACCTGGGGCGTACGCGCCGGCCAGCAGATGGAGCAGGGCCGCTACTACATCACCTATGAAAACGTTTCCGATACCGAGAATGGCCTGAAGCTGCGCCAGCAGAACCTGCTCGGTAGCTACGACGCCTTCCTGCCGCTGGGCGACCAGGGCACCAAGCTGTTCGGTGGCGGCACCGCCGGCCTGGTCAAGCTGGAGCAGGACGCCAAGGGCTACAGTCGCGACAGCGATGTGGGTTACGCCATCGGCGCCCAAGCCGGTATCCTCCAGGAACTCGGCAAGAACGCTTCCGTGGAAGGCGGCTACCGTTACCTGCGTACCAACGCGAGTACCGAGATGAGCCCGCACGGTGGCAGCAAGGTGGGATCCCTTGACCTGCACAGCAGCTCCCAGTTCTACCTGGGCGCCAACTACAAGTTCTGACCGGTAACGCAACCGGGCCTGCGCGGCCCGGCTGCCTGACTCAGGGAGTACGCGCATGAAACTGCTGGTGGTGGAAGACGAGGCGCTGTTGCGCCATCACCTGTATACCCGGCTGGGCGAGCAAGGCCATGTGGTCGATGCCGTGGCCAATGCCGAAGAGGCGCTGTACCGCGCCAGCGAATACCATCACGACCTGGCGATGATCGACCTGGGCCTGCCCGGCATGAGCGGCCTGGACCTGATCCGCGAATTCCGCAGCCAGGGCAAGACCTTCCCCATTCTCATCCTTACCGCTCGCGGCAACTGGCAGGACAAGGTCGAAGGCCTGGCCGCCGGCGCCGACGACTACGTGGTCAAACCGTTCCAGTTCGAAGAACTGGAGGCCCGTCTGAACGCGTTGCTGCGCCGTTCCAGCGGTTTCGCCCAGTCGAGCATCGAGGCCGGCCCACTGGTGCTGGACACCAACCGCAAGCAGGCGCTGGTCAACGGTGAGTCGCTGCAGTTGACCGCCTTCGAGTACCGCATCCTTGAATACCTCATGCGGCATCACCAGCAGGTGGTGGCCAAGGAGCGCCTGATCGAGCAGCTCTACCCGGACGACGACGAGCGTGACCCGAACGTCATCGAGGTGCTGGTCGGCCGCCTGCGTCGCAAGCTGGAGACCGCCGAGGGCTTCAAGCCGATCGATACCGTGCGCGGCCAGGGCTACATCTTTAACGAGCTGTGTAAATGATCCGTTCGCTGCGTCTGCGGCTGATGATCGGCGCGGCGATTCTCGCCGTGCTGTTCATGGCGGCGCTGCTCCCGGCTCTCCAGCGTGCGTTCAGTATCGCCCTGGAGAACGCCATCCAGCAGCGCCTGGCCTCCGATGTGGCGACCCTGGTGTCGGCGGCGCGCATCGACGGCAATGTGCTGAGCATGCCCGACCATCTGCCAGTAGAGGACTTCAATCTCCCGGAGTCCAAGCTGCTGGGCTACATCTACGACCAATCCGGCAAGCTGGTATGGCGCTCCACCTCAGCACAGGACGAGAGCGTGGAGTATTCGCCCAAGTATGATGGGATGATCGATATCTTCACCCGCATCAGCGACCGATCGGGCCAGGAGTTCTTCGTCTACGACGTGGAGATCGATCTGCTGGGCGGCAAGCGCGCGGCCTACAGCATCGTCACCATGCAGCCGGAAAGCGAGTTTCGCCAGTTGGTCAATGGCTTCCGCGAGCAGCTCTATGTCTGGTTGGGGGGCGCCTTGCTCTTGCTCATGGCGATGCTCTGGCTCGGCCTGGGCTGGGGGCTGCGCTCCATGCGCGGGCTGCGCTCGGAGCTGGATCAGATCGAAGCCGGCGACCGCGAGCGGTTGAGCGATGAACACCCCGACGAGATGCTGCGCCTGACCGACTCGGTCAACCGCCTGCTCGAAAGCGAACGTGCCCAGCGCGAGCGCTACCGCAACTCCCTGGGCGATCTCGCCCACAGCCTGAAGACGCCACTGGCGGTGCTCCAGGGTGTCAGCGAAACCCTCGCCAATGAGCCGAAGAACCGCGAGCAGGTGCAGGTACTGCAAACCCAGATCGAGCGCATGAGCCAGCAGATCGGCTACCAGTTGCAGCGCGCGACGATGCGCAAGAGTGGCCTGATCCGCCACCGCGCGGCCCTCGATCCCTTGCTGGACACCATCGGCGGTGCGCTGGACAAGGTCTATCGCGACAAGCGCGTGAAGCTGGAGCGGGATATTCCGCCGGGATTCTCCCTGCCGTTGGAGAAGGGCGCATTGCTGGAAATGCTCGGCAACCTGCTGGAGAACGCCTACCGCCTGTGCCTGACCACTGTGAAGGTCAGTGCGCGCAAGGACGGCCGGATGTTCGAGCTGATCATCGAGGACGACGGCCCCGGCGTGCCGGCCAGCCAGCGCGAGCGCATCCTCAAGCGCGGCGAGCGGCTGGACACCCAGCACCCCGGCCAGGGTATCGGCACGGCGGTGGTGAAGGACATCATCGACAGCTACGACGGTGAGCTGGCGCTGGAGGATTCCGCGCTGGGCGGCGCATGCTTCCGGATTCGCCTGCCTGGTTAGTCCACAGCGCCCGAGATCGAGTGCATGGCGCTCTCCTTCAGATTGTGGCCGTGTCACTCCCCTGCTATGCGCGATCGAGCAGCTAACCCGTTGCCGGGGCATCGACCCGGTACTAGCGTGTCTGCTTAAGCTGGGTATGCAGCAATGCGCCTCGCAGGCCTTGTACCTGAAGCCATGCAATGACCAGCTGGACTAACCACCATGGAGTCCACGCTGAGGTGTTGGCTGTAAACACCACTGCAAACAGGGCATGGAGCACCAGGATCGCGGCGCATGTCCGGCTTTTTCGCAGCAAACCATACGCGAGCAAGGCCAACCCGATCGCGATGCCTGTGCGGCCGAATCTCATTTCTGGCCCGGTACTAAGGAAGGCAATTGCGTAGGCCATTTTCGCCACGCTTCCAACGGCTCCGGCAAAGCCTTGCAATATCAAGCGGTTTGCCTGCCGGAGCTGTACGGCTTTTTCGTCGACGTCGCCCAGCGGCGTGGTGACAGGGGGAGTGTTCATGGCATTACCTGCTCATTATGAGTGCTGCGAACGATAAGCCCCCGGTGTCAGCCCCGTCCATTTCTTGAACGCCCGGTGGAACGCCGAAGGCTCGGAGAAACCGAGTTGGTCGGCGATGTCCTGGATCGAGTGTTCGTCGCGGCCCAGGTAGTAGATCGCCAGGTCGCGGCGCAGCTGGTCCTTGAGTTCCTGGAAGTTCGGGCCCTCCTCGCGCAGGTGTCGGCGCAAGGTCTGTGGGCTCATGTGCAGCTGCGCGGCGACCTGCTCCAGGTCGGGCCAGCTGCGACAGTCGCGGCCGAGCAGGCGGCGGATCTGGCTGGTCAGGCTGTCGCCGCCGTCGGGGCGGGCGAGCAGGTCGGCGGGCGAGTCCTTGAGGAAGTGCTTGAGCGTGCGCTCGTCCTGCAGCAGCGGCATGTCCAGGTAGCGTGCCTGTAATAGCAGGCTGGTGCTGCCGGCGGAAAAGCGGCGAGGGCAGGGGAACAGCAGGTCGTACTCGGCCTGGTGCTCGGGCGCCGGGTAGCTGAACGTGGCTTCCTCCAGGCGGATGCGCTGGCCGATCAGCCAACTGGCCAGGCGGTGCCAGATCAGCAGCAGGCTTTCGGCAAGGAAGTGGTCCGGGTCGCGCAGGTGGGTTTCGTCCAGGGTCAGACGGGCACGGTCGCCGTCGCGCACCAGTTCGATCCGTGGGGCCTCGGGAAACAGCCCGTAGAACAGCGAGCCTCGCCCCAGTGCCTTCTCCAGCGTGCGGCAGTGGATGATCGCGTTGCACATCATGGCGAAGGTGCCGCGCTTGCTCGGCTGGCTGCCGAAGCCCATGTACTCGTCATCCAGCGCTTCCCACAGACGTTGCATCAGGCTGGTGAACTGCGAGGGATCGATACGGGCGCGGGGTTCTTCGAGTACGGCCGGGGCGATGCCGGCGTCGCGCAGCAGCGTCTGGACGTTCAGGCCCTTGCGCTGCGCACCGATAATGGCGGCGCGGACGAAATGGCTGGCAATGGTGCGTTCACGCATGAGCGGTCCTTGTTGTTCTGGCCACACATCCAGGAGCCGTGCGGCAAACCCGATCGAACCTGATCGGGGTTCTACAATCTACGGTACGAAGGCCGTGGCGGATACCCGCCAGAGGGCGGGAAACCCGCCAGCTCGAAGGCGGGAATCCGCCATTTTCGAGGCCTTCCGTGCCGTGGCTTTTTACGGAAACTATTGAATTTGAAGGGATTACACATTTTTTAAAGGTCTGGCACAGCACTTGCCATATGCGATCAAGGCCTGCCGTCTGGCATGCCCTGAAAACAAATTCTCCCATTGCAGGGAGATAACGCGTTCGGTCTTGCGCACCCGTCACGGGAGCGCGGGCCCAGAGGACAGAGCTGCCATGACCAAGCAACCCTTCTACAAAAGCCTGTACGTGCAGGTACTGATTGCCATCGCCATCGGTATCGCGCTCGGCCACTTCTACCCCGACACCGCCAAACTGATGAAGCCGCTGGGCGATGGTTTCGTCAAACTGATCAAGATGGCCATCGCGCCGATCATCTTCTGCACCGTGGTCACCGGTATCGCCGGCATGCAGAGCATGAAAGCGGTGGGCAAGACGGGCGGCATGGCGCTGCTGTACTTCGAAATCGTTTCCACCGTCGCGCTGATCATCGGCCTGGTCGTGGTCAACGTCGTCCAGCCGGGTGCCGGCATGCACGCCGACGTCGCCACGCTGACCGCCGAAATGAACAAGAACGCGGCGCTCACCGGCTTCATCGCTTCGGGCGAGAAGCAGAGCACCATCGACTTCTTCATGAACGTCATCCCGAGCACCGTGGTCGGCGCCTTCGCCAACGGTGACATCCTGCAGGTGCTGTTCTTCTCCGTGCTGTTCGGCTACGCGCTGCACCGCCTGGGCGACTACGGCAAGCCGGTGTTCGAGTTCATCGATCGCATCACCCACGTGATGTTCAACATCATCAACGTGATCATGAAGGTCGCGCCCATCGGCGCCTTCGGTGCCATGGCCTTCACCATCGGCGCCTACGGCCTCGGCTCGCTGGTGCAACTGGGCCAGCTGATGCTGTGCTTCTACATCACCTGCCTGCTGTTCGTGCTGATCGTGCTGGGCGGCATTGCCCGCGCCCACGGCTTCAGCATCCTGCGCTTCATTTCCTACATCCGCGAAGAACTGCTGATCGTGCTGGGTACCTCGTCCTCCGAGTCGGCCCTGCCGCGCATGATCGCCAAGATGGAGAAACTGGGCGCCGACAAGAGCGTCGTCGGCCTGGTAATCCCGACCGGCTACTCGTTCAACCTGGACGGCACCTCGATCTACCTGACCATGGCCGCCGTGTTCATCGCCCAGGCCACCGACACCCCGATGGATATCACCCACCAGCTGACCCTGCTGGTCGTGCTGCTGATCGCCTCCAAGGGCGCCGCAGGCGTCACCGGTTCGGGCTTCATCGTGCTGGCCGCCACCCTGTCCGCCGTCGGCCACCTGCCGGTTGCCGGTCTGGCGCTGATCCTGGGTATCGATCGCTTCATGTCCGAAGCCCGCGCCCTGACCAACCTGGTTGGCAACGGTGTAGCCACCATCGTGGTTGCCAAGTGGTGCAAGCAGCTGGACGAGAAGACCCTGTCCGCAGAACTGGCCGCTGGCCCGGGCAACTCCGCTGAGCTGCAGCCTTCCTGACGCGTTATCCAACGAGCAATTCGGCCCGGTGAACGTGAAGCGCCGGAGCCTTTCCAGCCCGCTCAATTGAGCGGGCTTTTTTATGCGCGGGTGGTTGGCGCGGCGGCGTGTCTTTTGTAGGAGCGAGCTTGCTCGCGAATCGTTTCCCGGCAGCTCCGGAGTTGGGTGGGTTCGCGAGCAAGCTCGCTCCTACAGTTGTGCCTTGGCTGCGTGCAGAGGGGGCTGGGTTTGGCAGAGGAACCGCCGGCGCGCACAGGAGTGGACTCTGTCCGCGATTGGCCGGGCGTCAGCGAGGAAGGTGTGCATCAACGAGAAAAGCGCACGCAGCGGCGTGCGCTGACGAAGCGGAAACGGATCAGAGAATGATCTTGTCCTTGAGCTTCTCCGCCGCCTGCTGCAGCGCCTGGATGACCCGTTCCTTGTCGTAGTTCTGTACGTTGTTGGTGTCCAGGTACATGGAGAAGCCCGGCACCTCGTGCTCGACGAAGCTGGGGTTGGAGCCCAGGTCGCGGCGGAAGTCGACCACCTGGTAGATCTGCACCGGTTTGCTGAAGCCCTTCACGGCGATCTGACCCTTGTCACGGCACATCAGCACGTCCTTCACCAGCGAATAGGTCTCGTGGCTGATGAGGATCTCGCCGGCCTCGGCGGCGCTTTCCAGGCGGCTGGCGAGGTTCACTTCGCGGCCGATGATGGTGTAGTCCATGCGCGTATCGGCGCCGAAGTTGCCCACGGTGCAGTAGCCGGTGTTCAGGCCCATGCGCACTTCCAGCGGCTTGGTGATGCCCTGGGCGCGCCACTGCTGGCGCATGACCTTCATGTGCTTGCGCATGGCCACGGCCATCGATACGGCGGCCACGGCGTCCTTTTTCGCGCCCTGGGTGGCCGGGTCGCCGAAGAACACCATCACGCAGTCACCGACGAACTTGTCGATGGTGCCGCCGTATTTCAGGGCGATCTTCGACATCTCGTTGAGGTAGTTGTTGAGCATGTCGGTGAGGGCTTCGGCCTCGAGTTCCTCGGACAGCTCGGTGAAGCCCTTGATGTCGGAGAAGAACACCGTGAGCTTCTTGCGCTGGGTCTCCAGACGCACCGTGCGCTTGCCGCTGAAGATCGATTCCCACACCTGCGGCGACAGGTACTTGGCCAGGTTGCTGGCCAGGCGCGCGGCCTTTTCCTGTTCCAGGGTGATGTCCGAGCGGGCCTGGGCCAGGCGTAGACCCTGCTGGTGCACGAAGAAGGCGGTGATGCAGATGTACAGCGTGGAGAACAGCACGCTGACCAGTGCGACGATGCTCGGCGTCTGGCCCTTGTAGGCCGGTGAGATCAGCGCGGCGCTGAGTACGGCGGCGCTCAGCGCCACCAGCAGCGCCAGGCCCAGCGAACGCAGGCCGCCGATGATCAGTGCGGAGAAGGCGAGGATCAGCACCAGCATCAGGCTGGGCACCTCGGAGAAGCCCAGCAGGGTGGTGGCAATGCCAGCATGCAGGGCGTCGATGAACAGCAGCACCAGGCGGGTACGTTGTGGGTTGTCGCGCTTGAAGCGGCGGCTGACCTGCTGGGCGAGGTGCGGGTAGAGCAGGGCGTACGGAATCATCCAGAGGATGTCGTAGCCGAAGTACTTGGCGAAGGTGCCGGCGGTAATGGTCGCGGCGATGGCGATATACGCCAGCACGCGGGAATGGTACTCGCGCAGAGGGGCGGGGGTGAGCGGGCTGCTGGCACGCTCGAGAACATTAGGCTTCATGCGCAAGAAACTTCCCTGGTGCGCGTAGGCTCGTGGCCGATTGCGCGTCTGATTTTGGGAGGAATCTTATTCCATGCGCAGCCCCCGGGCCAGCGGCGGTTCGCCACTCTTCGTCGCGGACCGCCGGTCACCACGGGACCCTCAGGCCATCGTGCCGTCGGGCTTCTGGTAGATCGAGCGGCGGGGCTGGGCGAAGACCCGGCGCAGCATGGGTTCGAAGAACTCCAGGGGCAGCACTTCGCCGTCCGGATCGAAGGCGGCGGCGTCGTAGCGGGCGCAGAATTCGATGGTCTGCTCGAACTGCGGGTGGTCCTTGAACTGCTCGCGCAGGTGTCGGTCCAGGCCCAGGTGATGGAAGAAGTAGTAGCCCTGGAAGATCGCGTGCTTCTCGATCATCCACAGGTTCTCCTCGCTGACGAACGGCTTGAGGATGGCCGCGGCGATATCGGCATGGTTGAACGAGCCGAGGGTGTCGCCGATGTCATGGAGCAGGGCGCAGACCACGTATTCCTCGTCGCGGCCGTCGCGGTGGGCCAGGGTGGCGGTCTGCAGCGAGTGGGCCAGGCGGTCCACCGGGAAGCCACCGAAGTCGCCGTCGAGCAGGCGCAGGTGGGTCATGATCCTGTCGGGCAGAAGCGCGGCGTACTGGCCGAAGTCCTTGGCGATGATCGCCCAGTCCTCGGCGCTGCCGTCTTCCATGTGGGTGAAGTTGGCGCGTGCGTTCATCAGGCTGTGCTCTCTTGTGATTGTCGTGGCTTGTCTGGATGGCACGGGTCCAGTCTAGAAGCCTGACGGGCACGCGGTAGTGTCCGTGCAGCGCCAGTGGGGTGTCCCGGTGGGCGCGAATGGTGCGGCATCAGTCGCACCGATGGGGCATCAGGGGTTTTCCGGGTCGTGCCCCAGCGACTGCAGGAACAGCGAGAACAGCTCCGGCTGCGAAGAGATGTCGAGTTTGTTGTACAGGTGGCGGCGGTGGACCTTGATGGTCTCCGGCGAAATGGCCAGGCGCTCGGCCATGGCCTTGGAGGAATAGCCCCGCAGGATCAACCGGGCAATCTCCAGCTCGCGCTCCGAGAGGACGCCGGCACCGAAGTGGCTCAGGGCGTCACGCACCTGCACCGCCACACCGTCGCTGGTGCCCGGCAGCAGGCGCTGGCTGCGTTGCTGCCAATGCTGCTGTATCAGCGCCAGCACCCAGGGGCAGAGCATCGCCAGCAGGCCGGTCTGCTCGCCATCGAACAAGCGGCGCATACCCAGCGACAGCGACAGAGCGCCCTGGCCGGGCAGCTGGAGGATGAACTGCACCTCGTCCTCCAGCACGTTGTCGTGGAAGTAGCTGAGGAAGTACTCGCTCTGGCGGAACTGGTCCGGGGCAATTTCCTCCAGGCGGTACAGCCCGCTGGGCACGCCCTCACGGCACGCCTGGTAGAACGGGTCGAGCTGGTACAGACCGTCGAGGTAGATGGCCATGGCGGCCGGGCCGGCGGTGGGCTCGGCGTCGTATTCCTCCAGCGCCACCGGGGTTCCGCCGGCCGGGTAGAGCATCGCCAGGGCGTTGTCGAACGGCAGCCACTGGTGCAGCAGCAGGACCAGTTGCTTCCAGAAGCGTGGCTGGCCGATCTGCTCGATGGCGCGGCCGAGGTTGGCGTGCATGCCGACTTCGCGGAACAGGGTGTGCATCGGTGGGGTATCTCCGGAAGGGCATGGCGAGGATTCGGCTCACGGTTTCCTCCTTTTACCGGGGCATCGTCAAGAGGGCGTAACCCCAAATGGTGATTGGCCAGCACCCCCGCCATGCCCAGACTGCACCCCATGCAGCGCCCCGGACAGAGGGTGCGACAAGGTCTTCGTTCCTGCCTCAACCACCAATAAAAACTCGAGGAAAAACGATATGAGCGCTTCTTCTGCGCCAGCGAGCGGGCTCAAGCCCAGCCTGGGCGTGCTCGACGTGGTCGCCATTACCGTCTCGGCGGTCACCCCCGCCAGCTCCGTTTTCGTCATCGCTCCCTTCGCCATCCAGCAGGCCGGCAGCGGCGCCTTCCTGGCCTTCGTGTTCGCCGGCTTCCTGGCGCTGATGTTCGCCTGGTGCTACGCCGAACTCGGCCGCGCCCATAACTCCGCCGGCGGCGAGTACGTCTACGCCAAGCGCGTGTTTGGCGGTCTCGCCGGCTACGCCACCTTCCTCACCGTACTGGTCTCGCTGCTGTTCATCCCGCCGGTACTGGCGACGGGCGCGGCGACTTACCTCAACAACGCCCTGGGGACAAACTTCGACACCCAGACCGTCGCCCTGGTGATAGTCGCCGCCAGCTACGTGCTGGGCATCCTCAACATCCGGGTGAACGCCTGGATCACCGGTGTGTTCCTGCTCTGCGAAGTGGCGGCGCTGCTGGTGATCGTGGTGCTCGGTTTCGGCCACGTCAGCCAGCCGGTGACTGTGCTGGTGCAGCCGCAGCATATCGACGGCGGAATACTGGCCGCTGCGCCCTGGGCGCTGGTGATCGGCGCCGTGGGTACCGCCCTGTTCTCCTACAACGGCTTCGGCGGCGCAGTGCTGCTGGCCGAGGACATGAAGTGCGGCGGGCGCAACGTGCACCGCGCGGTGATCTGGTCGCTGGTGCTGGTGGTGGCGATCGAGATCATCCCGCTGACCGCCTTGCTGCTGGGCGCGCCTTCGCTGAAAGACATGATTGCCAGCCCCGATCCGGTCGGCTACCTGCTCACTGCCCATGGCAATGAAACGCTGTCGCGGCTGGTCAGCGCCGGCATCTTCCTCTCGGTGTTCAACGCTATCGTCGCCATCGTCATCCAGGTCGGCCGGGTGATTTTCAGCAGTGGCCGCGACGAGCTGTGGACACCGCTGATGAACCGGGCCTTCACCCGTATCCACCCGCGCTGGGAGTCGCCGTGGATCGCCACGCTATTCCTCGGCGTGCCCTCGGCGGCGCTGAGCTTCAGCTCGAACCTGGAGGAGCTGACGTCCTTCACCGTGCTGCTGCTGGTGATGGTCTACCTGGTGGTGGCGCTCTGCGCGCTGTTCAGCCGCGTGCTGCGCCGCGACCGCGAGCATCCGTACCGCATGCCGCTGTGGCCGTTGCCAGCGATGCTGGCGGTGGTCGGCGCCGGTTACCTGTTGCTCAACCTGCTACTGGATGCCTCCTCGCGGGACGTCATGATCATTGTCGGAATACTGGCCGTGTCGGTGATTCTCTACAGCACTTACGGCAAGCTCAGCCCGGCCTTCCAGAAGCTCTGAAACCCTTCGCGAACACCAAGGAGAGAGCATGCGCGCTCGTCAACTCGGCATCACCCTCGGCCTGGGCACGCCCGGTGAGTTCAACGCCATCACCGATGTCCCCGGCATCCGCGTCGGCCACAGCACCCTGATCGGCGAGCGCGATGGCCGCGCCGTACGCACCGGGGTCACGGTGGTCCAGCCGCGCGAAGGGGCGGCGCGCCAGCAACCCTGTTTCGCGGGTTGCCATGTACTCAACGGCAACGGCGATGCCACGGGGCTGGAGTGGATCCGCGAGGCGGGCCTGCTGACCACACCCATCGCCATCACCAACACCCACAGCGTGGGCGCGGTGCGCGATGCGTTGATCGCTGCCGAGCATGCCGAACTGGCGGACCCGTCGGTGTACTGGTGCATGCCGGTGGTGATGGAGACCTACGACGGGCTGCTCAACGACATCTGGGGCCAGCACGTCGGCGCCGAGCAGGTGCGTGAGGCGCTGGCCGCCGCTGAGTCCGGCCCGGTGCGGGAAGGCCCGGTGGGTGGCGGCACGGGGATGATCTGCCACGAGTTCAAGGGCGGCATCGGCACTTCCTCGCGCAAGCTGCCGGCAGAGCAGGGCGGCTGGACCGTGGGCGCGCTGGTGCAGGCCAACCACGGCCAGCGCCGCGAGCTGCGGGTGGATGGTTACCCGGTGGGTCGCCAGCTGGGCGATCTGCCGTCGCCCTTCGCCGAGCAGGGCACGCCGGGCATGGGCTCCATCGTGGTGATCCTGTCCACCGACGCGCCGCTGCTGCCGCACCAGTGTCAGCGCCTGGCGCAGCGTGCCTCGCTGGGGATCGCGCGCACGGGAGGCGGGACCGACGACTCCAGCGGCGACATCTTCCTCGCCTTCGCCACCGGTAACCGCGACCTGCCGCCGGCGGACTACGGACGCAAGAACCTGCCTTTCGCCACGGCCCTGGAGATGGTCAACAACGACCATATCTCGCCGCTGTTCGCAGCCGCCGCCGAGGCGGTGGAAGAAGCTATCGTCAACGTGCTGCTGGCCGGCCAGGACATGCGCACCGATGACGGCGTGCTGGTGCCGGCCCTGACCGGGGAGCGCCTGTTGGCGGCGTTGCGCGAGGTCGGTTGGAAGGGATGACGTGGCGCGTTCGCAGGATGGTGTGGAGCGAAGCGATAGCCATCGATTGGCCCGGTGCCGATGCAGCGTGGGTATCGCTGTGCTCCACCCATCCCACGAGCCTCGCGAATGGATTCCCCGGCGATTCCGTTGCTGGGCGGGTTCGCGAGCAAGCTCGCTCCTGCGTGCAGACGCTGTGCCATGAAAAAAGCCGGAGCTGCCCAGCAGCCCCGGCTTTTGACTTTCCCGTACCAGTGAATCAGTTCGGGGTGTAGATCTGGTCGAACACGCCACCGTCGGCGAAGTGGGTCTTCTGCACGGTGCGCCAGTCACCGAAGGTCTTCACCACGGAGAAGAAGTCCACCTTCGGGAAGCGGTCGGAGAACTTGGCCAGCACTTCGGGGTTGCGCGGGCGCAGGTAGTTGTTGGCGGCGATGGTCTGGCCTTCGTCGGACCACAGGTACTTCAGGTAGGCCTCGGCCTCGGCGCGGGTGCCTTTCTTGTCGACCACCTTGTCGACCACGGCCACCGGCGGCTCGGCTTCGGCGGAGACGCTCGGGTAGACCACTTCGAAGCCGCCACGGCCGAATTCGCGGGCGATCATCTCGGCTTCGTTCTCGAAGGTCACCAGTACGTCGCCGATCTGGTTCTGCATGAAGGTGGTGGTCGCCGCGCGGCCACCGGTGTCCAGCACCGGGACGTTCTTGAACAGTTGGGCGACGAATTCCTTGGCCTTGGTTTCATCGGCGCCATGCTTCTGCGCGTAGCCCCAGGCGGAAAGGTAGGTGTAGCGGCCGTTGCCGGAGGTCTTGGGGTTCGGCACCACGACCTGGATACCCGGCTTGACCAGGTCGTCCCAGTCCTTCAGGCCCTTGGGGTTGCCCTTGCGCACGATGAATACGGTGGCGGAGGTGAAGGGGGCGCTGTTGTTCGGCAGGCGGGTCGCCCAGTCCTTGGGCACCAGGCCGCCGTTGTCGGCCAGGGCGTCGATGTCGGTGGCCTGGTTCATGGTGATGACGTCGGCCGGCAGGCCGTCGATCACCGCACGGGCCTGTTTGCTGGAACCGCCGTGGGACATCTGGATGGTGATCTTCTCGCCTTTCTCGGCCTGCCAGTGTTTCTGGAAGGCGGCGTTGTAGTCCTTGTAGAAGTCACGCATCACGTCGTAGGAGACGTTGAGCAGGGGCTGGGCGGCCTGGGCGGCGGAGGCCAGGGCGAGGCCGGCGGCCAGCAGCGAGGCGCTGAACAGACGTTTCACGAGCAGTTCCTTTTGGCAGTGTTGTTGGGTGTCGATTATGCCGACAGGTTATATGCCACTTAAATACTTAAAGGCTATTTGCTTATGCGGGGAGCGGGGCTCGCAATCCCCTCGCGATCCTCTCCCGCACCCGGCTTTCGATCCTGTCGCCGGGCTCCATGCGCCCGCGAAATGGCCGATTGCCCGGCAGCCTAGCAGGCTTGCCGGGCAATGACTGCCCCTGCGGCCTCAGTCCAGCCCGCTGACCTCCAGCTCCTTGGGATACTCGACGCTGAACTTGAAGGTCGTGCTGCGTTTCTCGCCCGGTTTCAGCTGCCAGTCCCACAGCAGCTTGCCGTCGTCCTCGCGAGCGAAGGACTGGTCTTCGGGCTCCAGCAGGGCGACCTTGATCTGCTCATTGCGCGAGATCGGCAACTGGTCCTTGAACTGCAGACGCTGCTCGGTCTTGTGGTTGTTCTGGGCGTCGATGCGGAACTCATACGTGATGCGTTTGCGGCCGCCGGTCAGACCGGTGTAGTCGGTGTAGCGGTTGACCAGCTTGCGCTTGATCGACATCGCTTCGTCGCCGCCCAGGGCCAGCTCGAAGGTTTCGCCTGGCATCACCGCGCGCAATTGGCCGCTGGCGACGAAGGTGTTGCCCAGGTAGGTGTTGAGCGTACCCGGCAGCAGCGGATAGTCGCTGGCATTGCGGGTGTCGGCCTGCAGGTAGGCGGCTTCACGCAGCGACGGTGTGGCCAGGTAGCGGAAGGTCGCGGGCAGCTTGAACTGGGCGATGGCGACCTTTTGCGAGCTGCCGTCGCTGTTCAGTGTGGCGTGGGTCGGGATATGAAACGAGGCGCTGGTGGTGGCGCCGCTGACTTCGGCGACGGCTACGGGCATCTCTTCCAGCGAACCGGCCACGGCCATTTCGTCGGCGGCGAAGCGCTGGGCCTTTTTCGCCTCCAGCGCCATCATCGGCGCGGCTGGCGCCGGGGCAGGCCTGGCAGCCATCACCGTGCGCGGGTCGAAGGTGTCGACGAACCACGGCGAGAGCGCCGGCACGTTGCTGCCCAGATTGGGGCGGGCGGTGGACAGGGTGAGGTCCACGTCGGTCCAGTCCTCGCCACTGCTCTGACGGACGATGCCCTGGTAGGTCATCTCGATCTTGTCCTCGCCGTCGCGCAGGCGGGCGTCATAGGCCGGGCGCCAGGAAGCGTCGTACAGCGTGTAGCTGAGCTGCAGCTGGACTTGTGCCGGCTTCTCCAGCGCCACGCGCAGGATCGCGCGCTTGTAGTGGGTGCCGTCCCCGGCCAGGTGGCTGCGCTGGCTCTCCAGCTCCTGCTTGCGCTGTTGCAGTTCCTCGCTCTGCTGGTCGAGCTTGCGTTGCTCGTCGAGGATGTGGCCCAGGTTGCTCTCGCTCATCTGCAGCAGGCTCTTCAGTTCGTCGATGCTCGGCAGTGCCTGGTTCTTGCCCGGCTTGGTGCTGCTGGCCTGGATGTCGGCGAGGAACTGCTTCTGGTTCTCCAGCACGCTGCCACGGTCGCTGATCTCGCGTTCCTGCCGTTCGATGTCGCGCAACTGCGTGTCCAGAAGTTGCAGACGATTGTCCTCGGAAGGCGGCGAAACCTGCGGCGCGCTGCTCACGTCAAGCAGGGTCGCGGCCGCGCTGGCGCTGAGCGAGGCCTGCAGGCTGTTGTCGTCGATGCGCAGAGGCAACTGCTCCAGGGCGATTTCGTGCTGGCCGGCGGGCAGTTGCAGAGTGGCTGTGCGGGTGACGATGGCACGGTCGGTATAGACGGTCACCGCGCTGATGCGGCTGTCGGCTACCTGGGGGGCGGCCAGCAGCGAGGGACTGGCCAGCGCACCGGCCATGGCGAGAATCAGTGGGTGGAGTCGAGAGGGCATGTGCTCACCTCGCGGCCTGGAAGGCGGCCGGCACTGCGGAACGCCACCATGGCGTCCGTCCATGCCGCTTGTGACGAAGAGGGCGGGAGCAACGGGTTGAGCGTGGGTGAAGGCAGGCCGCAACGGGCGACGAACGGTCGCCAGGTCAAGGGTGGACAGATTCATCCGTCCGCGGGAACAGCGGGTTACCGCAGCGCGAGCAGAACGCCGCTTCGGCCTCGTGGCTGGCCTTGGCACAGGCCGGACAGGGCTTGGCCAATTGCCCTGGCGTGCGCTCCTGGCGCATGGCGTTGTGCAGTTCGGCGCTGAAGATGCCGGTGGGTACGGCGATGATCGAGTAGCCGGTGAGCATCACCAGGCTGGCGATGGCCTGACCCAGCGGGGTCTTCGGCGTGATGTCGCCAAAACCCACAGTGGTGAGCGTGACGATGGCCCAGTAGATACCGCGCGGGATGCTGGTGAAGCCGTGTTCGGGGCCTTCGACCACGTACATCAGCGAGCCGAACACCGTCACCAGGCTCATCACCGAGAGAAAGAACACAGTGATCTTCTGCCGGCTGCCGCGCAGCGCGGTGAGCAGGAAGTCCGCCTGACGCAGGTACTGGCGCAGCTTGAGCACGCGGAACACCCGCAGCACGCGGACGATGCGCACTACCAGCAGGTACTGGGCATCGGGGTAGAAGATGGCGATCACCCCCGGCAGCACCGCCAGCAGGTCGACCAGGCCGTAAAAGCTCAGGGCGTAGCGCAGGGGCTTGGGCGAGCAGTAGAGGCGCGCCAGGTATTCGATCAGGAACAGTCCGTTGATCACCCATTCAATGTCGCTGAGCAGGCCGCCGTAGGCATGGTTGATCTCGTCGACGCTGTCGAGGATCACCACCAGCAGACTGGCGAGGATGACAATCAGCAGCGCGCTGTCGAAGCGTTGCCCGGCCGGCGTGTCGGACTCGAAGATGATGATGTAGAGGCGCTGGCGAAAGCTGGGCGAGGCGGCCATGGGCGAATCCGGCGGAAGGATTCAGACACCATAGCCGAGATGCGCCGGGGCGGCCGTGGCCGCCCCGCTAGCGAGGATCAGGCGCGCTCGCTCGCCTGCTGCTCGTCCACGTCGCCCTCGGCCAGGCAGGCCGCGGCAGTGAACAGCACGTCGGTGGAGGAGTTCAGCGCGGTCTCGGCCGAGTCCTGCAGGATGCCGATGATGAAGCCGACGGCCACCACCTGCATCGCCACTTCGCTGGAGATACCGAACAGGCCGCAGGCCAGCGGGATCAGCAGCAGCGAGCCGCCGGCCACGCCGGAGGCGCCGCAGGCGCAGACCGAGGCGACCACGCTGAGCAGAATGGCGGTGGGCAGGTCGACGGCGATGCCCAGGGTGTGTACCGCCGCCAGCGTCAGCACGCTGATGGTGATCGCCGCGCCGGCCATGTTGATGGTGGCACCCAGCGGGATCGACACCGAGTAGGTGTCCTCGTGCAGGCCCAGGCGCTGGCACAGCTGCAGGTTGACCGGGATGTTGGCCGCCGAGCTGCGGGTGAAGAAGGCGGTGATGCCGCTCTCGCGCAGGCACATCAGCACCAGCGGGTACGGATTGCGGCGGATCTTGGCGAAGACGATCAGCGGGTTGATCACCAGCGCCACGAACAGCATGCAGCCCAGTAGCACGGCCAGCAGGTGCAGGTAGCCGATCAGGGCGTCGAAGCCGGACTCGGCGATGGTGCCGGCCACCAGACCGAAGATGCCCAGCGGAGCGAAGGCGATCACCACACGGACGATCAGGGTGACGCCATTGGCCATGTCATCGAGGAAGTCGCGAGTGGTCTGGCGGGCGTGGCGCAGGGCGATGCCCAGACCGATGGCCCAGGCCAGGATGGCGATGAAGTCGGCCTCCAGCAGTGCCTTCACCGGGTTGGTGGTGACGCTGAAGAGCAGCGAGCGCAGCACCTCGCCGATGCCGCCGGGCGGCGCCAGTTCGCTGCTCGGCGCGTGCAGTACCAGGTTGGAAGGGAAGGCGAAACTGGCGATCACCGCGACCACGGCCGCGGAGAATGTGCCGATCAGGTAGAGCATCAGGATCGGCCGGATATGGGTTCGCTGCCCCTGCTTGTGGTTGGCGATGGAGGCCATCACCAGCACCAGCACGAGGACCGGAGCGACCGCCTTCAAGGCGGAAATGAACAGCTTGCCGAGCAGGCCGACCGCCTGCGCGCCTTGCGGCCAGAGCAGGGCGAGGGCGATGCCGCAGAGCATGCCGATGAAGATCCGCAGGACCAGGCTGGTGCCTTTGAGTCGCTGCAGAAGCGTGGGGGAGGGAAGCGTCATGACATCTTTCGCTGCGTGAATGAGGGGACGCACCCGTGGTCGGATGCGGAAGGGGGCGGATTATGCCGCCTGCATCCGGGAAATGCGCGGTTACCCGTCGATTGAGCCAGACGGCGGACGTTATGCCGCAGTGTGGGCGAGGGTGAGCGCACCGGCATTGATCCATGCCGGTCGCAGTGGCAATAGCGGGGCTTAGCCGAGGTCGGCGAAAGCTTCCGGGTCCAGGTCGATGCCGGCGACGCGTTGCACGGCGCCACGCATGGTGACCTTGAAGTCATCCTCGACACGGATGTTCAGCAGACCGCCTGCCAGATGCAGGTCGATGCGTTCGTCGCACAGGCCAAGCCTGCGTGCCACAGAGGCCGCCGCGCAGCTGCTGGTTCCGGAGGACAGCGTATAACCGGCGCCGCGCTCCCAGATTTCCACGCGCAGCGCGTCGCGGGACAGCCACTGGACGAACTGCACGTTGGTACGGCGGGGAAACAATGGATGGTTTTCCAGCAGCGGGCCGAGGCGGCAGGCCAGCTCGCGGCTGGTCTGTTCGACGAACACTACGCAATGCGGGTTGCCCATGGAGACGGGGTTGATCCTCAGCGCCACGCCGTCGATTTCCAATGGGTAGTCCAAAGCTTCAGGCGCATCGATCAGCACCGGAATCCGCGCACAGGCGAACTCGGCATTGCCCATGGACACCTCCACGGTACGGCCGTCGTCGAATACCTGGCTGGTCACGGTGCCGCCGGCGGTGACGATGTCGAAAGGCTGCCCTGCGACCAGGCCGCAGTCCCACAGGTAGCGGGAGAAGATGCGCAGGCCGTTGCCGCTCTTCTCCGCCTCGGAGCCGTCGGGGTTGAGGATGCGCAGGCCGAAGGCGGCATCCGTGTGGTTCGCCACCAGGATGCCGTCAGAGCCGATACCGTGGTGGCGGTCGCAGATGCGTCCGATCTGGGTAGCGGTCAGGGCGAACGGCGCGTCGCCGGCATAGACGAGGTAGTCGTTGCCCAGAGCCTGGTATTTCACGAAGTTCATCGGTGCGATCCGTCGCCGGAAGAAGGCCCTCGACTATACACGCGGGCCGCTGTTTTCCCTTTGCGGATCGCGCAATAGCGCTTCCAGCGTGCGCTGGCCAAGAATCACCAGCCAGCAGGCGAGGATGAAGGGTGCGGTGAACGCGGGCAGGCCGACGAGGGCGAAACCGGGTTGCAGCAGCACCGCCAGGAGGATGCCGCACAGCGGAGCCAGCGGGCTGCGGAAGCGCAGCGACAGGGCGATACCGGCGAGCGCGCCGTTCAGGCCGAGCAGGCCGGCCTGCGCTGAGGCGGCCGGCAGGTCGAACAGCGGCGCCAGGGCCAGTGCGCCGACGGTGCCGGCCAGGGCCCAGAAGGCCGCGCGGCGCTCCACCAGCAGCAGGCCGAGGGCGATGGTCAGGCCGGCCAGTGGTTCGCCGAGGAAGATCACTTCGCCGAAGCCCAGTGCGGAGGAGTCCAGCAGCGGGTTCACTGCGCCACACGACAGACAGGCGGCGCCGGCCGCCGGCACCAGGCCGATGGCCTTGCCCAGCGCGCTGGACACCCAGCCCAGCAGCACGAAGGCCGAGGTATAGGCTGGCAGGCCGAAGCGTCGGCGCGATTGGCGCAGCAGCACCGCCTGCACGGCGACGCCGGTGAGTATCGCGGCGATGGTCAGCATCACCAGTCCCAGCGACCACTGGAACAGGAAGGGCAGCAGCAGACCGATGAGGATCGGGTTGTAGTCGTGCAGGCCGGCGTCGATGTCCGCCTGCGGTTCGCGCACGAAGCGTGCGGTGAGCGGGCCGAGCAGCGCCCCGAGCAGAGCGCCGGGCAGCAATGGCGGCGCGGCCCAGGCGATGGTCAGCAGCAGGATCAGGCCGAAGCGGGCGTCGGCCTGCAGGTAGATCTGGCCGAAGCCGATCAGCCGGGTCGAGAGGAACTGCTTATTCAGGATCGAAGTCAGGGGCATGGTGGTTCTGGGCAGTTGAAAGTGACTCCGCAGCGCCTCGTTGGGTGTGGGGCATCGAGGCCCCATCGACGGGCGCTGCGTGAGAACGGTGTGACGTCGCGATACGGGACGGCGCCACGGGTCTGGAAAAAGAAAAGAGGTTGTCGGCGGGATCACCGCCAACAACCTCAAAGTTCCATGGCCAGCATTGGGAGTTGCTGCGTGGGGGCCATGGACCGACAAGCATTCGGTGCTCATGTTTCTGCTGCTGAAGCACTCAGTAGCAAGGTCAAACCCGGACGGACGGGGACGCGGCCCCGTATTCCCGGCCCCGTCCGTCCGGGAGTGACTCGGTGCGGAGGCACGCGGTATGGCGTGGCTCCTGAACTCGGTGTTTCTCCTGTCAGCCCGCTTTCCCTCTCCCCAGCCCTCTCCCTGAAGGGCGAGGGGGGCCGCTCGGCGTTGCCGGTAACTCCGGCGTTCGCTTGCTGCCGCTCAAGCTCCCTCTCCCGCTTGCGGGAGAGGGTTCGGGAGAGGGACTCTCAGGCTTGAATCAAACTTCCAGTGCCGGCGCCACCGTCTCGATCCGCAGCATGTTGGTGCTGCCCGGCTGGCCGAAGGGCACGCCGGCGGTGATCACCACGGTGTCGCCACGGCGTGCCATGCGCTGGGCCAGGGCGATGTCCAGGGCGGTGGAGCAGATCTCGTCGACATGGGCGAGCTGCGCGTTGACCACCGAATGGACGCCCCAGGCCACGGTCAGGCGGCGGGCGGATTTCAGTTGCGGGGTGAGGCTGAGGATCGGTGCCTTGGGCCGTTCGCGGGAGGCGCGCAGGGTCGAGGCGCCGGACTCGGTGTAGTTCACCAGCACCGCCACTGGCAGGATGCGACTGATCCGGCGGATCGCGCAGCTGATGGCGTCGGAGACGGTGGCGTCCGGTTCCGGACGGTTGATTTCCAGCGTTGCCTGGTAGTCCGGCTCGGCTTCGACCTGGCGGATGATCTTCGCCATCATCTCCACTGCCTCGCGCGGATACTGGCCCGAGGCGCTCTCGGCGCTGAGCATCACGCAGTCGGCGCCTTCGCTGACGGCGTTGGCCACGTCGGTCACCTCGGCGCGGGTTGGCGCCGGGGAGAAACGCATGGATTCGAGCATCTGCGTCGCCACCACCACCGGGCGTCCAAGCTGGCGGCAGACCTGGATGATGCGCTTCTGGATGCCCGGCACACTCTCGGCCGGCATCTCCACGCCGAGGTCGCCACGGGCGACCATGATCGCGTCGGAGAGGCGGGCGATGGCTTCGATGGACTGCACCGCCGAGGGCTTCTCGATCTTGGCCATGAGGAACGCCTTGTCGCCGATCAGTGCGCGGGCTTCCTCGATGTCTTCGGGGCGCTGCACGAAGGACAGGGCGACCCAGTCCACGCCCAGCTCCAGGCCGAATTCCAGGTCACGGCGATCCTTGGCGGTCAGCGGGCTGAGCTTGAGCACGGCTTCGGGAACGTTGACACCCTTGCGATCGGACAGCTCGCCGCTGTTCATCACGCGGGTCTCGATGGCGTCGCTGTGGGCATTGAGCACCTGCAGGCGGATCTTGCCGTCGTCCAGCAGCAGGCTCATGCCCGGCTCCAGCGCCTGGATGATTTCCGGGTGGGGCAGCATGACACGCTGCTGGTCGCCCGGTGCGTCGTTGAGGTCGAGGGTGAAGGTCTGGCCCTTCTCCAACTGCACCGCACCTTCGGAGAAACGACCCACGCGCAGCTTCGGCCCTTGCAGGTCCATGAGGATGCCGATGGGGTAGTTCAGCTCGGCTTCCACTTCCCGCACCCAGGCGAAACGCTGGGCGTGGTCGCTGTATTCGCCGTGGCTGAAGTTCAGGCGGAACAGGTTGGCGCCGGCTTCCACCAGCGCGCGGATGTCGTCGCGGCTTTTGATCGCCGGGCCCAGGGTCGCGAGGATTTTTACTTTCTTGTCAGGAGTCATTTGTCGTTCTCGAGGACCAGGATGGCGCGGAAGTCGTTGACGTTGGTTCGGGTCGGCTTGGTGATGACCAGGTCGCCCAGTTCGGCGAAGAAGCCGTAGCCGTTGTTGTTGTCGAGCTCGTGCAGCGGGTTCAGGCCGGCCTTGAGGGCGCGGTTGTAGCTGCACGGACTCATCAGGGCACCGGCGTTGCTTTCCATGCCGTCGATGCCGTCGGTGTCCCCCGCCAGGGCCCAGATGTTCGGTTCACCTTTCAGGTCGGCGGTGAGGCTGAGGAGAAACTCGGCGTTGCGTCCGCCACGGCCATTGCCGCGCACGGTCACGGTGGTCTCGCCACCGGAGAGGATCAGGCACGGTGCTTTCATCGGCTGGCCATGCTTGCGGATCTGCCGGGCGATGCCGGCGTGGACCTTGGCCACCTCGCGGGACTCGCCTTCCAGGTCGCCCAGGATCAGTGTCGGGATGCCGGCGGCTTCAGCCTTGGCAGCCACCGCGTCGATGGAGTGCTGGGGCGTGGCGATCAGCTTGAAGTGGCTGCGCGACAGGCACTCGTCACCGGGTTTGACGGTCTCCGAGCGCGGGTCTTCCAGCCAGGCGCGGACGTTCGCCGGGATGTCGATGGCGTAGCGCTTGAGGATCGCCAGGGCGTCGGCCGAGGTGGTCGGGTCGCCCACGGTGGGGCCGGAAGCGATCACCGTGGCCTCGTCGCCGGGCACGTCGGAAATCGCATAGGTGTAGACGCTGGCCGGCCAGCAGGCGCGGGCCAGGCGGCCGCCCTTGATGGCGGAGAGGTGCTTGCGCACGCAGTTCATTTCGCTGATGGCGGCGCCGGATTTCAGCAGTGCCTTGTTCACGCTGCGCTTGTCGTCGAGGCTGATGCCTTCGGCCGGCAGGGCGAGCAGGGCAGAGCCGCCACCGGAGAGCAGGAAGATCACCCGGTCGTTCTCGCTGAGGCCGCTGATCAGCTCCAGCACGCGGCGCGCGACGCGTTCACCGGCATCGTCCGGCACCGGGTGCGAGGCTTCCACCACTTCGATGCTGCGGCACTCGGCTCCGTAGCCATAAGGCGCGACCACCAGACCCTGGACCTCACCTTTCCAGTGCTTCTCGGCGACTTCGGCCATGGCGCCGGCAGCCTTGCCGGCGCCGATGACGATGGTGCGGCCGCCCTTATCGGTGGGCAGGTGCTGCGCCAGTACCTGGGCCGGATGCGCGGCGGCAATGGCGGTGTCGAACAGCTCGCGCAGGAAGGCGCGTGGGTCGAGGCTCATGACAGGCTCCCGTGATTCTTCTTGTGGTGTATCCATGGCTCAGTCGCCTTCGCAAAAGGAGACTCAGCGATGGATTCGAACGCCCCGGCCGGCGAGGCCGTGATTCCCACCGGCCGGGTGTTCGAGTCGCTTTGCAGCGTGGCGGGCGACGCCACTCCCATAACGTCGCCCATCACTTTGCCCTTGCTGGCTTATCCGCCGTACAACCTGCTCTTCGTAGGATGGTGTGGAGCGAAGCGATACCCATCGATCCTGGTGCCCCTGAATGATGGGTATCGCAAGCTCCACCCATCCTACGAATGCACTTCTCAGTCCTTGCGGATGGAGAAGTTGGCCATGTGCTCCAGGCCCTTGATCAGGCCGGAGTGGTCCCAGTTGCTGCCGCCGATGGCGGCGCAGGTGCTGAACACCTGCTGGGCGTTGGCGGTGTTGGGCAGGTTCAGGCCCAGTTCGCGAGCGCCGGCCAGGGCCAGGTTGAGGTCCTTCTGGTGCAGGCTGATGCGGAAGCCCGGATCGAAGGTGCCCTTGACCATGCGATCACCGTGCACTTCGAGAATGCGCGAGGAGGCGAAGCCGCCCATCAGCGCTTCACGCACCTTGGCCGGATCGGCGCCGTTCTTCGCAGCGAACAGCAGGGCTTCGGCGACTGCCTGGATGTTCAGGGCGACGATGATCTGGTTGGCCACCTTGGCGGTCTGGCCATCGCCATTGCCGCCGACGCGGGTGATGTTCTTGCCCATGGCCTGGAACAGCGGCAGGGCGCGTTCGAAGGTATTCGGGCAGCCGCCGACCATGATGCTCAGGGAAGCGGCCTTGGCACCGACTTCACCGCCGGAGACCGGGGCGTCCAGGTACTGCGCGCCGGTGGCCTTGATCTTCTCGGCGAAGGTCTTGGTGGCGGTGGGGGAGATCGAGCTCATGTCGATCACCACCTTGTTCGGGCCCACGCCTTCGGCGATGCCGTCCTTGCGGAACAGTACATCTTCCACCTGCGGGGTGTCCGGGACCATCACGATGATGAACTCGGCTTCCTGGGCGACTTCCTTGGGGTTGGCCAGGGCGACGGCGCCGCCGTTGGCCAGCTCGGCGGGAGCGGCATCGTGGTGGGTGGAAACGAAGATCTGGTGACCGGCTTTCTGCAGGTTCAGTGCCATGGGCAGGCCCATGATGCCGGTGCCGATGAATCCGATTTTGGCCATGAGGAATTCTCCTGGTTGTTCTTGTTGGGCATTCGGCTCCCTGCGTACCCAAGGAGTCGATGTGCAGGCCGTAGGATGGGTGGAGCTTGCGATACCCATCACCCAATGGTGCAGGGATCGATGGGTATCGCTGCGCTCCACGCCATCCTACGAAGTGAGTCGGGTCACACCACGTTGTGGCTCTTCAGCCAGCCGAGGCCGGCTTCGGTAGTGGTCTTGGGCTTGTATTCGCAGCCGACCCAGCCGCGGTAGCCGATGCGGTCCAGGTGGTCGAACAGGAAGCGGTAGTTGATCTCGCCGGTGCCCGGCTCGTGGCGGCCGGGGTTGTCGGCCAGCTGCACGTGGTTTATCGAGGCGAGGTTCTTCTCGAGGGTCCGCGCCAGGTCACCTTCCATGATCTGCATGTGGTAGATGTCGTACTGCAGGAACAGGTTGGCGCTGCCGACCTTCTCGCGGATGTCCTGGGCCTGTTTCGTGGTCTGCAGGTAGAAGCCGGGAATGTCGATCGTGTTGATCATTTCCATGACCAGCTTGATGCCTGCGGCTTCGAGCTTGCCGGCCGCGAACTCCAGGTTGTTCAGGAAGGTGTTCTCGATGGTCGCGCAGTCGTAACCCTGCGGACGGATGCCGGCCAGGCAGTTGACCTGGGTGTTGCCCAGGACCTTGGCGTAGGCGATGGCCTTATCGACACCGGCGCGGAATTCCTCGACGCGGTCCGGGTGGCAGGCGATGCCGCGCTCGCCTTTCGACCAGTCGCCGGCGGGCAGGTTGAACAGCACTTGTTCGAGCTGGTTTGCGTCCAGGCGGGCCTTGATCACCTCGGCCTCGACGTCATACGGAAAGAGGTACTCGACACCGCTGAAACCGGCGCGCGCGGCGGCTTCGAAACGGTCGAGGAAGTCCACCTCGGTGAACAGCATGGACAGGTTGGCGCAGAAACGGGGCATGGGGTCACTCCTGTTGAACGGGTGGTGCGTGGTGCTCGGCTTCTTCAAGAAAGAGAGCAGGGGGTGGGGGACTCCCCGCCAGGAAATGTCCACCCCCAGCTCCTCCCCGCAGGGAGGAGTCGTTCGGTCCTGTCAGTCCAGCAGCGAGATGGCGGTGGGAGCGTCGACGCCCTTGAGCGCCAGCTCTTCGAACTCGTTGATCGCGTTGATCTCGGTACCCATGGAGATGTTGGTGACACGCTCCAGGATGACTTCGACCACCACCGGTACACGGTGCTGCTGCATCAGCTCGCGAGCCTGGGCGAAGGCCGCGCCGATCTGGTTCGGGTCGGTCACGCGGATCGCCTTGCAACCCAGGCCTTCCACCACGGCGACGTGGTCGACGCCATAACCATTGAGCTCCGGCGCGTTGACGTTCTCGAACGCCAGCTGCACGCAGTAGTCGATGTCGAAACCGCGCTGCGCCTGGCGGATCAGGCCCAGGTAGGAGTTGTTCACCAGCACGTGGATGTACGGCAGGTTGAACTGCGCGCCGGCGGCCAGCTCTTCGATCATGAACTGGAAGTCGTAGTCACCGGAGAGCGCGACAACCTGACGGCTCGGGTCGGCCTTGACCACGCCCAGGGCTGCCGGAATGGTCCAGCCCAGCGGGCCGGCCTGGCCGCAGTTGATCCAGTGGCGCGGTTTGTAGACGTGCAGGAACTGCGCGCCGGCGATCTGCGACAGGCCGATGGTGCTGACGTAGCAGGTGTCCTTGCCGAAGAATTCGTTCATCTCTTCGTAAACGCGCTGCGGCTTGACCGGCACGTTGTCGAAGTGGGTCTTGCGCTGCAGGGTGCGCTTGCGCTCGCGGCAGGATTCGACCCAGGCGCTGCGGTCTTTCAGCTTGCCGGCGGCTTTCCATTCGCGGGCCACTTCCAGGAACACGTCCAGGGCGGAGCCAGCGTCGGAAACGATGCCCAGGTCCGGGGTGAACACGCGGCCGATCTGAGTCGGTTCGATGTCCACGTGAACGAACTTGCGGCCCGCGGTGTAGACGTCGACCGAGCCGGTGTGGCGGTTGGCCCAGCGGTTGCCGATGCCGAACACCATGTCCGATTCCAGGACGGTGGCGTTGCCGTAGCGGTGCGAGGTCTGCAGGCCGCACATGCCGGCCATCAGCGGGTGATCGTCAGGGATGGTGCCCCAGCCCATCAGGGTCGGGACCACCGGCACGCCGGTCAGCTCGGCGAATTCCACCAGCTTGTCGGAAGCGTCGGCGTTGATGATGCCGCCGCCAGCGCAGATCAGCGGACGTTCGGCGTCGTTGAGCAGGGCCAGGGCTTTCTCGGCCTGGGCGCGGCTGGCCTTGGGCTTGTTCACCGGCAGCGGCTCGTAGGCGTCGATATCGAATTCGATCTCGGCCATCTGCACGTCGAATGGCAGGTCGATCAGCACCGGGCCGGGACGGCCGCTGCGCATTTCGAAGAAGGCTTTCTGGAAGGCGTAGGGCACCTGGCCCGGCTCCAGCACGGTGGTCGCCCACTTGGTGACCGGCTTGACGATGCTGGTGATATCCACGGCCTGGAAGTCTTCCTTGTGCATGCGCGCACGGGGAGCCTGGCCGGTGATGCAGAGGATCGGGATGGAGTCGGCGGAGGCCGAGTACAGGCCGGTGACCATGTCGGTGCCGGCCGGGCCGGAGGTGCCGATGCACACGCCGATGTTGCCGGCGTTGGTGCGGGTGTAGCCCTCGGCCATGTGCGAGGCGCCTTCCACGTGGCGGGCCAGGACGTGATCGATGCCACCGAGTTTCTTCATGGCCGCATACATGGGGTTGATGGCGGCGCCCGGTACGCCGAAGGCGGTATCCACGCCTTCGCGACGCATGACGAGTACGGCAGCCTCGATTGCTCTCATTCTGGCCATATTTTGTTCCTCGGTTCTTATACTGATTGTGTACAAAAGTTGAGGCGATTCTAGGCAGGCAATTCGACGAAGGTCAAGACGGGTTGTATACGAGGGACTGAGCGGTCATTTTTTCCTGTAAGCCTTCTATTGCGAGGCTTTCGGCGAAAACCTGAACGCAAGGTCAAACTATCGTTTGAAAAAATGTATACAAAAATAGATGTGAATTGTCCTTTTCAGTTGCTTTGGGTGAGACCTGCGGCTACTAGATTGCGTACAAATTTCTGATACGCGTGTGCGCAGCTTTGATTTCTGCGCGCGACGTTGCCCCGGCTTATCCACCTTGATCGGTCTTATCAACTTGAAGAGGAAAACCCCATGAGCACCCTGAGCCTGGAAACTGCACTGGACATCACCCGCCACGCCCTGGTCGCCAGTCGCGAGCTGTCCACCGCCCCGCTGACCATTGCCGTGCTGGATGCCGGCGGACACCTGTTGAGCCTGCAGCGCGAGGATGGCGCGAGCATGCTTCGTCCGCAGATCGCTATCGGCAAGGCGTGGGGCGCGGTGGCGCTGGGCAAGTCGTCGCGCGTACTGGCGGCGGACGCTCAGCAGCGCCCGTCGTTCATTGCCGCGGTGAACACCCTGGCGCAGGGCAACGTGGTGCCCGCACCGGGCGGCGTGCTGATCCGCAATTCGGCCAATGAAGTGATAGGCGCCATCGGCATCAGCGGCGACGCCTCGGACATCGACGAGCAATGCGCGATCCGTGGCGTGCAGGCGCTGGGCCTGGTCGCTGACGCGGGCTGAGTCAGGAAGGGAAGGGCGCGCAGATCACCGCGCGTCACTCCTACGCGTTTCCGCGGCACCAGTAGGATGGGTGGAGCGAAGCGATACCCATGCGGCAGCGGTCGAAAACCGTTAGATCGACAACGGCCGCAAACGCCCCTGCGGCTTGGGCTCGCCGCCATTGTCCGGCGCGGTACCACGCAGCACCAGGCGGGTAATGGTATCGGTGGCGGCTTCGAAGTCCGCGTCGCTCAGGCTGGTCTTGCCGGTGACCATGGAGATCTGCCAGTCGAAGTCGGCGTAGGTCTGGGTCGCCGCCCAGATGGTGAACAGCAGGTGATGCGGGTCCACCGGCGCCAGCAGGCCGCGATCGATCCAGCTCTGCAGGCAGGCGATGTTGCGCTGCGCCTGGGCGTTCAGTTCGTCCAGGTATTCCTTGGGCAGGTGCGGCGCACCGTGCATCAGCTCGCTGGCGAACACCTTGGACGCGTGCGGCAGCTCCTGGGAAATCTTCACCTTGGAACGGATATAGGCGCGCAGCGCCTCGCTCGGCTCATCGTCTTCGCGGAACGGCGCGGACGCCTGCAGCAGCGGCTCCACCACACTTTCCAGCACGCAGCGGTAGAGATTTTCCTTGGACTGGAAGTAGTAGTAGACGTTGGGCTTGGGCAGCCCGGCGCGAGCGGCGATGTCGCTGGTCTTGGTCGCCGCGAAACCCTTCTCGGCGAATTCCTCGCTGGCTGCTCGGAGGATGAGGCGCCGGTTACGCTCGCGAATGCTGGTCATTGGCTGGTCTTCTTTCTTGTATTGCGTGGTCACCCAACTAAGCCGGGCATGGTAGCACCGGGCTCCGGAAGCCCTCAACTCAAGGCTTGTACGCATTTTCCTGACTCGCGAGTCGGTTTTGTGTGTACAGCGACGGCGTTCTGAGGTATTTCTAGCGCACTTTCGTTCGGCACCTGCCATCCGGAACTTCCCACTGCCCATGTCCGATTCCCAGTTGGTCGACCCCTTCGGTCGACGCATCACCTACCTGCGCCTGTCGGTCACCGACCGCTGCGATTTCCGCTGCACGTACTGCATGAGCGAAGACATGCAGTTCCTGCCGCGCGACCAGGTGTTGAGCCTGGAAGAACTCGAAGCTGTCGCCGACGCCTTCATCGGCCTGGGTGTGAAGCGCATTCGTATCACTGGCGGCGAGCCGCTGGTACGCAAGGGGCTGACCGGCCTGCTGGCAAGACTGGGCGCACGTCCTGAGCTGGACGATCTCTCCATCACCACCAACGGCTCGCAATTGCGCGAGCGTGCGGCCGAGCTGCGCTCCGCCGGCGTGCGCCGCCTGAATATCAGCCTTGATTCGCTGCGCCGCGAACGCTTTGCCGCCTTCACCCGTTCCGACAAGCTGGAGCAGGTGCTCGACGGCATCGACGCTGCCCGCGAGGCCGGCTTCGAGCGCATCAAGCTCAATGCCGTGGTGCAGAAGGGGCGCAACGACGACGAAGTCTGCGACCTGGTGGCCTTCGCCCTGGAGAAGGGCATCGATATCAGCTTCATCGAGGAAATGCCGCTGGGCAGCGTCAGCAGCCACGAGCGCAAGCAGACCCTGTGCAGCAGTGACGAAGTCCGCGCGCAGCTTGCCGAGCGTTGGCAATTGCTGCCGACGCCGGAGCGCAGTGGCGGTCCGTCGCGCTACTACCGCATCGACGGCTACGCCAGTCGTATTGGCTTCATCTCCCCGCACAGCCACAACTTCTGCGGCGACTGCAACCGGGTGCGGGTGACCGCCGAAGGCAAGCTGGTGCTCTGTCTTGGTCACGAAGGTGCGCTAGACCTGCGCCAACTGCTGCGCGAGCACCCCGGCGACAGCCTGCGCCTGCGCGAAGCACTGATGCAGGCGTTGCAGCTCAAGCCCGAACGCCATCATTTCGAAGCCGATCAGCAGGTGCAGGTGCTGCGCTTCATGAGCATGACCGGCGGCTGAGTCCGCCACGGCGGACGCCCGACCCGCCGGACAGAACAAAAACAACAGGCAACAAGGAGAGTCGTTTGAAGCTCAAGGCATTCTGCTGCGCGCTCGCCAGCATCCTTTCCAGCGGTGTATCAAGTGCCGCCATGGCGCAGACCTACCTCGTCGGCGTCGAGAACCTCGCTTTCGCTCCGCACTACAGCACCGATGCGCAGGGCAATTACCAGGGCTTCGCCCGCGAGGTGCTGGACCTGTTCGCCAGCACCAGCGGTATTACCCTGGAATATCGCCCGCTGCCGGTGGATGCGCTGCTGCCGGCCTTGCTGTCCGGGCAGGTCGATCTCAAGTACCCGGACAACCCCAACTGGGCGCTCGAGCAGAAAGCCGGGAAAACCCTGCGCTACAGCCAGCCGGTGACCGAGTACGTCGACGGCGTGCTGGTGGCGCCGGAGCGGCTGGGGCAGGGCGTCGCTGCCTTGAAGCGGCTGGCGCTGGTGGATGGCTGGACGCCGCGCGGTTACGAACAGCAGGTGCAGTCCGGGCAGATTGCCCTCGCGCCCAGCGCCGACCTCAAGCAGATGATTCATGCCGCGCTGAAGAAGCAGGCCGACGGCGTCTACTTCAACGTAGTGGTCGCCACCTATTATCTGGACAACGTCCGCGCGAAACCGGGAGCACTGGTGTTCGATCCTTCGCTGCCCCATACGCGCAGCGCCTTCCACCTGTCCACGGTGAAGCAGGGTGAGCTGATTGAGCGCTTCGACCGCTTCCTGGTCGACCACGCCACGGAGGTGGCCGCGATCAAGGCCAAGTACGGCGTCGAGGCGAGTCTCGATTCCGAGCACCTGGGCGTCGAGCAGTGGAAAGTGGATTTCCTTGAGCGCCAGAAAGCGAAACAGAAGTCGCCGTGAGCCGCCTTCTTCCCTAGAATCGCCGCTGCCGTTTGCGCGCCAGCCGTAGGGAGGATGAAGTGCGCCGCGCTTTGTTCATCTGCAGCCGCAATCGTCTGCGTAGCCCGACTGCCGAAACCGTCTTCGCCAGCTGGCCGGAGGTCGAGACCGACTCCGCCGGGCTGGCGCCGGACGCGGAAGTCCCTCTGAGCGCCGAACAACTGAATTGGGCCGATCTGGTCTTCGTCATGGAGCGTCGGCATCGGCAGGCGTTACTGCGCCGCTTCCCAGTGGCGATGCGCGGCAAGCGCCTAGTGTGTCTGGATATCCCGGACGACTACGCCTATCTGCAGCCCGAACTGGTGCTCCTGCTGGAGCGCAAGGTTGGGCCTCTCCTGCGGCAGGAGGGTGCGTGAGCGAGATCCGTATTCCCCTGCGCGAAGGCACGCTGATCTGCCCCGGTTTCCGCATCCAGGCACAGCCCGAACCTTCGCTGGCCATTGATGGCGACTTGCTCTGGGCTCTGGAGCAGTCGCAGTGGTGCCCGCTGCTGGTTTCGCTCCAGGAGCGTGACGGCGGACAGTGGGTCACGCCGTTGCCGCTGGCGCAGCAGGCCGGTTTCGACCCGCATCGGGTGATTGGCTGGCGGGACGAGCCAGTGAGGATCGAGCAGCCCGACGGCGTCGAGGATGCCGAGGCGGCTATCCACTGGTGGCGCGGCGGCAGCGTCGAAGATGTGCGCGGGCGCGTCAGTCATCACTCCTGGGGACGCCTGCTGCGCCTGGAAGGGCCGGGGATCGGCCCCGAGCACATTCTCTTTCCGCGCGGCCACGGCTGCGTCTATGTCGGCCACCTCGACACTGACTGGCGCCAGTTGCGTTTCGAACCGATCAGCTGATCAATCGCGTTCCGCAAGTTTCCGGAACCGAAGCGGCTGGAGCGCAGCCTAATTCTGCACTGCCCCCAGCGAGGTGCTTTGCATGGCCACGGAAAACCCCCCGGCACGCGGCGGCGCCCAGTCGCGCGAGCGTGCCAAGCCGAGCGCGTCGACCGCCAAGCGCAAGCCCGCATCGCGAAGCTCAAAAACAGGCAGCGACACGGCGGACGATCTTTCCGCAGAGGAACGCCGGAAGGTCGAAAAGAGCCAGCCGCCCCGCGCATTGGTGCTGCACGAAGTTATCCGCCTGCAGGGCAATCACGAACTGGAGCGCACGCTGGCCGCGCTGTGGTGGTCGGCGCTCGCCGCGGGTTTGACCATTGGCCTGTCGCTGATGGCCATGGGGTTGTTCCGCGCACGGCTGCCGGACCACGACATGGCGGTTATCACCACGAGCCTTGGTTACCCGGTGGGTTTCCTGGCGATCATTCTCGCGCGCCAGCAGCTGTTCACCGAGAACACCCTGACAGCAGTGTTACCGGTGATGAGCGAGCCGACGCTGGAAAAGTTCGGCCAGTTGCTACGGCTCTGGTCGGTAGTGCTGGCGGGCAATATCGTCGGTGCGCTGTTGTTTGCCTACGGCATGCTGCACCTGCCGATCTTCGACACCAAGGCCGACCAGGCCTTCCTCGATATTGGCCGCGAAGTGATGGAGAACGACCATTGGCAGATGTTTTCCAAGGGCATTGTCTCCGGCTGGATGATCGCCACCATGGTCTGGCTGGTGCCGGCGGCCGAGAGCGCCAAGGTATGGATCATCTTCCTGGTCACCTACCTGATGGCGCTGGGCAGCTTCAGCCACATCGTGGTCGGCACGTGCGAGGTCGGCTACCTGATGTTTGCGGGGGAAGTGGGGCTGGCGGCGTTCGTCATCGACTTCGCCCTGCCGACGCTGGCCGGCAACATCGTGGGGGGCAGTCTGATCTTCGCCTTGATGAGCCACGCCCAGGTGCGCAGCGACACCACGCCGCCGGAGAAATCCCCGAAAAGAAAAACGGCGCCCTGAGGCGCCGTTTTTTCGTGCGGTGTGAAGCGAGACGTCAGATGCCCAGCTTGTCGCGCATGGTGTAGTACCAGGCACCGATTGCGGAGAACGGAACCTGGAACATGCGGCCGCCCGGGAAGGGGTAGTGCGGCAGGGTGGCGAAGGCATCGAAACGCTCGGCCTGGCCACGCAGGACTTCGGCCAGCAGTTTGCCTGCCAGGTGGGTGTAGGTCACACCGTGGCCCGAGCAGCCCTGGGAGTAATAGATGTTGTCGCCGATACGGCCAACCTGCGGCAGACGCGAGAGGGTCAGCAGGAAGTTGCCGGTCCAGGCGAAGTCGATCTTCACGTCCTTCAGCTGCGGGAAGACCTTGAGCATCTTCGGACGAATGATCGCTTCGATGTTCGACGGATCGCGCGCGCCGTAGACCACGCCGCCGCCGAAGATCAGGCGGTTGTCGCCGGTCAGGCGGTAGTAGTCGAGCAGGTAGTTGCAGTCCTCGACGCAGTAGTCGGTCGGCAGCAGGGATTTGGCCAGGTCGGCGCTCAGCGGCTCGGTGGTGATCACCTGGGTGCCGCACGGCATGGACTTGGAGGCCAGCTCCGGCACCAGGCCGCCGAGGTAGGCGTTACCGGCGACCACGATGAACTTGGCTTTTACGCGGCCCTTCGGAGTGTGCACGACCGGGTTGGCGCCACGGTCGATCTTCACGGCAGGGGACTGCTCGTGGATCACGCCGCCCAGGGATTCCACGGCTGCGGCTTCGCCCAGGGCGAGGTTCAGCGGGTGGATGTGGCCGCCGCTCATGTCGAGCATGCCGCCGACATAGCTGTCGGTGCCGACGACTTCACGGATGCGCTTGGCGTCCATCAGTTCCAGCTGGGTGTGGCCGAAGCGTTCCCACAGCTTTTTCTGCGACTCCAGGTGGCCCATCTGCTTGGTGCTGAGGGCTGCGAACACGCCGCCGTCCTTCAGGTCACACTGGATGTTGTACTTGGCGATGCGCTCGCGAATGATGCGGCCGCCTTCGAACGCCATGTCGCCCAGCAGTTTTGCCTGCTTGGCGCCCACGCTGCGTTCGATGACATCGATGTCACGGCTATAGCTGTTGACGATCTGGCCGCCGTTACGGCCCGAGGCACCGAAGCCGACCTTGGCGGCTTCCAGCACGGTGACCTTGAAACCGTTTTCCAGCAGGAACAGGGCGGTCGACAGGCCGGTGTAGCCTGCGCCGATCACGCAGACATCGGTTTCCACCTCGCCTTGCAGTTCAGGACGGGCCGGAACCGGGTTGGCCGAAGCTGCGTAATAGGAAGAGGGGTAGGAAGTGTGCGGCATAATGCACCTGTGTTTGTTATTTTTTACGAGATGTGCGGATGCTACCTGAGTCGAATCTGGCCGGCTAGTGCCCGTGCAAAATAATTTACGGACGGTCGAACATAAAAAAATTCACTTTTTCAGTGGCTTAGCGAAAAAAGTGCTTGACCAAGGAAAACGATCGCGTAGAATGCGCCCCACACGACAGGCACATAGCTCAGTTGGTTAGAGCACCACCTTGACATGGTGGGGGTCGTTGGTTCGAGTCCAATTGTGCCTACCAAACAAACCCGCTTCTGGCGGTACTTAGAGGGCGATCCGAGAGGATCGCCCTTTTTGTTTTGGGCGTTTTCCGGGTGTCGGGAAGGCGCTGCCTGGTCTGCTGTTTCGAGGCTCTGTACCTGCCGGGGGCTTGATCGCCCTTTCCCGGCGCTGTTCAAGGTATCAGGTCGCCGGCTGGGGACGGTGGTGTGCTCAGTGTGCTCGGCCGGTCGCTCCTCCTTTATATGGAGTCATGGGCTCGGTGCGTTTGTGTGGGGCTTGCGGTCTTCCCGGGCTGGCGATGCTGTGATGGATAGCCGGATCTTGTGCGCGAGGAGGGGCCTGGACGGGGCGCTAATTCATCGCGCTTCTGCGTTCGCTGTAGGCTTCGTACTGCCGGCATTTCTGCTCGGCGTTGGCAGATGCCTGGTCCGGAGTCTGATCTCCGTGATAGCCGAAGCGCACGAAGTACCTGACGATCATCTGGGTATCCGCGTCGAGCTTGGCGCTTCCCTCGTGAACGGCTGCCATGGCTTGCTGTTCGGTTTTTCCTTCGTTTCGGTATAGGGCCCCCGCGCGTGCGAAGAGGCCTATGCCAGTGCAGAAGTCGGAGGCTTGGGTGTCGACCGCAAGGGTCATGAGCAGGAGCAATGCTGTGAGCTTTTTCATGTGACCTCACTGAGCCTGCGATTTCACTTCGACTGTAAGTATGGAGCCTGCTTCGGTCTTCTGCTTGTCCTGTGGATGAGTGCGACGAAGCCTTTATGTTTCTTTCAAGTGTGTCTACCCGGGTTGTTTGCGATAGCGGTAAGCAAAAACGCCCGATGCGATGCATCGGGCGTTTTTCCTATCGGCGGTTTTCGAAGCCCGGCCCGCCGCCGTGGCCGCCACCTCCGTGATTGCCTCCGCCACCTGGTCCGCCGAATGGCGGGAAGAATGGCCAGCAGCCGGAGAGTAATACCAGGGCGGTGAGCAGAGCGGCTTTGGTCAGCTTGGATAACATCGAGGCACCATGGGGCATGAAAAAATCGGCGCAAAGCAGACCTGCCGGCGGCGCTGGTGTCTCGAAGAATTTGGTATCGGCAAGGTAAGTATTGTGTCGGCGCTGATGCATCATTGGCTGCGAGGGTGTCCGCGCTGGGTGGGCGGCTCGATTGCGCGAGCCTCTCGCTTGACCTTGGAAAGGTGGTGGAGCCGCGAAAGTCCGGGGTTGCCTGCTATGGTGTTCCCTTGAGGCGTGCTCGGAGGTGGTGATGCGCGGTCTGCGATCCTGTTTGTTGCTCGGCGTGTTGTGTGTGCCCATATCGGCGTTGGCGGATATGCAAGTGATCTGGCCGCAGGGCTGGGAGGTTTCGCGTTCGCCAGCGGATGCGACGGCTGATGCGCCTGTGGTTCGTCAGCGTGGTGTGCGAATGGCGGAGGATGGCTCCCAGGATCTGGTCATGGAAGTCACCCGTAGTCGCCTTGGCTCTGCTGCCAAGGTCAGTGTCGAGAATGTCATTGTCGAGATGCGCAAGGCGCTGCAGAAGGACTTCATGCGCCAGGGGTTCCAGGCTGCGTGCAGCAAGCCGCTGGATGCGAAACTGGGTGGGTTGGCGGGGCTGGAGGTGCATTGTGGCATCAGCCAGAACGGTACTGAGGTGCTCAAGCAGACCGTGCAGGTCGCGTTGGGTGATGGCGCGGCGTATTCGCTGACCTATGCAGCACCATCGGAGCGTTACGCGGCCCTGATGGCGGAGATCGAGTCGGTGAAGGAGGGCATCAGTCTGAATTGATCGTTGCCTCTATCTATATAGAAGGCAGAAAAGCAAAAGCCCCGCTCATGCGGGGCTTTTTTCGTTTTCAGGCTCAGGCAGCGATGGTGGCTTGCACTCGCTGGATCACCGCGCTCAGCGGTGCCTCGCCCAAGTACTGTTGAGGGTAGAGGCGTTCAGTGTGCTTGGCGATGCCATGCTCATTCACCAGGGTGAAGCTGAAGCCGTGCTTGCGCTTGGCCTGGATAACGCAGTTCAGAGGGGCGAAGGCCGCCGAGAGGGTGCGAATCGCCTCCTGGATTTGCAGGGAGGTTTTCATTGTCTTGTCTTTCCAAATAGGTAACGGTCCTATGACCGTCGAAATCGTCAAAAGCTCCGGGTGCGATCTGAGAATGCAGAAAACGTATGACCGGAATATGGCAGCGATTGGAAACTTGAGGGTCTGTTCGCGTCAGGCTGCGATGTTGGGTGAAAGCAGAGAGTCTGACGTGGGGCGCTGATCGCTCGGGCAAGTGTTCCTGGCGCGGTTGCCGTGCTCTGGAATCGATGCGGAGGATGCGCTGGCCGTGGCCCTGTAGAGCCCAGCTTCTGCCCTGGATCAGGTAGGGAGTGCTGGGAGGGGCGACCTTGGGTTTGGTGTTCGCTTCGGTAACTATAAGGATTTCTGCTAACGATGGCTAGTTTTTATACAGCCGTCGGTCAGATCCTTGCAGGAGGGGCGGAAATTCCGCGGAGCGGGAGCGCTCCGCGGAAGATCGGTCTTACTGCAGCCAGGACTCCACGGTGTCGCCACCGTATTGCTGCTTCCAGGCTTTCAGGGTCTTGTGGTTACCGCCCTTGGTCTCGATGGTCTCGCCGTTGTGCGGGTTCTTGTAGACCTTCAGTTGGCGGGTGCGGCGCGGCTGTTGCGCAGCAACGGGCTCGGTAGAAGTCTGCGGGTCGAGAATGTCGATGACATTGCGCAGGTTCATGCCGTACTGGTCCATCAAGGCTTGCAGTTGATCCTTGAACTCCAGTTCTTTTTTCAGGCCGCCATCGCTCTTGAGTTTCTCGAGCAGGGCGAGTTGTTCCTGGAGTTTGCGCTCGGCTTCGCGGAATTCCGCAAGTTTGGACATCTGGGTGCTCCCGTATGCAGGGTTGATTAGTACGGCGCGATTCTGTGTTCTTGTGATTGTTCGCGTCAACTGAATATATGAATTGTTGCGATTGGGAAAACACACTTTAAATGTTAAGGGTGCATGAAGGGTTGGCCGATTAATTGATCGATGAGGGATAATGCTCAGGCTAAAGGGCGCGGCGGGATTTTCCGTTGAACAATAGTCCCTGCGAATCCTGTGTGCTTTATTGTGGTGCGTTGCGTGCGAGTGCTGGATGAATAACGAGATAGTGCAATACCAGGTCAATAATTATGCACTAACGTGCCAGGTTGCCGGGCGGGGCGTGCCGCTCCTGCTGGTGCACGGGTCGCTCTGTGATTACCGCTACTGGCGGGGGCAGGTCCAGGCATTGTCGGCTCGTTATCGTGTAATGGTGCCCAGCCTGCGTCATTACTTCCCTGAGCAATGGAATGGCGCGGGACCGGGCTTTACGACGGAGCAGCATGTCGATGATCTGCTGCTGTTGCTCGATCAGTTGCCGGGTCCTGTTCATCTGCTGGGGCATTCACGCGGCGGTAATATCTGTCTCCGTGTGGCGCTGGCGGCTCCGCAGAAATTGCTATCGTTGACACTCGCTGATCCCGGCGGGGACTTTGCCGATAATGTTTTTACCGGGGCGGATATCGAAGCGCCAGTATCTCCCGTGGAGCGCAATCAGTTTCGCCAGCAGGCGCTGGAGATGATTCGCAGCGGGGCAGTGGAAGAGGGGCTTCAACTATTTGTCGATACGGTCAGTGGTGCCGGAGTCTGGTCGCGGTCTTCCCGGCAATTCCGCGAAATGGCGACGGCTAATGCCATGACATTGGTTGGGCAGGTCGCGGATCATCCCTTGCCTATAACGCATGAGCAGATAGTGCAGTTGCAGTTGCCGGTGTTGCTGGTCGGTGGAGCGAAAAGTCCGGAACCCTTCCCGAGAATCATCCAGGCATTGCAATCGACGCTTGTGGATGTGCGGTCGGTGATGATTCCCGGCGCCTCCCATGGCATGAATGTAATCCGCCCGGCGTCCTTCAATCGCGCCGTGCTGGAATTTGTCGAGCGGTACTGAGTGAAGTCAGGTGTCCCGCTCGTCAGTTCCCCGAACATGCAGTAACATTCCACGCCTTGCCCGCAATCGTTTGCGGGCAGGTCTTCGATTTCTTCCAGTGATCTACGTCCGCGCGCGAATGCGCAGGGTGCCGATAAGGCGCCTGCCACTGTGAGGCAGGCTTACCCGGCGGGCGACGCTTACTGGCACATCCCAACCCATGTGGCCTTTCGTAGGGGTCACCACTAGGAGAGGAGGCGCCATGCCCATCATTACTCTTCCCGACGGTAGTCAGCGTTCTTTCGATCACCCGGTCAGCGTGACCGAGGTGGCGCAATCCATTGGTGCGGGCCTGGCGAAAGCCACCCTGGCCGGCAAGGTCAACGGCCGTCTGGTCGATGCCTGCGACATCATCGACAGCGACGCGACTCTGCAGATCATTACCCCGAAGGACGAGGACGGGCTGGAAATCATCCGCCACTCCTGCGCTCACCTGGTGGGCCATGCGGTCAAGCAGCTGTACCCGACCGCCAAGATGGTCATCGGCCCGGTGATCGACGAAGGCTTCTATTACGACATTGCCTTCGAACGCCCTTTCACGCCTGAAGACATGGCGGCCATCGAAAAGCGCATGGCCGAGCTGATCGAGAAGGACTATGACGTCATCAAGAAGATGACGCCGCGTGCCGAGGTCATCGAGACCTTCAAGGCTCGTGGTGAGGAGTACAAGCTGCGCCTCATCGACGATATGCCGGACGAGAAGGCCATGGGCCTGTACTTCCACGAGGAGTACGTGGACATGTGCCGCGGCCCGCATGTGCCGAACACTCGATTCCTGAAAGCCTTCAAACTGACCAAGATTTCCGGTGCCTATTGGCGCGGCGACTCGAAGAACGAGCAGCTGCAGCGCGTCTACGGTACCGCCTGGGCGGACAAGAAGCAGCTAGCTGCCTACGTCCAGCGCATCGAGGAAGCCGAGAAGCGCGATCACCGCCGTATCGGCAAGCAGCTCGATCTCTTCCACCTTCAGGAAGAAGCGCCAGGCATGGTCTTCTGGCATCCGAACGGCTGGACCGTCTATCAGGTGCTCGAGCAGTACATGCGCAAGGTTCAGCGCGACCACGGCTACGTGGAAGTCCGCACCCCGCAGGTTGTCGACCGCATCCTCTGGGAGCGCTCCGGCCACTGGACCAACTACGCCGAGAACATGTTCACCACGTCGTCGGAAAGCCGCGACTTCGCGGTCAAGCCGATGAACTGCCCGTGTCACGTGCAGATATTCAACCAGGGCCTGAAGTCCTACCGTGACCTGCCGTTGCGCCTTGCTGAGTTCGGTGCTTGCCACCGGAATGAACCTTCCGGTGCGCTGCACGGCATCATGCGCGTGCGTGGCTTCACTCAGGACGATGCCCACATCTTCTGCACCGAAGAGCAGGTGAAGAAGGAAGCGGCCGATTTCATCAAGCTGACCCTGCAGGTCTACTCGGACTTCGGCTTCAGTGACGTCTCCATGAAGCTGTCCACTCGTCCGGCCAAGCGCGTTGGTTCCGAAGAGCTGTGGGATCGCGCCGAAAGTGCGTTGGCCGACGCTCTGAACGAATCCGGCCTGGAGTGGGAATACCAGCCGGGCGAGGGTGCGTTCTACGGTCCGAAGATCGAGTTCACCCTGAAGGACTGCCTCGGTCGCAACTGGCAATGCGGCACCCTGCAGTACGACCCGAACCTGCCGGAGCGTCTGGATGCCAGCTATATCGCCGAAGATAACAGCCGTACCCGCCCGGTCATGCTGCACCGCGCGATCCTCGGCTCCTTCGAGCGCTTCATTGGCATGCTCATCGAGCACTACGCCGGCCTGTTCCCGGCCTGGCTCGCGCCGACCCAGGCTGTAGTGATGAATATCACTGACAAGCAGGGCGAATGGGCCGAAGAAGTGGTGCGTCAGCTCGAGCAAAGCGGATTCCGTGCCAAGTCCGACTTGAGAAACGAGAAAATTGGCTTTAAAATCCGCGAGCATACTTTGCTCAAGGTTCCCTATCTGCTGGTTATCGGTGATAGGGAAGTTGAATCGCAGGCCGTCGCCGTACGTACGCGCGAAGGGGCAGACCTCGGCTCGATGCCGGTCGCCCAGTTCGCTGAGCTGCTCGCTCAGGCGGTTTCCCGGCGTGGTCGCCAAGACTCGGAGTAATCATTATTAAGCGTGAAATGAGGCAGGATAAGCGGGCTCTCCCGAAACCGCCGATCAACGAGAACATCACCGCCCGTGAGGTTCGTCTGATTGGTGCTGACGGTCAGCAGATCGGCGTGGTCTCCATCGATGAGGCCCTCCGTCTAGCTGACGAGGCCAAGCTGGACCTGGTGGAAATTTCTGCTGATGCGGTGCCCCCAGTCTGCCGCATCATGGACTACGGCAAGCACCTCTTCGAGAAGAAGAAGCAAGCCGCTGCTGCGAAGAAGAACCAGCACCAGCAACAGATCAAAGAAATCAAGTTTCGTCCAGGGACGGAAGAAGGGGATTACCAGGTAAAACTACGCAACCTGGTACGTTTCCTTAATGAAGGGGACAAGGCCAAGGTATCGCTTCGATTCCGTGGTCGTGAGATGGCCCACCAGGAGCTGGGCATGGAGCTGCTGAAGCGAGTCGAAAACGACCTCGCCGAAGTTGGCACCGTGGAACAGCATCCCAAGCTGGAAGGACGCCAGCTGATGATGGTCATCGCTCCCAAGAAGCGTAAATAACCTCCCGGGCACTGGCAGGCCTGATGGTTATCAGTTGTTAACGAATGCGGAGTACCAAACATGCCAAAGATGAAAACCAAGAGTGGCGCCAAAAAGCGCTTCAAAGTGACTGCTGGTGGTATCAAGCACAAGCACGCTTTCAAGAGCCACATCCTGACCAAAATGACCACCAAGCGTAAGCGTCAGCTGCGCGGCACTTCGATGCTCGCTGCTTCCGACGTTCGCCGTGTAGCACGCTCCCTGCGTCTGCGTTGATTTCTGGTAGAGGATAAATAAATGGCTCGTGTTAAGCGTGGCGTGATTGCCCGTCGTCGTCACAAAAAGATTCTGAAGCTCGCAAAAGGCTACTACGGCGCGCGTTCGCGCGTGTTCCGCGTTGCCAAGCAGGCGGTAATCAAGGCAGGCCAATACGCCTACCGTGACCGTCGTCAGCGCAAGCGTCAGTTCCGCGCCCTGTGGATCGCCCGTATCAACGCTGGTGCTCGTCAGAACGGTCTGTCCTACAGCCGTCTGATCGCTGGCCTGAAAAAGGCGGCCATCGAGATCGACCGTAAGGTCCTGGCCGATCTGGCTGTGAACGAAAAAGCGGCGTTTACCGCGATTGTCGAGAAAGCGAAGGCCAGCCTGGCTTAAGCCCCACGACAGTTACCGGATCTCGGTCCGGACGTAACGTCACCGATAGGGGAAGAGCCTTACCGCTCTTCCCCTATTTTGTATCTGGAGTTGGTACATGGAAAACCTGGACGCGCTGGTTTCGCAGGCCCTGGACGCCGTGCGAAACACCGAAGACGTCAACGCCCTGGAGCAGATCCGGGTTCACTACCTCGGCAAGAAAGGCGAGCTGACCCAGGTCATGAAGACCCTGGGCGACCTGCCGGCCGAAGAGCGCCCCAAGGTTGGTGCGCTGATCAACGTCGCCAAGGAGCAGGTTCAGGATGTGCTGAACGCCCGCAAGGCCGAGCTTGAGGGCGCCGCCCTCGCCGCCAAGCTGGCCGCCGAGCGCATCGACGTGACCCTGCCGGGCCGTGGCCAGTCTTCCGGCGGCCTGCATCCGGTCACTCGCACCAAGGAACGCATCGAGCAGTGCTTCACCCGCATCGGCTATGAAGTGGCCGAGGGGCCGGAAGTCGAAGACGACTACCATAACTTCGAAGCGCTCAATATTCCGGGTCACCACCCGGCTCGTGCCATGCACGACACCTTCTACTTCAATGCGAACATGCTGCTGCGCACCCATACCTCGCCGGTACAGGTCCGCACCATGGAAACCCAGAAGCCGCCGATTCGCATTGTCTGCCCGGGCCGCGTCTACCGCTGCGACTCCGACCTGACCCACTCGCCGATGTTCCACCAGGTCGAAGGTCTGCTGGTCGATGAGGACGTCAGCTTCGCCGACCTCAAGGGCACCATCGAGGAATTCCTCCGCGCCTTCTTCGAGAAAGAGTTCTCCGTCCGCTTCCGTCCGTCCTTCTTCCCCTTTACCGAGCCTTCGGCGGAAGTCGACATCCAGTGCGTGCTCTGCAGCGGCAAAGGTTGCCGTGTCTGCAAGCAAACCGGCTGGCTGGAAGTCATGGGCTGCGGCATGGTCCACCCCGACGTGCTGCGCATGTCCGGCATCGACCCTGAGAAATACCAGGGCTTCGCCTTCGGCATGGGTATCGAGCGTCTGGCCATGCTGCGTTATGGCGTGAACGACTTGCGCCTGTTCTTCGACAACGATCTGCGGTTCCTCGGTCAGTTCCGCTAGCCCGCACGACCGTCAACGCATTTAGGAGAGCAGGATGAAATTCAGTGAACAGTGGCTGCGGAGCTGGGTAAATCCGCAGGTATCCCGTGATGAGCTGGTGGCTCGTCTGTCCATGGCAGGCCTTGAGGTCGATGCCGTGATCCCGGTTGCCGGCAAGTTCAGCGGCGTGGTCGTGGGCGAAGTGCTGTCGACCGAGCAGCACCCGGACGCCGACAAGCTGCGCGTCTGCCAGGTCAGCAACGGTTCGGAGACCTTCCAGGTCGTCTGCGGCGCACCCAACGTGCGCCCGGGCCTGAAAATCCCCTTCGCCATGATCGGCGCCGAACTGCCGGGCGACTTCAAGATCAAGAAGGCCAAGCTGCGCGGTGTTGAGTCCAACGGCATGCTTTGCTCGGCCAAAGAGCTGGAAATCAGCGAAGAAAACGCCGGCCTGATGGAGCTCGCCGCGGATGCGCCGGTAGGTGCCAATATCCGTGACTACCTCGAGCTGGACGACGCTTCCATTGAGATCGGCCTGACCCCGAACCGTGGCGACTGCTTGTCCCTGACTGGCCTCGCTCGCGAAGTTGGCGCGCTGTACAGCACCGAGGTTAAGCCGGTGGTGGTTAGCACCGTTGCTCCGCAGATCGATGAAGTGCGCAGCGTTGAACTGCTTGCTCCCAAGGCCTGCCCGCGCTACCTCGGTCGTGTTGTCCGCAACGTCGACCTGAGCAAGCCGACTCCCCTATGGATGGTCGAGCGTCTGCGCCGTTCCGATATTCGTAGCATCGACGCTGCTGTCGACATCACCAACTACGTGATGATCGAGCTGGGCCAGCCGATGCACGCCTTCGACCTCGACGAGATCAAGGGCGGCGTGCGCGTGCGCATGGCGGAGGAGGGCGAGAAGCTCGTCCTGCTTGACGGCCAGGAAGTCACCCTGCGTGCCGACACCCTGGTGATCGCCGACCACGAGCGCGCCTTGGCCATCGCTGGCGTGATGGGCGGTGAGCACAGTGGCGTCAGCGCCAAGACCCGCGACTTGTTCCTCGAAAGTGCTTTCTTCGACAACATCGCTGTTGCCGGCAAGGCGCGTTCCTACGGTCTGCACACCGATGCGTCGCATCGCTTCGAGCGTGGTGTGGACTCGCAGCTGGCCCGTCGCGCCATGGAGCGTGCCACCGAACTGCTGCTGCAGATCGTCGGCGGCGAAGCCGGCCCGATCGTGGAGGCAGTCAGCGAAGCCGATCTGCCCAAGGTTGCCCCGGTTACCCTGCGTGCCGAGCGCGTCACCCAGATGCTGGGCATGACCCTGGAAAACGCCGAGATCGAGCGTTTGCTCACCGCTCTTGAGTTCGATGTCCAGAAAACCGGTGCCGATGCCTGGATCGTGGGCGTGCCGAGCCATCGCTTCGACGTCTCCATCGAAGTTGACCTGATCGAAGAGCTGGGCCGCCTGTACGGCTACAACCGTCTGCCGGTTCGTTACCCGCAGGCTCGCCTGGCGCCGAACACCAAGTCCGAGTCCCAGGCTGAGCTGCCGGCGCTGCGCCGCCTGCTGGTCGCCCGCGACTACCAGGAAGCCATCACTTACAGCTTCATCGATCCCAAGCTGTTCCAGCTGTTCCACCCGGGTGTCGAACCGCTGATGCTGGCCAACCCGATCTCCGCCGACATGGCCGCCATGCGCGCCTCGCTCTGGCCGGGTTTGGTGAAGTCCCTGCAGCACAACCTCAACCGCCAGCAGACTCGCGTTCGTCTGTTCGAAAGCGGCTTGCGCTTCGTTGGTCAGCTGGACGGGCTGGTGCAGGAAAACATGCTCGCTGGCGTCGTCTGCGGTGCTCGTCAGCCGGAAGGCTGGGCCAATGGTCGTGAAAGCGTCGATTTCTTCGACGTAAAAGCCGACGTCGAAGCGCTGCTGGGTAACGCCGGTGCCATCGAGGCCTTCACCTTCTCCCCGGCTGAGCACCCGGCACTACACCCAGGTCAGACTGCCAAGATCGAGCGCGACGGCGTGCTGGTCGGCTACCTGGGCGCTTTGCACCCGGAGCTGGCCAAGGCGCTGGACCTGGATCGCCCGGTCTATGTCTTCGAGCTGGTACTGGCCGAAGTCGCCAAGGGTCGCCTGCCGAAATTCAGCGAACTGTCGCGCTTCCCCGAAGTGCGCCGTGACCTGGCGCTGATCGTCGATCTCGATACTCCTGCCGACTTCATTCTTGCCACAATTCGTGACAATGCAGGCGAATGGCTGACAGATCTCAGGTTGTTTGACGTCTACCACGGTAAAGGCATTGATCCGCTTAGAAAAAGCTTGGCCGTTGGCTTGACCTGGCAGCATCCATCACGCACTCTTAACGATGACGAGGTGAACGCGACTACGCAGAATATCGTCGCCTCGCTGGAACAAAGGTTCAACGCCACGTTAAGGAAGTAGCGTATGGGGGCTCTGACGAAAGCTGAAATTGCTGAACGTCTGTACGAAGAGCTGGGCCTGAATAAGCGGGAAGCCAAGGAACTGGTGGAGCTCTTCTTCGAAGAGATCCGCCAGGCGCTGGAGCATAACGAACAGGTAAAGTTGTCGGGTTTCGGCAACTTCGACCTGCGCGACAAGCGCCAGCGCCCCGGACGCAACCCGAAGACGGGAGAGGAAATCCCGATCACAGCCCGGCGCGTCGTCACCTTTCGTCCAGGGCAGAAACTGAAGGCCAGGGTTGAAGCTTATGCTGGAACCAAGTCATAACGACGAGTTGCCTCCCATTCCGGGCAAACGCTACTTCACCATCGGTGAAGTAAGCGATCTTTGCGCGGTGAAGCCGCATGTGCTGCGGTACTGGGAACAGGAGTTCCCGCAACTCAACCCGGTCAAGCGAAGGGGCAACCGGCGCTACTACCAGCGTCAGGACGTGCTCATGATTCGCCAGATCCGCGCGCTGCTCTACGATCAGGGCTTCACCATCGGTGGCGCCCGCCAGCGCCTCACCGGCGACGAAGCCCGCGAGGACGCCACCCAGTACAAGCAACTGATCCGGCAGATGATTGCCGAATTGGAAGACGTGCTGCATGTGCTGCGCAAGTAACTGAAAAAAATGAAAAAAGCACTTCTCCAAAGCAAATGCTTGGGGTATAGTGCGATCCGCTTCTGAGGGAACTCAAAAGCAACGTCGGGGCGTAGCGCAGCCTGGTAGCGCACTTGCATGGGGTGCAAGGGGTCGAGTGTTCGAATCACTCCGTCCCGACCAAATTCTTGAAGCGGCTCAAATACTTACAGTGTTTGGGCCGTTTTCATTTCTGGACTGCGCAAAACCGGCGCAATATGCGCGCAAAACTAGCGGGCAAATTCGCTGATATCCAGGTCCGGAATCGCATCTGACCAGACCACTTCGGCGTGGTCCCGCTGATAGTTCTTCGTCATCTCTGCGCTGGCATGTCCAGCGATCTTCTGGCCGTCTTTCCCGGCCTTCTTATACAAATGCAGCGACAGGGCCCTGATCTCATGGAAGCCCGGCATCTCTTCGTCTTTCCATCCTGAGTAGCAGGCTGCAGCGTCCCGCGCTTCCTTGAATGCCCTGGACAGGTAGCGTTCATCGATCTTCGTCCAGTGTTCCTTTCGGTCAGCCAGGCCCAACTTCCGGTCCGGTCGCCGATGAATCAGGAAGGGGGAGGGGACACCATCATTACAGCGATCCAATACATCCTGCAGCTCGGGGGTTACGCGGAAGCGGATCCAGGCGGCATCCGATACTTTGGCTGTCTTCTGCTGGATGACGTACAGAAATCCGTCCCGTATATCGTCGAATTTCATCGACAAGATGTCTGATCGCCTCTGGCCAGTGATCAGCGCAAGATCAATCGCATTCTGCAGCCAGGTCGGAGATTGTTCTCTGATCGATTTCAGTCCTTCCCCGGTGTGGCGCTTGCGTTGCTTCTTTTCGATCCTGGGGATAGTCCCAGCGGCAGGATTATCCGGGCATAGTCCCTTAGCGGCGGCATGGTTGAAGATATCGATAAGCAGGGCTCTGGCTTGGTTGGCAGCTCGCGGGGTTAAACCATCGAGTAGTTCGGCGGCCATTCGAAGAGTGATTTCATCCACGGCCTGAGACGGCCAGGCTGTTCTGAACTGCCTGAATCTCACGGCGTAGAGTTCCAGAGTGGCTTTCGCCAACTCGCGCGGCGGCAGTACTTCGCGCTGGTAGTAATCCAGAAAGTCGACGAACAAGGTTGTAGCCAGGCCTTTAACCTTGGCAACCAAGTCGGCACCCTGCATGAAGGTGAGATTCAGTTGTTTGGCAGCATCAATTGCCTTGAGCCGATCCTTTCCGAATTGAAACCAGACGCCATCAGTAGGGCGCCTGTACCTGAAAGTCCCACGTCGACCGTCGAGGTAGAGATTCTGCGGAAGGGACCTATTTGCTTTGTTACGAGGACGCGGTGACATCAGCAGTGGTCCTTGAGCACCATGGCGACCAGTTCGTTACTTGTCCCCTTATTGAATGCTCGCCAGTCTACATACCAAAGCTTGCCGATCCTGACGCCCGGAATATCACCATTTCGGATCTGGTTACGTATTGTCTGACTACAGAGTGGTGTGCCGTTCGCTCCCCAATACCGACGCTGGAACTCGGCAATCTTGATCAGCTCTCTGCTCATGCTTCCCCCTCGGACTTCCAATCCTTTCCATCGAGTCGAGCGGAGATCCACTGATCGATTTCCAGGGAGTCCCATCCCACCATTGATGGGCCGATCTGTTTGGCCTTGGGAAATGCTCCCGTGCTCATCCAGAGATAGATGGTCGAGCGCTTGATGCCGCAGAGGTGAATCACCTCGGGTAAGCGCAGTATTCTGCGAGTGCGTGCCTTCGATTCCATTTCCATTACTCCGTCGCCGCTACTTGATTCGCTGATCCCATCAAATGGCGTAGCCGCGCCTGATGTAGCGATCATTTATGAGTCCAATGACGTGCTTTTCGAGGTCGCGAGTGCTGTAGCCCTTGGCGGTGTAGTGATCCTCGATCACGTGCCAAAAGGGCAAAGTACGCCCGACCTCTAAGGCTTTTTTTGGCGGGATGCGCTCCCGTGCGATCAGGCTGGCGAACTGGCCCAGGAACATCTCGCAGTTCTTGCCGGAAAAGCCCTGAGCGGTCTTGTAATAGCGGCGGTACTCGATGCGTTCGATGAGTGGATCGGCTTCAATCTGGACCTTGGTGTCCAGGCTGATCAGCGACCAGAAGGCGTCGAAGATCCCTTCCCGGGAAATCAACTTGTAGTTGTCGCAGGCGTACTGCCAGAGGCCTTGCAGGTGTGGACATAGGCCTTCGTAGGTGCGGCAGCCGATCACCTCGCCAGAGGTCATCCTGGAGCCTTCGGAGAACTGCTGGACGATGGAATGGTGGTAGCGGAACTCGATACGCCACACAGTTTCCAGCGGGTTGAAGGCAGGTTCGCCATCGCCGAAGGGATCGCCGTTGAGCGAAGCCCACACGGATTCCCAATAGTCGAGTTTGTCGGTCGCTCTCGCCTGCAGCGTTTTGTTGTAGAGGCACATCTGCAGGCCGTTGGCCGAGCCGAACATGAAGGTCTCACCACGCCCATAGACCGAGGCGTTGCCGTCGTATTCGATGCGGTCGATGCCGCTGATCTGGCGGACGCGACGGGACCGGCAGTGCATGCGATCCACGAAGTCCACAGGTGGGGTCCAGCCCTGCACGTCGAGCGCGATATGGACGGCGCACTGGTTCACTTCGCAGGCCGAGAGAACGCCAGCGGCCAGGTCATCCATTACGCCCTGCAGGATCTTCGGATCGGCACCATCCAGGGCATGCGGCGACACTTCAATCTTGAGGTGCGGGCCTATGTTTTCGAGCTTCACGTTATGGTTCTTGATCAGCAGGATCAGCCCCATGTCGGCGTTCTGCAGGCGGAACTGGTAGCCGGAGTCCCGACCGATGCGGCCCTTGGCCCACTTGTAGCCGGCGAAGTTGACGAGATCCTCGGGCTCATCGAACAGCGCCATGACTTCCGGGCGGATCATGCCGTTGTACAGCTGCCGCACTGTATCGACGCCACAGCGCAGCAGGCGCACACCCGACAGGTCGGCGAATCTGCCGTTGCTCGGGTCCATGAAAATCCGTCCTTCGGACGACTCATAAAAATCCCCGGTCTCCTTGAGGATCAGGCGGAGGGGGTGAACTGCCTTTTTCATTCTTTCGTACCTTCAATGAGGTTTATTGAGGTGCTTACTCGTTAGCTATCCGACGTGTTACAGGGTCGTCGGCCGCGCCTTCGGCCTACCGCTCGTGCCTGGCGCTCCCGGCCGGCGGCGCGGCTCGCCGACTCAAAACGGAAACGCCGCCACCGGCTGCATGACCTGCAGGGCAGTGAGAAAGCCGAGCGCATACGCGAGCGCGAGCAGCCCGAGGGCGTTGATCAGGCCGTGCAGGGTCATTGGGTCCTCCAGGGGCGTGCCGGGTATTCGGAGTCGGGGACGATGGTGAGCGTGGGCTGTGCGGGTGCCGGCGGTGCGGTAGCGGCCATTGCGGGCGCTGTAGCAGGCATCTGCGCCGGCTTGGGGAAGGCTCCGGCGCACACAATGGTTTCGTGGTACTCGCCATAGGAGAGCTCGGCGACGCACTCAGAGCGGGCCTTTACGCCGTAGCCGGATTCGCCCATCTGCCAGGAGTTGAGCATCAGCCGGCGTCCTTCCGCGTCGGTGATGACGAACATGTACATCTCGCGCTGCATGCCCTTCACCAGCCCTTTCACGCGGGCCGCCACGGCGATCTGCCGGCCCGCGAAGGGATGCTCAGCTAGTGGAAGAGTCGGAACACTTGATTGGCCAAGAACAGCACCAGCATAAAGAGCGCGATTCGCAGCAGCAGGCGCTTGAGCAGGTAGAGCAGCCCCTTGAGGATTAGGCTCGCTGACTTGCGGAGGATGGGGAGAATCAGGCTTCGGCTGAGCGCTGCCACCGACGACCTTGAGAGGTCCCATATAGCTGACAAAGCCAATAGTGCCGGCCAGCAGTGCCAGTAGAAGAACCAACTTAGGCGACCGGAAGAGACTCTTGCCTGCTTTGGTGTCCTGAGTTTTTCCGGTGGCGGTGGACTGGTAGAGCCGGAAGGTCTGCTTCTTGATTCGCTTGTACTCGACGATGGTGCCGTCAGCGGGTGGTCGGTTGAGCTGGGCGTCATGCTGGGCCTCCTTGTAGCGACCAGGGATGCCGATGACGGCGAGGTTGGAATGCTTGTAGGCCATCTCGCAGGTCATGCGGATGTCGTCGCGGATGTAGCTGATGTTGGGCGTGGTGAGGACGATGTCCCAGTTGAAGTGCCGGTGCCGGGTCCAGGCATCCAGCCATCCCATCGGCCGATCTGCTTCGTGCGCCGCCTCGGGACCGCCGGGGAAGTCGAACTTCTCGAGGTCTTTCTCGCGCCAGGATTTGGGGAACAGCAGCTGGGTTTCGTCGAAGATCAGGAACGCGCCCCGCGGTGCCCACTGAAACCACGTGCGCATCTTTTCCAGATCGGCCAGGGATTCGAGATCGAGGTTGATGATCTGCGCGGTGTTGGGCAGATCGGGGAACACGGTGTAGGCCCGTTCCAGGGTGAAGCCCCGGACGTTGGTGATGATGACGCGGCCGTCCTTGAGCGCGGGGACGGCATCGTCCTGGATCGCGCCGGAGGTTTTGTACGAGCC
>NZ_SWDV01000039.1 GCF_005877905.1 Pseudomonas nicosulfuronedens | reverse complement strand
TTCAAGCTGAACGCTGACGCCCCTTCCCGGCAACCCAGATGCTCTGTCTATTCCAGCGTGACGACGCTTGGAGAATTTTAGACAGCGCATATGACATCGCCAGGAAGGAACTGGTCACATCAGCTCATGTACATTCCGCCATTCACCGGTACCGTGGCACCCGTTACATAAGCTGCGCCCTCGGAAGCGAGGAATGCTACCACTTTGGCGATCTCTTCGGCTTGTCCCAGTCGACCCAGCGGAATCTGGCCGAGCAGCGCTTCGCGCTGAGCCTCGGGCAGTTCGCGAGTCATGTCGGTGTCGATGAAGCCCGGAGCAACCGCGTTGACAGTGATAGCACGGGACCCAACTTCGCGCGCCAGGGCGCGGGTGAAGCCTTCCAGGCCAGCCTTGGCAGCGGCGTAGTTGGTCTGCCCGGCGTTACCCATGGCACCGACAACGGAGCCGATATTGATGATGCGACCCCAGCGAGCCTTGGTCATGCCGCGCAGAACGGCTTTCGACAAACGGTAGAGGCTGTTGAGGTTGGTGTTGACCACATCGAACCACTCGTCATCTTTCATGCGCATCAGCAGGTTATCGCGGGTGATACCGGCGTTATTGACGACGATAGCCGGTGCTCCGGATTCCTTCTGGATGGCTTCGACAACGGCGGTCACGGACTCGTCATTGGATACATCCAGCACCATGCCCGAACCCTGGATACCGTTTTCCTTGAGGTACTCGGAAATCTTCTGCGCGCCGGACTCGCTGGTGGCGGTGCCGACCACTGTGGCACCCATGCGCCCCAGTTCCAGCGCAATGGCCTGGCCAATACCACGGCTCGCGCCGGTAACCAGGGCAACCTTACCTTGCAGACTCATGCCTTATCTCCTGTTCAAGCCAGAGCCGCGCGGGCTGCGCCGAAGGCGTCCGCGGAGTCCAGGTTGTGGGTGGTCACGCCCTTGGCGCAACGCTTGTTCAAACCAGCCAGTACCTTGCCCGGGCCGCACTCGACCAGGTCGGTGACGCCCTTCTCGGCCAACAGTTGCACGCTCTCGACCCAACGGACCGGACTGTACAGCTGCGCCAGCAGGTCGCGCTTGAGCGCGGCCAGATCAGCCGGGACCTGGGCGGTAACGTTCTGTACCAGGGCGATCTGCGGCATCTGCCACTGAACGGCTTCGACAGCCTCGGCGAAACGCTCGGCAGCCGGACGCATCAGCTCGCAGTGCGAAGGTACGCTGACCGGCAGCGCGACGGCACGCTTGGCGCCACGGGCCTTACACGCCTCGATGGCACGCTCGACGGCCTTGGCCGCACCAGCGATCACCACTTGACCGGGCGCATTGAAGTTCACGGCACTGACCACTTCACCCTGGGCCGCCTCGGCGCAGGCGGCAAGCACGTCAGCATCTTCGAGACCGAGAATGGCGGCCATACCACCAGTGCCAGCAGGAACAGCCTCCTGCATCAATTGGCCACGGCGCTCGACCAGCTTCACCGCATCGGCGAAAGCCAGGCTGCCGGCGGCAACCAGCGCGGAGTACTCACCCAGGCTGTGGCCGGCGACGTAAGCCGGCTGCACACCACCTTCGGCCTGCCACAGGCGCCACAGGGCGATGGAGACAGTGAGAATGGCGGGCTGGGTCTTGTCGGTCTGGTTCAGGCGCTCTTCCGGACCGTCCTGCACCAGGGCCCAGAGGTCATAACCCAGGGCATTGGAGGCTTCAGCGAAGGTATCGCGCACGATGGCGTGTTGAGCGCCCATCTCGGCAAGCATGCCGAGCGACTGCGAACCTTGACCGGGGAATACGAAGGCGAGGGATGCGGACATTGCAACAGGTCCCTTTTGTCTGTGTCGTCAAATGGATAACGCCGGCGAGAGCCTGGCGCATTGAACTGACAGTTGGATGACGGTCTGACGACCGCGGTCACACATTAGAGCAGATGTTCCAGACGACCATGCAGCCGCTGGGGCAGATTCTCGCGAACTTCCAGCAGCGCGCGACGCAGGGCGCTCTGGATGCCCTCCTCTTTCGCACTGCCGTGACTCTTCACCACGATACCCTGCAAACCCAGGAAACTCGCGCCATTGTGCTGGGAAGGCGTGAGATCGCCGCGCAGCCGGCGCAGGAATGGCATCGCCATCAGTCCGACCGCCTTCGCTGGCAGACTGGAGTTGAACAACTCTTCCAGACGCGCCGCGACCATCGCTGCCAACCCCTCGCTGGACTTGAGCAGGATGTTACCGACGAAACCGTCGCACACCACCACATCCGCCAGCCCGCGATACAGGCCATCGCCTTCGATGTAGCCGATGTAATTCACGCCACGCGCCTGCTGCAGGAGACTGGCCGCCAGCTTCACCTGCTGGTTGCCCTTGATGTCTTCGGTACCGACATTCAGCAACGCGACCCGAGGATTACTCTTGCCCAGCGCCTCTGCGGCCACGGCACCCATGACGGCAAATTGATAGAGATGCTCGGCGCTGCAGTCGACATTGGCGCCCAGGTCGAGCAGATGGCAGTGGCCGGTTTGCGTCGGCACGGCCGTCACCATCGCTGGTCGGTCGATACCGGGCAACGTCTTGAGCAGGTAACGGGAGAGCGCCATCAGCGCACCAGTATTGCCGGCACTGACGCAGGCATGAGCCTTGCCATCCCGAACCAGCTCGAGGGCAACACGCATGGAGGAATCGGGCTTGCCACGCAACGCCTGGGACGGACGCTCGTCCATCGTGACGATTTCGCTGGCGTGGTGGACATGAAGACGCTGACGCTCGACCGGAGAAAGGCCGTGCAGGTGTTCTTCTATCAGAGGAGCTTGGCCGACAAGGACCAGCTGGAGGAAAGCATATTCGGCCAGAAAGGAAATGCAGGCCGGAACAATGCAGTGGGGACCGTAGTCCCCACCCATTGCATCAATCGCGATGATTGGTGCGGACAAAGATTACTCGTCAGAGCCTTTGTCTACGACCTTGCGGCCGCGATAGAAACCGTCCGGGGAGACGTGGTGGCGCAGGTGAACTTCACCGGTGCTCTTTTCCACGGACAGAGCGTTCGCGTCCAGGGCATCGTGCGAACGACGCATGTCACGAGCGGAACGGGATTTTTTGTTCTGCTGAACAGCCATGATTGATTAACTCCTAAACGTTTGGGTCACGCTTCAACTGCGCCAGTACGCTGAACGGATTGGGCCGCTCTTCGACGTTCTCGCTCGGTTCGGGCGCTGTAGCGTATCCCACCGGCTGCTGGCAATCCTCAGGGTCATGGACCGGCACGATGGGCAAGGCGAGCAGCAACTCGTCCTCAGCCAGCGAGGTCAGGTCGATGGGGTCATCCCCCACTTCCAGCGCATCGTAGCCACTGGGCAGATCATCGATCGACTTGCCTTCCGGGATGATGACGTAATCGTACTCACCACCCACATGGAATTTGGCCGGCTCGAGACAGCGCTGGCATACCATGCTCACCTCGCCATTGAGCTCGACGTGCATGACCGCCAGTTTCTGCTGGTCACGGAAGAAGGAAAACTTCGCGTGAACATCGCCATCACTGCTGGTCAGTTGCTCGCTGAGACGTGCCATCTTGGCGATCGGCAGCACACCCTCGAGGGTGGCGGCGCGCTCTACCAATTTGCGCGGATCAACGTGAGGTGGTATCGGTCCATTCAACATAAGCGCGCCATTATAGGGATGCACCCGAAGCTGTCAAAGGAAATTAGCCATAAACCGCTGTATGGACAGCCCTTTTCGCTAGAATCGCGGTGACGCTCCGAAGGAATTCTCCATGCCACCCCTGATCCTTGCTTCCAGCTCGCCCTACCGCCGCGAATTATTGCAGCGACTGCGACTGCCGTTCGAATGCGCCAGCCCAGACATCGACGAAACCCCACTGCCCGGCGAGAACGCTGAACAACTGGTGCGCCGGCTGGCGGAAAGCAAAGCTCGCGCACTGGCCCAGCACTATCCCACCCACCTGATCATCGGCTCGGACCAGGCCGCGGTTAACAGCAGCCGGATTCTTGGCAAACCGCACAACCTCGAGCGCGCAACCGAACAACTGAAGGATGCCAGCGGCAAGAGCGTCAGCTTCCTCACCGGACTCTGCCTGCTCAATAGCCAGAGCGGTCAAGCCCAAATCGATTGCGTGCGTTTTACCGTGCACTTCCGCAATCTCGACGACACACGCATTCGCCGCTACCTGGAAGCCGAACAACCGTTCGACTGCGCTGGCAGCTTCAAGGCCGAAGGCCTGGGCGTCAGCCTGTTCCGCTCTACCGAAGGCGAAGACGCCACCAGCCTGGTCGGCCTGCCGCTGATTCGCCTGGTGGACATGCTGCTGGCCGAACAGGTCCCCATCCCCTGAAACAGAAAGCCTGAAACAAGAAGGCCCGGCATTTGCCGGGCCTTTTTCCTTCCTTATATAAGGAAGCGTATTCAGCGCAGGGCCGGACCCTGAAAGCCCATCCACATCGCCATGCGCTCGGCGACGCTGGCGCCCAGCTTTTTGGTAAAGCGGTCGAAGGCCGTTTCCTGGACGGTGTAATCCACGATTTCTTTCTCCTTGATGACCTCGCGCGCGACGTAGCTGGAGCTACCCAAACCATCAATGAGCCCCAACTGCAACGCCTGCTCGCCAGACCAGATCAGACCGGAGAACAGCTCTGGATGATCCTTGTCTTTCAGGCGATCACCGCGCCCCTTCTTCACTACGTCGATGAACTGCTTGTGAGTGGTATCCAGCACCTGCTGCCAGAAGGCCGTTTCATCCGCCTTCTGTGGCTGGAACGGATCTAGGAACGCCTTGTGCTCGCCCGAGGTATAGATGCGGCGATCCACGCCCAGCTTCTCCATGGTGCCGACGAAGCCGAAAGTCGCCGCCGTCACACCAATGGAACCGACCAGACTGGCCTTGTCGGCATAGATTTCGTCGGCGGCACTGGCGATGTAATAGGCACCGGAGGCACCCAGATCGCTGATAACCGCGTAGACCTTGATATCCGGATGCTCACCGCGCAGGCGCTTGATTTCATCGTAGATATAACCAGACTGCACCGGGCTGCCGCCCGGACTGTTGATACGCAGGACGATGCCCTTGGTGCCCGCATCCTCGAACGCGGAACGCAGCGCACCAACGATGTTGTCGGCACTGGCCGGCTCGTTGTCGGCAATCATGCCCTTCACTTCGATCAACGCCGTATGACTGGCACTGCGCGACGCAGACTTGGACAAGCCACTGAAAGGACTGAACAGCGCCAACGCACCGAACAGATAAACGAAGGTCAGCAACTTGAAGAAGATACCCCAGCGACGCGACCGGCGCTGCTCCTGAACACCAGCCAGTACGGCCTTCTCCAGCAACTTCCAGCTCTTTTCGTCACCTGCCACGGTATGTGCAGCCTTGTTATCGTCCGCCTTCCATTCATCCGACATCAGTTGCCTACCTCGAGCACCGGTTTGACCGAGCGCCCAGCGAGCCAGGCGCGCAATTCATTGAAATGATTCACTTCCAGTGCCGGAGCATACTCCCGAAGGACCTCCAGCGACTGAGCACCATAGCCCACCGCCACCGAATCCATACCGGCGCGGCGAGCCATCTCCAGGTCGAAGGGTGAATCACCCACCATCAACGCGTCGCGAGCGCCGACCCGACAATGTTCCAGAATCTCGTGCAGCATGCGCGGATCCGGCTTGCTCGCTGACTCGTCGGCAGCGCGAGTGATATCGAAGAAGTCGGTCCAGCCCTGCCCCGCCAGCACGCGATCCAGACCACGGCGATTCTTGCCGGTAGCGACCGCCAACTGGTAGCCCGCCCCGCGAAACTCAGCCATGGCCTCAGACACGCCCGGGAACAGCGGCGAAGGCTGTACCTCCAGGCTCAGGTAGTGATTGCCGTAGTCGAGGCGGAAGCGCTCCAGCGGCTCGCCCTCCTCCACCTCCGGATACAGCGTCTGGATAGCTTCCGGCAGGCCCAGGCCAATGATGCCTTTTATGGCCGCATCACTGCGTTCCGGGAGGCCGGAACCGACTGCCGCGACCCGCATCGCCTCGACAATGCGACCAATGGAATCCACCAGCGTGCCATCCCAGTCGAAGATCAGCAGGGAATACTCACGCATCCAGACGCTCCACGGTGCGTTGCCAGATTTCGTCCACCGGCGCTTCCAACTCCAGCACAGCGCCATCGGGCAGCGGCACGCGCAGGTAGGCCGAATGCAGGAACAGGCGCTTGCCGCCCAGCTCGCGAATTTCGCGGGAGAAATCTTCGTCGCCGTACTTGGGGTCGCCGGCAATGGAGTGACCAGCGTGCTTGGCGTGCACACGAATCTGATGAGTACGACCGGTTATCGGACGCGCCTCGACCAGGGTGGCAAAATCGCCGAAGCGACGCAGCACCTTGAACTCGGTCAGCGCTTCCTTGCCTTCGGGATTCACTTCCACCACGCGCTCACCGGAGCGCAGATTGTTCTTCAGCAGCGGCACGGCGATCTGCTTCTTCGCTGCCGGCCAGTTGCCGCGCACCAGGGCGTGGTAACGCTTGTCCACGATGCGCTCGCCGCGCAGGGCATCGTGCAGGTGACGCAGCATGCTGCGTTTCTTGGCGATCATCAGCAGACCGGAAGTGTCGCGATCCAGGCGATGCACCAGCTCCAGGTCCTTGCACTCCGGACGCAGCTGACGGAAGGCCTCGATGACCCCGTAATTCAGGCCACTGCCGCCGTGCACGGCGATACCGGTAGGCTTGTTCACCACGATCAGCGCCTTGTCTTCGAAGACAATGGCGGCCTCGAGGCGCTCCAGCAGACCCTGGGCCAGCGGCACCGGTTCGTCACGCTCAGCCAGACGCAGCGGCGGGACACGTATCACGTCGCCGGCCTGCAGCTTGTACTCCGGCTTGATGCGGCCTTTGTTGACCCGCACTTCACCCTTGCGAAGGATGCGGTAGATCAGCGTCTTGGGCACGCCCTTGAGCTGGGTGCGGAGGAAATTGTCGATTCGTTGGCCGGCATACTCCGGCGCGACTTCAAGCAGCTGAACGCCGGAAGTCGGAGGGGCGGGATTTGTCATGCGGATATAATAACAATTTTTCATTCAATTGAAGCACTTAATCATTGCTGCTATATTCGGGAGGCCGCCAAAAGTGGCCAGGCCTGCGGATGATCGCGTAATCGCCATCCCCAACCGCCTGCAAACACATTGAACGGACACGAGGCAGTCCCCGGAAGCGTTGCAACGGCCCGAGCGATTCTCGCGCCGACAGCGCCTCGAAACCCAGGCCTTCAGACATGACCACGGCAACCAAGGTCGCCGTGATAAAAGCCAACCCCGCTCCCGGATTCAGCGAGTGGCACCCGGCTCTTAGGGAAATGTGCAGGGTGGAGATGCACAACTGGCGGATTGCGTTGCGTTCATGCCTTGAACGCATGCCCTGAACGTAGACGCACTTATCGTCCGCATCTGACAGTTAATTCCTCCTCCTGATGAGTGCTTGTTCTTACTCGACAAGCAGGAAACGTAGTCGCGGCACAGCAGATTTATCCTGCTGCCGCTGGACACTGGAATGGTCCGCCGTTCCTGAGTACGTGCCTTAGCACCGACCGTGAGAGTCGTGTGTGCCGATCGCCGTTTCCGGTGGCCCCGGAAACCATTGGTACTACATGAAAAGAATGCTGATCAACGCGACTCAACCCGAAGAGTTGCGTGTAGCGCTGGTAGACGGCCAACGCCTGTTCGACCTGGACATCGAGTCCGGCGCGCGCGAGCAGAAAAAGGCCAACATCTACAAAGGCCGTATCACCCGCATCGAGCCGAGCCTCGAGGCCGCATTCGTCGACTTCGGCGCCGAACGCCACGGCTTCCTCCCCCTCAAGGAAATCTCCCGCGAGTACTTCAAGAAGAACCCTGAAGGTCGCATCAACATCAAGGACGTCCTGAGCGAAGGCCAGGAAGTCATCGTACAGGTCGAGAAAGAAGAACGTGGCAACAAGGGCGCCGCCCTGACCACCTTCATCAGCCTCGCCGGCCGCTACCTGGTGCTCATGCCCAACAACCCGCGCGCCGGTGGCATCTCCCGCCGCATCGAGGGTGAAGAGCGCAACGAACTGCGCGAAGCCCTGAACGGCCTGACAGTTCCCGGCGACATGGGCCTGATCGTCCGCACCGCGGGCCTGGGCCGCAGCTCCGAAGAGCTGCAATGGGACCTGGACTACCTGCTGCAACTGTGGGGCGCCATCAAGGAAGCCTCCGGCGAGCGCAGCGGTCCGTTCCTGATCTACCAGGAAAGCAACGTCATCATCCGCGCGATCCGCGACTACCTGCGCCAGGACATCGGCGAAGTGCTGATCGACAGCCTCGACGCCCAGGAAGAAGCCCTGAACTTCATCCAGCAGGTCATGCCGCAGTACGCGAGCAAAGTGAAGCTGTATCAGGACAGCGTTCCGCTGTTCAACCGCTTCCAGATCGAGAGCCAGATCGAAACCGCCTTCCAGCGCGAAGTGAAACTGCCGTCGGGCGGCTCCATCGTCATCGATCCGACTGAAGCCCTGGTGTCCATCGACATCAACTCGGCCCGCGCAACCAAAGGCGGCGACATCGAAGAAACCGCCCTGCAGACCAACCTGGAAGCGGCCGAGGAAATCGCCCGCCAACTGCGCCTGCGTGATATCGGCGGCCTGATCGTCATCGACTTCATCGACATGACCCCGGCGAAGAACCAGCGTGCCGTGGAAGAACGCGTCCGCGAAGCCCTGGAAGCCGACCGTGCCCGCGTACAGGTTGGCCGCATCTCGCGCTTCGGTCTGCTGGAAATGTCCCGCCAGCGCCTGCGTCCGTCCCTCGGCGAGACCAGCGGCATCGTCTGCCCGCGCTGCAACGGCCAAGGCATCATCCGTGACGTCGAATCCCTGTCGCTGGCCATCCTGCGCCTGATCGAAGAAGAAGCCCTGAAGGACCGCACCGCAGAAGTTCGTGCGCGCGTGCCATTCCAGGTAGCCGCCTTCCTGCTCAACGAAAAGCGCAACGCCATCACCAAGATCGAACTGCGCACCCGCGCGCGCATCTTCATCCTGCCGGACGACCACCTGGAAACTCCGCACTTCGAAGTCCAGCGCCTGCGTGACGACAACCCCGAACTGCTGTCCGGCCACGCCAGCTATGAGATGGCCCCGGAAGAGCACGAGGAAGTCCAGCCGGTCAGCGCCACCCGCACCCTGGTCCGCCAGGAAGCCGCGGTGAAGACCGTTTCCCCGCAGAGCCCTGCCCCGCAGCAGGCTGCCGCCGAAGCACCGGTCGCCGCCGAAGCCACCAAGCCCATGCCTGAGCCAAGCCTGTTCCAGGGCCTGGTGAAGTCGCTGGTAGGCCTGTTCGCCGGCAGCAAGCCGGAGCCGACCCCGGTCGTCGCCGAGAAGCCCGCCACCGAGCGCAGCGAAGGCCAGGGCGAGCGCCGCAACGGTCGCCAGCAGAACCGTCGCCGTGACGGTCGCGATGGTGGTCGTCGTGATGACGAGCGCAAAGAGCGTGGCCGCCGCGACGAGCGCGGTGAGCGTACTGAACGTCCCGCCCGCGAAGAGCGTCAGCCGCGTGAAGAGCGCGCCGAGCGTCAGCCCCGCGAGGAGCGTCAGCCGCGCGAAGAGCGTGCTGAGCGTCAACCACGCGAAGAACGCCAGCCGCGTGAAGAGCGCGCCGAACGTCAACCGCGTGAAGAGCGTCAGCCGCGTGAAGAACGCGCCGAGCGCCAGCCGCGCGAGGAGCGTCAGCCCCGCGAAGAGCGTGGTGAGCGCACCGAGCGTCAACCGCGTGAAGAGCGCCAGCCGCGCGAAGAGCGTCAGCCCCGCGGTGAGCGTGGCGAGCGTCAGCCCCGTGAAGAGCGCCAACCGCGCGAAGACCGTCAGGCTCGCGATGCCGCTGCCCTGGAAGCTGAAGAGCTGCCGAACGAAGAGCTGCTGGACCAGCAGGACGACGAAGGTTCGGACGACGAGCGTCCGCGTCGCCGCTCCCGTGGTCAGCGTCGCCGCAGCAACCGCCGCGAGCGCCAGCGTGAAGCCGGTGTGGATGGCGTTGAAGGCGCGGAAGGCGAAGTGAGCGCTGAAGGCGCTGCCGAACAGGCTGCCTCCGATACTCCGTCGCCCGCCGCCATGGTCGCTGCCGCCGCTACCGCTGTAGCCGTTGCTGAAGCTGCCGCCGAGCAGGATCAGCCTGCTGCTCAGGCTGAAGCCGCGCCCCAGCCGCTGGAATCCGGCGTGGTTGAAGCCGTACGCACCGAAAGCGCTCTGGAGCAGACCATCGAGTTCCTGGCCAAGCCCGCCGAGCAACCTGCCGAGCCGGTAGAGACTGCCAACGAGACCGCTGAAGTGACTGCCGCCGAGCCGGTGGTTGCGGAAGAGGCGTCGGCTCCAGCCGCTGAAACCGTGATCGAAGCTGTCGCCCAGCTGCTCGAAGAGCCCAAGACTGAAGCCCCGGTGGTTGCCGAGGAAGCTCCGACTACCACTCCGGCAGCGACCGAAGAAGCTCCGGCTGTTCCGGCCAACGCCACCGGCCGCGCCTCCAACGACCCGCGCGAGCGTCGTCGCCAGGAACGCGCCGCCCACGAAGCAGCCGCTGCTGCCGCTGCCGCTCCGCAGGTGGAGCAGGCTCCGGTCGTCGAAGCCGTGGTTGAAGAAGCCGCCGCCGTGGAAGCCGAAGTCGTGGTTGAGCCGACCGCTGAAGTCACTGTCGAAGCCATCGAGGCCGAAGCTGTGAACGAAGCTGCTGAAGCCGCCGAGCAACCGGCAGCCGAACAGACTGAAGGCGTCGAAGCCGTGAAGTCCGAGGAAGAAGGCTCCGTGGTGGAAAAGCACCACAGCTGATAGCTTCCTGACCTGAAAAAGGGGATGCAGATGCATCCCCTTTTTTATTGCCCGCACACTGCAACGCCAGCACCACATGTAGGAGCGAGCTTGCTCGCGAATAGAATTAACCAGTAACGCAGGCGCTGGACCGTTCGCGAGCAAGCTCGCTCCTACCAAAAGCTCCCAACAAGCGGCCACAAAAAAGGGGATGCCTTGGCATCCCCTTTTTATTGGAAGCGAACTCAGTAGAGATTCGGCTCCATCTCCAACTCCACGCCGAAGCGCTGTTGAATATCGTCACGAATGCGCTTGGCCAGTGCATGCAGCTGAGCCCCGGTGGCGCCGCCGTAGTTCACCAGCACCAACGCCTGCTGCGCATGCACACCCACCGCGCCATCGCGGAAGCCCTTCCAGCCTGCCTTGTCGATCAACCAGCCGGCGGCCAGCTTCATCTGACCATCGCCCTGCGGATACGCAACCAGATCGCTGTAACGCTGGCGCAGCGCTTCGGTCTGCTTTGCGGAAACCACCGGGTTCTTGAAGAAACTGCCGGCATTGCCCAGCACCACCGGATCAGGGAGCTTCTCGCGGCGGATCGCGCAGATCACTCGCGAGACATCGGCCGGCGTCGGCGCAGTCACGCCCTCCTCTGCCAGTCGCTGACGCACTGGCCCATAGTCCAGATGCAGCTTCGTCACGCGACTCAGGGTGAAGCGTACGCGCAGGATCAGCCAGCGCCCCGGCTCGCGCTTGAAGCGACTCTCACGGTAGGCAAAGGCGCAGTCTTCCAGGCCGAACTCGCGCAACTCGCCGCACTCGCGGTCCAGCGCGGTCAGGCCGGCAAACACATCCTTGATCTCGACGCCATATGCGCCGATGTTCTGCATCGGCGCAGCGCCGACAGTGCCGGGAATCAAGCTGAGGTTTTCCAGCCCACCCAGTCCCTGCGCCAGGGTCCAGCGCACGAAGTCATCCCACACCTCGCCAGCTTCCGCCTCGACCAGCACGCGCTCACCGTCATCACTGACGACACGCACGCCACGGGAAGCCATGCGCAGCACCAGCGCGTCGACGTCACGGGTCAGCAGCAGGTTGCTGCCGCCACCGATCACCATCAGCGGCAGGCCCTTTTCGGCAGCAGCAGCGATAGCCGCGCGCACCTCGTCATCGTCGTGGGCCTGAGCGAACCAGCGCGCCGCGACTTCGACACCGAAGGTGTTGTAGGGCTTGAGGGAAATGCGTTCTTGCAGTTGCAGAATCACAGGCGCCCCTTCACTTCCGTCAGCAGGCCATCGCAGGCCCTTTCCACCAGATCCAGCACCTGCTCGAAACCGTCCTCGCCGCCGTAGTAGGGATCAGGGACTTCGTCGATTTCCAGCTCGTAGCGGCGCAGGAACAGATCCAGCTCAGCCTTGCCGTGACTGCCGCGCAGCCCCTTCAGATCACGCAGGTTGGCGTTATCCATGGCCAGCACGAGGTCATAACGAGCGAAGTCAGCGGCACTGACCTGCCGTGCCCGCAGACCCGACAGGTCATAGCCCCGGCGCAGCGCGGCGGCGCGGGTGCGCGCATCCGGCGCCTTGCCGACATGCCAGTCGCCGGTGCCGGCCGAGTCGATCTCGATGTGACCCTCTAGCCCCGCTTCGCGCACCTTGTGGCGGAACACGCCTTCGGCGGTGGGCGAGCGGCAGATGTTGCCCAGGCAGACGAACAGGACCTTCATCAGGCCCCCAGGATGCGCCGCACGCGCTCCAGGTCTTCCGGGGTGTCGACGCCGGCTTGCGGCGCTTCCAGGGCGTCAGCCACGTGGATGCGCACGCCATGCCAGAGCGCACGCAACTGCTCCAGGCACTCGGTGTCTTCCAGCCAGCACGGGCCCCAGGCCACGAAATCGCGCAGGAAGCGTGCGCGGTAGGCGTAGATGCCGATGTGGCGGCGGTACGGCACGCTGGCCGGCAGGCTTTCGCGGTCCACCGCGAAGGCATCGCGCGCCCAAGGGAGCGTGGCGCGGCTGAAGGTCAGCGCCAGGCCATTCTTGTCGCTGACCACCTTGACGATGTTCGGGTTGAACAATGCGGCCGGGTCGTGGATTTCCTCGCACAGGGTGGCGATACCCGCCTCCGAGTGCGCCGCGAGGTTGGCGGCCACCTGATCGATGATCGACGGCGGTACCAGCGGTTCGTCGCCCTGCACGTTGACCACAATGGCGTCGTCGGCCAGGCCCAGCGCGTCGGCCACTTCCGCCAGGCGATCAGTGCCGGAGTTGTGGTCGGCACGGGTCAGCACCACCTGGGCGCCGAAGCCCTGGCAGGCCTCGAAGATGCGCTGATCGTCGGTGGCGACCACCACCTGGGCGGCTGAGCTTCTGCCGGCCTGCGCCCAGACGTGCTGGATCATCGGCTTGCCGGCGATGTCCTGCAGCGGCTTGCCGGGCAGGCGGGTGGAGGCGTAGCGAGCGGGAATGACGACGGTGTAGGCCTGGGTCATGGCGTTATTTGTCCAGACGCTCGTCGACGTTCAGGGTACGCGCCTCGCCTTCGAGCATCACCGGAATGCCGTCGCGCACCGGGTAGGCCAGGCCGTCGGCCTTGCAGATCAGCTCGGACTTGTCGTCGGTGAGCTTGAGCGGGCCCTTGCACAGCGGACAGGCGAGGATATCGAGGAGTTTCGGGTCCATGGTGCGTTCCTTGAGCTTAAACAGCGAACAGTTTGAATGCGGACGGCGCCGGATTTCGACGGCAAATCAGCGAGCGAGCAGGCGCTCGAGCTGGGCATCGAACCAGGCGACGAAGGCCGGTGACGGCTGCGCTTCGACGGCGAGGTACCACCAGTCGGGCGCGGCGAAGGCCCGGCATTTCACCGCGTCCTTCTCGGTCATGACCAGCGGCAGTTCCGGCGTGAAGCGCAGCTGCTCGGCGGTAAAGGCCGCATGGTCGGGGAAGGGATGCGGAATCGGCCGCCAGTTTAGCGTCTCGAGCGTTGCGAAGAAACGCTGGGGGTTGCCGATTGCGGCCACGGCATGCACCTGCTGACCGACGGGGAAATGCTCGACACCACGGTGTTCGCCGCTGGCCAGGTTGACCAGGGCAGAAGGTCGCAGGCCGAAAGAGAAGGCGCCGGGCGGATCGGACGGCGCGCCGTTGTGCAGCACGGCGTCGACTTCGGCCAGTCGCTCGGCGGGTTCGCGCAGCGGCCCTACGGGCAGGCAGCGGCCGTTGCCCAGGCCCCGGGCAGCGTCGATCAGCACCAGCTCCAGATCGCGGGCCAGGCGGTAATGTTGCAGGCCATCGTCGCAGAGAATCAGGTCCAGTGCTTCCTCAGCCAGCAGCGCGCGCACGGCACTGGAGCGGTCCGGGTCGATCATCAGCGGCACGCCGCTGCGGCGCACGATCATCAACGGCTCGTCACCCGCCTCCGCCGCCGACTGCTCGGCGCGCACGCGCCAGGGCGTCTGCGGCGGTTTCGCGCCGTAGCCACGGCTGACCACACCGACCTTCAGACCGCGGGCACGGCAGTGTTCGATCAGCCAGAGAATCATCGGCGTCTTGCCGGTGCCGCCCACAGTGATGTTGCCAACCACGATGATCGGTACGGGAGCGCGGTAGGCGGGCTTGGCGCCGGAGAGGAAGTCCTGCCGGCGGCCCTGGGCAACGCGCCGATAGAGCAATTCGAGCGGTCTGAGCAGCGCAAGGGCCGGATGGCCCTTGTACCAGGCGTCGAGCAGGCGGTCGGAGAACGCCATCAGGGGGTCTTCTTGTCCGCCCGGGACTCGATGGTGGTAATGCGCAGGTGGGTGAAGCCCAGCTTGCCAGCGGCATCCATCGCGGTAACCACGGACTGGTAGTCCACCTTGCCGTCGGCAGTGATCACTACCGGCAGGCTGTTGTCACCGGCAGATTCCCGCTGCATCGCGTTCATCAGGTTTTCCAGGTCATCACGCGCCAGGCTCTGGCCGTTGAGTGCGTAGTGACCTTCGAGGCTGATGAAAATTTCCAGCTGCTTGATCTCGGTGGCTTCGGGCGGCGTGCCGCTGACCGCTTCAGGCAGTTCGACCTTGAGCTGCGACGGCTTGGTGAACGAGGTGGCGACCACGAAGAACAGCAGCAGCACGAAGATCACGTCGATCAGCGACGCCAGGTTGATGAAGACGTCCTCGCGGGCCGCTCCGCCCGCTCTGCGGCGGAATTTCACGCTTTGCCTTCCTCGACGAAGTCGACTTCGCGGTCACCCTGGGTCACTTCCACCAGCTTGATGGCTTCCTGCTCCATGGCGATGACCAGCTCATCGACCCGGCGCAGCAGGTAGCGGTGGAAGAACACCGCCGGGATCGCCACGATCAGGCCAGCCGCGGTGGTAATCAGGGCCTTGGAGATACCGCCGGCGAGCATCGGCGCGTTGGCCATGCCATCGCCCATGAAGGCGCTGAAGATCTGGATCATGCCGAACACGGTGCCCAGCAGGCCGAGCAGCGGCGCCATGGCGGCGATGGTGCCCAGGGCGTTGAGGTAGCGCTCCAGTTCGTGGATGACGCGGGAAGCGGCTTCCTCGATGCACTCCTTCATGATCTCGCGACCGTGCTTGGAGTTGGCCAGGCCGGCGGCGAGGATTTCACCCAGCGGGGAAGACGCACGCAGGTCCTTGAGGGCCTGACTGTTCATCTTCTTGTCCTTGATCTGCTTCCACACCTGGCCGAGCAGCTGCGGCGGGGCCACGCGGCTCAAGCGCAGGGTCCAGAGACGTTCGGCGACGATCGCCATGGCAGCGACGGAGCTCAGCAAGATCGGCAGCATCATCCAGCCGCCAGCTTTGACCAGTTCCCACACAGTGGTGAATCCCCTGAAAAAAAGTGGCGCCACTCTAGCACAGGGGCCGTGGCGAGCCGACCGCCCAAGGCTCAATTTTCCTGCCAGAAATGTGCACCTTCCCGCACTCCCCGGACCTCGCCATGGGCACCGAGCGTCAGGGTCAGCGCGCCCTGCTCCGCCGTATCCTGAATCCGTATGCCCAGCGCGCGGAAGCGCTCGACGACCGACGGGTGCGGATGGCCATAAGGGTTGTTGGCGCCGCGCGAGATGATCGCCGTCGACGGCCGGATCGCTCGGAGGAAGGCCAGCCCGGAGGAGCTGCGGCTGCCGTGATGTCCCGCCAGCAACCAGTCGATGCGTTCGCCCGGATGCGCCGCCAGCCATGCCAGCTCGGCGGGTTGCGGCAGGTCGCCGGTAAGCAGGATGCGCTCGCCGTTGGCTTCGATTTCCAGGGCGCAGGAGCGGTCGTTGCTTTCCCGGGCACCCGCCCATGCCCAGCTGGAGAGTCGAACGCCGTCGATTGCCCACTCGTCGACGCGACAGGGCCGGGCCTGCAGCTCCCTTGGCAGACGCTCTGGCTCGCCGCTGATGACTTGAACTGGCTGCAACGAGCTCTTCACCGCCATGGCGCCGCCGGCATGGTCGTTGTCCGCGTGGCTGAGCATCAACATATCCAGACGACCGATCCCCAGGCTGCGCAGCGTCGGCACGACAACGCGCTCGCCGATGTCGAAATCGCCATTGCGCGCCCCAGTGTCATAGAGCCAGGCCTGGCTGCGAGTACGGATCAGCACTGAAAGCCCCTGCCCCACGTCCAGCACACGGATCTCGGCCATGCCGGGCGCGGGCAGCGGCACCGTCGGCCAGAACACCGGCAGGAACATCGCCAGGCCCAGCGAACGCAATGGCACACCAGCCGGCGCAAGCAGCAGGAGCGCCCCCAGCATCGCCAGCACCACCGCCCAGATCGGCGCCGCTACCGGCTGCCAGGCCGGCGCCAGCCCAGCCATCCAGCCCAGCAGGCGGAACAGCAGCTCCAGCAGACCGCCCGAGATCCAGAGCAATGCCTCGCCAAGCCAGGGAAGCCCAAGCGCCAAACTCCCCATCAGGGCCAGCGGCACCACGATCAGCTCCACCCAGGGCACCGCGATCAGGTTGGCGACCACGCCGGAAACACTCAGCGGCAACCCCAGGGCGATGGAAGCCGGCAGCAACCCGACTGCCATCAGCCATTGCGCACGCAGCCAGGTCCGCCAGGCGGTCCAGCGCCCCAGCCGACCCGAGAACCCGAAGATCAGCAACGCCACCGCCGCATAGGACAGCCAGAAGCCCGGCAACAGCACCACCAGCGGCTCGACCAGCAGTACCGTCAGCAAGGCGCCGAGCAAGGGCGTCCACAGCCCTCGATGGCGGTAGCGCAGACGCCACAGCAGGACGATAGAGACCATGACGCAGGCGCGCTGCAACGGCACCTCGAACCCCGCCATCAGGCTGTAGGTCCAGGCACCGCTTGCGGCCAGCAGGCAGGCACAAGGCAACCAGGGCAGGCGCGCAGGCCAGCAGCCAAGCCGCGCCAGCCCAGCGACCAACGCATAGAGCAGGCCGGCCAGCAGCGAGATGTGCGAACCGGAAATCACCATCAGGTGCAGGGTTCCGGTGTCCTGCAGGACTTGCCAATCCACCGTGGTCAGCCCGGAGGCATCGCCCAGCACGAGGGCGGCGAGCGCCCCGGAACGACCGTGGGCGTCCACCGCCAGCAGGCGTTGCCGCCAGGCTTCGCGCCAGGCGCGAGGACCGCTGGAAGCCTCCAGGCGCTGCCCATCCTTCACGCTGCCGGTGGCACCGATACGCTGGGCGGTGAGCCAGGCCTCGTAGTCGAACCCCGCACCATTGGCCATGCCGTGGGGACGCTTGAGTTTCACCGCCAAGCGCCAGCGCTCGCCGCCCTCCACCGGTGGCCCGCCGAACCAGGACAGGCGCAGCGTGCCAGGGACCTTCGCACGAGGACTGGAGACATCGGCGAGCAGGAAGCGCACCGAGGGCCCGGAGCGATCCGGCAGCCCCTCCACCCTACCCTCCAGCCATAGCGTGCGGCCGTCCAGTTCCGGCGCCAGGCGGTCATCCAGCGCCCACTGCGCCGACAGGCAGGCCCAGGCGAAACCGAGCAGGAACAGGCCGATGAAGTAGCCGCGAGTCAATAACAGAGGCAACGCGAGCAGCGCGAGGACCAGCAGAAGCCAGCCAGGCGGAAGCGCCGGCATCCAGCGCAGCGCCAGCAATCCCAGGGCCAGCGCGAACATCCCTGTACGAGGCAACGGAGCGACTCCCGGACCCGGTGCGACCGCCGATCCGATGGGCCGGCGGCGGTTACACACGGACATAGTTGGCAACGAATGACTGTCACCTAGCTAGGCATAATGGTGCGTCGTCCGTCTGCCAGAGATTTCCTCCATGCCGCGCCGAATCTTCAAGCGCTACATGCCGGATCCGGAGAGCATCAGGAACCACAAGGGCCTGCGCTTTCTCGGACCGCTGATCCAGTCGCCCAACCTCTGGCACCTGAATCGCCGCTCCGTGTCCCGTGCCATGGGCATGGGGCTGTTCGCCGCGTTCATTCCCATCCCGCTACAGATGCTGCTAGCCGCCTCGCTGGCCATCTGGGTGCGCGCCAATCTGCCCATTTCGGTGGGGCTGGTCTGGCTGACCAACCCGATCACCATGCCGCCGGTGTTCTACTGCACCTACAAGATGGGCGCCTGGGTCATGGGCATCCCGGCGCGCGCGCTGCCCGACCACCTGACCTGGGAATGGATCAGCGGCGAACTGGCGATGCTCTGGCAGCCCTTCCTGTTGGGCTCGGTGATCTGCGGCATCCTGGTGGGCATCCTCGGCTATCTGCTCACCGAGGGTTACTGGCGCTGGTGGATCGGCCGCAGCTGGCGGCGGCGCCGCACGCTGCGCAATCTGCAGCAAGGCCTCTGAAACGAAAAAGCCGCCCCGAAGGGCGGCTTTTTCATGGGCCGGTGAATCACTCGTAACGCAGCGATTCCGCCGGCTGGGTCGAGGCCGCGCGCCAGGCCGGGTAAAGCGTGGCGAGGAAGCTCATCGACAGCGCCGCGACGCAGATCAGCACAATGTCGCTGATCTGCGGGTCGGACGGCAGGTAGTTGATGAAGTAGATATCCGAGTTGAACACGTGGGTGCCGGCAATCCGCTCCAGGGTCGAGACGATGGCGGTGACGTTGTACGCCGCGAGTACGCCCAGTACGCAGCCGATGACGGTACCGATCAGGCCGATCACCGTGCCCTGCACCATGAAGATCGCCATGATCTGCTTAGGTGTGGCGCCCAGGGTACGCAGGATGGCGATGTCCGCGCGCTTGTCGGCCACGACCATGATCAGGGTGGCGATGATGTTGAAGGCGGCGACCGCGACGATCAGCAGCAACAGCAGGCCGATCATGGTCTTTTCCATCTTCATCGCGCTGAACAGGCTGCCCTGGGTGTGGGTCCAGTCCACCGAGCGGTAGCCGTCGCCCAACTGTCTGGCAATGGCTGCACCCACCTCTGGCGCCTGGAACAGGTCCTTCAGGGCGATGCGCACGCTCTGCACCTGGCCGGGCTGCCAGCGCATCAGGCTCGCCGCGTCGTCCACGTGAATCAGCGCCAGGGTGCTGTCCAGTTCGGCACCGACCTTGAAGATGCCGACCACATTCAGGCGCTGCATGCGCGGGGTGATGCCGCCAGGCGCGGTGCTCGGCTCTGGAACGATCAGCAGCAGGCTGTCACCGACGTTGACGTGGAAGCGACGCGCGGTGATCTCACCGATGACCACGCCGAACTCGGTGGCCTTGAGGTCATCGAGGCTGCCGCGAACCATGTGCTGACCGATGATCGACACCTGGGTTTCCAGCGCCGGATCGACGCCATCGACCTCGATGGGCTGCATCATGCCCTTGTAGGAGAGCATGCCGTCGACTTCGGTGTAGGGTACCGCGCCGACGATCTTCGGGTTCTGCTTCGCCACGTCGGCGACGCGCTGCCAGTCGTCCAGCGGACCGCTGGTTTTCTGCAGCACGGCATGCGGGACCATGCCGAGGATTCGCGAGCGCATTTCCTTCTGGAAGCCGTTCATTACCGAGAGCACCACGATCATCGCCAGCACGCCCAGGGCAAGGCCGATCATCGAGGTCAGGGAGATGAACGAGATGTAATGGTTGCGTCGCTTGGCACGGGTATAGCGGGTGCCGATGAAGACGGACAGGGGTCTGAACATTCCGTTATCCCTCAGGCGGCGACCAGCCGGCCCTCCTCCAGGCGCAGCACACGGTCCATCTGCTGGGCGAGGTGGGTGTCGTGGGTCACCACCAGGAAGGCGGTACGCAGGGATTGCGACAGTTCCAGCATCAGCTCCTGGATACCGTGGGCAGTGTGCTGGTCGAGGTTGCCGGTGGGCTCGTCGAGCAGCACCAGCTTCGGCGTATTGACCAGGGCGCGGGCGATGGCCACGCGCTGGCGCTCACCACCGGACAGCTCGGACGGCTTGTGGCTCAGGCGATGGCCCAGACCCACGCGCTCCAGCAGCGCAGTGGCACGCTGACGCGCCTCGGGGATCGGCGTCTTGCCGATCAGCAGCGGCATGCAGACGTTCTCCAGGGCGGTGAACTCGGGCAGCAGGTGGTGGAACTGGTAGACGAAGCCCAGCGCGCGGTTGCGCAGCAGGCCGCGCTGCTTTTCGTTCAGCGCCGACAGCTGCTCACCGGCCAGCCAGACGCTGCCGGTGCTGGGGGTATCCAGGCCGCCGAGCATGTTCAGCAGGGTGCTCTTGCCCGAACCGGAGCTACCGACGATGGCGACGCGCTCGCCCGGCAGCAGTTCCAGTTGCACATTGGACAGCACTTCGACCGATTGCGGGCCTTCCTCGTAGCGCTTGCCGAGGTCTCGGCAGCTCAGGACGGCCTGATCGTTGTTACTCATAACGCAATGCCTCCGCGGGCTGGGTGCGGGCCGCACGCCAGGCCGGATACAGGGTGGCGAAGAAACTCAGGATCAGCGCGGCGCTGCACACCAGGATCACGTCCTCGCTCATCAGTTGCGAAGGCAGGTAATCGATGAAGTAGACGTCCGCGTTGAGGAATTTGTGACCCAGCAGGCGCTCCAGCAGGGCGATGGCGGAGCTGACATTGAGCGCCGCGAGGATGCCCAGCACGCCGCCGATGAAGGTGCCGATCACGCCGATCACCGTGCCCTGCACCATGAAAGTCGCCATGATCTGCCCCGGTGTGGCGCCCAGGGTACGCAAGATGGCGATGTCGGCCTTCTTGTCGGTGACGACCATGACCAGGGTGGAAATGATGTTGAACGCGGCGACCGCGACAATCAGCAGCAGCAACAGGCCGATCATGGATTTTTCCATGCGGATCGCCTGGTACAGGTTGCCGTGGCTGCGGGTCCAGTCGCGGGCAAAATAGTCGTTGCCCTTCAGGGTGCGGGCGATTTCCCAGGCGGTACGCGGCGCCTGGAACAAATCATCGAGCTTCAGGCGCAGCCCTTCGACCTGGCCTTCCTTGAGACGGCGCATGCGCGCGGCGTCGTCGATGTGGACCATGGCGACGTAGCCATCCAGCTCACCGGCGCCGACGTGGAAGGTACCGACCACGGTGAAGCGTTTCATGCGCGGGAACATGCCGGCCGGGGTGACCGAGACTTCCGGGGCGATGAAGGTGACCTTGTCGCCCAGCTTCACGCCGAGGTTCTTCGCCGCCTTGTCACCGATCAGGATGCCGAATTCGCCGGGCTTGAGGCTCGAGAGCGAGCCTTCCTGGAAGAACTGATCGATGATCGAGACCTTGCTTTCCTCGTTCGGATCCACAGCGTTGATCAGCACTTTCTGTACCGTGCCGCCGGCACTGAGCAGGCCCTGCATCTGGATGAAGGGCGCGACCTCCAGCACGTTGGGGTGCTGGGTCTTGATCTGCCCGGCGATGTCCTGCCAGTCGGAGATGGGCTGGTAGGACTCGACCGTGGCGTGGGGCACCATGCCCAGCACGCGGGTGCGCATCTCGTGGTCGAAGCCATTCATTACCGAGAGCACCACGATCATTACCACCACGCCCAGCGCGAGGCCGATCATGGAAGTGAGCGAAATGAAGGAAACGAAGTGGCTGCGGCGTTTGGCGCGTGTGTAGCGCGTTCCGATGTAGACGGAAAGAGGTCTGAACATGTGGGGCCGATTGAGAAGATGAAGAGTGCGTCGAGCGTCAGTTCCATCTGGCGTACGACTTCCGTGTGGCGAGGCTCGGCAGGCGGCTTTACACTCAGACCATCACTGCCGCCGTGGGTTCGCCATGTCCACTCCAGACGCGGATGACCGCCGCGAATACTATCGTATTGAAGACACGCTCGCATTGGAATTTCGCCCGCTGCGCGAGGACGAAATCCAGTCGCAAGAAGTGCTTCAGGATGATTCCGCGCTGTTCAATCTGCTCAGCGACCTGCACCTGACCGACTTCGAGTCGCAGCACCTGCTGCGGCATATCAATGAGCGCGACCGCCCGCTGGCCAGCTACCTGAAGGTGATGAACAAGCGCATCGACCTGATCGCCCAGGCCCTCACCCAGAGCCTGCTCAGCGAGATCGGCCCGGCGCGCAAGGTGACGCTGTCCGAAGGCGGCATCAATTTCCGCGACGACCAGGCGCTCCCCGTAGGCCAGCCTCTGGCACTCAAGATTGTCCTGCTGCCACAAGGCCTGGGCATGCTGCTGCGTGCCAAGGTCACCCACTGCCAGCAACAACCCGAGGGCGACTACGAGATCGGCACCGAATTCGACATACTCGGCGATACCCAACGGCAACTGCTGGCCCGTCATATCCTCCAGCGCCAGGCGTTGGAACGCCGGCAGGCCAAGGCCCGCGAAGAATGAACCCTAGGACATCCATGCGCCATCTGCTGCTCCTGTTGAGCCTTGTCACCCCGTTGCCACTGCTGGCCGATACCATTGAGATACCTGTGGGCTCCCAGGGCGACCCGCACATCGCGCTGCCGGCCCGCGGCGAGACCCAGAAGGCGGTGCTGGAGCGTTTCGGCCTGCCGGACGAGGAACATCCGGCGGTGGGCAAGCCGCCCATTTCGCGCTGGGACTACCGCGAATTCAGCGTCTATTTCGAGAGCGGAGTGGTGGTCGATGCCGTCCGCCAGCACCGTTCGCAATACCTCAAGGACCTCTCCCCGACTCCCAAGGAGCCCCAGTGACTCTGATCTATGGCCATCGCGGCGCCAAAGGCGAAGCACCGGAAAACACCCTGAACAGCTTCCTACGCTGCCTGGAACATGGCGTGAAGCGCTGTGAACTGGACCTGCACCTGTCCCGCGACGGCGAGCTGATGGTGATCCACGACCCGACGCTCAAACGCACTACCGGCCGCCGCGGCAAGGTATCCGAGCAACTGGCGGACGACCTGGTGACCATGGACGCCCGCGACGGCGGTCCGGGCTGGGTGCGCCCCTGCCCCATCCCGCGTCTGGCGGAGCTGTTCGAGCGTTGCGAGTTCGAGCACTGGCAGCTGGAAGTGAAAAGCGCGTCGAAGGATCGTGCTGGCCGCACGGTGCAGGCGATCCACCAGCTGGTGGGCCGTTTCGGTCTGCGCGACCGGATCACCGTGACCTCGAGTTCGCGTACGGTGCTGCGCGCCCTGGAAGAACTGGCGCCGGATCTGTCACGCGGACTGGTCGCCGAATACGCTTGGCTCGACCCGCTGAAGGTCGCCGCGCACTACGGCTGTGATCTGCTGGCGCTGAATTGGATGCTGTGCACCCCGGAGCGCTTGCTGAAAGCGCAGAAGCAGGGGTTGCATGTGTCGGTGTGGACGGTCAACGAGCCGGCCCTGATGCGCCGGCTCGCCGATTTTGGCGTGGATAGCCTGATCACAGACTTTCCCGGTTTGGCCACTGCCACGATCGGGAATCGCTGAGCAGGTTCCCCCCGACCGGCTCAGGCCGCCGGTCGGGGTATTTCAAAAAATCCGGTTCAGGCCGTCGAACGCCGCTACGCGGTAGGCTTCGGCCATGGTCGGATAGTTGAAGGTCGTGTTGACGAAGTACTTCAGGGTATTGAGCTCACCCGGCTGGTTCATGATCGCCTGGCCGATGTGCACGATCTCCGAAGCCTGGTCGCCGAAACAGTGCACACCGAGGATTTCCAGGGTGTCACGGTGGAACAGGATCTTCAGCATGCCCACCGGCTCGTTGGAGATCTGCGCACGCGCCATGCCCTTGAAGAAGGCCTTGCCCACTTCGTAGGGGATCTTGGCCACGGTCAGCTCCTGCTCGTTCTTGCCGATCGAGCTGATCTCCGGAATGGTGTAGATGCCGGTCGGTACGTCATTCACGAAGCGCCAGCCATCGTGCTCGACGATGTTGCCGGCGGCCGAGCGCCCCTGGTCGTAGGCGGCGCTGGCCAGGCTCGGCCAGCCGATCACATCGCCCGCGGCGTAGATGTTCGACACCGAGGTGCGGTAGTTCTCGTCCGTCTCGATCTGGCCGCGGCTGTTGACCTTGATGCCGATGTTTTCCAGGCCCAGGCGATCCGTGTTGCCGGTACGGCCGTTACACCACAGCAGAGCATCGGCCTTGATCTTCTTGCCCGATTTCAGGTGCAGGATCACGCCGTTGTCCAGGCCTTCCACGCGCTCGTACTCCTCGTTGTGACGGATCAGCACGTTGTTGTTGCGCAAGTGGTAGCTCAGCGCATCGGAAATCTCGTCGTCGAGGAAGCTCAGCAGCTGGTCACGGGTGTCGATCAGGTCCACCAGCACGCCCAGGCCACTGAAGATCGAGGCGTACTCGCAGCCGATCACGCCGGCTCCGTAAATGATCAGGCGGCGCGGGGTGTGGCTCAGCGAGAGGATGGTGTCGCTGTCGTAGACGCGCGGGTGGTTGAAGTTGATGTCCGAGGGGCGATACGGGCGCGAGCCAGTGGCGATGACGAACTGGTCGGCCACCAGGCGCTCCACGGCGCCGCTGGGGGTGACGACTTCAACGGTGCGCTCATCGACGAAGCTGGCGGTGCCGTTGAACATGTCGATGCGGTTGCGCGCGTAGTAGCCGGTGCGCGAGGAGACCTGCTTGGAGATCACCCGCTCGGCGCTTTTCAGCACGTCCGGGAAGGAGAACCAGCGCGGCTCGCCGATCTGGCGGAACATCGGGTTGGTGTTGAACTCGATGATCTGCTTCACCGAGTGACGCAGCGCCTTGGACGGGATGGTGCCCAGGTGCGTGCAGTTGCCGCCGACCACGCGACGGCTGTCCACCACCGCCAGCTTGCGCCCGTACTTGGAGGCGTTCATCGCCGCCCCCTCGCCTGCCGGGCCCGTGCCGAGAATCACCACGTCGTAGTTGTAGACAGCCATGCGTACTCCTTCAGAACAGGCCGGGGCGCCCGCTTGGCGCTCCCGGCGAAGCCCCGGCACCACATGCGCCGAGGCGGATCGAAATCATTGGCGCAGCTTAGCCCTGCGGCAAAAGGCTGCACATTAGCGGTTGGTCGGCAGGTAGGCGAATTTTGCCGCCACTACATGCACTGACCAGCCTGCGGGCCGCCATCATGCCCGCCAAAGCTTTCATTCAGGCGACGGGAACAGCGCTTCGAAGCGCGTCGTCGCGCGCGTCACGAAACCCTCGCCCTGGCGCACGATGAAGAAGGCCGCCAGCCCATTGCGCTCGGCAAAGGTATAGCCCTCCTCCGGCCCCAGCACCATCAGCAGGGTCGACAGGCCATCGGCACGCAACGCCTGTGCCTCCGCCACCGTGACGGCCGCCAGGGCATGCCTGACCGGTGCCCCGGTGCGCGGGTCGAACGTGTGCGAATAGCGCTGCCCACCCTCCTCGAAATAATTGCGGTAGTCGCCGGAGGTGGACAAGCCAATGCCATCCAGCGCCACCGAACGCTCCACCTGCCGCTCACGCTCGCCGCTGGGCACTTCCAGGGCGATACGCCAGGGTTTGCCATCGGGCTTGTGGCCCACAGCCTTGAGCTCCCCGGTGATCTCCACCAGGTAATCGGTCAGGCCCAGCTCAGCCAGCCGAGCACTGACCCGATCCACCGCGTAGCCGGCAACGATGCTGTCGAAGTCCAGTTGCGCGTCCACGTCCTTGCACAGCTGCTCGCCGTTCAGACGCAAATGTCGATGACCGACGCGGGCGCGCTCACGCTCCAGTGCAGGGGCATCGGGCACCTTCTCACTGCGCGACTGTGGACCGAAGCCCCAGAGGTTCATCAGCGGCTCGACGGTGAGATCGAAAGCACCGCCGCTCTGCTGCGAAAGCTGCTCGCCGTAGCGCCAAAGCGTCAGCATGTCGGCCGGCAAGGCCATGCATGCACCGGCAGGCAAGCCATTGAAACGGGACACCACGGAGTCATCACGGTAAGTGGAAAACTGCTCGTCCAGGCCTGCCAGGATCGCATCGACCTCATTCTTGAGTTTCGCCGCGTCCGGTGACTTGCCAGTTGGCACGTACTGCACGGTGTAGCTGCTGCCCATGGTCGGCCCGCCGAAGTGCTCGACGGATTGCCCGCAACCGCTCAGGGCTGCCAGAACCAGCAGGATCAACAGGCTTGCACGGGACAAGGTCATCTCCTTCAGCCGCCCGGCGAGCGGCGCCGGGTATTCTACCGCAAGCACCCAGCGCCACTGTTTCCGCTCTGGCAAAGGTGCATTACCAAAAGAAAACGGGAGCCGAAGCTCCCGTTTCTCAACCGGTTCAGGCGTCAGCCTTGGCCGGGGACTTGCGCTTGAACAGGTAGCACGCCCCCATCAGCACGATCCACACCGGGATCGCGTACACCGACACGTCGATGCCAGGGATCTGCAGCATGATGCCGAGGATGAACACCACGAAGGCCAGGCACAGCCAGTTGCCGTAGGGGTACCACAGCGCGCGGAAGAACGGCTGTACACCCTTGGCCACCATGGCCTTGCGGAACTTCATGTGGGCCAGGCTGATCATCGCCCAGTTGATCACCAGCGCGGCGACCACCAGGGACATCAGCAGCTCCAGCGCCTGGTGCGGGATCACATAGTTGACCACCACGCAGGCCAGGGTGATGAACGCCGAGACACCAATGGCCAGCAGCGGTACGCCACGGTCATCCACCTTGGCGAAGGCACGCGGGGCGTCGCCCTGCTCGGCCAGGCCAAAGAGCATGCGGCTGTTGCAGTACACGCAGCTGTTGTAGACCGACAGCGCGGCGGTGAGCACCACGAAGTTCAGGATGTTGGCCGCAATGTCGCTACCCAGCAGCGAGAAGACCTTCACGAACGGGCTGCCGCTGTAGGGGTCTCCGGCGCTGCTGATGCTCTGCAGCAGGGCATCCCAGGGGTACAGCGAGAGCAGCACGGCCAGGGCGCCGATGTAGAAGATCAGGATTCGGTAGATGACCTGGTTGATCGCCTTGGGAATCACCTTTTTCGGCTCGGCGGCTTCGGCGGCAGTGATGCCGACCAGCTCCAGGCCACCGAAGGAGAACATGATGATCGCCAGGACCATGATCAGCCCCTTCCAGCCATTGGGGAAGAAGCCACCGTGGGCCCACAGGTTGCTCACCGAGGCCTGCGGACCGCCGGTGCCGCTGACCAGCAGCCAGACGCCGAGCAGGATCATGCCGATGATGGCGACGACCTTGATGATCGCGAACCAGAACTCGGTCTCGCCGAAGGCCTTCACGTTGAACAGGTTGATGGCGTTGATCAGGACGAAGAATACTGCCGCCGTCGCCCAGGTCGGGAAGTCCGGCCACCAGAACTGGATGTACTTGCCGACTGCGGTCAGCTCCGACATGCCCACCAGGATGTACAGCACCCAGTAGTTCCAGCCGGACATGAAGCCGGCGAAACCGCCCCAGTACTTGTGCGCGAAGTGGCTGAAGGAACCGGCAACGGGCTCCTCGACGATCATCTCGCCCAGTTGTCGCATGATCAGGAAGGCGATGAAGCCGCCGATGGCGTAGCCGAGGATCATCGACGGGCCGGCGGATTGCAGAACGCCGGCAGAGCCCAGGAACAGGCCGGTACCGATGGCGCCGCCGAGGGCGATCAGCTGGATGTGGCGGTTCTTCAGGCCACGCTTCAGCTCGCCTTCGTGCAGATGTTGTCCATCCATTTGAAGTCTTTCCGGTTTCAGGAGTTGGCAGATTTTGTCGTTGGAATGGTGGAGCCAGTAACGAAAAACGGGAGCCCGAGAGCTCCCGTTTCCCTTATACCGCCTGAATCAGCGCGGGAAAGCCGGCGGGTTCACGCCAGCCATGTCTTCCATCACGCGGACGACCTGGCAGCTGTAGCCGAACTCGTTGTCGTACCACACGTACAGGACGACGCGGTTGTCGTTGGCGATGGTCGCCTCGGCATCGACGACGCCCGCATGGCGGGAACCGACGAAGTCGGTGGAAACCACTTCCTGGGACGACACGAAGTCGATCTGCTTCTGCAGGTCCGAGTGCATGGCCATCTGGCGCAGGTACTCGTTGATCTCTTCGCGGTTGGTGGCCTTTTCCAGGTTCAGGTTCAGGATGGCCATGGAGACGTTCGGCGTCGGAACGCGGATGGCGTTGCCGGTCAGCTTGCCTTTGAGAACCGGCAGAGCCTTGGCGGCAGCGGTAGCGGCGCCAGTCTCGGTGATCACCATGTTCAGCGGCGCGGCGCGGCCACGACGGCTGCCTTTGTGGAAGTTGTCGATCAGGTTCTGGTCGTTGGTGAACGAGTGAACGGTTTCGACGTGGCCGTTGACGATGCCGTACTGGTCGTTGACAGCCTTCAGCACCGGCACGATGGCGTTGGTGGTGCAGGAAGCAGCCGAGACGATCTTGTCGTCAGCGGTGATGTCGCCATGGTTGATGCCGTGAACGACGTTCTTCAGCGCGCCCTTGCCCGGAGCGGTCAGGATCACACGGTCGATGCCAGGGCACTTCAGGTGCTGGCCCAGGCCTTCGGCGTCACGCCACTTGCCGGTGTTGTCGACCAGCAGGGCATTCTTGATGCCGTACTGGGTGTAGTCGATCGACGCCGGGTCGTTGGAGTAGATCACCTGGATCAGGTTGCCGTTGGCGGTGATGGTGTTGTGTTCTTCGTCGATGGTGATGGTGCCATCGAACGGACCATGCACGGAGTCACGACGCAGCAGGCTGGCGCGCTTGACCAGGTCGTTCTCGGCGCCCTTGCGGACGACGATGGCGCGCAGGCGCAGGCCGTCGCCACCACCGGTCTTCTCGATGAGGATACGGGCCAGCAGGCGGCCGATACGACCGAAACCGTACAGGACCACGTCGGTGCCTTCGCGGGCGCCGCCGTTCTGCTTGCCGACCACGTCGGCCAGCTCGTCCTTGGTGAACTGCTCGATGCTGCGGCCGTTACCTTCGGACTTGAACTTGGCAACCATCTTGCCCAGGTCTACGGAAGCGGCGCCCAGCTTGAGCTCGCTCATCGCCTTGAGGATCGGGAAAGTGTCGTGAACCGACAGCCCGCCTTCTTCGGCCAGGCGGTGACGGGCGAAACGGTGCGCTTTGAGGATCGCGATCACCGAACGGTTGATCAGGCCACGGCCGTAGATCGAGGTCACCACGTTGTTGTTACGGTACAGCTGACCGATCAGCGGAATCATGGCTTCCGCGAGGGCTTCACGATCGATCCACTCACCGAGACACTGGTCGGGCTTCTGGGTCACGGGCAATACCTTCCACATGTAGGAGAAGAAAAAAGGGGCTACATTATGACGGTGTGAACCTTCTCCGGCAATCCGCGACCGTCGCATGACTGACATCCGTCAATCGGGATAGTTACAATCCGGCCGGTCAAATTCCTCGACCGGAGCCACGAACGCCCGTGTCCGTACTGCGCATACCTACACTGCCGACCGCTGCCGGCAAACAATCCTGGGGCAATCTCCCCGGAGCCGCCCTGAGCCTGGCCATCGCAGAAGCGGCCGGCCCAGCCAAACGTTTCACCCTGTTGCTGACTGCCGACAGCCAGAGCGCCGAGCGTCTGGAGCAGGAGCTGCGCTTCTTTGCGCCGGACCTGCCGGTGCTGCAGCTGCCGGACTGGGAAACCCTGCCCTACGACGTGTTCTCGCCGCACCAGGACATCATTTCCCAGCGCGTCGCCGCCCTCTATCAACTGCCGGAACTGCGCCGCGGCGTGCTGGTGGTGCCCATCACCACCGCCCTGCACCGCCTGGCACCGGCCAAGTTCCTGCTCGGCAGCAGCCTGGTCCTGGACGTCGGTCAGAAGCTCGACGTCGAGCAGATGCGCAGCCGCTTCGAGGCCGCCGGCTACCGCTGCGTGGACACCGTCTACGAACACGGCGAGTTCGCCGTGCGCGGCGCACTGATCGACCTGTTCCCGATGGGCAGCGAGCTGCCCTACCGCATCGACCTGTTCGACGACGAAATCGAGACGCTGCGCACATTCGATCCGGAAACCCAGCGCTCCATCGACAAGGTGGAGAGCATCCGCCTGCTGCCGGCCCGCGAGTTCCCGCTGCGCAAGGAGGCGGTGACCGGCTTCCGTGGTCGTTTCCGCGAGCGCTTCGACGTCGACTACCGCCGCTGCCCGATCTACCAGGACCTGGCCAGCGGCCTGACACCCGCCGGCATCGAGTACTACATCCCGCTGTTCTTCGAAGAAGGCGAGACGTCGACGCTGTTCGACTACCTGCCGCAGGACACCCAGGTGTTCTCCCTGCCAGGCATCGAGACCGCCGCCGAACAGTTCTGGACTGATGTTCGCAACCGCTACGAAGACCGCCGCTACGACCCAGAGCGCCCACTACTGCCTCCAGCTGAAGTGTTCCTGCCGGTAGAGGACTGCTTCGCCCGCCTGAAAAACTGGCCGCGCGTGGTGGTCAGCCCGGAGCCGATCGAGGTTGGTGTCGGCCGCGAACGCTTCCCCGCCGAAGCGCTACCTGAACTGGCCATTGAGGCCAAGGCCACTGAGCCGCTGGCACGCCTGCGCCAGTTCATCGAGCAGTTCGACGGTCGCATCCTCTTTACCGCTGAATCCGCCGGTCGCCGCGAAGTGCTGCTGGAACTGCTGGCGCGGTTGAAGCTGCGCCCGGTGGAAGTCGAAGGCTGGCCGGGCTTCCTGGCCCACAAGGACCGCCTGGCGATCACCATCGCACCGATGGACGAAGGCCTGCTGCTGGATGCCGACAAGGGCCAACCGGGCATCGCCCTGGTGGCCGAGAGCCCGCTGTTCGGCCAGCGCGTCATGCAGCGTCGGCGCCGCGAGAAGACCCGCGACGGCGGCGAGAACGTCATCAAGAACCTCACCGAGCTGCGCGAAGGCGCACCGGTGGTGCACATCGACCACGGTGTCGGCCGCTACATGGGCCTGATCACCCTGGAGATCGACGGCCAGAACGCCGAATTCCTCGCCCTGGAATACGCCGACGAAGCCAAGCTCTACGTGCCGGTGGCCAACCTGCACCTGATCGCCCGCTACACCGGCAGCGACGACGCCCTGGCGCCGCTGCACAAGCTGGGCTCGGAAACCTGGCAGAAGGCCAAGCGCAAGGCCGCCGAACAGGTCCGTGACGTCGCCGCCGAGCTGCTCGACATCTACGCCCGCCGCGCAGCCCGCAAGGGCTACGCGTTCAAGGACCCGCAGGTCGACTACGCCACCTTCTCCGCCGGCTTCCCCTTCGAGGAAACCCCGGACCAGCAGACCGCCATCGAGGCGGTGGTCGCCGACATGCTCTCGGAGAAGCCGATGGACCGCCTGGTCTGTGGCGACGTGGGCTTCGGCAAGACCGAAGTGGCCATGCGCGCGGCTTTCGTCGCGGTGCACAGCGGCAAACAGGTCGCCGTGCTGGTGCCCACCACCCTCCTCGCCCAGCAGCACTACAACAGCTTCCGCGACCGCTTCGCCGACTGGCCGGTGAGCGTCGAGGTGATGAGCCGATTCAAGTCCGCCAAGGAAGTCGAAGGCGCCGTCGCGCAGCTCGCCGAGGGCAAGGTCGACATCGTCATCGGCACCCACAAACTGTTGCAGGACGATGTGAAGTTCAAGAACCTCGGCCTGGTCATCATCGACGAGGAGCATCGCTTCGGCGTACGGCAGAAGGAGCAGCTCAAGGCGCTGCGCAGCGAGGTGGACATACTCACCCTCACCGCCACGCCGATCCCGCGCACGCTCAACATGGCGGTGGCCGGCATGCGCGACCTGTCGATCATCGCCACACCACCGGCGCGCCGTCTCTCCGTGCGCACCTTCGTCATGGAAGAGCAGAAGTCGGTGATCAAGGAAGCCCTGTTGCGCGAACTGCTGCGCGGCGGCCAGGTGTACTTCCTGCACAACGAAGTGAAGACCATCGAGAAGTGCGCCCGCGACCTGGCGGAGCTGGTTCCCGAGGCACGTATCGGCATCGGCCACGGGCAGATGAACGAGCGCGACCTGGAACGGGTGATGAGCGACTTCTACCACAAGCGCTTCAACGTGCTGGTGGCCTCGACCATCATCGAGACCGGCATCGACGTGCCGAGCGCCAACACCATCCTCATCGAGCGCGCCGACAAGTTCGGTCTGGCCCAACTGCACCAGTTGCGCGGGCGTGTCGGCCGCAGCCACCACCAGGCCTACGCCTACCTGCTCACCCCGCCGCGCAAGCAGATGACCCCGGACGCCGAAAAGCGCCTGGAGGCCATCGCCAACGCCCAGGACCTCGGCGCCGGTTTCGTGCTGGCCACCCATGACCTGGAAATCCGCGGCGCCGGCGAACTGCTCGGCGATGGCCAGAGCGGGCAGATCCAGGCAGTGGGCTTCACCCTCTACATGGACATGCTCGAGCGCGCGGTGAAAGCCATCCGCAAGGGCGAGCAGCCGAACCTGGAACAGCCTCTGGGCGGCGGCCCGGACATCAACCTGCGCGTACCGGCGCTGATCCCCGAGGATTACCTGCCGGACGTTCACGCCCGCTTGATCCTCTACAAGCGCATCGCCAACGCCGCCGACGAAGACGGCCTGCGCGAGCTGCAGGTGGAAATGATCGACCGTTTCGGCCTGCTGCCTGACCCGGCGAAGAACCTGATCCGTCTGACTTTGCTGAAACTGCAGGCAGAAAAGCTCGGGATCGTGAAGGTAGATGCCGGCCCCCAGGGCGGACGGGTAGAATTTGCCGCCGATACCTGTGTCGACCCACTGGTGCTGATCAAGATGATCCAGAGCCAGCCCAATCGGTACAAATTCGAAGGGGCCACCCTCTTCAAGTTCCAGGTGCCCATGGAGCGCCCGGAAGAACGGTTCAACACGCTGGAGGCGCTGCTCGAGCGCCTCACGCCACAGACTCACTAAGGAACCCTGTGCATGCGCCTGTTCCAACCCTTGCTGCTGTCGCTGGCGCTTCTCTCGCCAGCCGCCTTCGCCGAGCCTTACCAGGTGGAGCTGATTCTCTTCCAGCAGTCCGGCGACGCTGTGTTCGCCAGCCGCCCCGCGCCCGACGACTGGGCCAAGGGCGCGCAACCACCGGGTCCTGACAGCTCGCGCCCAACCGCGATGGATGCCCAGGTCGCCAAGCTCAAGCAGAACGAAGGTTTCCAGGTCCTGATGCACAAGGCCTGGCGCCAGGAGATCGATGCCAATCCGGTGAAGATTTCCCTGAGCGAAGGCGCCCAGCGTGACGGCCACTTCCCGGTGGAAGGTACCGTCACCCTGAGCCAGCAGCGCTTCGTGAACACCCAGACCGACTTCTGGATCAACCAGTTCGGCCAGGACGGCCTGCTCGCCGCCAGCCAGCACATGGTCCAGGAAGCCAGCCTGAAGAACAGCGTATTGACCTACCTCGACCACCCGAGCCTGGGCATGCTGATCAAGGTGACCCCGCTCAACGCCAAGCCTGCCTCCGCCCCGCCGCCAGGCATGGAGGACGAGGCACCAACCGGGCCGGACGCGCCGCAGCAACAACAGGCTCCGGCCGCCCCGGCAGACGGCGGTTTCGACGCACCGCCGCCGGCGCAATAACGAAAAAGCCCGGCATTCGCCGGGCTTTTTCTTTTGCTCTCTGTAGGAGCGAGCTTGCTCGCGAACCACCTGGCACCGTGTCTTGCCGCTTCGCGAGCAAGAACTAGGCGCCCCTCGCTCCTACAATAATGACTCAACTCACCAGCACGCGCCCCAGCACCTCGCGCACCTTGCCGATGCCTTCGTGCAGCGCCTGCTCGATCTCGGCCATGGTGATGATGCCGCTGGACTTGCCAGCCGCCGGGTTCACCACCAGCGACAGACAGGCGTAAGGCAGGTCCAGCTCGCGGGCCAGTGCGGCCTCAGGCATGCCGGTCATGCCGATGATGTCGCAACCGTCGCGCTCCAGCTTGGCGACCTCCGCCACGGTTTCCAGCCGCGGACCCTGGGTCGCGGCATACACGCCATGGCTGCTGTACGCATAGCCCAGCGCCTGCAGGGCGGCGATCAGCTTGAGCCGCAGCGCCTCGTCATAGGGATGGCTGAAGTCGATGTGAGTGACATGCTCGATGTCACCGGCGAAATAGGTGTGCTCGCGGCCCCAGGTGTAATCGACGATCTGATGAGGCACACAGAGATGGCCGCTACCCATGGCGGCATGGATGCCACCCACCGCGTTCACCGCCAGAATGGCCTCGGCACCGGCCTGTTTCAGCGCCCAGAGGTTGGCGCGGTAGTTCACCTGATGCGGCGGGAAACGATGCGGATGACCGTGGCGGGCAAGGAAAAGCACCTCGCGGCCGGCGAACTCACCGCGCTGGATGGCCGCCGACGGCGCGCCATAGGGCGTATCCAGCTCGATGGCGTCCTTCAGGCTCAAACCTTCCAGCTGGGTCAGGCCAGTGCCGCCAATGATGGCGTAGACAGTCATGGCAAATCCTTAATCAATCAGTTGTGCGGCACGCAGCTCGCCGACGGCCTGTTGCCAGCGTGGCAGCTGCTTGTATTCGATACCCGGCCAGGCCTTGGCGCGCATGCGCTGCAGACGCGGCGGTGCAGTGACCTCGAGGCGCTGCAGGGCGCTCAGGGCCAGCTCGGCGGAGGCGCGGTCGTTGCACACCAGGCCCATATCGCAGCCAGCGCTCAGCGCGGCCTCGATGCGATTGGCAGCATCGCCGACGACATGGGCGCCAGCCATGGACAGGTCATCACTGAAAATCACGCCGTCGAAGCCCAGCTCACCGCGCAGGATGTCCTGCAACCAGCGGCGAGAGAAGCCGGCCGGATTCGGGTCGACCTGCGGATAGATCACGTGGGCCGGCATCAGCGCATCCAGTTCGCCGGAAAGGCGCTGGAATGGGACCAGGTCTACAGCGCGGATCTGTTCCAGTGTGCGCTCGTCCTCGGGAATCCCCACGTGGGAATCCACCTCCGCCCAGCCGTGACCGGGGAAATGCTTGCCGGTGGAAGCCATGCCTGCGGCGCGCATACCGCGGATGAATGCACCAGCCAAAGCAACAGCACGCTCCGGATTGCCTTCGAAAGCGCGACTGCCGACCACGGCGCTGCGCTGGTGATCCAGGTCCAGCACCGGGGCGAAGCTCAGGTCGAGCCCCACCGCCAGCACTTCGGTTGCCATCAGCCAGCCGCACTGCTCGGCCAGTCGTTCGGCATTGGGATTATCGGCAATGGCGCGCATCGCCGGCAGACGCAGGAAGCCCTGGCGCAGGCGCTGCACGCGACCACCCTCCTGGTCCACCGCCAGCAGCAGGTCGGGACGTACGGCGCGAATAGCTTCCATCAGCTCGCGCACCTGGCGCGGCGATTCGATGTTGCGGGCAAAGATGATCAGGCCACCGACTTCCGGGTGGCGCAGGATCTGGCGGTCCTCGGCGGTGAGCCAGGTGCCGCCGATGTCGAGCATCAGGGAGCCTTGCATGTGCATTCCTTTCAATTCAGTTGTGCTGCCTGCCAATCGGGACAGGCAGTCTCTTCGATTCGAACCCGGCAATGGAGGGGCACCCGCGGAAAGAGTTCCAGCAGGTCGTCATTGCGCAGGCGGATACAACCGTGGGACAGCGGCGTACCCATGGGTTCGCAGTCCGGTGTGCCGTGCAGATAGATGTAGCGGCGAAAGGTATCGACCTCGCCCATCCGGTTGCGCCCCGGTTCGCTGCCGCTGAGCCAGAGGATGCGCGAGAGAATCCAGTCACGGCCGGGAAAGGCCTCGTGAAGCTCAGCCGTCCAGGTCTCACCGGTCCAGCGTCGCCCCTTCAGTACTGCGCCCCTGGGCAAGCCATCGCCGATGCGTGCACGGACCTGATGCAAGCCTCGTGGCGTGCACCCGGAGCCGTTTCGCTCCCCCGCACCGTTGACGGCGCTGGATACCGGAACACGCAGGACAAGACGCCCTGCGGCAAAGCCGTAGAGCATCTGGTCAGCAAGGGAGATATGGAGAAGATCGAGATCAGCCATGGCCGGCTACTGTAGCCGATCGAACCGACGCAGCCCAGCGCGAAGCCGGGCTCGGATCAGACTTTGGCAGGCGCCTGGGAGGCGCTCGATTTGGTACGCGGCTTGAGTTGCGCGCCCGCCAGCGATGGATCGCTGACACCACTGTCGGCACGCATGCCGGCGGCGAGGAACGGCACCATCAGGCGCATCACCTGCTCGATGGAAGTGTTCACGCCAAAATCGTTCTCGGCCATGGCACGCAGCGCTTTGATGCCGGACATGCTGAACACCGCGGTACCCAGCATGAAGTGCACGCGCCAGAACAACTCCAGCGGCGGCAGTCGCGGCGCGGACTCGTGCACCAGCAGCATGTAGCGGCGGAACACCTTGCCGTAGACCTCTTCGAGGTACTTGCGCAGGTGCCCCTGGCTCTGGCTGAACGCCAGGCCCAGCAGGCGCATGAAGATCGACAGATCATTGCCGCTACGCGGCTTCACCGCCATGGCCTGGACCACGAGCAGTTCGAGCAGCTCTTCCAGGGTGGCGCGCGGCGCATCGGGTTTAGCCTGGCGGCGATCCAGCTCCTTTTCGAGGCTGGCGCAGAACGGACCGAGGAAGCGCGAGAAGACCGCCTGGATCAGCGCCTTCTTCGAGCCAAAGTGATAGTTCACCGCCGCGAGATTCACCCCCGCCTTGCTGGTGATCAGACGCAAGGAGGTTTCGGCGAAGCCTTTCTCCGCGAACAGCTGTTCCGCAGCATCCAGGATGCGTTCGACGGTTTCCGACTGGGCCATGGCTACTCCGCCTGACAAACACTTGTTTGAAACATACGTTTCAGCGTCTTGTATTGTCAAGCAAAGTGCGATGGATTGTTACCAATATCATGGCAATGCGACGAGACACCTTATGTACAGCAAGACGCTTGCCAAGCCCCAAAGGTTACATGCACGAACGTACCACCGACAGCCATGCCCAATAAAAGCATTGCCAGCCCGTCATCACTGTATATAATTCCAGTCACTGTATAAAAAGCCAGAGTATGGACATGCTGAAGCTCACGCCGCGCCAAGCCGAGATCCTCGCCTTCATCAAACGCTGCCTGGAAGCCAACGGCTACCCGCCCACCCGCGCGGAAATCGCCCAGGAACTCGGCTTCAAGTCACCTAACGCCGCCGAGGAGCATTTGAAGGCCCTCGCCCGCAAAGGCGCCATCGAAATGACCCCGGGCGCCTCCCGCGGCATTCGCATCCCCGGCTTCGAGCCCAAGGCCGCCGCCAATGACGACGAACTGCCGATCATTGGCCGCGTCGCCGCCGGCGCGCCGATCCTCGCCGAGCAGAACGTCGACGACACCTGCCGGATCAACCCGACCTTCTTCAACCCACCAGCCAACTACCTGCTGCGTGTACGCGGCCAGAGCATGAAGGATGTCGGCATCATGGACGGCGACCTGCTTGCCGTGCACGTCACCCGCGAGGCGCGCAACGGCCAGATCGTGGTCGCGCGCCTGGGTGAAGAGGTAACGGTGAAGCGCTTCAAGCGCGAAGGCAGCAAGGTCTGGCTGCTCGCCGAGAACCCGGAGTTCGCCCCCATCGAGGTCGATCTCAAGGAACAGGAACTGGTCATCGAAGGCTTGAGCGTCGGCGTGATCCGTCGCTGAACAGGAGATACCCATGCAGTACCCGCAGCCGCAGAACCTGCCGCAACTCCCGCTGTTCCAGGAAGCACTCTGGGCAAGCGGTACTGCTCCCCTGCTCCCGGAGCTGATGGAAGAAGAGCCCATCGCCGAAGAAAGCGCCTTCAGTGAGATAGCCCTGCGTGGCCTCCCCGGCCAGTGCCTGATGCTGCTGGCGCCAATGCTCCGCGAGCTGAGCGAGGAAAGCGACTCGCGCTGGCTGACCCTGATCGCACCGCCGTCCAGCCTGACGCCGGACTGGCTGCGCAAGGCCGGTCTGAACCGCCAGGGCATCCTGCTGCTGCCGGCCCGCGATCAGGCCGCCGCCCAGGCCCTGGCCTGCGAGGCACTGCGCCTGGGCAACAGCCATACCGTGGTGAGCTGGCTGAACCTCAGCGCGAAAGCGCGCGCGCAACTCTCCCGCGCAGCCGTTGCCGGCCAGGCGCAGAGCCTGAATATTCGTCTGGGTTGATCGGATCGAGAAACTTCGCCGCGAACGCGGCGAAGCGGCAGAACTCAGTGCAGGACGCGCGGACCTTCGTCGTCCATGCTCATGTCGCTGCCTTCGGCGAGGCGACCGGCCATCTGTACACCGACATTGAACATCGCCTTGGCGATCTCGATGTGCTGACCCTGCAGGAAGCCCTTGGCATCGGCGGAGAACTCCAGGGTCACCAGCGCCTCCTCCTCGTCCGCACGACGCAATACGATACGCCCGTCAGGCAGCTCGACAATTTCCAGAAATGAGGTTGGCATAGCGACGTTCTCCACAGCAGAACGCGTAGTGTAACAGCCACACCCGCTACACCCTAGCCAAAGCTTGCGCGGACCGACCGGAAGGCCGGCACGCAGTGAAGCAGGGATCAGAGCTCAGTGAGCGAGGCGCGGAAGCGCAGCACCAGCTCCTTCAGGGCTTTACGCCAGGCCTCCAGCTCATCATTGCCCAGCTCGACCGGCGCCTCGTCGTCGACATTCACCGCCTGGATCAGCGGCTGGGTCGGATCGACCTTGGCTTTCTTCGGCTCGGTCGGCGGCTGGAACAGCGCGGCGTAGGCGGCCAGCAGGCGACCCAGCCAGGCTTCCGGCGATTGCGCCAGTTCGACCATCTCCGCCAGCTCCGGGCTTGGAGCGGCAGCCAGCACCTCGGCGTTCAGCAGCATATCGACGCGCGGAGCACCAGCCTGGGGCAGGCGGTAGTAGCCGGCGATCTCATGGGCGACGCCCAGCACCGCCCCATAGAGATGGAACAGCGCCGCTTCGCGCTCGGCCTGGATGCGCGCCTGGGCATTCATCGCGCGCGCGGACTCGGCGTTGCGCCAGGCTTCCAGGGCAAGGCCGGCGAAGAACAGCTTCTGGTTGGTACGGGTATAGAGTTCGTTCGCCATGACCGGGCCCTCTGCAGTCGACTTCGGCAGTATAAGCACGCCCCACCTCAGCGCGGCGCGCCTTCCATCAGCGCTTGTCTTCGACCTTCCACTTGCCGCCGTCGAAGAACGCGCGCCAGCCGGTGGGCTTGCCGTCGACCTCGGACTGCACGTACTGCTCCTTGGTCTTGCGGCTGAAGCGGATGACTGCCGGACGACCATCCGGGTCTTTCGCCGGAGCGGAAAGCAGGAAGTGGTACTTTGGATCCAGCTCTTCCTTGTGCGGCAGCAGTTCGGCCACCAGCGGAGCACGGGTCTCGCGGTTCTTCGGGAACTGGCTGGCGGCGAGGAACAGGCCGGAAGCACCGTCACGCAGTACGTAGATGTCGTCGACCTTCTCGCACTTGAGTTCCGGCATGCGGATGGCGTCCATCTTCGGCGGCGCAGGCTCACCATTCTTCAGCAGCTTGCGGGTGTTCTTGCAGGTCGGGTTGGTGCAGCCAAAGAACTTGCCGAAGCGACCGGTCTTGAGCTGCATCTCGCTGCCGCACTTGTCGCATTCCAGGCTGGGGCCTTCGTAGCCCTTGATGCGGTACTGACCCTCTTCGATCTCGTAGCCGGCGCAATCCGGGTTGTTGCCACAGATGTGCAGCTTGCGTTTTTCGTCGACCAGGTACGCATCCATCGCGGTGCTGCAGATCGGGCAGCGGTGCTTGCCACGCAGTACGCGAGATTCGGATTCGCCTTCGTCATCGGCTGCGATCTCGTCGCCCGGAATCAGGTTCACGGTCGCCTTGCAGCGCTCTTTCGGTGGCAGGCTGTAGCCCGAGCAGCCGAGGAACACGCCGGTGGAAGCGGTACGGATCATCATCGGCCGACCGCACTCGCGGCAGGGGATGTCGGTCAGGGTCGGCTGGTTGGCGCGCATGCCGTCGTTGGCAGCCTCGGCCAGGTCGAGCTTCTTGCGGAAGTCGCCGTAGAACTCGTCCAGCACGTTTTTCCAGTCACGCTCGCCCTGGGCCACGTCATCGAGGTTCTCTTCCATGCCGGCGGTGAAGCCGTAGTCCATCAGGTTGGAGAAGCTCTCGTTGAGACGATCGGTGACGATGTCGCCCATTTTCTCCGCGTAGAAGCGGCGGTTGTGGGTGGTGACGTAGCCGCGCTCCTGGATGGTGGAGATGATCGCCGCGTAGGTGGACGGGCGACCGATGCCACGTTTTTCCAGTTCTTTGACCAGGCTGGCTTCGGAGAAGCGCGCCGGCGGCTTGGTGAAGTGCTGGCTCGGGTCGAGCTTGAGCAGCTTCATCGCATCGCCCTGGTTCATTTCCGGCAGGACGTCGTCCTCGCCCGGCTTGCTCTGCTGCGGCAACACCTTGGTGTAGCCGTCGAACTTGAGGATGCGGCCCTTGGCGCGCAGTTCGAAGTCACCGGCAGCTGCGCTGACGGTGGTGGACAGATACTCGGCCGGCGGCATCTGGCAGGCCACGAACTGGCGCCAGATCAGGTCGTACAGGCGCTCGGCATCGCGCTCCATGCCCGACAGCTGGGTCGGACGCAGGTTGACGTCGGAAGGACGAATCGCTTCGTGCGCTTCCTGGGCACCTTCCTTGCTGGAGTAGAAGTTCGGCTTGGCCGGCAGGTATTTCTTGCCGAACTCGCTGTCGATGAAGCCACGCACCATATCGATGGCGTCGGCCGACAGGTTGGTCGAGTCGGTACGCATGTAGGTGATGTAGCCGGCTTCGTAGAGACGCTGGGCCATCATCATGGTCTTCTTCACCCCGAAGCCCAGGCGGTTGCTTGCGGCCTGTTGCAGGGTGGAGGTGATGAATGGTGCCGAGGGCTTGCTGGAAGTCGGCTTGTCCTCGCGCTTGGCGATGCTGTAGCTGGACGCCTTGAGCTTCTCCAGGGCAGCAGTGGCCTGGGCTTCGTTCAGCGGCTTGAAAGCTTCGCCCTTCTCGCGCACGACTTCGAAGCGGACCTTGTCGTTCTTCGGCGTGCCGAGGTCGGCGTGGACTTCCCAGTACTCTTCCGGGACAAAGGCGCGGATCTCGCGCTCACGCTCGACCACCAGCTTAACCGCCACCGACTGCACACGACCGGCAGACAGGCCGCGGGCGATCTTGGCCCAGAGCAGCGGGGAAACCATGTAGCCCACCACGCGATCGAGGAAGCGTCGCGCCTGCTGGGCATTCACGCGGTTGATATCCAGCTCGCCGGGCTGGGAGAAGGCCTCCTGGATGGCCTTCTTGGTGATTTCGTTGAAGACCACGCGCTTGTAGCGCGAGTCGTCGCCGCCGATGGCCTCGCGCAGGTGCCAGGCAATGGCCTCCCCTTCGCGGTCCAAGTCGGTTGCGAGATAGATGGTGTCGGCATCCTTGGCCAGGCGACGCAGCTCCTCGATCACCTTTTCCTTGCCGGGCAGGATCTCGTACTTGGCCTTCCAGCCGTGTTCCGGATCGACGCCCATGCGGGTGACGAGCTGGCGCTTGGCCTTCTCCTTCGGCGACAGGGCCGGCGCCTCGGCAGCGCTCTTGCGCGTTTTTGCCGCAGGCTCCTTCGACGCGGACGAGCCGCTGGTGGGCAGGTCGCGGATGTGGCCGATGCTCGACTTCACCACGTACTGGTTGCCCAGGTACTTGTTGATGGTCTTGGCCTTGGCCGGTGATTCCACGATGACCAGCGATTTACCCATGGATCGGAAGATTCCTGCGTCGAAAAGATGAATTTATAAGGAGGGAGGAGCTAGGAGCGGCACCGCTATATATAGTGGCGGTCGCGCCAAGGTCAAGCTTGGGTTTCGCCGGACGGGCCGGTCTGGAGACCCAGCGGATCGTTTTCGGCGCTCACCAGAGCGAAGCGCGGAACGTTCTCGCCATTCACCTCTACCGCCTCGGTGAACATGCTCAGCGGGCGTACCCAGAGGCCGAATTCGCCGTACAGCGCCTGGTAGATCACCAGCTCTTCCTCGGTTTCCGAATGCCGGGCGACGCCGAGCACGCGGTACTGCTGTCCCTTGTAGTGTCGATACAGTCCGGGCTGCAAGTGCATGTCGGTTCTCCCTCGGCCGGCCAAAAGGCGGCGATTGTGCTGATTGCGCGGCCGCCGGGCAATCCCCACCCGACAAAAACGAAAGCCGGGGCACAAGGCCCCGGCTCTCCCATCGACGAAAGCTTAGACGCGTTCGAAGACGGTGGTGATGCCCTGACCGAGACCCACGCACATGGTGGATACGCCCAGGGTGCCACTGTTCTGCTTCATCACGTTCAGCAGGGTGCCGGAAATACGCGCACCGGAACAGCCGAACGGGTGACCCAGGGCGATGGCGCCGCCGTGCAGGTTGACCTTCTCTTCCATCTTGTCGAGGATCTTGAGGTCCTTCAGCACCGGCAGGGCCTGTGCGGCGAAGGCTTCGTTGAGCTCGAAGAAGTCGATGTCGTTGATGGTCAGGCCGGCGCGCTTGAGCGCCTTGTTGGTCGACGGAACCGGGCCGTAACCCATGATCGCCGGATCAACGCCCGCCACGGCCATGGCGCGAACCACGGCCATCGGCTGCACGCCGAGGTCCTGGGCGCGCTGGGCGCTCATGACGATCATGCAGGAAGCGCCGTCGGTGATCTGCGAGGAAGTACCCGCGGTCACGGTGCCGCCCTTCGGGTTGAAGGCCGGCTTCAGGGCCGCCAGGCTTTCCAGGGTGGTTTCCGGACGGATGGTTTCGTCGAAGTCGAAGACCTTCAGGAAGCCGTTCTCGTCGTAGCCTTCCATCGGGATGATTTCGTCTTTGAACTTGCCTTCCTGGGTCGCTTTCCAGGCCAGCTGGTGCGAACGCACGCCGAACTTATCCTGCGCCTCGCGGGTGATACCGTGCATCTTGCCCAGCATCTCGGCGGTCAGGCCCATCATGCCCGACGCCTTGGCGGCATACAGGGACATGTGCGGGTTCGGATCGACGCCGTGCATCATGCCGACGTGGCCCATGTGCTCCACACCACCGATGACGAAGACGTCACCGTTGCCGGTCTGGATTGCCTGCACGGCGGTGTGCAGGGCGCTCATGGACGAGCCGCACAGGCGGCTGACGGTCTGGCCGGCACTGGTGTGCGGGATCTGGGTCATCAGCGACGCCATGCGTGCGATGTTCCAGCCCTGCTCCAGGGTCTGGTTCACGCAGCCCCAGATCACGTCCTCGACTTCCGCCGGGTCGATCTTCGGGTTGCGCTCCAGCAGTTTGCTGATCAGGTGCGCGGACATGTTCTCCGCGCGGGTGTTGCGGTGCATGCCACCCTTCGAACGGCCCATCGGGGTGCGGCCGAAGTCGACAATGACGGCGTCTCTCGGATTCAGGCTCATAAATTCACTCTCGCTCTATTCGTTGCGCACTCAACCGAAGAACTTCTGGCCATTCTTGGCCATTTCACGCAGCTTCGCGGTCGGGTGGTACAGCGCACCCAGGTCGGCGTACTGGTCGGCCAGTGCGACGAATTCGGCCACACCGATGGAGTCGATGTAACGCAGGGCACCGCCACGGAAGGGAGGGAAGCCGATGCCGTAGATCAGGCCCATGTCGGCCTCGGCAGCGGTCTCGACGATGCCATCTTCCAGGCAGCGTACGGTTTCCAGGCACAGCGGGATCATCATGTAGTTGATGATGTCTTCGTCGGTCAGCTCGCGCTGCTCGGTGACGATGGACTTCAGCAGCTCATAAGCCTGCGGATCGGTGACTTTCTTCGGCTTGCCGCGCTTGTCGGTCTCGTAGGCGTAGAAGCCCTTGCCATTCTTCTGGCCCAGACGGTTGGCGTCGTACATCACGTCGACGGCAGTCTTGCCTTCCACGGCCATGCGGTCCGGGAAGCCTTCAGCCATCACGTCGCGGCCGTGGTGGCCGGTGTCGATGCCGACCACGTCGGACAGGTAGGCCGGGCCCATGGGCCAGCCGAACTTCTCCATGATCTTGTCGATGCGCACGAAGTCCACACCGAAGCCCAGCAGCTTGGAGAAGCCACCGAAGTACGGGAACAGCACGCGGTTGACCAGGAAGCCGGGGCAGTCATTCACCACGATGGGATTCTTGCCCATCTTCTTGGCGTAGGCCACGGTGGTGGCGACGGCGACGTCGCTGGACTTCTCGCCACGGATGACTTCGACCAGCGGCATCATATGCACCGGGTTGAAGAAGTGCATGCCGACGAAGTTTTCCGGACGCTTGAGCGCCTTGGCCAGCAGGTTGATGGAGATGGTGGAGGTGTTGGACGCGAGGACCGCATCTTCCTTCACGACGCCTTCAACTTCGGCCAGAACGATCTGCTTGACCTTCGGATTCTCGACCACGGCTTCGACGACGATGTCGACGTTGCCGAAGTCGCCGTAGGACATGGTCGGGCGAATGGCGTTCAGGGCCTCGGCCATCTTGGCCGGAGTCATGCGGCCTTTTTCGACGCGCTTGCCCAGCAGCTTCGAGGCCTCGTTCAGACCCATCTGGATACCCTCTTCGCGGATATCCTTCATCAGGATCGGAGTGCCCTTGGAAGCGGACTGGTAGGCGATGCCGCCACCCATGATGCCGGCGCCCAATACGGCGGCCAGTTTCACGTCCTTGGCGATTTCGTCGTACTGCTTGGCTTTCTTCTTCAGGTCCTGGTCGTTCAGGAACAGGCCGATCAGGCTCTGCGCAACCGAGGTCTTGGCCAGTTTCACGAAGCCCTGGGCTTCGATTTCCAGCGCCTTGTCACGACCGAAGTTGGCGGCTTTCTGGATCGACTTGATCGCTTCGACCGGAGCCGGGTAGTTCGGGCCGGCCTGGCCTGCAACGAAGCCCTTGGCGGTTTCGAAGGCCATCATCTGCTCGATGGCGTTCAGCTTGAGCTTTTCCAGCTTCGGCTGACGGCGAGCCTTGTGATCCAGCTCGCGGGCGATGGCGCGCTTGACCAGGTCCAGGGCGGCAGCTTGCAGTTGCTCCGGAGCCACGACGGCGTCGACGGCGCCGACTTTCAGCGCGTCTTCGGCACGGTTTTCCTTGCCCGAGGCAATCCACTCGACTGCGTTGTCGCAACCGATGATGCGCGGCAGGCGAACGGTGCCGCCGAAGCCCGGGTAGATGCCCAGCTTCACTTCCGGCAGGCCGACCTTGGCGGTGGCGCTCATGACACGGAAGTCGGCAGCCAGGCACATTTCCAGACCGCCGCCCAGGGCGATGCCGTTGATCGCGGCTACGGTCGGAACGTTGAGGTCTTCGAAGTCGCTGAAGATCTTGTTGGCTTCGAGGTTGCCGGCCAGCAGCTCTTCGTCAGGCAGTTTGAAGTTGTCGACGAACTCGGTGATGTCGGCGCCGACGATGAACACGCCCTTGCCGCTGGTCACGATCACGCCCTTGACGGACGCATCGGCCTTGATGGTATCGACTGCTTGGCGCAGTTCATTCAGGGTGAGTCGGTTGAACTTGTTGACGGACTCGCCCTTGAGGTCGAAATTCAGTTCGACGATGCCGCTCTCAAGAGCCTTAACCGTGATGGCTTTACCTTGGTAAATCATCAACTGATCTCCACGCTAGGGAAGCTTGAAATCACACGTCGGACACCGTGTATCGGGACCGCTCGGCAGCGCCGAGGATAGTCCCAAAGCTTGCGGCACACCCGCCGACGCGATAGCCGGGGCGTTCTGTCCAAGTCGTTGCACACGGCAAACGCTCGATTCATACGCCCGTTTGATTTGGGTGCGCCCACCTTCTAGCAAAAGCCAATGCTTGTCAATCGGCGAGACGTAACAGTCGCAAAGCGGCCGGGGCGTCTGGGCCGGAGCATTCAGCGCAGCCCTGACACCCTATTCACCACGCCTATCGTGACAATTACTACCTGGCACCGACGTCCCGAGAGCCACTGTTCAAACCCCATGGCCCGCGCTAGAGTCGGGCGCAATGGCGATCTGCCTGCTGCCAACGCCGGCAGACGCCTGGAACCTGTGGAATACAAAACAACAAGAAGCCCATGGCTCCAAGGAGTTGGAACGATGCCCAGCCGTCCGCTCGTGCGTCTGCTGTCTGCGCTCGCGCTCACCACCCTGCCCCTCATCGCTGCCGCCGACGCCGCCAGCGACCTGCTCAACGTCCATCAGACACGCCTCGCCGCCCAGCGCAGCCTCGGCGACTTCTTCATGTTCAATGCAATGGAGGGCGACCAGAAGTACGCCAGGATGGTCGAGGCCTCGTCGCAGAGCGCCACCGACGCGCTGGGCAAGCTTGGGGAAATGCCCGGCAACGAATCGAAGAAGCTCAAGACCGAGCTGCTGGACGAATGGAAGGCCTATGCGGCCCAACTGCACACCCTCACCGGTGCACTGGACAAGAGCGGCTACACCGACCTGCAACCGGTGGCCGACCTCGCCGCGCAGAACCGCAAGCTGCTGGATACCGCCGAGCAGCTCTACACGAAGATCCAGGACGAAAGCGGCAGCAAGGTGCCGCCGCTGACCCAGCAGACCCGCGAGCAGAGCCTGTTGATGCAGGACATCGCGGTGGACTACGCCTCGCGCAACGCTTCGGTGGGCGCCAGCTTCTTCGGCGGCGGCGAGGAGCGCCCGCTGGATGACCTGGCCAACCGCTTCGCGATCAACCTGGTGAAGCTGCAACAGGCGCCGCAGACCACGCCGGAGATCGGCCAGGAGCTACGCGGCGTGGCGATCAAGTGGCGCTACATCGAGAAATCGCTGCAGAACTACAACCAGAACAGCGTGCCCTTCCTGATCAACAAGTACTCCGACCGCATCATCGAAGACCTGGAGAAAGTCTCCGGCCTTTATGCCGCGCAGCAGAGCTGATTGCCTCAGGCATGCTGTTTAAGGAAGGTGGCGACCCGTTCGAGGTCGCTGCTATCGCCCCGCTCCCCCCAATACAGCGCGAGGAACTGGGGCGTTGCCTCGACCATGTAGACGTCCTTGGGCAGGCTGGCCAGAGCCTGCGCCAGCTCGGCGGGGGCGCTCGCCTCGCGCCAGCGATCCAGCCAGACGCCCGGCTCGCTTTGCCAGTAGCACCAGACATCGCGGCTCCTGCCGCGGGCGCGGTGGTACTGCGCGCACTGGCGCGGCGGCTGCCGCTCCAGCCAGTGCGGCCACTCCTGCTGCGCCATCTGCATGGCCAGGCCCAGGCGCCGCGCCTGCAGACGCAGGTCCATCTGCCCACGCTGGCCGCGCGAAGGGATCAGCCACGTCAGTGGGCTGAGCACCAATGCGATGAGAAGAATTACCATCCATGTGGTCATATCGGTTATACCGGTCAAACAGGTCAAGCACGGCCATTGGGGCCATACTGATTGATAACGAGTCCCCCGGAGGAGACGCTCATGCCCTACCAACACATTCTGGTCGCCGTCGACCTCACCGAAGAATGCGATCCGGTGATGAAGAGGGCGGTAGCCCTGGCCAAGGCCAATGACGCCCGGCTCTCGGCGGTGCATGTGGTCGAGCCCATGGCCATGGCCTTCGGCGGCGACGTGCCGATGGACCTGTCGATGCTGCAACAACAGCAGTTCGACCAGGCCAAGGAACGCCTGCACCAGTTCACCCTCACCTACGCCGAGATCACCAGCTCCCAGTGCCACCTGGTCTATGGCCAGCCGCGCCAGGAAATCCACCGTCTCGCCGATGAGCAGGACTGTGACCTGATCGTCGTCGGCAGCCACGGCCGCCACGGTCTCGCCCTGTTGCTGGGCTCCACCGCCAACGACGTGCTGCACGGTGCGCCCTGCGATGTCCTCGCCGTGCGCCTGCAGAAAACCAGCTGAGCCAACCCATGTAGAGAGCGGGCCCTGCGGGGCCCGTTTTGTTTCAGGCGCCGAGCATATCCCCGCTCATCAGCAGCGGCCGCACCTTCTGCAACTGCGCCTCCAGCGAATAGCTCATGCTCGACGCCATGGAGAAGAAGCTGAGGAAGGCCTTCAGGTTCGAGTCTCCGTCGCAGGTCTCGTGAATCCGCTGCCAGAACGCCTGGTTCACCAGCTGCAACTGCTGGAATTGCTTCACCAACCCCTTCAGCTCCCAATCCGCATGCCGCCCTTCACGGAAGTTGAAGTACTGTCGCATCAGGTAAAGCGACACCGCGCGCAGGATGAACTCCTGGTTGCTGGCGAACGGCAGGTGCTGCTGCGCCATCGGCTTGAGCTTGCCCAGCAGCGGGCAGGCGCTGGTGGCCATGATCACGCCGAGCAGCGCGCGCAGCCCCTCTTCCAGCCCCGCGTGCTTGATGTACTCGCGCTCCGGCGTGCGCACCTGCACCGAGACCTTCTTGAAGGCCGGCAAACCACGAAAATCCTCGATCACCCGGTGCAGATCCACCGCCGCCGGGCAGTGGCTGTACTGCGCCGGATTCAGCGGACAGTTGCTGCACCGGTTGTTTTCCAGGCGCGTCCAGCGTGGTGTCTGGGCGGCCAGGTGCGGGTCGTATTGGCGCTCCAGCTCGATGCGGTAACTGAACTCGTGCTCATCATCCAGGGTGATGCGGTACTCGATTGCCATTCGGCCATCCCTAACAGTCTTTGATCAGCGATACGCACGGGCACATCACCGGACCGAACGGATCACTCTTCCAGTTCGGCCCAGCGTTCGATCAGCCGGTCCAGCTCTTCCTGCAGGGTACCGAGCCGCGCCAGGGCGGCCTGGGCTTCGTCCTGCGGGCGCTGGTAGAAGTCCGGCGACGCGGTCTCCTCCTGCAATGCAGTCATTTCCGCCTCCAGGGCTTCGATCTGCCCGGGAATGGCTTCCAGCTCGCGCTGCAGCTTGTAGCTCAGCTTCTTCTTCGGCGCGGCTTCCGCCGGCGCACTCACAACCGCCGGCTGCTCGGGTGCGGGGGCGGCAGCGGGCTTGTCGCCCTTTTCTTCACCCACGCCGAGCAGCTTCGGCGACCCACCCTGGCGCAGCCAGTCCTGGTAACCGCCGACGAATTCGCGCACGCGCCCTTCGCCTTCGAACACCAGCGTGCTGGTCACCACGTTGTCGAGGAAGGCCCGGTCGTGGCTGACCATCAGTACGGTGCCGTCGAAGGTCAGCAGCACTTCTTCCAGCAGTTCCAGGGTTTCCACGTCGAGGTCGTTGGTCGGTTCGTCCAGCACCAGCAGGTTGGCCGGCTTGCTGAACAACTTCGCCAGCAACAGGCGTGCCCGCTCACCACCGGAGAGCGCTTTCACCGGGGTACGGGCGCGCTGCGGGGAGAACAGGAAGTCGCCCAGGTAGCTGAGGACGTGGCGATTCTGCCCATTGATCGTGATGAATTCGCGACCTTCGGAAATGTTGTCAATGACGGTTTTTTCCGGCTCCAGCTGGTGACGCAGCTGGTCGAAATAAGCCACTTCCAGTCGGGTGCCTTCCTTGACGTTGCCGGAAGTCGGCTGCAGATCGCCCAACAGCAGCTTGAGCAGCGTCGTCTTGCCGGTGCCGTTGGCGCCGAGCAGGCCGATGCGGTCACCGCGCTGCAGCACCAGGGAGAAATCACGGATCAGCGCCGGGCCGCCCGGATGGGCGAAGCCGGCTTTCTCGACGACGATCACCTGCTTGCCGGACTTCTCGGCCGTCTCCATCTGGAAGCTGGCCTTGCCCTGGCGCTCGCGGCGTTCGGCACGCTCGTTGCGCATCGCCTTCAGCGCACGCACGCGGCCCTCGTTGCGGGTACGACGGGCCTTGATGCCCTGGCGAATCCACACTTCCTCCTGGGCCAGACGCTTGTCGAACAGTGCGTTGGCCGCCTCCTCTGCCGCCAGTTCCTGCTCTTTATGCACGAGGAAGCTGGCGTAGTCGCCGTTCCAGTCGATCAGGTGGCCGCGGTCCAGCTCGAGGATGCGGGTGGCCACGGCCTGCAGGAAGGAGCGGTCGTGGGTGATGAACAGCACGGCGCCGGGGAAGTCCGCCAGGGCGTTTTCCAGCCAGGCGATGGCGCCGATGTCCAGGTGGTTGGTGGGTTCGTCGAGCAGCAGCAGGTCGGGCTCGGCCACCAGCGCCTGGGCCAGCAGCACGCGGCGACGCCAGCCACCGGAAAGCTCGGCGAGGGTCTTGTCGGCCGGTAGTTGCAGGCGGCTCAGGGTGGTATCCACCAGTTGACCGAGGCGCCAGCCGTCGCGGGCTTCGAGGTCCTGCTGGACGCGCGCCAGCTTGTTCAGGTCCTCTTCGCTTTCGATGTGCATGCTCAGGTGGTGGTAGCGTGCGAGCAGCTCGCCGACCTCGGCAAGGCCCTCGGCAACCACGTCGTAGACGGTACGGTCGTCGGCTCGCGGCAGTTCCTGCGGCAACTCGCCGATCTTCAGCGAAGGTGCACGCCAGATGTCGCCGTCGTCGGGCTTCTGTTCACCCTTGACCAGCTTGAACATGCTCGACTTGCCGGTGCCGTTGCGGCCGATGACGCAGACCCGCTCACCCCGGGCGATCTGCCAGGACACCTTATCCAGCAGCGGAGTGGTGCCAAAGGCAAGGGACACGTCGGTGAACTTGAGCAGGGTCATTGGGTATCTCCACAAACAGGGCGCGCAGTTTAAGGGAAAGCGCGGAAAAGTCAGAGGGGTGCGGATAAAGTGCGCTGACGAGACATTCGTCCGCCTTTGAGCCAGGCAGCCCTGGCGGCGCTTTCGCCCCCCGCGCGCAACAGGCTAAGCTACGTGGCAGCGGGCGCGCGCCATCCAGCGCCCACCGATCACCTTCCCGGAAGAGCCATGCGCGGTCGCCTTTTCTCACTGTTCTCCTGCCTCATCCTCAGTCTGTCCGCTTCGACAGCCAACGCAGCGTCCCTGCCCCAGCAGCGCCAGATGTACGACGAGGCGCAGAAGGCCCTTGCTCGCGGCGACAGCGGCCCGTACTTCAGCTACCAATCGGCATTGGCCGATTATCCGCTGCAGCCGTACCTGGCCTACGACGAACTGACCAACCGTTTGAAAAGCGCCAGCAACGCCGAGATCGAGCGCTTCATCGAGCAGCATGGCGACCTGCCGCAGATCAACTGGCTGAAGCTGCGCTGGATGCGCCAGCTCGCCGACCGCGGTGACTGGAACACCTTCGTCCGTTATTACGACCCGAAGATGAACTTCACCGAACTGGACTGCCTCTACGGCCAGTATCAGCTGGGCCACGGCAACAAGGCCGAAGGCTACGCCACCGCCGAGAAGCTCTGGCTGGTGGGCAAGCCGCAACCCGACGCTTGCGACACCACCTTCGCCCTGTGGCAGGCCGATGGCCAGCTCACCGAGGAGAAGGTCTGGAAACGCCTGAAGCTGGCTGCCGAAAAAGGCAACTACAGCCTCGCCACCGTTCTTTCCAAGCGCCTGCCGACCCTCGGCAGCCAGGGCACACTGATGGTCAATGTGGCGCAGAACCCTGCGCAACTGAGCCAGACCACGCGCTTCGGCGCCCGCGACCACGCCACCGCCGACGTAGTCGGCCTGGGCCTGCGCCGCCTGGCCAAGCAGGACCCGGAAAAGGCCATCAACCTGCTCGACTACTACAGCTCGGTGCTGCCGTTCTCCAGCGACGAGAAAGTCTCCATCGCCCGCGAGATCGGCTTGAGCCTGGCGCGCCGCTACGACCCACGCGCGCTGCCGATGATGGTCAAGTACGACCCGCAACTGCGCGACGACACCGTCACCGAATGGCGCCTGCGCCTATTGCTGCGGCTGGGCCGTTGGGAAGAAGCCTACGAGCTGACCCGCGCCCTACCGCCGTCGCTTGCTGAGACCAACCGCTGGAAATACTGGCAGGCGCGCTCGCTGCAACTGGCGCAGCCGCAGAACAAGCAGGCCATCAGCCTGTACCAGCCGGTGGCCGGCGAACGTGATTTCTATGGTTTCCTCGCCGCCGACCGGATCAACGCCCCCTACCAGCTGAACAATCGCCCGGTATCGCTGGACGCGGCGACGATGCAGCGCGTGCGCAATGCGCCGAGCACTCGCCGCGCCCTGGAGTTCTACGCCCGTGGCGAGATCATCAACGCCCGCCGCGAGTGGTACCACGCTGCCCGCCACCTGAGTCACGACGAGTTGCTGGCCCAGGCGAAGATCGCCTACGACATGCAATGGTACTTCCCGGCCATCCGTGCGATCAGCCAGGCCAAGTACTGGGACGACCTGGATATCCGCTTCCCCATGGCCTACCGCAACACCCTGGTGCGCGAGGCGCGCAACCGCGGCCTGCACTCCAGCTGGGTATTCGCCATCACCCGCCAGGAAAGCGCCTTCATGTCCGATGCGCGCTCCGGCGTCGGTGCCACCGGCCTGATGCAGCTGATGCCCGCCACCGCCAAGGAAACCTCGAAGAAATTCGGTATCCCGCTGGCCTCGCCACAGCAACTGATCGTGCCGGACGTGAACATCCAGCTCGGCGCCGCGTACCTGAGCCAGGTGCACGGCCAGTTCAACGGCAACCGCGTGCTCGCCACCGCCGCCTACAACGCCGGCCCCGGCCGTGTACGGCAGTGGCTGAAGGATGCGCGTCACCTGGCCTTCGATGTCTGGGTCGAGACCATTCCGTTCGACGAGACCCGCTCCTACGTGCAGAACGTGCTGTCCTACGCAGTGATCTACGGGCAGAAGCTCAACGCGCCGCAGCCCATCGTCGACTGGCACGAACGCTTCTTCGACGAACTCTGACCCCTTTACCGCCCGGCACCCGCCGGGCGGTCTTCATCCCCTCAAGGAAAAGGAAATTCCATGCGCCAGTCGCTCCTCTCCCTCACCGTCCTGACCGCCGGCCTGCTCAGCGCGAACCTGGCTCTCGCCGCCTGCGAGAAGCCGCGCAACGCCTTCGACAGCGTGTACTGCCTGAGCACCGAATACGCCCAGGTGGACCGCGAGCTGAACAATGAATTCGGCACCCTGCGCAAGATGCTCAACGATGGCCAGAAGGCTGCGCTGAAGAAAAGCCAGATTGCCTGGATCAAGGACCGCGACGCCCAGTGCAGCTACGAGCGCGACGGCGGCTACTTCGTCAACCTGCAATGCGCCGTGGACAAGACCAACGAGCGCCTGGTGGTGCTGCGCGAACGCGAGCGCGAGTGCCAGAGCACCGGTTGCGTCGACAGCAAGCTGTAAGTTCCCGCGTCATCCGGCGCGCCCGTCCGGGCGCGCCGCCTCAGCGTCATTCCAGCGTTATTCCAGCACTTCCACCGGCATGCCCAGCTTCAGCTCGCCGCGGTTCTCCGCCAGCAGGTTCTGGCCGAACAGGGCTTCGCCATTGACGTTGCGATAGCCCAGCAGGGTCGCCAGTGGCTCGCGAGCGGCATCGCGCTCGCCGGTGTGCGGGTCGATGGTGGTCAGGATGCAACGCGAGCAGGGCTTGGCCACCCTGAAGGTGACCTCGCCGATACGGATGCGCTTCCAGCCATCTTCGGCGAAAGGTTCCGCGCCGGTGACCACCAGGTTCGGGCGGAAGCGCAGCATCTCCAGCGGGCGACCGACCTTGGCCGACAGATCGTCCAGCGAACCCTGGCCAATCAGCAGCAGCGGGAAGCCATCAGCGAAATGCACGTGCTCACCGGGTTCGGCGTAGGCGGTATCCACCTGCCGCGCGCGCTGCTCCGGCATTTGCACCAGACGCACATCACGACCGAGGAAGCGGCTCAGCCACTGCGCGGCCTCATCGCCGGCGTCCGGCACCTGCAGCATGTCGCGCCAGATCAGCACGCCGCGCAGGTTGTCGTCGCGGCCAGGCACCTTCACCAGCAGCTCATCCATGCCGGGTGCGCGCAGGCGCAGGGCGGCGAAGTCATCCTGCCAGCGCGCTTCGATGCGACCCATCTGCGGCAACAGGCGCTGGGTCAGGAAGCGGCCATTGGACGCCTCCACCACCATCCAGCGTCGATCCCCTTCCAGGCCCAGCGCATCCAGGCGGATGGACTGCAGGGGCTCGTAGGCGGTGGACTTGACCGGGTAGCGGTAGAGCTCGCTGAGCGTGTACATCGGAGGCTTCCTTTCGTGCAGGCGAAAGCGACCTTATACGGCGTGGGACGGGCGTCTAGCAATGCCGGCGGTCCTGCAAGAGCGAGCTTGCTCGCGAACGCTTTTCTCCGGACGCAAAGGCATCAGGCGGTTCGCGAGTATGAACCAGGCGCCCCCTCCTGCGGAAAGCAGCTAGGCCGGCACCTTCTGCAACCGACGACGCACCACTTCCACCAGTTGGTCGGGCTGGAACTTGGAGAGGAAGTCGTCGCAGCCGACCTTCTTCACCATGGCGTCGTTGAAACTGCCCGACAGCGAGGTGTGCAGCACCACGTAGAGGTCACGCAGGCGCGGGTCGTTGCGGATCTCGGTGGTCAACCGGTAGCCGTCCATCTCCGGCATCTCGGCATCGGTAAAGACCATCAGCAGTTTCTCTTCCATGTCGATGCCTTCGTCTGCCCAACGCTTGAGCTGCTGCAGCGCGCGCAAGCCATCGGTGGCCACGTGCAGGCGCAGGCCGAGCTGGCCAAGGGTGTCACGCAATTGGGAGATGGCAACGCTGGAATCGTCCACCACCAGTACTTCGCGGCCACGGGTCTGGCTGAGCAGCTTGTCGTCCAGGCGGTCGCTGGAAACGCGGGTGTTCATCGGCACGATCTCGGCGAGCACCTTCTCCACGTCGATGATCTCCACCAGGCGGTCCTCCACCTTGGTGATCGCGGTCAGGTAATGCTGGCGGCCGGCGCCACCGGGCGGCGGCTGGATCGACTCCCAGTTGAGGTTGAGGATGCGCTCCACGCCGCCCACCAGGAAGGCCTGCACCGAGCGGTTGTACTCGGTGACAATGATGGTGCTGTTGGCATCCGGGGTCAGCGCGCGCATGCCGATGGCGCGAGACAGGTCGATCACCGGCAGGGTCTGGCCGCGAAGGTTGATCACCCCGCAGATCATCGGGTGGCGCTGCGGGATCAGGGTCAGGCGCGGCAGTTGCAGCACTTCCTGCACCTTGAACACGTTGATCGCGAACTGCTGCCGCCCGGCCAGGCGGAAGACCAGGATTTCCAGGCGGTTCTCGCCTACCAGTTGGGTGCGTTGATCGACAGTGTCGAGAATACCGGCCATGCCTGCTCCAGATTCGGAATGAGTCGTGCGGGAACGCTATCGGCCGAATCCTGCAGAACAAGATACTGGCCGTGCGCCATCATGCACGACTTGTCCGGTCCGGGCCAGACTGCTCAGCCCATTGGTGCGCCGAGCCGCCCGACGGACGAAAGCAGCGGCGAATCCGCCGGCAAGTGCATGGAGAGCGCCGCCGGGCGGACTTCGAAGCGAAGTTTGCGACCTTCCAGCGGCTCGCCGTCGAGGTTGACGTCCAGCCCCTCGCGAGCCTCCACCTCGACCCAGGGCACCCGCGCGCGGATGAACACATCCTGCGCACCGAAGCCACTGCCGAGCAATGCGCCAAGCGTACCGACCATGTCCTGCGGGGTCGGCAGGATGCTTACGTCCAGCAACCCGTCATCCGCCGTCGCCTGTGGGCAGAGCACATGTCCACCGCCCGCCTGCCGGCCGTTGCCGATACCCAGGGCAAGGAACTCGCCTTCCCATTCGAAATCCGGCCCAGTGAAGCGCCCCTGCGCTGCATGCACTTCGGAAAAGCGCGTCAGCCCCGTGAGCAGGTAGGCCGCTCCGCCGAGCAGCTTCTTCAGGTCTTCCGGAGTGTTGGCCGTGACCTTCGAGCCGAAGCCGCCGGTAGCCATGTTGAGGAACATCTGTCCGTCCACTTCGCCCAGGTCGATGGGCCGCGCCGGCACCTCCAGCAGGGCCAGCGCAGCGGCCGGCTCCAATGGCACGCCGGCGGCACGGGCGAAGTCGTTGGCGGTGCCCAGCGGCAGGATCGCCAGGCTCGCCTTGCCACCGGCCTGGGCCAGCGCCTCGGCGACATCACGGACGGTGCCATCGCCGCCGCCGGCGATCAGCGTCGTGTAGCCCGCCGCCAGCCCCTCTTCCACCAGCCGTCGGGCGTCCCCGCCCTCCCAGGTCACCCTGACATCCAGCGCTCGACCCGTCTCGCGCGTGGCCAGTACGGCGGCGCGGACCTCTTCGTTGGCAGCTTGCTTGCCGTGCAGGATCAGCAGGGCCTTGGGTTGTGTCATGGCGGGTTTCCTCCCGGTGAGTCCACTGGATATGGACTCAGACTAGCGCGAGGAAAATTCCTCCCACTTGATTTGCCGGTCAGGCCGGGTACCCGGTGATCTCCCGGATGCTCTGGTACAGCGGCTTGAGCTGCTTGTACATGCGCTGGTAGACCTCGCTGTACAGCCGTTCGTAGGTGCGCTGCGCCTCGGGGCGCGGGTGGAAGACATCACCGACACGGGTCATGCCGGCGATGGCGCTGGTGAAGTCCGGATAAAGCCCCAGTCCCACCGCGCAGTCGATGGCTGCGCCCAGGCCGGAAGCTTCGTAGACATGCGGGCGTTCCGCCGGCAGGCCGAAGATGTCGGCGGTAAGCTGCATCGCCGCATCGCTCTGCGAACCGCCGCCGGCCACGCGCAGGCGCTGGATGCGGGTGCCGGAGCGCTTCTCGATGCGCTCCTTGCCCTGGCGCAGCGCGTAGGCCAGGCCTTCGAGGATGGCGCGATAGATATGCGCGCGGGTGTGCACGTCGCCAAAGCCGATGATCGAGCCCTTCGCCTCCAGCCCCGGCTCGCGGATGCCCGGCGTCCAGTAGGGTTGCAGCATCAGCCCCATGGAGCCGGCGGGCACGCTGTTGACCAGTTCGTCGAACAATTTCTCCGGCTCGATACCCAGCTCCTGCGCGCGCTGCATCTCGCGCAGGCCAAATTCGCGCTTGAACCAGCTGACCATCCAGAAGCCGCGGTAGATCATCACTTCGGTATTGAAGTGATCGGGAATCGCCGCCGGGTAAGGCGGAATCAGCGGGATAGTCTCCAGATAGCGCGAGCGAGTGGTGTTGATGGTCGCGGTGGTGCCGTAGGACAGGCAGGCCACGGTCGGATCGATGGCGCCCGCGCCGAGCACTTCGCAGGCCTTGTCGGCGCCGGCGGCGATCAGCGGCAGGCCCTCGGGAATCCCGGTCAGCCGGCTGGCTTCGGCGCTGATCTCACCCAGTTTCTCGCCGGGCTTGAACAGCTCGGGCAGCTGTTCGTGGCGCACGTCCAGCACCTGCCATTTCCAATCGCGCGGCGCAGCCCATTGCAGCTTCTTGTAGTCGAACGGCAGGTAGGCCACGCTGCAGGCCACCGAGTCCACGTAGCGGCCGCACAGGCGCTGGGTGAGAAAGCCCGAGAGCAGCAGCAGCTTGTGCGTGCGCTGGTGGATGTCCGGCTGCTGCTGGGCGACCCAGTTCACTTCGGCCTGGGTGCGGAAGTAATCCACCGCGCCCTGCGCGCCCACCAGCTTGAACAGCCATCCCCAAGGCCCCTTGATCGACTCGCCCAGCTCGGCGCGGCGCTGGTCCAGCCAGATGATCGCCGGGCGCAGAGCCTGGCCGGCCTCGTCGACATGGATCACCGTCCCGCGCTGGGTGGTCAGCGAGACGCCACGGATGCAGCTGCGGTCGATGTCTACACTGGCCCACAGGCGCTTGCAGGCCTCGCCCAGTTGCTCCCAGTAGTAGTCCGGGTGCTGCTCGGCCCAGCCGGGCTGCGAGGAGAAATAGGCCTCCAGCTCGACCTTGCCCTTGCCCACCAGATTGCCCTGGAGGTCGAAGAGCAGCGCACGCACGCTCTGGGTGCCATTGTCGATGGCCAGCAGGTAGTTGTTGTTATCCATGCTGTTGTTCATGTCTCTCTCGGTCAGTGCGGAAGGCTGTAGCAGCGACGCCACAGCGCCAGGTAGTCCTGTTCTTCGCGTTTCCACCGGTTGTCATCCCAACCCAGGCGTGGCTGGCACAGCGCGCGAATCCTCGGCAGCTCGTGGGCGCCGCCATCGGCCAGCAGCAGGCCGACGCGGGTACGGCGCAACAGCAGGTCATCCAGGTGCAGCACCAGCTCCCCCTCCGCCGCCCAGGCCAGCTCGGCCCAGAGCGAATCGGTATGACCGATGCATTCGCTACCCACGGTTTTCAGCACCCGCGCCAGCTCCGGCAGCGCCCGACCATGTCGGCCGCGCAGGCGGGTCTGCTGCGGCGGCGTCAGCCCCGGCAGATCGACAGTTTCGACAGTTTCGACAGGCTCGAAGACCTGCTCGCCGGCTGCCTCGAGCGGCCGCTCCAGCATCGGCGCACAGGCCGCCAGAACTTCCAGCGCCAGCAGGCGGAAGGTGGTCAGCTTGCCGCCGGCCAAGGTCACACAGCCCGGCTCGACCCACAACGCGTGCTCGCGCTTCTCGTCCGAGGGCTTGAGCGATGGCGCGCCATCGCTGACCACCGGACGCACGCCGGCCCAGGTGGAGCGCACATCGCCGGCGGTGATCTGTGCAGAAGGAAACTGCTGCGCACAGGCGGCCAGCAGGTAATCCACTTCCTCGCGGCTGATGGCAGCGTCATCGTCCAGCGTGTCGCGGTGATCCAGGTCGGTGGTACCGACCACAGTCGCACCCTCCCAGGGGAAGACGAACACCGGGCGTTTGTCCTGCCCATGCATGAAGCTGAAGGCGTGGGCCACCGGCAGGCGCCAGGCCGGCAGCAGCAGATGGCTGCCACGCAACGGGCGAATATGCTCGCCGCCGTTTTTCTGCCGCAGCGCATCGGCCCAGGCGCCAGTAGCCAGCGCCACGGCACGGGCGCGGAAAGTGAAGAGCTGGCCACTCTCGCTGTCCTCGGCGACCAGTCCCTGAACGCGACCATCTCGGCGGTCCAGTTCGATCACCTTCAAGCCGTTAAGGGCTTCACCGCCTTCGGCGCGCGCTTCGCCGAGCACACGCATCACCAGGCGTGCGTCGTCAGTCACCGCGTCCTGGAAGCGGGTACCGCCCAACAGGCGGTCTTCCTTCAGGCCCGGCGCCAGGTAGCGCAGTTCTTCGAGGCGATGGAAGAGGTGATTGCGCCGCCCCGCCAGCGCGTCGTACAGCGACAGCAGCGTGCCGAACACGCGCGGGCCGGGGAAGCCGCCCTGGTAGTGCGGCATGATGAAGCTCAGCGGATCGACCAGCCCCGGCGCCTCGCCCAGCAGGCGCTGGCGTTCGCGCACCGAGTCGCGGGTCAGGCCGAACTGCCCCTTGGCGATGTAGCGCAGCCCACCGTGAACCATCTTCGACGAGCGGCTGGAAGTGCCCCAGGCGAAGTCGCGCTGCTCGATCAACAGGCAGCGCCAGCCACGCCGTGCGGCCTCGCGCAGGATGCCAGCGCCGGTGATTCCACCGCCGACCACGAGCAGATCCCAGTCGCGCGCCGCCAGTTCCGGCAACGCCTCGGCACGCCAGGCTGCATTCCAGGCAGGCATCGGCTCAGTCCTGCAGCAGAGTGCCGGGGTTCAGCCGGCCGGACGGGTCGAAATGCCCGGCCAGCGCCTTGATCGCCGCCATGCCCAGCGGGCCCTTTTCCACCGGCAGATAGGGCGCGTGGTCCTTGCCCACGCCGTGCTGGTGGCTGATGGTGCCGCGGTGATTGGCAATGGTCTGGCTCGCAGCGTGCTTGAGCTTGCGCCAGCGCTCGTGCGTCTGCGCATAGCTGGCCGCCGGGCGGAACACGTAGGTGGTGTAGATGCTCGAGCCTTCGCCATAGACGTGCGACAGGTGGGTGAACACATGCACGCGCTCGCCTTCGGCGGCCAGGCCCTCACGCAGGCTGTTTTCGATACGGTTCAGCAGATTGTCGACGTTGGACCAGTCGGTGGCGGTTTCCAGGGTGTCGACTACGTAGCCGTTCTCCCACAGCGCTTCGCGCAGGTAGGGGAAGCGGAAGCGGTTCTGCGCCCACTTCTTGCCCAGCAGGGTGCCAGTGAACACGCCGCCAAAGGCCTTGAGAATGCGCCGTGCAGCACGCAGCGAGATCGCATTCTGGGCGCGATCGCCGGTGACGCCGAAGGTCAGCATGCACTTGCCCTCGGCCGCGCCGCGCAGCTTCAGGTAGCGCTCCAGCCAGGCGATCTGCCCCGGATGGCCGGCCAGTGCGAGCTGGGTGGTGGTTTCCACGGCATTGGACAGGCGCAGCATGGACAGCGGTACGCGCGCCTGCACCAGGGTGCGGATGCCTTCCAGCGCCTGCTCCCAGGACGGCAGGAATACCGCGTAGAAGCGCTCGTCCTCGGCGATGCGCGTGACCCGCACCTTCACCGACGAGAGAATGCCGAAGCGACCTTCGGAACCCATGACCACTTCGCGCAGGTCCGGACCGGCGGAGGACGCCGGGAAGGTCGGAATCTCCAGGCTGCCGGCGAAGGTTTCCAGAGTGCCGCCGGCGAACAGTTGCTCGATGCGTCCGTAGCGCAGCGACTGCTGGCCACTGGAACGGCTGGCAACCCAACCACCGAGGGTGGAGAGCTCCCAGGACTGCGGAAAGTGACCGAGGGTATAGCCACGGGCGCGCAGCTGGCTTTCTACTTGCGGGCCGTTGGCGCCGGGGCCGAAGGTGGCGATCAGGCTCTGCTCGTCCAGTTCCAGCAGGCGGTTCATGTGCTCCAGGGAAACCGTGAGCACCGCCTTGTCGGACACCGGCGGGTTGATGTGGCCGGCCACTGAAGTACCGCCGCCGTAGGGGATCACCAGGCAGTCCCAGAGCTCGGCGAACTTCAGCAGCTCGCGAATCTGCTCGGCGGTCTGTGGGTAGGCCACGCCATCGGGGAACACGCCGAAGTCGCCTTCGCGCATCGCCAGCCAGTCCGGCAGGCTCTGGCCGCGGGCGTGCAGCAGCCGGTCGCGGGCCTCGCGCACCACCAGCGGATGTTCGGGCAGGCGCGAAACCGGCACCTTGGCCAGCACCTGCTCCAGCGTCGCGTCCGGCAGCGTCAGGCCAGGGCCGACCAGATCGGCGAGAAAGCCACGCCCGTTATCGGGCAGTTCCACCACCGTCGTTTCTTCACCCCAGCCGTTCCAGCGTCGCATGCCCGCTCCTTTTATTCAGCGTCTCTGTCTGCAATTTCGATTGCTATTTCGGTGCCGCTTGATGGCTGCCTATACTAGCCAGCCGCCCTGCCCTGTCACTGTCGGATCAAGACAGGCGCAGTTGCCGATCGAGACACCCAGAACAAGAACTCACGCCATGCATTCCCTCGGCTACACATCCGTCCCTGCACTGCTGAAGTACCTGCGCCACGCCGAATCGCTCGGCATGGACCTGGACGTCGCCCTTCAGGCAGCGGGCCTGGAGCGTTCGCAACTGAGCGACAACAGCCAGCGCCTGCCCAGTGAAGCCCACGAGCGCCTGCTGCAACACCTGAGTGCGCATTCCGGCGATCCGCTGTTCGGCCTGCACTCCGCACGCTTCGTGCAGCCGGGCTCGTGGAGCGTGCTCGGCTACATCACCATGAACTGCGCCAACCTGGGCGAAGCCATGGGCCGCATCATTCCCTACGAGAAGCTCGTCGGCGACATGGGCGTCAGCCGTCTGGAGCCTGGCGCGGACCACATCAAGCTGATCTGGAACTGTCGCCACGAGGCTGCGCAGATCCGCCGGCACATGGTGGAAAACGTGCTGGCGTCCTGGCTGCTCTATGCGCGCTGGATCGCCGACACCAATGGCTCGCCCCAGGAGGTCTGGTTCGAGCACGCGCAGCCCGAAGGCACCGACGTCACCGAGTACGAGCAGCTGTTTGGCTGCCCGGTGCGTTTCGAGCAGCCCTTCAGCGCCCTGCTGGTCCCCCTGCAGTTGCTGAGCTATCCGTTGCGTCAGGCTGACGCCAACCTGCTGCGCACCCTGGAAGAACACGCCCTGGCGCTGATGGCCGAGCTGGACGACGACGAGCCGCTGCCACTGAGGGTAAAGAACGCCCTGCGCCTGCTGCTCAAGGATGGCCTGCCGCGCAAGGAGCGCGTCGCCGAGCGCTTCGACATGACCGTGCGCACCCTGCAGCGCCACCTGCAGCAGGCGGGCACCAGCTACCAGCAGATCCTCGACGAACTGCGTCAGGAACTGGCCGAGCACTATCTGGTTCACAGCGACCTGCCGATCCAGGACATCGCCCAGTACCTGGGCTTCACCGAGTCGCGCTCGTTCCATCGCAGCTTCAAGGGCTGGACCGACCAGACGCCCGGCGAGTACCGCCAGCAGCATAAAAAAACGCCGGTCTGAGACCGGCGTTCTTCATTGTGCTCCCAACACTCAGTCCAGCAGTTCGCTGAGCGGAATGAAGGTCAACCAATCGCCTTCAGCCAGGGTCGTCCCCTCGCGCACTTCCGCCAGTCCTTCGGCCCAGGCTGCGCTGCGCAGCACACCAGAACTCTGGTTGGCATAGGGCACTGCGCGGCCATTCTCCAGGCGCGCACGCAGGTACTCGCGGCGGTTGCCCGGCTTGGTCCAGTTGAATCCGGCGGGCACCTGCAAGCGCAGCGGCTCGACCTTCTGCATGCCGAGACGGTGCATCAGGTAGGGCCGCGCCAGTAGCGCGAAAGTCACCAGGGTGGACGCGGGATTACCCGGCAGGCCGATCACCGGCACCTGCTGGTAATGGCCAACGGTCAGCGGTTTGCCCGGCTTGATCGCCAGCTTCCACAACGCCAGCTCGCCCGCTTCGCGCAGGGCCGCACCGAGGAAGTCCGCCTCGCCGACCGACACGCCGCCAGTGGAAAGAATCAGGTCGACATTCGAAAGACCGGCCAGCGCGGCGCGGGTGCGCTCCAGGTCATCCGGGAGAATGCCGGCGTCCACCACGTCGCAACCAAAACGTTGCAGCCAGGTGCGCAGCAGATGGCGGTTACTGTTGTAGATCTGCCCGGGTGCCAGTGGCTGGCCCGGCTCCACCAGCTCATCGCCGGTGGACAGCAGCGCTACGCGCGGACGGCGGCGCACAGTCAGTTCGGCATGGCCGAGGGAGGCGGCCAGCCCGATCTCGATCGGCCCCAGCCGCGTGCCCGCCGGCAACACACAGTCGCCCTTGCGGGTTTCCTGGCCCTGCGGGCGCACGTGCTGCCCCACCTCGAGCGCTTCGAGGAAACGTACGCGGCCGTCTTCCAGGACCTCGACGTTCTCCTGCATCTCGACGCAATCGGCGCCTTCGGGTATCGGTGCGCCAGTGAAGATGCGCACGCAAGTGCCCGGCAACAGCGGCTCGCCCGCCTGCCCGGCGAAGATTTTCTGACTGACCGGCAACGCCTCGCCCTGCCAGTCGGCCTGGCTCAACGCATAGCCGTCCATCGCGCTGTTCGGCCAAGGCGGCAGGTCCAGCCCGGCGAGCAGCGGCTCGGCCAGTACGCGGCCATCTGCCTCGCTCAGCGGAAGAGTTTCGATATCGAGGATCGGGGACTGCTCCGCCAGGGTCAGCAGGCGTGCCAGGGCGTCCTCGACCGGCAGCAGCCCCGGCTTGTCGCAGCAGCTCATCCGCGGCTCTCGCAGGGCGCCGCCTTCTTCAGGTGCGGCACGAAGTTGCACGGACGATGGCTGGCGTCCAGCTGTTCGCCGAGGATGCCATCCCAGGCGGTGCGGCAGGCATTGGTGGAACCCGGCAGGCAGCAGACCAGGGTGCCGTTGGACAGGCCGGCCAGCGCGCGGGACTGCACGGTGGAGGTGCCGATGTCGGCCACGGAAATCTGCCGGAACAGCTCACCGAAACCGTCCACTACCTTGTCCAGCAGGCAGGTTACCGCCTCCGGAGTACTGTCGCGGCCAGTGAAACCGGTGCCGCCGGTCACCAGCACGACCTGCACTTCGTCCTCGGCGATCCAGGTCGCTACCTGGGCACGGATGCGATAGAGGTCATCCTTGAGCAGGACGCGAGCGGCCAGGTTATGGCCGGCGGCCTTCAGGCGGTCGACGAACAGCTGGCCGGAGGTGTCGGTTTCCAGGGTGCGGGTGTCGCTGACGGTGAGAACGGCAATGTTCAGCGGGACGAATGGCTGCTCGGCCTTGTGGCTCATGATGAGGGCCCTTGCTTGTGAGGTTGGAATGCGCGGTGTTATATCACAGGCCCGCCCCGGAGACCCTGACATGCCACAAGCCCCGCTGCCCTCCTGTTCCGTCCTGATTCTCGCCGGAGGACGCGGCCAGCGCATGGGCGGCCAGGACAAGGGCCTGCTGGAATGGCAGGGCCGCCCGCTGGTGAGCTACGCCGCCGCCCTCGCCCGCCCGTTCAGCGACGACCTGATCATCTCCTGCAACCGTAACGCGGACCTCTACGCCGGCTTCGCCGACCGTCTGGTGCAGGACGACAGCACGGACTTCCCCGGTCCGCTGGCCGGCATTCGCGCAGGCCTGGCCAGTGCACGCCACACCCACCTGCTGGTACTGCCCTGCGATGCGCCGCGCCTGGATGCCGACCTGCTGGAGCGCCTGCTACGCGCATCCGCCGCCGCGCCGGACCTCGTGCACATGCTGCGCTGCGGCACGCAGTGGGAGCCGTTGTTCAGCATCATCCCGGTGGCAATGCGGGCACAGATAGAAGCTGCCTGGAACCAGGGCGATCGCAGCCCGCGCCATGTGTTCTCGAACTTGGGCCTGCAGGCCGTGGATTGCCCGGCCGATGACCCGCGCCTGGCCAATCTGAATACCCCGGAGCTGCTCTATCACGCCCGATAGCGACACAGGCGAATATTTTCCGGGAACTATGCTGCAAAGCTTCCGGTCAGACTTTTCGTACTTTTATGTTCGCTCATCAGGAGATTCACCCATGAACAAACGGATGCTTCCCGCCTTCCTGCTCGCCCTGGGCTTTAGCGTGCTCGCTGGTTGCTCCACCCCGTCCGTCATCACCCTGAACGATGGACGCGAGATTCAGTCGGTCGACAAACCCAAGTACGACGAAGAATCCGGCTTCTATGAGTTCGAACAGCTGGATGGCAAAACCGCCCGCGTGAACAAGGATCAGGTACGGACCGTCAAGGACCTCTGATTCTCCCGGTGGTACGAACGCCCCACAGGCCCTGATCGGTCTGCGGGGCGTTCGTGTATTCAGGGGGCCTGGAAATTTTTTTCAAAAATTTTTAGCTAACCCCTTGTGCATCAAATGTTTTTCGGTAGAATGCGCGCCATCAAACGGAGCGTAGCGCAGCTTGGTAGCGCGTCTCGTTCGGGACGAGAAGGTCGCTGGTTCGAATCCAGTCGCTCCGACCAAATCCCGAAAAACCCGCCTAACGGCGGGTTTTTTATTGCCTGCAATTTTCCTCGGACGAAGAATTCACAGGCATGAAAAAGCCCGTCCTGTTGGACGGGCTTTTTCATGGGCGAATCAGAGCTGCCCGGACTTGCGCAGCGCAACCTGCGACAGGGCGCTCCAGTCCAGCTCGCCGTCACCGTGGGCGATGGCTTCGAGAAGATTGTCACGCAGGACGCTGGCAAGCGGCAGCGGCACGCGTTGCTCATGCCCGGCCGACAGCGCCAGGCCGACATCCTTGAGCCCCAACACCAGGCGGAAGCCAGCCGGATCGAAGCGCTGCTCAGCGATCTGCGCGCCGTAGTTGCGGTAGACCGGCGCGTTGAACAGGGTGTTACCCATGATCTCCATGAACTCGCCCGGCGCCACGCCGTAGGTCTTCACCAGCGCGGCACTCTCCCCCATCGCCTCGATGGCACTGGCGATCATGAAGTTGCCGGCGATCTTCACGGCGACGGCGCGCAGCGGGTCGTCACCCAGCGGCCAGGTCTTCTGCCCCAGCACATCGAGCACCGGCTGCGCCTTGGCGATGGCCGCCTCGGGGCCAGCCACCAGGATATTCAGTTTGCCGGCGGCGGCGACATCGGTGCGACCGAATACCGGCGCGGCAACGAACTCGACGCCCTGCTCGCGGTGCAGCTCGACCAGCTCACCCACGAAGGCAGTGGACAGCGTGGCCATGCTCAGGTGTACCAGCCCGGCCTTGGCCGAAGCCAGGGCGCCGCTGTCGAGCAGCACGGCACGGGTAGAGGCATCGTCGGCCAGCATGGAAATCACCAACTCGACATCGAACGCCTGCACGGGTGTGACGGCGGCGATGGCTCCCAGCTCTACCAATGGCTCGGCGGCGCCGGGCGAGCGATTCCACACAACGATTTGGTGGCCGGCCTTGATGAGGTTGGCAGCCATGGCAGCACCCATGCCGCCCAATCCGAGAAATCCGATCTTCATTGCAATGCGCCTCGCATCGGTTGATTGAGGAGGGGAAAGCCGCCGAAGGCATCAGCGGCTGAGGAAGACAGCGACCTGCTCGGCGTCGAAGGGCCAGTTGAGCTCAGCACCGGAATCACAGCGGCGCAGGACGGGAATGGTCAGGCCGTATTGCTCGACCCATTCCTCGCGGTCGGCGATGTCCACCAGTTCGACCAGCAGGCCGTGCTCGACGAAGGGCATCAGCACGGCTTCGGCCACTTCGCAGAGGTGGCAGCCAAGGGTGCCGAAGAGTTGGCATTCCGGAGGCATGGAGGGCTCCTGAGTGGATGACATGAATTCAGACTCCAGCGTGCTTGAGCAGCGTGTCTGCCACGGCGCGGGCTTCTCGCCCTTGCTGCGCCGGCCCCTGCATGTGGGCCATCACCAGCACGCCTTCGAGCAGGTATTGCAGCTGGCGGGCCAGGGCTTCCGGCTCCGTCGCCCCCAATCGCGATAGCTGGGCTGCGAAGAAGCGGCCGAGAAAGGCCTTGTGCTCGGCGGCCTGCTGGTGGATGGGATGCTCGCGGTCGTGGAACTCGCCGGCGGCGTGGATAAAGGCGCAGCCGCAGAAGTCCGGGCCATTGAGCACTTCCTGCAGGCCGTCGAAGACCGCCAGGATCGCCTCGCGCGGTGCGAGGATGCGTTCGGCCGCTTCCACGCGCTCGACCATGCGGGCATGACGCTCTTCCAGCGCCGCCATGATCAGCTCGTCCTTGGACTTGAAGTGCTTGTACAGCGTCATCTTCGCGACGCCCGACTCGGCAAGGATTCGGTCGATACCGGTGGCGTGATAGCCCTCACGGTAGAAGAGATCCTGGGCGGTGGTGAGCAGCAGCTCGCGTTTGCTGGATGCCATGGCATTACCTCCTGACCGGACATTATGCGCGAGGCTCGGCGCTCGTGGGGAGCCGGACCACTGTCGACGGCGACAATGCGGATGCCGATTGGTGGACGGTCAATTCGCTTGAACTATACAGACCTGTCTGTCTAATATCTATCTCGTCGTCCCCACAACAACATCGCAAAGGACTCCCGCCATGAAACTCCACGACGTCCCGCTTTCCGGCAACTGCTACAAGGTTCGCCTGTTCCTCGGGCTCATTGGCCAGAAAGCCGAGCTGCTGCCGGTGGACCTGATGGGCGGTGCGCACAAACGCCCCGCCTTCCTGGCGATCAACCCGCGCGGCCAGGTGCCAGCACTGGAAGATGGCGAACTGCGCCTGGGCGATTCCCATGCCATCCTCGCCTACCTCGCCCGGCAGTACGCCGAGCCGCACTGGTACCCGCAGGACGCCGTTACCCAGGGGCGCATCGCCAACTGGCTGAGCTTCTCGGCCAACGAGGTGCAGCACGGACTGGCGATGGCGCGGGTGATCCAGTTGTTCAAACGTCCTGGTGACCTGGCTGCCGCTCAGGCCAAGGGGCGTCATGCGCTGGAACTGCTGGACGCCACGCTGGCCGACCACCGCTGGCTGGCGCAAACGGACAAGCCGAGCATCGCCGACATTGCCGTCTACCCCTACGTCACCCTGGCGACGGAAGGAGGCCTGGAGCCATCCGGCTATCCCTATGTGCAGGACTGGCTGGCCCGTGTGCGCGCCCTGCCCGGCTACGTCGCGCAACCCGCCTTCTGACTCTTTTCTGATTCTCTTGTAATTGACCGCGCCGCCGCCCATACGGCGGCGCTCCCTTGCGCTCCACGAACAGGAAATTCCGATGCGTCTGCCACCCCTGTTGCTGGCCGGGCTGCTCGCCCTTGCCTGCCTGAACGTCCAGGCTGCCGGCCTGCGCTTTTCGCTGATCCGCACTTCCGGTGTCACGACCCTGGATGCATTTACCGTGGCCGGAGGCGGCTGGACGCAAAAGGTCCCACTCAACCATACCGCCGTGCTGATCCAGCACCACGCCGCGACCCTGCTGTTCGACACCGGCCTGGGAAGTCAGGCGGACGCACAGTTCAAGCAGGACATGCCCTGGTGGGACAAGCCGCTGTTCCAGTACGAAGGGCTGAAACCGGTGCGCGAGCAACTACAGGGAAGCGGCATCCGCCTCGATCGGATCATCCTGTCCCATGCCCACTGGGATCACGCCTCGGGCCTCGCGGATTTCCCCGACGTGCCGGTCTGGGCGACCTACGAGGAAATCAATTACGCCCACATCGCCCGGCCACCGGCCGTGTTTCCCAGCCAGTTCCGCCATCCGGTGATGTGGACGCCCTTCCAGTTCGAGTCCGGCCCTTTCCTGGGCTACGACCGCAGCCTCGACCTGTTCGGCGACGGCAGCCTGGTGCTGGTACCGATGCGTGGTCACACGCCTGGCTCGGTCGGCTTGTTCATTACCCTCGAAGATGGCCGGCGCTTCTTCTTCAGCGGCGACACCACCTGGCGCCTGTCCGGCTTCACCGGTCCCCGCGAGAAGTTCTGGGTCAGCCGCAAGCTGGTAGACAGCGACCGTGACCAGACCCTGGCCGAAGTGGCCCGCGTGCACGAACTGATGCTTGCCTATCCAAACCTCACCGTGGTGCCCGCCCATGACGCCCAGGTGCAGGACAAACTGGGCTACTACCCCCACTGGATTCAGTGAAAGCCACGCCAGTCGCCGCCCAGCGCTTCAATAGCCAGCTCACTAATCAGCGACTAAGGTCTAAGGGTCGTCAACATTCGGTAATGATTTAGTAGATAGGCTGTAACAGATTGACATGCCGACCCTGATCCAGTCGGCATCATCAAACTGCCCCAAGCGCTCGAGGAGACAATAACAATGAGCAAGACCCCGATCGCCCGTGCCGTGGCTTTGGCCACGCTGGGTACCAGCTTGACCGTTCCGACCATTGCCCATGCCGACTTCATCAAGGACAGCAAGGCCACCGTCGAACTGCGCAACTTCTACTTCAACCGCGACTTCCGCCAGGACAGCCCGGCCCCTACCCAGAACAAGGCCGAGGAATGGGCCCAGGGCTTCATCCTCAAGTACGAATCGGGCTATACCGACGGCACTATCGGTGTCGGCGTCGACGCCCTGGGCACCCTGGGCCTGAAACTCGATTCCTCGCCTGACCGCAGCGGCACAGGCCTGCTACAGCGCTCGCGCAGTGACGGCCGCGCCGAAGACAGCTACGGCGACCTGGGCGTTACCGCCAAACTGCGTGCATCCAAGACCACCCTGAAGGGCGGCACCTTGATGCCGAAAATGCCGGTGGTGCAGTTCAACGATACCCGCCTGCTGCCGCAGACCTTCAGCGGCTTCGCCCTGAACTCCGCGGAGCTGGACGGCCTGACCGTCGATGGCGGCCGCCTCTACCAGGTGAACCAGCGTGACTCCTCCGACTACGAGGACATGACCATCACCGGCGGTGGCAAGCGCAACATCAAGTTGGGCGATGCCACCACGAGCAACAAATTCCTGTTCGGCGGCCTCACCTACAAGTGGACCGACAGCCTCAGCACCAGCTACCACTACGGCGGCCTGGAAGACATCTACAAACAGCACTACCTGGGCCTGATCCACGTGCTGCCGATCGCCGACAAGCAGTCGCTGAAGTCCGATATCCGCTGGGCCAAGTCCGATGACGACGGCGGCAGCAACGTCGACAACAAGGCGCTCAACGCCATGTTCACCTATGCCCTGGGCTACCACGCCTTCGGCGTCGGCTACCAGAAGATGAGCGGCGACACCGGCTTCGCCTACATCAACGGCACCGACCCCTACCTGGTGAACTACATCCAGATTGGCGACTTCGCCAACAAGGACGAGAAATCCTGGCAGGCTCGCTACGACTACAACTTCGCCGGCCTCGGCATCCCCGGCCTGACCTTCATGACCCGCTACGTGAAAGGTGACAACATCGACCTGATCACCACCGACGGCGAAGGCAAGGAATGGGAACGCGACACCGACATCGCCTATGTCTTCCAGGACGGCCCGCTGAAGAACCTCGGCGTGAAGTGGCGTAACGCGACCATGCGCACCAACTACACCAACGATTACGACGAGAACCGTCTGATCGTCAGCTACACCATGCCGCTCTGGTAACCCTCACGGCGTGACGAAAAAGCCCGGCATCTGCCGGGCTTTTTCTTTGCTTCACGTTGGACGATTCAGTCCTGGCTGAGCGCACCGATCTTGTGGATCGACAAGTCGGCGCCGTAGTACTCCTCTTCCTTCGTCAGGCGGATGCCCACCGCCGACTTCACCAGGCCGTACACCAGCAGGCCGCCGGCGAACGCCACCACCACACCGAGCAAAGTCCCGATCACCTGGCTGGCCAGACTGACACCGCCCAGCCCTCCCAGCGCCTGCTGGCCAAAGATACCGCAGGCGATGCCGCCCCAGGCACCGCACAGGCCGTGCAGTGGCCAGACACCCAACACGTCGTCGATCTTCCAGCGCACCTGGGTCGCGGTGAACGCCCAGACAAACAGCGCGCCCGCCACCATGCCGGTAGCCAAGGCTCCGATAGGGTGCATCAGGTCGGAGCCGGCGCAAATCGCCACCAGCCCAGCCAACGGGCCGTTGTGCAGGAATCCCGGATCATTGCGACCGACCAGCAGCGACGCCACAGTGCCGCCAACCATAGCCAGCAATGAGTTCACCGCCACCAACCCGCTCGCCCCTGCCAGCGACTGGGCACTCATCACGTTGAAGCCGAACCAGCCGACAATGAGAATCCACGACCCCGCCGCCAGGAACGGAATGTTCGACGGCGCGAAAGCGACCAGTCGGCCCTCGCGATAACGACCATTGCGCTGCCCCAGCAGGACCACCGCCGCCAGCGCCAGCCAACCGCCAAAAGCGTGCACCACCACGGAACCGGCGAAATCATGGAAGGCCGCGCCGAACTCGGCCTTCAACCAATCCTGGAAGCCGAAGTTGCCATTCCAGATCAGCCCCTCGAAGAACGGATAAACGAAGGCCACGATCAGCGCCGTGGCGCACAACTGCGGGCCGAAGCGGGCCCGCTCGGCGATACCGCCGGAAATGATCGCGGGAATCGCTGCGGCGAAGGTCAGCAGAAAGAAGAACTTCACCAGCGCGTAGCCGTTTTCGTTCGCCAGCGTCGCCGCCGGCTGCAGGAAAGTGACGCCATAGGCGATCCAGTAGCCGATGAAGAAGTAGGCCAGGGTCGAGATGGCGAAGTCCGAGAGGATCTTCGACAGGGCATTCACCTGGTTCTTCAGGCGCACCGTACCCACTTCCAGGAAGGCGAAGCCCGCGTGCATGGCCAACACCATGACCGCGCCCATCAGGAGGAACAGCGTATTGGAGCCGTGGACCAGCGTCTCTACGGCACTATTGAGGTTTTCCATCGCTACAGGCAGCCCCGGAGGTCAAGGGGAAAGCACCAAAACGGCTCGCGGCGACCCTGCGTCGCACCACGCTGAAGCAATGGCGCACCACGGAGGAGCCGAGTGCTGAACCAGAATGACCCACGAGCCATCCGACCAGCTTCGCAATTTCTTGTACTTCCTTATGTTTTTCAGTGAGTTGAGCTCATATTCCCGAGCGCTTCAGGCACCGGGAACGCCCCGCCGTGGGGCGCTCTGCTCTCCATGCGCACCAGAGAAATGCAAGCGGCATACCACCAGTGAAACCATCAGCGACTAGGCTTCAACTCGCACACGAGAGCGGCCCCAGCTCGAATTTATGAGAAACTTTCTTCCGCCCCCGGGGCTCGAAAACTAGGAACCTCAACCCGCACAAGGAGCATCACATGCCTCGCAAGACCGCAGTGAACGCCGCCAAGGATGAACTCCTGGCCGAATTCCAGGCCCTCGTCAGCGACACCGAGAAACTCCTGCAGAGCTCGGCCGACCTGGCCGGCGCCGAAGCCGACCAGATGCGCGCGCAGATCCATGAGAGCCTCAAGCGCGCCCGCGATGCCATCTATTCCACCAAGGACTCCGTGCGCGACCAGGGCAAAGCTGCCGTGGACGCCACCGAAGACTATGTCGGCGATCACCCATGGCAGGCCGTGGGTATCGCCGCCGGTGTCGGCTTCCTGCTCGGCCTGCTGGTCAGCCGGCGCTGATCCATGAGCGACGGAATGGACGCCGCGCCGAAGACTTCGGCCAACTCCCCTTCCCCGCGGCGCTTCGGCGCCGCGGTTCTGGGCCTGCTGCACGGGCACGTCGAACTGCTCGGCATCGAGTTGCAGGAGCAGAAGACCCGCACCGTGCAGATGCTGCTGATGGCCGGCCTCGCGCTGGTCTTCGCCCTGCTGCTGCTAGTCGCCCTGTCGGTGCTGGTGCTGATCCTGTTCTGGGACAGTTACCGCCTGCAGGCCGCCATCGGGCTCTGCCTCTTCTACGTCGGCGGCAGCCTGTTCTGCGCCTGGCGCTTGCACATGCTGGTCAGCGACGAGAGCTCGCCGTTCAGCGCCACCCTCGAAGAACTGGCCCGCGACCGGGAGCGACTGTTGCCATGAGCGAAATGCCCGATGCCCGCAACCTGACCCGAGCCGAACTGCGCAAGGCTATCGTCCTCCTGCGCATGGAAATGCAGCGCCAGCAGATTCGCCAGGAGGGCGAATTGTTGCTGCAACCTCTGAAGCAGGCTCGTAATGTAGGCCAGAGCGTACGCGGCAGCCTGGGCGGCAGTCTCCCGCTCTGGGGCGCCGGCGGCGCCGCAGCCCTGGCGTTGCTGTTCGGCCGCAAGCGCCGCTGGATACGACTGCTGCGCGTAGGCATCGCCCTCGTCCCGATCATCCTGCAGATGCGCAGCAAGCCCGAGCCCCAGGACCCTCCCGCTCCCTCGACACACCTCTGACGTCTAGACTGGCCACATTCTTGCTAAGTGAGAGTGAGCTGCGCTTGAGCGCTTCCCTGTCACGCCACTAAGGATGTGTCCCTTGATCGACGGGCAACCCATCGCCTGCTTCCAGCCCTTCATCGACACCGCGACCGGCCTGATCGCCGGTGTCGAAGCACTGGGCCGGCTGCGCCAGGAAAACGGCGACCTGCAATCGGTCGGCCCGTTGTTCTTCAACCCAAGAGTCGGCCTGGCCGAATTGCGCCGTCTCGACCGACAGATCCGCGACGCTGCCCTCGCTCGCATCCACGAAGCACCCAAGGACTGGTTCCTCAGCCTTAATATTTCGCCGCGCTGGATCAGCCGCCTGCGCCCGAACCAACCGCTGCCCAGCCTCAAGCAACTGCAGCAGCAAGGCGTACCACCGGAGCGCGTGGTCTTCGAAATCACCGAACTGGGCGGCGCCCATCAGCGCCTGCCGGAAGTGGTGGCGCGCTACCGCGAAGCTGGCGCGCGGATCGCCATCGACGACTTCGGTGCCGGCTACTCGCAGCTGGACCGCGTACTGGCGCTACAGCCGGACATCCTCAAGCTGGACATGCGCCTTTTCCAGGAAGCCGCCCGCGGCGGCCCGAGCGGTGAAGTGGTGAAAGCCCTGGCGCAGATGGCGGAGAAGACCGGCTGCTGGATCATCGCCGAGGGTGTGGAAACCGAGGAGGAGATGGACTTCGCCCTGGAGTGCGGCGCGCGCTACGTGCAGGGCTTTCTGTTCGCCAAGCCAGCTCTGGAATTCCCTGCCAGCGACGCCTTCCGCGAAGCCTTTGCCCTGCGCCGCGACCAGTATGTGCGTCGCAAGCTGCAGGAGCGTTCCAACCTCATCCAGCTGCGCCAGCAACTCTCCGAACTGATGAACATGCTGCGCCCCTGGGCAGAAGGCGGCGCCATGCTCAGCAGCCTGCCGCCGGCGCCGGAATCCTTCAGCCGCCTGCTGCGCATCTACCAGTGCGACCGCCACGGCACCCAGACTTCGCCGAACCTGGAATGGAACGGTCTGTTCTGGAAGGAGAACCGTCGCTACCTGGGACACAACTGGTCCTGGCGCCCCTACTTCTACCAGTTGCTCGCCGAAGGCTGGGAAGAACGCCGCCTGACACTCTCCAACACCTATCGCGACGCCACCACCAACCAGTACTGCATGACGGCAGGCCAGTTCATCGACCAGGGTCGACGTCTTCTGCTCATCGATATCGACGCCGAAGGCCTCTAGCGCCGCGATTGAGATTGCCAGCGCGAACAGCTAGCGTTGCCGGTAACTCTCTCGATTGCGGAAAGAAGAATGGATTGGCACACCCTGCTCCCCCGGGAGCGCCTCGGCAAACCGGTGCACAGCAGCGCCGAGCTCGGCCGCAGCGCCTTCCACAAGGACCACGACCGCATCATCTTCTCCGGTGCCTTCCGCCGCCTGGGGCGCAAGACCCAGGTGCACCCGGTGTCGAGCAATGACCACATTCATACTCGCCTGACCCATTCACTGGAGGTTGGCTGCGTCGGCCGCTCACTGGGCATGCGCGTTGGCGAGATCATTCGTGACCGCCTGCCGGAATGGTGCGATCCGTCGGACATGGGCGTGATCGTGCAGTCTGCCTGCCTCGCCCACGACATCGGCAACCCGCCCTTTGGCCACTCCGGCGAAGACGCCATCCGCCACTGGTTTCAGCAGGCTGCCGGGCGCGGCTGGCTGGATGGCATGAGCGAGGAAGAACGCTCCGACTTTCTGCACTTCGAAGGCAACGCCCAGGGCTTTCGCGTGCTCACCCAGCTCGAGTACCACCAGTTCGACGGCGGCACGCGCCTGACCTATGCCACCCTCGGCACTTACCTGAAGTACCCCTGGACGGCTCGCCACGCCGACTCCCTCGGCTACAAGAAGCACAAGTTCGGCTGCTACCGCAGCGAGCTTCCACTGCTCGAGCAGATCACCCAGAAACTGGGCATGCCGCAACTGGAAGACGAGCGTTGGGCACGTCACCCGCTGGTCTACCTGATGGAGGCGGCGGACGACATCTGCTACGGCCTGATCGACCTGGAAGACGGCGTGGAAATGGAGCTGTTGGACTACAGCGAAGTCGAAGCGCTGCTGCTCGACCTGGTCGGCGACGACCTGCCGGAAACCTACCGCCAGCTCGGCCCGAAGGACTCGCGCCGGCGCAAGCTGGCAATCCTGCGCGGCAAGGCCATCGAGCACCTGACCAACGCCGCCGCTCGTGCCTTCGTCGAACAGGAAAAGGCCCTGCTCGCGGGAAGCCTGCAAGGCGACCTGGTAGAACACATGCATGGCCCGGCCAAGCGCTGCGTGCAACGCGCCAAAGCGATGGCGAGGGAGAAGATCTTCCAGGACAAGCGCAAGACCCTGCACGAGATCGGCGCCTATACCACCCTGGAAATCCTGCTGAACTCCTTCTGTGGCGCTGTACTGGAACAGCACCGCCAGTCTTCGCCGTCGTTCAAGAACCAGCGGATCCTCGACTTGCTGAGTCACTACGCGCCGGACCCGAGTTGGACACTCTATCGGTCCTTCCTGCGCGTAACAGACTTCATCGCCGGGATGACCGACAGCTATGCCACCGAGATGGCGCGCGAAATGACCGGCCGCTCCAGCCCGAGCTGAACGGCCGTGCAGGCTAGGCGGCCAGCTTGCGCAATTGCTGCAGCAGATCATCCTGCAAGGTCGCCATCGCCTGCTCTACGGCCAACGCTCGGTTGCGCAATTCCTTGCTGTCGAGACCGTCCTTGCAGCCACCTTCGAGCTTGCTGCACAGGTCCTGAAGCATGCCAGCATTGACCAGGCGTGCGGCCCCCTTCATGCGGTGGGCCAGATCGGCCAGTTGCTTCCAGTCACCTGCCTCCCAGAGTGGGCGAACCTGATCGATATCGATCCGGTTGCTGCTGTGCAACTCCTCCAGGAGGCGGCGGATCAGACCAGGATTTCCGCCGGTCATCTCCCTCAGTGACTTCAGATCGAACTCGTCACCCTGTTTTTCTTCCACAGCAACCGAGTCGTCAGGAGTAACTGAAATCTTCGGTACGGCGTCCAACCTTACCCGCAGGTTATCCAGGCCAATGGGTTTGAACAGGCAATCGTCCATACCAGCTCGCCGACAGTTCTCTATCTCGTCGGGCTGTGCGTTGGCGGTGAACCCGAAGATCACGCAGTGTTCAGCCTCCATCTCTTCCTCGAGATCGCGAATACGCCGAGCGAGACCATAGCCGTTGAGCACAGGCATATTGCAGTCGGTGATGACCAGATCGAAATCCCCCGGATGCCACAACTGCAATGCCTGGGAGCCGTCGGAGGCCACCTCGACCTGATGCCCCAGGTGCTCCAGTTGCTGGGTCAACAGCAACCGGTTGGCCACATGGTCATCGACCACCAGGACCTTCAGCGAATGGGAAGTCCTCGGGACCACCTCCGCCCGCCCAACGTCACATTCGGGCAGGCTTTCCAAGGTCTGCAGCAACAGGCGCACCGTGACCGTGGTGCCCTCGCCGGGCCGGCTTTCCATGCGTACAGTCCCGCCCATCATCTCCGCCAGCTTACGGCAGATGGTGAGCCCCAGGCCCGTGCCGCCTCGACTGGCAGCACCACTCCGGGCAACTTGACTGAAAGGCTCGAACAACTGGCGCTGTTCATCCTCGGAAATGCCGATCCCGCTGTCCTGCACACTCACCTCGAGCGCCAGTCGCTCACCGGCGACACGCTCGCCATAGACGCGAATCCTCACCTGGCCGGCGTCCGTGAACTTGATGGCGTTGCTGACCAGGTTCGACAGTATCTGCTTGAACCGCAGGGGATCGATCAACACATCGCAGGCGGTCTCCGCCTCGATTTCCATCCTGAGCTCCAGGGACTTTTGCCGTGCCAGCCCATCGAACACGCGCGCAACGGACTCCACCAACTCGCGCAGGTGGGCGCGCTCCGGCATCAGCGTCAGACGTCCGGACTCGATCTTGGCCACGTCCAGGATGTCGCCGATCAGCGTCAACAGGGAGCGAGCCGAATCGTAGGCCACTTCGACCGGCTCTCGCTCCCAGTGCCCCTGATCCGAGCGGGTCAGTGCCAACTCCAACATGCCGATCACGGCGTTCATCGGTGTGCGGATTTCATGGCTCATGGTGGCGAGGAAAGTGCTCTTCGCACGGTTGGCTTCCTCTGCCTGCTCCTTCGCAGCCTCCAACTGGTGGTGCAGCCGTTCACGTTCGGTGACATCGATCCAGCCCGTCACGACACCAGAGATATCCCCACTCGGGCCACGGTACGGCGTAGCCCAGTAATAGATTTCCCGAACCTCGCTTCGAAGCTGCAGTATCAGGTCGGAAGCCACCTTTGAGTCCTGCTCCATGGCCTGTTGATGAATCTGCTGCAGCACTTGCGCATCGGCTGCCTGCAACCAGGGACAGTCGACAACCCGTGAACCGTCTGCCGACTCGCGAGGCATCCCGGTCTCCTTGATGAAACCGATATTGCAGGTGACCAGGCGTCCATCACGATCACGTACTGCCACAGGCTGAGGAATGCCATCGATCAAAGCACGCTTGAATTCGAGACGGTAGCTGAGCTCTTTCTCCGAATCCCGACGACGACGCATCTTGCGCCACAACCACCCGTTCCACAGCAGCACGACAAGCAGCGTCAACGCTGCTGCCCAGGCGAGCTGGATGAATTGCTTGCGGTAGCCCTTCCAGATGCTGTCCGGCCTTTCCGCGCTGGCCGACCAACGCGCCGTGATATTGCTCAGATCCTCAGGCGAGATGGCCAGTAGCGCCTTGTTGAGAATGCTGAGCAGTTCCGGGTCTGCCTGTGACACCGCCAGCGAGAACTGTCCGGGCTCACGGTCCAGGGCCAGAGCGATCCTGAGGTCAGGGTAATAGCGGGAGATCAGGTAGTTGGCAGACGACAGCAGGTGAATGCCGGCGTCCACCTTCCCTTCACTGATCATGGAGAGATCGTCGATATTGTTCTCGACTTCCAACAGTTTTACCTGCGGATGGCGAGCACGCATGAAGTCCGCGATGACGGAACCTCGGGGAACAGCGACGCTGTGTCCGTCGAGATCGTCCAGGCTGTGCAGCCAGTCACTGCCTTCCGGCACCACGACCACGAAGGACGCGGTCATGTAAGGGCGTGTGAAACCCAGCCATTCCTCACGCTGCGCAGTCGGTGTAAGCGCGGCAATAACGTCGGCTTTTCCCGTACGTACCTGCTCCAGCATCGCCGTGACGCTTGGCTGCGGGCGCACATCGAACTCAACACCGGTGCGGCTCTGGATAAGTTCAAGCAGGTCGGCGGTGATACCTCGGAACTGGCCCTGGGCATCGAAGAAGGAAACGGGCGCCAAAGCCTGATCGATCACGACCCTCGGCCGCGGATGACGGTCCACCCAGCGCTGCTCCTGAGGCGTCAGGATGAGCCGCTGGCCAGCGATGGGACTGCTGCCGCCGGGACTCCAGCGACGCTGAATGGTAGTCTCGACCTGCCGAGGAATGGAGGCCAGGGTACGGTCGATGATCCCCAGCAACGTCCGGTCAGAAGCATTCAAGGCAAAGCTGAAACCCTGGCCATTGAAGCTGGCAAAGTTGAGGAGTTTCAGATTCGCCAGATATCCCTGGCTGATCAGGTACTGCGCACTGAATGCATCGCCAACGAACAGGTCTGCCTGACCGAAAGCCACCGCCTCCAAGGCCCGGCGCACTGACTGATAGCTTTGCACCGTGGAACCCGTGAGGTATTTATCGCGCTCCCCTGCCGGGTAGTAGTCACTGACTACCGCAATGCGCTTGCCAACGAACTGCTCGCTGCTTTCCAGGCGCGTGCTCGCCGGCCCGATGATGACCGGTTGATTGGAGAAGTACGGTACAGAGAGTACAACGCCTGGCCGTGCAGCCTCGTATCCCGTGGCACGGCTCAATAGATCGATATCTCCGCGCAACAACGCAGCCACGGCGGCATCTCGATCGGGGTAACGTCGTACTTCGACTCGAACATTGAGCGAGTCGGCAATGATTCCGACGACATCGGCGGTGATGCCTTCAAGGTCAGTGCCGCTGCCGGTGATATCAAACGGGGCGTAATCCGGCGCGGTCACGCCCACGCGCAGCACGCGTTTGTCTCTTAGCCATTGCCAGTTGGAATCGCTAAGTTGCACCCTGACTGGCTCGTCGGCCGAACGAGCCAGCAGGTTGATCGAGGCCCAATCGTGCTGCTCCGCCATCACCCATCCGCAGCAGATGAGTAGCAACACACTGACGAAAAAGCGGAAGCGGCACATCCAACACCTCAGACCAGCGCGTTCCGCTTGGCAAATTCGATCAAGTCAACCAGCGAATGGGCATTGAGCTTCAGCAGCAGGCGGGTCTTGTAGGTGCTGACCGTCTTGTTGCTGATGAACATCTGTTCGGAGATTTCCTTGTTCGAATAACCGTTCGCGAGGTACTGGAGCACGGCCATCTCGCGATCGGACAGCCGCTGGATGAGTTCCTGATCATCCATCTGCCCGTTATTGCGACGCGTCTGGCGCACGGCCGTACTGGGGAAGTAGTTGTAGCCGGCGACCACCGCATTGACCGCACTGATCAGCTCGGACAGCCCCCCTTGCTTGCAGACAAAGCCTGAAGCCCCCGCCTGCATGCAGCGCATGGCGAACAACGAGGCGCTCTGCCCGGTCAACACCAGCACCTTGAGCGGCAACTCGAAGGCGGAAATACGGCTGATCACCTCCAGGCCATCAAGGCGGGGAATACCGATATCCAGAACGACCAGGTCGGGAATCAGGTCCTTGACAAGCGAAAGCGCGTCCACGCCATTGTCGGTTTCACCAACGATGACATGACCTTCCTTTTCCAGCAGCACACGCATCGCCATGCGAATGACTGGA
>NZ_SWDV01000038.1 GCF_005877905.1 Pseudomonas nicosulfuronedens | reverse complement strand
CGGAAGCTGTGTTGGTCTGTTCAGAGAACCAAGTCCTGCTTGGTCCTCTGAACGGGAGTCATTACTTACGTCATGTGGCGCAATGCACTCGGTTGAACCAAGGTCATTATCTGGCCAAGATCCTAGAGAGCGGGGTATTGAGCGCCTCAAAGGCATCGATGACACCATCGAACACGAAATCGAGAGCTCGCCCATACCCTTGATGCAGCGTTGCAGTGTCAAAACCTCGATCCTGCAGCTTTGCCAGCACTGCGCCTACAGCATCATGAGCATCTGCAATGCGAAGGTCATTAGTGACAAAGAGCATGGCCATCCCGGTGCTCCTTTTGTCCCAGCCTTCCGGCTCATCCGTGCGCTTAAATGCGTCCACGGACTCCTCATGGGTATCCAGGTTGATCAGGATATTCAGCAAGGCCTCCAGCAGTTTCAGGCTCCCCAGGTCGGCGACTTTCTTCTTGGGGACACCTGCCGCTTCAAGAAGCTTCTTTAGGAAGCCGTTAGGTAGCCGCTGCCAAACCTCATGAACGGATTTGCAACGTGCCAGGAACGATTGCTGGGACATCGCAAGCGGAGCGACCTGCGCGAGCTTGGCTAGTTGCGAATAGCTCCACCACCCTTCATCTCTGACCTGCTCCCTCGATAGCCCAAAAAGCTCTTGGGATGACTTATTGATGTCCAGGCTAGCCGCCAAGCGAGAAAGATGGTCTCCCAGCATCAGCAACTGTTCAACAAGTCGACCCGACTTGGCAGCGATGTGCTCTTCAGCCAAATCAAGATGCGCGATAGCTTCAGCAGCCAGCACGTGGGCATGTGCATGAATGACTTCGCGATCTGGGATTCCCTGATAAAGCTCCCGAAGCGGAACCGTGATCAGGTTTCGCCCAATGCGTTGGCAGCCTGAGAACGTCCACTGTCCCGAATAGGACGGATTGCAGCCCCAGTAATGCCCATGGTGGATGGGTGTGCTCTCGTAAAACGCGTTCTGCTCATAGCGCTCAAGAAAACGGTCATCGAGATAGACATTGGGCCCCGCAATCATCTTTCGGGCGGAGACGGCCGTTACTGGCCCTGCAATACCTGGCCACACCAGCCCATCAGCACTCTGCGATGGGCATAGGTCGGAGGATACTGCCTCGACTGTGGCCCACACCTGAAGTAGGTAGTCACCATCATCCTTGCGTATATCGCCATCGAGCCAGCCCGTTCCTTCACCGAGCGTACGGATTACCTCCCCATTCATCAGCTCTCGTAGCTGCTGCGAGTCAGGAAGTTTTGCCTGGTAGTAGAACTGTCGCACCCCCCGAGCACCTCTTAACCAGAGGTACCTGCGCAGATACTCGTTGGACATATACCAGCGGATGCTTCGAGACGCGGTGAAATAATACTGAGCAGAAATCTCTCCCTCAGCGACACCGAATTCGGGAAGCCTAAGGTCGTCGTACACCATACGCTGATGTTCATTTCCAATGCAGCGCGGCGTCAGGCCCAGCGTCATCCAGACTTTCTCGGCAAGGCTGTATGTGAAAAACAGGCCACTTCCCCAAGAAGCCACAACGTAATCGTGACCACCGACGCTGGGGGTAAAATTTCTACAGCAGCCCTTCTCCCCCATACTCGGGACGGAGTACGCCACTAGGCCGTGGTCACTATGAAGGATTGGAGGCAGCGCTTTGCCATCCTCGGCAACAACAGCCATCACCATTTGCACGACTTCGCAGTTCGGCCCATAGGGATCCTGCTCGGTGAAACTGCTCACCTCGACTCTCGCCGCCGGATCAGTCCCGACTGGCTCCAAAAGCACCCGCAGGCGCTCAGGCAGCAACTCGGCCGGAATGGGAAAATTGCCTAAGTAGTCATGCATCAGTTGCTCTCCTTTGCTGTAGACCTGAGCATGCCGCATTCATGGAAAGTCAGGAATCCAGTACTCCTTGTCACTGTAAGTCACGCTGACACGGCTCCCATTGAGCGATGGCATCACAGCATTAAAAGCACGCCAGTAACTGCTGCCGGTAATGCTGGGAAAAACTCACCTGGTAACTGGTATCGGCTGCACCGCTTCCAAGCGAAATCATGTTCGTAGCGACTGCTGCAATCGTCTGATCCGTGTCACTTCCAGAGTTGCGATCCAGCCCATCGAGATTGCCGACAGCATCAATCAAACCAGGCCTCGCATCTGGCGTGAAGGCTGGTGCCTGTAACGCGTTTAGCACCGCCAGGTCATCCGGCAGGTCATCCGCAATTCGCTCGGCAAAACCCTGAAGCGTCAGTTCCGCCAGCATGAACAACCATGCCTGATCATCGGGTTCGCCGGTGCGTCGAAGCACTCGTCCCAGAACCTGCCGGTAATGCAGTTCGGTGCGGATGCGGCTGAGGTAGCAGCACACTTGCAGCCGTGGGATGTCCGTGCCTTCGCTGATCATTCCAACCGCCACAATCCACCGACAGACACCCTGTCTGAACGCATTGATCACCTGCTGCGCATCGGGGGTTTTGTTGGTGACGATGCGGCAACCCTCCCCCCTGACAGCCAGGGCTTGTGCAATTTGCTGGGCGTGCTCAACGTCGGTGGCAACCACCAAGCCAGCCGCATCAGATTTGATTTGGCGAAGCTCATCCAGTTTGCTGCAGCTAAGGTCGAGCAGTCGCTCGATCACCTCGTCGTGCCGCAGCAGTTCTTCGTAGGTGACGGGTGATTCCCCCAACAGCTTCGCAATGCTGGGAAACATCGTCACAGTGCTATCAGTGCCCAGTTCCTCGGTGAGTTTCACCTTCTGATTGTCGAGCAGGACAATGCGAGGAGAACGGCACACTCCGTCGGCAATGGCCTCTTGCAGGCCGTAGCGGTAGTCGCAGATCAGGTGCCCTTCTGGCGTCGAATAACGTGCCAGGGCAATGGCCCTGTCGTCCGAACGCCAAGGGGTGCCGGAGAGCGCCAAGGTGAAGGCTGCACGGTCTTGTATCCGGTGCAGTATCTGTTGCCCCCAGGCATTGCTGAGCAGTGGGTCATGACCAGCGCAGTGGTGAATTTCATCGAAGACTGCGAGCACTCGAAAGTCATCAAGCAGCTGCCAGAACCCCTCATCGCGGTATCCCATGGACTGGTAGGTGAACGCTGCTCCCACTGCGCCTATCTGGCCATCCAGACGCTTGCCGAGCACGGCTGCAAAGGTCGAGCGAAATCCCTCCACTACCTGGCAGGAGGGTGCAAAGCACAACACCAGATCGATCTTGTCCTGTTCAAGAAGTCTGCTGGCCAGCTCCGCCGCCATACGCGTCTTGCCGGCACCCGGCGTTGCCTGACAGAAGAAGTGCGGCGTGACGGTAAAGTGCTCCAACGCCCTTTTGATGCAGCTGAACTGCCAGTCACGTAGCAATCTGGTCATCGTGCAGCTGCCAGCGTCTTGAGTGTCTTCTCGATAGCGCGGAGATGGCCCAGCAGTCGTGAACTGCGGTCCCTAGCCTCCAGATACTCGGCTTCGACCTTGTCACGAAGCTGCGGCATGTCATCCAGGAGCAGTTTGTATCGCTCCACCTCGCCCATCGACGACAGGAAGTCCAGCCGGACCTCGTTATGGAGCGCCTCCAAGTGCTGCTCCGCATCGGATGGCGGTTCAAGCGGTACAGGCGCGTCATCGAGCACTGACGACTCCTGCTGTGGCTCAGGTGCAGTTTTGAAACTGTTCTCAAACCCGTTATCGATCAGCTCCAGCTGCAGATGGGCTGGCGTGGGCCGCAGGTGGTAGACCTGTCCCCGCGAACGTCGCTCGTCATCGAGTACAACCCACCCCATGCGCAGCATTCGGCGAATCTGGTCATACACGTAGCGACGCACATCGCCGATACGGAACGTCATGCCTTCCAGGCGCTTGGCATAGGCATCACGCAGTTCACGAGTCGTGAAGCGTGCGCGCCCCTCCTCCTGAAGCAGCTCATACAGACGCCTGTCGAAGATTAACGAGGCCGATTTCATTGCGGCACCAGAAGCGTTAGCGCGGAAGAAATGCGGATTATAATCCGTGGCCCGTGCGTCCGCAAACGCACGATAGTGCCGCCTCAAGTGAAATTGAGACGGTCATGGACAACTTGGCGAAGGCGTTAGGGGAACGCATCCGAACGCAGAGGAAGGCCTGCCGGATTTCGCAAGATGCTCTAGCGCTGGCCTGCAGTATCGACCGTAGCTATATGGGGCGGATCGAGCGTGGCGAAGTAAACATCACCGTCGAGAAGCTATTTCGGATCGCAAGCGAGCTCGCCTGCGAACCGTCCTGTCTTCTGCCTCAGATGTCAGAGCTGTAGCCCAGCATCTGATCGAGAGTGACGCTCAAGAAGGCCTGAGATTGCACTGCTGTTAACTTGCTCCGAACCTTTCACCGCCAGTTGGTGCCCGAAGGCTCTGCCATCGCCAAGGCGCTGGACTACAGCTTCAACCGATGGACAGCTCTAACTCGATATCTCGAGGACAGCGCTGTCAGCACTGACGAACTCTTCGCTCGGGTCAACGATAACCTTCAAGCGCTCTTAGCAGACTCTGACCACGACTGAACTGGCGTACTGCTCGGCTCCATCAATCCGTAGCCTCAATGCGCCCAGTGCGGTTGTAGAGCTTTTTCCCTCAAAACGAAGCAAGTCATTGCCGGGCAGAGCAGTGCATTCAGCAGGCTTGAATGCTCTCAGCTTTGACAAGAACGTGAGTGTTTTGATGCAGAAAGCAAATTGCCGGAATTCGATCGCAAGGTGTTGGAAGTCCTGCGCGAGCCTTTGGAAGGCGGCGAAATCGTCATCGCCCGTGCCAACGGCCGCGTGCGCTTTCCGGCGCGCTTCCAGTTGGTGGCAGCGATGAACCCCTGCCCCTGTGGCTACCTTGGCGACCCCAGCGGACGCTGCCGCTGCTCGCCGGAGCAGATCCAGCGCTACCGGGCCAAGCTGTCGGGGCCATTACTGGATCGCATCGACCTGCACCTGACCGTCAGCCGGGAAAGCACCAGCCTCGCGCCGAGCGGCCCGACCACCAGCAGCGCCGAGCTGGCCACCCAGGTTGCCGCCGCGCGTCAGCGCCAGCTCACCCGGCAGGGGTGTGCCAATGCCTTTCTGACCCTGAAGAAAATGCACCAATATTGTGCATTGAGCCCGGAAGACCAGGCCTGGCTGGAGAAGGCTGGCGAGCGCCTCAACCTGTCACTGCGTGCCCTGCACCGAATTCTCAAGGTGGCGCGCACCCTCGCCGACCTGCAGCAGGCAGACAGCATTGCGCGCCCGCACCTCGCCGAAGCGCTGCAGTACCGCGCAGGGCACTAGCCGGGCAGGTCCTGCGCGACGGCCAGGAGATTCAGCTCGACCGTCGCATTCTTCGGCAACTGATAGACGCCGACCGATGTGCGCGTATGCACGCCGGCCGCACCCAGCACCTCATACAGGACTGCAGAAGCGCCGTCGGCCACTTCGCTCTGCTGCGTGAAGTGCTCCGCTGACTGCACGAACACATTGAGCTGCAACACCTTGCGGACGCGCTCGAGGTCGCCCAACGCCTGCCGCAGAAGCGCCAGCGCTCGTATCACGCAGACCTTGGCAGCCCGCTGGGCGTCGGCCAGCGACACCTCGCTGCCCGCCCGGCCGGTGACGACCACCTCATCACCCACCCGTGGAATCTGTCCACTGAGGTGCACCTGGTTGCCTTCGATGAGGAAAGGCACGTAGTTGCCGCCGATCTTCATTTCACCGCAGAAGTCGTAGCCGAGCTCGGCAGCGATACGTTCAAACGCAGCAGTGCGCGTTTCGCTCATGTTGAATCCCTTGATCAGCAGCGCCAGAACGGCCGCATCGCTTCCAGCTTCGCCTGCTCGCGGCTGATGCCGATGTCGCGCAATTGCGCGTCGGACAGCTCCAGCAGTTGCTTGCGGGTACGCACACGGCGCCAGAACTGCTGCCAACGACTCTCCTGCGGGTCGCGCGAGGCCACGCGGGCGCCGGGGATCTCCAGCAGCTCCTGTTGGTAAAGGGTCAGCCGCACATCGCTCAGGCCGCTCATGTCGTCACTCCTCCAGTCGGTTGCTCCGGACGTGGAACTAGAGTGGCGAATCGAGAAAAATCATTACAGATTCAACAATGCGAGATTTTTTCCATACAGAAAGCGGCGAAAACCTTCTGAATGGCGTATTTTCTCCCGATCTGTACTGTATCAAGCCGAAGCACCCCGGCACGGGAGATCTGTCATGAAACGCTACGCGCAGCTGGCCGCTACCCTGGGCGAACGCATCGAGCAGGGCCTCTACCGCCCCGGCGACCGCCTGCCCTCGGTGCGCGCCCTGAGCGAGGAGCACGGCGTCAGCATCAGCACCGTGCAACAGGCCTACCGCGTGCTGGAGGACTCCGGACTGGTTGAGCCGCGCCCCAAATCCGGCTACTTCGTGCCCGAACGCCGCGAGCTGCCGCCGATGCCGGCGATGACCCGACCGGCGCAGCGGCCGGTGGACGTGTCGCAGTGGGACCAGGTACTGGAGCAGGTGCGCCGCGCGCCGGGCGGCGATTTCGTCCAGCTCGGGCGAGGCACGCCGGACATCGCCAGCCCGTCGCTCAAGCCGCTACAGCGGGCGATGGTTCACGCGGCGCGGCGCACCGATCTTCAGAGCCTCGGCTACGAAGGCATCCAGGGATCGCTCGCGCTGCGCGAGCAGATCGCCCGACTGATGCTGGACTCCGGCTGCCAGGTGCCACCCAGCGAGATCGTCATCACCACTGGCTGCCAGGAGGCCCTGGCCATCACCCTGCGCGCCATTTGCGAGCCGGGGGACATCATCGCCATCGACTCACCGAGCTTCCACGGCGCCATGCAGGCACTCAAGGCGTATGGCCTGAAGGCGCTGGAAATCCCCACTGACCCCACCAACGGCATCAGCCTGGAAGCACTGGAGCTGGCCATGGAGCAGTGGCCAGTGAAGCTGATCCTGCTCACCCCCAACTGCAACAACCCGCTGGGCTACATCATGCCCGACGCCCGCAAGCGCGCCCTGCTGACCCTGGCGGCGCGCTACGACGTGCCGATCCTCGAAGACGATGTGTATGGCGAACTCGCCTACGCCTACCCGCGCCCGCGCAGCATCAAGTCCTTCGACACCGACGACCGCGTGCTGCTGGCCAGCTCCTTCTCCAAGACCGTGGCGCCCGGCCTGCGCACCGGCTGGGTGGTGCCAGGGCGGTACCTGGACCGCATCCTCCACTTCAAGTACATCGCCAGCGGCACCTGCGCGCCGCAGCCGCAGATGGCCCTGGCCGAGTTCGTCGGCGGCGGCCACTACGAGCCGCATATCCGCCGCATGCGCGCGCAGTACCAGCGCCACCGCGACCTGATGACCGAATGGGTCGGCCAGTCATTCCCTTCCGGCAGCCTCGTCAGCCGGCCGCGCGGTGGCTTCATGCTCTGGGTCGAACTGCACCCGCAGTTCGACAGCGTGCGGCTGAACCAGGAATTGCGGCGGGACAATGTGCAAGTGGCCGCGGGCAACATCTTTTCCGCCTCGGGCAAGTACCGCAATTGCATCCGCCTGAACTACTCCAACCGCGACTTGCCGGTGATCGAGGCAGCCGTACGCAAGGTCGGTGCCTGCGCCGCGCGGCTCACCGCCGAGCTGCACGAGCATGCCGAGGAGCCGCTGCCGGCCTGAGGCGAAACATTTATCCACAGCCCCGCGCTGCCGTGGGGCGCTGGGCTGCTGTACCTTGGTTTCCTTTTGCCAGGCCTCCGCTTTGACCAGTCTCACCCTCGGCCCGCTGGCCCTTCCCCTGCCCCACGTGCTGCTCTACCTCGGTTTCTTCGGCGCCCTGCTGGCCGGTTGGCTGGCCGGGCGCAAGCGTGGCGCCAATCCCGAAGGCGCGCTGTTCACCATGCTGATCGGCGGCCTGCTGGCGGCACGGTTGGCCTTCGTCGCGCGCTACTTCGAGCAGTACGCAGCGACGCCGCTGAGCATTGTGGATATCCGCGACGGCGGCTTTCTCGCTCTGCCGGGAGTGATCGCCGCCACGCTGATCGGCGCGGTGCTGGCCTGGCGCAAAACAGAGCTGCGCCGCCCGCTGGCCGTCGCGGCCGTGGTCGGTGTGTGCCTGTGGGGTGGCGGCAAGGCCGTGACCTCGGCGCTGGACCGCAGCCAGCAGCTTCCCGCACTCACGGTGATGGACCTGCGCGGTGCCGCCGTGGACCTGCGCGCGCTGGATGGCCGGCCCACGGTGGTGAACCTCTGGGCCACCTGGTGCCCGCCGTGCCGGCGCGAGATGCCGGTGCTGGAGGCCGCGCAGAAGCAGCGCAGCGATGTGCGCTTCCTGCTGGTCAACCAGGGCGAGAACGCCGAAGCCGTGCAGCGCTTCCTCCGCGACCAGGGTCTGAGCGACGCGGCGGTGCTGCTCGACAGCGGCAACCGCCTCGGCCAGCTCACCGGCTCCTACGGCATGCCCACCACGCTGTTCTACGACGCCCAGGGGCGCCTGAAGCACAGCCAGATGGGCGAACTTTCCGCCGCCAGCCTGGAGTACGGGCTGGGCCAGCTCAAGGACTGACACCTCGGCGAGCTACAAGCCATGCCGGAACCGTAGGATGGGTGGAGCGCAGGTGGTTTTCCATCAGGCCAACGGCGTCGCGCCAGCGCACCCAGAGGTTGCCTTGCCAATCCAGCACCGGCAGCGCCTCACCGAGCAACTGTTGCATGCGACGACGTGGCAGGCGGACGTCGTGATTGGGTGCATCGCGCAGGGCTGGCACCACCTCGTTGCTCAACCACTGACGCAAGCTGCGGTTCTCCGGGTGGTAGCAATAGACCAGCAGCAGGGCGTAGAGACCGCTTTCGCTGACCAGCAATTGCGGCTCGGGCCTGCCGCGCAGCCGCTCGTAACGGCTCTGATCGTGGTCCAGGCGAGCGATGCGCTGGGCCTCGATGGGCCGGTTCACCAGCTTGCCCAGGTCATCGACGACGAACCAGGCCTGCTGCTCGATCAACAGGGCGCGTAGTTGTCGGTTGTAGCGAACGAAGCGGGTTGGAATCAGGCCGTCATCGGCCGGGGAAATCGAGAGGTTCATGCTGTAGCTCCTTGCTGATTCAAGAAGCCGCCGCCCGAAACTGCCGAAGAGGGAGGCGGACCGTGCAAGGGTGGAAACCAGCTCGACTTCCAAGACCGGCCGGGCCAAAGCCCGCCTCACACGGTCCGCCATAGACAGCCAGAGCCAACCTGGCACGAAGGAGTGCCAGGCAGGCTCCGCTATGACGTTTAAGAAGTCGAATACAGGTTTCCACGCCCGGCCACGATAACGCTGTGGCAGGGCGGAACGCTAAGCAGTGGACTTGTAGGACCGCAACGCCGTGGGAGTGTAGGGACGTTCCCAAGCATTCCGCAGCGGCTTTACCGGACTGGCGTCGCGGCTTTCAGGAACTGCGAGCCTGTCGGGCAATTCGATACGAACGCCCCTGCTCCGGCTCTCGCCTGTAGGAGCTACCCTCGGCGGTTCGCGAGCAAGCTCGCTCCTACAGGCCCCGCCGCTCTTCGTAGGAGCGAGCTTGCTCGCGAACAAAGTGCCCGACAGCCTGGGAACAAAGCCTTGGCGTAGGGCGCATAACCCGGAACGGGTTATCCGCCGCCTATTACACGGCGGATAACGCTGGCGCGTTATCCGCCCTACGCGACTTACTGGATCTCTTCGGGCGTGACGATCACCCAGTTCTTGTCGGCGGTCACCGGCTGGCCGAGCTTGGCCTGAGCCTCGGCGTTCTTCTTGATCATGCCGTTGAGCTGATCCATGTACTTGGCCTTGCGGTTGATCCACAGGTGCACGCCATTCTCGGCGGTACCGTTGAACAGCATGTAGCCGTCGCTGCTGGGGGTATCACCGCCGACCAGGATGGGCTTCTTCCACTGGTCGATGTAGGTGAGGATCGCCGCCTGCTTGCCGGCCATCCAGGTCGCCGGGGTCCACAGGTAGGGAGTGACTTCCAGGCCCTCATTGGCCTTGGGATCGTACTTGCCTTCGGTGATCTGCTTGCGCGCAGTGGTCAGGGCGCCGCTCTGGCGGTCCTTGAGCAGCGTGGTGACACCGATGACGTTCTCGGGCTTCACGTTGTAGCCGTACTTGGGATCGCTGGCGACCATGCGCACCAGCTCCTCATGGGCGGCGGTCATCACGTAGACCTCGATGCCGTTCTCCATCAGCTTGTTGTACAGCTCGGTCTGGCCGGTGAAGACCTTGGGCGGATTGATCTCGATGGTCTTGACCACGTCACCTTCGTAGTAGGTGCTGGGCACCGGCTTGCCGTAGGCCATCAGCTCGTCGACGTAGCCCTTGAGCTCCTTGAGGGTGAAGCCGGAGAACACCTGGGCAACCCACGGGTAGCAGACCAGGTCGTCGAGCTCGCAGAGGCGGTAGTAGTAGCTGTTGAGGCTTTCCTTGTGGCCGTTGACGTCCTTGAAGGGGATGAGCTTGAGCGAGGGGTCGAGCTTCTCGCGGGTCAGCACACCTTTCATTTCGAGGAAGGGCAACAGCGACTCCTCGAGGTCATAGCGGTAGCTGGTGTTGTCCATGTCGAAGACCGCGAAGGCGCCCTTGTTGGCGTTGGCGGCGATCAGGGCGTCGAGTTGCTTGGCGGCGGGAGCCGGCCAGTGCTTCAGTTCGGTGGCGGCGAAAGAGGTGCTGGCGAGGCCGGCCAGGATCAGGCCGGCGAGCAAGGTGCGCATGGGCTTCATGGAATTCCCCCGAGTGGTCTTGTGGGTATGGGGAAGGTCCGGTACGGGCCTTCACTGGACTAGTCCAGCAGTGACCCTAGCAAAGCCCTGTTTCAGCTCTGCGACGGCAGCGACGTGAATCGTCGCGAGGGCGGCAGGACATATCCATCCGCGCCACGCGGGCTTTCCAGCCGCGACGGCTGGTCTAGCTCACCGCACGGCGCAGGCGGCCGGGGGCGTCGCCGTAGGTTTCCTTGAACTTCCGGGTGAAGGACGCCTGGGACTGGTAACCGACCTGGGCGGCGATGTCGGTCAGGCTGAGTTGCGAGTCGCTCAGCAGGCGGTGCGCCAGCTCCATGCGCACGCGGGTCAGCAAAGCCCACGGCGATTCGCCAGCGACCTGGGTGAACTGGCGCGTGAAGGTGGCCCGGGACATATTTGCCCGTTCGGCCAGCGCCTCGATGGTCCATTCATGGGCGGGATCTTCCAGCATCGCCTGCCACACACGGCCCAGGCGTTTGTCGCTGAGCAGCGCCAGCGTGCCGCTGGCGGGGGCATGCTCGCGCAGGTAGACGCGCAGGATCAGGGTAAACAGCGCCGAGGACAGCGCGTCCACCAGGAAGCGCGCGCCAGCCTGATTGCCGTCCGCTTCGGCGCGTAGCAGGGCGACCAACGCGGCCACGGAATCGCCTAGGCCATTATCCTGGCAGGACACCTTCAGAAAGGCCGGCAAGGCGCCCATCAACAGCGAGCCACGCTGGTAATGGAAGCTGCCGCAGAGCATGTCGAGCTCGCCCTCCCCAGCACCGAGGCGATGTACCGGCAGCAGGCCTTCGTCGCGGATGTCCGGAGCCTGCACCGCCACGCGCGTACCCTGGCTGCGCAGCAGGTGCGCGGCGCCAGCGGGCAGAACCAGCACCTCGCCTGCCTTCAGCTGCAGGACCTGTCCGTCCGGCATTTCCGCCTGACAGCTGCCGGACAGCACGATGTGGTACTGCGCGGTGCCGTCCGGCAATGGCTCGTGGTCCAACGCCCAACTGCCCAGGAACCGGCAACGCAGGTCGAGGCTGCCGCGCAGGCCGGCGAGCTGGATAAGACGATCGAGGGAGTTCATGGCATTCCAGGCGTAGGCAGTGGCTGACAGATTATCCACAGCGACGGTTCATTCGAAGTACTCCACCGGCGGCATCTGCATGGCCTGCATCTCCGCCTGAAGGAAGTCCCGCAACCGCCGCAGGCGTTCCTGGTGCCGGCGCGCACGGGGCCAGACCAGGTAGTAACTCTCGCCGCTGGCCACCGCGCTGGGCCACGGCAGCGCAAGGCGGCCCTGGTTGGCGTCCTCGGCGACCATCACCAGGTCGCCGATGGAGACGCCGTAGCCACGGGTGGCGGCGACGATGCCCAGCTCCAGCGTGTCGAACACCTGCCCGCCCTTGAGTGACACCCGCTCGCCCAGGTCCATGCGCTGCAACCAGCGCCGCCAGTCACGGCGGTCGGGCGTGGGGTGCAGCAGCTCGGCGCCGGCCAGCCGCTCGGCGTCCCAGGGGCCGTCCGCCAGCAGTGCAGGAGCCCCGACGGGAATCAGCCACTCGGGAAACAGCAGGGTGGCCTCCCAGTCCGGCGGGAAATGCCCGGAGCTGAGCAACACCGCGCAATCGAAGGGCTCATGGACGAAATCCACGCGGTCCACGTCCATCCAGGCGCTGGTCAACTGCACCTCGATATCGCTGTGCTGCATGCGGAACTTGCTCAGCCGCGCCAGCAGCCAACGCATGGTCAGCGTGGAAGGTGCCTTCAGGCGTAGCACGCCCTCCTCGGCGCGAAGGCTGGCGCAGGCGCGTTCGAGGGCATCGAAGCCATCACGCAGGCCAGGCAGCAGCATCCGCGCCGTTTCGGTCAACTCCAACTGGCGACCGCGGCGCTGGAACAGGCGGCAGGCGAAGTGTTCTTCCAGCGTCTTGATGTGCCGGCTCACCGCGCTCTGGGTGATCGCCAGCTCCTCGGCGGCGCGGGTAAAGGACGCATGCCGCGCCGCCGCTTCGAAGGCACGCAGGGCATAGAGGGGCGGTAACTGGCGGTTCATGACGGGCTCCCGAAGTCTCAATCATGAGTATGACTCATGGGTGGCATCGTATTTTTCCTTTTGTGCCCGCATCCACGGGCACCGGAAAATGAGGAAATATCCAATGATGCGGCGTCTGCCGCTTGCTGAGCCTGACTCATGAAACGCCTGTACCGTGACGAACTTGCCGCCATCCTTCGCCTCGCCGGCCCGCTGATCGCCGCGCAACTGGCCTACGTGGCCATGGTATTCACCGACACCGTGATGATGGGCAAGCTCGGTCGCGAGGCGCTGGCCGCCGGCGGGCTGGGCGCGTCGACCTATGCACTGGTGTCGACCTTCTGTGTCGGTGTGGTGGCGGCCACCGGCAACCTGGTGGCGATCCGGCATGGCGCGAAAGACGCACGCGGCGTCGTGGAAGCAACCCAGGCCGGACTGTGGATCGGTGGCGCGCTGGCGTTGCTGGCGGGCCTGTTGCTGTGGAACCTCGGGCCAATCCTGATCGCTTTCGGCCAGGCGCCGGAAACGGTCGCCGGCACGATGAGCTTTCTGCACAGCATCGTCTTCGCCCTGCCCGGCTACATGGCCTTCATGGTGCTGCGTGGCTTCACCAGCGCCATCGAACGCCCCGGCCCGGTCATGGCTATCAGCCTGATCGGCGCGCTGGCGAACTTCGCCCTCAACTACGCCTTCATCGAGGGCCTGTTCGGCCTGCCGCGCCTGGGGCTGGCGGGGATCGGCATGGTCACCGCGGTGGTGATGAACACGCTGCCGGTGATCTTCGCCCTGTACCTGCGCGGGCATCGGGCCTACGCGGGCTACCCGCTGCTGGCGGGTCTTTCCAAGCCTGACTTCAAGGTAATCGGCGAATCCCTGCGCCTGGGCATTTCCATCGGCGGCACCTACGCGGTGGAGTCGGGCATGTTCACCGTGGCGACCCTGTGCATGGGCGTGATCGGCAGCACCGCGCTGGCGGCGCACCAGATCGCCATCCAGTCGGTGTACGTGGCCTTCATGGTGCCCATGGGGCTTTCCTATGCAGTGACCTTCCGCATCGGCCAGCACTACGGCGCCGGCCGGCTGGTCGAGGCGCGCCGCGCCGGGCGGCTGGGCATCGGCTTCGGCGCCAGCTGCATGCTCGTCTTCGCCGCGCTGTTCTGGCTCGCGCCGGAGCTGGTCATCGGCCTGTTCATCGACCACAACGACCCGGCCAACCGCGAGGTGGTGCAACTGGCCGTCAGCCTGCTGGCCATCGCCGCGTGGTTCGAGCTGTTCGACGGCACCCAGTGCATCGCCATGGGCGCGATCCGTGGCCTGAAGGATGCGCGCACGACCTTCATCGTCGGGTTGGCCGGCTACTGGCTGGTGGGCGTGCCGATGGCGCTGCTGCTGGCCTTCCCGCTGGGCTGGGGACCGAGTGGCGTGTGGTGGGGCCTGGCGTCGGGTCTGGCCTGCGCGGCCATCGGATTGACGCTGGCCTTCGAGGCGAAGACGGCGCGACTGCTACGCCCGCGCACGGCCGGCACGGTGCTGGTCGCTAGCTGACCGAGTCCTGCAGGCGCAGCGCACGGTTGGCGCCGAACACCAGGAAGCGCGCCAGCTCCGCCAACGGCAGCGGGCGGCTGATCCAGTAGCCCTGCACCTGATCGCAGCCGAACTGGCGCAGCTCGTCCTGCTGGGCGGCGGTCTCGACGCCTTCGGCCACCACTTCCAGGTTCAGGTTGTGCGCCAGGTTGATCATGGCCCGCACCAGTTGCAGGTTTTCCGGGCGCTCATGCATGCCGCCGACGAAACTCTTGTCGATCTTCAGCAAGGTGATCGGCAGGCTGTTGAGGTGGACGAAAGAGGAGAAGCCGGTGCCGAAATCGTCCAGCGAGAAGCGCACGCCCAGCCGGCCTAACGCCTGCATGGTCTGCAGGACCTGATCGCTGCGGCGCATCACGGCGGTTTCGGTGAGTTCGAATTCCAGCCACTGGGCGTCGACGCCGCGCTCGCGGATCAGGCGCTCCAGGGTCGGCAACAACTGGCTGTCCTGGAACTGGCGGAACGACAGGTTCACCGCCATGTGCAACGGTGGCAGACCGCGCCCGCGCAGCCACTGCATGTCCCGCAGAGCGCGGGAGATGACCCAGTAGCCCAGCGGCACGATCAGCCCGCTTTCCTCGGCCAGCGGCACGAAGTCGCCCGGCGTCAGCAGTCCGCGCTCGGGGTGGCGCCAGCGCACCAGGGCTTCGAGGCCGACGATCTGCCCGGTGTGCAGATCCAGGCGCGGCTGGTAGTGCAGTTCCAGTTCGTCGCGGCGTAGCGCCCGGCGCAGTTCGCTTTCCAGGTCGGCGAGACTGCGGGCGCCACGGTTGATACGTTCATCGAAGATATGGAAGGTGCAGCCCTGGCGCGATTTGGCCTGCTGCATGGCGATGTGTGCATGCCACAGCAGGGGGTCGGCCGCTTCACCGGCGCGAGCATGGGCCATGCCCAGGCTGCAGCCCAGCAGCAGGCTTTCGCCTTCGACCCAGTAGGGTTCGCCCAGGGATTCGACGATCAGCTCGGCGATCTTCTCCACTCGCGCCGGGTCACGGCGGGTGTCCAGCAGCAGGGCGAACTCGTCGCTGCCCAGACGGGCAATGTCGTCGCCGTTGTCCAGGTGCGCCTTCAGGCGCGCCACCACCTGCAGGATCAGGCGATCGCCTGCCTGGTGGCCGAGGGCATCGTTGACGTGGCGGAAGTTGTCCAGGTCCAGGTGGCCCAGCGCCAGGCCGCGCCCTTCGCTCTCGCTGAGGCGGGCGGCGAGCAGGGTCTGGAAGCCCTGGCGGTTGGCGATGCCGGTGAGCGGGTCCTGTTCGGCCAGGCTCTGCAGGGTGTTCTGCAGCGAGGTACGTTCGCGCACGTAACGCAGGGTGCGGCGCAGGACTTCGACGCTGAGGGATTCGGCCACCAGATAATCGGCAACGCCAACCGGCTCTTCCGCGGGCTCGCGCTCCAGCAGCAGGACCAGCGGCAGATGGCATTGGTGGGCGGACGGCAGTTTGCCGGGCGTGGCGAGCACCAGGCCGACCTGGTCCTCGTCGAACAGGCTGCTGGCCGCCTGCCAGGACGGGGCCGTGATCAGCGAATAGCCCTGCCCCAACGCGGCCAGATGCCCGCGCAGTAGCTGGGCCCACTGCGGCGCTTCCGCCAGCAGGAGCAGGCGCGTTGGTTCGACCGACGCTGCCAAGCGACCCCCATGTATCTCTAGAAAGGGGAGAAACTCCAGGCACCTTCCGTGCACCCACTTCTCCCGGTTTTGAAGCGACGTCATCCGAACATCCACCGGATGTAGACGAAACTTCAGAGAAACTCTTAAGAGTTTTCTTCAAGTAATGCTGTCACAAGCCTAATACATGTACAGATTTATCCAAAACACATAAGTACGATCGTGTCACAGATCGCCGCTATTCCGAGCGGCACCCCGACGCCCGGCACGGCCTGCTAGAATACGCGCCCGCTCCACTACAGACCCCGCCTTTCATGTCCCGACTCAATCCCCGGCAGCAAGAGGCCGTGAACTACGTCGGCGGCCCGCTCCTGGTGCTGGCCGGCGCCGGCTCCGGCAAGACCAGCGTGATCACCCGCAAGATCGCCTACCTGGTGCAGCAGTGCGGCATCCGCGCCCAGTACATCGTCGCCGTGACCTTCACCAACAAGGCCGCCCGCGAGATGAAGGAGCGCGTCAGCACCCTGCTGCGCCCCGGCGAGGGCAAGGGCCTGACCGTCTCGACCTTCCACAACCTGGGCCTGAACATTATCCGCAAGGAACACGCGGCCCTGGGCTACAAGCCCGGCTTCTCGATCTTCGACGAGAGCGATGTGAAGGCACTGATGACCGACATCATGCAGAAGGAATATTCCGGCGATGACGGTCTGGACGAGATCAAGGGCCTGATCGGCAGCTGGAAGAATGACCTGATCCTTCCGGAAGAAGCGCTGGAAAAGGCGCGCAATCCCAAGGAACAGACCGCCGCGATGGTCTACCTGCACTACCAGCGCACGCTCAAGGCCTACAACGCGGTGGACTTCGACGACCTGATCCTGCAGCCGGTGAAGCTGTTCCAGGAGCATCCGGAGATCCTCGACAAGTGGCGCAACCGCGTGCGCTACATGCTGGTGGACGAATACCAGGACACCAACGCCAGCCAGTACCTGCTGGTGAAGATGCTGGTGCAGCAGCGCGCGCACTTCACCGTGGTGGGCGACGACGACCAGTCGATCTACGCCTGGCGCGGCGCGCGGCCGGAAAACCTGATGCAGCTGAAGGAGGACTTTCCCTCGCTGAAGGTGGTGATGCTGGAGCAGAACTACCGCTCCACCAGCCGCATCCTCAAATGCGCCAACATCCTCATCGCCAACAACCCCCACGTGTTCGAGAAGCAGCTGTGGAGCGAAATGGGCGAAGGCGACCCGATCCGCGTGATCCGTTGCCGCAACGAGGAGTCCGAGGCCGAGCGGGTAGCGATGGAAATCCTCACCATCCACCTGAAGACGCAGCGGCCCTACAGCGAATTCGCCATCCTCTACCGGGGCAACTATCAGGCGAAGCTGATCGAGCTGAAACTTCAGCACCACCAGATTCCCTATCACCTGTCAGGTGGCACCAGCTTCTTCGGACGGCAGGAAGTGAAGGACCTGATGTCCTACTTCCGCTTGCTGGTGAACCCGGACGATGACAACGCCTTCCTCCGCGTGATCAACGTGCCGCGCCGGGAGATCGGTTCCACCACTCTGGAGAAGCTCGGCAACTACGCCACCGAGCGCGGCTGCTCGATGTTCAACGCCTCCGGCGAGCTGGGCCTGTCCGAACACCTGGACGCCCGCTACATCGAGCGTCTGCAGCGCTTCAAGCGCTTCATCGACAAGGTCCGCGAGCAGTGCGCCGGCAGCGACCCGATCGGCGCGCTGCGCAGCATGGTGATGGACATCGACTACGAGAACTGGCTGCGGCAGAACGCGTCCAGCGACAAGATCGCCGACTTCCGCATGGGTAACGTCTGGTTCCTCATCGAAGCACTGAAGAACACCCTGGAGCGCGACGAAGAAGGCGACATGACCATCGAGCAGGCCATCGCCAAGCTGGTGCTGCGCGACATGCTCGAACGCCAGCAGGAAGAGGAAGAAGGCGCCGACGGCGTGCAGATGATGACCCTGCACGCCTCCAAGGGCCTGGAATTCCCCTACGTGTTCATTCTCGGCGTGGAAGAAGAAATCCTCCCGCACCGCTCCAGCATCGAGGCCGACACCATCGAGGAGGAACGGCGCCTGGCCTACGTGGGCATCACCCGGGCAAAGAAGAACCTGGCCATGACCTTCGCTGCCAAGCGCAAGCAATACGGCGAGATCATCGACTGCTCGCCCAGCCGCTTCCTCGACGAATTGCCACCCGAAGACCTGGTCTGGGAAGGCCAGGAAGACGCGCCGCAGGAGGTCAAGGTGGCCAAGGGCAACTCGGCCCTGGCGGATATCCGGGCGATGCTCAAGCGCTGAGGCTGTTCCCTGTAGGAGCGAGCTTGCTCGCGAAGCTCTTCGCCGTGCGGTTCGCGAGCAAGCTCGCTCCTACAGAAAGGCACCGCACCGGGATCACGCGCGGCCATCCATCGAAAAACTGTCCACTCGATCAGCAATTGCATTGGTCGGAACGTCGCGCAGATGGCCACTGGCGTTGTAGAATTACGCGCTTCATCAGCGACAGCCGCTCCGGAAGCACCCCCCGTGAACACTCTCAAAGACAAAATTCGCAGCGAAGGCATCGTTCTTTCCGAACAGGTCCTCAAGGTAGACGCCTTCCTCAACCACCAGATCGACCCGGCGCTGATGAAGTTGATCGGCCACGAGTTCGCCGAACGCTTCAAGAACCAGGGCATTACCAAGATCGTCACCATCGAGGCCTCGGGCATTGCCCCGGCGGTCATGGCCGGCCTCGAGCTGGGCATCCCGGTGATCTTCGCCCGCAAGTTCCAGTCGCTGACGCTGAAGAACGACCTGCTGATCTCCAAGGTCTTCTCCTTCACCAAGCAGACCGAAAGCACCATCGCCATCTCCGCCAAGCACCTGACCGCCGCTGACCACGTACTGGTGGTGGATGACTTCCTCGCCAACGGCCACGCCGCCAAGGCGCTGATCGACCTGATCCAGCAGGCAGGCGCCAGCGTCGCCGGCCTGGGCATCGTCATCGAGAAGTCCTTCCAGGAAGGCCGCGCCCTGCTGGAAAGCGAAGGCTACCGCGTGGAATCCCTGGCTCGCGTGAAGTCCCTGGCCAATGGTCAGGTCGAGTTCCTCGAAGACTGATCCACCGCTCCACGAAAAAGGCGGGCGCCGACAGGGCCCGCCTTTTTTATGCCCGCAAGCCAGCCTTGCGTAGGGCGGATAACCTGGAACAGGTTATCCGCCGGCTCCTGGCGGCGGATAACGCTGGCGCGTTATGCGCCCTACCGGCTTGGCTCGGCACTGGCTTTCAGGCCAGCCAGCACCAGCCGCTGATAAAGCTCTTCGCGCAATCCATCCGGCTTCGCCAGCCCCATACGTTGCAGATGTACCGGAAAGGCTTCCGGCTCCGGCGCATCCAGCGTCGCCTTGCCCAGTTCGAGTATCTCGCTTAGCTTCAGCTTGCTCTTGAGCCAGCCCAAGGCCCGCAGCAACTCGCGCTCATGCTCGGTGAAGTCGCACCCCAGGGGGAACTCCGGCAGCAGCTCGCGCAAGTCACGAGTCGCTTCGCGCAGGCGCTCCGGCGTGTTGTCGCGGTAGCGGGCATCGAGCTCGAAATCCTTCGGCAGCTTGCCGGCCTCCTGGGCCTGGGCGATCAGCTCGTCCTGGAAGCGCGAGTCGGCGATGGCCAGCAGCGCGGCGATTACCTCGGCATCGTTCCTGCCGCGCAGGTCGGCGACACCGTACTCGGTCACCACCATGTCGCGCAGGTGCCGGGGGATGGTGGTGTGGCCGTAGCTCCAGACAATGTTGGAACTCAGCTCGCCCTCGGACTCGCGCCAACTGCGCAGCATCAGGATCGAGCGCCCACCTTCCAGCTCATGGGCCTGGGCAACGAAGTTGTACTGCCCGCCGACACCGCTGAGCACGCGACCGTCTTCCAATTGGTCGGCCACACCGGCGCCCAGCAGCGTCACGGTGAAGGCGCTGTTGATGAAGCGCGCATAGCGGCGCTGCTCGCGCTTGAGCTCTTCGTCGCGGTAGAGGTTGTTGACGAAGCCGATGCCGGTCATGCCGATCCCGGCCAGCTCCTCGCGCGGCATCTCGCGGAGGCGCCGGTAGAAGGCCTGTGGGCCGAGGAAGAAGCCGCCGTGGAGCCAGACGCCCGGCTCGCTGGGCGATGAACCCGGCCGCGCCGCGACCCGCCGGCTCAATACGCCCGCTTCGGCCAGCGCCAGCAGGCCGGGAACGAACATTTCACTGCAGCCGTAGAGGCCTTGTTCGAAGGCAGCGAGACCACCGTCACGTTCGATCAGCTCGGCGTGGCGGGCGGTGGAATCGAGGCTATCGAGCAGCGCCCGATAACCGGCGTTGTCGCGATGGCGGGTAAGCAGGGCCGAGGTCAGGGCGTCGCCCATGGAGCCAATGCCGACCTGCAGGGTGCCGCCGTCACGCACCAGCGCGCTGGCGTGCAGGCCAATGCAGTGATCCTGCAGCCCTACCGGCATGTTGGGTGTGGAAAACAGCGTGCTGCTATCGCCCGGCGCGTCCACCAGCAGGTCGAAGAAGTCTTCGTCCACTTCGGCGTCGCCGGGCATGTAGGGCAACTGGTCGTGGACGACGCCGATGGTGACGATGGTTTCGCCCGCTGCACGGCGGCGCTGCAGCATCGGCAGCAGGTCGAGGGTGATGTCCGGGTTGCAGGCCAGGCTGAGCTTGCCCGGCCGGGCCGGGTCGCGGGCCACCAGCTGGGCAACGGCATTGACGCCCTTGGCGTTGATATCGCGCGCCACGTGGCTGTAATTGCAGCTGATGTAGTTCTGCTGCGCCGGGGCGCTGTCCAGCAGGCTGCCGGGCTGCAGGTAGAACTCCTCGACGCGGATGTTCTCCGGCAGGCTGCCGCTGCGCAGGTCGCGCAGGTAGTCCAGTTCGGGGTAGTCACCGTAGATGCGCTCGACGAAGGGTTCGAGGAAGCGCCGCTGCAGCTCACCGCCGGCCAGCGGGCGGCCCAGCGACAGCGCGGTGTAGAGCGTCAGCTGCCGGCGAGGGTTCTCGCGGATGTGCCGGTACAGCGCGTTGGCCAACTGGTTGGGCTTGCCCAGCCCGAGCGGCAGGCCAAGGCGGATAGGCCCCTCTAGGCGCTGCAGCAGGTGTTCGACGGCAGTTTCGATCGAGCAGGATTGCACCGGGCGTCCCTCCTGGTTCGTTTCAACGACTGGAGTTTGGACCGGCTTTACGCAAAAGTTGCTCCCGCGACTCACACGGTGACAAATCGCGGGCATGAAAAAGCCGCCCTTGGGCGGCTTTTTCGCACAGGCCGGCTGTTACAGGCCGGACATGTGGTGAATCGCAGCTTTCAGCTCGTCATCGGAGCAATCAGCGCAGGTGCCCTTGGGCGGCATGGCGTTGATACCCGAGATGGCCTTGGCCAGCAGGCCGTCGATACCGCCCTGCTCTTTGGCACGCTTGCCCCAGTCAGCCTTGTCGCCGACTTTCGGCGCGCCCAGCAGGCCGCTGCCGTGGCAAGTGGTGCAGACCTTGCCGACAATCTCTTCGCCCGAACGCGGGGCACCGCCACCGCCGGCAGAAGCGACGGCACCAACGCCTTCGCATTCCTTGCCCTGGACGCAGACTTTGCCGACAGGTTCGAGACGCTTGGCAATGGCGTCATCGTTGGTCGCGGCCTGAACGCTCACTGCCCACAGGGCCAGTACGGCAGCTTGGGCTGCCAGGATTTTTCTAATCAGGTTCACCCTTTCACCCTCATCGTGGCTTATCACGCCCGGTCGCGGTGCAGTCACAGTCTCGGGCCGCGCGAGCGGGCGCAAGTATAACGGCAAAGCCGGGAAGCTCGAAACAATTGCACCCTCTAGCGGGGTCTTGCGGCATTAGGTCGCAGCGGGTCTGGCCGGTCCTACCGGCTGTTCAAAAATTTGCCGGTGTGGTCGCGCTGATCAGCCGAGCCGGGGCTTCGAACGGGTTGCGGAAGCGGTGCGGCTTGGTGCTGTCGAAATAGTAGCTGTCGCCGCATTCGAGGACGAAAGTCTCGTCGCCGACGGTCAGTTCCAGGCGGCCTTCGACCAAAACACCGGTCTCTTCGCCTTCGTGGGCGTACATGTCGTCACCGGTGTCGGAGCCTGGCGGATAGGTCTCGTCGAGCAGGGTGATGGCGCGGCTAGGGTAGTCCTTGCCGATCAGCTTCATGATGATCGAGCCGCTGGACAGGTCGCTGAGCTCGTCTGCCTTGTAGACCACAGGAGTGTTGCTGCTCTGCTCAAGATCGAGGGAAAAGAACTCGACCAGGGACATCGGAATACCACCCAGCACTTTCTTCAGCGAACTGATGGAGGGGCTGACGCTGTTCTTCTCGATCATCGAGATTGTGCTGTTGGTCACACCCGCCCGTTTGGCGAGTTCGCGCTGGGACAAACCTTTGAGCTTACGGATGGCTTGCAGACGAGCACCGACGTCCAAGGGTGGGGTCCTCCTTATTCTTGTGATCAGGCAGGCTCTGAAAGGCAGAACCCGCAACGGCTTGAGCCGAGCGGGTTCCAAGTGCCACGTATCATGGCAACACCGTTCAGTATTTACAACAGATCGCCCGTCGATCCTGCGCAAACTTTACGGGCGGTATCCGTCATTCGCCGCTATAGACCCGCGGGACGCGCTTGAGGTTGCAGAACAGCTGGTAGGGGATACTGCCGCAGCGGGCGGCGAGGTCGCTGGCTGGCACATTCGGGCCCCAGAGCTCGACGCGGCTGCCCAGGCCGGCAGCCGGCAGATCGGTCAGGTCCACGGTGAGCATGTCCATGGAAACGCGACCGATGATGCGGCTGGGCTTGCCGTCGATGAACACCGGGGTGCCGTCCGGCGCATGGCGCGGATAGCCGTCGGCGTAACCCATGGCGACCACGCCCACGCGCACCGGGCGGTCGGCGATGAAGCGCGCGCCATAGCCCACCGGCTCGCCGGCCGGCAGTTCGCGGATGCTGATGACCTGGGACTCCAGGGTCATCACCGGGCGCAGTTGATCGGCCAGCGGGTGTGCCTGTTCGAAGGGGGTGGCGCCGTAGAGCATGATGCCGGGGCGCACCCAGTCGCTGGGCACTTCGGACCAGCCGAGGATGCCGGGGGAGTTGCGCAGGCTGACTTCATGGCCCTGGCCCGCGACTTCGCGGACGGCCTGGAAAGCGGCGACCTGCTCCTCGGTGCGCGGGCAGTCAAGCTCGTCGGCACGGGAGAAGTGGCTCATCAGCACGACCTTGGCCACGTGGGGCAGCGCCTTCAGGCGCGCCAGCGCGGCGGCGTAATCCTGCGGGAAGAAACCGACGCGGTGCATGCCCGAGTCCATCTTCAGCCAGACGGTCAGCGGCTTGCTCGGGCGCGCTTGCTCGATGGCCTCCAGCTGCCAGGCCGAATGCACCACACACCAGAAGTCATGGGCGTCGATCAGCTCCAGCTCGCTGGCTTCGAAGAAACCTTCAAGCAGCAGGATCGGTGCGCGGATGCCGGCTTCGCGCAGCTCCAGCGCTTCCTCGATGCAGGCCACGGCGAAACCGTCGGCCTCACCTTCCAGCGCACGAGCGCAGACCACCGCACCATGGCCGTAGGCGTCAGCCTTGACCACCGCCAGCGCTCGGGCGCCGGTGACTTCACGGGCCAGGCGGTAGTTGTGGCGCAGGGCGGCGAGGTCGATCAGGGCACGGGCGGGACGCATGGCGAGGCTCTCTTAGAGTGGGTGGAACAGAAACGACGGACGAAAAAAACCCGGCGCTCCGGCCGGGCCACGCAAAACAGTCAGGGCAGTGCGGCGACGATGGAGACCTCGACGAGGATCTCCGGGTAGCACAGCGCCGCCTGGACGGTGGCGCGCGCCGGGGCGCAGCCCTGCGGGACCCACTGGTCCCAGACGCCGTTCATGCCGGCGAAGTCGGCAGCGACGTCCTTGAGGTAGATGGTTGCCGAGAGGATCCGCGACTTGTCAGTGCCGGCCTCATCGAGCAGACGCTCGATACTGGCGAGGACTTCGCGGGTCTGCTGCTCGACATCGGCAGTAAGGTCATCGGCTACCTGGCCGGCCAGGTAGGCCGTGCCGTTGTGGACGACGACCTGGCTCATCCGCTGATTAGTGTGCAGGCGCTGGATGGCCATTCTGTGCCTCCGAAGTGGAACCGTAGCGGGAGATGTCCAGGCCTTCGGTGCTGATCTGCGGGCGCTTCTTGGCCATCAGGTCGGCGAGATAGCGGCCCGAGCCGCAAGCCATGGTCCAGCCCAGGGTACCGTGGCCTGTGTTGAGATACAGGTTGCGGAAGCGGGTGCCCCCCACGATCGGGGTGCCGTCCGGGGTGGCCGGGCGCAGGCCGGTCCAGAACTCCGCCTGGCTGACGTCGCCGCCTTCCGGGTAGAGGTCGGTGGTGATCATTTCCAGGGTGGCGCGGCGACGCGGGTTCAGCGACAGGTCGAAGCCGGCGATTTCCGCCATGCCGCCGACGCGGATGCGCTGGTCGAAGCGGGTAATCGCGACCTTGTAGGTCTCGTCGAGAATGGTCGAGGTCGGCGCCATGTCCGGGTTGGTGATCGGCACGGTCAGCGAGTAGCCCTTGAGCGGGTAGACCGGGGCGTCGATACCCAGCGGCTTGAGCATCTGCGGCGAGTAGCTGCCCAGCGCCAGCACGTAGCGGTCGGCGGTGACCAGCTGGCCATCGACCCAGACGCCATTGATGCGGTCGCCGGCGAAGTCCAGGCGCTGGATGTCCTGGCCGAAGCGGAACTCCACACCCAAGGCCTTGGCCATCTCGGCCAGCTGGGTGGTGAACATCTGGCAGTCGCCGGTCTGGTCGTTGGGCAGGCGCAGGGCGCCAACCAGCTTGTCGGCGACCTTGGCCAGGGCCGGCTCGACGCGGGCGATGCCGGCGCGGTCCAGCACTTCATAGGGAACGCCGGTGCTTTCCAGGACGGCGATGTCCTTGGCGGCGGAGTCCAGCTGGGCCTGGGTGCGGAACAGCTGGGTGGTGCCCAGGGAACGGCCTTCGTAAGTGATGCCGGTCTCGGCGCGCAGTTCGTCGAGGCAGTCGCGGCTGTACTCGGACAGGCGCACCATGCGCTCCTTGTTCACCGCGTAGCTCTTGGCGTTGCAGTTGCGCAGCATCTGCCACATCCAGCTGTACTGGCTCGGGTCGCCGGTCAGCTTGATGGCCAGGGGGGCGTGGGTCTGCAGCAGCCATTTCATGGCCTTGAGCGGGATGCCCGGGGCGGCCCAGGGCGAGGCGTAGCCAGGGGACACCTGGCCGGCGTTGGCGAAGCTGGTTTCCAGGGCCGGGCCGGGCTGGCGGTCGACGACGACCACTTCGAAGCCGGCACGGGCGAGATAGTAAGCACTGGCGGTACCGATCACACCGCTGCCAAGCACCAGAACGCGCATCTTTGCCTCCTACGTCGCGCCAGGGGCGCGGACGTTTCTTATTCTGAACGTAGATGCGCGCAGTATAGGAAGTCAGGCTCAGCGATATTCACTGATTGCGATGCATGTTTTGACGAAAATTCCTGGCAAAAGTCGCTTTCACGGAGTGACATCCACCATGGTTGCGCTCATTTCACCCAAGACCGGATGGTCGAGGATCTGGCGAAAGTTTCATCAAGTCGAGAGGAAATAGCGAACAGGACGGTATTGACCAGAACTTCTCGCGCCAACCCCTTCACCAGCGGGAATTACCTGCTTTCGCCGAAGTATCCGTGACTCGCCGCCAGACACGGCGGCGAGCAGGGAAATCCCCTTGGCGCGCTTACTTGCGCACCCACTGGCCGTTGACCTGCACATACTGCCCCGAGGGCGTGCGCTCGATGGCCTTCTTGCCGGCCAGGGATTCCACGTCCTTGAGGGTGGCGCCACTCTGGCTGGCGACCTTCTGGTACTCGGCGCGGCGCGCGGCATTGATCTGCGCGGCGACTTCGGCGGCGTCACCGCCGTTCTTCACGACGCCCAGGTAACCGTCGGCCTGCTCGCCGACCAGCCCCTGGGACTTGGCGCCACCCAGCGCGGACATCGCCTGCTCCAGGCTCATGGCCATGACCGGCAGGCTAAGGCAGAGGGCGACCAGCGCGACGCCCAGTTTGCGGTGCAATCTCATGCAAAGACTCCTTATCAGAACAGGCCGCTGTTCTCGTTGATGATGCCGTCGAGCGCCTTGTCGACCTTGATATAGATCTCGTGCTCGATCTTCACGTTGAGGTTGATGTTGATCGGCTCCTTGGGAGCTGCCAGCTGCACGGTGGGCGTACAACCCTGGGCAAGGCCTGCCAGGAGCAGTAGTGCGAGTAGGGCGCGGAGGCGCATTTCAGGTTCTCCTTGCGGTCATGGCGCGGCGGCCGGGTCGTTGCGCAGGCGATCCTGCACGCGCTTGCGGATGGTGTCGCTGACCCGGTCGCTCAATTGCAGGCTGGTGAGCAGCTTGGGCACGTTCTCCTCCAGGTTGACGTTGAGGTTGATCGGCCGGCCCTGTTCCAGTTCGGGATTGCGCCCGCTCAGGCTCAGGGCGAGAAGCAATTTGCCGGATTCATCATAATCCACACGGCTGCTGAGCTTGTCGTAACGGAAATCGTCGATGGCCGTGGCCACCAGCTGCATGGCCGGGTTGCTCTGGCCGAGCGCCTGGATCTTCGCCGAGCGGAACTGCAACACGCCCGGTTCACGAGCCGCTACCTCGCCACCCTGGATGACCAGCTTGCCATCGTGGAGGCCGAGCGGCAGGTTGCCGTCGATGATCCCGCTACCGGACAGCCCTTCGGCCGGATAGGCCGCCAGAATCGCCTCCAGTGCCAACCCTTCCAGCTTCAGGGTAAGACCCTGGCCACGGGTGGAAAGATCCACGGTACCGGCCGGCAACCAGGCACGTCCGTTGAACAAGCCGAGTTCCGCCTGCTGCCAGTCGATCCGCCCAGCCAATGGCGCGTCCAGCGAAGCCTTGTAGCGGCCCTGCAGGGACAGCGGGCCGAGGGTGACGCCGGGGTTGAGCGAGGCGACTTTGACCTGCGGTAATTGCAGGTCCATCTGCGAGCCATTAAGGGCGAGCTTCGCCTGCAGGTCGAGGCCATGGACCTCGCTGCGGTCATAGACACCCTCCAGCCCGCTGCCGCGCAGATTCAGGTCGAAGCTCTGCGGCGCAGTACCCGGCGGCAGTCGCCAGTTCAGGTCGAAGCTCGCCTTGCCATTGTTCAGGCTGAGCAGGCCCGGCCAGTCGGCCAGGGACTTTTCCACCGGGTTGCCAGTGCGCAGGAAGAACTCCGCCTGCCGCGCGAGCAACGCGACGCCCTGCTTTGTCGAGTTATTCAGGTCGACCTCGGCATTCAGCCCGCCGCTGTTCAACAGGCGGCCCTTGAACTGCTGGGCGTCGAGGCTTGCGGCGAATGTACCCATCGCATTCCAGGACAGCGGTTTGACGTGGGGCTGACGCAGCTCGCCCACGGCCAGTTTCAGCGGGGCATTCAGTTGCAGGCTGACGGGCGCCTCGCTCGCATAGCCCAAGTTCAGCGTGCCTTTACCCAGATTAGCGACGAGCTTGCTGGCCTTGAGCGACTGCGGGCCGATCAGCGTGCCGACCTGCAGTTGCCCACCATCGGCCAGGTTGAAACTCGCCGACTGCTGATCCACCCGGGCGTCGAAGCTCAGGTCGACGCGGCTGTTATCACCGCGCAGGCCGGCCAGTTCCATATGCGGAATCTTGCCCTCCAGCCGTGAGTCATTCAGTTGCAACGCCAGCGGGGTCGCCTCCAGCAGGGCCACACGGGAGCGCAAGCGCAGGTCGGCGGCCCCCACGGCGCGCAGGTCGGCGCGTACGCTGCCAGTCTCTTCTTCTACCCCGGGCTCGAGGTGCAGCGTCAGGCGTGCCGGGCGCAAACCGACCGGCAGCGCCTGCAGCCAGTCGCCGTAGAGATCGGAAAGACGCAGGTCACCACTGATCACCGAGGGTCGCCAACCGATATCGGTGCCACTGGCAATCAGTCGCAGATCGCCCTGCAGGCTGCCCGCGCCCGGTAGCGGCCAGGGTTGCGGCAGTTGCAGGGACAGATCGACGCTGCCACGGCCATCGCGCAGGCCCGGCCAGTCCGGCCAGGCGGCGTCGCCGGCCAGTTGCGTGTCCCAGCTCAGGCGCAGGCGCCCGGCCTCGGGGATCGGCAACGGCAGGTTCGGCGTCGGCAGCCACATGCCCAGCCAGTTGCGCACTGCCTGCACCGGCGGCACGGCGGGGCTGGCGATGTTGCCGCTGAGCTGGCGGCTGGCCGGCGCCCAGCTGGAGTCCAGGGAAAGCAGCTGCTCGTTGTCCAGGTAGCTGTCCAGTTGCAGGCGCCACCGGCCATCGCCGGGTTGCAGCAGGCCGTTGAACGCCAGTTGCTGGCCGCCCTGGCGCAGCTCTCCGCCCAGCGCGGCGGCGCCGCCCTGGATCTGCTGCCAGTGCGCGCTGCCATTGAGGGTGCAGCGCTGCTCGCGGGCACAGGGCAGCTCGACAGCGATGTGCTCCAGCGCCAGCCGACCGGGCAGCAGGGCCAGCCAGCGGTTGAGCTGGGCAATATCCGGCAGCGCGGCGTCTTCCTCCAACGCCGCTTGCCCCGGCCATTGGCGTACATCGACGCTGCGGGCGCCCAGTTCCTTGAGCCGCCAACGCCCGTCTTCATGCTCGGGCCAACCGACGCGCAGGTCCTGCAGCTGGATCGCGAGTCGCGAACCGTCCGGTGTCTGGCGCTGGAGGGCCAGGCGCTGCAGCGCCAGGCCTTGCCGGGAGACGCCCAGGCCCTGCCATTGCTCGACGCTCACCCCGGCATTCGCCAACAGGCGCGGAACCGCCAGCCACACAGCACCGACCGCCATTGCCAGGAGCAGCAATAGCAGCAGGAGAACGGTGCGCCAGCGGGGAAGCGACATGCGAAAACCTCGGCGGAAAGCGGCCGGCCTCGCCGAAAGGGACGAAGCGTTGGCCTACAGGCTGGCCGTCCGGCGCGGGAAGTTCAAGGGATGCCAGTGATATTCCCTGCACAACCGACTATATTGCCGACATTCCCCCAAAGCTCATCGCTCGACTTCAGAGTCCTTCCCATGAGAACCCAGCATCAAAGCCGCCGCGAACTGGACAAGATCGACCGCAACATCCTGCGGATCCTGCAGGAAGAAGGTCGCATCTCCTTCACCGAACTGGGCGAACGCGTCGGCCTCTCCACCACGCCGTGCACCGAGCGCGTGCGCCGGCTGGAGCGCGAGGGAATCATCATGGGCTACAACGCCCGGCTGAACCCGCAGTACCTCAAGGCCAGCCTGCTGGTGTTCGTCGAGATCAGCCTGGACTACAAGTCCGGCGATACCTTCGAGGACTTCCGCCGCTCGGTGCTCAAGCTGCCCCACGTGCTGGAATGCCACCTGGTGTCGGGCCACTTCGACTACCTGGTGAAGGCGCGCATCTCCGAGATGGCCTCCTACCGCAAACTGCTGGGCGACATCCTGCTCAAGCTGCCCCACGTGCGCGAATCCAAGAGCTACATCGTGATGGAAGAGGTCAAGGAAAGCCTCACGCTGCCCATCCCCGACTAAATAGCCGGACTGATTTCCCGCCGTTCGCGGCAAGCTCGACCGATTTATTTACGACTTCCCAGCGCTTTTTCCGGCCAAGGCTATTGGCTGCGCGGGAAGTCGGCGTTTATCCTGCGTAAAATTTTAACAACACAAAAATCAGGATATCGCACATGAACGCCCGCGTTCACCAGCCGGTGCACACCGACCGCCACGCCCCGTCCTACTACGCCGCGAGCGTCAACCGCCGCCTCGAAGTACCGCCCCTGGCCGGCGAGGAAAAGGCCGACGTGTGCGTCATCGGCGGTGGCTTCTCCGGGCTGAACACGGCCATCGAGCTGGCCGAGCGCGGGCTCTCGGTGATCCTGCTGGAGGCCCACCAGATCGGCTGGGGCGCCAGCGGGCGCAACGGCGGTCAACTGATCCGCGGCGTCGGCCACGGCCTGGAGCAGTTCGAGCCGGTGATGGGCGCCGACGGCGTCCACGCCATGAAGCTGATGGGCCTGGAAGCGGTGGAGATCGTCCGTCGCCGCGTCGAGCAGTACACCATCGATTGCGACCTGACCTGGGGCTACTGCGACCTGGCCAACAAGCCCTCGGATGTCGAGGGCTTCCAGGAAGATTTCGACGAACTGAAAGGCCTCGGTTACCGCCACGAACTGCGCATGGTCCCGAAAGAGGATATGCGCTCCATCGTCGGCTCCGACCAGTACGTCGGCGGCATGGTGGACATGGGCTCGGGCCACCTGCACCCACTCAATCTCGCCCTCGGCGAAGCCGCCGCAGCGCAGAGCCTGGGCGTCAGGCTGTTCGAGAACTCTGCCGTCACCGGCATCGACTATGGCAACGAAGTGCGTGTGCGCACCGCCAACGGCAGCGTGCGCGCCAAGTCCCTGGTGATCGCCTGCAACGCTTACCAGAACCGGCTGAACCCCTATCTCGACGGCAAGGTACTGCCCGCCGGCAGCTACGTGATCGCCACCGAACCGTTGTCCGCCGAGCAGGCGCACGCGCTATTGCCGCAGAACATGGCAGTGTGCGACCAGCGCGTGGCTCTGGACTACTACCGGCTTTCCGCCGACAACCGCCTGCTGTTCGGCGGCGCCTGCCACTACTCCGGGCGCGACCCAGCGGACATCGCCGCGTACATGCGACCGAAGATGCTCAAGGTATTCCCGCACCTGGCGAACGTGCGCATCGACTACCAGTGGGGCGGCATGATCGGCATCGGCGCCAACCGCCTGCCGCAGATCGGTCGCCTGCCCGACCAACCCAACGTGTACTTCGCCCAGGCCTATGCCGGCCACGGCGTCAATGCCACGCACCTGGCCGGCAAGCTGCTCGCCGAGGCCATCGCCGGCCAGCAGGGCAGCGGCTTCGAGCTGTTCGCCAAGGTGCCGCACATCACCTTCCCCGGCGGCAAGCTGCTGCGCTCGCCACTGCTGGCCCTGGGCATGGCCTGGTACCGCTTCAAGGAAACCCTCGGCGGCTGACCGCCGCTACGCTCCAGCGGCTAGAATCTTCCGCAGCCCGTCACCGGCGGGCTTGTCGGAGACTCCTCTTTGCTTCCACGCCTGATCCTGCTGATCCTGCTGGCCCTGGGTGGCTGCGCCAGCGCGCCGCCGCCCGAGCCTTCGCACGTGCTGCCGGTGCAGGGCACCCGGCTGGACAACCAGATCAGCGAGCAGGCCGCCTCCCATCCCGGCCAGTCAGGCTTCCACCTGCTGGCCTCCAGCGTCGACGCCTTCCTCGCCCGCGCCGAGTTGATCCGCAAGGCCCAGCGCAGCCTCGACGTCCAGTACTACATCGTCCACGACGGCCTCACTACCCGTGCGCTGATCCGCGAGTTGCTACACGCAGCGGACCGCGGCGTGCGCGTGCGTATCCTGATCGACGACACCAGCAGCGATGGCTGGGACTACGAGCTGGGCGCCCTCGCCGCCCACCCGAACATCCAGGTCCGCCTGTTCAACCCCCTGCATCTGGGCCGCAGTACCGGCGTCACGCGCAACCTCGGGCGACTGTTCAACCTCTCCGAGCAGCATCGACGGATGCACAACAAGCTGCTGCTGGCGGACAACAGCGTGGCCATCGTCGGGGGCCGCAACCTGGGCGACGAGTACTTCGACGCCAAGGCCGAGATGAACTTCAGCGACCTCGACCTGATGGGCGTCGGCCCGGTGGCGCAGTCGCTGGGGCAGAGCTTCGACCAGTACTGGAACAGCCGCATCAGCCGCCCAATCGAGGACTACCTGTGGGGTGAGCCGGACCTCGACGAACTCAACCGCATGCGCCGCAAGCTGGATCACTACCTGGCGAAGGAGCGGGTGAAAAGCTCCAGCTACATTGCGCGGCTGAACCGCAACAGCGATCGCCCGCACCTGCAGAACTGGCTGGACGACCTGGTCTGGGCGCCGGGCAAGGCGGTCTGGGATACGCCACTGAAAGTGCTCGACCAGGGCGACCCGAAGGGTGAGCAGCTGCTCAGCACCCAGCTGCAGCCGCTGTTCGATGGCGTGTCGAAGGAGCTGATCCTGGTCTCGGCCTACTTCGTGCCGACCAGCGCCGGCGTCGACTACCTGACCCAGCGCGCGGACAGCGGCGTCAGCGTGCGCCTGCTGACCAACTCGCTGGAGGCGACCGATGTGCCCGCCGTGCACGCCGGCTATGCGCCCTATCGACTGGAACTGCTGGAGCACGGGGTGAAGCTCTACGAGCTGCGCGCCGATCCGGACCAGCGCCTGTCCGGGGCGCCATGGATGGTGCGCGGGTCGAGCAGCGCCAGCCTGCACAGCAAGGCGGCGGTGTTCGACCAGCAGAAAGTGTTCGTCGGCTCGCTGAACTTCGACCCGCGCTCGGTGCTGTGGAACACCGAGGTCGGCATCATCGTCGACAGCCCGGAGCTGGCCGATCAGGTGCGCCGCCTGGCGCTGGCGAGCATGTCGCCGAGCGTCAGCTACCAGGTGAAGGTCGCGCCGAACAGCGACCCGCCGAAGCTGGTCTGGATCGAGGAGCGCGGCGGCAAGCTGGTGGCGCTGGATCGTGAGCCGGGCAACGCCTGGCGCCGGCTCAACGCATGGATCGCCGGCGCCATCGGCCTGGAGAAGATGCTCTAGGAACGCTCCTGCTGCAGTTCGGCGTCGGTCGAGCGCATCACCGGCGGCAAGCCGCGCAGGCTCACCAGGATCACGAAGCCGACCGCCCCCAGCGCCATCACCAACGGCAGCGCGTGGCCGCTGATCCACTGGCTGGCTGCTCCCGTGGCCAGCGGCCCGATCAGGCAACCGATGCCCCACAGCTGGGCAATGTGGGCATTGGCGCGGACCAGCGCGTCATCGCGATAACGCTCGCCGATGAGGATCAGCGACAGGGTGAACAGCCCGCCGGCACTCGCGCCGAACAGCACCAGCACCGGCCAGATGGCGATGTGATGCAGCAGTGGCGGCATGGCCAGGCTACTGAGGAACAGCACGATGCCGCAGCCCTTGAACAGCGTCTGCCGCGAGATACGGTCAGCCAGCCAGCCGATGGGCAGTTGCAGCAGCGCATCGCCGACCACCACGGTGCTCACCATCGCCAGCGCCACCGCCTGGGTGAAGCCCTGCTGGATGCCGTAGACCGGCAGCAGGGTGAGGATCATCGCCTCGAAGCCGGCGAACAGCACCACCGCCCAGGCAATCGCCGGGAGCTGGCCGCAGAAGGCGAAAAGCCCGCGCCCGTTGGCGCTGTGCGGGTCGACCTTGGGGGCGCCGGTACGGCCGAGCAGCAGCAGGGAGCCGCCCACCAGCAGGCAGACGCTGAACCAGAAGCCACGGTTATCGGCGGTGCCGATGAAGGTCAGCAGCACCGGGCCGGACAGCTGGCTCAACGCGTAGCCGGTACCGTACAGGGCAACCAGGCGACCGCGCCATTTCTCGATGGCCAGCTGGTTGATCCAGCTCTCACCGAGGATGAACACGACGGTCAGTTGCACGCCGATCAGCAGGCGCAGGAACAGCCAGATCGGGTAGCTCTGCAGCAGCGCCAGCAGGCCGACCGAGAAGGCCCCGGAAAGCAGGCACAGGCGCATCAACAGCGGCGTGCCGACGCGCGCCGCGAGGCGCCCGGCAATCATCGCACCCAGCAGCACACCCACCGCCGGCGTGGACGCCATGACGCCGATGGCGAAGTTGCCATAGCCCCAGCCTTCCAGGCGCAACGAGACCAGCGGCATGGTCAGGCCCAGAGCCAGACCGATGCTGATCACGGCAGCACACACAGCAAAATATGGACCCCAACGCATTGTCTTTCTCCCGTTCCATCCGGAGCGCACGCCAGGCGCGAGGGTGCCCGATGCGCAATGCACAGCGGCCGGGTTTCCCTGAGGGAAACCCGGCCGCGGGTGTGGCTCTTTGTCAGAGCCGGCCCCTGGATCGGGACCGACCTGCTTCAGCCGAGGATCAGAGCTTGATCCAGGTGGCTTTCAGCTCGGTGTACTTGTCAAAGGCGTGCAGCGACTTGTCGCGACCGTTGCCGGACTGCTTGAAGCCACCGAACGGAGCGGTCATGTCGCCGCCGTCGTACTGGTTCACCCACACGCTGCCGGCGCGCAGCGCCTTGGCGGTCAGGTGGGCCTTGGACAGGTCGCTGGTCCACACCGCGGCGGCCAGGCCGTACGGGGTGTCGTTGGCGATGCGCACGGCTTCTTCGGCATCGGTGAACTCGATGACCGACAGCACCGGGCCGAAGATCTCTTCACGGGCGATGCGCATGGCGTTGGTCACGCCGTCGAAGATGGTCGGCTCGACGTAGGTACCGCCGGTCTCTTCCAGGGTGCGCTTGCCGCCGGCCACCAGCTTGGCGCCGTCGTCGTGGCCAGCCTGGATATAGCTCAGCACGTTGTTCATCTGGGTGGTGTCGACCAGCGCACCGACGTTGGTTTCCGGGTCCAGCGGGTTGCCCGGCTTCCAGGCCTTGATGGCTTCGACGACCATCGGCACGAACTCGGCCTTGATCGACTTCTCCACCAGCAGACGCGAGCCGGCGGTGCAGACTTCGCCCTGGTTGAAGGCGATGGCGCTGGCGGCAGCTTCAGCAGCGGCTTTCAGGTCCGGAGCGTCGGCGAAGACGATGTTCGGGCTCTTGCCACCGGCTTCCAGCCAGACGCGCTTCATGTTCGATTCGCCCGCGTAGACCATCAGCTGCTTGGCGATCTTGGTCGAACCGGTGAACACCAGGGTATCGACGTCCATGTGCAGGGCCAGGGCCTTGCCGACGGTGTGGCCGAAGCCCGGCAGGACGTTGAACACGCCTTTCGGAATACCGGCCTCGATGGCCAGCTGGGCGATGCGGATGCCGGTCAGCGGGGACTTCTCGGAAGGCTTGAGGATCACCGAGTTACCGGTGGACAGCGCCGGGCCGAGTTTCCAGCAGGTCATCAGCAGGGGGAAGTTCCACGGCACGATGGCGGCAACGACGCCGACCGGCTCGCGGGTGACCAAGCCCAGTTCGTTGTGGGCGGTGGCGGCGACTTCGTCGTAGATCTTGTCGATCGCTTCACCGCTCCAGCGCAGGCTGTTGGCGGCGCTGGACACGTCGATGCTCAGCGAATCGCTGATCGGCTTGCCCATGTCGAGGGTTTCCAGCAGGGCCAGTTCCTCGGCGTTCTCCAGCAGCAGCTCGGAGAAACGGATCATGACCTTCTTGCGCTTGGCCGGGGCCAGACGCGACCAGGAGCCGGAATCGAAGGCGGCACGGGCAACCTGCACGGCACTTTCGGCATCGGCCAGGTCGCAGCTGGCGACCTTGGCCAGGAAGCGGCCATCCACAGGGCTGATGCAATCGAAGGTGGCGCCGGATGCGGCGTCGACGTATTCACCGTTGACGAAGGCGCGGCCTTCGATCTTCAGGTCCTTGGCGCGAGCTTCCCAATCGGCGCGAGTGAGGGTACCCATGACAACGTGTCCTCTTATTAATGTACTTATCAGGTGCAGGCGCCCGGCGGGCGCGCTGTCAAAAATATCGCAAGGCGGAGCGAACGCATGCTGTTCGCCACCCTAAACCGGAGGCAGCCAATTTTCAATATTTTTTACACTAAGCGGCCAAATGGCCTTGTCACGTTCGTTTTATTAAACATAGACTGCCTCGATTCGTCGGCTGATGGTTTTCCGACAGCCGCTTCGGAGTAAATATCCAACAGCGCTGCGCGTGCCCGCACGCACTCTCGCCAACAACTCTAAAGAACCGAGACCGCCATGAACGTCGAGCAGATCGTCGATTTCGCCCAGGCCACCACCGCCCCCGAACACTACCGTCCCGCCCCGGACCGCATCATCAAGGGCGACCCGGCGCAGAACGTACGCAACCACTACGCCAGCGACTGCGGCCAGTTCAACGTGGGCATCTGGGAAGGCGAGCCGGGCCACTGGAACGTCAGCTACACCGAGCACGAGTACTGCGAGATTCTCCAGGGTGTGTCGGTGATCCGTGACGCCAATGGCGGCGCCAAGACCGTGCGCGTCGGCGACCGCTTCGTCATCCCGGCCGGCTTCAGCGGCACCTGGGAAGTACTGGAGCCCTGCCGCAAGGTCTATGTGATCTTCGAGCAGAAGGCCTGAGCACCCGAACCTGAAAAAGCCCGCCGAATGGCGGGCTTTTTTGTGCCTGCCGTTTCACAGGAAAAACGGCAGGCAAGAAAAAACCCGCCACGAGGGGCGGGTTTCTTCACAAGGGCGAAGATCAATTACTTGATCTTGGCTTCCTTGTAGATCACGTGCTTGCGAACAACCGGATCGTATTTCTTGATCTCGATTTTCTCAGGCTTGGTACGCTTGTTCTTGTCGGTGGTGTAGAAGTGGCCGGTACCGGCGCTGGACACCAAACGGATCAGTTCGCGCATGACTGCAGCTCCTTAGAATTTTTCGCCGCGGGCGCGCAGGTCGTTCAGAACGGCCTCGATGCCACGCTTGTCGATGATACGCATGCCTTTGGCGGAAACGCGCAGACGCACGAAGCGCTTCTCGGATTCAACCCAGAAACGGTGGTGCTGCAGGTTCGGCAGGAAACGGCGGCGGGTTTTGTTGTGTGCGTGGGAAATGTTGTTCCCGGTAACCGGACCCTTACCGGTCACTTGGCAAACTCTCGACATGGCTCAGCCCTCTGTAAACCACATGCCAAACCCGGCATGGGTTGGCTGCTTAACTCAATAGGATTCTCAGTTTCACCGGGGTCTTAACTGCCGCTTCGCCGCGATCGAGTCGCAGGATCAGAGCAGGGCCCCAGAAAAGAGCGCAGCTTTATATCAGAAAGACACTTCCAGCTGCAAGGGAAAGCATGACTCGAAAAAGCCGACGCCAGCCCCCGCGGGCCGCGGCACTGGTGCCGTTCGTCGCCTGTCATCGTTGTGACGGGCGGCGGCTTGGTCTAGGGTAGCTCCTTCGAGGCTGCCAACAGCCTTGCATGACCCGCCCAGCCTCGCGGATGGGCATCTTGCCAGCTTACACGGAGTCCGTCATGCGTCTTGCCCTTCTCGCCCTCCTGCTTTCCCCTGCTCTCGCCAGCGCCGCCTCGCTGAGCGTGTGCACCGAAGCCAGCCCCGAAGGCTTCGACGTGGTCCAGTACAACTCGCTGACCACCACCAACGCCTCGGCCGACGTGCTGATGAACCGCCTGGTGGACTTCGATGCCGCCCGCGGCGAAGTGGTGCCGAGCCTGGCCGAGAGCTGGAAGGTCTCCGACGATGGCCTGACCTATGACTTCCAGCTGCGCGACGGCGTGGCCTTCCACCACACCGACTACTTCAAGCCGAGCCGGACGCTTGCCGCCGACGACGTGGTGTTCAGCTTCCAGCGCATGCTCGACCCGGCCCAGCCCTGGCACAAGGTCGCCCAGAGCGGCTTCCCCCATGCCCAGTCGATGCAGCTGCCGAGCCTGGTCAAGGCCGTGGAGAAGGTCGATGAGCACCATGTACGCTTCAGCCTCAACCACCCGGACGCCACCTTTCTGGCAATGCTCAGCATGGGCTTCGCCTCCATCTATTCGGCCGAGTACGCCGACCAGTTGATGAAGGCCGGCACCCCGGAGAAGCTCAACGCCCAGCCGATCGGCACCGGCCCCTTCGTCTTCAAGCGTTTCCAGAAGGACGCCGTGGTGCGCTACGCCGCCAACACCGAGTACTTCGGCGGCAAGCCAGCTGTGGATAACCTGGTGTTCGCCATCACCCCGGACGCCAGCGTGCGCCTGCAGAAGCTCAAGCGCGGCGAATGCCAGATCGCCCTGTCGCCCAAGCCGCTGGACGTAGAGGCCGCTACCAAGGACGCCAGCCTGAAGGTCGAACAGACCCCGGCCTTCATGACCGCCTTCGTCGGCATCAACAGCCAGCACCCGCCGCTGGACAATCCCAAGGTACGCCAGGCGATCAACCTCGCCTTCGACAAGGACACCTACCTCAAGAGCGTGTTCGCCGGCAGCGCCACCACCGCCGATGGCGTCTACCCGCCCAACACCTGGAGCTACGCCAAGGACATCCCCGGCTACCCCCGCGACCTGGACAAGGCTCGCGCGCTGCTGGCCGAGGCCGGGCACAAGGACGGCTTCAAGACCACTATCTGGACCCGCCCCTCCGGCAGCCTGCTCAACCCCAACCCCAGCGTCGGCGCGCAGCTGCTGCAGGCGGACCTGGCACAGATCGGCATCCAGGCCGAGATCCGCGTGATCGAGTGGGGCGAGCTGATCCGCCGCGCCAAGGCCGGCGAGCATGACCTGCTGTTCATGGGCTGGGCCGGCGACAACGGCGACCCGGATAACTTCCTCACCCCGCAGTTCTCCTGCGCCAGCGTGAAATCCGGGCTGAACTTCGCGCGCTACTGCGACGACAAGCTCGACGGCCTGATCAGCCAGGGCAAGGCGGTAGCGGACCAGGCCAAGCGCAGCGAGCTGTATCACCAGGCGCAGCAAATCATCCACGACCAGGCGCTGTGGCTGCCGCTGGCACACCCGACCGCCTCGGCGCTGACCCGCCAGAACGTCAAGGGCTACACGGTGAACCCTTTCGGCCGCCAGGACTACTCGAAGGTGCAGCTCTGAGCAGCGAATTGCTCGACCATCTGCTGCCCGAGTTCCAGTTCGCCGAGCGGCACTCGCTGACCATGCGGGCGTCGCCCGGGCAGGTGCTGGACGCAGTGAGCCAGCTGACCGCCGAGCACGACCCGCTGGTGCAGCGCCTCCTGCAGATCCGCGAGGCGCCTGCACGGCTCGCCCTGCACCTGGGGCTGCGCAATGCCCTGGAGGATCGTCCACGCTTCGGCTTGCATGAATTCACCCTGCTGGGCCGCCATGGCAATCACGAGATCGCCTATGGACTGGTCGGGCGCTTCTGGCGCAGCGACTTCGGCCTGCGTCCGTGCGCCGACGGCGACGCCTTCCGGCGCTTCGCCGAACCCGGTACGCCCAGGCTGATGCTGCATTTTTCCTGCGCACCGGCAGAGCAGGACGGCTTCACCCATGTCCGCACGGAAACCCGCGTGCACTGTCCGGACCGCCGCAGCCGCCTGCTGTTCACCCCTTACTGGCTCGCTATCCGCCCGGTCAGCGGACTGATCCGCCGGCGCCTGCTGCGCGACATCCAGCGGCGCGTCTCAGAGCATCCCCAGCTCGGCCATTGACTGTGGCTCGCCGTCACCAACGATGAAGTGATCGAGCACGCGCACGTCGATCAGCGCCAGCGCCTGTACGATGCGGCGGGTCAGCAGGTCGTCGGACTGGCTCGGCTCGGCGATCCCTGAGGGGTGGTTGTGGGCCAGGATCAGCGCAGCGGCGTTATGCGCCAGGGCGCGCTTGACGATCTGCCGGGGGTAGACGCTGGCACTGTCGATGGAACCGTGGAACAGCACTTCGAAGTCCAGCAGGCGGTGTCGATTGTCCAGGAACAGGCAGGCGAAGACCTCGTGGGGCTCGTGGCGCAGCCGCGCCTTGAGGAAGTCACGCACTGCCTGCGGGCTTTCCAGGGCGGGGCCACGGTCCATGTCCTCGGCCAGGTGCCGGCGCCCCATTTCCAGCACCGCCTGGAGCTGGGTGAACTTGGCCGGCCCCAACCCGCGATGGCTGCAGAACGCGTCAAGGTCGGCCTCCAGCAGCGCGCGCAAACTGCCGAACTCAACCAGAAGCCGGCGCGCCAGGTCGACGGCACTGCAACCGGTGACACCGGTGCGCAGGAAGATGGCCAGCAATTCAGCATCGCTCAGGCTTGCTGCTCCCTGTTCGAGCAAGCGCTCCCGGGGGCGCTCCGACGCAGGCCAATCCAGAATTCTCACGCAACCTCCCAGGTCTGGTCCGCCCGCTGTTCCGGCGCAGGCGCTGTGCTATCTTAGCCCCCTCGCTGCGCGCGGCCGGAGGCCTGGGGAGGCGTCATCGGCTTCAGCGCGCGTCATCCATTTCCGTATTTAAGGCTGGCCTATGCAGCGGCTCTATCGTAAACGCATCGTTCTGGGCGTCGGCGGCGGTATCGCCGCCTACAAGAGCGCCGAACTGGTCCGCCGGTTGCGCGACCAGGGCGCCGAGGTGCGTGTCGTGATGACCCAGGGTGGCCGCGAGTTCATCACGCCGCTCACCCTTCAGGCCCTTTCCGGACACCCGGTGCACCTGGACCTGCTCGACCCTGCCGCCGAAGCGGCCATGGGGCATATCGAGCTGGCCCGCTGGGCCGACCTGGTACTGATCGCCCCCGCCACCGCCGACCTGATGGCGCGCCTGGCCCAGGGCGTGGCCAATGACCTGCTGACCACCCTGGTGCTCGCCACCGACGCGCAGGTCGCCCTGGCCCCCGCGATGAACCAGGCCATGTGGCGCGACCCGGCCACCCAGGTGAATGCCGAGCTGCTGCGTAGCCGCGGCCTGCACTTCTTCGGCCCCGCCGCGGGCAGCCAGGCCTGCGGCGACGTCGGACCAGGGCGCATGCTCGAGGCCGAGGAGCTGGCACAACTGGCCGCCGACTGCTTCGAGTTCAAGGCCCTGACCGGCCAGCACATCCTGATCACCGCAGGGCCGACTCAGGAAAACATCGACCCGGTGCGCTACATCACCAACCACAGCTCCGGGAAGATGGGCTTCGCCCTGGCCGAAGCGGCCGCCGAAGCCGGCGCCCGCGTGACCCTGGTGACCGGCCCCGTGCACCTGCCGACCCCGGACCGCGTGAGCCGCGTCGACGTAGTCAGCGCCCGCGACATGCTCGCCGCCTGCGAAGCGGCGATGCCGGCCGACATCCTGATCGCTTCCGCCGCCGTAGCCGACTACCGCCCGGAACTGGTCGCCACGCAGAAACTCAAGAAAGACCCCACCACCGGTGACGGCCTGCTCTTGCAGCTGGTGCGCAATCCCGACATCCTCGCCACCCTCTCGCTGCGCGAGGACCGGCCCTTCAGTGTCGGCTTCGCCGCGGAGACCGAGAACCTGCTCGAGTACGCCTCGCGCAAGCTCAAGGACAAGAATCTCGACCTGATTGTCGCCAATGACGTCGCAAATCCGTCCATCGGCTTCAATAGTGAAGAGAACGCCATCACGGTCATCGACCGCGAATTGCACAAGACTGCGTTCGCCCAGACCAGCAAGGGCAAGATCGCCCGCCAGCTGATCGCCTTCATCGCCGAACGCATCAATCAACACTGAGAACTCAATGCATTCCCTGCAAGCCAAGATCCTCGACCCCCGCCTGGGCAGCGACTTCCCGCTGCCGCAGTACGCCACCCCGGGTTCCGCCGGCCTCGACCTGCGCGCCATGCTCAAGGAGGACTGCGTCCTCGAGCCGGGCCAGACCGTACTGATCCCCACTGGCCTGTCCATCTATGTCGCCGATCCCGGCCTGGCCGCGCTGATCCTTCCACGCTCGGGCCTGGGCCACAAGCACGGCATCGTGCTGGGCAACCTGGTCGGCCTGATCGACTCGGACTACCAGGGCGAGCTGATGGTCTCCTGCTGGAACCGCGGCCAGACGGCCTTCAAGATCGCCATTGGCGAGCGCATCGCCCAGTTGGTACTGGTGCCGGTGGTGCAGGCGCACTTCGAGCTGGTCGAGAGTTTCGACGAAAGCCAGCGCGGCGCCGGCGGCTTCGGTCATTCCGGCAGCCATTGACCCTTTACCCTTTCAGGATGAATCGCCGAGGAGACGTTGCATGAAACTTTTCCAACGCACTGCCAAGGACAGCGCCGAACTGCCGGAACTGGTTCCGGCGGAGAAGGCCGTCAAAGGCCCCGCGGCCAAGGTCGACCTCAAGCCGCTGCTGCCCGCCCTCGCACTTACCGTCGGTGGCGTGGCGGCGGCCGGCGCGCTGCTGTGGTTCAGCCTGTTCGGCCAGGCAGACAGGACCCACGTCGCACAACTGAGCAGCGCCTGGTCGGAAAGCCAGGCCGGTACGCTGCGCCAGTCTCTCAGCCTGCTGGCCGCGGACAGCCGCGCCATGGCGAGCGACCCGCAGTTGCTGCCGGCCCTGCAGAGCAATGATCCGACACGCATCGCCGCGCTGGAGAAGACCCTGACCCAGGGCCATCTGGACGCACTGCTGGACGTTCACCTGAACGCCAATGGCCAGGCCGTGCAGGACACGTCCCGCCCCGGCCCGCTCAACTATGCCGCGCTGGACATGCTGCACCGCGTCGAGAGCGGCCAGGCCGTGGCGCCGGAGGCCTACAAGGTCGGCACCCGCTGGCTGGTCTACAGCCCCATTGCCCTGCGCGGTGCGGACAACACCATCCAGGGCTCGCTGCTGCTGGTGGTCGACCTGCAGCGCCTGCTCGGCAGTCTGCCGCCGATGTCCACCGATATCGGCCAGCTGCAGCTGTCCCAGCAGTTTGGCAACTCGCCAGCGCAGGTATTGCTGCAGCGCGGCCAGGCCGGTGACGCCGCGCCAATCAGTCTGTCCAGCGGCAACCCCAACTGGAAGCTGAGCTTCACCCCGGGCCCGACCATCACCAACCCGCTGTACTCGCCGACCCTGCTGGGCATCGCCGCGCTGCTCGCCCTGGTGGGCGGCCTGCTCGGTCTCTATCTTGCGCAAAGTGCGATGCAGCGCCGCGTCAGCAAGGATGCCCAGGCCCTGGGGCAGTTCATTCAGGAACTCGCCGGCCAACGCACTGCCAAAGCTCCTGAGCTGAGCCTGCCGAGCCTGCAGGCGCTGGCTCAGGCGCTGGCCCGTCAGCCGCGCCGCAAGACCGAAACACCCGGTGCCGGCGTCCCCGCCGCGCCTGCAGTCGCCGCCCAGCCGGTTCCGGCTGTTGCCGCTGCCAGCGCCCCGGCCGCTGCCACTGATACGCCATTGGTCGATCCGCTATTCCAGAACACCGACATTCTGGACATCGACATTCTTGATGAAGACCAGGATCTCCTGGGATTGGAGCAAACACCCGCTATGAGCACGCCTAAAGCCCCGCAGCTGCCCGCCAGCATCTTCCGCGCCTACGACATCCGTGGCGTGGTCGGCGACACCCTGACCACCGAGACCGCCTACTGGGTCGGCCGTGCGATCGGCTCCGAAAGCCTTGCGCGCGGCGAGCCGTGCGTTTCCGTGGGCCGCGACGGCCGCCTGTCCGGCCCCGAGCTGGTCCAGCACCTCATCCAGGGTCTGCTCGACTGCGGCTGCCAGGTCACCGACGTCGGCATGGTGCCGACTCCGGTCCTGTACTACGCGGCCAACGTCCTGGAAGGCAAGTCGGGCGTGATGCTCACCGGCAGCCACAACCCGCCGGACTACAACGGTTTCAAGATCGTCGTCGCCGGCGAGACCCTGGCCAACGAGCAGATCCAGGCGCTGCGCGAGCGCATCCAGAATGGCGATCTCGCCTCCGGCGTGGGCAGCGTGCAGCAGGTCGACATTCTGCCGCGCTACTTCCAGCAGATCCGCGACGACATCGCCCTGGCCAAGCCGCTGAAAGTGGTGGTGGACTGCGGCAACGGCGTGGCCGGTGTGATCGCCCCGCAACTGATCGAGGCCCTGGGCTGCACCGTGATCCCGCTGTACTGCGACGTCGACGGCACCTTCCCCAACCACCATCCGGACCCGGGCAAGCCCGAGAACCTGGAAGACCTGATCGCCAAGGTGAAAGAGACCGGCGCCGACCTCGGCCTGGCCTTCGACGGCGACGGCGACCGCGTGGGCGTGGTGACCAACGAAGGCACCATCATCTACCCCGACCGCCTGCTGATGCTGTTCGCCAAGGACGTGGTATCGCGCAATCCGGGCGCCGACATCATCTTCGACGTCAAATGCACCCGTCGCCTGATCTCGCTGATCAGCGGCTACGGCGGTCGCCCGGTGATGTGGAAGACCGGCCACTCGCTGATCAAGAAGAAGATGAAGGAAACCGGCGCGCTGCTCGCTGGCGAAATGAGCGGCCATATCTTCTTCAAGGAACGCTGGTACGGCTTCGACGATGGCATCTACAGCGCCGCGCGCCTGCTGGAAATCATCAGCCTGGACAAGCGCGACGCCGAGCGCGTGTTCTCCGCGTTCCCGATGGACATCTCCACCCCGGAAATCAACATCACCGTCACCGACGAGGGCAAGTTCGCCCTGATCGAAGCGCTGCAGGCCCGTGGCCAGTGGGGTGAAGCCAACCTCACCACCCTCGACGGCGTGCGCGTGGATTACCCCAAAGGCTGGGGCCTGGTTCGTGCGTCCAACACCACTCCGGTGCTGGTCCTGCGTTTCGAGGCGGATTCCCAGGAAGAACTGGAACGCATCAAGGAAGTGTTCCGCACCCAGCTGAAAGCGGTCGATCCCGCCCTCAGCCTGCCCTTCTGACCCTCAAGTAAGACTATGCCGGAGCCCACCATGACCCAGAGCCGCGATGACGCCGCCCAGGTTGCCCGCGTCCTTGCCGAAGCCCTGCCCTATATCCGCCGGTTCGTCGGCAAGACGCTGGTGATCAAGTACGGCGGCAACGCCATGGAAACGGACGAGCTGAAGAACAGCTTCGCCCGCGACGTGGTGCTGATGAAAGCCGTCGGCATCAACCCGGTGGTGGTCCATGGTGGTGGTCCGCAGATCGGCGACCTGCTCAGCCGCCTGTCGATCGAGAGCCACTTCATCGATGGCATGCGCGTCACCGACGCGCAGACCATGGACGTGGTGGAGATGGTCCTCGGCGGCCAGGTGAACAAGGACATCGTCAACCTGATCAACCGCCATGGCGGCAGCGCCATCGGCCTGACCGGCAAGGACGCTGAACTGATCCGCGCGAAGAAGCTCACCGTTACCCGCCAGACGCCGGAGATGACCAAGCCGGAAATCATCGACATCGGCCATGTGGGCGAAGTCACCGGGGTCAACGTCGACCTGCTGAACATGCTGGTGCAGGGTGACTTCATCCCGGTCATCGCACCGATCGGCGTGGGCGCCAACGGCGAGTCCTACAACATCAATGCCGACCTCGTGGCCGGCAAGGTGGCCGAGGCGCTGAAGGCCGAGAAGCTGATGCTGCTCACCAACATCGCCGGCCTGATGGACAAGCAGGGCCAGGTGCTCACCGGCCTGACCACCGAGCAGGTCAACGAGCTGATCGCCGACGGCACCATCTACGGCGGCATGCTGCCGAAGATCCGCTGCGCCCTGGAAGCGGTGCAAGGCGGCGTGACCAGCGCGCACATCATCGATGGCCGTGTGCCCAATGCCGTGCTTCTGGAGATCTTCACCGACAGTGGCGTCGGCACCCTGATCACCAATCGCAAGCAGCGCTGATCAAAGACACCCGCCAGGAGCGATCCTCGCGGGTGTTTTTCTGCCTGTTCGGGACCCCTTCAGCCTGATGGGCGTCCTGCCTCGAACAGGTCTTCAGGAGATTTTGCATGGCCGCGTCCCCCGTTTCCCGCAACGATTTCAGCTTCTTCCACGGCCTGCGCGTGCGCTGGTCGGAGGTCGACCCCCAGGGCATCGTCTTCAACGGCAACTACCTGACCTACGCCGATGTCGCCACCACCGAGTACTACCGCCACCTGGGCGTGAGCTACCCGGCTGACCTGCTGCGCGGCGGTGGCGATCTGTTCGCGGTGAAGACCACCCTGGAATACCTGGCGCCCGCGCGCTTCGACGACTGGCTGGAAATGGGCGTGCGCGTCAGTCGGCTGGGCCGCAGCAGCCTGACCTTCCAGGTATCGATCTGGTGTGATGAAACCCTGCTGACGCTGGGGGAGCTGATCTACGCCTATGCCGGAGAAGACCGGACAAGCCAGCCCTTGCCGGACTGGCTGCGCGGGAAGATAAACGAATTCGAGCGCGTCTCTCCGCAACAGTGAGCGGCGAAAGGCGGGCTCAGTTTCCCATCAGCTGGGCTACGCGGGCGCGGTCCTCGCCGAAGCTGCTCACCGCCTGGGTGCGTAGCTGCTGATAGCGGGCGATGTCCTGCTGCAGGCGCTGTTCGTCGCTGCGCAGGTTACTCAGTTGCGCGACCAGGTCATCCGGCACCTGGCGCCCGGCACGCTCCTGATCGGCGGCGCGGGCCTGCAGGTTGGCCTGCTGCGTTTTCAGCGACTGCAGGTTGCCCTTGGCCACGCTGGTCAGCCCATCGAGCTCGGCGAGCTTGCGGTCGCGGGCACGGTCGACGTCTTCCACGCTGGTGTACATGCGCATCAGCTGCTGGTCGGAACTGGCGCGGGCGGCGTCCGCCTTGCGCTGCTCGATCTCGGCGGCGGTCGGCGCCGGCGGCACCTCACGGATTACCCGGCCCTGGTCGTTGAGCACCTGGTAGCCCTTGCCAATGTACTGCGGCGGCACGCCCAGGCGGTCGATGACGGTGATGCCCTTGTCATTGACGTAGCGGTACATCTCCACCTGGCTGGTCGGCTGACCGGCAGCCGCCGCCTGCCCCGCGAGCACGGCCCCCAGAAGCCCCATCAACACCCTGTAGCGGTAAGCACCCTGCTTGGCCATGCCGACACCCTTGTTCCGGTTAGATACCGTACTGCGCCCGATAGGCCTCGACGGCCCCGAGGTGCTGCTTGAGCTGACCGTCGCCGGCCAGATACTCCAGCACTTGTTCCAGCGAGACAATGCTTACGACCGGGATCGAGAAGTCCCGTTCAACTTCCTGGATCGCAGACAGTTCGCCCTTGCCACGCTCCTGGCGGTTCAGCGCGATCAACACACCGGCTGCCTGGGCACCCTGGGCGTCGATGATCTGCATGACCTCGCGGATCGCCGTGCCGGCAGTGATCACGTCATCGATAATCAGCGCGCGACCGGCCAGCGGAGCGCCGACCAGCGTGCCGCCTTCGCCATGGTCCTTGGCTTCCTTGCGGTTGAAGCACCAGGGCAGGTCGCGGCCGTGCTGTTCTGCCAGCGCAATGGCTGTAGCGGCCGCCAGCGGAATTCCTTTATAGGCCGGGCCGAACAACACGTCGAAAGGTATGCCGCTATCGACCACCGCGCTGGCGTAGAAACGACCCAGCTGGGACAGCGCAACGCCGGTGTTGAACAGGCCGGCATTGAAGAAGTACGGACTGGTGCGCCCGGACTTGAGGGTGAATTCGCCGAAGCGAAGAACGCCGCGCTCGATGGCGAAGCGGATGAAATCGCGTTGATATGCGTGCATGGGAGAGAACCGGCCGGTATGAATTTAGCTAAACCGTTTGAGCTCGGGTATCATACACACACGTGATTTTGGGGGCCATTTATGCGGATCATCAGTGTGAACGTGAATGGTATTCAGGCTGCAGCCGAGCGTGGTTTGCTCAGTTGGCTGCAAGCCCAGAATGCCGACGTGATCTGCTTGCAGGATACCCGCGCCTCCGCTTTCGATCTGGATGACCCATCCTACCAACTGGATGGCTACTTCCTGTACGCCTGCGATGCCGAAGTGCCCAGTCAGGGCGGCGTCGCACTCTATAGTCGTCTGCAACCCAAGGCTGTCATAAGCGGCCTGGGTTTCGAGATGGCCGATCGTTACGGGCGCTACCTGCAAGCCGATTTCGATAAGGTGAGTATCGCCACTCTCCTGCTGCCTACCGGGCAGGAAGGAGACGAGAACCTGAACCACAAGTTCAAGTTCATGGACGATTTCGCCCAGTACATGAACAAGCAGCGCCGCAAGCGCCGCGAATACATCTATTGCGGCTCGCTGTACGTTGCGCACCAGAAGCTGGACGTGAAGAACTGGCGCGAATGCCAGCAATCTCCGGGCTTCATGGCGCCGGAGCGTGGCTGGATGGATGAGATCTTCGGCACCATGGGCTACGTCGACGCCCTGCGCGAGGTCAACCGCGAAGGCGACCAGTACAGCTGGTGGCCGGAAAGCGAACAGGCCGAGCTGCTCAACCTGGGCTGGCGCTTCGACTATCAGATCCTCACGCCGGGTCTGCGCCGCTTCGTGCGCAGCGCCAAGCTGCCGCGGCAGCCGCGCTTCTCCCAGCATGCGCCGCTGATCGTCGATTACGACTGGACCCTGAGCATCTGAGTCCTGTCGCGCCGCCGCAAGGCAGACAGAAAAAAGCCGGCTTCGAGCCGGCTTTTTCGTGTCTGGAGCGCGCTTACTTGATCGGACGCCAAGTGAAGGGGTAGCGGTAGTCCAGCCCTTCGTTGGCCTTGATCCCGGCGATGATGGTCAGCACCAGCGCACCGATGCTCACCAGGCCCAGCAGGAAGAAGCCGATCACCACCAGCATCAGCAGGAAGCTGACCACCACCGCGAGGCTCACGGTGATCTGGAAGTTCAGCGCCTCCTTGCCCTGGCGATCCACGAACGGGTCCGATTCACGCTTGATCTGCCAGACGATCAGCGGCCCGAGCAGGTTGCCGAAGGGGAAGATGAAGCCGAGGAAGGCAGCGAAGTGGCAGAACATCGCCCACTGCCGGGCTTCCTGGCTCGGCTGAGCCTGCTGTACCGGTACTTCGTCGCTCATCCTTTCGCTCCTTGCACTTGAAAGTCGGGCGGCCTCGCCGCCCGTCAGATCAGTCGGCCAGCGCTGCGCGCTGCAGCTCAAACAGCTCTTGCAGGCCTTTCTGGGCCAGTTCCAGCATGGCATTGAGCTCGGCCGGCTGGAAGGGGGCGCCCTCGGCAGTTCCCTGGACCTCGATGAAGCCGCCGGCATCGGTCATGACCACGTTCAGGTCGGTCTCGGCGGCGGAGTCTTCCAGGTAATCCAGGTCCAATACCGGCTCGCCCTGGTACATGCCCACGGAAACCGCAGCGACCATCTGCTTGAGCGGGTTGCCCTTGAGCGCGCCGCGCTTCTTCAGCACGGCCAGGGCATCGATCAGCGCTACGGTGGCGCCAGTGATGGAAGCGGTGCGGGTGCCTCCGTCGGCCTGGATCACATCGCAGTCGATGTAGAGGGTGTTCTCGCCCAGCTTGGACAGGTCCAGCGCGGCACGCAGGGAGCGGCCGATCAGGCGCTGGATTTCCAGGGTGCGGCCACCCTGCTTGCCGCGCGCGGCTTCACGCTGGTTACGCTCGCCGGTGGAACGCGGCAGCATGCCGTACTCGGCGGTCAGCCAGCCCTGGCCCTGGCCCTTGAGGAAGCGCGGCACACCGGATTCGGCGCTGACGGTGCAGATCACCTTGGTGTCGCCGAACTCGACCAGCACGGAGCCCTCGGCGTGCTTGGTGTAATGGCGGGTGATACGGATCGGGCGCAGTTGGTCGGCGGCGCGGCCACTGGGACGGTTCATGGAGGCATCCTGTACAGATTACTGGCGGGGGAATGTCCGCCATTATAGAGGCCAGCGGACGGGCGCAACCACCGCCGGCGTGCTGCGGCGCGCTACGCTGGGGTACAATTACCGGTTTCCGACGACCTGTCGGCCGTTTTCCCAGCCCATTCAGAGAGGTGACTCCATGGTCCACAGCATGACCGCCTTCGCCCGCGTCGAGCGCGCCAGCACCCATGGAACCCTGAGCTGGGAGCTGCGCTCGGTCAACCACCGCTATCTCGAGCCCAACCTGCGCCTGCCCGAAGCCTTCCGCGACCTCGAAGGCGCGGTACGCGAGGCGCTGCGCCAGGGCCTGTCGCGCGGCAAGGTGGAATGCACCCTGCGCTTCAACGAGGAAAACGCCGGCAAGGCACTGCAGGTTGACCGCGAGCGCGCCGCGCAGCTGGTCACCGCCGCCGAGACCGTCGCCGACCTGATCAAGAGTCCCGCCCCGCTCGACCCGCTGGCCGTGCTGGCCTGGCCGGGAGTACTGGTGGGCGATGCCGCCGACCCGCAGGCGCTCAACGCCAGCGCACTGGCCGCCTTCACCCAGGCCCTGGACGAGCTCAAGGCTGGCCGCGCCCGCGAAGGTGCAGAGCTTTCGAAGATCATCGATGAGCGCCTGACTGCCATGCAGGAAGACGTTGCCAACCTGCGCCAGCTGGTGCCGGAAATGCTCGCCAACCAGCGCCAGAAAGTGCTGGACCGCTTCACCGAAATGAAAGCCGAGCTCGACCCGCAGCGCCTGGAGCAGGAAATGGTCCTGCTGGCGCAGAAGAGCGATGTCGCCGAGGAACTCGATCGCCTGACCACCCACGTCACCGAAGTACGCCGCGTGCTCAAGGCTGGTGGTGCCGCCGGCCGACGCCTGGACTTCCTGATGCAGGAACTCAACCGCGAGGCCAACACTCTAGGTTCGAAGGCTTTCGACCCGCGCTCTACCCAGGCCGCGGTCAACCTCAAGGTCCTGATCGAGCAGATGCGCGAACAGGTCCAGAATATCGAGTAAGCCGGACGCCTCCGGCCCCAATCCACCGCAACTCCAGGAAAGCGCCATGTCCGGCACCCTGTACATCGTTTCCGCGCCGTCGGGCGCCGGCAAGACCAGTCTGGTCAAGGCCCTGCTCGACGCCATGCCCAACGTGCGCGTCTCCGTCTCCCATACCACCCGCGGCATGCGTCCGGGCGAAGTGGACGGGGTGAACTATCACTTCGTCGGCCACGACACCTTCCGGGCCATGCTCGAGCGCAACGAATTCCTCGAACACGCGCAGGTCTTCGACAACCTCTACGGCACCTCGCAGCGCTGGGTCGAGAAGACCCTCGCCGAAGGCAACGACCTGATCCTGGAGATCGACTGGCAGGGCGCGCAGCAGGTGCGCCGGCTGATGCCCCAGGCGCAATCGATCTTCATCCTGCCGCCGACCCAGGAAGCCCTGCGCCAGCGCCTGACCAACCGCGGCCAGGACAGCGACGAGGTGATCGAACGGCGCATGCAGGAAGCCGTCAGCGAAATGAGCCACTATGTGGAATACGATCACTTGGTGATCAACGACGATTTCGCCCACGCACTGGAAGACCTCAAGGCGATCTTCCGCGCCCGACAGCTGCGCCAGGATGCCCAGCAACAGCGTCATACCGACCTGCTGCAACGCCTGCTCGCCTGATTCGGGCGAGAGAAGGCACTTCCATAAAGATTGGCGATTTTTTAGACTATCCAGTCCGCCCGGTATTTCTCCGGGTCTCCATTTGCGTAATGAGGAACACCATGGCCCGCGTCACCGTTGAAGACTGCCTGGACAACGTCGATAACCGTTTCGAGCTGGTCATGCTCGCCACCAAGCGTTCGCGCCAGCTGGCTACCGGCGGCAAAGAGCCCAAGGTACCGTGGGAAAACGACAAGCCCACCGTTGTCGCCCTGCGCGAAATCGCCTCGGGCCTGGTGGACGCTGACATCGTTCAGCAGGAGGACGTGGTTGAAGAAGAGCCGCTGTTCGCTGCCTTTGAAGACGAGGCCAACAACGAGGCCCTGTAAGTCGATGTCCGGCCGACGAATTGGCGCACCGCGATATGCCGCTCGGCAGGGGGTAAGCCCATGCCGAGCATAGACGCCTTCGCCGACCGTCTGTCGAGCTACCTGGGCCCGGATCAGGTCAACCTGGTTCGCCGCGCCTACTACTACGCCGAGCAGGCCCACGACGGGCAGCGCCGCCGCAGCGGTGAGGCTTACGTCACCCATCCGCTCGCCGTCGCCAACATCCTCGCCGACATGCACATGGACCATCAGAGCCTGATGGCAGCCATGCTGCACGATGTGATCGAGGACACCGGCATCGCCAAGGAAGCGCTCACCGCGCAGTTCGGCGAAACCGTCTCGGAACTCGTGGACGGGGTCAGCAAGCTGACCCAGATGAACTTCGAGTCCAAGGCCGAGGCACAGGCCGAGAACTTCCAGAAGATGGCCATGGCCATGGCGCGCGACATCCGCGTGATCCTGGTGAAGCTGGCCGACCGCCTGCACAACATGCGCACGCTGGAAGTCCTGTCCGGCGAGAAGCGCCGGCGCATCGCCAAGGAAACCCTGGAAATCTACGCGCCCATCGCCAACCGGCTGGGCATGCACAGCATGCGCGTGGAATTCGAAGACCTGGGCTTCAAGGCGATGCACCCGATGCGCTCCGAGCGCATCCGCCAGGCGGTGAAGAAGGCCCGCGGCAACCGCCGCGAGATCGTCGGCAAGATCCAGGAGTCGCTGGTCAACTGCCTCGCCCGCGAAGGCATGGAAGGCCAAGTCCTGGGCCGCGAGAAGCACCTGTTCAGCATCTACAAGAAGATGCGCGGCAAGCGCAAGGCGTTCAACGAGATCATGGACGTCTACGCCTTCCGCATCATCGTCGACAAGGTCGACACTTGCTACCGCGTGCTCGGCGCCGTGCACAACCTGTACAAGCCGTTCCCCGGTCGCTTCAAGGATTACATCGCGATTCCCAAGGCCAACGGCTACCAGTCGTTGCACACCACGCTGTTCGGCATGCATGGCGTGCCCATCGAGATCCAGATCCGCACCCGCGAGATGGAAGAGATGGCCAACCACGGCATCGCCGCGCACTGGCTGTACAAATCCAGTGAAGAGGAAGCGCAGAAAGGCACCCATGCCCGCGCCCGCCAGTGGGTGAAGGGCATCCTCGAACTGCAGCAGCGCGCCGGCAACTCGCTGGAATTCATCGAGAACGTGAAGATCGACCTGTTCCCGGACGAGGTCTACGTCTTCACGCCCAAGGGCCGCATCATGGAGCTGCCCAAGGGGTCCACGGCCGTCGACTTCGCCTACGCGGTGCACACCGACGTCGGCAACAGCTGCATCGCCTGCCGCATCAACCGCCGCCTGGCGCCGCTGTCCGAGCCCCTGCAAAGCGGTGCGACCGTGGAAATCGTCACTGCGCCAGGCACCCGGCCGAACCCGGCGTGGCTCAACTTCGTGGTCACCGGCAAGGCGCGCACGCACATCCGCCACGCGCTCAAGCTGCAACGCCGCTCCGAGTCGATCAACCTCGGCGAGCGCCTGCTGAACAAGACCCTGGCCGGCTTCGACAGCCACCTGGAGAAGATCCCGCAGGAGCGCATCCAGGGCGTGCTCACCGAGTACCGCATGGAAGTCTTCGAGGACCTGCTCGAAGAGATCGGCTTGGGCAATCGCATGGCCTACGTGGTCGCGCGCCGGCTGCTGTCCAGCGAAGGCGCAGAAGCGCCGAGCGCCGAAGGTCCGCTGGCGATCCGCGGCACCGAAGGCCTGGTACTCAGCTACGCCAAGTGCTGCACGCCGATCCCGGGCGACCCGATCGTCGGCCACCTGTCCGCCGGCAAGGGCATGGTCGTGCACCTGGAGAACTGCCGGAACATCAGCGAAATTCGCCACAATCCGGAAAAGTGCATCCAGCTCAGCTGGGCCAAGGATGTCACCGGCGAATTCAACGTCGAGCTGCGCGTCGAGCTGGAGCACCAGCGCGGCCTGATCGCCCTGCTGGCGACCAGCGTCAACGCCGCCGACGGCAACATCGAGAAGATCAGCATGGACGAGCGCGACGGCCGCATCAGCGTGGTCCAGCTCGTCGTCAGCGTGCATGACCGTGTGCACCTGGCCCGCGTCATCAAGAAGCTGCGCGCGCTCAAGGGCGTGATCCGCATCACCCGCATGCGCAGCTGATCCCACCCTAAGGAGTCGACATGACCAAGACCGTAATCCATACCGACAAAGCCCCGGCCGCCATCGGTACCTACTCCCAGGCCATCAAGGCTGGCAACACCGTCTATGTCTCCGGTCAGATCCCGCTGGACCCGAAAACCATGGAACTGGTCGAGGGCTTCGAAGAGCAGACCGTCCAGGTCTTCGAGAACCTGAAAGCAGTCATCGAGGCTTCCGGCGGCTACCTGCACGACGTCGCCAAGCTGAACATCTTCCTCACCGACCTGTCGCACTTCGCCAAGGTCAACGAGATCATGGGCAAGTACTTCGTCCAGCCCTACCCGGCCCGCGCCGCCATCGGCGTTGCCGCCCTGCCCAAGGGCGCCCAGGTCGAGATGGACGCCATCGTCGTCCTGGAATAAGCGTCACGAAATACCTACGGGGCCCCAGCGGCCCCGTTCCTTTGTCTGCAAGGAGCAAACATGCGTCGCGCCCTGATCCTGAGCGCCCTGATCGGCCTGCTCACCGGCTGCGCCGGCACCCCGTCCGACCCTTCCGGGGTCTGGGTCAACCAGGCCGCCATCGATGCCGCCGGCAAGGGTGGCAAGCTGCGCGAGGCGCTGCTGGCCTACGGCCCGAACCTGGAATGGAAGCTGGACACCCAGGCCGACCAGGCCACTTTCAGCAATGGTTTCGAGCTGGGCGAAGGCCAGCTGACCCAGACCGATCCCAAGCACTACCGCGTCGACTTCTACGGCAGCAACCAGGAAGCCCTGGAGCTGGACGGCAAGGAGCTGGTGCAGGTGGGCAGCGACAACTGGCCCGAGCAGCGCTTCCTGCGTCCCAAGGAGCAGCCCGCCGCGCAGAGCCCGGCCGGCAGCACCTTCGAGAACGCCCTCTACGCCGCCTACCTCAGCGGCACCTGGATCATCGAGGAAGGCGAAGGCAAGGGCAGCAAGGTCAAGTTCGCCTCCAACGGCAGCCTCGAAGGCATGCCCGGCTTCGATCGCTACGCGCTTTGCCTGGCCGGCGACTGTGCGGCGATGAGCGGCGACAACGACAGCATCTGGCTGCAACAGGGCCAGCAGGGCCGTGAATTCCTGTTCGAGCGCGACGGCGACAAGCTGGAGCTGTTCGAGGCAGTGAACCGCGCCCAGTCCGACGAGATGCCGCAGTACGCGCCGGGCAACAAGGTCTGGACCCTGGAACGCGACTGATCCGCGAGCGAGCGGGCTGACAGGTTCAGCGCAGCCCGCTCCACAGCAGCCAGCCGCCCAGCACCAGCAGCAGGCCGCCGCAAAGGCGGTCCAGCGCCGTCACCCGGCGCTTCAGCCAGGCGCGCCAGCGTGGGCGATCCAGCAGGCGCACCAGCGCCATGTCCCACAGCAGCACCACTGCGCCCATCCACAGCACGCAGACGCCCAGCGCCCAGCCCGGCAGGTGGAACTGCCCGAGCACGCCAAACAGCCCGGTGTAGAAGATCGGCAACTTGGGGTTCAGGCTGCTGGCGAGCAGGCCTTCGCGCATACCCCGCAGAAATCCCCCGCTGCGTGGCTCGCCCAGCCCAGGGGGAATCTCCAGCTCCCGCCGCGCCAGCAGTGCCTGCGCGCCGAGCCAGACGAAGTAGGCGCCTCCCAGCAACTGCACTACCCGCAGCCCGTGGCTGGCCACTTCCGGCAGTAGGCCGAGGACGAACAGCACCAGCAACATGCTCGCCAGATTGGCCAGGGCGATGCCCGCCGCACAGCCGTCGGCATGGCGCCGACCCCGTAGCAGCGCAGCGCGGATCAGCAGGAAGAAGTCCGGTCCCGGTGACAGCAGGGCGGCGAAGTGGGTGCTGGCGACCAGCGCGAAGGCGGCGAACATGGTGATCTCCCGGATAGCGGCGTCGCGCAGTCTGGAAGTGCCGGGGTTCGCCGGTCTTGGAAGAAAGTCAGGTACGCGTGGCGCGCAGGAAGCGCCCAGGGGTGACGCCGGTGAAGCGGCGGAAGGTGCCGGAGAAATGCGCCTGGTCGTAGAAACCCAGGGTCAGCGCGACCTCCAGCGGCTTCTCGCCGGCCACCAGCAGGCGCTTGGCCTCGCGGATGCGTCGCTGCAACAGGTAGGTATGCGGCGGCACACCATAAGCGTTACGGAAGGCTTCGATCAGGTGGCGCGGATGACGCTGCAGCAGCGCAGCAAGCTCCTCGAGACTGACCGCCTCGCGGTAATGCGCTTCCAGGTAATCCCGCAACTTGGCAGTGACGCTGCCATCGCGCGATGCCGAAGCTGTCGGGCGCATGCCGCCGTGGCGGACGAACACCAGCTCCAGCAACGCCAGCAGCTCGCTCTCCAGCGCCAGCGCGTCGTTGCGCTCGAACTCCGTGGCGACGCGCCGCAGCGCCTCGGCAACCCGGCCGTCATCATGCGGATTGAGCGCCTGGAAACCACGCGGCAGCTGCTTGCGGCCGAGCAGCGGGAGCAGGCGCGATTCCTCGATGTAGAGCATGCGATAGACCAGGCGCTCGGACTCGGCATTGCCGGTGTGCGGCTCCTCCGGGTTCATCAGCGACAGGGTGCCGGCCGGCAGTACATGGTGCGCGCCACGGCACTGGTAGCCGCCAGCGCCGTGGAGGATCGCGCCGATGGCAAAGGCATCGTGGCTGTGGCGGCCAAACGGCTGGCCGGAGAAGTCCGCATGGAACAACTCCACCCCCGGCAACCAGGGGCGTGCCAGCAGCCGGTTGGCGTCCATCTCAGTCCTGTTTGCCGGCGAGGATCGCCGCGTAGCCTTCACGGAAGCTCGGGTAGCGCGGCTCCCAGCCCAGCGCACGGGCGCGGGCGTTGCTGCAGCGCTTGCTGCCGGCGCGGCGCACGGTCTGCTCTTCAGACCATTGGCTGACGCCCAGTTGCTCGCGCAGCCAGCCGACCACCTCGTGCAGCGCCGCCGGGTCGTTGTCGACGCCGAGGTAGCAAGCTTCCAGTGCAACGCCGCTGCGGTCGGATTCCAGCAGATGGGCCAGCAGGCCGGCGCAGTCTTCGGCGTGGATGCGGTTGGCATACAACGGCGGCTCGCTGGCCACGCGATAGCCTTCGCGCACCTGCTTGAGCAGCCACTCGCGGCCAGGGCCGTAGATACCGGTGAGGCGCACGACGCTGGCGGGAATGCCGCTCTGCAACGCCACCTGCTCAGCTTCAAGCATCACGCTGCCGGAATAGCTCTGGGCTTCGGCGGGCGAGGTCTCGTCGATCCACTCGCCATCCTTCTGGGCGTACACACCGCTGCTGGATACGAACAACAGGCGCTTGGGTGTTTGCCCGCGCTGCTGCAACCAACCGAGCGTATTGCGCAGGCCTTCGACGTAGGCGGCGCGATAACCGGCCTCGTCGTGTTGGGTCGCGGCGGCGCAGTACACCAGGTAATCGAGCGGGCCGATCGGCCAGGAGTCGGGGCACTCCAGCTGGCCCAGATCGCCGGCCACAGGCAGCACTTCCAGCGGCAACGCGGCAATGTGGCGGCGCAAGCCGTGGACGCGCCAGTCCCGCGCGGCCAGCTGGCGTCCCAGGCGGCTTCCGACGTCACCACAACCAACGATCATCAGGCTGGGGAAGGTGCTCTTGCTCATGCTTGGCTCCGCGAATCAAAGCTCGGCAGTTTAGCGCGGTTGGTTCGCGGCGGTGCAGCCGCTATGCTTGGGCCACCTCAACGGACTTAGTCGCCATGACCCTTACCGAACTGCGCTACATCGTCACGCTTGCCCAGGAGCAACACTTCGGCCGCGCCGCGGAGCGCTGCCACGTCAGCCAGCCGACCCTGTCGGTGGGCGTGAAGAAGCTGGAAGACGAGCTCGGCGTACTGATCTTCGAGCGCAGCAAGAGTGCGGTGCGCCTGACCCCGGTCGGCGAAGGCATCGTGGCGCAGGCGCAGAAGGTGCTCGAGCAGGCCCAGGGCATCCGTGAGCTGGCCCAGGCCGGCAAGAACCAGCTGACCTCGCCGCTCAAGGTCGGTGCGATCTACACCATCGGCCCGTACCTGTTCCCGCACCTGATCCCGCAGCTGCACCGGGTCGCCCCGCAGATGCCGCTGTACATCGAGGAAAACTTCACCCACATCCTGCGCGACAAGCTGCGCACCGGCGAGCTGGACGCGATCATCATCGCCCTGCCGTTCCAGGAAGCCGACGTGTTGACCCTGCAGCTGTTCGATGAGCCCTTCTACGTGCTGATGCCAGCGGACCACCCGTGGACCGCGAAGAAAACCATCGACCCGGAGCTGCTCAACGACAAGAGCCTGCTCCTGCTGGGCGAGGGCCACTGCTTCCGCGACCAGGTCCTGGAAGCCTGCCCGACAACCCACAAGGGCAGCGAAAACAAACACACCACCGTGGAATCCAGCTCGCTGGAAACCATTCGCCACATGGTCGCCTCCGGCCTTGGCGTATCCGTGCTGCCCTTCTCCGCCGTGGACAGCCACCACTACGCACCGGGCGTGCTGGAAGTGCGCCCGTTCAGCGCGCCGGTCCCCTTCCGCACCGTCGCCATCGCCTGGCGCGCCAGCTTCCCGCGGCCGCGCGCCATCGAGGTGCTGGCCGACTCGATCCGCCTGTGCTCGGTCGCCAAACCGACCGTCAAGGGTGAAGCCGAGCCGGCATGACCGATCTGTCGAACGTCCCGGTCACCGCGCTCAAGGGCGTGGGCGCCGCGCTGGAAGAGAAGCTGGCGAAGGTCGGCCTGGAAAACCTCCAGGACATCCTCTTCCACCTGCCGCTGCGCTACCAGGACCGCACCCGCATCACCCCCATCGGCGCGCTTCGTCCGGGACAGGATGCGGTGGTCGAAGGCGTGGTCTCCGGCGCTGACGTGGTGATGGGCAAGCGCCGCAGTTTGCTGGTGCGCCTGCAGGACGGCACCGGCGTATTGAGCCTGCGCTTCTACCACTTCAGCCAGGCGCAGAAAGAGAATCTCAAGCGCGGCACGCACCTGCGTTGCTACGGTGAGGCGCGTCCCGGCGCTTCCGGCCTGGAGATCTACCACCCCGAATACCGCTCGCTCACCGATGCCGCCGCGGCGCCGGTGGAGCAGACGCTCACGCCGATCTACCCGACCACCGAGGGCCTCACCCAGCAGCGCCTGCGCCAGCTCAGCGAGCAGACCCTGGCGCGCCTGGGCCCGTCGAGCCTGCCGGACTGGCTGCCAGCGGAGCTGGCCCGCGACTACCGACTGGGCCCGCTGGACGAAGCCATCCGCTACCTGCACCGGCCACCGCCGGACGCTGACCTGGAAGAGCTCGCCGAAGGCCGCCACTGGGCCCAGCACCGCCTCGCCTTCGAGGAGCTGCTGACCCACCAGCTGTCGTTGCAGCGCCTGCGCGAGAGCGTGCGTTCCCAGGCCGCGCCGCAACTGCCACCGGCCAAGCGCCTACCGGCGCTGTACCTGAAAAATCTCGGCTTCAAGCCCACCGGCGCGCAGCAGCGCGTGGGCGCGGAGATCGCCTACGACCTCGCCCAGCCCGAACCCATGCTGCGCCTGGTACAAGGCGATGTCGGCGCCGGCAAGACCGTGGTCGCCGCCCTCGCCGCCCTTCAGGCACTGGAAGCCGGCTACCAGGTGGCGCTGATGGCGCCCACCGAGATCCTTGCCGAGCAGCACTTCCTCAACTTCACCAAATGGCTGCAGCCGCTGGGCATCGAAGTCGCCTGGCTGGCCGGCAAGCTCAAGGGCAAGGCCCGCGCCAGCGCACTGGAGCAGATTGCCGGCGGCGCGCCGATGATCGTCGGCACCCACGCGCTGTTCCAGGACGAAGTGAAGTTCAAGCGCCTGGCTCTGGTGATCATCGACGAGCAGCACCGCTTCGGCGTGCAGCAGCGCCTCGCCCTGCGCCAGAAAGGTGTCGACGGCCGGCTCTGCCCGCACCAGCTGATCATGACCGCCACGCCCATCCCGCGGACCCTGGCGATGAGCGCCTACGCCGACCTGGACACCTCGATCCTCGACGAGCTGCCGCCCGGCCGTACCCCGGTGAACACCGTGCTGGTGGCCGACAGCCGCCGCATCGAAGTGATCGAGCGTGTTCGTGCGGCCTGCGCCGAAGGGCGACAGGCGTACTGGGTGTGCACGCTGATCGAGGAATCCGAAGAACTGACCTGCCAGGCCGCCGAAACCACCTACGAGGAACTCTCCTCGGCGCTGGGCGAACTGCGCGTGGGGCTGATTCACGGACGTATGAAGCCGGCGGACAAGGCCGTGGTCATGGAAGCCTTCAAGGAAGGCCTGCTGCAGCTGCTGGTGGCTACCACGGTGATCGAGGTCGGCGTGGACGTGCCCAACTCCAGCCTGATGATCATCGAGAACCCCGAGCGCCTTGGCCTGGCCCAATTGCACCAGCTACGTGGCCGCGTCGGCCGGGGCAGTGCGGCGAGCCACTGCGTGCTGCTCTACCACCCGCCGCTGTCGCAGATCGGCCGTGAGCGCCTGGGAATCATGCGCGAGACCTGCGACGGCTTCGTCATCGCCGAAAAGGACCTGGAACTGCGTGGTCCCGGCGAAATGCTCGGCACCCGCCAGACTGGCCTGCTGCAATTCAAGGTGGCCGACCTGATGCGCGACGCCGACCTGCTGCCGGCAGTACGTGATGCGGCCCAGGCCCTGCTGGCACACTGGCCGCAATCGGTCAGCCCGTTGCTGGCGCGCTGGCTGCGACACGGGCAGCAATACGGGCAAGTGTGATCTATTTCACTTTCATCGGTCAGTTGACTGCTCGGTCACGCTGACTGCGTGGTTATACTCCGACCCAGCCGTTGATAACCGGATCACATTCATGAGCGACGCCGCACGCGCCCCATCCGACTCCTCGCAGGCCCCCGAGGTCATCCTGCAGCTGCTCGCCAAGCTGGGCATACCGTCTCGCGAAGTCTGCGACGTCACGACGCTTCCGGCCGCGCGCCGGGTGCAGGCCAGCCTGCTGGAAGATGCCGTCGGCACCCTGCTGGTGCTGTTCCCGCAAAGCCAGCTGCTGGACCTGAACCGCCTGGCCGAACTCACCGGGCGCAAGCTGGTGGCGGTCAAGCCCGACCGCCTGGAGCGCATGCTCGGCAAGCACCAGCTCGGCCGCCTGCCGGCGCTGCCACCGCTGACCAGCTCGCCCTGCCTGTATGACGAGCGCCTGCTGCAGGAACCCCAGCTGCTGATCGAGTCCGGCACCGCAGGTACGCTACTGGAGATTCCCACCGCGTCCTTCCGCAGCCTGCTGGAGAAAGCCAGCGCGGCACGCTTCGGCGTGGCGCTGGAATCGATCCGGCCGAACCTCGACCGCCCGGACGACGACCGCAAGGAAATCACCCAGGCCGTGCAGGCGTTCACCGCCCGCCGCATCCAGCAGCGCCTCGAGGAAACCATCGAGATTCCACCGCTGCCGGAAACCGCACAGAAGATCATCAAGCTGCGCGTCGATCCCAACGCCACGGTGGACGACATCACCGGCGTGGTGGAGACCGACCCGGCACTGGCCGCGCAGGTAGTGAGCTGGGCGGCGTCGCCCTACTACGCCGCGCCCGGCAAGATCCGCTCGGTGGAGGACGCCATCGTCCGCGTACTGGGCTTCGACCTGGTGATCAACCTGGCCCTCGGCCTGGCCCTGGGCAAGACCCTGAGCCTGCCCAAGGACCAGCCGCAGCACGCCACGCCCTACTGGCACCAGGCAATCTACACCGCCGCAGTGATCGAGGGGCTGACCCGCGCCGTGCCACGCGCCGAGCGTCCGGAAGCCGGCCTGACCTACCTGGGCGGCCTGCTGCACAGCATCGGCTACCTGGTCCTGGCACACATCTTCCCGCCGCACTTCTCGCTGATCTGCCGGCACCTGGAGGTGAATCCGCACGTCGAGCACAACCTCGTCGAGCAGCACCTGCTGGGCATTACCCGCGAGCAGATCGGCGCCTGGCTGATGCGCACCTGGGACATGCCGGAAGAGATCTACACCGCGCTGCGCTTCCAGCACGACCCGACCTATGCCGGCGACTGCTCGGCCTACGCCAACCTGGTCTGCCTGGCGACCCGCCTGCTGCGCAACCACGGCATCGGCAGCGGCCCCGAGACCGACATTCCGCAGGACCTGCTGGATCGCCTGGATATCCCGCGCGAGAAGGCCGAAGACGCCGTGCGCAAGGTACTCGACGCCGAAGCGGTGCTGCGCGAGCTGGCCAGCCAGTTCAATCCCGCGCACTGAAGCGGGCCTGACCTCGCCGCAGGATGGCGTGGAGCGATACCCATCAATCCGAATGCACCGACAGCATGGGTATCGCTTCGCTCCACCCATCCTACGAGTGCCCTTCCAACGCATTTCTTCCGGCAGAAATGAAAAAGGCCCGTCGGGGGCCTTTTTCGAGCGCGCAGGAAACTCAGGCGGCTTTCTTGTCGCTGGCCGGCGCGGCCTTCTTCTTCGGCTTGAGGTACTTCACCAGACCCTGGAACCAGATCACCAGGCCGGGGTTGCCCTGGATCTGGATGTCCTTGTTCTGGATACCCTGCATGAAGGCCAGCTGCGGATTCTTCGAGGTCATGGTAGCGAAGCCGTAGGCGCCGCCCTTGAAGCCCAGCGCGAAGGCCGGCTGCGGATGGGTGCCGCGACGGGCGCTGACCTTGAGATCCTTGACGATGTAGTGGCGGGCGACCTTGCCGTCGAGCGTGTGGAGCTGGAACACCAGGTCCTTGCCTTCGAGCTGCTTCTGGAACGCGGGGTTTTCGCGGCTGGCCTTGGCCATCAGGCGACCGAGCATCCACAGGAGTAGACGGAATTTCATGCACAAACCTCGACGTTCGAGACAATAGTCTGCGCATTGTAGCCAGTTTGAAAACAGACTACATCTGGTCTTTTGGAGGGATTATGTAACCGGAGGAAGCAACCCGGAGCCGCTCTGGCTCCGGGTCAGACGCGATCAGTTGACGGCGTCTTTCAGCGCCTTGCCTGGTTTGAAGGCAACGGTGTTGCTGGCTTTGATCTTGACCGGCTGGCCGGTTTGCGGGTTCTTGCCGGTACGGGCGCCACGGTGGCGCTGAACGAAGGTACCGAAACCGACAAGGGTAACGCTGTCCTTGCGGTTGAGCGCGCCAGTGATTTCATCCAGCAGCGCATTCAGCACCTTGTTGGCTTGTTCTTTGGTGAGGTCGGCCTTCTCGGCGATCGCGGCGGCGAGTTCTGGTTTACGCATAAATGCCTCTTTGACGGTTTGTTGTTGTTGTGTCCGTGCTGTCTTCCCAACAGCGCCCCAAGGCACCGCAGGCTTGCCGTACAGGCTCTAGGCTGCGGCAGACGGGGGGAGAATGGCACGCCGAAAGCTGGTACGCCAGTATCGTCTGACAATTTGCGGGCTCTTTCCCACGGCAAATCCGCCATAGGCGACGCCTGTCACGCCAGCAGCGCTGGCAACTCCTTGTTCAGGGAGAGTTTTTCACTCACAGCGGCCCCCGTCAGGGCGTATCCGAGCAATCGACCGGCGGTATCCCGGCACAGCACCTTGAGGTCCGGGCCAGAGCCTTCCACCTGCCATTCGCCCTCGCTGCCACGCGGCGGCGGCGACACCACCAGCGGGCAAACCGGCGTCTTCACGGTCACCGGCATGGCACCGTAGGCCACCGGCGTCGGCTTGCCGGCCAGGGTCTGCGCCAGCGCGCGGGCGCAGGACATCAGTGGCATCACGTAGAGCAGGTTGAGACCGTCGACCTCGGCGCAATCACCCAGGGCGTAGATATTGGCATGGGAGGAACGCAGTTCGCGGTTGACCATCACGCCGCGGTTGATATCCAGGCCGGCGGCAGCGGCCAGGTCGATGCGCGGGCGCAGGCCGACGGCGGAGACGACCAGGTCGCAGGCGATCACCTGACCATCGGAGAGGTGCGCTTCCAGGGCATTGCCGGCGCGAACCAGGCGGTTCAGCACCGGACCGAGGTGGAAGCGCACGCCGAGGCCTTCCAACCCCTGCTGCACCGCCAGGGCGGCTGCCGGATGGAGCAGGCCGGGCATGACCTGCTCGCAGGGCGCCACTACGTCGATCTGGAAGCCGCCGCTGGAGAGGTCGTTGGCGAACTCGCAGCCGATCAGGCCGGCACCCAGCAGCAGCACCCGACGCTTGCCAGCGGCGGCGCTGCGGAAGCGTGCGTAGTCTTCCAGGTCGTTGATCGGGAAGATCAGGTCCTGGGCATCACCCTCGACCGGTACGCGAATGGTTTCTGCACCCCAGGCCAGCACGAGGTCGCGGTAGTGGATCTCTTCCTCGCCGATCCAGATGCGCCGATGGCCCGGGTCGATGCCGGTGACACGGGTGTGGGTGAGGATGCGCGCCTTGAGCTGGTCGGCCATGGCGCCCGCTTCGGCCATGGCCAGGCCGTCGGCATCCTTGTCCTTGGAGAATCCGGTGGAGAGCATCGGCTTGGAGTAGGAGCGACCGTCGTCGGCGGTGATCAGCAGCAGCGGCGTCTCGCTGTCCAGCTTGCGCCACTCGCGGGCCAGGTTGTAGCCGGCCAGGCCCGTGCCGATGATGACCAACGGTGCGTTTTCGCTCATTGCGCTCTCCACTTCTGAAAATGTTCATTGTCTGAAGACAGCACGGCGGCCACCGGGCCGCCGCATGAATTCGTCGTGCTGGGGCGGGCTCAGGAGATTTCGATCATCTCGAAGTCGATCTTGCCGACGCCACAATCCGGGCAGACCCAGTCCGGCGGGATGTCTTCCCAGCGCGTGCCAGGGGCGATGCCCTCGTCGGGCAGTCCCAGTGCTTCGTCGTAGATGAAGCCACAGACCACGCATTGCCATTTGCGCATCAGCCAAGCCCTCCTGCGATTGCGAAGTGAACCTAACCCACTTTACTGGCGCCGGCCAACGGCGCCCCTGCCGCCGGGCAGCGTCAGCAAAGCCAACCCGGACTCAAGCAGTCTACCGCGCCTGACCGCGGCCTGCCGGCCCCGCAAACGCAGACGGCGGCCCGAAGGCCGCCGTCGCGGGAATCCATCCTGGCGGGATCAGCCGATCTCGATCATCTCGAAATCCAGCTTGCCGACGCCGCAATCCGGGCACAACCAGTCTTCCGGCACGTCTTCCCAGCGGGTACCGGCGGCGATGCCCTCTTCCGGCCAACCCTTGGTCTCGTCATAGATCAGGCCACAAACCACGCATTGCCACTTCTTCATCAGCTATCACCCTCATGTTCTTGTCGCTTGGACGTCAGTGCATCCAATGTCCGGCTTTGTACTGGCGATACCGCCCGCGCGCAAGCCCCCGGAAAAATGCCGGCGACCGGCCAAACCTTTGGTGGGGTTTTGCGTAAGGCACTCTTGCGGACAACGCAATCGGCCGCGCAAAGGTGCCATGTTAAGCTGCCGCGTCCCTGGCCACCCGCAGTCGAAGCCGTGCCCGAAGCCGCCCTGATCCACCCGCCCCGCTGGCTCACCGCCGCCCAGTTGCACCCTGCCCCCGCCACCCAGGTCGTGGACTGGTTGTTCGACGAAGGCTCGCTGACGCGCCGGCTGACGGCGCTGTCCGATGGCGCATTTGCCGTGCAACCGCTGGCCGAGGGCTGGCACCGCCTGCGCACCGACGAGTGCGCCGCGCTGGGCGTGCCGGACGGCAGCCAGGGCTGGGTGCGCGAGGTGTACCTCAAAGGCCACGGCACGCCCTGGGTGTTCGCCCGCAGCGTAGCAGCGCGCTCGGCACTGGAAGGTTCCGGCTTCGACCTGCGCCTGCTCGGCACGCGCTCTCTGGGTGAGTTGCTGTTCAGCGACCGCGCCTTCCAGCGCGGCCCCATCGAGGTCTGTCGCTACCCGGCTGCCAGCCTGCCGGCCGAAGTCCGCGCCGAACGCCTCTGGGGCCGTCGCTCCTGCTTCAGCCGCGACGGCCTGGGCGTGCTGGTTGCCGAGGTTTTCCTGCCATCGCTGTGGCACCGCGTGGAACAACAGCCCGTATAATTCCCGGATCGTTTTCCGGAGGCCGCCATGTTCGTCGCCCTGATCAAACCCCTCGCCCGCCTGCATCCCCGCGCCTGGGACTTCATCCAGCTGACGCGCATGGACAAGCCGATCGGCATCTACCTGTTGCTCTGGCCGACACTCTGGGCGCTGTGGATGGCCAGCGGCGGCGTGCCAAGCGTGAAGAACCTGGTGATCTTCGTCCTCGGCACCGTGCTGATGCGCATGGCGGGCTGCGTGATCAACGACTTCGCCGACCGCAAGCTCGACGGCCACGTCGAACGCACCAAGGCACGCCCGCTGGCAACCGGCAGGATCACCGTGCGCGAGGCCTGGATTGCCTTCTTCACGCTGCTGGGCCTGAGCTTCCTGCTGGTGCTGTGCACCAACGAGCAGACCATCTGGCTGTCCTTCGGCGGCGCGGCGGTGGCGGCGCTTTACCCCTTCATGAAACGCTACACCTACTACCCGCAGGTGGTGCTGGGCGCGGCGTTCTCCTGGGGCATCCCGATGGCCTTCACGGCGGCCAACGGCACTCTGCCAGCGGTAGCCTGGCTGCTGTTCTTCGCCAATGTGCTGTGGACGGTCGCCTACGACACCTACTACGCGATGACCGACCGCGAGGACGACCTGAAGATGGGCATGAAGTCCACGGCGATCCTCTTCGGCGACGCCGACCGCGCGATCAACCTGACGCTACAGGGCCTGATGCTCCTGCTGCTGATCCTCGCCGGCAACAAGCTGGGCATGCACCTGACCTACTACCTGGGCCTGGCCGTGGCGGCGGGCTGCTTCGCCTGGCAGTTCCATTCGACCCGTGACCGCGAGCCGATGAAATGCTTCAAGGCCTTCCTGCACAATCACTGGGCCGGGCTGGCGATCTTCCTCGGCACCGTGCTGGACTTCGCGCTGCGCTGATGCAAACCCCGCAGGAGCGTGCTTGCTCGCGAACCCGCTTGATACCCAAGGTGCCAGGCCAGGTTCGCGAGCAAGAACAGGGCGTCCCCCTCGCTCCTACGAATAGCTTTACGGCTTGGCCATGTGCCAGACGCCCATCTTGCCTTCACCGGCCATATCGCCGGCCTTCTTGTCCTGGACGAAGGTGTACAGCGGCTTGCCCTTGTAGGCCCACTGGGCGCTGCCGTCATCACGCTTGATCAGCGTCCAGTCCCCCATGGCGCTGTCATCCGCAGCAGCCATCAGGGGCGGCCAGTTCTGCGCACAACCACCGTTGCACATCGACTTGCCGCCACTGTCCTTGTCGAAGGTGTAGAGCGTCATGCCCTTGGCGTCGACCAGCATGCCGTTCTTTTCCATGCCAGGGCCGGCAGCCAGGGCGGACATGGCCGGGAACATCAGGCCCAGTGCCAGGGCCGGGAATAGCAGTTTCATAACGCTTCTCCTCTGGTGAGGTGGAAACGGCGCGAGCAGCGGCGCAGAGGCGGGCGGGACTGCAGGCAGGGCCGGCCAGGGCGACGTCGACAACGCACTCACAACCGTCATCGCAAGACTCCGGCAGGCTCTCTGCCGGGCACACCGCCGACCGGGCCGGTGGGTTCCGCTTGTGCCGCGCAGTAAACGCGTGGCGACCCAATGAGCATAGACGAGCGCTCTGGCACGAGGCTCAGCTACCATCGCGGTGTCACATTCATGAAATATTTCCGTTATCTAATGCGGCGCATTACAGAATTTCTGAGGCCTCAGCATGGTTGGCAAGACAATCCTCATCGTCGATGACGAAGCTCCGATCCGGGAAATGATCGCCGTGGCCCTGGAGATGGCCGGCTACGAATGCCTGGAGGCCGATAGCGCCCAGACGGCTCACGCGGTGATCGTCGATCGCAAGCCGGACCTGATCCTGCTCGACTGGATGCTCCCGGGCACCTCCGGCATCGAGTTGGCCCGCCGCCTCAAGCGCGACGAGCTGACCTCGGCCATCCCGATCATCATGCTCACCGCCAAGGGCGAAGAGGACAACAAGATCCAGGGCCTGGAAGTCGGCGCGGATGACTACATCACCAAGCCCTTCTCCCCGCGCGAACTGGTCGCCCGCCTGAAGGCCGTGCTGCGCCGCACCGGCGCTGGCGACAGCGAGACGCCGATCGAAGTCGGCGGCCTGCTGCTGGACCCGATCAGCCACCGCGTGACCATCGACGGCAAGCCGGCCGAGATGGGCCCGACCGAATACCGTCTGCTGCAGTTCTTCATGACCCACCAGGAGCGCGCCTACACTCGCGGCCAGCTGCTGGACCAGGTCTGGGGCGGCAACGTCTATGTCGAGGAGCGCACCGTCGACGTGCACATCCGCCGTCTGCGCAAGGCCCTGGGCGAGGTCTACGAAAATCTGGTTCAGACCGTGCGCGGCACCGGGTATCGTTTCTCGACCAAAAGCTGATCGGGTCTCTGGCTCGACGGGTACAAGGAACGGAATTTCGTGACCCAGAACTGGAGTGGCGTGCTGATACGCCACCTGCTGCTAGTCGTCGCCGCCGGCGCACTGCTTGGCCTGATCACCGGCCAGTACGGCTGGGCGATCGCCGTGGCGCTGGCCGCCTACCTCGGCTGGTCGACCTGGCAGCTGCTGCGTCTGCACAAATGGCTGAAGAACCACCAGCCCGATGAGGCCCCGCCCGATGGCTACGGCCTGTGGGGCGAGGTGTTCGACAGCATCTACCACCTGCAGCGGCGCAACCAGCGCGCCCGCGGGCGTCTGCAGGCGGTGATCGACCGCATGCAGGAATCCACTGCGGCGCTGCGCGACGGCATGATCCTGCTCGACCGCGATGGCAACCTGGAGTGGTGGAACCAGTCCGCCGAACGCCTGCTGGGCCTCAAGAGCCCACAGGACGGCGGCCAGCCGGTGACCAACCTGGTGCGCCATCCACGCTTCAAGGAATACTTCGAGGGCGAGGACTACCGCGAGCCGCTGGAGCTTCCCTCGCCGATCAGCGACAACCTGCGCCTGCAATTCCACATCACCCTCTACGGCGCCGGCGAGCACCTGATGCTGGTGCGCGACGTGACCCGCGTCCATCAGCTGGAGCAGATGCGCAAGGACTTCGTCGCCAACGTCTCCCACGAGCTGCGTACGCCGCTGACGGTGATCGCCGGTTACCTGGAGACGCTGCTGGACAACGTCGAGGACGTGAACCCGCGCTGGACCCGCGCACTGCAGCAGATGCAGCAGCAGGCCGGACGCATGCAGAACCTGCTCAACGACCTGCTCCTGCTGGCCAAGCTGGAAGCCACCGATTACCCGGCGGACAACAAGCCGGTGGCGGTGGACCTGATGCTGCTGTCGATCCGCAACGACGCCCAGGCGCTGTCCGGCGCGCGCAGCCACCGCATCAGCCTGGAGGCAGACTCGAAGGTGAAGCTCAAGGGCAGCGAGGCCGAGCTGCGCAGCGCCTTCTCCAACCTGGTGTTCAACGCCGTGAAGTACACCCCCGACGAAGGCGAGATCCGCATTCGTTGGTGGGCGGATGAGCAAGGCGCACACCTGGCTGTGCAGGACAGCGGCATCGGCATCGATCCCAAGCACCTGCCCCGCCTGACCGAGCGTTTCTACCGCGTGGACTCCAGCCGTAACGCCAGCACCGGCGGCACCGGCCTGGGCCTGGCCATCGTCAAGCACGTGCTGCTGCGCCACCGCGGCACCCTGGACATCAGCAGCGTGCCGGGCAAGGGCAGCAGCTTCACCTGCCACTTCCCACCGCAGCAGGTCGAGAGCCGCGCATAACCACGCTCGACCCACACGCGGCCATAGTCGGGCTTGCCAGCCGGGCCCGCTGAACCGCATTCTTGTCCGTCCATTCTCAAACCAACAGAACCATGGACCCTTCCCCCAGTAGCAACTTCCTCACCTATTTCGCCGATTTCGGCCTGATCCTGTTCGCCCTGTTCCTCGTCGTGCTCAACGGATTCTTCGTGGCCGCCGAGTTCGCCATGGTCAAGCTGCGCTCCACCCGTGTGGAGACCATCGCCAACCAGCACGGCTGGCGCGGCACCATCCTGCGCAAGGTGCACAACCAGCTCGACGCGTACCTTTCCGCCTGCCAGCTGGGCATTACCCTGGCCTCCCTGGGCCTGGGTTGGGTCGGCGAGCCGGCCTTTGCCGAACTGCTCGAGCCGCTGCTGGCCGCGGTCGGCGTGCACTCCGAGGAAGTCATCCGCGGCGTGTCGTTCTTCACCGCGTTCTTCATCATCTCCTACCTGCACATCGTGGTCGGCGAGCTGGCGCCCAAGTCCTGGGCGATCCGCAAGCCAGAGCTGCTGTCGCTGTGGACGGCGGTGCCGCTGTACCTGTTCTACTGGGCGATGTACCCGGCGATCTGGCTGCTCAACGCCAGCGCCAACACCATCCTCAAGATCGCCGGACAGGGCGAGCCGGGGCCGCACCACGAGCACCACTACAGCCGTGACGAGCTCAAGCTGATCCTGCACTCCAGCCGCGCCCACGACCCCAGCGACCAGGGCATGCGCGTGCTCGCCTCGGCGGTGGAGCTGGGCGAGCTGGAAGTCGCCGACTGGGCCAACTCCCGCGAAGACCTGGTCTACCTCGAGCGCACCGCGCCACTGGACGACATCCTCGCCACCATCCGCCGTCACAAGTACAGCCGCTACCCGGTGTACGACAGCGAGAAGGGCGAGTTCATCGGCCTGCTGCACATCAAGGACCTGCTGCTGGCCCTGGCCACACTGGACAGCCTGCCGGAGTCCTTTGACCTCGACGAGCTGACCCATCCGCTGGAAATGGTCACCAAGCACCTGCCGCTGGCCCGCCTGCTGGAGCAGTTCCGCCAGGGTGGCTCGCACTTTGCGTTGGTGGAGGAAGCCGACCACAAGGTCGTCGGCTACCTGACCATGGAAGACGTACTGGAAGTGCTGGTCGGCGACATCCAGGACGAGCACCGCAAGGCTGAGCGCGGCATCGTCGCCTACCAGCCCGGCAAGCTGCTGGTGCGCGGCGACACTCCGCTGTTCAAGCTGGAACGCCTGCTGGGGCTGGACCTGGACCACGTCGAGGCGGACACCCTCGCCGGCCTGGTCTACGACACCCTCAAGCGTGTGCCGGAAGAAGAGGAAGTGCTGGATACCGAGGGCCTGCGCATCATCGTGAAAAAGATGAAGGGCCCGAAGATCGTCCTCGCCAAGGTGGTCAAGCTCGACTGAGCTTGTTGCCCCTGAATGCAAAAGGCTGCCTTCGGGCAGCCTTTTTCTTTGGCTCTTCGTAGGAGCGAGCTTGCTCGCGAACAGCGCTCGCTGATGCGCCGCAGCTGGGCGGGTTCGCGAGCAAGCCCGCTCCCACACGGACGCCGCGCTACGCTCAGTGCTCCCTGACTACCGCGAAATTCGGCAGCGAATCCACCGGCTGGGAAAAGTCGTAGGGAATCGACTCCAGCGCCAATCCGACGTTGCGCTGCACCACGAAGTGCAGGTGCGGCCCGCTGCTGTTGCCGGTATTGCCCGACTGCGCCAGCGGCGTCCCGGTGCCGACGCGCTGGCCCTCGCGCACCAGCACCGAGCCGCGCATCAGGTGCAGGTACACGCCCATGGTGCCGTCGTCATGCAGTATCCGCACGAAGTTGCCGGAGGGGTTCTTGCCGCGCCCATCCTGGCCGTTCTCGACCTTCACCACAGTACCGCCACGTGCCGCGACGATGGGCGTGCCCACCGGCATGGCGATGTCCATGGCGTAGCGGCCCTTGGGCGTGAAGTGGCTGTAGCGGCCATTGGCACCCTGGGTCAGGCGGAACGGGCCACCCGTCCAGGGCAGTGCGTACTGGTAGGACAGCGGCGTAGGCCGCGGATCGCCCAGCGCATAACGCAGCTTGGGCTTGTAGCGCAGCGGCTTGGCGGGATCGAGCGGCGTCAGGGTCGCCAGGCGAATCGCGCTGCGCGGCGGCAGCACCCAGCGAATCGGCCGCTCCGGCGCACCCACGGCGTTCTGCGCGCCGGTCACGCTCAACTCGACTTCCACCGGCGCATACAGGTCGTTGCGCACCTGCAGGGTCTCACCGCCAGCGTGCTTCTTCGTCTCCAGCTTCACCTGTTCCTCCAGGTGCTCGACCATGCGATCGCGGAAAACGAAGACAGCCGCACCCGCCACGGCTTTGTCCGTGTAGGTGACCACGCCGTTGGCGTCGGTGTACTTGTAGATGGTCACGGCCGAAGCCGTCCCGGATGCAGCCAAAAGGCCGCACAGGAGGATACTGCGCCCTAGCATGTCGACTCTGGTTATAGGTATGGCGACGTTGGCAAGACTAGCAGCGTCGCCCCTGCGTCGCGACCTGCCGCCGGTCGGCCTGTGAAACAGTCCCAATTGCCGGCGGGAGGATTTGTAACCGGATCAGGCGCCGGGCACGTAGTGCTTCTGCGAGCTGCCGCGGGCGATCAGGCGGGACAGGTAGTCGAGTTTCTGCGGGTCACGGTCGACGAAGCGGAAGGTCAGTTGCAGCCATTCGCTGTCCGGCTTGGGCTCCAGCGCGGCCACGGCATGCAGGTAGCCGTTGAGACGGGCAACGTCGCTGTCTTCTTCCAGGTCGAGCACGGCGCTTTCCAGCACCTGCGGCAATGGCGTGCCGCGCTTCACCACCAGCAGCGCTTCCTTGAGGCTGAGCGCCTTGATCACGCAGGGCAGGCTCGCCGAAGGCAGGCGCAGCTGGCCTTGCTGGCCCTTGGCGCCACTGCGGGTGGCCGGCGCGGCAAGAGCGGCGGCGGCCGCTGCCGGAGCGGGGCGCGTTGCCGCGGGAGCTGCCGCCGGGCGCACTACCTCGGCCTTGCCGCCGGTGAGCGCAGCGAGGGAGTCATTGGGCATGGAGCCGACCAGGCTGCGCTGCGGCGCCTGGGCGGCGAGGGCTTCCAGCTTGCCGGCGCGCGACAGCGCCTTCTTCACCTTGCTCACCAGCTGGTCGTTGGAGAACGGCTTGCCGATGAAGTCGGAGACGCCGGCCTGGATGGCCTGCACCACGTTGTCCTTGTCGCCGCGGCTGGTGACCATGATGAAGGGCGTGGTCTTCAGGCTGTCCTGCTCGCGGCACCAGGTGAGCAGCTCAATGCCCGACAGCTCGGGCATTTCCCAGTCGCAGAGGATCAGGTCCACGGCCTGGCGCGCGAGGAACTGCTGCGCCTTGCGGCCGTTGACCGCTTCTTCGATCTGCAGACCGGGGAAATGGTCCCGCAGCCCCTTCTTCACCAGGTCACGGATGAACGGAGCGTCATCCACGACCAGCACACTGACCTTGCCCATCGGCATCTCCCGAAAACGATAGGGAGAAGAATAGCCTTGCCGGGTGGCTACATGCCATTGGTGAGGGACCGCTCGGCCATAAAATGACGAACCCGGCGCGCTGGCCGGGTTCGTTCTGGTACGGGCGTCTGGCTTATTCGGCCTTGTCAGCCTTGTCAGCCTTGCCCTGCACTTCTTCCTTCATGCGGGTCAGGCCGATGTGGCGGACATCGGTGCCACGCACCAGGTAGATCACCAGCTCGGCGATGTTGCGTGCGTGGTCACCGATACGCTCCAGCGAACGCAGGGCCCAAATGACGTTGAGCACGCGGGAGATGGCCCGCGGGTCTTCCATCATGTAGGTGACCAGCTCACGCAGGGCGGTCTTGTATTCACGGTCGACGGTCTTGTCGTACTGCGCCACCGACAGTGCGAGGTCCGCGTCGAAGCGGGCGAAGGCGTCCAGCGCCTCCTGCACCATCTTGCGCACCTGGTTGCCGATGTGACGCACCTCGACGTAGCCGCGCGGCGACTCGCCTTCCTCGCACAGCTGGATGGCACGGCGGGCAATCTTCGACGCCTCGTCACCAATGCGTTCCAGGTCGATCACCGACTTGGAGATGCTGATGATCAGGCGCAGGTCGGAGGCGGCCGGCTGACGGCGGGCGAGGATGCGCAGGCATTCCTCGTCGATGTTGCGCTCCATCTGGTTGATCTGGTCGTCGATCTCGCGCACCTGCTGGGCCAGGCCCGAGTCGGCGTCGATCAGCGCGTTGACCGCGTCGTTGACCTGCTTCTCCACCAGGCCGCCCATGGCCAGCAGATGGCTGCGCACATCTTCCAGCTCGGCGTTGAACTGCTGCGAGATGTGGTGGGTGAGGCTTTCTTTGTTGATCATGTTCGCTCCGCGAAAGCCGCAGGCTCCGGGCCGCTGGCTTGTGATGTTCTCCGGGAAGTTCTACCGCGCACGCAAGTCCGCGAAACTAGCCGTAACGACCGGTGATGTAGTCTTCGGTCTGCTTCTTGGCCGGGTTGGTGAACAGGGTATCGGTATCGCCGAACTCGATCAGCTTGCCCATGTACATGAACGCCGTGTAGTCGGAGACGCGCGCGGCCTGCTGCATGTTGTGGGTCACGATGACGATGGTGAACTTGGATTTCAGCTCGTAGATCAGCTCTTCGATCTTCAGGGTGGAGATCGGGTCCAGTGCCGAGCAGGGTTCGTCGAGCAGCAGGACTTCCGGCTCCACGGCGATGGTGCGGGCAATGACCAGACGCTGCTGCTGGCCACCGGAGAGGCCGAGTGCGGATTCGTGCAGGCGGTCCTTCACCTCGTCCCACAACGCGGCGCCCTTGAGGGCCCACTCGACGGCCTCATCGAGCACGCGCTTCTTGTTGATGCCCTGGATGCGCAGGCCGTACACCACGTTCTCGTAGATGCTCTTGGGGAACGGGTTGGGCTTCTGGAACACCATGCCGACGCGGCGGCGCAGTTCGGCGACGTCGACGTTCTTGGCGAAGATGTTGTGGCCGTCCAGGAGGATCTCGCCCTTCACGTTGCAACCGTCGACCAGGTCGTTCATGCGGTTGAAGCAACGCAGCAGGGTCGACTTGCCGCAGCCGGACGGGCCGATGAAGGCGGTCACGCGCTGCTTGGGAATGTTCATGCTGACGTCGAACAGTGCCTGCTTCTCGCCATAGAACAGGCTCAGGCCGGGCACTTCGAGGGCGACGGTCTCGCTTTCCAGGTTCATGCCCTGACGGTCGCCGCGGCCGAGCGCGCCGATGTCGATGCCGTGGGATGCGGTTTCATGTTGCATGTTCAGTCTCCTTGGGAGGCTTGGCGGCGAGCACGGCCCGCCGCCGGCAGAATCAGTTTTCCAGCGCCTTGTACTTTTCGCGCAGGCGGTTACGAATCGCGATGGCCGAGAAGTTCAGCAGAGCGATCACCATCACCAGCAGCAGCGCGGTGGCGTACACCAGCGGACGCGCTGCCTCGACGTTCGGGCTCTGGAAGCCGACGTCGTAGATGTGGAAGCCCAGGTGCATGATCTTCTGGTCCAGGTGCACGTACGGGTAGTTACCGTCGACCGGCAGCGCCGGAGCCAGCTTCACCACGCCCACCAGCATCAGCGGCGCCACTTCACCGGCAGCACGGGCGACGGCGAGGATCAGGCCGGTCATCATTGCCGGGCTGGCCATCGGCAGGACCACTTTCCACAGGGTCTCGGCCTTGGTTGCGCCCAGGGCGAGGGAGCCTTCGCGGGTGGCCCGCGGGATACGCGCCAGGCCTTCCTCGGTGGCAACGATTACCACTGGCACTGCGAGGATGGCCAGGGTCAGCGAGGCCCAGAACAGCCCCGGCGTGCCGAAGGTCGGCGCCGGCAGGGCTTCGGGGAAGAACATCCGGTCGAGCGAGCCGCCCAGCACGTAGACGAAGAAGCCCAGGCCGAACACGCCGTAGACGATCGCCGGAACGCCCGCGAGGTTGTTCACCGCGATGCGGATGATGCGGGTCAGCAGGCCCTGGCGAGCGTACTCGCGCAGGTAGACAGCAGCGATCACACCGAACGGGGTGACGATCACGGCCATCACCAGGGTCATCATCACGGTGCCGAAGATGGCCGGGAAGATGCCGCCTTCGGTGTTGGCCTCACGCGGGTCGTCGCTGAGGAATTCCCACAGTTTCTTGAAGTAGAAGCTCAGCTTGGTGGCCACGCCCATCTGGTTCGGCTGGTAGGCATGCACCAGCTTGCCGACGCTGATTTCGGTCTGCTGGCCGGTGGCGTCGCGCATGACGATGCTGTCGCGGTTGAACTCCTGGTGCAGGCCGTTGAGCTGTTCTTCCAGCACCTTGTACTGGGCATTCAGCTCGGCGCGGCCGGCGGCGATGTCAGCCTCGGCGGTGGCATCCAGCTTGTTGTTCAGCTGCAGGCCACGTTCCTTCAGGCGCAGCCGCTCCAGGCCGTGGTTGATGCCGCCGATGTCCCTCTTCTCCAGCCGGTACAGCTGGGCGTAGAGGTCATCGACGCGCTTCAGACGAGTCTGCAACTCGGCCATGGCGCCCGGACCTTCGGCGACCACCTTGCCGTTTTCCTTCACGCTCAGCAGGTAGCCATAGAAGTTGCCCCACTCGCGGCGTTCCAGGGTCACCAGGTCAGCCGGGTGGCGACGGTCGTTCAGCCACTCGCCAATCACCCAGGAGAAGTCGCTGCCGTAGAGGTCGCGGTTGCCCAGCTTGAGCAGTTCGCGAGTCATGAACTCGGGACCGTTGTCCGGCACCGGCAAGCCGGCGCCGCGCAGACGTTCGCGCGGTACCTGCTCGATCTGCACTTCTTCGCCGATCAGGGTCTTGGGGGCTTCACCGGGGACGGTGTAGGTCGCCTCGATCACGTCCGCCGGCCAGAAGTGGCCGAGACCGCGCACGGCAATCACGGCGAGCAGGCCGATGGTCATGATCACGGCGATGGACACTGCACCCGCGTTCATCCACACCCAGGGAGAACCGCTGGCAAACCACGCTTTGACGGATTCCTGTTTCTGTTTCACGGAACGTAGCCTCGTCGGGCGTCGCTTAGAGCGACGCGTATTTCTTGCGCAGGCGCTGACGGATCAGCTCTGCCAGGGTGTTCATCACGAAGGTGAAGGACAGCAGCACCAGTGCCGAAAGGAACAGCACACGGTAGTGAGTCCCGCCCACCTCCGACTCCGGCATTTCCACCGCGACGTTCGCCGCCAGCGTTCGCATGCCCTGGAAGATGTTCACGTCCATGACCGGGGTGTTGCCGGTGGCCATCAGCACGATCATGGTCTCGCCCACGGCGCGGCCCATGCCGATCATCAGCGCGGAGAAGATGCCCGGGCTGGCGGTCAGGATCACCACGCGTGTCAGCGTCTGCCAGGGCGTCGCACCCAGGGCCAGGGAGCCGTAGGTCAGGCTGCGCGGCACGCTGAAGATGGCGTCTTCGGCGATGGAGAAGATGTTCGGGATCACCGCGAAGCCCATGGCCAGACCGACCACCAGGGCGTTGCGCTGGTCGTAGGTGATGCCCAGGTCGTGGCTGATCCACAGGCGCATGTCACCGCCGAAGAACAGGGTCTCCAGGTGCGGGCTCATCCACAGGGCGAAGGCGCCGGTGGCGAGGACGACGGGGATCAGGATCGCCGCTTCCCAGCCGGCCGGGAGGCTCAGGCGGATGCGCTCCGGCAGGCGGCTCCAGATCAGGCCAGCAGCGAGGATGCCCAGTGGCGTGAGCAGCAACAGGCTGAAGATACCCGGCAGGTGGCCTTCGACATACGGCGCCAGGAACAGGCCGGCGAAGAAGCCGAGGATCACCGTCGGCAACGCTTCCATCAACTCGATCACCGGCTTCACCTTGCGGCGCATGCCCGGAGCCATGAAGTAGGCGGTATAGACGGCGGCGGCGATGGCCAGCGGAGCGGCGAGGATCATCGCGTAGAACGCCGCCTTCAGCGTACCGAAGGTCAGCGGCGACAGGCTCAGCTTGGGCTCGAAGTCAGTGGTCGCGGCGGTGGACTGCCAGACGTAGGACGGCTTGTCGTAGCTCTCGTACCAGACCTTGCCCCACAGAGCACTGAAGGAGACTTCCGGATGCGGGTTGCTCAGGCTGAAGCGGCGCAGTTCGCCACCCTGCTCGACGATCAGGCGGTTGGCGCGCGGCGACAGGGCCATCGGACCGGCGGACGGAGCGACGTTCTCCACCAGCAGCGTGCGGTGCGCGGTGCTGTGGAAGATACCCAGGTTGCCTTGCTTGTCGAGGGCCAGGAAGCCCTTGCGGCGCTGCTCCGGTGCAATGCTGGAGATCGGCTGGTCACCCAGTTTGAAATCACGCACATGGGACAGGCGCGGCTCACCATCTTCGCCACGTGCCATGAACCACTGGCTGATGCCGCCCTTGGAGTCGCCGACCATCAGCGAGATGCCACCCAGCAGTTGGCTGCTGGCGGTCACTTCGGCAGAGGCGTCGTCCAGCAGCTTGTAGCGGCCATTGAGCTGGTGGCTGTTCAGGTCGAACACGTCGGCCTGGGCGCGGCCATTGAGCACATAGAGCCACTGCTTGCGCGGGTCCATGTAGATGGCCTTCACCGGATCGGCGATCTGCGGCAGGTTGATGCGCTCTTCCTGCAGGGTGCTCTCACCGGTCAGCATGTTTTCCTGCTGGGTCAGGCCGAGCAGCAGCATTTCGCTGCCGGTAGAAGCGGCCAGCAACAGACTGTCATCACCCGAGACGATCGCCACGTGCTCCAGCGGACGGCCCTGGGGATCCAGGTTCATCGGGGCTTCGCCGTAGGGATAGTCGATGTGCGGGGTGATGGTCTTCTTGTTGTCCGGATAGGTGACCTTGTAGTTGTGCTTGAACACCAGCACCTGACCGTTGGACAGGCCCAGCGCAACGGTAGGATGACCCGGCTGGTCCTCGGCGATGGAGGTGACGCTGGTACCGGCGGGCAGCTTCAGCGCAACGCGGTCCATCTCGTCGCCTTTCTTGGCGTCGAAAAACACCACCTCGCCGTTGGCGGCAACGCGCATGCCCACCATGTTCTGCTCTTCGATGCTCAGCAGCAGCGGCGCCTGGGCCGTCTTCAGCCAGGCCGGAGCCAGGGGGTCACGCGTCTCCAGTTCGGCACCGCGGAACAGCGGCAGCACGACGTAAGCGAGGTAGAAGAAAATCAGGGTAATGGCGGCCAGTACGGCGAGCCCGCCGACCAGGACGTACCAACGTGTCAGTCGATCCTTGAGCGCCCGGATACGGCGCTTGCGCTGCAGGGCAGGCGTATTGAAATCGATCCGCTCGGGGAGAGAAGAAGTCATCGGGGAGTTGGCCATGTCGTTCATGGAGTGACACCCTAGCGGCCCTATATGACAGAAAGATGACATGGAAGTGACGCGACAAAGCCCGCCAGCAGAGCCATGCTGGCGGGCTCGGTCGAGTATGCGTCAGCCCATGCCGGACGGGGATCTCCGTCCGGTTGGAGGGCTGATTACAGACCCAGGTCCTTGATCGCTTTTTCGGCGACTTTGGACGGCAGCGGGATGTAGCCGTCTTTGACGACTACCTGCTGGCCAGTCTTGGACAGCACCATTTTCAGGAACTGTGCTTCCAGCGGGTTCAGCGGCTTGTTCGGCGCCTTGTTGACGTAGACGTACAGGAAGCGGGACAGCGGGTAGCTACCGTTCAGGGCGTTAGCTTCGTTGTCTTCGATGAACTCGCCGCCTTCTTTCTTGGCCAGGGCAACGGTCTTCACGCTAGCGGTCTTGTAACCGATACCGGAGTAGCCAACGCCGTTCAGCGATTGGCTCACCGACTGCACCACGGAAGCCGAACCCGGCTGCTCGTTCACGTTCGGTTTGTAGTCGCCTTTGCACAGGGCTTCTTCCTTGAAGTAGCCGTAGGTGCCGGACACGGAGTTACGACCGAACAGCTGGACGGGCTTGTTGGCCCAGTCGCCGGTCAGGCCCAGATCACCCCAGGTCTTCACTTCCGACTTGCCACCGCACAGGCGGGTGGAGGAGAAGATGGCATCGACCTGTTGCATGGTCAGGCCTTTGATGGGGTTGTCCTTGTGCACGAAGATCGCCAGGGCGTCGACGGCAACTGGAACAGCAGTCGGCTTGTAGCCGTACTTCTGTTCGAAAGCCTGCAGCTCGACGTCCTTCATCTTGCGGCTCATCGGGCCGAGGTTAGCGGTACCTTCGGTCAGAGCCGGCGGCGCGGTGGAGGAACCGGCGGCCTGGATCTGCACGTTCACGTTCGGGTACAGGCGTTTATACTCTTCCGCCCACATGGTCATCAGGTTGGCCAGAGTGTCGGAACCGACGCTCGACAGGTTACCCGACACACCGCTGGCTTTCTGGTAGTCCGGCAGAGCCGGATCGATCGCGGCTACCGCACTGGCGGTGCCTACGCCTGCGGCGACAAAAGTCAGGGCCGCCATCAAACGCTTGAGTTTCATGCCTTGCTCCTTAAGGAGAATGGGGTTGGATGGAACGGGGGCCAGTATCGTCAGGCCGCATGAAGACTCTATGACGCAAATGTGACAGCTGGATGAAATGCCATCAGTAAGACAGCAGGCGTTTTGTAACAGGAACGCCGCCCCGGCAGGAGAGGGCAAGAAACGCTGAAAAGGCTGTTCTAGAGAGGCTATTAGCGCCGCTCTCAGCTCAGCCAGCGAACGTTTACAGGCTCATAGCGAGCCTCATCCAGCCATGATCATGGCGACGAGGAAGCAACCCATGCACACCAGGTACGGCAGCAGGAGCCATTTGTAGATGCCGTGCCGGCGCCCGAGAAAGAAGCCGAAACCCGGGATGATCAAGGCGAGAAGCGCAGCTGGCCCGGCTCGTTTAACAAGCAGGCAAAAAGCAAGCAACTGACCGACGCTGAGGCTCAGGACGCCTAGCAGGATGAAGGTAGAGATCAACGTTTCCATGTCGAGCGGCGTCCTTTTTTGCGCCATAAAAGCAAAACCCCCGGCCAGCGAAGCTGACCAGGGGTCTTGGGATAGGAGCTTGACGATGACCTACTCTCACATGGAGAAACTCCACACTACCATCGGCGATGCGTCGTTTCACTACTGAGTTCGGGATGGGATCAGGTGGTTCCAACGCTCTATGGTCGTCAAGCAATTCTTTATGGACGCTCGTGGCAGGTGCACACGCTCATCCAGATTCGGGTATGTGACAGGTATTTGCGGTTCACACGAACTTTCGGTTCGTTACGTCTTCACCGTACAACACGCAAATTGTTTGGGTGTTATATGGTCAAGCCTCACGGGCAATTAGTATCGGTTAGCTCAACGCCTCACAGCGCTTACACACCCGACCTATCAACGTCGTAGTCTTCGACGGCCCTTTAGGGGAATCAAGTTCCCAGTGAGATCTCATCTTGAGGCTAGTTTCCCGCTTAGATGCTTTCAGCGGTTATCTATTCCGAACATAGCTACCCGGCAATGCCACTGGCGTGACAACCGGAACACCAGAGGTTCGTCCACTCCGGTCCTCTCGTACTAGGAGCAGCCCCTCTCAAATCTCAAACGTCCACGGCAGATAGGGACCGAACTGTCTCACGACGTTCTAAACCCAGCTCGCGTACCACTTTAAATGGCGAACAGCCATACCCTTGGGACCGGCTTCAGCCCCAGGATGTGATGAGCCGACATCGAGGTGCCAAACACCGCCGTCGATATGAACTCTTGGGCGGTATCAGCCTGTTATCCCCGGAGTACCTTTTATCCGTTGAGCGATGGCCCTTCCATACAGAACCACCGGATCACTAAGACCTACTTTCGTACCTGCTCGACGTGTCTGTCTCGCAGTCAAGCGCGCTTTTGCCTTTATACTCTACGACCGATTTCCGACCGGTCTGAGCGCACCTTCGTACTCCTCCGTTACTCTTTAGGAGGAGACCGCCCCAGTCAAACTGCCCACCATACACTGTCCTCGATCCGGATAACGGACCAGAGTTAGAACCTCAAGCATGCCAGGGTGGTATTTCAAGGATGGCTCCACGCAGACTGGCGTCCACGCTTCAAAGCCTCCCACCTATCCTACACAAGCAGGCTCAAAGTCCAGTGCAAAGCTACAGTAAAGGTTCACGGGGTCTTTCCGTCTAGCCGCGGATACACTGCATCTTCACAGCGATTTCAATTTCACTGAGTCTCGGGTGGAGACAGCGCCGCCATCGTTACGCCATTCGTGCAGGTCGGAACTTACCCGACAAGGAATTTCGCTACCTTAGGACCGTTATAGTTACGGCCGCCGTTTACCGGGGCTTCGATCAAGAGCTTCGCTTTCGCTAACCCCATCAATTAACCTTCCGGCACCGGGCAGGCGTCACACCCTATACGTCCACTTTCGTGTTTGCAGAGTGCTGTGTTTTTAATAAACAGTCGCAGCGGCCTGGTATCTTCGACCGGCATGGGCTTACGTAGTAAATACTTCACCCTCGCCGGCGCACCTTCTCCCGAAGTTACGGTGCCATTTTGCCTAGTTCCTTCACCCGAGTTCTCTCAAGCGCCTTGGTATTCTCTACCCAACCACCTGTGTCGGTTTGGGGTACGGTTCCTAGTTACCTGAAGCTTAGAAGCTTTTCCTGGAAGCATGGCATCAACCACTTCATCATCTAAAAGATGACTCGTCATCAGCTCTCGGCATTAAGACCCCGGATTTACCTAAGATCTCTGCCTACCACCTTAAACTTGGACAACCAACGCCAAGCTGGCCTAGCCTTCTCCGTCCCTCCATCGCAGTAACTAGAAGTACAGGAATATTAACCTGTTTCCCATCGACTACGCTCTTCAGCCTCGCCTTAGGGACCGACTAACCCTGCGTCGATTAACGTTGCGCAGGAACCCTTGGTCTTTCGGCGTGGGAGTTTTTCACTCCCATTGTCGTTACTCATGTCAGCATTCGCACTTCTGATACCTCCAGCAAGCTTCTCAACTCACCTTCACAGGCTTACAGAACGCTCCTCTACCGCGCATCTTGCGATGCACCCGTAGCTTCGGTGTATGGTTTGAGCCCCGTTACATCTTCCGCGCAGGCCGACTCGACTAGTGAGCTATTACGCTTTCTTTAAAGGGTGGCTGCTTCTAAGCCAACCTCCTAGCTGTCTAAGCCTTCCCACATCGTTTACCACTTAACCATAACTTTGGGACCTTAGCTGACGGTCTGGGTTGTTTCCCTTTTCACGACGGACGTTAGCACCCGCCGTGTGTCTCCCACGCTGACACTTCCAGGTATTCGGAGTTTGCATCGGTTTGGTAAGTCGGGATGACCCCCTAGCCGAAACAGTGCTCTACCCCCTGGAGTGATACGTGAGGCGCTACCTAAATAGCTTTCGAGGAGAACCAGCTATCTCCGAGCTTGATTAGCCTTTCACTCCGATCCACAAGTCATCCCCTACCTTTTCAACGGGAGTGGGTTCGGTCCTCCAGTCAGTGTTACCTAACCTTCAACCTGCTCATGGATAGATCGCCCGGTTTCGGGTCTATACCCAGCGACTAAAACGCCCTATTAAGACTCGCTTTCGCTACGCCTTCCCTATACGGTTAAGCTCGCCACTGAATATAAGTCGCTGACCCATTATACAAAAGGTACGCAGTCACCTAACAAAGTAGGCTCCCACTGCTTGTACGCATACGGTTTCAGGTTCTATTTCACTCCCCTCTCCGGGGTTCTTTTCGCCTTTCCCTCACGGTACTGGTTCACTATCGGTCAGTCAGTAGTATTTAGCCTTGGAGGATGGTCCCCCCATATTCAGACAAAGTTTCTCGTGCTCCGTCCTACTCGATTTCACTTCAAAGAACCTTTCACATACGGGGCTATCACCCACTATGGCCGCACTTTCCAGAGCGTTCTGTTAGATTCAAAGAAGCTTAAGGGCTAATCCCCGTTCGCTCGCCACTACTAAGGGAATCTCGGTTGATTTCTTTTCCTCAGGGTACTTAGATGTTTCAGTTCCCCTGGTTCGCCTCTTACACCTATGTATTCAGTGCAAGATACCCAGGTTATCCCGGGTGGGTTTCCCCATTCAGAGATCTCCGGATCAAAGTCTGTTTGCCGACTCCCCGAAGCTTATCGCAGGCTACCACGTCTTTCATCGCCTCTGACTGCCAAGGCATCCACCGTATGCGCTTCTTCACTTGACCATATAACCCCAAGCAATCTGGTTATTGTCTCGAACGTGAAGACGACATTCGCCGAAAATTCGCGCTTGAACTCGCAAATTTTACCTTGACTTGAATAATCACCAGTGAAAGAGATTATTCAGTCTACTTCTATCACATACCCAAATTTTTAAAGAACAGTT
>NZ_SWDV01000037.1 GCF_005877905.1 Pseudomonas nicosulfuronedens | reverse complement strand
CGATTGACGCCCGCTCTTGATGCCAATGAAGCGCGCGAAGAGTGTGCACGACGCAATGAACCTTTCGACCTGCTGCTCTGCGATATCAACCTGCCGGACGCCGACGGCATAGAACTGCTCAGCGAACTGACCAACGCCGGTCATATTCGCCAAGCGGTCTTCCTGACTTGCCGCGATAGCGATGAACTGCAAGCGCTGCGCATAACCCTGCGCGCCAAGGGACTACCCATTCTGGCTTGCCTGTCGAAGCCCCTCGATGCGTGGGCGCTGATGCAAATCCTGGGCACGGGCGAGAGCATCAGCCTCAGGGCGCGGGCAGATTGACTGGCTGGTCCGGATACCACGCATCGATCAGCGGGCTGAGGCTGAAACCTGCGAGTTCCGGCTGCTGCTTCAGCCATCGGTCGATCAATTCGCGCTGCTCCGCACTCACCGAGCCGCGCCGAGCAAGGCAGATGAACCCGTATTCGTCGCAACCGCTGTAAACCAGATCGTTGGGCTCGACGGCAACTCCCGCGAAACGCTTCATGAAAGCGTCGACTGCCTCTTCGTCTGTCCCTTCCTTGTACTGGAAACTCAGTTCGAAGCCGAGCTCCTGGAATTCATCGACACACAACTTCTTGCGTAAACGACGGGAACGATGGGTAGCCATCTGAATCTCTCCTCAGGAGGGCTTTCGCCGCTCGATGCACGAGTTTGTCCGGAACATACCCGGGACCTGCGCAAACAATGCCCCGATCAGCCTCTCCGAGACGACTGGCATCCGAAGGCCAGCGCATCCTGGAACGGCTTGCGGCATAATGTGCCGCAGCTCCCGGTCCAACAGGGAGTATTTCAACTGTAGTGTTGCGCTTCATCTTTTCATTTTTTCAAGTCAATGCCCGACCACTGGGATATCACCTTTTCTATGTTCAAGTCTCTGCGTGTCCTCGCTCTCGCTACCTTATTGCCCTTCGCCTTGCCGGCCGTTGCCCAGATCAACAGCACCTTGCCCGAACGCGTACAGAAAGCGCTGCGGGCCAGCAAACTTACTGACGACGCCCTGTCGCTGGTGATGATTCCTCTGGAAGGTCCAGGCAACGCTACCTATTTCAACGCTGACGTCTCGGTGAACCCGGCGTCGACCATGAAGCTGTTCACCACCTATGCCGCCCTGGAGATGCTCGGCCCGACCTACCAGTGGCAGACCGAGTTCTACACCGACGGCCAGCTCAAGAACGGTACCCTGAATGGCAACCTCTACCTCAAGGGCGGCGGTGATCCGAAGCTGAACCTGGAGAAGCTCTGGCTGATGATGCGCGACCTGCGCGCCAACGGCGTGAACAAGGTCACCGGCGACCTGGTGCTGGACCGCAGCTACTTCAACATCCCCCAATTGCCAGTCTTCAATGACGACGGCGGCGACGACAACAAGCCTTTCCTGGTCGGCCCGGACTCGCTGATGGTCAACCTGAAGAGCGTGCGTCTGGTGATCCGCACCGAGGGCAACAAGGCCACCGTGCTGATGGACCCGCCGCTGGCGAACGTGCGCATCGACAACCAGATCCAGGTCAGCAAGGCCGCAGCCTGCCCCGCCTGGCCGAAACTGCGCTTCAACCCAGTGGCCCAGTTCGATGGCACCTCGCTGGTCGCCACCGGGCAGATTCCGCAGGGCTGCAGCGCGCAGACCTACATGTCCCTTCTCGAACACCCGGCCTACACTGCCGGCGCCGTGCGCGGCATCTGGCAGGAGTTGGGCGGCAGCATTCTCGGCAAGGACCGCGAAGGCACCGTGCCGAAGAACGCCACTCTGGTAGCCCGCGCCATGTCGCCGGATGTCGTGGAAATCATCCGCGACATCAACAAGTTCAGTAACAACACCATGGCCCGCCAGCTGTTCCTTTCGGTCGGCCGTCAGTATCGCAATGGCGCCGACGCGGACGACGCCCAGGCTGCCCAGCGGGTGATCCGCCAATGGCTAGCGCGCAAGGGCATCACCGCGAGCCACCTGGTGATGGAAAACGGATCGGGCCTGTCCCGCGACGAGCGAGTCAGCGCCCGCGAGATGGCTGCCATGCTTCAGGCCGCGTGGCATAGCCCCTACGCTGCCGAGTACATCTCCTCGCTGCCGATCGTGGCCAAGGACGGCACCATGCGCAAACGCCTGCGTGGCACGCCCATGGCCGGAGAAGCCCACGTGAAGACCGGCACCCTGAACACCGTACGCGCCCTCGCCGGCTTCAGCCGCGACGCCAACGGCCGCACCTGGGTGGTGGTGGCGATCCTCAACAGCAACCGGCCGTGGGGCGCCTCATCGATCCTCGACCAGGTGCTGCTGGACCTCTACAGCAGCACCAAGCGCTGATCCTCACCCGAACCCCGGCCAACTGGCCGGGGTTTTCGCGTCAGGCTTCGACCTTCTCCAGGCGGTCGCGCCCCAGCCGCTTGGCGCGATAGACCGCGCGGTCCACCTTGCGCATCAGATCGTCCGCGCTTTCGCCAGGGCACCAGGAGGCCACCCCGAAGCTCGCCGTCACCACCCCGACGCCCTCCATCGGCTGCCCGCGCAAGGCCTTCCACAGAGCCTCTGCCAGTTGCCAAGCCTGCTCCGTGGTGCTTCCCGGGCAGAGCACCACCAGCTCCTCTCCCCCCAGGCGGCAGAACACGTCCACCTTGCGCAGGCGTTGGGCAATCCGTTGGCACAGGGTGACCAACACGATGTCGCCCGCCTCGTGACCGAAGCGGTCATTGATGTCCTTGAAGTGGTCGATATCGAACATCACCAGCGACAACGGCTCACCGCTGCGGGCGCAGCGCGCCATGGCCTGATCCAATTGTTCCTTGAAGTAGCGGCGATTGTGGATGCCCGTCAGTGCATCGGTGACCGAGAGGCGCCGCAGCTCCATCTCCGCTTCCTTGCGCCGGGTAATGTCAGTGGCGATGCCCAGATACCCCGTGGTGTTGCCCGCAGAGTCGCGCACGCCGGTAATGATCAGGTTGATCTTCAGCTGCCGGCCATCACGGCGCACGCAGGTCCACTCGTGCTCCTCGTGCCCCTCGCCCACGAGAGCGCCGACGACATCGAAGCCGCGAATCTCGCGGCCAAGGATGCTCGACAGATCCTGCGCTCGTCGGCGGATCTCGTCCTTGACGAAGACGTTCTCCGGCACTGGCCGCCCGATCACCTCCTGGGCGCTGTAGCCAAACATGCGCTCCGCCCCGACATTGAAGCTGCGCACGAAGCCGCGCAGGTCGGTCGAGACGATAGCCACCTGGGTCGCCGCATCCAGCAGGCCATGCAGGCGGCTGTTGACCTCGCCCAGCTCAAGCTCGGCGGCCTTGCGCGAACTGATGTCAGTCTGGGTGCCGATCATGCGTCGCGGCGAACCATCGTGGTCACGCTCCACCACCTGCCCGCGGTCCAGAACCCAGAGCCAGCGGCCACTCTTGCAGCGCAACCGATGCTCACTCTGATACAGCGAAGACTCTCCCCGCAGATGCCGGCGTAGCGCATCACAGCGTGCGTCCTTGTCCTCGGGATGAACCCGGCTCAGGCTCTCGTCAGTGGTTGCTCCCACCTCGCTGTCGCGGTAGCCGAGCATGGCCTTCCAGGCATGGGAATAGAAGACGTTACCCGTATCCAGGCTCCAGTCCCAGACGCCGTGGCCGGCGCTGTCCATGGCGAAGTGCAGGCGAGCCTGGTTCTCCTGCAGCTCCAGTTGGTTGGCTCGCAGCTCGGCGGTGCGCTCGTCCACCAGTTGCAGGGCCCGCTGGCGTTGCCCCAGCAGCGCCAGCACATAGCCCGCCAGCAACAGCGAAGTCAGCCCTCCAGCGAACGCTACCCAAAGCTGCGGGTGCCCCTGGTTGCGCCGCAGGAATTCACTGGAAGGCTCGACGCGCACCAGGTAGTCACGACCGGCAAACGGCAAGTGCCGCTCGGCAACCAGTCCCGCCGTCTGATCAGCCGCCACCGGGCTGCGATACAGCGGCACATCCGGACGCGGGTCGCTGGCATCCCGCAGTGTCAGCGCCAACTGCTCGCCGCGCGCTTCCGATCCCTCTTCGATTAGCAGGCGATAGCTGATCGCTGCCAACAGGATGCCCTGGATACCGACTCGGGTCTCCGCTGTCGGGCTGGGCGTCGCGCTGTTGCGATAGAGTGGCGCCGCCAGCAGGAAACCCGTGGAATCCGCTGGCGGTGCTCCGGGCAGGACCACGGGCATGGAGGCGGCCACCGAACGCGTCTTCATCACGCGCTGGGTCAACTCGCGCCCCGGCAGGGTCGAATTGAGGTCCAGGCCCAGGGGCATCTCTTCCAGGTATTCGGAGGCACCATAGAGGACGGGAAAATAGCGCTCGCGAACCTGTGCCGGAATCGGTCGGCCCTGCAGGTCCAGCTCGAAAAGCATGTAATCGAGCATGCCGGCATCATGGGCGCGGACCTCAAAGGCGTCGCGCTGACGCTGGTCCACGCGCGGCAGCCAGGCGTAACCCAGCGTATCGCCCAGCAACGGGCTGACGAAGTGTTCGAACTCCTCGCGGGAAACGTTCGCGGAGTTCTCAAAGAAGCGCTGGATCGATTCCAGTTCGCTCTGCTGCATCGATAGCCGCTCGCGAACGCGCTCGATCCGCTCGACGGCTGCAAGGGAAAATTGTTGTTCCAGGAAAGTGCGGGCATTGCGCCACACATTCCAGCCAAGCAACGCCGTCAGCAAGAGACCGGCCACCAGCACGACGCAGGCGGCACGCAGAGCCTTCTTCCGGCTGGCGACTCCCTGAGCGGCGGGCAACTGCTGGTAGGCCGGCAACTGGGTCATGCGCTTTCCCAACTCTCAGGATGACTCAGTTTTTATAGCAGTCGATGGCCATTTGCCCAGCTTTCGCGCGACGCACGGCCCGGGCCGTGCGCCGCTCGGGCCTCAGCGTACGCTGATACGCCAGGCGCGGTGGATCTTGCTGTTGCGGGCGAAGTCCTGGTCCAGCGTCTGGGCGCTGATTTCCTCGACCTGGTAGCGCGCTGCCAGTCCTTCATCCAGTTCGAACTTGCGGAAGTTGTTGGAGAAGTACAGCACACCGCCCTTGGCCAGACGCGCCATGGCCAGGTCGATCAGCTCGACATGGTCGCGCTGCACATCGAACACTCCCTCCATGCGCTTGGAGTTGGAGAAGGTCGGTGGGTCGATGAACACCAGGTCGTACTCGCCGCGGTCCTCACGCAGCCATTCCATCACGTCGCTCTGTACCAGGCGTTGCTTGTCGGAGAGGCCGTTGAGCGACAGGTTGCGCCGTGCCCAGTCCAGGTAGGTCTTGGACAGGTCAACGCTGGTGGTGCTGCGTGCATCACCCTTGGCAGCATGCACGGTAGCCGTGGCTGTGTAGCAGAACAGGTTGAGGAAGCGCTTGCCGGCAGCCTCGCGCTGAATACGCATACGGATCGGGCGGTGGTCGAGGAACAGGCCGGTGTCGAGGTAGTCGGTCAGATTGACCAGCAGCTTCACGCCGCCCTCTTCGACTTCCATGAAACGGCCTTCGGCGCTCTGCCGCTCGTACTGTTTCTTGCCGGTCTGGCGCTCGCGACGCTTGATGACGATGCGCTCGGTGGGAATACCCAGGGCCTGCGGCAATGCGGCGAGCGCATCGAGCAGGCGGATCTGGGCCTTCTCCGGGTCAATGGACTTGGGTGCCGCGTATTCCTGCACGTGCGCCCAGTCGCGGTAGAGGTCCACGGCCAGGGCGTACTCGGGCATGTCGGCGTCGTACACCCGGTAGCACTCGATCTTTTCCTTGCGCGCCCATTTTCCGAGCGCCTTGACGTTCTTCTGCAGGCGGTTGGCGAACATCTGCCCGCCCTCGCTCAGGCGAGCCTGTTCGATCACTGCGGCGCCCTGGGCCGGAGCGGCATCGCTGCGCTCACCACGCTCGCCAGTCACGAACTGGCGCGGCTCCACGTCCAGCATGATCAGCTTGCAGGGCAGCGCGCCGTTGAAGAAAGCGTACTGTTTGTGGCTACGGATCCCCATGCGCTTGCCGAGCTCCGGTGCGCCGGTAAACACGCCGGCACTCCAGCCCAGGCAGCTCTGGCGTAGGCGCTCGCCCAGGTGCTGATAGAGGTACAGCAGGCTGGCTTCATCGCCCAGGCGCTCGCCATAGGGCGGGTTGCAGATGATCAGGCCCTTCTGGCCCTTGTCCGGGCGTGGCTCGAAAGTGGCCAGCTCGCCCTGATAGATCTTCACCCACTCGGCCAGGCCGGAGCGTTCGATGTTGTTGCGCGCCGGCTGGATCAGGCGCGGGTCGGCTTCATAGCCGCGAATCCACAGCGGAGTCTTGGCGAGGCCGACCTCGGCACGCTGCTGGGCTTCCTCGATCAGCTTCTTCCAGATCGCCGGTACGTGGCCCAGCCAGTTGCTGAACCCCCAGCGCTCGCGCTTGAGGTTTGGCGCGACGTCGGCGGCGATCAGGCCGGCTTCGATGAGGAAGGTACCGACGCCACACATCGGGTCGGACAATGCCCCGCCTTCAGCGGCGATCTTCGGCCAACCGGCGCGGATCAGCACGGCTGCGGCAAGGTTCTCCTTCAACGGCGCGGCGCCCTGCTGCAGACGGTAGCCACGCTGGTGAAGGCTGTGGCCGGAAAGGTCCAGGGACAGCACGGCCTGGCCACGATCCAGGTGCAGGTGCACGCGGATGTCCGGGTTGACCTTGTCCACGGTCGGGCGCTTACCGAACTCGGCGCGCAGGTTGTCGACGATGGCGTCCTTCACCTTCAGCGCGCCGAAATGGGTGTTGTCGATGCCCGAGCCCTTGCCACTGAACTCCACTGCCAGGCTGCCGTCGGCCTCCAGGTGGTCGCTCCAGGACACGGCGTTGACGCCCAGGTAGAGGTCTTCGGCGTTGCTCACCGGGAAACGCGACAGCACCAGCAGCACACGGTTGGCCAGGCGCGACCAGAGGCAAAGGCGGTAGGCCGTCTCCAGGTCGCCCTTGCCACGAATGGCCGAAACCTGGGCGCGCGCCTCGGTCAGCCCGAGCGCCTGGGCTTCCTCCAGCAACAGGCCATCGAGCCCTTTTGGGCAGGTGAGGAAGAGATCGTGCAAATCCGACATGCAAATAGTTCCCGGGCAGCAGCCCTTTCAGCAAAGCCGCTTACGGCCTTGTTGGCCACCCTGGATTCGACCAGGACGACCCTGTGTATTCATTTTCCGGGATGAACCGGCAGCCCGGTCTGCGACCCCGGGTCGCAGAAGTCACCCCACTCGTCGGAACGAGAGAAAGTCGCATCTGGACACACCTTTCTCCTTGATCCTTTGCAACCTCCCGCCCCTGGCGGGTTATGCCGTACTGGCATTTTGCAAACCGGACGAACCTTATGGCCCAAACCCATAAGAGTTACGTCCTTATGACAAATTGGTCATTCACAGCCCCGGAACCTTTCGATAGAACTCGGGGTAATCCTTCACCGCAATGGTGTCGGGCGGGGCGCGTCACGCCGGCAATGCGCCCCATTTGGCGGAACATTCCGCCCGGCCTCCCTGGGGGGCCAACGGGACATAACAGTCAACAAGTGAGGGCAACACCCTATGAGAAGACTTAAGCGTGATCCGTTGGAAAGAGCCTTTTTGCGCGGTTATCAGCACGGCATTACTGGAAAATCTCGCGACCTCTGTCCGTTTACCCATCCCACTACCCGGCAATCCTGGCTCAACGGCTGGCGTGAGGGCCGCGGCGACAACTGGGATGGTTTGACCGGCGCCGCCGGTATTCAACGAGTGAACCAATTGCAGCACGCAACAGGCTGAATCCAGGGTCACCCACGACTTCCCCAAGCCGCCCCATCCGGGCGGAAAAGGGCGCAAGCCCAAGGGCTCCGAAAGGAGCCCTACTTATTTCTGCTATCGGTACTTATGTCCGCTTGGCCGCCGCAATGGCGTCCACCGCTTCGCGAATCAGCGCCGGACCCTTGTAGATGAACCCGGAATAGATCTGTACCAGGCTCGCACCTGCGGCGATCTTTTCCGCCGCATGCGCGCCCTCGGTGATACCGCCAGCGGCGATGATCGGCAGACGACCACCCAGTTCACCCGCCAGCACCTTGACGATGTGGGTGCTCTTCTCGCGCACCGGAGCACCCGACAGGCCTCCCGCCTCGTTACCGAACGGCAGGTGCTCCACGCCTTCGCGCCCCAGGGTGGTGTTGGTCGCGATCACCGCATCCATGCCCGACTCGATCAGCGCGGCGGCGACCATCGCGGTCTCCTCATCGCTCATGTCCGGCGCGATCTTGATCGCCAGCGGCACGCGACGACCGTGCTGCACGGCCAGGTCTTCCTGGCGCAGGCGCAACGCTTCGAGCAGTTGCTTGAGCGAATCACCGAACTGCAGGCTGCGCAGGCCGGGGGTGTTTGGCGAGCTGACGTTGACCGTGACGTAGCTGGCATGGGCGTAGACCTTGTCCAGGCAGATCAGGTAGTCATCCACCGCGCGCTCGACCGGGGTATCGAAGTTCTTGCCGATGTTGATACCCAGCACGCCCTTGTATTTCGCAGCCCTGACCCGCTCGATCAGGTGATCGACGCCGTGGTTGTTGAAGCCCATGCGATTGATGATCGCGGTAGCTTGCGGCAGGCGGAAGAGGCGCGGCTTCGGGTTGCCCGGCTGCGGACGCGGGGTGACGGTGCCGATCTCCACGAAACCGAAGCCCAGTTGGGCGAAGCCATCGATGGCCTCACCATTCTTGTCCAGGCCGGCCGCCAGCCCCACTGGGTTGGCAAACTCCAGGCCCATGACCTTTACCGGCAGGCTTTTCGGCGCCTGGGTCAGCAGGCCGTTAAGGCCCAGGCGGCCACCGGCGCCGATCAGGTCGATGGACAATTCATGGGAGGTTTCCGGGGAGAGCTTGAACAGGAGCTCGCGGGCCAGGCTGTACATGGTCGGGCATCGGTCGGCAAAATGGGGCGCTATTATAGCCAGCCCGCCCTCGCTCAGGCGAGGCGACGCAGCGCCAGCAGCCGCCCGGAATCGTCGAATTCCAGCTCGAAGCTGCCGTGAACTCCGGAATGAGTGACGAATGGACGCAGGTGATGCGCCGGCAAGTTGATGTGCCGACCATCGCGGCTACGCACCTGCACCCGGTTGGCCTGCCCGCGATAGAGCGCTTGCAGACGCTCCGTCGGCAGGGAAATATCCAGTACGACGCAAGCCATGGAGGCCTCCTGGAAAGTGAAGGAAAGAATTTTGCCACAACGCATGCGCCCTACGGCGCCAGGGTTTTCTATGCTTAGGGCAATTCGCCGCGCATCGGGCCCGGCGCTTCCTGCACGGACCAGCCGGCCATCGGGAGTCTTGCGTCGTCCATGAGTCAACCACCTCGTCCTCGCAGCGTAACCAGTCGGCTGGCCGCCCTTGCCCAGCGCCTGGGCATCGGCAGTACTGATGGGCGCAATATCGCCGAACGCAGTCGGAGCCTGTCCCTGCCCTTCGAGCCCCTGCCCGAATGGCGCGCCGGCCTTGGCTGGCAATCCGGGCCGCCGCTGTACCGGCTGATCGACCTGCCGCGCGGCGCGCTGTCCGGACCGGTACAGGAAGACAAGGCACGCATCCATACCGTTCTCAAGCGCCTGGTGGCCAGCCACCGCGAAGAGCATCCCGCCGTTGATATTCGCAGCATCGACGGCCTTTGCTGCCGCAGCCTGCTCGACAGCCCCCTGGCGGGCCTTGAAGAGCTCTCCAACTGCGAGCAGTGCCGCAAGGTACGGATCATCAGTTACAACGACTTCACCAAGGTGCTGGGCGTGGCGCTGCCCGGCTTCGAGCGCAAGGCGCCGCTGCTGTTGCGCAGTGCGGGCTGGCACGGCGCGCGGTTGTTCTGGGACGACGACAATCACCCCTGCGAACTGGCCAATGCGGTGGTCTACGCCCGTCGCCGCGGGCTGGAGATCATTCTGCCAGCGAGCATCCAGCGCTTTGAACTGCAATCCTCTGCACTGGATGAGCTGGAGCGCGACTTCCACATGCTGGCCATGCCGGCCAAGGCCTGGAGCGACGCGTCCTTCATGGAACTGTTGCTGGAGACCGGCATGCCCTACGCCCGCTTCGGACTGTTCAACTCGGAAACCCCGGAGAGCCTGCTGTTGCCTCGCGACCACCCGCAGTCCGATGCCTTCGGCCGGGGCCTGCGGGAGGCCGGCGCTCCGGATGTAATTGCGTATCTGCGCCGCGCCGGCAAGACCGGCTGACCCGCGGCATCACTCCTCAAGCGCTTCTTCGCCGAGGTGGCGCTCTTCCTCGTCCAGGCTTTCCAGCACCTCATGATGCCGGGCGCGCCACTCTTCCAGGCTGAGCCCCAAAGTCGCCAGCAACTGCGGATTGCTTTTCACCAGGTAGACCGCCGCGCGCTGGGCGGAATCTTCCACCTTCCAGTTCACTTCGTCCGAATCGATCGGTCCTTCATAGGTGATCCAGCGGCTGAAGTCCGGGTACACACTGCAGACCTTCTGGAAGTCCAGATCACGCATGCGCTGGTTGCCGTACTCGATGTTCTCCACATCCTTGGGCTTCATGCCGACCGTCTCGGCGAAAGCGCGGCGCGACAGTCCCGTCAACGAGCGAAGCGCCCGTAGTCTTTCTCCCGCAGTGAACAGGAAACGTTTCTTCATCATGCGTCATCCATCTCCGAGACTGCCAAAACCCGGAAAAACACCCTAATAATTAGGATAAATTCATCATCCAGACCCAAGTAGAACCATGGATCAGAAGGACGGGATGGTGCGGGACAGAGCATGAGCGAGGAAAGCGGATTCGACCCGGACCTGGTCACGGGCGGCTATTACGTGACGCCACAGCGCTTTGCGCAGCTGATTGGCCTGACCGACCGTCAGGCCATTGTGCAGCGCTGGATCGATCAGGGAGCAATCCCGACACGCTGCATAGGCGACCAGCTCCTGGTGGACCTGGGCGCCCTGCTGCTGATGACCCAGCCGGATCAGGCCTGATCCGTTTCCTGGGCGGCCTGCAGTGCTGGTACGGCGGGAATGCCGATATCCACGCAGAGTGCCAGGACGCGCTCCAGGTCATTGCGATAGACCAGCACACACTGCAGTTCGGTATCCAGCGGCTCGCTGAAGTCCACCAGCACGTAACCGCCCTTTTCCGGGTAGAGCGCGCCGAGCTGGGTCTGGATGCGGTTCAGCGCGGCCAGCGGCTCGGCCTTGCGCAGTTGCTTGGCCTGCAGCACGAAGCTCACGCTCGGGTCGAAGGAGGCACGGATCTCGCCGAACAGCTCTTCATAGCTGTCGCCCATGAACAGCACGATCTCCGGCAGGCTGCCGACGACAACCCACTCCCCAAGCGGGATGGGGAAATCGTCGTCGTAATTGATGTCTGGATTGGCCGCGAGGAAGGCCGCCGGATCGGCGTAGGCCTGCGAAGCCTCGTCGGCGACCTGCTGGATCTCGTCCTCGCCCAGGCAGCCGGAGCTGATCAGCGTGAGGAGTTCGACGAGTTGCGCTTTCATGGGGAGGTCCTGAATAGGGATAAACAGCCGGAAAGGATATCCGCATTCGCCGTAAAACGCCGCAGCCGGGAACTTTCTGTAGGACTAAAGCGTCCGAAGTCGCCAGAAACGATACCCACTATTGAACGGGATGATTTCTGCTCGCTTCGAGCGGTTGATAGCCTGACAACCATCCCGAACCAGCCTGCGTGTGAAAACCATGAACCGTGCCCTCGCCCTTCTCTCCCTGACCCTGCCCCTGTGGCTGGTGGGTTGTGCCAGCCAACCGGCGCCGCAGCATGAGCCGTACAGCGATGAGCAAGTGAAGTCTTTCGCGCTGAAGATGCTGGGTGCCAGCAATATGTCCGATGAGCTGTACGCCAAGTACCGCCGGGCGCTGACCGAGCCGCGCGAGGACGGGCGCAGCGGGAGCTGACTCTGCTGGCTCGTGTCGAGCCTTCATCGACACACCTCGACTATTCAATATCGCGGGCGTGGCCCGCTCCTGCCGATTGAGTCCAGGCGACTCCTGCAGGAGCGTGCCGTGCCCGCGGCTTGCATTTCAGAAGCCGGCGACTGGCGTCCTTCAGCGGCGAAAAAAAAGCCCCGCACTGAGCGGGGCTGGAGCATCAAAAGGTCAAGCCGTTCAGGGCATCAGACGGGGCAGACGCCCGGCTGGTTGCTCTGCGCCAGGTCGAGCAGTTCGCGGTTGGCCACGGCGTACATGGCGTAGTCAGTGCTGGTGGACGCACGCAACTCGACGAGCATGGCGCGCCAGCGAGCCACCATCGGGCCGTGCTGGTCCAGCCAGAGCGCTACCCGCGCATCGATCTCCGCCGGGCCGTCCTGCATCTGCAGCACGGAGACGGTGATCGCCCGCTGCTGCCAGTCCAGGTCATCGCGGAAGGCTTCGCGGGCCAGCGCCTGCCAGTTGTTCTCCACCGGCAGGGAGCTGATCTGCTGCAGGTACCAGGTCAATTCCAGCTCGCTGCCCAGGGCGAAGTAGGCGCGCGCCACATCGGCCGGGTCGCGGCCGGTGACGTCCGCGGCTTCGATGATCGGCAGCAGGGTGTAGAGGTGACTGGTACCGGCGACCATGCGTGCCAGCAATTCCGGCACGCCAGCGTCGACGTAGGCCTGGTAGCGTGCCTGCCACAGCTCGCGGGTCGGGCCTTCGAGCAGCTCATTGAGCTTCAGGCCCAGGGCGGCGATGCGTGGGCCGAAGTGGGCGACGTCACGGGCGGCATCCTGCTCGTTGCGACGGCTGCGCAGGAACCAGCGGGTAGCCCGGCGGCCCAGGCGCATCAGTTCGTCCATCAGGGTCAGCTGCACCTCCGCTGGCACCTGGTAATCCAGTGCCTCGATCTGGCGGAACCAATGCGGTAGATGGAAGACATCGCGCACGATCACGTAGGCACCGGCCACGTTCGCCGGCGTCATGCCAGTGGACTCCTTCAGGCGCTGCACGAAGGTGATGCCCATGTGGTTGATCAGGTCGTTGGCGATCTGCGTACTGACGATCTCGCGCTTCAGACGGTGCTTGCGCATGGCCGGGCCGAAGGTATCGACCAGGGTCTGCGGGAAGGCCGTCTCCATGTCGCGGGTCAGGTAGTCGTCGTCCGGTACCAGCGAACCCAGCAACTGTTCCTTCAGATCGATCTTGCTGTAGGAAATCAACACGGACAGTTCAGCGCGAGTCAGCCCCTGACCAGCGGCGATGCGCTCGGCGAGTCCTTCGTCGGTGGGCAGGAACTCTAGCGCACGATCCAGCTTGCCCCGACCTTCCAGGTCGCTCATCAGACGCTTGTACTCGGCGATGCGCTCGCGGGCGCGGCGCTCGGCCAGAGACAGCGCCTGGGTCTGCTTGTAGTTGTTGCCCAGCACCAGGTCGGATACCTGGTCGGTCATTTCCGCCAGCAGCTTGTTGCGCTGCTTGCTGGTCATGTCGCCGGCGGTCACCACCTCATTGAGCAGGATCTTGATGTTCACCTCGTGGTCGGAGCAGTCCACACCACCAGCGTTGTCGATGAAGTCGGTGTTGCACGCACCACCATTGAGGCCGAATTCGACCCGCGCCAGCTGCGTCATGCCAAGGTTGCCGCCCTCGCCCACCACTTTCACCCGCAGGTCGCGGCCGTCCACGCGCAGGCCGTCGTTGGCCTTGTCGCCGACATCGGCATGGGTTTCATCGCTGGACTTCACGTAGGTGCCGATGCCGCCGTTCCACAGCAGGTCCACCGGAGCCTTGAGCAGCGCGTGGATCAGCTCGGTCGGGGTCAGGCGCTCGGCATCGATGTCGAAGCGCGCGCGCACTTCCGGGGTCAGGGTGATGCTCTTGGCGCTGCGCAGGAAGATGCCGCCACCGGCGGAGATCAGCGAGGCGTCGTAGTCGGCCCAGCTGGAACGCGGCAGGTTGAACAGGCGCTGGCGCTCGGCGAAGCTCGCCGCCGGGTCCGGATTGGGGTCAAGGAAGATGTGCATATGGTTGAACGCCGCGACCATCTGCAGCTTGTCCGACATCAGCAGGCCGTTGCCGAACACGTCGCCGGCCATGTCGCCAATGCCGATAACCGTCACGCTGTCCTTCTGCACGTCGATGCCGCGCTCGCGGAAGTGACGCTGCACCGAGACCCAGCCGCCGCGGGCGGTGATGCCCATGCCCTTGTGGTCGTAGCCGGCGGAGCCGCCGGAGGCGAAGGCGTCGCCAAGCCAGAAGTTATAGTCGGCGGAGATGCCGTTGGCGATGTCGGAGAAGGTCGCGGTGCCCTTGTCCGCCGCCACCACCAGGTAGGGGTCGTCGGCGTCGTGGCGCACCACGTTGGCCGGTGGCACGACCTGGCCTTCCTTGAGATTGTCGGTAATGTCCAGCAGACCGGAGATGAAGATGCGGTAGCAGGCGATGGCTTCCGCCTGGATTTCATCGCGGCTGCCGCCGACCGGCAGGCGGCGCGGGATGAAGCCGCCCTTGGCGCCGGTAGGTACGATCACCGCGTTCTTCACTTGCTGCGCCTTCACCAGGCCCAGCACTTCGGTACGGAAGTCTTCCTCGCGGTCGGACCAGCGCAGGCCACCCCGAGCCACGTCGCCGAAGCGCAGGTGCACGCCTTCCACGCGCGGGCAGTAGACGAAGATTTCGAATTTCGGCGTCGGACGCGGGATTTCCGGGATGGCCTTGGGGTTGAACTTGAAGCTGAAGTAGCTCTTGTTCTGCCCGGCGGCGTCCGGCTGGTAGAAGTTGGTGCGCAGGGTCGCCTTGATCAGGTCGAGGTAGCGCCGCAGGATGCGGTCCTCGTTGAGCACCTGGACATCGTCCAGGGCGGTGAGGATGGCCTGCTCCAGCTTCTGCTGCTTGTCTTCCAGGTCCTCGGCGGTGAGCTTGCGGGCCAGGTAGAAGCGGGTCTTGAACAGGCGCACCAGTTCGCGGGCGATGTCCACATGGGCATTCAGCGCGCTGGCGATGTAGCCCAGGTCGAAGCCCAGGCGGATCTGCTTGAGGTAGCGCGCATAGGCGCGCAGCAGCGCCACGTCGCGCCATGGCAGGCCGGCGGTCAGCACCAGGCGGTTGAAGGCGTCGTTCTCGGCATCGCCATTGACGATATGGACGAAGGCGTCCTGCAGGGTTTCGTTGAGTTCCTGGATGTTGACGTCCAGGCCTTCGGCGTAGGTGAAGGCGAAGTCATGAATCCAGTACTCGCGGCCGTTGGTGTGGCGCAGGCGGTAGGGAAACTCGCCGAGCACGCGCAGGCCGAGGTTCTCCAGGATCGGCAGGACGTCCGATAGCGCCAGCGGCGTGTCGGCGTGATACAGCTTGCAGTGCAGTTGCTGCTCGCCCTGGGCCAGCGGCTGGTAGAAGCTCATCACCAGCGGGCGGCTCTCGGACAGGCTGGACAGGTGCTGCAGGTCTACCACCGCGAAGTGCGGGGCGAAACGCTCGCGGTAGCCGGCCGGGAAGCCTTTCGGGAAGTCTTCCAGCAGGTTGTTGCCCTGCCCTTCGCCGAAGTTCTCCAGCACCAGCGCGGCGTAGTCGTCCTGCCAGGAACGGCAGGCCTGGATGGCTTCCTGCTCCAACTGGGCGGCGTCGACGTCGATGCGGTTCTTCGGGTCGACGCGCAGGATGAACTGCACACGGGCCAGGGTGGATTCGGAGAAGAAGGTCCAGAACTCACAGTCGCTGGCCTTCAGGCGCTCCATCAGCACCTGCTGGATCTTCATCCGCGTTTCGGTGGAATAGATGTCACGCGGCACGTAGGCCAGGCAGTAGGCGAAGCGGCCGTACGGGTCCTTGCGCAGGAACAGGCGGATCTTGTTGCGCTCCTGGATCTGCACGATGGACATGGCCGTGTTGTACAGCTCGTCCACCGGGGTCTGGAACAGGTCGTCGCGAGGCAGCACTTCGAGAATCTGAGCCAGCTCCTTGCCCAGGTGCGCCTTGCTGTCGAAACCGGAGTTCTTCAGGACGGCGGCGACCTTGCCACGGATGAACGGGATGTCGAACACGCTCTCGGCGTAAACCGCCGAGGTGTACAGGCCGAGGAAGCGGAACTCGCGGACGACCTTGCCCTTGGCGTCGATCTCGCGGATCGACACATAGTCCGGGTAGGCCGGGCGGTGCACGCGGCTGGGCTGCGAGGCCTTGGCGAAGGACAGCAGCACCGGCTCGCGCAGGTAGGCGACTGCATAATCCTCGATGTGCAGGTCGTCCTTGTTCAGGCCGGCGCGCAGGGTGCGGGTCAGGCCGAGGAAGGCCTTCTCGTCGTACACCAGATGGCCACCGTCGGCCTCCTCCTGCACGGTGAATTCTTCATAACCGAGGAAGGTGAAATGGTTGTCCAACAGCCACTCGAGGAAGGCACGCACCTCGGCGGTTTCTTCCGCACGGGCCTTGACCTTGGACTTGCCCAGCCAGGCCAGCAACTCTTCGGCCTTGGTGCGCATGGCCGGGAAGTCGGCGACGGCCAGGCGGACTTCGCCGAGCACCTCCAGCAGTGCCTTCTCCAGGGTGCGCAGTTCACCGGCCTGGGAGACACGGTCGATCTCCAGGTACATCAGCGATTCCTGGTGCACGTCCTTGCCGGTGCTGTTCTTGGGCAGGATTTCCAGCAGCTCGCCCTTGGCGTTGCGGCGCACGCTGAGCACGTTGGTCTGCAGGGTATGGATGCTGTAGCCGCGGCGGTTCAGTTCCATGCGCACCGAGTCGACCAGGAACGGCTGGTCCGGGTGCAGCACCTGCACGGCAGTGTGGGTGGACTGCCAGCCGTGCTTTTCGTAATCGGGGTTGTACACCGCCACTTCAGGCTGGGTGGGGTCGAAGCGTTCCAACAGGCGCCAGGAAGACAGCGTGCAGCCGACCAGGTCGGACAGCCTGCGCTGGGTCAATTCGTCGAGAGAGATGAAACCGAAGAACTGCTCGGCGAACAGGGTCACTTGTGGCAGACCCTTGTCGTCGACGTGCTGCGCCAGGGCCGCTTTCAGTTGTTGCTGGAAGTCGGCTTTGCTGGCTGCGGTGAAGAACGCCATGTTGGTACTCCGCTGGGCTCGTTTTGTTGGATTGAGCGTAGAACGCATATCGTCTTGTGTCGGGCCACAGGTATAGCCGGGCAGTGTGACCCTCGATTGACAACCCCGACCGGGCGGTCACCGATCCGCCGAGCTTATCGGGAGTCGGCAGGCCATGGCTTACGGGGCTGCGACATATTCGTTCAACGGCATGCAGGCTCCGCATCCACAGAGAAACGACATATTTCACAGTACGATCGTTCCGTATCTGACGGCAGAAATATCAAAGCGCTATCATGGCTATCCCCCGCCTGGAGCGGACGCCATGCAACGCCACCCACCCCTGCACCGACCGCTGCTGCGCCACCTGGACAACCTGCTGGTCACCCTGCTGGGCGTGGCGCTGCTGGTACTGGCCTGGTTGTTTCTCGATGAGGCCGTGCGCCCGCTGCTGATTGGCGCGATCCCGGTCTATCTCGGCGTGCTGTTGCCACGCATTGTCGGCCGCGACGAACGTCTGCGCCGTGTCGAAGCCGCGCGCGAGCGCTCGGTGCGTGAGTGGGGCTTCTGCAGCCGCGACCGCAACGGCCCCTGGATCAACTACATCGACTTCCCGCTGGTCTGCGAAGACCCGGTATTCAAGGGCCGCTTCTTCTATAGCGAGTGGCTGGTGGTGCACGACGGCCGCATCATCATCAACCCCGGCCCGGCACAGGTAGACCTTGCCGCAGGCACCGTGGGCTACGACTTCGGTTGCACCCGCACCTACGCCTGGGACGGCTGCTCGCCGAAAGTGCCGTTCTTCTGGATCGCCACCCTCGGTACGCCGGACTGGTGGGAGCACCTGGAAAGCGTGCAGTGCCTGCGCCATGGCCAGCAGAAGGAGCGCGTGATGTTCTGGCCGGTGGCGCACCACGCCAGCCTGGTGCATGACGCGCTGTACCAGTTCCTCAACGTCGCCCCGGTGACCAAGGCCGAGGCGGACGAACTCTTTCATCGAATGCTGCTCGAAGCCGGCATGCCACGCCTGGTCGCCTGGATCTACCGTTTCGCGGTGGTCCACGGAGGCGCGCGCGACATGCGCCACCAGCGCAACCCCAACACCTCGCTGCGCTGCCTGACTCCGCTGCCCGGCTTCGAACCACCACAGGAACCACTAGCGTCGCACAAGGCTCGAAGCGCAGCGCTGCAAGAGTGAGGGCCGATGCAGTAAAGTAGGCGCCCCGACAGCCCCACCCCTCGTCCAGGAAATCCACGCGATGGAACATCGTGAGTCGCTCCTTGCACTGCGCCAGTATCTCTCCAGCCAGATCCTCGGCCAGGAAAAGCTCATCGAGCGACTGCTCATCGCCCTGATCGCCGACGGCCATCTGCTGGTGGAAGGCGCGCCGGGCCTGGCCAAGACCAAGGCGATCAAGGACCTGGCCGAAGGCCTGGAAGCCGAATTCCACCGCATCCAGTTCACCCCGGACCTGCTCCCGGCCGACATCACCGGCACCGAGATCTATCGTCCGGAGAACGGCAGCTTCGTGTTCCAGCAGGGGCCGATCTTCCACCATCTGGTGCTGGCCGACGAAATCAACCGCGCCCCGGCCAAGGTGCAGTCCGCCCTGCTCGAAGCCATGGCCGAGCGCCAGGTCAGCGTGGGCCGCAGCACCTATGACCTGCCGCCGCTGTTCCTGGTGATGGCGACGCAGAACCCCATCGAGCAGGAGGGCACCTACCCGCTGCCCGAGGCCCAGCTCGACCGCTTCCTCATGCACGTGAAGATCGGCTACCCGGAAGCCTCCGTGGAGCGCCGCATCCTCCAGCAGGCCCGTGGCGAAGCGCTGAACGGCGAGACCAAGCCGGAGCGCCGGGTCACCCAGGAAGCCATCTTCGCCGCTCGCCACGAAATCCTCGGCCTGTACATGGCCGACGCCGTGGAGGAGTACCTGGTGCAACTGATCATGGCCACGCGCACCCCGGCCAAGTACGACGCCGAACTGGCCGAGTGGCTGTCCTATGGCGCCAGCCCACGCGGCTCCATCGCCCTGGACCGTTGCGCGCGCGCCCATGCCTGGCTGGCCGGGCGCGACTTCGTCAGTCCCGAGGACATCCAGGCGATGCTCTTCGACGTGCTGCGCCATCGCCTGATCCTCACCTTCGAGGCGGAAGCCGCCGGGATCGACCAGGACCGAGTGGTCCAGCGCATCCTCGACGTGGTCGCCGTCGCCTGACATGCACAATGTCCTGGCGCCCGGCGTGGCCGTCTCGCTCGGCGAGCTGATCGAGATCCGTCACCGCCTGCGCGAAGTCCAGCTGTTTTCCACGCCCTCACGGCGCAGCCCGTTGATCGGCCTTCACCACTCGCGCCTGCGCGGACGTGGCGTGGACTTCGACCAGGTGCGCGTCTACCAGGCCGGCGACGACGTGCGCACGATCGACTGGCGCGTTACCGCGCGCACGCAGGAGCCGCACACCAAGCTGTTCCATGAAGAACGCGAGCGCCCGGTCTACGTGCTGGTGGAACAGAGCGCACGGATGTTCTTCGGCTCCGGGCAAGCCTTCAAGTCCGTGCTCGCCGCCCGCGCCGCCGCCTTCGTCGGCTGGGCTGCGCTGGCGCACAACGACCGCATTGGCGGGCTGGTCTTCACTGACAGCGAATGCCACGAAATCAAGCCGCGGCGCAGCAAGCAGAGCCTGCTGCAGCTGTTCAACCTGATCGTGCGCGCCAATAACGCCCTGCTCGCCGGCTCCAACCTCAGCCACAGCGGTGACGGCTTCGGCATGGCCCTGCGGCGTGCCCGTGAAGTACTGCGCCCCGGCAGCCTGATCATGGTGATGTGCGACGAGCGCGCGCTCAGTGACGTGGCCGAACAACAGCTGTCCCTGCTGGCACGCCACACTGACCTGGTCATGCTGCCGGTATCCGACCCGCTCGACCACGCCCTGCCCGCCGCCGGGCTGTTGAGATTCGCCGAAGGCCAGGCGCAGCTGGAACTGGACACCCACATCGACGAACAGCGCCTGGCCTACCGTGCCCTCGGCGAAGCCCGCTGCGAACGCTGGCAGCGCCTCGCCCTGCGCCTGGGCGTTCCGCTGCTGCCACTGACCACCCAGGAAGAACTGGTGGAGCAGCTGCGCAACCTGCTGGAACAGCACCAACCGGGATACGCCAAATGAATCCCCTCGACCAGCTGCAACCGCTGATCGAACCGGCCGCAGTACCCTGGTGGCCGCCGGCGCCAGGCTGGTGGCTGCTCGCCGCACTGATGCCACTGCTGCTCTGGCTGCTGTGGCGAAACCGCCAGCGCTGGCTGCCCAGGCGCAAGGCAAAAGTCGTCGCAGAGGCTCCGTTGGACCCGTTGCGCGAAGCCGCGCTGGAAGAGCTCAAACGCCTGCCGCGCCCCTACGATCGCGCACCGGCCGGCCCCTGGCTGCAATCGCTCAACGGTCTGCTCAAACGCCTGTCCCGCGCCCGCTGGCCGGAGAGCCACAGCCACACCCTGAGCGGTCGCGCCTGGCTCGCCTTCCTCGACACCCGTTGCCCGGCCGCCGGCCTGACCCGCTGGATGATCCTAGTGGAAGGCGGCTACCGCGCCGAGTGCAAGCTGGACGACAAGGCCATTGACGGCCTCGCCGCCGCAGTGGAGACCTGGGTGCGCAAGCATGTTTGAGTTCGCCTGGCTGTGGATCTTCCTGCTCGCCCCGCTGCCCTGGGTGATGCGCTTCATCCTGCCGCCGGCCGACAACGGCGAGGCGGCGATCAAGGTCAGTTTCCTCAAGGAACTCGAAGGCCTCGCCGGCCGCCGTGCCCGCGCACGCCTGCCGGCATGGCGCCAGCAGGCCCCCTTCGCACTGCTCTGGCTCTGCTTGCTGCTGGCCGCTGCGCGTCCGCAATGGGTTGGCGAGCCGCTACCGATCCCGGCCACTGGCCGCGACCTGCTGGTGGCGGTGGATGTCTCAGGCTCCATGGATTACGCCGACATGACGTGGGACGGCGCAGAGGTCAGCCGCCTGCACGCCGTGCAGAAACTGTTCGGTGATTTCATCGAAGGTCGCCGGGGTGACCGTGTCGGGCTGATCCTGTTCGGCACCCGCGCCTACCTGCAGGCGCCGCTGACCTTCGACCGCCACACCGTGCGCATCTGGCTGGACGAGGCGCTGATCGGCATCGCCGGCAAGGACACCGCCCTGGGCGACGCCATTGGCCTGGCGGTCAAGCGCCTGCGCCAGCGCCCGGCCGAGAGCCGCGTACTGGTGCTGATCACCGACGGCGCCAACACCGCCGGCGAGATTTCCCCACAAACCGCTGCCAAGCTCGCCGCCGAAGAACAGGTGAAGGTCTACACCATCGGCATCGGCGCCGATCCCAAGCAGGGCGGCGTCGCCGGGCTGTTCGGCCTCAATCCGGGGCTGGACCTGGACGAGCCGGCCCTCAAGGCCATCGCCGAAAGCACCGGCGGGGAGTACTTCCGCGCGCGCAACGGCGAGGAGCTGCAGCGCATCTCCGACAGCCTCGATCAACTGGAGCCGGTGGAGCAGAAGCCGACCCAGGCGCGCCCGGCCATTGCGCTGTACCGCTGGCCACTGCTGCTGGCCCTGCTGATCAGCGCGGCGCTGGTCGTCGGCACCCTGTGGCCGCCCGAAGACTGGCGCTGGCCGGCCTGGATGGCGCGCCTGCAGAAGGAGCGCCGACCATGAGCCACCTCTGGCCGCACCTGCTGCACCCGCTGTGGCTGATCCTGCTGCTGCCGCTCGGCTGGCTGCTGTGGAAGCTCTGGCATCGCGAGCGCCGAGCCGGCCGCTGGCAATTGCTGCTGCCCCAGGCCTTCCATCCGTGGTTGCTGTCCGGCGGCAACGGTCGCCATGAGCGCCGCCCGTGGATCTACCTCGGTATTGCCTGGCTGCTGGCCGTGCTCGCGCTGCTTGGCCCGAGCTGGGAGCAGGTTGAACAACCGACCCTGGAGCGCAGCGACCCGCTGGTGGTGGTGCTGGAACTCACTCCGCAGATGCTCGCCACCGACCTCAAGCCGACCCGTCTGGAGCAGGCCCGGCACAAACTGCTCGACCTGCTGCAGAGCCGCAGCGACGCACAGACCGCCATCGTCGTCTACGCCGGCAGCGCCCACACGCTGGTGCCGCTGTCCAATGACCTGGGCACCGCGCGCAACCTGCTCGACGCCCTCAAACCGTCGATCATGCCCGAACCAGGGGAGCGCGCCGACCTTGCCGTGGCCCAGGCGCGCCGTCTGCTGGACAACGGCGCTGAGGGCAACGGCCGAATCCTGCTGATCACCAGCGCACTGGACGCCCGCGAGCGCCAGGGCATCCGCCAGGCGCTCAAAGGCAAGGGCAAGGATCTGCTGCTGCTCGCCGTCGGCACCCCTGGCGGCGCGCCCATCGCCCAGGAAGACGGGACCTTCCTCAAGGATGACCAGGGCAACATCCTGGTGCCGCGCCTCGACGAAGGCTCGCTGCGCGCGTTCGCCACCGACATGGGCGGACGCTTCCAGCGCCTGCGCGCCAGCAGCAGCGACCTGCGTTCGCTCGGTCTGCTGGACAGCACCCAGGGCCTGCAGGTGAGCGAAGAGGATGCCCTGCTGCGCCTGCAACGCTGGGCCGACCAGGGCTACTGGCTGCTGTTGCCGTTACTGCTGCTGGCTGCCTGTGCCGGCCGTCGCGGCTGGTTGTTCAGCCTCCCGCTGTTGCTGCCGCTGCTGTGGGCGCCGCCGCAGGATGCCAATGCCTTCGAGTTCAGCGACCTCTGGCTGCGGCCGGACCAGCAGGGCCAGCGTCTGCTCGACGCCGCGCGCCCTGCCGAAGCTGCCGAGCGTTTCGACGATTTCCGCTGGAAAGGCCTGGCGTTGTATCGCGCCGGCGACTATGTCGACGCCGCCCAGGCCTTCGCCCAGGGCGACGCGGCAGCCGATCACTACAACCGCGGCAATGCCCTGGCAAAACAGAACGAACTGGAAGCGGCCATCGACGCCTACGATCAGGCACTGGAGCGCGACCCCGAGCTGGACGTCGCCAAGCGCAACAAGGCGTTGCTCGAAGACCTGCTGCGCCAGCGCAAGGAGAACCCCGCTGGCGACGGTACCGACCAGCCACCGCAGCAGAACCAGGAACCCGCCCAGAGCAGCGATCCCCAGGCCGCCAAGCCGCAGGACCAGCAGCACGAGGAAGAGCACTCGTCCGAGCGCGACTCGCAGCCAGCACCGGCGGCGAAGAATCCTTCGCAGGAAGCCGACCGTCCCTCCGCCAGCCAGAGCGACAAGCCCGGCGAGAACACCCGCGAAGAACAGGAAACCAACCCGGAAGATGCCGGTCCACTGGGAGACGAGCGCCGTCAGGCCCTGGAACAGTGGCTGCGGCAGATTCCCGACGATCCGTCCGAGCTGTTGCGCCGCAAGTTCTGGTACCAGCAACAGCAGCAGCGCCAGGAACCCAACCCATGAAAAGGCTGATTTGCCTGACCCTGCTCTGCCTCGCCGCCTTCCGCGCCGAGGCCAGCTTCACCGCCAGCGTCGACCGTGCGCGCCTGACGGCCGGCGAGAGCGTCGAACTGACGCTGGAGTCCGACGACCCCACGCTGTTCGGCAAACCCGACCTGAAACCGCTGGACGATCAGTTCGTGGTGCTCGGCACTCGCCAGGTCAACCGCCTCACCACACTCAACGGCAAGGCCCAGGCCACCACGCGCTGGATCATCACCCTGCAGCCGCGCAACGAAGGCAAGGTGGAAATCCCCCCGATCCATCTAGGCGGCAACGCCAGCGAACCGATCAGCCTCGACGTGCTCAAGGCCGAAGACAGCGCAGAAGGCCAGAAGCTCGCCCCGGTGTTCATCGACGCCAGCGTCGACCGCGAGGAAAGCTGGGTGCAGGCCCAGGTGATCCTCACCCTTCGCATCTACCACTCGGTATCGCTGTACGACGACAGCAGCCTCAGCCCGTTGCGCATGAACGACGCCCGCGTCGAACAATTGGGCGAACCGCGTACCTACGAGAAGGACATCAACGGCGTTCGCCACGGCGTGATCGAAGTGCGCTACGCGATCTTCCCGCAGAAGAGCGGCGACCTGGAGATACCCGGCCAGACCTTCAAGGCCACCCAGGTGGCCCAGCGCCGCAACAGCGATGACCTCAACCCGTTCGGCCCGCAGCCAGGCAAGCAGGTGCTGGTCACCTCACCGAGCATCCCGCTGCAGATCGATCCCAAGCCCGCCGACTATCCGAAGGACGCACCCTGGCTGCCCGCCCGCTCGCTCAGCCTGACCGAGACCTGGAGCCCGCAGCCGGAGGAAGCCAAGGCCGGCGAGGCGCTGACCCGCAACATCATGCTGCGCGTGGAGGGCCTTTCCGGCGCCCAGCTACCACCATTGCCGATCCCTCTTCCCGAAGGCCTGCGCCACTACCCGGACCAGCCGCAACTGGCCAACGAAAGCAGTGACCAGGGCATGATCGGCAGTCGCGAGGAACGCGAGGCTCTGATCGCCGACAAGGCCGGCCCCGTGGAGCTTCCGCCGGTGGAAATCGTCTGGTGGAACACCCAGGAGCGCCGCGTCGAGCGCACCAGCCTGCCGGCGCGCACGCTGCAGGTCGCCGCCAACTCGCAATTGGAAGAGCACGCCGAGCCTCCTGCCGCCCCCGGCGAAACGGTCATCAGCGATGCGCTGCTGTGGCCCTGGCAACTCGCCTGCGCGCTGCTCAGCCTGACCACCCTGCTCGGCTTCGGCCTGTGGTGGCGTGCCCGCAGCCAGCCGGCTGTGATCCGTGTGGCGCAAGCGGGGCCGAGTACCCGCACGCTGCTCGACGAACTGCGCCGCGCCTGCCAGGCCAACGACTCCCATGCCACCCGCCAGGCGCTGGATGCCTGGGCCCGCCAGCAGCCGGAAACCCTGGCCGACATGGCGGCGCGCTTCGTGCCCTTGTCAGACGCGCTGGACGGCCTCAACGGTGCGCTCTACAGCGACAGCGAGGGCGGTCGCAACTGGCAGGGCGAAGACCTCTGGCGCGCCATTCGCACCCTGCCCGGTGCCGATCCGGATGCACCGCCGGCAGCGGAAGCCAGCAGCCTGCCGCCGCTCTATCCACGTTGACAGCTATGCTGGTTGCATCTCCGCCAGAGGTGCCTCCATGTCCGCCCAACGGCTGATTCCGGCGCTGGCCGCCGGCCTGCTGCTGATTTCCAATGCGCTGTCTGCGGCCGACATCCTGCCGCCAACCCAGCCACTACAGGGTCCCGGCGGATCGAACTACGCCCACGCCGACGTGCGTCAGTGGCACTTCACCACCGAAGGCAACGAATACTGGGTCTTCACCCCGGACCGGCCCGTACCGTCCAGCGCTCCCATCGTGGTCTTCACCCACGGCTGGAGCGTCATGCAACCCGACCTCTACCGCGCCTGGATCGAGCACATCGTCCGACGCGGCGCCATCCTCATCTACCCGCGCTACCAGGCGACGCTGAAGACGCCGGCGGCGGAGTTCCTGCCCAATGCGGCCGACTCCGTGCGCCGCGCCCTCGCCGATCTGCAGGCGGGCAAGCTGGAGGTGAGGCCAGAACTGGAGCACGTCGCCTATGTCGGCCATTCGGCGGGTGGGCTGATCGCCAGCGGCTTGGCAGCCTCCTGGCAACGGCTGGGTGTACCGAGGCCTCGGGCGCTGATGGCGGTTGAGCCGGGCAAGAGCAGCGGCCCGCGCTGGCGGCAGGTGCCGTTGGAGCCGCTGGCGAACATTCCCGCCGGCACCTTGCTGCTGGCTGTGTGTGGTGACGAGGACGAACGCGCCGGCTGCGATGACGCGCGACGCATCTACGGAGAAAGTACCCAGATCGCGCCGCGCGACAAGGACCTGCTCCTGCTGCGCAGTGACCGCCACGGCAGCCCGCCTCTGCTGGCCAACCACGCGGCTCCGACCGCGCCGCGCTTCGATCCGCGCTACCCGCCCAGCGACTCTTCCAGCTGGCTGCTCAATCGCGTGCAGGAACGAGTGAAGCAGCGGCTCAAGCAGGGGCAGCCCTCGGCGCACAACGCGCTGGCGACCGATGCGATGGACTGGTTCGGACCGTGGAAGCTGTTCGACGCGCTGTGCGATGCAGCCTTCCATGGCCAGGACCGCGATTACGCCCTGGGCGGCGGGCCGGCGCAGCTGTCCATGGGTCGCTGGAGCGACGGAACGCCAGTGAAGGCGATCCTGCGCTTGTCCACGCCAGCGCCCTGAGAATCCGTCGCCGGTCCAGGTTCGCGAGCAAGCTCGCTCCTACAGAGCCGCGCCGGTGCGTTTTTGTAGGAGCGAGCTTGCTCGCGAACAGTCTCAGCTGCCGCTGCTCTCCATCGCCGCGCCCTTGAACACATCGTCCAGCGGCACCTGGTAGCCAATGGCGAGTCGGTTGGTCTCGTTGGCCATGGCCACCACCGCCATCAACTCGCCGAGCATGCTGTCGTCCATCCCGGCCTTGCGCGCCGCCGCACCGTGGGAGCCGATGCAGTAGTTGCAGTTGTTGGTGACGCTGACGGCGACGTAGATCAGCTCCTTCATCAACGGGTCGAGCTGTCCCGGCCCCATGACTTCCTTGAGGCTTTCCCAGGTGCGCTTCAGGGTCTGCGGGTGGTTGGCCAGAGCCTTCCAGAAGTTGTTCACCCAGTCGATCTTGCGGGTCGCCATGATGTCCTCATAGACGGCACGGACTTCAGGGCTGGCTTCGGCGTACTCGATGAGCTGGAAGGACATGGGGTCTCCTAACGAAAGGGAATAAGAAAAGCAGAATTCAGAATTGGATGACGGAACGGGCGATGGAGAAAGATAAGGCGCTTTCTCCCATCCCCGTCAAGGAATCAGACCCATGCAACGCCTTCCCGCCCTGCTCTTCGCCGCTGCCTTGTTGCCTGCCGCGAGCCAGGCCGCCCAGCCCGGCCTGTGGGACACCTACGCCAGCCTCAAGCAGCATGACTGGGTCGACCTGACCCACTCATTCGACAGCAACACGCCGCACTGGAAAGGCTTCGAGCCGATGGGTCGCAAGACGCTCTATACCGTGGACAAGGACGGTTTCCAGGTGGAGTTGTACAGCCACGTTGGCCAATGGGGTACCCACGTCGACCCGCCGGTGCACTTCCACAAGGGCCTGCGCAGCGTCGACCAGTTGGAGGTGAAGGAGCAGTTCCTGCCACTGGTGGTGTTCGACATCCACGAGCAGGTGGCGAAGAACCCGGACTACGTGCTCACCCTCGTCGATGTGAAGGCCTGGGAGGCCAAGCACGGGGCAGTACCGGAAGGCTCCTTCGCAGCGTTGCGCACCGACTGGTCGCAGCGCTGGCCGGACCAGGCGAAGATGCAGAACCAGGACGCCAAGGGCGTGGCGCACTATCCGGGTTGGAGCAAGGAAGCGCTGGTGTACCTCTACGAGACGCGCAAGATCACCGCCTCCGGCCACGAGACCACCGACACCGATCCGGGCATCGCCACCAGCAAGGACGATTACTCGCTGGAGTCCTACATCCTGGGCACCAACCACTACCAGATCGAACTGCTCGCCAACCTCGACAAGGTGCCCGAAGCCGGCGCGCTGGCGGTGGTGAGCTTCCCGAAGATAGCCGAAGGCACCGGCTTCCCGGCGCGGGTGTTTGCGATCCTGCCTTAAGCCAGAACGGCGGCAGAACCTGTAGGAGCGAGCTTGCTCGCGAACCAGGCTCCTGCGCGATGCTGTTCGCGAGCAAGCTCGCTCCTACGAAGAGCATAAAAAAACGCGGCCCGAGGGCCGCGTTTTTTATGGCTTGAGCGTCGATCAGTGAACCAGGATCGAAGCCTTCTTCTGACGCACCTTCTCCGGATTGATCAGGAAGCGCGCCAGTGCCGGCAGCAGCCACAGCGCACCGAACATGTTCCAGAGGAGCATGAAGGTCAGCATCAGGCCCATGTCGGCCTGGAACTTGATCGCCGAGAAGATCCAGGTGGCGACGCCGATGGCCAGGCACAGGCCGGTGAACAGCACCGCTTTACCCGTGGACTTCAGGGTCTCGTAGTAGGCCTCCTGCAGGGACAGGCCCTGGCGCAGGAAGGACTCCAGGCGGGTGTAGATGTAGATGCCGTAGTCCACGCCGATCCCCACGCCCAGTGCGATCACCGGCAGGGTCGCCACTTTCACGCCGATACCCAGGGTGGCCATCAGCGCGTTGCCCAGCACCGAGGTGAGGATCAGCGGCAGCACGATGCACAGGGTCGCGGCGAAGGAGCGGAAGGTGATCAGGCACATCAGCGCGACGCAGATGTACACCAGGATCAGGATGGTCAGTTCCGAGTGCTTGATCACGTCGTTGGTGGCGGCCTCGATACCGGCGTTACCAGCGGCGAGCTTGAACTTCAGGTCATCCTTCTCGTTGGCCTTGGCGAAGTCCTGCACGACCGCCACCGCGCGGTCGAGGGTCTCGGCCTTGTGGTCGTTGAGGAACACCAGCAGGGGCGCCAGCGAGCAGTTGCTGTTGAACAGGCCTTCGGCGCGGCTGATGGAGTTGTTCAGCACGTCCTGGTTGCGCGACAGCGACTCCCACTTCAGGTTGCCTTCGTTCATGCCCTTGATCATCTGCTTGGAGACAGTGACCAGGGAGATGGCCGACTGCACGCCCTGGGTGTTCTCCAGGCGCCAGGCCAGCTCGTCGATGGCGGACAGGGTCTTGTGGGTGGAGCAGCCTTCGGCTTCGGACGCCACCATCACCACCAGCACGTCGGAGCTGGTCGAGTAGTTGCGGATGATGAAGTCGTTGTCCAGGTTGTAGCGCGAGTCCGGACGCAGTTCCGGCGCGCCCTGGTCGAGGTCGCCGATCTTCAGGTGATGGCCCTGCCACAGGCCGCCGGCGAACATCGCCAGGGCGATGACCACGGAGATCGGCGCCACGGACGGGCTGGCGAAGTTGGACAGGGCACGCCAGAAGGGATGGTCGCGCACGGCGTCTTCCTTGCTGCGCTGCACTGCCTTCTTGCTGATGCCGATGTAGGAGATCGCAACCGGCAGCAGGATCAGGTTGGTGAACACGATCACCGCCACGCCGATGGAGGCGCCGATGGCCAGTTCGCGGATCACGCCGATGTCGATCACCAGCAGGGTGATGAAGCCGACGGCGTCCGCGAGGATCGCGATCATGCCCGGCAGGAACAGCTGGCGGAAGGTGCGGCGGGCGGCCAGCAGCGGGGTCTCCGCGTCACTGGACTGCAGGGCGATACCGTTGATCTTCTGCACGCCGTGGGAAATACCGATGGCGAAGATGAGGAACGGCACCAGCATCGAGTACGGGTCCAGCCCAAAGCCGATGATGTGCAGCAGGCCCAGCTGCCAGATCACCGCCACCAGGGTGGTGGACAGCACGGCGATGGTGGAGCGCACGCACTTGGTGAACCACAGCAGCAGCACCAGGGTGATGACGAAGCAGATGCCGAAGAAGCCGACCACCATCAGCAGGCCGTCGATCAGGTCACCGACCTTCTTGGCGAAGCCGGTGATGTGGATCTTCACGTTGGGGTTCTGCAGCTGGTACTTGTCGCGGATCTTCTCTTCCAGCTCATGGGAGAACTGGCGGTAGTCCAGCTTCATCAGCTTGCCCTGGTCCTTCGGGTCCGGGTAGACCTCCAGCAGCGGCACGTCGACGATGCTCGACTTGAAGTTGTTGGCCACCAGGCGGCCGATCTGGCCGGACTTGAGCACGTTGTTGCGCAGCAGGTCCAGGGCCTTGGCGGAACCGTCGTAGGTCTGCGGGATCACTTCGCCTCCGGCGAAGCCTTCCTCGGTCACCTCGGTCCAGCGCACGCTCGGGCTCCACAGCGACTTCATGCCGGAGCGGTCGACGCCGGGGATGTAGAACACCTCGTCATGGATCTGCCGCAGCGTCTCCATGTACTCCTTGGTGAAGATGTCGCCATTCACCGCTTCCACCGAGATGCGCACGGTGTTGCCGAGGTTGGCCAGGTCGTTGCGGTGCTCCAGCATGTTCTGGATGAACGGGTGCTGCAGCGGGATCATCTTCTCGAAGCTGGTGGATGGGCGCACCTGCGTAGCCGACCAGCCGAGGAAAATGGTCACCAGCAGGCACGCGATGATCACGAACGGCCGGTGGGTGAAGATGATGCGTTCCAGGAAAGTCGCCTTGTCCTGTTGATGCTTGTTCAGAGCGTTCATTGCGGCTCCCCGGCTTATTGTTGTTCTGTCAGCTCGGCGCCGGTCGCCGTAGCCAGGTGGATACCGCCCTGGCCGACCAGGACCAGGTTGCCATTGCCGGCCGCGCTCACGCCCGCAAGGGACAGGCGGTCCGGACGGTTGACGACACTGAAGCTCACGCCGTCGTCCTTGCTCTCCAGCACGCTGCCGCCATGGCCGACGACGACGATGGTGCCGTCATCCAGCAGGCTGCCTTCAGAGAGGCCGAACTCCAGCTCGCCGCCATTGGCGGTGGGCAGGCTGACCTGCTGCCAGGTGTCGCCGAAATCGGTGGAGCGGAACAGGTGGCCGCGCAGGCCATAGGCCAGGACGGTGCCGGCGTGGGTGGTACCGGTGGCGCCGAACAGCGAGCCTTCATAAGGGCCCTGGAGTTTTTCCCAGGTCTCGCCCCAGTCCTTGGAGCGGAACATGCTGCCTGCTTCGCCGACCACGAACAGGCCGGAATCCTTCACCGCCGTGATGGCGTTGAGGTGGAACTGGTCTTCGTTGTCCAGGCGGTCGCTGACGTCTTCCCAGCTCTTGCCGCCGTCGGTGGTTTCCAGCAGCGCGCCATAAGCGCCCACGGCCACGCCGTGGTTCTCGTCCTGGAACCAGATGTCCAGCAGCGGCGCTTCGCGCTTGAGGTCCTCGAACTGGCGCACCCAGGTAGTGCCGCCATCGGTGGTGGCCAGGACCTGGGCATCATGGCCGACGGCCCAGCCTTTCTTGTCGTTGACGAAGAACACCGAAGTCAGCAGCTGGCGGGTCGGCACGGTGGCCTGGGTCCAGCTCTTGCCTGCGTCGTCGGAATAGAGGATGTGCCCGTGATCCCCCACCGCGACCAGGCGCTTGCCGGCATGGGCGATGCTCAGCAGCAGGCTGCTGGAAGCCTTGGCGGAAATGATCGAGTTGGCATCGCTGGCGGCGTCCGTTGCGGCAACGGCATGCAGCGGAGCCAGGGACATCATCAGGAAGGAAAACGCGCCGAGCAGGGAAACCGACTTGCGCGACATCGGGAAGGAGCTTCGCACTCCCGATATGGGCTGCTCGCTCGAAGTGCGCCACAGGGGCTCACGCATATGCCTTTACCTCTTTTTCTTATGCAGGCGGTATGTAGTTTGGAGCTATATAGCCAGCCTTTTCCGGGGCTGACAATTGACGGCACGTTATCTTTTGTTAAGCCCCAGCCGCCTCACTCGAAAGGATGACTGCGTTTTGCCATCTCAGCCGAAAGGCGCGCGGCCGCGGGCTTCCAGCGGGTTGTGCGGTAACACTTTTGCTCCCTCGAGGTTTTGCCCGGGCAATGAAAAGCCCCGCCGAGGCGGGGCTCTTTTCGTAGGAGCGAGCTTGCTCGCAAATGTGTCAGCCGGCAGCAACGGTGCTGGGCGGGTTCGCGAGCAAGCTCGCTCCTACACGCCTACGGCGAACTCAGCGGGTGCCGCGGCGACGCAGTGCGGACGGGCTGAAGTAGGAGTCGTCCGGTACAGCCTGGCCGAAGTCGATGGTGCTCGGCTCTTCGTTGTCCAGGTTCTGTACGTGGTAACGACGGGCCTGCAGGTCGTGGAAGGTATCCAGAGCGGTCCAGGTGGTGGGCAGCTCGTAGTAGTTCTTCAGGTAGGCCAGCGATACACGCCACAGCTCGCCGCGACCGTCGTACTGGTCGACTTCGGCGGCGCCCCAGCTGTCCTCGTCCAGGAACAGCACGCGCTTGGAATAGATGTGGCGCGAGCCCGGCTTCAGGGTGCCTTCGACGACCCACACGCGGTGCAGTTCGTAGCGGGTGTATTTCGGGTTCAGGTGGTTCGGGGTCAGCAGATCCTTGTACTTAACCTCAGGGCTGGAGACCTTGTAGTTGTTGTACGGGATGTACATTTCCTTCTTGCCGATCAGCTTCCAGTCGTAGCGGTCCGGCGAGCCGTTGAACATGTCGGTGTCGTCGGCGGTACGCAGGCCGTCGGCGGCAGCGATCGGGGTGTCGTAGGCCAGGTTCGGCGCGCGGCGCACACGGCGCTGACCGGCGTTGTAGCCCCAGGCCTGACGCGGCTCCTTCACCTGATCGAGGGTCTCGTGGACCAGTGCGGCACCACCGGCCAGGCGAGCCGGGCTCTTGGTGAACGACAGGTAGTAGAACAGCAGGTTGTTCAGGTCCGAGAAGCTCTTGCCCTGGATGTAGTACTTGAACAGCGCCTCCTGCTGCGAGGTCACCAGCGAGTAGTCACCATTGCGCTGCACGGCCACTTCGGACGCGCGACGCACGATGTAGGTGCCGCGGTAGCGGGCGATGTGGTTCCACACCGCTTCCACGCCGTTCTGCGGGATCGGGAACGGAATGCCGCCAAAGGCATCGACGAAACCGTTGCCGCCCTCGGCCAGCTTGGCGCTGGTGGCGTTCTTCAGGGTGTTGTCATACACCCACTGCGGTGCCGAACCACTGCGGCGGCTCGGGTACACCGGCATCTGGAAGGTGTCCGGGTAGGTGGCGAACAGCGCCAGGGTGCCCGGGGTCAGGTTGGCCTTGTACTGGTCCAGGTTCGCCTTGGTAATGGTGTACAGCGGCTTGTCGGCGGCGAACGGGTCGATGTGGTGCTGGCCCGGCTTGTAGCCGGCCGGTGCCTGGGTGATGCCACCGGTCCAGGCCGGGATGGTGCCGGCGGCGTTGCCGGCCTTTTCCGCGCCCAGCGGGGTCAGGCTCGACTGCAGCTTGGCCGCATCCTGCGGGGAAACCGCCGCCAGGGCGCTGCCGGCGGACAGGGCCAGAGCCACGGCAGCGCCGACCAGGGTACGCATGTTGCGCATGTTGCTTCTCCGTGAGGGGCGTGCGGCAGGCACTTCTGAAGCCCGCCGCACACTTGTCGTTATCAGAAGGAGTACTTGACGTTGAAGCCGACGTTGTCGCGGTCGCGGCTGGCGTTGTTCTGCCCGGCGCCGTAGAACTCGGTGTACTGCAGCTCGGCCTCCAGGGCGTTCAGGTAGGTAGCCTTGACGCCGAGAGTGTAGGCCTTGCGGCCTTCGATGAAGTTGCCGGTCTGGTAGGAGTTGCCTTCGAAGTCGTCCTTGTAGACGGCGTAGGGCGAGATGTTCACGCCGGCGAAGACGTCGTTCCAGGTGCCCGACAGCAGCAGGGTGTAGCCGTAGGCGTTCTTGTTCACCTGATCGTCGCGGTCGTAGCCGGAGATGTAGGCGCCGTTGCCACGGCCGGAGTAGTAGCGGGTACTGCCGTCATACGCGGTGTACTGCAGGTCGCTGCCGCGCAGGTGTTCGGAGGCCAGTTCCGCCACGCCCATCAGCGAGTCGAAGGACAGCGACGGGCCGAAGTTGTAGATGGTGCCCAACGAGGTGTTGAAGGCCTCGACGCGCTCGTAGTTGTGGATCTGGTCGCGAATCGAGACGTCACCGCCACCGATGTTCACGGTCTTGCCGCTGGCCAGCGCCGGGGCCTGCACCAGCAGATCGCCGAGCAGGTCGTTGGTGGTGGCGATGCCGATCGGCAGGTTCGGGCGGTAGGCCAGCTCACCGAACACCGAGGCGTCGCCCACGGTGGTGTTGAAGCTGAAGCCGTACATGCGGATGTTCTCGACGTACTCGCGGCGGGCGTTGACCTGGTTGGCCACGTCCACGGAGGTCGCACCATTGACCAGGCTCAGCACCTGGCCGGCCAGGGCGTTGCCGCTGCCGGCCGCCGAGACCAGCTGGTCGTAGGAGGTGAAGCCGCCGACGCCGGCGAGCTGATCGAGATCCACGCCAGCGTAGTCGCTGTTCAGGTCGGCGTAGATGGTCGGTTCCTTCGAGTGGTAGTTCACGAAGTAGAAGCCGAACTCGGTGGAGTTCAGTTCTTCGGCCACGTAGTGGAAGGCCACGCCGAACTGACCATCGTTCTTGGCGTTGATGTCCTTGCCGACGTTGGCAACCTTGAACACACCGTTGGAGTCCAGGTACTGGGTACCCTGCAGGCCGCCCACATGGGCTGCGGACAGCTGCGGGTAGAGGCTCTGGAACAGCGGGTTGGAGAGCGCGCCCACGGTGGTGTAGGCGGTGTTGCCACCATCGGCGAACAGATCGGTCTCGGAGAAGAAGGTGCCGACCGGGTCGATGCGGGTCTCTTTCCAGTTCCACTGGTAGAAGGCGTCCATCGACAGGTTGTCGGTCAAACCGATGTTGAAGCTTGCAGCTTCCACCGGCATCAACACTTCCTTCAGCTCGGAGCCCGGCAGGCGGAACTTGGCGGCGTCCACCGGGTTGGTGGTGTTCACGCCACCACGGTAGAAGATGCCCTCCCCCCAGTTGAACACCTGGCGGCCCAGGCGTGCGGTCAGCGGGTGGTCGGCCACGTCCCAGTTGCCGTAGACGTAGGCATCGAGGATCTCGGCGCGATTGCCGGCGGCATCGCGGGTCTCGCTGGTGAAGCGATCGCTGTTGGGGTAGGTCTGGCTCGGCTGCGCCGGATGGTTGTTGTCGTAGTAGTCGTTGCGCTTGTCCATGATCTGGGTGTCATAGAAAGCCGAGCCACGGACGAACAGACCGTAGTTCTTGTAGGTCGCTTCCAGGTCGGAAGTGATCTTGTACACCTCGGAAACCAGGCCAGTGTCGAAGTTACGGTTGCCGTCGTTGCCGTTGATGTCGTTGTTGGTCTTGTCCTGGCCCTGCACGCGCCAAAGGGCGCCGTAGGACACGGTGCTGTCCAGCGAGCCGGTGACTTCGTTGTCGAGGAAGCTGAACTCGACCGCCGTTGCCTGGGCAGACATCAGCAGAGGCAGGATGCCGGCCAGGGCGAAACCGGCACGAGCAGGCGCATAACGCAAGACGGGCTTGCGAACTGGGATTTCCATTAGGACTCACTCCATGGACTGATCATTCTTTAGCGGCGCCGCCAGTGCGCGGTACGCCTTGTCAGCCGTTATTCCACGGCCTTGTTGTCGTCGATCTGAAGGAAACTCCCCCAAGGTGCTCGACACGCCTCCCGTCCCAATGGACGGGCAAAGGCTAAGCGGGGTCCGTCGGTGCAACCCCAGTGCCAACAGCACCGATGTATCGGATTCTGCTTACAAAAAATAAAGAATCTGCGCGCTACTTTTTGTGACTGGTCGTTCACTGATCAAATCAGGTGGCCGATTGCGCCATTTACCACCCCTGATGGCGCAATCTGCCCCTGAAGGTGCGACGCAGACACATCGGCGTTTTTCGCCCAATACCACAAAGCGATAAGAATGATATCGGTTAATTTCGATAGGTAACAAAAAGGTGTTACCAACAAAAGTTGGTAACACCTTTTCGACAGGACATTGCGCCCCTGGGACGGGGCGCGGCGGGTGTGTTACGCGAGACTCTTGCTGACCACTTCGTATACATCGCTGGACAGCTCGCCGGACGCCAGGATGCGTTCCAGCTCGGCCTTCATCTGCGCCTGGCGCGCCGGTGCGTACTTGCGCCAGCGGGTCAGCGGGGTCAGCAGGCGCGAGGCGATCTGCGGGTTGAGTGCGTTGAGGGTGATGATCTGGTCAGCCAGGAAACGGTAGCCGGCACCGTCCGCGCGATGGAAGTTCACGGCGTTCTGGTTGGCGAAGGCGCCGATCAGGGCGCGGATCTTGTTCGGGTTCTTCAGGGTGAAGGCCGGATGACTCATCAGCGCCTGCACGCGCTCCAGCCCGCCCGGCAGGGTACAGCCGGCCTGGACGCTGAACCACTGGTCCATCACCAGCGGGTCTTCCTTGAAGTAGTCGGCGAACATTGCCAGCGCCTCGGCCTTCGCACTGTCGAAGGACCCGCTTTGGGATGAAGAGTTGACCAGCACCGCGAGTGCAGTCAGGCGCTCGGTCATGTTGTCGCAATCCTTGTACTGCTCCTGGCAGGCGGCGAGCACTTCAGCCTTGCCGCTCTGCATCAGGTAGGACAGGGAAATGTTCTGCAGGCTGCGACGGGCTATGTGCGAAGCCTCAGCGACGTAGGCAGTCTCGCGGGACTGCTTGCGGTTGGCCTGGTAACGCTCCCACAGCTGCTCGTGCAGCGCTGCACCGATCTGCTGGCGGGCGAATTCGCGGGCCACGTGGATCGCCTCGACATCAGCCACTTCGCTGATCTCGGCGAGATACGCCTCGCTGGGCAGCGAGAGCATCTCGGCAACCATGGCCTGGTCCAGACCGGTATCCAGCAGCAGGGTACGGAAAGCGGTGATCAGACGCTCATCCAGGACAAGCTTCTCGCCACGCTGGTGCTGGCCGATCAGCTCCTGCAGGACCTGCACGGACAGCTGCTGGCCGGCTTCCCAGCGGTTGAAACCGTCCTCGTCGTGCTGCATGAGGAACATCAGCTGGTCGCGGTCGTAGGGGAAGCTCAGCTTCACCGGCGCGGAGAATCCACGCAGCAGCGACGGCAGCGGCTTATCGGCAAGACCGACGAAAGTGAAGGACTGCTCGGCCTCGGTGACCTGCAGTACACGGTCGCTGCCGTGGGCGTGCTCTTCGCCCTGCAGGCGCAGCGACAAGGCGTTGCCGAGCTTGTCGATCAGGCCCATCTGCACCGGAATGACGAAAGGCTGCTTCTCGCTCTGCCCCGGCGTGGCCGGGCAGCTCTGGCGGAAGGTCAGGGTGTAGCTCTGCGCGGCAGCGTCGTAGCTCTCCTCGACCGCCAGGCGCGGGGTGCCGGACTGGCTGTACCAGCGCTTGAACTGGGTGAGGTCGACGCCGTTGGCGTCTTCCATGGCCTTGACGAAGTCGTCGCAGGTCACGGCCTGGCCGTCATGGCGCTCGAAGTACAGGTCGGTGCCCTTGCGGAAGCCGTCGGCGCCCAGCAGGGTGTGGATCATGCGCACCACTTCCGACCCCTTCTCGTAGACGGTCAGGGTGTAGAAGTTGGAAATCTCGATGAAGGAGTCCGGGCGCACCGGGTGCGCCATGGGGCCCGCGTCCTCGGCGAACTGGTTGGTACGCAGGAAGGCCACGTCCTCGACGCGCTTGACGGTGCGCGAGTTCATGTCGGCGGAGAACTCGCTGTCTCGGAACACGGTGAAGCCTTCCTTGAGCGACAGCTGGAACCAGTCGCGGCAGGTCACGCGGTTACCCGACCAGTTGTGGAAGTACTCATGCGCCACTACGCCTTCGACGCGCTGGTGCGCGGCGTCGGTGGCGGTCTCGGCCTTGGCCAGCACGCAGCTGGAGTTGAAGATGTTGAGGCCCTTGTTCTCCATGGCACCCATGTTGAAGTCGTTGACCGCGACGATCATGAAGATGTCCAGGTCGTACTCGCGGCCGTAGACCTTCTCGTCCCAGCGCATCGAGTTCTTCAGGCTGTCCATGGCGTGCTGGACCTTGTCGATGTTCTCCGGCTCGACATAGATGCGCAGGGTGACTTCGCGCTCGCTCATGGTGGTGAACTGGTCTTCCACGCACCAGAGGTCACCGGCAACGAGGGCGAACAGGTAGGCCGGCTTCTTGAACGGGTCCTGCCAGGTCGCCCAGTGGCGGCCGCCCTCTTCCGAACCGCTGGCCACCGGGTTGCCGTTGGACAGAAGCACCGGGTACTGGTGCTGCTCGGCCGACAGCGTGGTGGTGAAGCTGCTCATCACGTCCGGGCGGTCGAGGTAGTAAGTGATCTTGCGGAAGCCTTCGGCCTCGCACTGGGTGCAGAACATCTTGCCGGACTTGTACAGGCCTTCCAGCGCGGTGTTGCTTTCCGGGTGGATGCGCACGGTGCTGTCGACGGTGAAGGTCTTCGCCGTCGGTTGCAGCGTCAGGTGGTTCTCATCGAGCTGGTACTGGCCGGCTTCAAGGGCCTGGTCATCCAGCGCCACCGACAGCAGCTCCAGCTGTTGGCCGTCGAGCACCAGCGGCGGCAGACCATCGCCGCGCTCCGGGTTGCGGCGCATCACCAGCTGGGCGTGGACCAAGGTGTGGTCCTCGTACAGCTCGAAGGTCAGGTTGGTCTCGTCGATCAGGTACTCGGGCGCCTGATAATCCTTGAGGTAGATGACTTTCGGTTGCTCGGTACGCATGGCTTTTGGCCCCTTGGAAGGCGGCAGGCGGAATCGGCCGGCCGGAGGAATCTGGTACTGACTCTAGCGATCTGGAACGCAGCGGGCGAGTCGGGGACGCATCTATCCCTAGATGCGTGCCACGAACCAGAAATTCAATGCGGATTCGATCAGGCGCTGATGGCCAGCTGGTACGCGGTGAACTTGCGTACGTTGATCACACCGGTATCGAAGATCAGGTACTGGCCCTTGATACCCTGCAGGGTACCCTCGACCACCGGCGTCTTGTCCAGATCGAAGCTGGTGATCTTGGCCAGGTAGGCCTCCACCGGGTACTTGATCTCGATGGGGTCCATGTCAATCACCGGCTGGATCGCCTGCAGGCCGAAGCGCTGCTGCAGGGCGACGAGGCCCTCGGCACAGGCGTCGAAGATCTGCTCGCGGATAGCTACCAGATCCAGTGGCTCGGCCTCGCCCTTGAGCAGCGCGCGCCAGTTGGTGCGGTCGGTGACCTGGCTACGCAGCAGGTCCTCGACGAAGCCCGACTGCTGGCGGGTCGCCACACGCATGATCGGCAGCGCCTGGCGCGCGCCCTGGTCGATCCAGCGGGTCGGCACCTGGGTGGCGCGGGTGATGCCCACCTTGGCCCCCGAGGAGTTGGCCAGGTAGACCACGTGGTCGGTCATGCAAAAGCGCTCGCCCCACTCAGGCTCGCGGCAGGAGCCGTCTTCGTAGTGGCACTTCTCCGGGCTCATGATGCAGCTGTCGCATTGCGCGAGCTTGGTGAAGCATGGGTAGCAGTAGCCCTGGGCGAAGCTCTTCTTGGTCTTGCGTCCGCAGTGGCAGCAGTTGATCTCGCCCAGGTACTCCAGGCGCACGGTCTTGCCGATCAGCGGGTTGACCGGCACCTGCGAATCGCCCAAGCGGAAGGCGTACTGCACGGGGCTTTCCAGGCGCGCCGACATCTTGTCCAGGGCGCCGCGTCCGATCTCTTGCATCAGTGCAGGGAGTTGGAGGAGAAGATCATGTTCGGGATCGGCTCGGCGTGGGAGGCGCATTCCTGCGGGCCCATGTAGCCGGTGCGCTGATCCTCGGGCAGGTTGTCCATCTCCCAGGCGATCATGGCCTGCAGCGACAGTTCCTTCTGTTCCTGGGACAGCTTGCGGCCGTCTGGCCACTTGCCGATTTCCACGGCCAGCTTGAGGCTCTCGTAGATTTCGGGGGTGATGTTCTCGATCATTTCGGCGAAGGACGACATGGGCCGGCTCCTGCAGGGGAAAAACGAAGCCGGCATTCTACCGGGCGAAAGCCTCGCGCGCACGAACGCCGGTCAATCGGTTGCGCAGCTTCCGCTCGGCGTAGAGGGTGCTTTCGCAGGATGGCGTGGAGCGAAGCGATACCCATCGATCCCTGCAGCGACAGCATGGGTATCGCCTAGGCTCCACCCATCCTACGGGGAGCCGTTTTTCCGCCGCGCCAGCAGCCCGCCGATCAGGCCACTCAGGCAACCCGCAACCAGTCCACCGACATGGGCGCCGTTGGCAATGGAGCCGAAGCCGAGCAGGTCGATTACCCCCGACAGGCAAACCAGCAACCAGATCAGCATCATCGCCACCACGCCCTTGGGCAGCTGATAGGCCGGCGTCGGCGCCATGCGCTGGAAGATCCAACAGTGGCCGAGCAGGCCATAGAGCACACCGGACAGACCACCGAACAGGCTCGGCCCACTGACGCCGTACTGCACGACGTTGGAGACCAGCCCGAAGCCCAGGCTCAGCCCCAGCAGCAGCCAGGGCCCCTGGCGGTATTCGATGCGCCGCCCCAGCTCCCAGTACCACATGGCGTTCATCGCCAGGTGCAGCCAGCCGAAGTGGATCAGCATGGGCGTGAACAGGCGCCACCACTGCCCCTGCGCCAGCGAGTCGGCCAGCGGATAGAACAGCGCACGGTCCTGGCCGACCATCTGGAAGTTCTGGAAGGTGAACCAGCGTAGCGTTTCCGGGGTAGTGCCCAGCGTGGTGATGGCCGCCACCACGAAGGTCACCAGCAGCACCGCGGCGGTCATCCGGCTCATCTTCAACTGCTGCACGAAGCCTGGCCCGCGGCGCTGCGGCTCGGCCTGCACGGTGAACTCCGGATCACCCTGCGGATAACGCTCATACAGGCTGCGAACCTGCTCGGCCAGCTGGGCATTGGGCACCCAGAGCACCTGCTCGCCGGATTCCTCGCTGACCCGGAACGGTACGTTCAACCGACGCAGCAGGCCGACAAACGCTCCCAGGTCGACTGCCGCCGGCAACCGCATCGCTTCAACTGCGCTCACTCATCGCCCTCCGGACGCTTCACATCCACCCAAACGAACTTATTGCGGTCCAGCCGCGTTTCCTCGTCCAACCGGTAGGCCGCGAGCTTGCCGTACATCACCGCGCTGTAGTCCAGGCAGGCGAGGTTCGGGCGGATCGGCGCCGGGGTGCCACGCCGCCAGTAGTGGCCGACGAACAGCAGCGGCTCGTCGGCGCCGTAGGTCAGCAGGCGTGACTTCTGCTCCTCGCTCAGGCGTTCGCTGGCCACTTCGTCGGGCAGCGCGTCGGGCTGGAACACGATATCGCCATAGGTTTCCGGCGCGCGGTCCTCTTCCCAGAACTTGGTGCGGAAGGCCGAACGGGTGAAGCCGTCACTACCGGTCAGGGTCATGCCGTTGGGCAGGCGCATGTCGGTGCCGCGCAGCAGGCGATCGCAGGCTTGCTGGGCAAAGCTGCCGGGTTCGGCGGTAGACATGACGAAGGCTTCGTCGATGCGCCCATCCGGGAACTGTCGGCGCAGCGTCTCGATCACGTCGTGGTCCCAGCAGGCATGGACCATGCGGAAGCGCCCCGAGTCGAGGAACAGCGGCATCTCCTGGAACCAGCCGAGAAAGTCGCGCCAGTCCGCCGGGTGGCCTTCGAACTGCTCCAGCGTCTCCTTGATCAGCCGGGCGTGGCGTGGCGTGTGCTCGCGCACGTACTGGCGACCGCTGCCGGGCGCGGCAGGCATCGACCAGCCCAGGGCGTTGAATTCGTGATTGCCCATGATGCACAGCGCCTCGCGGGCGGCGACCATGTCGTGCACCCGGTGCAGCGCTTCTCGGATTCGCGGGCCACGGTCGATGATATCGCCCAGGAACAGCGCCTGGCGCCGCGGGTGCCGCCATACACCGCCCTGAGAGCGATAACCCAGGCGCTCCAGCAGATGGTCGAGGGTGTGCGCGCAGCCGTGGATGTCGCCAATCAGGTCATAGCCACGTGCGGGGTCGAGTTCCATCACTCACTGCTCCCGAGGCGGCTGCCCCAGCCCAGCTTGGTCCGGCAGACCTCGTAGTAGTTGTGGTCGATGGGGTGGATCAGGCGCAGCTTCTGTGGCTTCTTGCTCACCGTGACGGTGTCGCCCGGCGCGCAGGTGAAGTGGTTCTGGCCGTCACAGGACACCTGCGGGTAGATCTGCATGTTCGGCGAGACGACGATCTTCAGCTCGCTGTTGCCGTCCACCACGATGGGCCGGCTGGACAGCATGTGCGGGTACATCGGCACCACCACGATGGCATCCAGCTTGGGATGCATGATCGGCCCGCCGGCGGACAGCGCGTAGGCGGTGGAGCCGGTCGGCGTGGCGACGATCAGGCCGTCGGCCTTCTGGCTGCAGACGAACTGGCCGTCGATATACAGCTCGAACTCGATCATCCGCGTGGACTTGCCGGGGTGCAGCACCACGTCGTTCAGCGCGTCGCCCTGGCCAATGGATTCACCGTGGCGGCGCACCAGGGCGTCGAGCAGGAAACGACTCTCGACGATGTACTGGCCGCCGAGCACTTCGGCGACCTTGGTTTCCAGCTCGTCGGGGCGGATATCGGTGAGGAAGCCCAGGCTGCCACGGTTGATCCCCAGCACCGGCACCTTGTGCCGCGCCAGAGCGCGCGCCGCGCCGAGCATGCTGCCGTCGCCGCCGACCACGATCACCAGGTCGCAGATCTCGCCCATGATCTTCCGTGAGCAGGTCTGTAGACCGTGCCCCGGCAGGACCTCGGCGATGGTGTCCTCGAGGATCACGTGCAGGTGGCGCTCAGTGAGGAATTTCTTCAGCCGACGGATGGTTTCCAGCACCTGGGTGCTGCCCAGGCGGCCGATGATGCCGATATTGCGAAAGGGTTCCATGGGACTCCGGACGGCGTTGCGCTACTCGAATGGCGGAATTATGGGCGAAAGGCCCAAGCAGCGGCAAACCGCAGCGTGGCCGGAGCAAGGGTGTAGCAGCTAGGCTTGGGGCATGACCGACTTCACCGCCCTGCTCGACGAGCTGCTGATCGACCTGCGCCAGCCGCAGGTCCGCGACCTCGCCTGGACATTGCTCTCCCCACCCCTGCTGCAACCCGACAGCCCGGCGCTACGCCATCCACTGACTGCCAGTCGTTGGTACTTGCAACCGGCCTTGCTGGCCGACTGGCTGCGCGCCCAGGAACAGTCACCGGGCGAACTGCTGGCGCAGCTCGAGTCCGCACCGCACCAGCGCCTGGGCCGCTACTACGAACGGCTCTGGCAATACGCCCTGGAGCGCGCCCCGGACCTGCGCCTGCTGGCCGCCAACCTGCCGGTGCGCGACAACGGCCAGACCCTCGGCGAACTGGACCTGCTGCTGGAGGACGACGACGGCCTGCATCACCTGGAGCTGGCCATCAAGCTCTACCTCGGCCCCAGCGACGACGGCCCCGACTCCTGGCTCGGGCCGGGCGCCGAAGACCATCTGCTGCGCAAGATCGAGCACTTCTACCAGCATCAGTTACCCCTCTCATCCACCGTCGAGGGGCTTGCCGTGGTGCGCGAGCACAGTGACGCCGATCCGGCCCCCGGCCTCTGGCTCGGCGGCTACCTGTTCTATTCCTGGCCTACGCCCTGCCCGCCACCCGCGGGGGCCAGCGACAACCATCAGCGCGGCCGCTGGCTGCACCGGCATGCCTGGCCTGCCTACCAGGCAGAACACCCGCACGGCTGGCAGGCTCTGTCCCGCAAGGGCTGGCTATCCCCGGCCGCCGAAGATGAAAGCTGGGGCACGGAGCGCTTCGCCACCTGGCTGGCAGAACTGCCGGAAGACGGCTTCCCGCAGATGCTGGTGCGAATGGCGTTCCACGAAGGACGCTGGCGGGAGCAGGAGCGCCTGTTCCTGGTGGGTGACCGCTGGCCAAGGGTGCATAGCGGCTATTCGCGCTGAGCGGCCAGGGTCTTCAACTTCTCTTCCAGCGCTCGCCGTCCCTGCAGGCCACCACTGTGGACCGCGACGATGCGAGTACCGCGCGCGACGCGCCCCGCCGCGACCTCATCGTGCAGCGCCAGCAGCAATTTCCCGGTGTATAGCGGCTCCAGCGGCACGCCACACTCGGCTTCAGTCGCGAGGATGAAGCGCGCCAGCGTCACGTCGATCCGCGCGAAGCCGCCACGGCTGGCATCCAGCAGGCGGTATCCGTTATCGCCCGTGCCACTCTCCCTCAGCAGTTCCGGCACCTGCGCTTCGACGCCATGCCCCTGCGGCACCGCCAGGGCACCGACCACCGGATGCGCACCGCCCTCGCCGAGCACCAGGCCGGCCAGGGTCGTGCCGGTGCCGCAAGCCACCCAGAGCTGCTGGTAGTCCTCCCAACCAAGGGCGCCGAGCTGTTGGCGAATTTGCTCGATCAGTGGCGAGCAACCTTGTGCGCCAGGGAGTCCGCCGCCGCCCTCGCCGACCGCCAGCAACTGGGGATAGCACCGACGCCAGGGCTCCCAGAATTCGGCTTCGTGACGCCGACGATAGCCACCGTAGCCAAGCCAGTGCAGCCGCATGCCGAGCTGGCGCAGGTCGGTAACCGTGGGATTGTCCTGCTCTTCTCCGCGCAGCAGTCCGACGGTCTCGAAACCGAACCGCGCGCCGGCCGCCGCTACCGCGTGCAGGTGATTGGAATGGGCGCCGCCCAAGGTCATCACGCCGGCTAGGCCGAGGTCGGCAGCCTGCTGCAGATAGGGTGCGAGTTTGAACCACTTGTTGCCTGAGACCAGCGAATCCACCCGATCCAGGCGCAACAACGCCAGCTCGACGCCGGCGCGATCGAGCCAATCCAGGTGGATGCGTTGCAGGGGAGCTTCAGGGCGCCAGTCGGGAAACGGCACGGCACCCCGGTCAGCCGGTGGTGACACTACGCAGTCGGCCGGCGGTCTTGTGTCGGGAGCAGCAGTTGCTGTCGCCTTCGACAAAGCGGCCGGGAGTTTCCACGCGGTCGATGGGCATGGCGCAACGCTCGCCGTTGGACAGTCGTCCTTCGCAGGCGGGTTGCTGATAATGGGCCAGCCAGCTGCGGTACTGGTCTTCGGCGACGAAGCACTTGGCCGCGGCGTAAGCCATGGGGTTTTCCTGGTAACGGGCGACATCCTGCAGCGACAGGGTCAGATGACCGGCGCCGGGATGGTACACCACGAAGATCACGCCCATGCCCGCCAGGCGCTCCAGTACCGAGCCATCGGCCGCCTTGGCCGACAGGGTATCGAGTTCCAGGCGCAGGCCTTCCGCACCCTGCTGCAGTTGTGTGGCGAGCTGGCGTAGCTGTGCGGTTTCCTCGCGCAGTTGCTCGGCCTCCTTGCGCAGCTGCTGGTTCTCCTGCTGCAGCTGCTGGTCGAGCTCGTTGCGGTAGCCCAGTTCGACGTCACGGACGGAAATCTGCTCCTTGTAGCGAGCTTCCAGGCTGGCCAGGCGTGTGCGGGATTCGTCCTCGATCTGCTGGCGCAGCTGCTCCAGTTCATCGCGACCACTCTGTTCGATGTGGCGCAACTGTGCGGTCAGCTCCTCGCGTCCGCGCTGGAAGCCATTGGCCTGGCCGTCCAGTTCACGGCGAAGGCCGGCATTGATCTCTTCCTCGCGCTTGAGGCCTTCGCGCAGCGCGGCCAGTTCGGCCTGCAGCACCTTGACCTGCTCCTGCGCGCCGAGCTTCAGGCGGCCGAGCTCCTGCTCATGCTGCTGGCTGATCTGCGACAGGCGGGTTTCATGCTGGCCGAGCAACTCGGCGGTCTTCTGTTGGTGCTCCTCGAGCATCGCGCGGGCCAGCTTTTCGGCCTCCTCGCGGGACTCCTCGGCGGGCGCGTACCACTGGTGTTCGTCTGCCATCTGCAGGCGCGCGAGCTCCACGGCGGCCGGTTCTTCTTCCACCAGCACCCCGAGGTTGTTGCGCTTGATGGACTCGCGCAGTTGCACCAGATGGTTCTGGCTCGCCTCCAGGGTCGGGTCCCAGAGGTGCATCTGGTGCCAGGACACCGGGCACTGGCTGCGGCAGGCCAGGCGGATAGGCCCGGCGCCCATGTCGGGACCACGGCCAGCGCGGTCGGCCAGGTTGCGCAGTGGCAGGTTCCAGCCTCTGTCGGCTTCGCCCTTCTCGTCGAAGTCCAGATAGAAGAACACCACCGCCTTGACCAGCAGGCGTGGGTTGATCAGCACATAGGCGAGCTGCATCTGCTGATCGGCGTATTCCGGCATCTGCACGACGTTGTCGAGCAGCGCCTCGAATTCGGGGTAGAGCATTTCCCTGCAGACGCCACGGTCGTTGAAGAAGACCACGGCTTCCACCATTTGAGGCTTCTTCTGCATGCTCATCGATTGACCTCTGGGCTGGTGCGGGAGGAAGTCTGGAGAAAAGGGTCTGTCAGAAAAGCAGCACCCAGACAGCGGGAAAATCCCGACATCCGAGCAAGTCTAGGGGAATTAATGTCGCAGGCAATGTGACTCGGTTGGCACCCGTCCCGGCGGTCAGGCCAAGCGGTTAACCGGCTGGATAATTCTGTGACGCGGTTGGATTTTCGAAAGGGTTTCCGGGCCCGGAAGGGAACTTTTCCGGGCCCGGCTTTGTGACCTGAATCTCAATCGACCCAGGTTACCGCCAACTCAGAGCTCAGCAGCGAGGCGCGAGCCCTGGTTGATGGCGCGCTTGGCGTCGAGCTCGGCAGCCACGTCGGCGCCACCGATCAGGTGCACGCTCTGGCCGGCGGCAACCAAGCCATCGTGCAGCTCACGCAGCGGGTCCTGGCCGGCGCAGACGACCACCGTGTCCACTGGCAGTACCTGCGGCTCGCCGCCGGCGATGCTGATGTGCAGGCCGTCGTTGTCGACCTTGAGGTATTCGACGCTGTTGAGCATCTGTACCTGCTTGTTCTTCAGGCCGGTGCGGTGGATCCAGCCGGTGGTCTTGCCCAGGCCGTCGCCGACCTTGGACTTCTTGCGCTGCAGCAGGAACACCTGGCGCGCCGCGGCATGCGGATGCGCCTGGATACCAGCGATGCCGCCCCGGGCTTCCAGGTTCTCGTCGATACCCCACTCCTGCCAGAAGGCATGGCGATCCAGGCTGGTGGATTCGCCGGCATGGGTGATGTATTCGGAGACGTCGAAGCCGATGCCGCCAGCCCCGATCACTGCGGCAGTCTTGCCGACCGGCTTGCGCTCGAGGATGGCGTCCAGGTAGCTGATCACCTTGGCATTCTCGATGCCCGGAATAGCCGGGGTGCGCGGCACGATACCGGTGGCCAGGATGACTTCGTCGAAGCCGCCCTTGACCAGGTCATCGACGCTGACGCGGGTATTCAGGCGCAGGTCGACGCCGGTGGTTTCCACCTTGCGCTTGAAGTAGCGCAGGGTCTCGTAGAACTCTTCCTTGCCCGGCACGCGCTTGGCGACGTTGAACTGCCCGCCGATCTCGCCGGCAGCGTCGTACAGGGTCACCTCGTGGCCACGCTCGGCCGCCACGGTGGCAGCGGACAGGCCCGCAGGGCCGGCGCCAACCACAGCGATCTTCTTCACGTGGCTGGTCGGGATGTAGTTCAGCTCGGTCTCGTGGCAGGCACGCGGATTCACCAGGCAACTGGTCAGCTTGCCGCCGAAGGTGTGGTCCAGGCAAGCCTGGTTGCAGCCGATGCAGGTGTTGATCTCGTCGGCGCGGCCTTCGGCAGCCTTGTTGACGAAGTCCGGGTCGGCGAGGAACGGACGGGCCATGGAGACCATGTCGGCATCGCCTTCAGCCAGCACCTGCTCGGCGATTTCCGGGGTGTTGATGCGGTTGGTGGTGACCAGCGGGATGCCGATCTCGCCGCGCAGCTTGGCGGTGACCTTGGTGAAAGCCGCGCGCGGCACCTTGGTGGCAATGGTCGGGATACGCGCTTCATGCCAGCCAATGCCGGTGTTGATGATGGTGGCGCCGGCCTGCTCGATGGCCTTCGCCAGCAGGACGATCTCGTCCCAGGTGCTGCCGCCTTCGACCAGGTCGAGCATCGACAGGCGATAGATGATGATGAAGTTCGGGCCTACGGCCTCACGCACGCGGCGGACGATTTCCACCGGCAGGCGCATGCGGTTCTCGTAGCTGCCGCCCCAGCGGTCGGTGCGGTGGTTGGTGTGGGCGGCGAGGAACTGGTTGATGAAGTAGCCTTCCGAACCCATGATCTCGACGCCGTCGTAGCCGGCCACCCGGGCCAGGCTGGAACAGTTGACGAAGTCGGCGATCTGCTTCTCGATGCCCTCTTCATCCAGCTCGCGCGGCTTGAACGGGTTGATCGGCGCCTGGATGGCGCTGGGCGCTACGGACTTGGGGCTGTAGGCGTAACGGCCGGCGTGGAGGATCTGCATGCAGATCTTGCCGCCCGCCTCGTGCACCGCCTGGGTGACGATCTTGTGCTTCTCGGCTTCTTCGGCGGTGCTCAGCTTGGCTGCGCCGGAATACACGCCGCCCTCCTCGTTCGGGCCGATGCCACCGGTGACCATCAGGCCGACGCCGCCACGGGCACGCTCGGCGAAATAGGCCGCCATGCGTTCGAAGCCCTGGGGTTTCTCTTCCAGGCCGGTGTGCATGGAGCCCATCAGGGTACGGTTGCGCAGGGTGGTGAAACCCAGGTCCAGCGGCGCGAGCAGGTGCGGATAAGTGGCGGTCATGATTCCTCCGGCATTCACGATGATGCCGCGCCCTCAGCCTGCGGAACGGCTCGGCATGGGGCGCGGTCGGTATGGGGCTGACTCTAAGGAGCGCACCTCCACCGCTCAATGATCGAAAATGACAAGTTACTGACCAAAGATGACACCCCGCCTTGGCAACGCCCGGCCCAAGCCCTACCCTGTGAGGCATCCCATGAGTACCCGTCGTTTATGCGCAAGCTGATCTTCCTCGTCCTGGTGATCCTCTTCGCCGGCTATGCCGGCTGGGCGGAGCGTCGCCCGGTAGGCCACTACCTGTCCGACCTGCGCAGTGAGGTCTCGCTCAACCAGGGCCAGCCGTCCGAGCGCGGCAACCTGCTGGGCGTGCAGCCGGAGCTGTTCACCCAGGACTACCAGAGCGTCGAGCGCCTGCACCTGAAGTTCCGCGCCTACCTGGCCAAGGCCCGAGACGAAGGGCTGATCAACCCTCGCACCGTGGTGGTCTTCCCCGAGCACATCGGCACCTGGCTGGTGGCCGCCGGTGAGAAGCCCGAGGTCTACCAGACCGAGCACATCGCCGAGGCCATGGAATGGATGGCCGCCAGCAACCCGCTGAAACTGGCGCGCGGCTGGCTCGGTGCCAAGGGCGAGGACCGCATGGCCGACGCCCTGTTCCGCATGAAGGCCGTGGACATGGCCCACGACTACCAGACGCTGTTCGGCTCGCTGGCAAAGGAATTCGGCGTGACCATAGTCGCCGGCTCCATTGTGCTGCCCAACCCGCGCATCGTCGAAGGACAGATTCGCACCGGCAACGGTCGCCTCTACAACGTCAGCCAGGTCTTCGGCAGCGACGGCCTGCCCCTGGGCAAACCGCAGCGCAAGCTGTTCCCCATCGACGACGAGAAAGGCTTCACCGGCAGCGGCGATGCGGACGACCTGCAGGTCCTGCAGACCCCAGCCGGGCGCCTGGGCGTACTGGCCTGCGCCGACAGCTGGTATCCGACGAGCTACGCCGCGCTGGCGGCGAACAAACCCGACATCATCGCGGTGCCCGCCTTTCTTACTGGCAACGGCAGCTGGAGCAAGCCGTGGAAGGGGTACAACGGCGGTGCGACACCGAGCGACGTGACCCTCAAGCCCGGTGCGCTTTCCGAAGGTGAAGCCTGGGAACGCCTGGCCCTGGCCGGCCGTCTCGGCGAAAGCGGCGCTCACGCCGGGATCACTGTGTTCTTCCGCGGCCATCTCTGGGACCTGGGCAGCGACGGTCGCAGCCTGGTGATCAATGGCAACGGCCATACCCTGGCGCCCGACGGCCCCGGCGCACGCCTGATCAACCTCTGGCTATGAACCGCCCGACCATGCGGCTCGGCGACCTTTCGGTGGGTTTTGTCCACAGCCTCGCCGATGCGCTGGCGGAGAGCGGCGTCGCTCCACAAGCCCTGCTTCAACAATACGGACTGGACGCGGCACGCCTGGGCGAGCCCGGCGCACGCCTGTCGATCCCCCGCTACATGCGTCTGGGCCACGCGGCCATCCAGCAGAGCGGCGACCCGGCCCTTGGCCTGCGCATGGGCCAGTTGAGCCGACCGGGCCAGAGCGGTCTGGCGGGTGTCACCGCCGCCCAGGCACCGAACCTGCGCGCCGCCGCCCGCGCGCTGATCCGTTTCGAGCCGCTCTACGCGCAGAACTACCGCGGCCAGAGCAGCTTCATCGAGGACGCCAGCGGCGCCTGGCTGCGTTTCTACTCCATCAGCCCGTACAACGCCTACAACCGTTTCGTGGTGGATTCGGTGCTGGCCGGCTGGGTGAGCATGCTCGGCAGCATCGGCGCGCAGCCGCTGCGCCCGGAGAAGGTCGAGATCGAGTATCCGGCGCCTGCCTGGGCGTCGCGCTTCGAAGAGATGCTTGGCTGCGCGGTGGAGTTCGGCGCCGAGCACAACCAGCTGCGTCTGGACCAGGCAGCGCTGGCGCGCGCCAACCCGGACCACTGCCCGAGCACCTGGCGGCAATTGCTGGATATCTGCGAAAAGGAACTTGAACAACAGACTCGAACACGCAGCCTGCGCGAGCGCGTTGCCCAGCTGCTGGGCCCGATGCTCAATGGTCGCGAGCCGGACCTGGAGGAAGTGGCCGCGCGGCTCAAGCTGCCGACCTGGACGCTACGCCGCAAGCTGGCGGAAGAAGGCACACAGTTCCGCAGCATCCTCAACGACACCCGCCGCGACCTGGCGATGATCTACATCCGCGACACCGACCTGGCGTTCGGCGAGATTGCCTACCTGCTCGGCTTCGCCTCCGCCGAGGCCTTCCAGCGCGCCTTCAAGCGCTGGAGCGGGCAGACGCCCGGGGAGTTCCGCCGCGCCCAGCGCCACAGCGCCTGATCACATCTCCGTGGCGTCGTCGGCCGGTTCCGGCAGATCCTGTTCCACGGCGTGCAGTTCGAGCAGTTCTTCCTGATAGTCGTCCATTGGCTTTTCTCCTGACCGTTCGATCCGGTTTTAGCAAAGACCATGGGGAAAAAGCTAGACGCCAAAGGTGAACGACCTGTGACAGCGTCTTACAGTGCGACGGTAGAGCTTTCGGACGGAAACGAAAAAACCCTCAGGTATTGCTACCTGAGGGCTTTCGAATATGGCGCAGCGGACGGGACTCGAACCCGCGACCCCCGGCGTGACAGGCCGGTATTCTAACCGACTGAACTACCGCTGCGTGTCGGTTGGACTTTCGTCCGGTACAGCAACCTCCTTGCGCCTGGAGTGAATCACTCGACAAGCCGGTTCGGGGTAGGAACCAAGGAGGGGAAAATGGCGCAGCGGACGGGACTCGAACCCGCGACCCCCGGCGTGACAGGCCGGTATTCTAACCGACTGAACTACCGCTGCGCGTAACTTGCGAGAGTGGTGGGTGATGACGGGATCGAACCGCCGACCCTCTGCTTGTAAGGCAGATGCTCTCCCAGCTGAGCTAATCACCCTTCGTCTCGAAGTGGGGCGCATTCTACAGCCGGCAGAACCTAAGTCAATGCCCTGATTGAACTTTTTTTCATTTTCCGCGAAAAAAGTTCGGCGTGCGGTTAATGACCTCGGTGCGGCTCCAGATTCGCGAGCAAGCTCGCTCCTACAGAGTCAACCTAGCGAGCGCTCTTGTAGGAGCGAGCTTGCTCGCGAACAGCCCACGCCCGGAGTCGGAGAGGCACAAAAGAAAAAGGGCGACCCTCCGGCCGCCCTCCTCATCCACGTTCGACGATCAGTCGAGGTAGATCATCTTGCGCGTCATGCCGCCATCGATCACCAGCTCCTGGCCGGTGACGAAGCCGGCACTGTCGCCGATCAGCCAGGCCACCGCCGAGGCAATGTCCTCGACCGTACCGACACGGCCGACCAGGTGCTGGTCATGGTCCAACTCGGTCAGCGGCTCGGCTTCGCGCTCGCGCAGGTCGCGGGCGTCGATCCAGCCGGGGGAAATCGCGTTGACACGGATTTCCGGCCCCAGACTGCTGGCCAGGGCATGGGTCAGCGACAGCAGCCCACCCTTGCTCGCCGCGTAGGCTTCGGAATTCGGCTCGGACTGGTGCGCGCGAGTGGAGGCGATGTTGACGATGGCACCGCTGTGAGCGCGCAGGTACGGCGCGCAGTGCTTGGCCAGCAGCATCGGGCCGGTGAGGTTCACCGCCAGGGTACGGTTCCACTCGTTCAGGCCGAGGCTTTCCAGCGCCGTATTGTGCGGCCGGGCGATGGCGGCATTGCTCACCAGCGCATCCAGGCGGCCGAACTGGCCGATCAGCTCGGCCACAGCCGCAGCGACCTGCCCTTCGCTGGCCACGTCCAGCGCGATGAAGCTGGCGCGCTCGCCCAGCGCCGCCGCCACCTTCGGACCGCGCTCACGATCGATATCCGCCAGCACCACCTGCCAGCCCTCGGCGACCAGCCAGGCAGCGACGCCCAGGCCGATGCCGTGTGCCGCACCGGTGACCAGCACCACCTGGCCGTTACCCAGGGCGTCCATCACGCTCACAGTGCCGCCAGGCCTCGCGCCAGGTCGGCCTTGATGTCGTCGACATCTTCCAGGCCCACGGCGACGCGGATCAGGTTGTCACGGATGCCGGCGTTCTCGCGCTCGGCCGGCGACAGGCGACCGTGGGAGGTGGTGGCCGGATGGGCGATGGTGGTCTTGGTGTCACCCAGGTTGGTGGTGATGGAGATCATCCGGGTGGCATCGATGCAGCGCCAGGCCGCCTCCTTGCCGCCCTTCACCTCGAAGCTCACCACCGCGCCGAAGCCCTTCTGCTGACGCTTGGCCAGTTCGTGCTGCGGATGACTGGTGAGACCTGCGTAGTACACACGCTCTACCCCCGGCTGCTGCTCCAGCCACTGCGCGACCAACTGGGCCGAGGCGCTGTGGGCCTGCATGCGCACGCGCAAGGTTTCCAGCCCCTTGATGAAGATCCAGGCGTTGAACGGGCTGAGGGTCGGGCCAGCGGTACGCAGGAAGCCGACAACTGGCTCCATCTGCGCACGGCGACCGGCGACTACACCACCCATGGTGCGGCCTTGGCCGTCGATGTACTTGGTCGCGGAGTGGATCACCACATCCGCGCCCAGCTTCAGCGGCTGCTGCAGCGCCGGGGTGCAGAAGCAGTTATCCACCGCCAGCAACGCGCCCTTGGCGTGAGCGATTTCAGCCAGTGCGGCAATGTCGACCAGCTCGGCCAGCGGATTGGACGGCGACTCGACGAAGAACAGCTTAGTGTTCGGCTTGCAGGCTGCTTCCCAGGCTTTCAGGTCGCTCAGTGGCGGGTAGTCCACCTCGATGCCGAAGCGTTTGAAGTACTTCTCGAACAGGCTGATGGTCGAGCCGAACACACTGCGCGAGACCAGCACGTGGTCACCAGCGCTACACAGGCTCATCACCAGGGAAAGGATGGCCGACATGCCGGTGGACGTGGCCACCGCCTGCTCGGCGCCTTCCAGCGCAGCGATGCGCTCCTCGAAGGTGCGCACCGTAGGGTTGGTGTAGCGCGAGTAGACATTGCCCGGCACTTCACCGGCGAAGCGCGCGGCAGCATCGGCGGCGCTGCGGAACACATAACTGGAAGTGGTGAACAGGCCTTCGCCATGTTCGCCTTCCGGGGTGCGGCGTTGCCCGGCGCGCACTGCGAGGGTGTCGAAACCGACGCCCTCCAGGTCGCTGTCCAGCCGGCCGGCTTCCCAATCCTGAGCCATGCCCTGCTCTCCCTATTCGTTTCTAAGTCAGTCGTTATACAGATCGATGATGGCGCTGACCGCGGCACCCTTGGTCTTGGTCGCGTCGTTGCGCGCCTGCTCGATCTTGTTCAGATAGGCTTCGTCGACGTCGCCGGTGACGTATTCACCGTTGAACACGGCGCAGTCGAAGTGTTCGATCTTGATCTTGCCGCCCTCGGTGGATTCGATCAGGTCCTGCAGGTCCTGATACACCAGCCAGTCGGCTCCGATCAGCTCGCCGACTTCCTCGGTGCTGCGGTTGTGTGCGATCAGCTCGTGGGCGCTCGGCATGTCGATGCCGTAGACGTTGGGGTAGCGCACCGCCGGGGCGGCGGAGCAGAAGTAGACGTTCTTCGCGCCAGCCTCGCGGGCCATCTGGATAATCTGCTTGCAGGTGGTGCCGCGAACGATGGAGTCGTCCACCAGCATCACGTTTTTGCCGCGGAATTCCAGCTCGATGGCGTTGAGCTTCTGGCGAACCGACTTCTTGCGCGCGGCCTGGCCGGGCATGATGAAGGTACGGCCGATGTAGCGGTTCTTCACGAAGCCTTCGCGGAACTTCACGCCCAGGCGGTTGGCCAGTTCCAGCGCAGCGGTGCGGCTGGTGTCCGGGATCGGGATGACCACGTCGATGTCGTGGTCCGGACGCTCGCGGAGGATCTTGTCGGCCAGCTTCTCGCCCATGCGCAAGCGCGCCTTGTAGACCGAGATGCCATCGATGATGGAGTCCGGACGAGCCAGGTAGACGTGCTCGAAGATGCACGGCGCGTACTGCGGGTTGGCCGCGCACTGACGGGTGTAGAGCTTGCCGTCTTCGGTGATGTACACCGCTTCGCCCGGGGCCAGGTCACGGATCAGGGTGAAGCCGAGGACGTCCAGGGCAACGCTTTCCGAAGCGATCATGTACTCCACGCCGTTCTCGGTGTGACGCTGACCGAAGACGATCGGGCGGATCGCATGGGGGTCGCGGAAGCCGACGATACCGTAGCCGGTGATCATCGCCACCACAGCGTAGCCACCCACGCAGCGAGCGTGCACGCCGGCAACGGCGGCGAACACGTCTTCCTCGGTGGGCTGCAGCTTGTTGCGCACCGCCAGTTCATGGGCGAACACGTTGAGCAGCACTTCCGAGTCGGAGTTGGTGTTCACGTGACGCAGGTCGGATTCGTAGATTTCCTTGGCCAACTGCTCGACGTTGGTCAGGTTGCCGTTGTGCGCCAGGGTGATGCCGTACGGCGAGTTGACGTAGAACGGCTGCGCCTCGGCGGAGCTGGAGCTGCCCGCAGTCGGGTAGCGCACATGACCGATGCCGATCTTGCCGACCAGGCGCTGCATGTGACGCTGCTGGAAGACGTCACGGACCAGGCCGTTGTCCTTGCGCAGGTACAGACGGTCGTCCTGACAGGTGACGATCCCCGCAGCGTCCTGGCCACGATGCTGGAGAACGGTGAGGGCGTCATACAGCGCCTGATTGACGTTCGACTTGCCCACGATACCGACGATGCCACACATGCGACGCAACCCCTAGTTGGTGTTCAGGCTAAAACAATTCCGTATTCGGCAGTATCCACCGGACCTGCCATAGCGGCGACGGCTACCCGTCGCCTCCGCCCGCCCGTCACTGGGCCGGCAGCAAAGACCCCACTCCGGATGGCGGAGTGATGGTAACGCCGGACATCCACTGCCCGGCAAAAGTCAGGATGAAGTTCTTCGACCAGTCGGCGACCATCAGGAAATGCGGCATCAGCACCGACTGCTGCCACCACGGATCCTGCTGCACCGGCGCAAGGCTCAGCAGACCGACCAGCAGAACCACCAGCAGCACACCACGGGCGCCGCCGAATACCATGCCGAGCACACGGTCGGTGCCGGACATTCCGGTCACCCGCACCAGCTCGCTGATGAGGAAGTTGACCAGTGCGCCCAGCAGCAGCGTGACGACGAAAAGAAGAGCGCAAGCGGCGATGACACGCCCCGAGGGCAGCTGAATGTAGGGTGCGAGATGCTCGGCCAGGGCGCCGCCGAACATCCAGGCGACCGCACCGGCTACGATCCAGGTGACCAGCGACAGGGCTTCCTTGACGAAACCACGGCTCAAGCTGATCAGGCTGGAAATGACGATGATGCCGATCATCGTCCAATCGACCCAGGTAAATGCCACGTTGCGGCCCAGAAACGGAAAGGCCCCGCATTTTAGCAGAGGCCTTCGATTTAGAAGAGCCCCAGTTTGACATGGGGCTGATTGAGAGAAGCTAACGAACGGGCTCAGCCACGCTCAGGCTGGAAACGCACCACGAAGCCATTGAGCTTCTGCTGCTTGCCCAGTTGGTCGCGCAGGCGATCTGCCTCGGCGCGCTCGACCACCGGACCGACGAATACCCGGTTCATGCCGTCGAAGCTGCGCACATAGGCGTTGTAGCCCTGACTGCGCAGGGACTTCTGCAATTCGTCGGCGCGTGCACGGTTGGACAGGCTGGCCAACTGCACCGACCAGCTCACCGGCAGGTTGTTGCTGTCCAGGCGCTGGGCCGGCTGTTGCGCCGGAGCGACAGGAGCGGCGCTAGCCTGAACCTGGGCAGGCGCAGCCGACTTGGGAGCGACCGGTTGCGGGGCCGCAGCCTTGGGCTGTGCCGGCTGGGCCTGCTGGGTCGGCAGGCTGGCGATGGGGGCGGAAGGCGTCTGCGCCGGGGCCGCTTCGGCCGGCGGCACGGCGTTGTCCGCATCCTCGGCCTGGGGCTCGGGAACCTCGGTAGGCTGTACTTCGACGGTGGGCATGGCCGGTGGCTTGGGCATCACCGGCGCTTCGACCACCACCTGGCGTACATCATCCTCGCGGGAGAACAGCATCGGCAGGAAGATCACGGCCAGTGCCAACAGCACCAGCGCTCCGACTACCCGCTGCTTGAGCCCCTTATCGAGCAACGCCATGCACAACTCCCCTTAGGTGTACTTCATTGAGCAGCTTATTGAGCAGCCTTGGCGAGCCACTCCAGGGCATCCGCCACGCTGTAGAACGAACCAAACACCAGAATCTCGTCATCGGTGCCCGCTGCATCGCACTGTGCCACCAGCGCCGCAGCGATATCGCCATGGCAACTGACCTGCGCCCCGCGAGCCTGCAGCGCAGCCTCCAGCTCTGCGGCCGGACGACTGCGACCGGTGGGCAGCGGCGCGACGGCCCAATCCTGCACCAAGCCGAGCACGGGTTCCAGTACGCCGTCGAGGTCCTTGTCCGCCAGCAGACCGAACACTGCGTGGCGCACACCCTTGGGCGGCGCTGCGCGCAGGCGGCTGGCGAGGTATTGCGCTGCGTGCGGATTATGCCCGACGTCGAGCAGCAAGTGGCGCTCTTCGCCATGCCATTGCACAGTGCGACGATCCAGGCGCCCGGTCACACGGGTGCGCTGAAGTGCGGCGACCAGCTGCTCGCGCTGCCATGGCAGGCCCAGCAAGGCATAGACCTGCAAGGCCAGTGCGGCATTCTCCATTGGCAGGTCGAGCAACGGCAGGTTGTGCAGGCTCAGCGCCTCGCCAGTGGAGGAGCGACCACGCCAGTGCCAGTCGCCCTCGCCCAACGCCAGGTCGAAATCCCGGCCGCGCAGGACCAGTGGTGACCCGAGCTTGCGCGCCTGTTCCAGAATCGGCGTCGGCGGTTCCAGGTCACCACAGACGGCAGGCTTGCCGGCGCGGAAGATACCGGCCTTCTCGAAAGCCACGCTTTCGCGCGTGTCACCCAGCCAGTCGGCGTGGTCGATGCCGATACTGGTGACCACGGCAACGTCGGAGTCGATCAGGTTGACCGCATCCAGACGACCGCCCAGGCCGACTTCCAGTACCACGGCATCGAGGTTGGCTCGCTCGAACAGCCAGAAGGCCGCGAGGGTGCCCATTTCGAAGTAGGTCAGGGAAATTTCGCCACGAGCCGCCTCAACAGCGGCGAAGGCTTCGCAGAGCGCCTCATCGCTGGCTTCGACGCCATCGATGAGCACGCGCTCGTTGTAGCGCAGCAGGTGCGGCGAGCTGTAGACGCCGACACGCTGTTCCTGCTCACCCAGCAGGGCGGCGAGGAAGGCACAGGTGGAACCCTTGCCGTTGGTGCCCGTGACGGTCACCACGCGGGAGGCGGGGCGCCCCAGGCCAAGCCGGCCAGCTACTTCACGGGAGCGATCCAGCCCCATGTCGATTGCCGTGGGGTGGAGTTGTTCGAGATAGCTGAGCCAGTCGGCAAGGGTACGTTGGGTCATCCTGCGAGTGCGGCGCTGGGAGTGTGGGTGAACTTGGCCAGAACCTTCGCCAGACGCGGGCGCAGCTCGGCACGGTGGACGATCATGTCGATGGCGCCGTGCTCCAGCAGGAACTCGCTGCGCTGGAAGCCTTCCGGCAGCTTCTCGCGCACGGTCTGCTCGATCACGCGCGGCCCGGCGAAGCCGATCAGGGCGCGTGGCTCGCCGACGATCACATCGCCGAGCATCGCCAGGCTCGCGGATACGCCGCCATAGACCGGATCGGTCAGCACGGAGATGAACGGGATGCCTTCTTCGCGCAGACGGGCCAGCGCGGCGGAGGTCTTGGCCATCTGCATCAGGGAAATCAGCGCTTCCTGCATGCGCGCGCCACCCGAGGCGGAGAAGCAGATCATCGGGCAACGGTTTTCCAGGGCGTAGTTGGCGGCGCGCACGAAGCGCTCACCAACGATGGAACCCATGGAGCCGCCCATGAAGGAGAACTCGAAGGCACTGACCACGACCGGCATGCCCATCAGCTTGCCGCTCATGGAGATCAGCGCGTCCTTCTCGCCGGTGTCTTTCTGCGCAGCAGTCAGGCGGTCCTTGTACTTCTTGCTGTCGCGGAACTTCAGGCGATCCACCGGCTCCAGCTCGGCACCCAGCTCCTCGCGGCCTTCCTCATCGAGGAAGATATCGATGCGCGCACGGGCGCCGATACGCATGTGGTGATCGCACTTGGGGCAGACGTCGAGGGTCTTTTCCAGCTCCGGACGGTACAGCACCGCCTCGCAGGACGGGCACTTGTGCCACAGGCCTTCCGGTACCGAGCTCTTCTTCGCCTCGGAACGCATGATGGAAGGGATCAGCTTGTCTACCAGCCAGTTGCTCATGCTCTCGTCTCCAGTGCAGTGACACGGCGCGATGGGTTGCGCGTGCCGCTGAGCAAATTCATCGTCGCGGTTCCAACCTCAAGGCCGGAACCCCTCGCAAACAAAGGCGCCGCCAGGGGCGTCGCCACGGATACAGCATTCGATACGGACCGTCGGCAGGCAGCTGTTCCTGCTGCGACGACTCCCAGCGCTCCCCAAGGGCAGCGATTGGGTAGTGGACGGCGGCAGGCCGCTCGTCGTCACATGAAGATTCCGCGTCAAGCCGCCGAACGACATTGCGCAATGAAATCGCGGATCTTCTGCGCATCCTTGATGCCCTTGCTCGCCTCCACCCCGCCGCTCACATCCACGGCATAAGGGCGCACCTGGGCAATGGCATCGGCCACGTTTGCGACCGTCAGCCCCCCTGCCAGGATCAGCGGACGCTGCACATCCTTCGGCACCAGGGTCCAGTCGAAAGCCAGCCCGGTTCCGCCAGGAACACCCTCCACATAGGTATCGAGGAGGAATCCGCTGGCCTGTGGATATTTCGCAATCTGCGCTGCCACGTCGTCACCCGGCTTCACCCGCAGGGCCTTGAGGTAGCGCTTGTGCCAGCCGGAGCAGGCCTCGGGCGTCTCGTCGCCATGGAACTGCAGGACATCCAGCGGCACCGCATCGAGAATCTCCCCCAACTCGCAGCGGCTGGCGTCCACGAACAGGCCGACGGTACTGACGAAGGGCGGTAGCGCAGCGACTATCGCCCGCGCTTGCTGGATGCTCACCGCGCGCGGACTCTTGGCGTAGAACACCAGGCCGATGGCGTCGGCGCCCGCCTCGGCGGCGGCCAGGGCATCCTCGACTCGGGTAATACCGCAGATTTTGATGCGAACGGCGGACAAGATGCAGCAACCTTCAGGCAAGTGATCGATCGATGGTAGCAAATGCCCCTGGCATCGTCAGCCGACGATATCCGGCAAACTTGAAAGGAAATGTGGCCCCAGGTAGCGCTGGGGCAAGACGAATTCCTCCGGGTATTCCACGCTCACCAGGTACAGCCCATAAGGATGCGCAGTAATACCGCTGGCACGCCGATCGCGCGCGGCCAGCGCTTCGGCCGCCCATTCCACCGGGCGCTCACCGGCACCGATGGTCATCAACATCCCGGCAAAGTTGCGCACCATGTGATGCAGGAAGGCGTTGGCGCGGACGTCCAGCACGATGAAACGCCCGTGCTCGATCACCTCCAGGTGATGCACTGTCTTCACTGCCGACTTGGCCTGGCACTGCACCGCACGGAACGAGGTGAAGTCGTGGGTGCCGACCAGCGCGCGAGCCGCCTCGCGCATGCGCGAGACATCCAGCGGACGGTGGTTCCAGGTGACCTCCTCGGCCATGTGCGCCGGGCGGATCTGGTCGTTGTAGATCACATAGCGATAGCGCCGCGCCATGGCGGTGAAGCGCGCATGGAAATGCGCGGGCATCACCTTGGCCCAGGTCACGCTGATGTCGTTGGGCAGGTTGGCATTGGTGCCCATGACCCAGGCGATGAGCGAGCGCTCGGCGGTGGTATCGAAATGCACCACCTGGCCGCTCGCGTGCACCAGCGCATCGGTACGGCCTGCGCACATCAGCGAGACCGGGTGATCAGCCACTCGGGACAGGGCTTTTTCCAGCGCGCCCTGCACGGTCGGCACGCCATTTTCCTGGCGCTGCCAACCGCGATATCGCGAGCCTTTGAATTCGACGCCCAGGGCAATCCTGGAAACGCCAACGGCGGCCGATTCGGCCGCCGCTGAGGGTACTGCTTCAATCATCTATCTGGAGCCTTCCGGCTCAGGCGATACGCCCGAGCAGTTCGCGAGCTTCCTGCTGCTGGTTGTCGTTACCCTCGGTGATGACTTCATCGAGGATGTCGCGGGCGCCTTCAGTGTCGCCCATGTCGATGTAGGCACGCGCCAGGTCGAGCTTGGTGGCCGCTTCGTCGGCACCGGAGAGGAAGTCGAAATCGTCTTCGTCGTCGGCACCCTCGCCCGGCAGATCCAGTTCACTGGCGGAGAAGCTCTCCTCTGCCAGCGACTCGACGGGAGCCTGCGGCTCGTCGTTGTGTGCGGAAATACGGTCGAGCTCGGCACTGACTTCGTCCAGTTGGGCGGCGAAGCTGTCATCGGCCTTGGCCGGTGCCGGCTCGTCATCCGCGAGGGACAGATCGAAGTCATCCGGCAGGTCGTCGGCTTGCGGCGCCTTGCTCTCGATATCCAGGCTGAACTCCTCGGGGCTCACACCGGACAGCGAAGCGGTGTCATCGTCCAGACCCAGCAGGAAGTCGTCTTCTACCGAAGTCAGGGCGGAGTGGGAGTCTTTCTCCAGGTCCTTGTCCAGGTCCAGGGAGAAGTCACCCAGATCGCCGGCCAGCGACGGAGCCTCGACCTTGGCAGCCGGCTCTTCCGGCAGGTCCAGATCGAAGGCGAAGTCGTCCTCGGCCTTGGCGCTCGGCGCCTCGGCCGGCGAGCCGCCCAGGCTCAGATCGTCGTCCAGGTCGAAGCTGCCGAAGGACAGTTCGTCATCCTGCTGCGAGGCCGGAGCGGCGGGTTTGTCGTCACCCAGCTCCAGATCGTCCAGCGCCAGATCGAAGGCGTCGTCAAGGTCGCCGTGGGGCTGAGCTGCGGATTCCACAGTGGCGGCCGGACTATCAGTAGACGGGCTGTCGATAGTGAAGTCGTCCAGGCTGAACCCATCGAGATCATCGTCGGAAGCCGCCGCGGCAGCGGCCAGTCCACCACCCACGGCAGCCAGGGTAACCATGCCCGGGTAACGGGACTTCAGCTGCTCGACCTGGGGTTCGGCGCCGCCGATCTCACGCAGTTCGTTTTCCTGACGGGCGAAACCTTCGCGATCACCAATCTCGGCATAGACCTCCATCAGCTTCAGACGCAGGTCGGTGCGCTGCGGTTCGTCGTAGATGGCGCCCTGCAGCAGTTCGGCAGCCTGGTTGAAGCGGCCGTAGGCGATGTAGATATCCGCCTCGCCCAGCGCATCGCTGGTCTGCGCGGCAACACGCTCGGGCGCCGCTTGCGCCGGAGCGGCAACCTCGGCGGCCTGCGGCACGTCCAGGGTGTCCAGCTCGCTGCCGGCGAGGGTCAGGTCGTCGTCGAGGTGCGGCTCGTCATCACCGGCATAGGCAGCGAGGCTTTCCTGCTCCTTGGCGGCGCGACGGCGGGAAATGATCATCAGCAGCACCAGCAGGGCCAGCAAGGCGCTGCCGGCGATGGCGCCCAGCCAGATCGGATTGGCGAGAATCTCGTCGACGATGCTGGTCTCGGCCTGCTCGACCGGTGCAACAACGGGAGCCGGAGCCGGTTGCGGCTTCTGCGCCTCGGGCGCGGGGACCGCTGCGGCAGGAGCCGGAGCGGGTGCCGGAGCGGGTGCCGGAGCCGGCTGCGCCTCGGCAGCAGGAGCCGGCGGGGTGCCTGCATCGCCACTCGGAGCCGCTGCGGCCGGTTGATCTGCTACCGCCGGAGCCGCCGGCTGGGCAGCCGACTCGGCGCCCGGCACGGGAGCCAGAACGGCGGCGGCGCCATTGGTGGCGACAGTCTTGTCGTTGCCCAGCTCGCTCTGCAGCTTGGCCAGCTGTGCATCCTTCAGCGCGATGAGCTTCTGCAGCTTGTCCATCTGGCTCTGCAGATCGGTCATGCGGCTGCTCAGCTCGTCGTTCTCGCGACGGGTGCTGTCGAGGCTTTCCTTGGTGACGGCCAGCTTGTCAGCGACGGCCTGGCCGTCTTTGCTGCCCTTGTCCCCCCCCTTGGCCTTGCCGTTCTCGCCGGAAAGCAGACGCAGGCTGTCCTTGGTCTCGGCCTGGGCCGGAGCGTTACCGGCGTTGGCGCGCTGGGTGGCATCCAGCTGACGGGCGCCGCCGGTGGGCAGGCTGCGACCTTCACGCCAGGCGGTGTACTGCTGGTTGACTTCGGCCACGGCAGCCGGCTGGGTACGCGCCTTGATCTGCTCGGCATCGGGCAGGCGCAGCACCTGGCCGCTCTTCAGGCGGTTGATGTTGCCGCCGAGGAAGGCATCGGGGTTGAGGTCCTGGATCGCCAGCATGGTCTGCTGGACGGAAACGCTGCCATCCGGGCGCGCACGGGCGGCGATTTCCCAGAGGGTGTCGTTCTTGCCGGTGCGGTACTCATTGCCTTCCAGGCGGCGAGACGGGGCAGCCGGAGCGGAGCTCGGAGCGGGAGTCGCACGCGGCGCGGCAGTGGCGGACGGGCGCACCACCGGAGCGGGAACGGCCATCGGCGCACGCGGCACGGCAGCAGCGGTCTGCGGCGAATACAGTGGCGGGTCCAGCAGCACGGTGTACTCGCGCAGCAGACGGCCATTGGGCCAGAGCACTTCCACGAGGAAGTTCAGGTAGGGTTCCTGTACCGGCCGGTCGGAGGTCACGCGGATGACGCTCTTGCCGTTCGGCTTGACGATGGGAGTGAACTTCAGCCCGGTCAGGAAGTACTGACGGTCGACGCCGGCCTTGTTGAAGTCTTCCGGCGAAGCCAGCTTCGGGATGACCTCGGCCGCGGACAGGTCACGAACTTCGACCAGCTCGATTTCGGCATCCAGCGGCTGGTTCAGCGCCGAACGCAGGTGGATATCCCCCAACCCCAGCGCATGCGCCATGCCGGAGGTCAGTGCCGAAGCAGCTGCGATTGCCTGCACCAGTTTGCGAAGCCGGACCATATATTAATCCCTTGTTTTAATAGCTTTTTTCTGGATTAGAACAACGTCTAACGGGCGCCGCTGCCCACTACACCTTCCGTTTTCAGGATGGTGCTTTCCCCTGTCAGCGACGTTCCCGGCCAGTATTGCCAAGCTAGAATACTTCTTCAAATATTCGGTAAGTATCTTTTACAGATAGTGTTTTATCAACAATTCGCCCAAGTTCACAGCATTTAGGGCTGCGCCTTTTCTCACATTATCTGACGCAATCCACAAATTCAGTTCGCACGAATCTGTCAGACCGGTACGTAGGCGACCGACGTAAACACTATCCTGCCCCTGTGCATCGCCAATGACAGTCGGGTAATCGTCTTCCACCAGCTCGATGCCCTCGGCCGCGTCCAGGGCGGCGCTGACAGTCGCCAGGGAAACCGGCGCCGCCGCCTTGATGGAAAGCATCAGAGTATCGCCAAAGAATACCGGCGCCAGGCTGCAGGTCACGCTCAGACCGCTCTTCAGCTCGGGGAACAGCACCGCGAGCTCTGCCGCGACGCGGCGCTCGACCACGGAATACCCCTGCTCATCGACGCCGCCCAGTTGCGCCAGCATGTTGAAGGCGAATTGGCGATCCACCAGTCGCGGCTCCAGCGGACGCGCATTGAGCAGCTCGGCGGTCTGCCGCGCCAGCTCCTGCACGCCCTCTCGCCCCAGCGCGGAAGCAGACAGGCAGGCACTCACAGTGACCTGGCGAAGCTCCAGCACGCCACGCAGCGCGGCAAGCACTTCAGCAACTTCGGCCGCCGGCGCCGCCGGAGCAGCAATCAGCGCAGGAAGTTGCAGGGTTTCGACGGCATCGCCATTCACGCAGGCCTGGGCCAGCAGCGCGGCGGCATTGTTCAGTGATGCACCACTGAGATCGATCACACTGCAGCCAGCCGCGACGGCTCGCGCGGCGCAGTCGACAGCGGCTTCGGCACCCACGGAGAGGAAGGCCAGGCGCACCTTGGCAAAGTCGAAATCATCGAGCTTGCCGACCCGGATGTTGCGCCCACGGAAGGCCACCGACTTGCCGGCGGATTCGCCGCTGGCCAGCAGATACAGGTTGGCGACAGGGAAGTCGCGCTCGTCCAGCAGTTCGACCAAAGCCTCGCCAACGAGTCCTGTGGCGCCTACAACGGCGATGTCGAGTGTTTCAGGCATCCGGGGTCTCACAATCGGTGGGAAAAGTAGCGCAGCACTTTACTGCTCCCACCGGCGGCGAAGCAATCGAGGGCTCCGCCGCCTATCGCCGCAGCTCAGGGGCGCGGCGCACCGTCCGTTGCCTGGGCGGTCAATGGCGCGGCCACCTGGGCGACCTCCCCGGCCGCTGCCTGCGGATTGCCCGCCGGCGCAGCACCCTGAGTCCTGGCGCGATCCTGCTCGGCCAGACGCGCGATCAGGCCGGCGATCTGCGAGTCCTTCAGCTCGATCAGCTTGTTGAGTTTCTGGGTCTGGCTTTCCAGGTCAGAGATCCGGCTGCGCAGTTCATCGCCGTCACGGCGTGCGCTGTCCAGGCCTTCCTGGGCTACCGCCAGTTGCTCGGCCTCAACCTTACCCTTGTCCTTGCCAGGCTGGCCGGAGATCAGCCGCAGGTTGTCGCGCTCTTCGGCCTTTGCCGGCGCGCTCCCCGCCTCTGCCTTGTGGGTGGCGTCGAGCTGGCGGCCCTGCTGGGCCAGTTGCGGATTGCGCTTGGCCTTCCACTGCGAATTCTGGGTTTCCACATGGGCCACTGCCTGAGCATGGCTTTGCTCGCGAACCTGCTGTTCGCTGGGCAGGCGCAGCACCTGGCCGACCTTCAGGCGATTGATGTTGCCGTCGACGAAGGCATCGGGATTCATCCGCTGCATCGCCGCCATGGTCTGCATGACCGATACGCTGCTGGACGGACGATTGCGCGAAGCGATGTCCCACAGCGCATCGTTGCGCTGGATGCGATAGCTGTCAGCCGGCGCATTGGCCATCGACGGCGCCAGCGGTTGCGCTTGCGGCGGGCGAACCGCAGCCACCGGCGCGATAGCCGGCGGCGTCACCGGGCTGGCCACATAGGTTGGCGGGTCCAGCAGCAGGGTGAATTCACGCACCAGGCGCCCCTGCGGCCAGACAACCTGGAGAACAAAGTTCACGTAGGGCTCGCGAATGGGCTTGGACGAGCTGACGCGAATGACGCCACGACCGTTCTTGCCGACGTCAGGGGTGAACTTCAGCCCGCTGGCGACCACATTGCGGTCCACGCCCAGACGTTCGAAGTCTTCCGCCGAGGCCAGGCTGACCACGACCTCCTCGGAGCTCAGGTCAGCCACGCCGCGCAGGTCGATGTTGGCCGAGAGGGTCTGCCCCAGCGCTGCTCGCGAGGAAATGTCGCCCAGTTCCAGGGCGCCTGCCATGCCCGGCATGAAAGCCGCGGCCACCGCCGTTGCCAACCACAATCTGTGTAACCGAGCCATTGTCTCCCCCCGCTGCTTGCTTGCCGTCGGCCGGCGCGAAAAGGCGCACCGAAACCTGTCCCCATGGACGGGCTGCGAGGATAGCGACTGGTTCCCGGTGGCTTTTCCGGGTGCGTCACAGAAACCGGCGCCAAAGAGCCGACAGCTCGACGGACTGACGTTTTTGTGCGGCGGTTCACCTACACACCGGGAACTTCTCATGCGCCAGAAAGCACAACGCCGGCTCAAGGCCGGCGTTGTGCGCTCCAGGGAGCAGCAGCACTCAGGAGGGAATCAACGCTCGAGCAGGATGCGCAGCATGCGGCGCAGCGGCTCGGCAGCCCCCCACAGCAGTTGGTCGCCGACGGTGAAAGCGCCCAGGTACTGAGTACCCATGTTGAGCTTGCGCAGACGGCCGACCGGAACGCTCAGGGTGCCGGTGACGGCCGCCGGAGTCAGTTCGCGCATGCTGATTTCGCGCTGGTTCGGGATCAGCTTGACCCAGGGGTTGTGCTGGCTGATCAGGCCTTCGATGTCCGCAATGGGCACATCCTTGTTCAGCTTGATGGTCAGCGCCTGGCTGTGGCAGCGCATGGCGCCGATGCGCACGCAGATGCCGTCAACCGGGATCGGGTTCTTGAAGCGGCCGAGGATCTTGTTGGTCTCCGCTTGGCCTTTCCACTCTTCGCGGCTCTGGCCGTTGGGCAGTTCCTTGTCGATCCACGGGATCAGGCTGCCGGCCAGCGGCGCACCGAAGTTCTCGGTGGGCATGGCGTCGCTGCGGATGGCTTCGGCGACCTTGCGATCGATGTCGAGGATGGCGCTGGACGGGTTGGCCAGGTCATCGGCGACGGAAGCGTTGATGGCGCCCATCTGCTTGATCAGCTCGCGCATGTTCTGCGCACCGGCGCCCGAGGCCGCCTGATAGGTCATCGCGCTCATCCACTCGACCAGGCCGGCTTCGAACAGGCCGCCCAGGGCCATCAGCATCAGGCTGACGGTGCAGTTGCCGCCGATGTAGTTCTTGGTGCCGGCGTCCAGCGAGTTGTCGATGACCTTGCGGTTCACCGGATCGAGGACGATCACCGCGTCATCCTGCATGCGCAGGCTGGAGGCGGCGTCGATCCAGTAGCCCTGCCAGCCGGCTTCGCGCAGCTTGGGGAAGACTTCGCTGGTGTAGTCGCCGCCCTGGCAGGTCAGGATGACGTCGAGGGTTTTCAGTTCCTCGATGCTGTAGGCGTCTTTGAGGGGGGCAATGTCCTTGCCAATGGACGGACCTTCGCCACCCACGTTGGAGGTAGTGAAGAACACCGGCTCGATCAGGTCGAAGTCCCGCTCTTCCAGCATCCGCTGCATGAGCACCGAACCCACCATGCCACGCCAACCGATCAGACCTACACGCTTCATCGCTACTACACCTTCATATATTTAGAGGGCCGTCGTTCCCGCTTTCCTACAAGAGCACGGGAACGAGCGAGCCGAACAGATTACAGATTCCGCAGAGCCGCGACTACCGCATCGCCCATTTCGCGGGTACCGACCTTGGTGCAGCCTTCGGACCAGATGTCACCGGTACGCAGGCCCTGGTCGAGCACCAGGCTCACGGCCTTCTCGATGGCGTCGGCGGCGGCGCCTTCATTGAAGGTGTAACGCAGCATCATCGAGACCGAGAGGATGGTCGCCAGCGGGTTGGCGATGCCCTTGCCGGCGATGTCCGGCGCGGAACCGTGGCAGGGCTCGTACATGCCCTTGTTGTTCGAATCCAGCGAGGCGGAAGGCAGCATGCCGATGGAGCCGGTGAGCATGGAAGCCTCATCCGACAGGATGTCGCCGAACATGTTGTCGGTGACCATCACGTCGAACTGCTTGGGTGCGCGCACCAGTTGCATCGCGGCGTTGTCGACGTACATGTGCGACAGCTCGATGTCCGGGTAGTCCTTGGCGACTTCCTCGACCACTTCACGCCACAGCTGGCTGGAAGCCAGGACGTTGGCCTTGTCCACCGAGCACAGCTTCTTGCCGCGCACGCGGGCCATGTCGAAGCCGACGCGGGCGATACGGCGGATTTCGCCCTCGCTGTACGGCAGGGTGTCGTAGGCCTGGCGCTCGCCGTTCTCCAGCACGCGCTGCTCGCGCGGTTGGCCGAAGTAGATGCCGCCGGTCAGCTCACGGACGATGAGGATGTCCAGGCCGGCGACCACTTCAGGCTTCAGGCTGGAGGCATCGGCCAGTTGCGGGTAGAGGATGGCCGGACGCAGGTTGCCGAACAGGCCCAGTTGCGAGCGGATCTTCAGCAGGCCGCGCTCGGGACGGATGTCTCGCTCGATCTTGTCCCACTTCGGGCCACCCACGGCGCCCAGCAGCACGGCGTCGGAAGCGCGCGCTCGCTCCAGGGTCTCGTCGGCCAGCGGTACGCCGTGCTTGTCGATGGCCGCGCCGCCGATCACGTCTTCGGTCAGCTCGAAGCCCAGGCCGAACTTGTCGTTGGCCAGCTCCAGCACCTTGACCGCTTCGGCCATGATTTCCGGGCCGATACCGTCGCCGGGGAGAACCAGAATCTGTTTGCTCATCTTTCTGCTCACTCTTTGAAAGTCGCTTGGCCAATAAAGCCGCTTGGCAAATAACGTAACGCCCCGGATGGCTCGCGCCATCCGGGGCGGTCAGAACCTTGAAATCAGCGCTCCGCCCAGAGCACCAGCACGTCGGTGCTGAAGGAGCCCTCGGCGTCGATCTCGAAATACTCACGCACCTCGTCGCCCATCGAAAGCTGCAGGGCATGAATGGCCTGGCGCATCACATCAGGGGTGCGCATGCGCTCGACCCAGGAAGTGAACTCCAGGCGCAGGCGCTGGCGCTTGGCGGCAGTCACCGCGAGGCCCGCTTCGCCGACCAGACGTGCCCACTCCGACGGGGAATAGTCGCGCACATGGCTGGTGTCACGCAGGACCTCGACAGTCTGCAGATAGGTGTCCAGCAGAGGCAAGCCCGGTGCCGCGACATCGATGACGCAGACCACGCCGCCCGGCTTGAGCACCCGGCGCACTTCACGCAGAGCCTGGCCGACATCCCGCCAGTGATGCGCGGAATAGCGGCTGAAGACGAAATCGAACTCGCCGCCCTCGAACGGCAGCTGCTCGGCAGCGCCACAACGCGTGGAAATGTTGCCCAGACCACGCTCGGCGGCGGCCGCGGCCACCACGTCGAGCATTTGCTGGGACAGGTCGTAAGCCACCACTTCGCCAGCCAGCGGCGCTACGTTGAAGCTCACATGCCCTGCCCCGCAACCCAGGTCCAGCACGCGCGCACCGGTAGTCGCCGACAGTCGCTCACGCAGTTGGGCGAATTCCTCACCCTGGGCGTGTACGGCGCTGGTCAGGTAAGCGTTGGCCTGGGCGCCGAACTGGCGCTGGACCACTTGCTCGTGACGACTCTCGGTCATGGTGCTCTCCTTGAAGAGTGGTGCGACGCCGCTCAGGCGTCGCGGAACAACCAGGGCTGGTTCTGCTTGTAGCCGGTCTCGAAACTGCGAATGGCCTCGGCGTCCTGCAGGGTCAGGCCGATGTCGTCCAGACCGTTGAGCAGGCAGTGCTTGCGGAATGCATCCACTTCGAAGCTGTACTGCTTGCCGTCCGGGCGGGTCACGGTCTGCGCGGCGAGGTCGACGGTCAGTTGGTAACCCTCGGTGGCTTCGCACTGGGCGAACAGCTCGTCGACTTCCTCATCCTTCAGGATGATCGGCAGCAAGCCGTTCTTGAAGCTGTTGTTGAAGAAGATGTCGGCGAAGCTCGGCGCGATCACGGTGCGGAAGCCGTACTCGTCCAGCGCCCACGGCGCGTGCTCGCGGGAGGAGCCGCAACCGAAGTTCTCACGGGCCAGCAGCACGCTGGCACCCTGGAAGCGCGGGAAGTTAAGGACGAAATCCTTGTTCACCGGGCGCTTGGAGTTGTCCTGGTTGGGCTGCCCCACGTCGAGGTAACGCCACTCATCGAACAGGTTCGGGCCGAAGCCGGTGCGCTTGATCGACTTGAGGAACTGCTTGGGGATGATCTGGTCGGTGTCGACGTTGGCGCGGTCGAGCGGCGCAACGAGACCGGTGTGCTGGGTAAAGGCTTTCATGTTCGGTCTCCTCAGGCCTGCATCAATTCACGTACGTCGATGAAACGACCGGTCACGGCAGCCGCGGCGGCCATCGCCGGGCTCACCAGGTGGGTACGACCACCGGCGCCCTGGCGGCCTTCGAAGTTGCGGTTGGAGGTGGAAGCACAATGCTCGCCGCTCTCCAGGCGGTCCGGGTTCATCGCCAGGCACATGGAGCAGCCCGGTTCACGCCATTCGAAGCCGGCCTCGATGAAGATCTTGTCCAGGCCTTCCTGTTCGGCCTGGGCTTTCACCAGGCCCGAACCCGGCACGACCAGCGCCTGCTTCACCGTGGCAGCGACCTTGCGGCCCTTGGCCACGGCGGCGGCAGCGCGCAGGTCTTCGATGCGCGAGTTGGTGCAGGAGCCGATGAACACGCGATCCAGCTGGATATCGGTGATCGCCTGGTTGGCATTCAGGCCCATGTATTTCAGCGCGCGGACGATGGAATCGCGCTTGACCGCATCGGCTTCGGCCGCCGGGTCCGGCACGTTCTGGTCCACTGCGAGGACCATCTCGGGCGAAGTGCCCCAGCTGACCTGCGGCTTGATGTCCTCGGCACGCAGCTCGACGATAGTGTCGAAGTGCGCATCGGCGTCGGAAACCAGGTCGCTCCAGGCTTCCACGGCCTTGTCCCAGTCACTGCCTTGCGGCGAGAACGGGCGGCCCTTCACGTAATCGACGGTCTTCTGGTCGCACGCCACCATGCCGACGCGAGCGCCCGCTTCGATGGACATGTTGCAGATGGTCATGCGGCCTTCCATGGACAGGTCACGGATGGCGCTGCCGGCGAACTCCAGGGCATGGCCGTTGCCGCCCGCGGTGCCGATCTTGCCGATCACCGCGAGGACGATGTCCTTGGCGGTTACGCCGAAGGGCAATTTGCCTTCCACACGGACCTGCATGTTCTTCATCTTCTTGGCGACCAGGCACTGGGTGGCGAGCACGTGCTCCACCTCGGAGGTGCCGATGCCGTGAGCCAGCGCGCCGAAGGCGCCGTGGGTCGAGGTGTGCGAGTCGCCGCAGACCACGGTCATCCCCGGCAGGGTCGCGCCCTGCTCCGGGCCGACCACGTGCACGATGCCCTGGCGGACGTCGTTCATCTTGAATTCGAGGATGCCGAAGTCATCGCAGTTCTCGTCCAGGGTCTGGACCTGGATGCGCGACACTTCGTCGGCGATGGCCGCGAGGCCGCCCTTGCGCTCGACCTGGGTGGTCGGCACGTTGTGGTCCGGGGTCGCGATGTTCGCATCGATGCGCCACGGCTTGCGGCCGGCCAGGCGCAGACCTTCGAAGGCCTGCGGCGAGGTCACTTCGTGGAGGATGTGACGGTCGATGTAGATGAGCGACGAACCATCGTCACGGCGCTTCACCTCGTGCATTTCCCAGAGTTTGTCGTAGAGCGTCTTGCCGGCCATCAGAGAGTCCTCATCAGCATCTTTCTATGCCCCTTGGGCTTGTGGGGATGATCCTATGGAAAGGCACTGAATAACTCAAATTCATATTTTTTATCCAAAGGATTCCCACGAGGAATACGGTGCGTTATAAAAGTCCGGCGCCGTTTCCAGAGCGCAGGGAGTCGACATGGACCTGACCAGCCTCAACACCTTCCTCGCCATCGCCGAATCCGGCAGCTTCTCCGAAGCCGGCGAGCGACTGCACCTGACCCAGCCGGCGGTAAGCAAGCGCATCGCCGCCCTGGAGAACCAGCTGGGCGTTCGCCTGTTCGACCGCGTCGGCCGCGAGGTGACCCTGACCGAGTCCGGTCGTGCCCTGCTGCCGCGCGCCTACCAGATCCTCAGCGTGCTGGACGACACCCGCCGCGCCCTGACCAACCTCAACGGCGAAGTGAGCGGCCGGCTGGTCCTGGCCACCAGTCACCACATCGGCCTGCACCGCCTGCCGCCGCTGCTGCGTGCCTTCACCAAGGCCCACCCGCAGGTGGCGCTGGACATCCAGTTCTGCGACTCGGAAGTGGCCTACGAAGAGATTCTCCATGGCCGTGCCGAGTTGGCCGTGATCACCCTCGCCCCGGAAACCGCCGAACCGGTGCGCGCCGTGCCGGTGTGGGACGATCCGCTGGACTTCGTTGCCGCCCCCGAGCACCCCCTGTCGGTGCAGGGGCCGGTGTTCCTCGCCGACGTGGCGCGGCACCCGGCGGTTTTCCCCGGCGGGAACACCTTCACCCACCACATCGTGCGGCGCATGTTCGAGGCCGAGGGTCTGACACCGAATATCGGCATGAGCACCAACTACATGGAGACCATCAAGATGATGGTTTCCATCGGCCTGGCCTGGAGCGTACTGCCACGTACGATGCTGGATGACAGCGTCGTACGCCTGCCGCTGCAGGACATTCAGCTCAGCCGGCAACTGGGTTACATCCTGCATACCGAGCGCACGCTGTCCAACGCCGCGCGGGCCTTCATGCGCCTGCTCGACGCCCAGGCGGCCGGGCTTGCGCCGGTCGCGGCCTAACCTCTATTGTTCTGACAGAACTAGAAGAAGGGGCCCGAATGCCCGTCCGCACACCCGCTCGCGTTAGCCGGCCCCGCTTGGCCGGCGCTGCCAGACACAGGGGGAGCGCCGCATGAGCCGCGATCCGCACACGCCCCCGCACGCCTCCGACGGACAGGACAAGTTCGCCAAAGCCTTTCATACCGCGCCCGACGCCATGGTCATCACCGACCGAGACAGCGGAAAATTCCTCGAACTCAATGCCAGTTTCGTCGACCGCTTCGGCTGGAGCCGTGAAGAAGCCCTCGGCCGTACCTCCGTGCAACTCGGTCTGTGGCGCAGCCTCGACGAGCGCCAGCGGATGCTCGACAAGATCACCGCCGAACGGCAGATCGACGGCTTCGACGTTACCCTCATCACCCGTGCCGGCGAAGTCCGCAGCGCCCGCGTCTATGGCTGCCAGATCGAACAGGACGGCCGCCCATGCCTCGTGCTGACCGTCCGCGACATGACCCGTGTGCGGGCCCAGGAGAGCGCCCTGCGCGACAGCCAGGAGCGCCTGGACCTGGCGCTGGATTCCGCGCAACTGGGCATCTGGGACTGGCATATCCCCAGCGGCCTGCTCTACGGCTCGGCCCGTGCCGCCGTTCTGCACGAATTACCTGACCGGGACTTCCACGGGCCCTTCGGCGAATTCTTCGCCTGTGTCGACAAGACCGACCGCCAGCGTATGCGCCAGGCCTATGCCCGGCTCGCCCGCGGGCCGGAGAACGACTACCAGTTCACCTACCGCGCCCAACTCGACTCCGGTGAAGTGCGCTACCTGGAAAGCCGTGCGCGGCTGTACCGCGACTCCCACGGCAAACCGCTGCGCATGGCCGGCACCCTGCTCGACATCACTGAGCGCGTGCTGCGTGAACGCAGCCTGCAGGCCTCGGAGGAGAAGTTTGCCAGCCTGTTCCAGGGCAGCCCGGACCCGATCTGTGTATCGCGGGTGCGCGACGGCGAGTTCGTCGAGGTCAACCCGAGCTTCTGCAGCACCTTCGGCTGGCTCGCCGAGGACATCATCGGCCGCTCGTCCCACCAGGTGACCTTCTGGGCCGACCATCACCAGCGCTCACGGCTGTTCGAGCAACTGATGCGCGATCATTCGCTGCAGAACGTCGAAGTGCAGTTCCTCACCCGCGAAGGCCAGACCATCACCTGCATGGTCGCCAGCCGGCTGATCTGGGTCGATCGCCAACTGTGCATCCTCTCCAGCTTCCGCGACGTCACCCGGCGCTTGCAGGCCGAGGCGGCACTGAAGGCCAGCCAGGAGAAGTTCGCCAAGGCGTTCCACTCCAGCCCCGACGCCATCACCATCACCGAGCGCGAGACCGGCCGCTACATCGAGGTCAACGAAGGCTTCCACCGTCTTACCGGCTACCGTACCGACGAGGTGATCGGCCAGACGGCCTTGGGCATCAACATCTGGGCCGACCCGGACGAGCGCCTGAACATGATCGCTGCGCTGAACCGCGACGGCTTCGTCCACCACCTGGAAATGCGTGGCCGCCACCGCGACGGCACGATCAAGACGGTGGACGTGTCGGTGGAGCCGATCGAGCTGGGCGGCGTGAACTGCCTGCTGCTCACCGCCCGCGACACCAGCGAACTGAGGGAGGCCGAGGCGCGCATCCAGCACCTCGCGTACCACGACGCCCTGACCGACCTGCCCAACCGCGCGCTGCTGATGGACCGCCTCAAGCAGCAGATCGCCCTGCTGCAGCGTCACAGCCTGCGCGGCGCCCTGCTGTTCCTCGACCTCGACCACTTCAAGCACATCAACGACTCGCTCGGCCACTCCGTCGGCGACTCCATCCTGCAGATGGTCACCGCGCGCCTGGAGGCCAGCGTGCGACAGGAAGACACTGTGGCGCGCCTGGGTGGCGACGAGTTCGTGGTGCTGCTCACCGGTATCGAAGGAAGCCGCCTGGAAACCGCCCAGCAAGTGCGCCAGCTGGCGGAAAAACTCCGCGACCTGCTGGCCGAGCCGATGCTGCTGGACGGCCATCGCCTGCAGATCACCCCGAGCATCGGCATCGCATTGATACCCGACGACGGCGCGACCCCGGACGACCTGCTCAAACGCGCCGATATCGCCATGTACCGTGCCAAGGACGCCGGACGGAACACCGTGCAGCTGTTCCACGAATCCATGCAGCAGGCCGCCAGCGAGCGCCTGCGCCTGGAGAACGGCCTGCGCATGGCCCTTGCCCGTCGCGAATTCAACCTGCACTACCAACCGCAGGTGGACGCCCGCGACTCGCGTATCGTCGGCGCCGAGGCGCTGCTGCGCTGGCGCCACCCGACTCGCGGTCCGCAATCCCCGGCCAGTTTCATCCGCGTGCTGGAGGACAGCGGGCTGATCGTCGAAGTCGGGCAGTGGGTGCTCGAGGAAGCCTGCCGCACCGGCGCGCGCCTGCTCGCCGAGGGCCGAATCGACCTTGAGAACTTCAGCCTGAGCGTGAACATCAGCCCCCGGCAGTTCCGCCAGAGTGACTTCGTCGAGCGACTGCTGGCGCTGCTGCACAAGACGAGGCTACCGCCCAGCCTGCTGAAGCTGGAGATCACCGAGGGCATCGTGATCCAGCAGCTGGACGACACCATCGCGCGCATGGAGCGCCTGCGCGAAGCCGGAGTGCAGTTCGCCATGGACGACTTTGGCACTGGCTATTCATCGCTCACCTATCTCAAACGCCTGCCGGTGGACAGCCTGAAGATCGACCAGAGCTTCGTACGCGATGCCCCCAACGACAGCAACGACGCGGAGATCGTCCGCGCCATCGTCGCCATGGGCCACAGCCTCGGGCTGGAACTGGTGGCCGAAGGGGTGGAAACCCCGGAACAGCTGGCGCTGCTGGCGGAGCAGGGTTGCCATCTGTACCAGGGCTACCTGTTCAGCCGCCCGGTGCCGCTGGAAGACTTCATCGCGCTGCTGCCCGGTCGCGAGCAACAGGCGACCTGAGGCTCGCTATTCGGCGGGCCGCGATTCCGACATCACCACCATCACCTGCGCCTCGTCAGCGTCGCCGTCGTTGAGGTAGAGGTGGCCGACGCTGCTGTCGAAGTAGGCCGTTTCGCGCAGGCCGATGCACACTGACTCGCCCGTCTCGAACTGGATGCGCACGCGGCCGGACAGCACCATGGCGAACTCCTGTCCGGGATGGCGAACGTAGTCGTCGAACTCGCCAACCTCGCGGGCAAAGATACGCGCGTACAGCGGCGTCATATTGCGTTGAGGGAAATCGCCGGCAATCGGGTAGTACTCGTAACCGCCAGTGTCGTAGCCGGCGGCATCATCCACACGGGTCTTCACGAACGTCTTCAGCCCCATCAGCCCGCCGACGGACGGCAAGGGTCGGAACAACTGGGCGATATCCACCTGCAGCGCGCGGGCAGCGGCAGCCAACTTGTCGTAGCTCACCGCGACCTGCGCCAGCTCCATCTTCGACAGGGTGGAAACCGCCACACCAGACAGGTCGGAGAGCTGTTTCAGGGTCAGCTTCTGCTGCTTGCGAACCGCCCGCAGGCGCGCACCGACTTCGTCTCGATCCAGTTGCTGGGGCTTGGGCAGTACTTGGGCGGTTTCGCTCATGGGACATCTCGTGAGGGGGCCGACGAAAGTTTACCGGGCCTTGCCTTGGGTGCAAAAATTCTCATATCTTAGATTTCTCACATACGAGAAAATCTGCAGAAGGCCCTTGCAGTGAGCCATTTCGATTTCGTCATCATCGGTGCCGGCATTGCCGGCACCTCCCTCGCCTACCGCCTGAGCGAGACCCACAAGGTGCTGGTGCTGGAGCGCGAAGAGCAGCCCGGCTACCACTCCACCGGACGCTCCGCCGCCATGTTCATGGAGGCCTACGGCACGCCGCAGATCCAGGCGCTGACCCGTGCCAGCCGCGCCTTCTACGAGAATCCGCCGGCGGGCTTCAGCGAACACCCGATCCTGAGCCCGCGCGGCTGCTTGTACGTCGGCGGCCCGGAGCATGTCGAACTGCTCAGACAGGCACAGTTCACGCCCGGCGTGGAACGCATCAGCACCGAACAGGCGCTGGCGTTCCTCCCCTGCCTTCGCGCCGACGCCATCATCGGCGCCCTCTACGAGCCGGACGCCCGCGACCTTGACGTGCACGCCCTGCACCAAGGCTACCTGCGTGCGCTGCGCCAGAGCGGCGGCGAGCTACGTTGCAACCGCGAGCTGCTGTCCGCTGACTATGCAGATGGCGCATGGACGCTCGAACTCAGTCAGGGCGAAACCGTCCATGCCGCGCAACTGGTCAACGCCGCCGGCGCCTGGGCCGATCACGTTGCCGAGCGCTGCGGTATCCGTCCGGTCGGCCTGCAACCTTGTCGCCGCACCGCCTTCACCTTCCCGGCGCCCGATGGTGTGGACATCAGCCGCTGGCCGGCGGTGATCGGCATCGACGAGAGCTTCTACTTCAAGCCGGACGCCGGCCAGTTGCTCGGCTCACCCGCCAACGCCGATCCGGTGCAAGCCCAGGACGTGCAGCCCGAGGAGCTCGACATCGCCCTGGGCGTGTACCACATCGAAGAGCACACCACCCTGGCGATTCGCCGACCGAACCACAGCTGGGCCGGCCTGCGCTCCTTCGTCGCCGACGGCGACCTGGTGATCGGCCAGGACGCGCAGAACCCGGCGTTCTTCTGGCTGGCCGCCCAGGGCGGCTACGGCATCCAGTCCGCCGATGGCGTCTCGCGCCTGGCCCAATCGCTGCTGCTCGGCCAGCCACTGCCCGACCCCCTGCGCCAGGAAGGCGTCGATCCCCAGCGCCTGAGCCCGGCGCGCCTGCGTTGAGTTTCCCCGGAGACCTTAGAATGAGCGATATCCAGCGTTACCCCAGCACCCTGCCCTTCCCCTTCTCCCGCGCCGTGAAGGCCGGCGGTTTCCTGTTCCTGTCCGGGCAGATCCCGATGACCGCGGACGGCCAGGTGGTAAAGGGCGACATCCAGACCCAGACCGAAGCGGTGATGACCCGCATCGCCGAGAGTCTGGAAGCCTGCGGCTCGAACTACTCCCAAGTGGTGAAGGCCACCGTGTGGCTGTCCGACATGGCCCATTTCGCTGGCTTCAACGAGGTGTACAAGCGCTATTTCGACCAGGGCCTGCCGGTGCGTTCCTGCGTGGCGTCGGCACTGGCGCTGGGCGTGGACGTCGAGGTGGAAGTCCAGGCCTACGTCGGCGAAGCCTGACCCCTTTCGGCCCTGCCGCGAGCGGGGCCGCTCTCATAACAACAACAGAGTCTCGATCATGAAAACCAGTCTCAAGCTCGGCGGGGCCTACATCGGCCTGGTAGTAGGCGTCGGCTTCGCCTCGGGCCAGGAGATCCTCCAGTTCTTCGGCGGCTTCGGCATCATGGGCCTGGCCGGTGCCCTGGTGGCGCTGGCGCTGTTCGCCTTCCTGCTGATGAACCTCTACCAGATCGGCAGCCGCCTGCAGACCCAGTCGCACAAGGAAGCCATGGAGTTCATCTGTGGCAAGCCGCTGGGCCGCGTGGTCGACCTGATGCTGACCTTCTTCCTGTTCGGCACCATGGTGGTCATGTTCGCCGGTGCGAATTCGTCCTTCGAACAGCAACTGGGCATCGGTCACTCCATCGGCGGCATCGTCCTCGGCGTGCTGACCATCATCACCGTGTGCCTGGGCCTGAAGCGGGTGATCACCCTGATGAGCCTGATCACCCCGGTGCTGATGATCATCGTGGCGATCATCGCCATCTACGCCCTGACGCATATTCACAAGCCGCTGGCGGAGCTGGAGCAGATCGCCCTGGCCGTGCCGCATCCGGCGCCCAACTGGCTGCTCGGCGCGCTGCTCTATGTTTCCTACAACGTCGCCGCCACTGCGGCTGCCGTGGTAGTGATGGGCGGCAGCGTGGCCAACCTGCGTACGGCTGCGCTGGGCGGTGTATTCGGCGGCATCGGCGTCGGCGTGCTGATCCTTGCGATGGCCCTGGTGATGCTGGTGCAGATCGACGTGATCGGCGGCAGCGCCATCCCCACCCTGCTGCTGAGCAACAACATCGCCCCCTGGTTCGGCGACGTGATGCTCGCCCTGCTGCTGGTGAAGCTGTACTGCACCACCAGCGGATTCGCCTATACATTGGCCGCGCGCTGCGCCGCCTACGGCGTACCCTTCCGCGTGGCAACCGTGGTCGCCGTAGTACTCGCCTTCGTCGCCAGCCAGGTCGGTTTCGTCAAGCTGGTGGGGCTGGTCTACCCAGCCATGGGCTACCTGGGTTTCGTGCTGATGGCAGCCATCGTCGTCGCCTGGTGGCGCAATCGCTCGGCACCGATGGGCCAGAACGCCTGATCAGGCCATCTGAATAAGAAAACGCCCGCCTCTTTCGAGGCGGGCGTTCTTGTTTGCGGCTACCTCCCGGCTAGTGCCGGGACGCTGCTCAGCCTTCGATGGCCGGGCGCTGGCCGTTGATGGCGATCCGCTTGGGCTTGGCCTCTTCCGGAACGATACGTACCAGCTCGACGCTCAGCAGGCCGTTCTTCAGCGACGCGCCCTGGACCTCGATGTGGTCGGCGAGGCGGAACGACAGCTTGAAGGCGCGCTGGGCGATGCCCTGGTGCAGGTAGGTGACACTCTCGGAAGCCTTCTCGCGCTTGCCGCCGTTGACGGTCAGCACGCCGCGCTCCACTTGCAGCTCCAGGTCTTCCTCCTGCAGGCCGGCAGCGGCGATGACGATGCGGTACTGGTCGTCACCATGCTTCTCGACGTTGTAGGGCGGGTAGGAACTGCCGCTTTCACTGCGCAGGGCGGATTCGAACAGATCGTTGAAGCGATCGAAGCCGACGGACTGGCGGAACAGCGGGGCGAGGGAAAGGACGTTGCTCATTGCGAATCTCCTGAAAATTTCAGCAAGGTATGATTTGGAGCCTGTCTTCAGAGCTCCGGCGCGGGACCCGTCTTCGGCCTCCCGCAGGGACATAGATAGGGATGGCAATACCCGTTTCAAGCCCCGTCTCGCAAAAAGGATTCGCCCATGCAACCCGTCATGCTCATCACCGGCGCCAGCCGCGGCATCGGCGCCGCCACCGCGCTGCTCGCCGCCGAGCGCGGCTATGCCCTGGCACTCGCCTACCGCCGCGAACGTGAGGCCGCGGCAGCGCTGGTAGCGCAGATCTCGGCGGCCGGTGGCACTGCGCGCGCCTTTGCCGCTGATGTGTCGTGCGAAAACGACGTGCTGCGCCTGTTCGGCGAAGTCGACAAAGCCTTCGGCCGTCTCGACGTGCTGGTGAACAACGCCGGCATCCTCGAACGCCAGATGCTCCTGGAGGACATGGACGTAGCACGCCTGCAGCGGGTGTTCGCAGTGAACGTCACCGGCACCTTCCTCTGCTGTCGCGAAGCAGTGAAACGCATGGCGCACAAACATGGCGGCGACGGCGGAAGCATCGTCAACGTCTCGTCCATGGCCTCACGACTGGGCTCACCCAATGAGTACATCGACTATGCCGCCGCCAAGGGCGCGGTGGACAGCCTGACCATCGGCCTGGCCAAGGAAGTGGCGGGCGAAGGCATTCGAGTGAATGCCGTGCGACCGGGGCTGATCAAGACCGAGATTCACGCCAGCGGCGGCGAGCCGGGGCGCGTGGAGCGCCTGCAAGCGGCGATCCCGCTGGGGCGCGGCGGTGAGGCGGAAGAAGTGGCGCGGGCCATCCTGTTCCTGGCCTCGGACGAGTCCAGCTACTCAACCGGCAGCTTTGTCGACGTCAGCGGCGGGCGCTGATTCGCGGCGTGACGGAACACGATTTTGTAGGAGCGAGCTTGCTCGCGAACCTCACCGATCCCTGCCTCCGCCAGAGCCCCTTTCCCTAACCCCCCTGAAGGGAGAGGGTTAGGGAGAGGGCGTTTCAGCGGTTTCCAGCCAATGGGAGTCAGGCGGCGACTTCGATCTCGACCTGCAGCATCCGGTCGAGCACTTCGCAGTCATGCTCGCGGCGCACCTGGGCGAACAATTCCACGGCTTCGGGATAGCTGCGGGTGAGCATGCCCAGCCATTGCTTCAGGCGCCCCGGCGCATAACGCGGTGCCAGCTTGCGCCGAGCCTGACGCCAGAAGTCGTCGAGCAGCACACGCACCTCCGACCACGGCATCGGCACCACCTCGCGGCCATCGCGCCAGGCGGCGATCTGCCGGGCGAGGTCCGGGCGGGAAACCAGCCCGCGACCGAGCATGATGTCCGCCACGCCGCTGATGGAACGGCAACGGTGGTAATCCTCGAGGGTCCAAACTTCGCCGTTGGCGAATACCGGAACCTTCACCGCCTCGGCGACTTTTGCCACCCACTCCCAATGCGCCGGCGGCTTGTAGCCGTCGGCCTTGGTCCGCGCATGCACCACCACATGGGCGGAACCGGCGTCGGCCAAGGCGCGGGCACAGTCGATGGCGCCGTCCGGGCTGTCGTAGCCCAGGCGCATTTTCGAGGTCACGGGGATATGCGCGGGCACCGCGCGGCGCACGGCCTCGATGATGCTGAACATCAGCTCGGGTTCCTTCAGCAGCACGGCACCGCCGCGGGAGCGATTCACCGTCTTGGCCGGGCAACCGAAGTTCAGGTCGATCACCGGAGCCCCCAGCTCACAGGCCTGCACGGCGTTTTCCGCCAGCAGTTGCGGGTCCGATCCGAGCAATTGCACACGCATCGGCACGCCGGCACGAGTACGGCTGCCATGGGCCAGTTCCGGGGCGAGCGCCAGGAACGACGACGGCGGCAGCAATCGGTCGTTGATGCGGATGAATTCGGTGACGCACCAGTCGATGCCGCCGACGCGGGTCAGCACATCGCGGAGGATGTCATCTACCAGCCCCTCCATCGGGGCCAGGGCGATCTGCACGGAGGAATCTCGGGCAATGAAGAAGGCCGCGGATTGTAGGGAATGCGCCGCGCCGGGAAAAGCGCGGCGCGACGGATCACGCGCCAGCAGCCACGGCTTCCGGGGAGAGCAACGCGCGGCCGTAGCCTTCGATGAACTCCACCGGCATGCGCTTGGGCCTGCCGCTGGACAGCTCGATGCAGACGAAGGTGGTCTGTGCGCGCAGCAGGGTCAGCGCATCCGCCGGACGCACCAGCTGGAAGTGACGAGTCATCTTCAGGCGCTGATCGGACTGGACGATCCAGGTCGCCAGTTGCAGCTGCTCACCTTCGTAGGCGGCGGCGAGGTAGTCCACCTCGTGGCGCACCACGGCCATGGCGCGATCCAGCCGGCGGTACTCGGCCAGGTCCAGCCCCAGGCTCTGGGAGTGGCGCCAGGCGCAGCGCTCCAGCCAACTGACGTAGACGGCATTGTTGGCATGGCCGAGGCCGTCGATGTCCTCGGACTTGACCTCGATGTCGATGACGAACGGATCGGGCAACTGCCAACTCATGAAGCATGCTCCAGGCTTGCGGCCAGCGCACAGGCTTCGCTGGCCAATTGAGTGATCTGGTCCCAGGCGCGAGCGCGAACCAGGCTGGGCGGCGCGATCCAGGTGCCGCCGACGCAGGCGACATTGGGCAGGCGCAGCACGTTGATCAGATTTTCCTGGGTGATGCCGCCAGTCGGGCAGAAGCGGATGCCGGCGAATGGCGCCTTGAGGCTCTTGAGCATCTTGATCGCGGCGTTGCCGTCGGCCGGGAAGAGCTTCAGCGAGCGGTAACCGTACTCCAGCGCCACCAGCACCTCGGAAGGCGTCATCACGCCCGGCAGGAACGGCAGCTTCGCATCGTCGGCGGCGGCCACCAGCCGCGGCGTGCAGCCAGGGCTGACAGCGAACTGCGCACCGGCATCACGGGCCTCCTGGAACTGCTCGGTGTGGATCAGCGTACCGGCGCCCACGACCATTTCCGGCAACTCGCGGCGAATCTCGGCCACCGCATCCAGCGCCTGTGGTGTACGCAGGGTCACTTCCAGCACCCGCACACCGCCGTCGTACAAGGCGCGAGCCAGGTCACCCGCCAGCGCCACATCATCGATCACCAATACCGGCATGACCGGGCGCGCCTTCTGCAGCACCCAATCCAGCGACAGATTCATGCTTTCCCCCAATCGACCACCCGCGTGCGCAAGACCTCGCGCCCAGGCCGGGGTGGCCGGAAATGCCCGAAAGTCTACGCCAGCGCGCCGGGCCTGACGACCCGCAACGGGCCATCATGGAACGAAAACGGCGGCCTCTGGCCGCCGTTATCAGGGTGGTGAATGACTCAGGAGACCAGCGCCAGCGGTAGCGGCTCCTCGACCGCCTCCAACAACTCCAGAATCGCATCGATGACCGCAGGGTCTGCCAGCACGCGGTGATGCCCGCCTTCGGCCAGATGCAGCAACCGGCTCTGCGGCCAAGCCTCATGAATGGCCGTCGCCTCGCTGACCCGCACGTACCGGTCATCCTCGGCGTGCACCACCAGGCCGGGGAAGTCCAGCTGGTAGCGCGACACATCCAGCTGCTTGGCGGCGATTCCCGCGCGGCTCTCGATCATACGGATGAAGCGCGAGCGCGCGACCGGCGGCAAACCGACCACCTTGGAGAAACCTCGCAGCACGCCGAGCACATTGCTCGGGGCGCCGATGCTCACCAAGGTCTCGGTGCGCAGCCCCATCTGGGTAGCCAGCAAGGCGCTGGCGCCGCCCATGGAATGGCCGATCACGGCGCGTAACGGCGGCAGCTCGCCGGCCGCTTCGAGTAGGGCGCGTGCGAACAGCACGATGTCCGCTTCCTGGCCCGGCGAGCGGCCGTGGCCAGGCCCATCGAGGGCGATCACGCCATAACCGGCGCCGACCAGATGCTCGATCAGCGTGGCGAACTGGGTCGGACGCCCCTCCCAGCCATGCATCAGCAGCACGGCAGGCCCTTCGCCCCAGCGCAGCGCCGACAGGCCGAAGCGCAAGGTGACCCGTTCGGAGCTGGCCAACAGCGGCAACTCCCAATCGCGCGGCGCATGCTCGTTGGGCGTCACGAACAGTTGCTGCATGCGCCCCGCCGCCCACTGAGGCGCGACGCGGCCCAGGGTGGCATTGATGCCTCGAACCCAGTTCAGACTGCTCATTCGACGTACCTCCTCAGATCACCGCTTTCTTCGCGGCACGCAGGACACGATCGGACAGGTCGCCGTCGCCGAGGGCTCGGGCCAGCGCCAATCCACCAATCATCAGGGCCATGTCGCTGAGCACGGTGTCGATTTCCTCGGGGCGGCCGGCCAGCGCCGCGACCATCAACTCCACGTGCTCTTCCAGGGTCTGGCGAAAGGCCTCCGGCAGATTCGCCACTTCGTTCAGCGAACTGGGGATCGGACAGCCCTCTTCTTCGCTATCGCGATGCTTGCGCGACAGGTAGAACTGCGCGGTCAACGCGCGACGCTCGGCAAAGCTCAGTTTCGGATCGAAACGCTTGAGCCCCTCGCGGCGCTTGGCGAGCAATTGGCGGAACGCCTCCAGCATCAGCGCGTCCTTGCTCTCGAAGTGCGAATAGAAGCCGCCCACCGTCAGACCCGCCGCCGACATCACCTCGCCCACGCTGGGGCCGACCGGCCCGTGCTGCAGCAATGCACTGGTGGCGGCGGAGAGTATGCGTTCACGGGTCTGGGCTTTCTTGTCGCTCATGGTTGGCCTCTCGCTCGAAAAATATTATGGAGAGAATATTATTCTCATAATAAAAATCAGCAAGCAGAAAGCGCGACCACTGGTCGGAGGACAACTTTCTGGAGGGATAAAAAACAAAAGGGCCACTGAAATTCTCAGTGGCCCTATAGGCATCGCAGAGCGATAAAAATGGCGTCCCCTAGGGGACTCGAACCCCTGTTACCGCCGTGAAAGGGCGGTGTCCTAGGCCACTAGACGAAGGGGACGC
>NZ_SWDV01000036.1 GCF_005877905.1 Pseudomonas nicosulfuronedens | reverse complement strand
CAGCCCGGTTTGCTCATCGGGGACAAAGGACGTGAATTCGTCATGGAGCCGCCAGGTTGGAATCCTCGATGCCCAGGAGAAAGACATGGCTAAGCTCGACCTAACCCAAGCCGCCGATCTCATTGGTAGCTACGTCCTCGTCGAAACCGTCTGCGACTCCGAACCAATCCCCGAGCAGTACTGCATGCAACTCGTCGGGGTAGTGCCACCTTTGGCCGGAGTGATCGAGCATCCCTATTTTCTCGTCATGGACCTGCTCGCCCCGTCGAAATTTCCCGAGGAACTGTTCTGGCACAACATCCAGTCATTGATTGTGCTCGGTTCCGAGGTGGCAAGCGCTCGCAAAGAATTGATGCCCGAAGAGGGGATCATGATCTGCTGAAAGAAAGTGGCGGAAGGCAGTGAGAGTCGAACTCACCCAGGAACGGCTGCCGTCCCCCACCGGGTTTGAAGCCCGGCCACGCCACCGGGCGTGATTGCCTTCCCTGGACAGAAGCCGGCTGCGCGAGTGCAGCGGCGAAAGCGGGAGCCCGGATGTTGCCACTGTTGCCATGAAGGATGCCAGCGCGGTGATGCCGCAGAGGTCCCAAGGAACTTTCCGGGCTGCTCACCTGAATCATGGCCATCTGTAATCAATTTGCTATTTATTGGCCAGAAAAAGGCGACGAATTGCTGGTCCGTGCTCTAACCTCGCTAGCAGTGTCCCAAAGAGCCCCACGGCATGAAGCCCACTCTACCCATCCTCGACATTTCTCCTCATCAGGGTATTGGTCCCATCTGTCTCGGCGACACACGAGCCATGGCGCGGGATGCGCTGGCCGCCGTGGGTTTCCCGCTGGAGTCGTACAACGGGCCGACGGATTACTTCTGTCAGGCCGCGATCCAGACCGAGTGCGACGAGCACGGGTTCGTCTGGTTCATCGGCCTGTCCCAGAGTGAGCGTTACCTCGCCCGCTACCGGGGGGTGGATGTTTTCTCACTGGCGGCCGGCGAGCTGTTCTCGCTGATCGCCTCGGCGGACGGTTCCGGCGCGCACGAATTCACTGACAGCGAGTACCTGTTTCCGGGGCAGATCGTCACGCTGTGGGACGCGGACGAGCAGTACGACCGACAAGGCAACGAGACGCGCCCGGTGTGGGCTCAAGTGGGCATCGGCAACGCCGATTACGTCGAGGCGGTCTCGACCCTTTGATCCACAGGCGAACTTTGTGGCGCCGGGGGCTCTATGCTTGTCCCGCACGCTGACAAGGGAATTCCATGCTGAACGCAAAACTCACCAGGGCGCTGCTCTGGCTGGTCATCGTCATACTCGCCATCGCCGTGCTGGCGCTGGGGCTACGGGTCGCTGCGCTGCGCAACATCCCGCCGCTGGAGCCCTGGCACACCTGGGTGCCGAGCGATCTGCACAGTGATCAGATCGATCGCATCGACTGGGCCGGCTACCTGGCCGCCGAGGACAAGTTGATGCAGGCCATGCGCAAGGAGATGGCGGCCAGCCTTCAACCCTTCGAGCGCGTCGCCTACAACCGCTACTTCGACCAGAGCCAGGTCTACCCCGGCCACTTCTCCACAGACTGGAATCGCTCCTACGAGATGCGCCCCGCCAGTGACGTGCGCGGCGCAGCGGTACTGCTGCACGGGCTGACCGACTCGCCCTACAGCCTGCGCCACCTGGGCGAGCATCTGCGGCAGCAGGGCTTCGTGGTAATCGCGATCCGCATGCCGGGCCACGGCACTGTGCCGGCCGGGCTCACCGACGCGGACTGGGAAGACTGGATGGCCGCCACCCGGCTGGCCGTGCGCGAGGCCGCTACACAACTGCCCAAAGGCGCACCACTGCTGATGGTGGGCTTCTCCAACGGTGGTGCACTGGCAATGAAGTACAGCCTGGATGCGCTGGACGACCCGGGCCTCACGATGCCGAAACAGGTGGTCCTGATTTCGCCCATGATCGGCGTCACCCGTTACGCACAGTTCGCCGGACTGGCCGGGTTGCCCGCCCTGCTGCCGGCCTTCGCCAAGGCAGCCTGGCTGAACGTGCTGCCGGAGTTCAACCCGTTCAAGTACAACTCCTTCCCCATCGCCGCGGCACGCCAGACCGTGGAGCTGACTGACGCCGTGCAGGCCAGCCTGGAGAGCGCCGGCCGCAGCGGCAGCCTCGCCCGCCTGCCGCCTATCCTCACCTTCCAGTCCCTTGCCGACAGCACCGTCAGCACCCCGGCGGTAATCAGCAACCTCTACGACCGACTACCGGCTAACGGCAGCGAACTGGTGCTGTTCGACCTCAACCGCTCGTTGAACTATGGCCCGCTGCTGCGCCCGGAAATGGCCACGCTCGGTGATCGCCTGCTACCGGAGCGCGAGCGCAACTACGACCTGACCGTGATCTCCAACAGCCCGCAAACCAGCCAGGCCAGCGCCCTGCACACGCCAGCCCACAGCCAGCAGCAGGAAAACCTGCCACTGGCGACCAGCTACCCGCCGGACCTGTTCTCGCTGTCCCATGTTGCGCTGCCCTTTCCGCCCGACGATGCGCTCTACGGCCAGCACCCGCAGGCCGGCGAAGACTTTGGTATTCACCTGGGCACCCTCACGCCCCGCGGTGAACGCGGTGTGCTGATCGTCGGGCTGGACCTGTTCCAGCGGGTGACGTCCAATCCGTTCTACGACTACCTCGTGCAGCGGGTGGATCAGGTGCTGCCGGGGCGCTAATACTTGTTCGATTTCAGCAAGACAGCGCTCAGAGTGGCAGAGAAGAATTGTCAGTCCTCCCTCAATGCCGGCCACATCCGGGCGGTGTGCACCAGCGCAAGAACCCACAGAGTGTCCGCCTCGACTTGATAGACGATGCGATAGCTCTCATGGGGAATCATTTCGCGCGTGCCGGGAATCCGACCTGGTTTGCCCATCTGCGGGAAACTTCTGAGCTTGGTGACAGAGGCGCTGAACAGCAAATCCACCCGTACGGCAGCGTCGGGGTTTTCGCAGACGAGGTATTCCCAGATATCCAAACGATCCTGCCGGGCGTCTCTCGTCCAGATGACCTTCATTTACTCGGGGACGCCCTTGATCGGAGCGCCGCGAAGGCCGCTTCAACTTCTTCGTCGGAGTGTCCATCGCCGGCCACTATCGAGGCTCGTCCTGCCTCGACCTTCGCCTGCAGGTACTCGTCGTAATGCCTGGCCTGATGTTGCTGACGAATGAAGTCGCGCATCAGCTCGCGCATGACCTGGGAAGCAGGACGATGAGCAGCCTCGGCAGCAGCCATGAATTCGGCGCGCAATTCGGGTTCGAGCTTCATGGTGAATACGGCTTCTTTGCTCATGGGGCTCACCTGGTAATGAATAGGTATATACCTTGTATATATCTAATCTACTGTAGGTGATTTACCCGTCCCCACGAAATCCGCTTCCGACCAATAGTCAGGCAGCGTCCTCCGACGGGCCCTGCGCCAGCGCCGAATCCTCCCTGATCCGCCGCTCATTGCCAAAGCGGCGGGTGAAGCCGATGCGGTCGAAGTATTCCAGCAGCTGAATACAGCGCTTGCGGCCTATGCCGATGCGGTCACGGAAGGCGGCGGCGCGGATGATGCCGGCTTCGTCGCGCAGGTGCAGGGCATGGCCGGCGAGTTGACGCAGGGACTCTTCGGGGTAGAACAGGTCTTTCACCACCTGGTGCAGCTGGCCCAGACGGGCGAGCTTGCGTAACAGCAGGCGCACATCGCCCTCGTCCGCACCCAGCTCGCGGGCGAGGTCACGTACCCAAGGCGGGTCGAAGGCGCCGGCCAGCAACAGCGGCCAGAGGCGTTCGCGCAATTTTTCGTCCGCTTCGCCCAGCTGGACGCGGTGATCCGGCAGATGCAGCCAGGGGCCGCTACTGTCGACACTCCCCACCGCCAGCAGGCTTTCCAGCAGGGCGATGAAGACCGGACGTTCAAGCGCCGAGAAGGCATAGCGGCGCAGGCGATCACGGTCGGGGCCGAGTTCGTCGGGGGCTTCGGCGTGGAAGCGCTGCAGGGCATCGAGTAGTTGCTGTTGCAGCGCGGACCAGCGCTCGGCGGCGAACAGCCGGGCGCCGAGCCGGGTGTGGATTTCGACGAGTTCGCCGGGTAGCTGCCAGCCCTGACGCGGGCGGTTGAACTGGCGCGCCAGCAGAGCGGGATCAAGGCCGTTGCTGGCGTGCGCCAGCAGCGTCGGCAAAGCGCTTTCAAGGCTGTCGCCCTGCAGGGCACGGAGCTGTTCCAGACGCTCCGGGCTGCGCCGGTTGCGCGCGGGGGCAAAAGGGTCGAGCACGCGACCGCCGCCCAGCGTGCGTTGCGCGGACTGGTCACGCAGTACCAGGTGATCGCCATGCACGGCGTGGCTGGGGGCGTTCAGCACGAGCTGCGCAAAGCAGTGCTCGCCGGGCTGCAGGCGCTCACCTTCGAGCAGTGCGACGCGGCCGGTGACGTCCTGCGCACCGAGGTGCACATGCACTGGCGTCCAGTGGGCGAAGGCGCGGGTTTCGCTGGACAGCAGATTCAGGTCGATATCGATGCGCGTGGTGGGCGCATGCAGTTCGCCAGCGATCAGCCAGTCGCCCCGGTGAATCTGCTCGAGGCTCAGGCGTTCGCCAGCAATGTTCACCGCTACACGCTGGCCCGCGTGGGCCTGCTGCGCTTCGCGGTTCTGCGCGTGCAGACCGCGCACGCGCACACGACGCCCAGCACTTCCCAGCAACAGCTCGTCACCGACTTGAACGTTGCCGGCGAAGGCCGTGCCGGTGACAACCACGCCCGCGCCACTGACACTGAAAGTTCGGTCGACGGCCAGGCGGAATCCACCCTCGGCTGTGCCTTCACGCGTCTCTCGGGCAGCATCGCAAAGGGCCTCGCGAAGCCGGTCGATGCCTTCGCCATTGCTGCTGGATACAGGAATGATCGGCGCCCCGGCCAGTGGCCCTTCGGCCAGCAATGCCTGCACTTCACCCGTGGCCTGCTCCACCCGTTCGGACAGCACCCGGTCGACTTTGGTCAGGGCGACGATGGCGCGGCGAATACCCAGCAACTCGACGATAGCGAGGTGCTCGCGGGTCTGCGGCATCACGCCGTCGTCGGCGGCCACCACCAGCAGCACCAGGTCGATGCCGCTGGCGCCGGCGAGCATGTTGTGGACGAAACGCTCGTGGCCCGGCACGTCGATGAAGCCAGTGAGCGCGCCGTCTCCCAGGTCGGCATACACGTAACCGAGATCGATAGTGATACCGCGCTCCCGTTCGGCGGGGCGGCGGTCGCCTTCCACGCCAGTCAGGGCGCGCAGCAGCGAGGTCTTGCCGTGGTCGATGTGCCCGGCAGTGCCGACTATCACGCGTCGCCCTCGGCCAGCAGCGGCAGTTGGGCGACGAAGCCGGGCTCGTCGTCGAGCTGGCGCAGGTCGAGCCAGAGCGCATCGTCGTCGATGCGGCCAAGCACCGGGATTGGCAGGCAGCGCAGGCGTTCTTCCAGGTCCAGCAGGGCGCGGCCGCGTTGGCGCTTGGGCTGGTTTGGCCGCAGGCACAACGCGGCACTGGGCAGCCGCGCGACCGGCTGGGCGCCGCTACCGATCATACCCAGGGCATCTTCGGCGCTGACGCTCCAGCCTTCGCCGAGCAGCGTGGCAAACGCCGGCGCAAGGCGCTGGGCCTGGGTGCAGATATCGGCCTGCGGGCGGCTGAGCAGGCGCAGGCTGGTCAGGCGCTCGGCCAGGCGGTCCGGATCACGGTAGAGGTTGAGGACGGCCTCCAGCGCGGCGAGGGTCAGCTTGTCCACCCGCAGGGCGCGCTTGAGCGGGTTCTTCTTGATCCGTCCGATCAGCTCCTTGCTGCCGAGGATCAGGCCGGCCTGGGGGCCACCGAGCAGCTTGTCGCCGCTGAAGGTGACGATGTCGGCGCCGTCAGACAGGGCTTCCTGCACCGTCGGTTCCTTGGGCAAGCCCCAGCGGGTGAGATCGACCAGCGTGCCGCTGCCCAGGTCCTCCAGCAGCGGCAGGTTATGGGCGTGGGCGATCTGCGCCAGTTGCGGCGTCGGCACACTGGCAGTGAAGCCCTGCACGCTGTAGTTGCTGGTGTGCACGCGCATCAGCAGGCCGGAACGCGGGCCGATCACGGCCTCGTAGTCCTTGGCATGGGTGCGGTTGGTGGTGCCGACCTCGACCAGCTTCACGCCGGCGCGGGACATGATGTCGGGGATGCGGAAGGCACCGCCAATCTCGATCAGCTCGCCACGGGAGATGATGCCTTCCTTGCGCGCACCCAGGCTGTTGAGCGCCAGCAGCACGGCGGCAGCATTGTTGTTGACCACGGTGACGGCTTCGGCGCCGGTTAGCTCACGGATCAGCCCGGTGATGAGGTCGTCGCGGTCACCACGCTTGCCGGTGGCCAGGTCGAATTCGAGGTTGAGCGGGTAGCGCGCGGCCATCGTGATCGCTTCGATGGCTTCCTCGGGGAGCAAGGCGCGGCCGAGGTTGGTGTGCAGCACGGTGCCGGTGAGGTTGAACACGCGCCGCACGCGGCTGGCGTGGTGTGCCGCGAGGCGCTCGCCAGCACGGCCAGCGAGCACTGACTCTTCCAGCTCGACGGCAGCCAAGTGGCCGTGGCGTGCGGGTTCGCGCAGCTCGTCGAGCAGATCGCGCAGGGTCTTGAGCAGGGCCTCGCGGCCATAGCGTTGCTGCAGCGGCTGGCAGGCCGGGCTACGCAGCAGGCGGTCGATGGAGGGCAAACGTACCGAGGTCATGGACGAACCTTGTGCGGGGGACGATGGCTGGAGTCAGTGTAGGGCGCATAACGCGAAACGCGTTATCCGCCGTTGTCGCTCGGCTTTCGTAGGATGGGTGGAGCCTGCGATACCCATGCTGTGCTCGATGGGTATCGCTTCGCTCCACCCGTCCTACGAGGAGCCGCCCGGCGCCAGCAGGAGGTTTGGCGCGGTGCGCAGGTAGCCGTCCTCGGCCAGGCGGATGTCCAGCGCGAGGCTGGCCAGGTCGTCCGCCTGGGGTTCCGCGTGCTTGTGGTGTTGCAGGTAGAACTGCTTGAGGTAGGACTGGCAGCCGGGGCAGGTCTCGGCCTTGAGCGGTGCCTGGTCGCTGGCGACGCCTTCGCGCTGCAGCGAGTAGTAGGCCAGGCCCTTGCTCTCGGCACAGTGGCTGCATTTGACGCGCACGTAGTGCCATTCGCAGGAACACAGCGAGCAGGCCAGGTAGCGCAGGCCGGCGTGTTTGCCCTGGTGGCGAATCATCCCGGCCACCGGGGGAGCACCGCAGGCCGGGCAGAGGGTCTGGCTGTCGGTCTCCACCAGGGTGTCGTCGGGCAGTTGCAGCAGCCACTGGCTGAAGGCGACCTGCAGCACGGCGCCGAGGAAGGGCACCAGCGCTGGCGGCAGCAGGTCGAACTGGCCGTTGAGCAACCCCAGCGCCCAGGCCTTGCGCTGGCCGGAGTCAGCGTTGCGCAGGGTCTTCAGCGCTTCGACTATGGCTGGGTTGGCGGTCTGCTCATAAGCGTCGAGGAAGGCATCCAGCAGAGGCAACCACGCACCTTCGCGCACCAGCACTTCATAGGCCAGCGGCGGCATGCGGTGTTCGCGACTGCGCGCCAGGGCAGCCGCGTCCGGCGAGGACAGGAACAGCCTGCGGTCGAGCAGCGCCTGCTGGGTATCGCAAACGCCGGCAATCAGTTCGAGGTAGCCCTGCAGGGGATTGCCCGGCGCCAGTTCGCGCAGGCGCGCGGAGCGGTGTGAGAACAGGTCATGGGGCGGCAGGTTGAACAGCGGCGGGATGTTCGCGGCAGCTTCGATCTGCCCGGGTTCGAGAATTCGGCCTGACACGCAGGACTCCTTGTTGATGGGGGATTGGGGCCGGAAGAGCCCCTCACCCTAGCCCTCTCCCGGTGGGAGAGGGGACTGTCCGTGCCGGCTGGCAGGTCAATGCCAGCCGGCGATTAGATCAAAGCTCAGTGGCCCTTGCCCTTGTCCACATCCTTGAGCCACGCCGCATGGTGCTTGCGCGCCCAGCCTCGGCTGACCCAGCCGTAGAGCATGGCGCCCATCGAGCCCTTCACCCAGATGCCGGCATAGATGTGCACCAGGATGCTGCAGATGAGCACGAAGGCGGCGAAGGCATGCAGCAGCGAGGCGATGCGGATGATGTCGATGCCGAACCAGTGGCTGAAGTAGGCCCGCCACATCACGATGCCCGTCACCAGAAGCACCAGCATGCACAGCAGCAGGGTCCAGAACAGCAGCTTCTGCCCGGCGTTGTAGCGGCCGACTTCCGGGAGGTTCTCCTCGCGGTTGGTCACCACGTCACGCCATTGCTTGAGCCACTGCACGTCGCGCTTCTCCACCAGGTTGTGGTGGGCGAAGCGGATCACCAGGCCAAGGAAGAACAGGAACATCGCCACCCCGAGGAAGGGGTGGAGGATGCGTGTCCACGGGCCGCCGCCGAACAGGTTGGTCAGCCAGAACATGGCCGGGTGGAACAGCGCCAGCCCCGAGAGGCCGGCGAGGAAGAACAGAATGGCCACCATCCAGTGGTTGCTCCGTTCGTTGGCGTTGTAACGCTGGATATCTTTTTTCATGTCGTCGGGCTCCTTGCTGCCCTTATCCGCCCTCCCCGCGAGGAGGGCGGAAGTCAGTCAGCGGGGATCACGCGGATCGTAGTCATGCACCGAAGGGTCGACCTTGTGCACCGGCGCCTGGGGGTCGGGTCCGTCTTCCTCGTCCTCCTCGACCCGGTTGGGGCCGATGCGGGTGTAGTGGAAGAACCCGGCCAGCACCACGCCCGCCATGGCCAGCAGGCCCAGCGGCTTGGTGAGGCCTTTCCACAGGCTGACCATCGGGCTGATGGCCGGCTTGTCGGGCAGGCCGGCGTACAGCGAAGGCTGGTCGTTGTGGTGCAGCACGTACATGACGTGCGTGCCGCCCACGCCTTGGGGGTCATACAGACCGGCATTCTCGAAGCCACGGGACTTCAGGTCCTCGATACGCTCGGCGGCATGCTCCTTCATGTCTTCCTTGGTGCCGAAGACGATGGCGCCGGTCGGGCAGGTCTTCACGCAGGCCGGCTCCATGCCCACCGCCACGCGGTCGGAACACAGGGTGCACTTGTACGCCTTGTGGTCCTTCTGCGAGATGCGCGGGATGTTGAACGGACAGCCGGTGATGCAGTAGCCGCAGCCGATACAGTGGTCCTGGTTGAAGTCGACGATGCCATTGGCGTACTTCACGATCGCCCCGGGGCTCGGGCAGGCCTTGAGGCAGCCAGGTTCCTCGCAGTGCATGCAGCCGTCCTTGCGGATCAGCCACTCGAGGTTGCCGTTGGGGTTCTCATGCTCGGTGAAGCGCATGACCGTCCAGGACTGGTCCGTGAGGTCGATCGGATTGTCGTAGGTGCCGTGGTTGTGGCCCACCTCGTCGCGCAGCTCGTTCCATTCCGAGCAGGCGACCTGGCAGGCCTTGCAGCCGATGCATTTGGACACGTCGATCAGCTTGGCCACTTCCTGTTCGTGCCGCACCGAGGGTGACGGCAAGGTCGTGGCGGAGCGGGCGTAGATGTCTTGACTACTCATGCTTCACCTCACGCCTTCTCCACGTTGACGAGGAAGGACTTGAACTCTGGCGTCTGCGTGTTCCCGTCGCCCACGAACGGCGTCAAGGTGTTGGTCAGGTAGCCGTTGCGCGCGACCCCGGAGAAGCCCCAGTGCAGGGGGATGCCCACGTGGTGCACGGTCTGGCCGTTGACCTGCAGCGGACGGATGCGCTTGGTCACCACCGCCACCGCCTTGATGTAGCCGCGGTTGGAGGAGACCTTCACGCGGTCGCCGGCCTTGATACCGAGTTCCTTGGCCAGCGCCTCGCCGATCTCGACGAACTGTTCCGGCTGGACGATGGCATTCAGACGGCAATGCTTGGTCCAGAAGTGGAAGTGCTCGGTGAGCCGGTAGGTGGTCGCGGCGTAGGGGAACTCGTCGGCCTTGCCGAACAGTTCCATGTCGTTCTTGAACACCCGCGCGGCCGGGTTGCTGGTGGCCTTGGGGTTGTCCTTGTGCAGCGGGTTGATCCCGATGGGCGTCTCGAACGGCTCGTAGTGCTCGGGGAACGGGCCCTCGGCCATCTTGTCGACGGCGAAGAAACGCGCCACGCCTTCGGGGTTCATGATGAACGGGTTCATCCCCGCTTCCGGTGCCGAGTCGGCCTTGAAGTCCGGGATATCGGTGCCGCCCCAGGCCTTGCCGTTCCACCACACCAGGCGCTTCTTCACCGGGTCCCACGGCTTGCCGCTGACATCAGCCGAAGCGCGGTTGTAGAGGATCCGCCGGTTGGCCGGCCACGCCCAGGCCCAGCCCAGGGTCTGGCCCATGGCGTACGGGTCGCTGTTGTCACGGCGGCCCATCTGGTTGCCCTGCTGTGTCCAGGAGCCGGCGAAGATCCAGCAGCCGCTGGCGGTGCTGCCGTCGTCGCGCAGCAGCGCGAAGGCCGGAAGCTGCTCGCCGGCTTTCGCCAGGACCATGCCGTTGTTCGGGTCGATCAGGTCGGCCAGCGCCTTGCCGTTGTATTCCTTGGCGATCTCCTCCGGGGTCGGTTCGTCCGGCGTCAGGTACGGCCAGTCCAGACCCAGGATCGGGTCGGGGAAGGCCCCGCCATCCTTGCGATAGGCTGCCTGCAGGCGATGCAGCAGGCCGCTCATGATGGCGATGTCGGTACGTGCCTCACCCGGCGGCTCGGCGCCTTTCCAGTGCCACTGCAGCCAGCGGCCGGAGTTGACGATGGAGCCGTCTTCCTCGGCGAAGCAGCTGGTGGGCAGGCGGAACACCGTGGTCTGGATGGCTTTGGTGTCGACGTCGTTGTGCTCGCCGGCATTGCGCCAGAACTCGGAGGTTTCGGTCGCCAGCGGGTCCATCACCACCATCCACTTCAGCTTGGCCAGCGCGGCGCTGACCTTGGCCTTGTTGGGGAAGGATGCGATGGGGTTGAAGCCCTGGCAGAAGTAACCGTTGACCTTGCCCTGGTACATCATGTCGAAGTAACGCAGCACGTCATAGCCGGCGCCTGGCACGTCCAGTTTGGGCAGCCAGTCGTAGCACCAGTTGTTTTCCTTGGTCGCGGACTTGCCGAACCAGGACTTCATCAGGCTGACGTGGAACTTGGGATAGTTCTGCCAGTACGACAGTTGCCCCGGACGCAGCGGCTTGGCGGTGCGCTTGGCCAGGTAGGCGGTGAAGTCCTGCTCGGCATCGCCGGCCAGGGTCATGTAGCCGGGAAGCGAGTTGGACAGCAACCCCAGGTCGGTCAGACCCTGGATGTTGGAGTGGCCGCGCAGGGCGTTCATGCCGCCGCCGGGCATACCGATGTTGCCCAGCAACAGCTGGACCATCGCACCGGTGCGGATCATCTGCGCGCCCACCGAGTGCTGGGTCCAGCCCAGGGCGTACATGATGGTCATCACTTTGGTCGGTGCCGCGGTGGTGGAAATCTCTTCCCACACCTTGAGCATCATGTCCTTGGGCGTGCCACAGATGTTGCTCACCACGTCCGGCGTATAGCGGCTGTAGTGCTGCTTCATCAGGTTGAACACGCAGCGCGGATGCGTCAGGGTCGGGTCGACCTTGGCGAAACCGTCCTCGCCCATCTCGTACTGCCAGGACGACTTGTCCGGATAGGTGCGCTTCTCCGCGTCGTAGCCGTTGAACAGGCCGTCCTCGAAGCCGAAGCCTTCCTTCACGATGAAGGAGACGTCGGTGTAGTTGTGCACGTATTCCTTCTGGTACTTGTCGTTTTCCAGCAGGTAGTTGATCAGGCCGCCGAGGAAGGCGATGTCCGTGCCGGTACGGATGGGCGCGTAGTAGTCGGCCACCGAAGCGGAACGGGTGAACCTGGGGTCGACCACCAGCAGGCGCGCCTTGTTGTGCGCCTTGGCTTCGGTCACCCACTTGAAGCCGCACGGGTGCGCTTCAGCGGCGTTTCCGCCCATGATCAGAATCAGATCGGCATTCTTGATGTCGGTCCAATGGTTGGTCATGGCTCCACGGCCAAACGTCGGGGCAAGACTTGCCACCGTCGGGCCGTGTCAGACACGCGCTTGGTTGTCGAACGCCAGTACGCCGAGAGAACGAACCACCTTGTGGGTGATGTAGCCGGCCTCGTTGGAAGACGCCGACGCGGCCAGGAAGCCGGTGGTCAGCCAGCGGTTCACCGTCTGGCCCTGGGCGTTCTTCTCGATGAAGTTGGCGTCGCGGTCTTCCTTCACCAGCTTGGCGATGCGATCCAGCGCCTCGTCCCAGCCGATGCGCTTCCACTCCGACGAACCCGCTTCGCGAATCTGCGGGTACTTCAGGCGGTTGGGGCTGTGGACGAAGTCGAGCAGGCCGGCGCCTTTGGGGCAAAGCGTGCCGCGGTTGACCGGGTGATCGGAATCACCCTCGATGTGGATGATGTTCTGCGCAACGTTCTTCGCCGCATCACCCTGGCTGTACATGAGGATGCCGCAGCCGACCGAGCAGTACGGACAGGTGTTGCGGGTCTCGACGGTGCGCGCAAGCTTGAAATGGCGGATCTGGTCGGCGAATGCATCCGGGGGTGCCATCCCGAGTGCCGCCAGGCTCGATCCTCCAAGGCCCACGGCGCAGACCTTGAAAAATTGCCGACGGTTCATATCCATCGTGCGTCTCCTGATCAGGCAGCGTACGTCCGGTGCATGGCCGGACCCTTGCTGCTTAAAAGATAGCCAAGCTGAGGCAATAAGCCAGTCTTCAGCCGGGCGCTGACCATGCACGCGGAGACTTTGCGGCGCATTGACGCGCGTCAGTGCGTCACTTAGAACGCACTGCCAAGTACCCCCAAATGGGCAACGGGCGGGTAGGCGCAGGAGATACTCTCGCCATCGGGGCGACAAGCGGATTGTGCCCGATCCGGCTGCAGGGACTCGTGCAGCCCGAGCAGCGCCACGCCGATGAGGGCAGCGAGCAGGTAATGGCGCGCGTGTCTTGTTCTTATCGCTTTCATGACGACCTCCGTCACTTCAGCCTGCGATCGGGGCCTTGCAGCCCTGCCATGGTTTCAGTCTGGAAGCTGTGGCGCTCCTGTCAACCGAAGCGCTTGACCGAAATGCCCGAACGGCACGGCAGCCGGGCCGTTAACCGCCCCACCACCGTCCCGTTAGGGTGGCAGGACCTGATTGCCCAAGAGCGCTTCCATGTCGTCCGCCGCCTCGCCCTACCCTCACCTGCTCGCCCCGCTGGACCTGGGCCCCCTCCAACTGCGCAACCGCGTGGTGATGGGCTCGATGCACACCGGGCTGGAAGACCGTCTGTGGGACTTCGGCAAGCTCGCTGCCTACTACCGCGAGCGTGCGCGCGGCGGCGTCGGGCTGATCATCACTGGCGGCTTTGCACCCAACCGCGAAGGCTGGTTGCTGCCGCTGGGCAGCAGTCTCACCAGCGGCCTTCAGGTGCCGGCGCACCGTCGCCTAACCCAGGCGGTGCACCGCGAGGGCGGGCGCATCCTGCTGCAGATTCTCCACGCCGGGCGCTACGGCTATCACCCGCTGGTGGTCTCGGCCTCACCGGTGAAGTCGCCGATCAGCTGGTTCGCCCCGCGCGAGCTGTCCGAGCGCGGCATCCTGCGCACCATCGCCGCCTTCGTGCGCTGCGCGAAACTCGCCCACGCCGCCGGCTACGACGGCGTGGAGATCATGGGCAGCGAAGGCTACCTGCTGAACCAGTTCCTCTGCCCGCGAACCAACCAGCGCGAAGACCGCTGGGGCGGCGACCTGGGCAACCGCATGCGCCTGCCGCTGGAGATCGTCCGTCGTACCCGCCGCGCGTTGGGCGAGCGCTTCGTCATCAGCTACCGCCTGTCGCTGCTCGATCTGGTGGATGGGGGCAACAGCTGGGACGAGGTACGCACCGTGGCGCGCGCCCTCGAAGGTGCCGGCATCGACCTGCTCAACACCGGCGTCGGCTGGCACGAATCGCGGGTGCCGACCATCGTCACCTCGGTGCCGCGCGCGGCCTTCGCCAAAGTGACCGCACGCCTGCGCCGCGAACTGCGCGTGCCAGTGATCGCCAGCAACCGCATCAACACACCGGAAGTCGCCGAGCAGTTGCTCGCCGAAGGCCACGCAGACCTTGTCTCCATGGCCCGACCGCTGCTGGCCGATCCACAGTTCGTGGCCAAGGCCGCCGCTGGCCGCGCCGCTTCGATCAACACCTGCATCGCCTGCAACCAGGCCTGCCTGGACCACGCCTTCGCCAACCGCCGCGCCAGTTGCCTGGTCAATCCACGCGCAGCCTTCGAGACCGAACTGCGCTACCGAAAGGCACGCGTCCACAAACGCATCGCGGTGATCGGCGCGGGGCCGGCCGGGTTGTCCGCCGCCTGCGTCGCTGCCGAGCGCGGCCACCGGGTGACGCTGTTCGAGGCCGCTGTGGAGATCGGCGGGCAGTTCAACCTGGCCAAGCGCGTGCCGGGCAAGGAGGAATTCCACGAGACGTTGCGCTACTTCTCCGTGCGCCTGGGCGAACTGAGCGTGGAAGTGCAACTCGGCCGGCGCATCCAGCGCGGTGAACTCAGCGGCGAGTATGACGAAGTGATAGTCGCCACGGGCATCCAGCCGCGCACGCCGTCGATTCCGGGGATCAGCCACGCCAAGGTGCTCAGTTACCTCGATGTGCTGCGGGGTGCAGCGGTGGGCCAGAAGGTTGCGCTGATCGGCGCAGGCGGCATCGGCTTCGACGTCGCCAGCTTCCTGCTGAGCGAGCGTGACAGCCCGCAACCTCTGGGCGAATGGCTCGGCCAATGGGGCATCGACCTCGACAACGCCACGGGAGGCGGGCTAATCCCGCCGGTCGCCGCATCCACACACCGGCAGCTCTGGCTACTGCAACGCAAGGCCGGCCAGCCCGGCGCCGGACTGGGCAAGACCAGCGGCTGGGTGCACCGCGCGCACCTCAAGCATCACGGCGTGCGAATGCTGGGCGCAGTGGAGTATTTGCGCATCGACGATGACGGCCTGCACCTGCGCATCGACGGCCAGGAGCAATGCCTGGCGGTGGACAACGTGGTGATCTGCGCCGGCCAGGAGCCGCTGCTGGAGTTGCAACCGACGCTGGCGGCAGAAAACCTGCGCTACCACGTCATCGGCGGCGCCAGCGTGGCGCGGGAGCTGGATGCCAAGCGGGCCATTCGCGAAGGTGCCGAACTCGCCGCGCGGTTGTAACCGCTTTTCGTAGGACCGAGGGGGACGCCCAGTCCTTGCTCGCGAACGAATTTTCCGGCTACTCCAGCGCCGGACGGTTCGCGAGCAAGCTCGCTCCTACAACCATGCACTCGCCTGGGCTCAGGACTCCAGCAACACCTTGATCGCTCGCAAGTCCTTCTCCACCCACTGCGCGTCGCGCTCGAAGGTAGCGTCGTCCATCTGCGGCTGGCGCAGCAGAGTGAGTTGCAGCTCGCAGCCATCGCCGTTGGCGATCAGCCGTAGCGGGATGTGGACGGCCGGGGCCTGCTCGGGCAGCACGTCGTGGTCGAGCACACCGAACGCATTGCGTGGCGAGAAACGCACGCGCAGGGGGCCCTGGGGCGTCTGAGCCAGCCAGAGTTCGCCTTCCAGCGGCTCGATGGCGCTGCACAGGCCCGAGGCCCAATAGGGGAAGTTCTTCGGATCGGCGAGGAACGCGTAGGCAGCGTCGCGCGGACGCTCGATGCGGACGCTCAGCACGCGGGAGGCGCGGGTGGCCATGGTTGGGACCTCCATCGGGGCGGGAGCGATGCTCCCGTCTGGTGCATACTACGCGGCTAACTATTCTCGATCGACCGCAGGCCAGCCCTTCGCTGCCCTGCTCACTGAGCATTTCCGGAGTTTCCCATGCCTACGCCACCCTGGTGGTTGTTCGTCCTGCCACTGATCGCCGGCGCCTGTCTGCCACTTCAGGCCGGCATCAACGGCCAACTGGCCAAACAGGTGTCCAGCGTGCTGGCCGCCGCACTGATTTCCTTCTTCGTCGGCATGCTGGGTCTGCTTGCGCTGACCCTGGCCAACCGCGAATTCCCCAGCCTCGCGGCGATGCGCGGGATGCCCTGGTGGCAGTGGTGCGGCGGCTTCCTGGGGATGTTCTTCATCTTCATCGCCGCCTTCGCCGCACCGCGCGTCGGCGCGCTGATGTTCATGGTGCTGGTGCTCGCTGGCCAGCTGGGCATGGCACTGGCGCTGGACCACTTCGGCTGGGCCGGTTTCAAGGAAGCGCCGGTGAGCACCCTGAAGATCGCCGGCATGGCCGCCATCGCCGTTGGTATCTGGATGATCCGCAAGGGCTGAACACCATCCGTCTACTCTGAGCTCGGATGGCTCGCCCGCAGGAGATTTCCATGACCGATATCCAGGTGATCCTGGTCGACGAACACGACAACCCGACCGGCACGATGGAAAAACACCAGGCCCATCATCTGGGGCTGCGCCACCGCGCCATCTCGGTCTATGTCTTCAACCGCGCCGGCGAACTGCTGCTGCAACGCCGCGCGGCGGGCAAGTACCACTGTGGCGGGCTGTGGAGTAACACCTGCTGTGGCCACCCTTACCCGAACGAATCCGCGAAGCACGCCGCCGAACGCCGGCTGCGCGAGGAGATGGGCGTACAGGTCGAGTTGCACAAGCTGTTCGAGTTCAGCTATCGCCTGGAGTTGGCCAACGGCATGACCGAACACGAGTACGGCCACCTGTTCGGCGCCGTCGACGAGCAATCGCCGCACCCCGATCCGGAAGAGGCCGACGACTTCCGCTACGTCGCCCTGCCCGAGCTGGAAGCCGAGATGGCTGCGCACCCGGAGCGTTTCACACCCTGGTTCCTCATCTGCTACCCGACCTTCAAGGACTATCTGCGCAATAACGGCGGAATCGCCGCTCTGTAGATCACCCTGCTGTTCATCGCCACTCTGTTCGTCGAAAGCCCGAGCAAATCGGCGCGCCGACCACTATGATGCGCGCCTTCGCGCCACCGCACCGACTTGCCGCCATGAGAAAACCACCGCTGATCGCCAACGCCGAACTGGACCGCCTGGAAACCTGGGCGAAGTACACCTCGGGCCTGTGCAAGGACTGCAACGCCACCTGCTGCACCATGCCGGCGGAGGTGAACGTCAACGACCTCATTCGTATCGGCGTGGTCGACGAGTTCGAGCGCGACGAGCCGGCGAAGCACATCGCCAAGCGCCTGCTGAAGGAAGGCGTCGTCGAGCGCTTCAACCAGAAGAGCGGCATCTTCACCCTGACCCGCACCAGCAACGGCGACTGCTACTTCCTCGACCGCAAGACCCGTCTCTGCAGCGTCTACGCCAAGCGCCCGGACACCTGCCGCAACCACCCGCAGGTCGGCCCGCGCCCCGGCTACTGCGCCTACCGCAAGAAGACTGCCTGAATAACAATCCGTCAGGGAGAAACGGCGTCTTTTGTGCTTTTCGTAGGAGCGAGCTTGCTCGCGAACCGAATAGCACCGTGCCTTAGCAAGCTCGCTCCTACGGGGAACGCCCGCGTCTGAGGTGGCTCGCTATACTGCGCGCCAGCTCAGGAGCCCCTCATGAATTCCCTGCTCGAAGCCTGGCGGCACACGCCAACCCACCGTCGTGTCTGGGCGCTCGCCGCGCCGATGATCCTCTCCAACGTCTCTGTGCCGCTGGTCACCCTGGTGGACAGCGCGGTGATCGGCCACCTGCCGCACGCACACCAGTTGGGCGCCGTGGCGGTCGGCGGCGGGCTCTATACCCTGCTGGTCGGCGTGCTGGGATTCCTGCGCATGGGGACCACCGGCTTCGCCGCCCAGGCAGCCGGCCGTGAAGAGGGCGGAGCACTGCGGAGGATTCTCGGCCAGGGCCTGCTGCTGGCTCTCGGCCTCGCCCTGCTGCTCAGTCTGCTGGCCGTGCCGCTGACCGGCCCCGCGCTCGAGCTGATGCGCCCGTCCCCCGAGCTGGATGTGCTGGCCCGTGAGTTCTTCCACATCCGCCTGTTCGGCCTGCCAGCAGCTTTGGCCACCTACACACTGGTCGGCTGGTTCCTCGGCACGCAGAACGCCCGTGCGCCGCTGGCGATCCTGCTGACCACCAACCTCATCAATATCGTGCTCAGCCTGTGGTTCGTGCTGGGCCTGGGCTGGGGCGTGGCCGGCGCGGCAAAGGCGGCGGTGACCGCCGAATGGGGCGGTGCGCTGCTAGGCCTGGCGCTGACCCGTGGCGCGCTCAGGCGCTTCCCCGGCCTGCCGGACTGGTCACGCCTGCGCGCCTGGGCCAGCTGGCGGCCGCTGCTGATGGTCAACCGCGACATTTTCATCCGCAGCCTGGCGCTGCAGGGCGTGTTCTTCCTGCTCACAGTGCAGGGCACGCGCCTGGGCGACGCCACGGTGGCGGCCAACGCCCTGCTGCTCAATGGCCTGATGGTCACCGCCTATGCCCTCGACGGCCTCGCCCATGCCGTCGAGGCGCTGTGCGGCCACGCCATCGGCGGCCGCGACCGCACCGCCCTGCGCCGGTCACTGGTGGTCGCGTGCGGCTGGTCGCTGATCGCCAGCCTGCTGTTCGTCGCCTTCTTCTCCGTCTTCGGGCATCTGTTCATCGCCCTGCAGAGCGACATTCCGGAAGTACGTGCCACCGCCGACCAGTACCTGCCCTACCTCGCCTGCCTGCCGCTCATCGGCATGTGGAGCTACCTGCTCGACGGTCTGTTCATCGGCGCCACCCGCGCCCGCGAGATGCGCAACGCCATGCTGCTGGCCTGCGCCGCCAGCCTGCCGCTCGGGTTCGCGCTGCAGGGCTGGGGAAATCACGGTTTATGGCTAACCTTCCTATGCTTCATGTTGCTGCGCGCGCTGGTCCTCGCCGGCTACGCGTGGAAGCTGACACGCCAAGATGCCTGGCAGGTACCTGCCAGCCCCTGACCTGTTGAGGAGACGCCATGCCGGCTTGTCCCATTCCCGTTGACGAATCCCTGCGCCAACAGACCCTGGATGAGATGAACCTGCTCGACACCCCGGCCGAGCACTACCTGGATACCCTCGTTCAGCTGACCCAGGACCTGGTGAAAGTCGATACCGTGCTGATCAGCCTGATCGACCAGGAGCGCCAGTGGTTCAAGGCCCGCGTCGGCCTGGATGCCAGCGAGACCCAGCGCGACGTGTCCTTCTGTGGCTACGCGATCCTCGGCGACGACACCCTGCTGGTGCCCGATGCCACCCTCGACGAACGCTTCGCCGACAACCCGCTGGTACTCGGCCCGCCCTATATCCGCTTCTACGCTGGTCGCCCGCTTCGCGCCGGCAACGGCCAGGCCATCGGCACCCTGTGCATGGTCGATCCGCGGCCACGCAGCATGACCGAGGCGCAGCAGGCCAACTTCCGCGACCTCGCCACCCTTGCCGAGGGCTATCTGCAACTGCGCAGCCTGATCCAGAGCAACCGCGACCTGCGCGTGGAGATGGACCGCGAACAGCGCAAGGCCCTGCTCGACCCCCTGACCCAGCTGTGGAACCGCGGCGGTCTGCTCACCTTCCAGGACCGCGAGTGCCGCCTGGCACGGGAAAGCCACGTACAGCTGGGCGTGATCTACGCCGACCTCGACCACTTCAAGGCGATCAACGACAAGTACGGCCACGCCGCCGGAGACCAGGTGCTCTGCGAATGCGCGCGGCGCCTGCGTGCTGCCCTGAGGCCGGACGACCTGCTGGTGCGCCAGGGTGGCGAGGAATTCGTTGCCCTGCTGAAGGTAAAGGATGGTGAGGAACTGCAGCGCGTTGCCGAACGCGTGCGCCAACTGATCGGACACGAGCCGGTGCCGTTGGCCTGCGGCCCGCTGCCAGTCAGCCTGAGCATCGGCTGCACCCTGCTGGCAGCGGAAGAACAGATCGACCAGGCACTGGAACGTGCCGACGCCGCGCTCTACAGTGCCAAGCAGGCCGGACGCGACCGGGTGAGTTTCAGCGCACCACCGGCTTCAGCCTGATCAGAAGAAAGGCCCCAGCAGAGGACCCTCTCATGGCCCAAGCCATTGCCGCGTACCTGCACTACCTGTCGATCTTCCTCCTGTTCGCCCTGCTGGTGCTGGAGCACCAGTTGTTCCGCCTGCCGCTGGACCTGTCGCGGGCGCGCAGCCTGGTGATAGTCGACCTGGCGTACGGCGCCTGCGCCGGCCTGGTGCTGCTGACCGGCGCCGCGCGCGTCGTCTGGTTCGCCAAAGGGACGGACTACTACCTGCACAACAGCCTGTTCCACGCCAAGATCGGTCTTTTCGTCCTCGTGGCTATCCTCTCGATCCTGCCGACCATGACCTTCCTCAACTGGCGCAATGAGCTCAAGGCCGGGCGCGTCCCAGTGCCCAGCGAACGCCAGGCCAAGCTGGTGATCATGACGATCCGCATCGAGCTGCTGGCTCTGGTGATCCTGCCGCTGCTGGCAACCTTGATGGCGCGCGGTTTCGGGATGATCGGCTGAGCGCATTCCTACACGCAGACCGGACCTATCCGATTCTGGCGCCGCGATGATCAGTGGATGCTCCTGCGCAGTTTCGACTGCCGCAGGACTTCGTCATGCCTCCCCGCCCCTTCCAGTGCCACCTGTGGCCGTTGCTCTCCGTTATGGCGGCTCTCGCACTGACTGGCTGCGCGAGCGACGACTTCACTTTCGAAGCCGACCTGCCCGGTGACTTCCAGCTCACTGGCGATGCGCAGTACAGCGGCGCCAACTGCGGAGATTCCGCCAGTCAGACGGTCACCCATCACCTCTTCGAGACGCCGGGCCACAGCGAGCGGCCGCACCGGGTCAGTTTCCAGGTACCACTGAGCACACACGAGGGTGGCTGCAGGCGGGACCTCAGCCGAATTCAGATCCGGCTCGACGGCGACTCCGCCGATCTCGCCGGCAGTCCCAGAGCGCCGGACCAGGCCTTCGCCACGCTCGACTTCCGCAATCGCCTGCCCGACGCAGCCCAACGCATGCCGGACAGGGGCGCGCGCATTTTCGACGGTCGCTGCCGTTGGTTGCAGCCCGCGCCCGGCGAACTGCTGATGAAGGAGCGCACCCTGCAATGCCAAGCCTCCGACCTCGCGGGAAGCTGGCTGGAGGGCTCACCCGGTGGCTCGCTGCAACGCGACGAGTTGCCGGGGCGCATCGTGCGGCTGGCCATCGGCATGGCGCCGGACGTGCCGGCCACCGCCGCTGGCGAATGACCTTACGCCAGCAGCAGTTGCCCAAGCCGGCGATGTAGCGCATCGCTATCCACCACCTCCGGCTGCAGATGGAAACGCTCACGCAGCAGGCCAAGCAGTTCATCGGCACTCTCGATGCTGTGCTGCTCGACTTCGCCGTCCGCGCAACGCCGGGTGAACTGTCCATTGAGCAACGACAACCGCGCGCCCTCCTCGCTGAGTGCCACCCGCAGGGAGTTGCGAAACACGCTCTGCGGGTAGGTCGAGGTGTACCAGTTGCGCATGCCGTAGTCCGCCCAGTGCTGAGGGGCGAGGGTGAAGCGGTACAGCGTCTGCCAGCCGGAGGATGAACGCGTGGCGATTTCCAGCTCCTCCTCGAGAGAACCGGCGATGCGCCAGCCACCGGGCAACTCGTCGTTCACCCGCAGTGGCAGGGCTTTCGGCGAGGCAGGGCCGCCGAAACCGATATCCACCAAGTGTGGCCCCTCGGGCAGGTCGACACGCAGCAGCAGGTGCGTCTGCGGGGTCAGCGGCGCATCCGCAGGAAGGCCCCAGCGCACCCGCGCCACCAGCAGCGTCACCCGGTAGTCGAGGCTGGACAGCAGGCGGGCGAACAGACTGTTCAGCTCGAAGCAGTAACCGCCGCGTCGATGTTCGACGACTTTGGCGAACACGGCATCCGGCTCGATCAGGATGGGCTTTTCCAGCAGCACGTCGAGGTTCTCGAAAGGCAGGTGATGCAGTGCTGCGACGATCAGCCGGTCGAGGTTCTCCAGCGTCGGCGCGGGGCGCCGCGGCGGCAGACCGAGGCGTGCCAGGGCCGCATCGAGCTGGGCGGCGCCAAAGGGGGTGAGCGGGGTCATGCGAGTCTCCTTTCGCAAAGCATCAATGGCGGTGGTCGACGGTCGGTTCGGGGATCACCAACGGGCCGCAATTCTCTTCACTGACAATCACTGCCAGCAGGCGCGCAGGCTCGCTGGCGCTGGGGTTCTCGGCGAACAGGTGCAGTTCGCGGCTGGGCTCGAACCAGGTCTGGCCCGCGGCGTAAGTCTGCGCCGGCAGGCCCTGCATCTGCGAGCGCACCTGACCACTGAGCACGATGGCGGTTACCGCGCCGGGATGGCGGTGCGCCGGGGTGTAGCCGTTGGGCGGGAAGTCCACCTGCAACGTGGTGACGACCTTGCCGGGCATGTCGGCCAGCGGCTCGCAGGACAGGCGCTTCACCTGTGTGCCGGGCCGTGCACTGGCCAAAGGTCCGGCATGGCTTTGCGCAAGGCTCGCCACTGGCCGCGATCCGGGCTGCCAGAGCAAAGCGCCTGCGGCGACGGTCACGACCAGCGCCAGCCCGGTGCGTACCTCACGTCGCGATACGAGAATCACGGCGAGGTTCACGCTGACAGTCCCGCCAGGCGAAAGCCCGGCTGCCAGCCCAGGCGATGGCGCGCCTTGGCCGAACTGACGTCGATGTCCTGCTCGGCGACGTTGTAGACGCCGTGCGCCCCCCACTCCAGCGCCAGCAGCGCGGCGCGGGCGGCATCGTCGACATGCACGGCCAGCCTCGGATCAGCCATGTCGGTACCGGTTCCAGGCCCATAAAGCCGGCCATAGCGCAATACGATGCCCTCCATCGGACGGGCACCGAGCACCGCCTCCTCAAGCGCGGCGACGCCGCCGACACTGACGGCGCGTGGGCCTTCAGCCCCCAGGTCCAACGGTTGTTCCTCGTGCAGCGGCAGCTCGCCCGGCGCGTAAGCCCAGGCGATGCTCTGCGCGACCATGCGCTCGACGCCGGCGGCACGGGCCGCGGCCACCAGATTGGCGGTACCTTCTCGGCGAACGCGCGCGTTGCACGACTGGGCGGCAGGCATCAGGGCTGGCTCCAGACCGGCTGGCAGGTCCGTGAGCTGATGGATCACCCAGCGCGGCTGGAACTCCAGCAGCGCGGCATGCAGGGCTGGCGCGTCATAAACGTCCAGCAGCATCGCCCGCGCGCCGGCGCTTTCCAGCGTTGCGGCGCGTTGTGCGGAGCGGCTGATCGCCAATACCTGATAGCCGCGCTCCAGCAGCATCGGCAACAGTCGCTGGCCGATGGCACCGCTGGCGCCGGCGAAGAAGACTTTCATGCACATGGGAGACCTCGAATCGGACGGGCGGGACATGGCACCACTCTAGTGACGCCATGCCCCACCCCACAGAGCCAAGATCATGCAGAACAACCAGGACATGATTGCCGAACCTTGATCCATGTCCACGCAATGTCACGCTCATCGTCTATAACAAACGGCTCAATACCCCGATCCTGAGGAGTCGCCATGAGCCAAGTCTTCGATGTTGCCGTTGTCGTCGGCAGCCTGCGCAAGGAATCCCTGAACCGCAAGATAGCCAAGGCGTTCGCCGCATTGGCGCCGGCCAACCTGAAGCTGGAGATCGTGGAGATCGGCGACCTGCCGCTGTACAACGAAGAGCTCGATGTGGGCACTCCGCCCGCCACCTACAGCGCCTTCCGCGAGCGCATCGCCCGCGCTGACGCGGTGCTCTTCGTCACTCCCGAATACAACCGCTCGGTGCCCGGCGTGCTGAAGAACGCCATCGACGTCGGCTCGCGCCCATACGGCAAGAGCGCCTGGAACGCCAAGCCCTGCGCCGTGGTGAGTGCCTCTCCGGGGGCCATCGGCGGCTTTGGCGCCAACCACCATCTGCGCCAGTCGCTGGTGTTCCTCAACATGCCGGTGCTGCAGCAGCCTGAAGCCTACCTGGGCGGTGCGGGCGGCTTCTTCGACGAAGCCGGCAAGCTGTCGGAGAAGACCGAGCCCTTCCTGAAGAGCATCATCGATGCCTTCTCCGCCTGGATCGTGCAGAACCAGCCGCGCTGATCGCCGCGAGCGCCGGCACCCGCCGGCGCTTTCCCTCCCCGCCATTCTGAGTAGCCGGTCGCAGGCCGCTGCGGCACCCGGCATTCGCGATCGTTCCGGCTGGCCCCACGACTCCTCACACGCCAAGGTTCAGGCCCGCTACCTGCGCCCGGACCGTCAATGCTGCGCCACCTTCTGTTTTGCATCCTAGCCACCGCCCTGCTCACCGGCTGCACTTCACCGCCGGTGAAAAAGAAGGTCGACGGCGAGGGATTCAGCTCCGGGCAGATGCTGCAGAACGACGCCAACCGCGCCGCCAACCTGGCGATGCGCGACAACCTCGGCAGCCTGTCGCTGCTGCTCGACAAGCTCTACAAGCGCAATCCTGGCCAATGGAAGAAAACAGGCGCGACTTCACGGGAACAGGCTCACCAGCGAGTCATGGACGCCATCCGCAACCAACAACCGCTGCCCGGGCTGGACGGCAGGAAGTCGGTGGACGTGCTCCCCCTGGCCTTCGCCCCCGAATTCCAGGGCGACCGGGCCGGCACGTTGATCTACGGGATAGGCAGCATGCTCTTCGAGCTTTACGGCGGAACCGACACGCAGCACCTGCTCAGTGGACTGAACGCGCAGATGACCGCCAATGCGGCCTGGAACATCGAGGTGGCTGCCTGGCTGCTGGCCAGTCGAACCGACAGCAATGGCCAACCGTTGCTGCTCTCCAACGAGATCAGCAGCAGCGGGCGCAACCTGTCCTTCGAGCGGGAGTTCGGCCGCATGATCGGCCGCCTGGAGTTGCTGGCGCAGATGACCCATGAAAGCCTGCGCCGCAGCGGTATCAACTACGTGCAGGGCATCCTGGCCGCGCCGATCCTCGGCCTGGTGCAGTTCATCCCACTGGACCAGGCTGCGGCGGCAGTGCAGTAGCGGCGGCTAATCCTCCAGCAACCGTGCCAGGCGCTGGCGCAGGTAGCGGTTCTCCGCACGCAACTCGTCCACTTCGTCCAGCAGGCGCAGCGCCAGGGCGATGCCCGGCCAGTCGAGCTCGAACTCTCGGCGCAAGCGCACCGCGCGACGCACCACGCTGACCGCCTGGTAATCGAAGACCCAATGCCCTGCGCGTTGTTCGCGGGGCTCCACGATACCCACCTCGACGATCTCGACGAGCACGTCGCGGGGGAGGTTCACCGACTGGCAGAGCTCGTCGAGGTCCACCACCATCACTGTCGTCGTCATGCGCGTTTACCCCAATCGGCACGGGGGTCGAAGGCCGCCTTGGCAGCCAGTTCTTCCCAGAGTTTGCGGGTCGCCTCGTCCGCCGTCTTCGGCATTACCACCTTGAGCACGGCATACAGATCGCCGGCGAAGGCCTCGCCCTTGTTCGGCAGGCCCTTACCCTTGATGCGCAGGCGCTGGCCGGCCTGGCTGTTGGCCGGGATGCCGAGGTTGATCCGCCCGCTCAGCGTGGGTACTTCCACCTTGGCGCCGAGCGCAGCTTCCCAGGGCGCCACCGGCACGGTAACGACCAGGTCGCGGCCATCGACATCGAAGACCGGGTGCGGAACCAGGCGAATCGCCAGGTACAGATCACCCGCCGGCCCGCCGTTGATACCCGGCGCACCCTGCCCCTTGAGGCGGATGCGTTCGCCGTCGGCGGTGCCCACGGGAATCTTCACGTTCAGCGTCTTGCTCTGCGGAGGCAGCTTGCGGCCGTACTCGTCGTAGCTGGGCAGGCTGAAGCTGATCGGCCGGCTGTCGCCTGAGAGGGTTTCCTCGAGGAACAGCGGGACTTCCATCTCCACGTCCCGGCCACGATGGGCCTGCGGCTGGCGCGCACCGCCGAAGCCAGCGTGAGCGCCACCGGCACGGCCACCGAATATCTGCTCGAAGAAGTCGCTGAAGTCCTGTTCGTGCCCCGGCGACGGGCCGTCGAAACCACCGCGTGGCTGCCAGCCGGGCGGCGCCTCGAACTGCGGTCCTTGCGAGCCGTACTTGCGCAGTTCGTCGTACTCGGCACGCTTCTCCGGGCTTTTCAGCACCTCGTAGGCCTCGGAGACGTCCTTGAACTTCGCCTCGGCGTCCGGCTCCTTGCTGACGTCCGGATGGTACTTGCGCGCCAGCTTGCGGTAGGCGGTCTTGATCGCCTTGTCGTCGGCATCGGGTTCGACCCCGAGCGCCGCGTAATAGTCCTTGAATTCCATCGGTAACGGTCACTCCTCACATGCGTTGGACCTGTCGGCGCCTGGGACACGGGGGATTCGCGCGGGCAGTCGGAGCCGCTGCGCGCACTGCGAGGCGAACAGGTGGAAAAAGCGGGTTCTGTCCTAACAGATGGAGTCGCGGCGCCCGCTTTTCAACACTGCCTGCAAGCCTAGACGCTGATCCTGCATCGCGGCCGCCAGGACGACTTGATATCGGTCATGGCATAGTCGTCTTCCGGAATCATCCCCACCCTGGATAGGCCATGACCTCGCCCCTCGATTCCTTCCGCCAGCCGCTGGACCCGAGCCACGAGCTGCCGATCTATCGCCAGCTTTACGAGCGCATCCGCGATGCCATTACCCGTGGCGCGCTGCGCCCCGGCGAGCGCGTGCCACCGGTGCGTGGGCTCGCCGGAGAGCTGGGCGTGGCGCGCGGCACGGTGGAGCTGGCCTATCAGTTGCTGACCAGCGAGGGCTACCTGCTGGCACGCGGACCGGCGGGCACCGTGGTATCGCCGCAACTGGCGGGGCGCACCGCCGCTGCACCGCCCGTGCTCGTTGCGCCGGATACCGTCGAACGCGCCCTGCCCGGCCTGATCGCCCACGGTCCGACCCTGCGGCCGTTCCAGCTCGGCGTGCCGGCGCTGGACGCCTTCCCCCGCGCGCTCTGGTCGCGGCTGTGCGCGCGGCGTCTGCGACAGCAGAGCGCGTCCATGCTGGCTTACCCGGAGCCTTGCGGTTACGGGCCGCTGCGCGAGGCGGTCGCCGGCTACCTGGGAATCTCCCGTGGCATCGCCTGCGACCCTGCACAGGTATTCATCTGCGCGGGTTACCAGGGTGCACTGGACCTGATCAGCCGCACCCTGCTCGAACCCGGCCAACGCTACTGGCACGAAGACCCCGGCTACCCGCGCGGCCGTGAACTGCTGCGCCGGGCCGGCGGCGTGCCAGTGCCGGTCGCGGTGGACGCCGATGGCCTGCGCGTGGAGGACGGTATCGCCCGTGCGCCGGATGCTCGCTTCGCGCTGGTCACCCCGTCGCAGCAGAGTCCCACCGGCGTCGCCCTCAGCCTGCCGCGCCGTCTGGCCCTGCTGGACTGGGCCGCCAGCAGCGGCGCGTGGATAGTCGAGGACGACTACGACAGCGAGTACCGCTACGCCGGCTTCCCGCTGCCAGCGCTGAAAAGCCTAGACCGCGCCGGCCGCGTGCTCTACACCGGCACCTTCAGCAAGGTGCTCTATCCTGCCCTGCGCCTGGGCTACCTCGTCGTACCGGCGGGGTTGGTGGAAGACTTCGTACGTGCGCAGCAGGTGTTCTCCTCCGGCTGCGCGGAACTGCTGCAGGCGACCCTCTGCGATTTCATGCAGGAGGGCCATTTCGCCCGTCACCTCAAGCGCACCCGCGCGCTCTATGCCCAGCGCCGCCAGTGGCTGCGCAAGGCGCTGGAAGAGCGCCTGGGCGAACGCCTGCGCTTCGCCGACACGCCCGGCGGGCTGCACTTGATCGGTGCGCTGGACCAGGACGACCTCGCCGTCGCCCGCCGCGCCCACGCCGAGGGCCTCGGTCTGCAAGCGCTGAACGCCTGGTGCGTGGAGGCCAGGCGCGAGCCGGCACTGATCATGAGCTTCACCAATGTCACCGACGAGCAGTTCTCCGGGCGCCTGGCAGAGCGGCTGGCGCCGTTGCTGACCTGAAGTTTCCCCGCGCTCAGCGCGCCTTCCCGTTCGCGAGCAAGCTCGCTCCTACAAGGCCGGCGCCGGCGCGCCCTGCGTAGGAGCGAGCTTGCTCGCGACCCGACCGATGACGACCACAGCCAGCGTCACCGTGAGGTCTTGCCGGGCCCCAGGCAGAGCGACTGGCGCTCTTGCTCGGCTGATTCTGGAGTGCGGGGCGGTCAATACCTCCGATGGCAAAAATTGACTGACAGGTGACGTTGACCGAGGTCAATTTTCCTACGGACGAAGCCGTTAGATTCCCACAACATCTTGTTGTCTCGAATACATCGAGACACAGCATGTTGTGGAATCAAGCCAATGCCTCCGACACGGACCGCCCCTCTTCCCACCAGCCTGCGCAAGCGTAACGGCAGCTCCGCCGCCTTCGACTCGAGCAAGATCGAACGAGCCATTGCCGCCGCCGGCGAGGCCAGCGGCGAATTCACCGCGCCCCATGCGCAGGAGCTGACCCGTCGCGTAGTGGCCCGCCTGCCGGCACAAAACGACCTGGACGTGGAGCAGGTGCAGGACGTGGTCGAGCGCGCTCTGATGGAAGCCGGCCACTACCCCACCGCGCGCGCCTACATTGTCTACCGCGAACGCCACGGCCGCCTGCGCCGCGAGCGCAAGACGCTGGTGGACGTCGCCGCGTCAATGAACGAATACCTCTCGCGGGAAGACTGGCGGGTGCGCGCCAACGCCAACCAGGGCTATTCCCTGGGCGGGCTGATTCTCAACGTGTCCGGCAAGGTCACCGCCAACTACTGGCTGGACGAGGTGTACAGCGAGGGCATCGCCATCGCCCACCGCGAGGCCGACCTGCACATCCACGATCTGGACATGCTCGCCGGCTACTGCGCCGGCTGGTCGTTGCGCACCTTGCTCAGCGAAGGCCTGAACGGCGTGCCGGGACGGGTCGAGGCCGGGCCGCCGAAGCACCTCTCCAGCGCCCTGGGGCAGATGGTCAATTTCCTCGGCACCCTGCAGAACGAGTGGGCCGGCGCCCAGGCCTTCAGCTCGTTCGACACCTACCTCGCGCCTTACGTGCGCCAGGACAACCTGAGTTATCAACAGGTGCGCCAGGCGCTGCAGGAGTTCATCTACAACCTCAACGTGCCGTCGCGCTGGGGCACCCAGACGCCCTTCACCAACCTGACCTTCGACTGGGTCTGCCCGGAGGACCTGCGCGAACAGATTCCCTATATCGGCGGCGTGGAAATGCCCTTCGCCTATGGCGATCTGCAAAGCGAGATGGACCTGATCAACCGCGCCTACATCGAGGTGATGCAGGCCGGCGACGCTCACGGCCGGGTGTTCACCTTCCCGATCCCGACGTACAACATCACCCACGACTTCCCCTGGGACAGCGACAACGCCACGCGCCTCTTCGAGATGACCGCGCGCTACGGCCTGCCGTACTTCCAGAACTTCCTCAACTCGGACATGCAGCCCAACCAGGTGCGCTCCATGTGCTGCCGCCTGCAGTTGGATGTGCGCGAACTGCTCAAGCGCGGCAACGGGCTGTTCGGCTCGGCGGAGCAGACCGGCTCGCTGGGCGTGGTGACCCTCAACTGCGCACGCCTGGGCTACCGTCATCGCGGCGACGCTGCCGCCCTCTACGCGCAACTCGACTATCTGCTGGAGCTGGCCTTCGACAGTCTGGAGGTCAAGCGCAAGGTCATCCAGCAGCACATGGACGCCGGGCTGTACCCCTACACCCAGCGCTACCTGGGCACCCTGCGCAACCACTTCTCCACCATCGGCGTGAACGGCCTGCACGAGATGCTGCGCAACTTCACCGATGACCGCGAAGGCCTGCACACCGAGGTCGGCCGGCAGATGGCGCTGGAGCTGCTGGACCATGTACGGGCGCGGCTGGTGCGCTTCCAGGAAGACAGCGGGCACCTCTACAACCTGGAAGCCACGCCAGCCGAAGGCACCACCTACCGCTTCGCCCGTGAGGACCAGAAGCGCCACCCGGACATCCTCCAGGCCGGCACGCCGGATGCGCCCTACTACACCAACTCTTCGCAGTTGCCGGTGGGTCTCACCGACGATCCGTTCGAGGCCCTGGAACTGCAGGACGCCCTGCAGTGCAAATACACCGGCGGCACGGTGCTGCACCTGTACATGGCCGAACGCATCTCCAGCGCCGAGGCCTGCAAGACCCTGGTGCGCACCGCTCTCGGGCGCTTCCGCCTGCCCTACCTGACAGTGACTCCGACTTTCTCCATCTGCCCGGTCCACGGCTACCTCGCCGGCGAACACGAGTTCTGCCCGCGGTGCGACGAAGCCGCACTGCAAAAAGCCGACACCAGGAGCTGTTGTGCCCGCTGATTTCCACTTCAACTTTCATCCACGCAAAAAGGAGCACCACCGATGACCGCCAACCAATTACCCGAAAGCCAGCGCCAGCGCTGCGAGGTGTGGACCCGCGTAATGGGCTATCACCGCCCGGTGACGGCATTCAACGCCGGCAAGCAATCCGAGCACCGCGAGCGCCGTCACTTCCGCGAGACGCGATGAACAGTACGCTCAGGGTCGGGGGCCTGGTGCCCCTGACCACCTTGGACTATCCCGGATTGCTCGCCTGCGTGTTGTTCTGCCAGGGCTGCGCGTGGCGCTGCCGCTACTGCCACAACCCGGAGCTGATTGCGCCGAGGGGCGAGCACGAAATCCACTGGGACGACATCCTCGCGTTCCTCCGGCGACGCCAGGGCCTGCTGCAGGCGGTGGTATTCAGCGGCGGCGAGGCAACGCTGCAGGGCGCTTTGCCGCAAGCCATGGCCAGCGTACGCGCGATGGGTTTTCGCGCCGGGCTGCACAGCGCCGGCATCCGCCCGGAGGCTTTCGCCCGCGCGCTGCCCCATGCCGACTGGGTCGGCTTCGACGTGAAGGGATTGGCCGAGGACGTGGACGCCACGACCGGCGTGAAACGCAGTGGGCTGGCCAACTGGCGCAGCCTGGAACTGTTGCTGGCGAGCGGTGTGGAGCACGAGTGCAGGACGACAGTGCATTGGCAGTTGTTCGATCTGCAGCGATTGCGACGGCTGGCTTTGCGCCTGCGCGAGACCGGTGTGGATAACTTCGTGGTGCAACTGGCCCGCAGCGAGCGGCAGCTCGATCCTGAGCTGATCGCCACGCCGTCTCCTCATGGCGCATCTGATCTCTGGCGGGAGCTGCATGCACTGTTCCCGACCTTCGAATTACGCGACACCTGACAGGATTCGACTGTAGGAGCGAGCTTGCTCGCGAAAGGGCCCCGCTGCAGGCGTCGGTTCGCGAGCAAGCTCGCTTCTACAACGGGCCTACGGCATTGGTGATTTGCAGGCAAAGAAAAGCCCCGCCGAAGCGGGGCTTTTCACTTACCCGAACCGCCAGCCCATCAGGACGACAGGTAAGCCGAACGCGTCAGCCCCAGGCGCAGCGCATCGAGGTACTGGGTACGCTCGCGCACGGTGAGCTTGGCCCCGGCCACCTTGTCGCGGTAGTGGGTCATCAGCTCCTCGGGCGACAGGTGCACGTAGCGCAGCATGTCCTCGATGGTGTCGTGGGTCTCGATGCCGGCGTGGTAGTAGCTGCCGTCAGCGTTCTGGTAGACGTTCACCGAGTCGGTGTCGCCGAACAGGTTGTGCATGTCGCCGAGGATCTCCTGGTAAGCGCCGACCAGGAAGGTGCCGATCAGGTAGTCCTCGCCTTCCTTCACGTCGTGCACCGGCATGCTGGTCTCGATGCTCTGCTCGTCGACGTACTGGGTGATCTTGCCGTCGGAGTCGCAGGTCAGGTCCTGCAGTACCGCGCGGCGGGTCGGTTCCTCGCCCAGGCGGTGGATCGGCAGGATCGGCAGCACCTGGCCGATGGCCCAGGTGTCGGGCAGGCTCTGGAACACCGAGAAGTTGCAGATGTACTTGTCGGCCAGTTTGTCGTTCAGCTCGTCGAGCACCTGGCGGTGCGAACGCTGATGCGCCTTGAGCTGGTTGTGCAGGCGACGGCAGATGGCGAAGTAGCACTGCTCGGCCAGGGCCTTCTGCGCGAGGCTGATCTTGCCCTCGGCGTACTGCGCGGCGGCGTCGCTCATGTAGTGGGTCGCGCGCCAGTAGGTCTCGGTGACCATCTCGGCGTCGGTCGGGCCGAGCAGGTCGGCCAGCCACTGGACGATCTCCGGCTGTTCGGCGAGGTCGGTGATCTTCGGTACTTCGTCGTTGTGGCGCTCGACGTCGGTGACCTGGGTGATCAGCACCGCGTGGTGCGCGGTCAGCGCGCGGCCACTCTCGGAGAAGATATGCGGATGCGGCAGGCCCTGCGCGTCGCAGAATTCCTTGAGCATGCCGACCACGACACCGGCGTAGTCGTCGATGTCGTAGTTGATCGAGCTGGCGTTGCGCGAGTGGGTGCCGTCGTAGTCCACGCCCAGGCCGCCACCGACGTCCACGTGGTCCACCGGCAGGCCGAGGGCGCGCAGTTCGCCGTAGTAGCGGATGGCTTCCTTGAAGCCGTGCTGGTAGTCGGCCAGGTTGGCGATCTGCGAGCCCATGTGGAAGTGCAGCAGGCGCACGCCCTGGTCCAGGCCGGCAGCGCGGAAGCGCTCGACCACCGACAGCAGTTGCGCGGCGGACAGGCCGAACTTGGCCTTCTCGCCACCGGTATCGGCCCACTTGGAGGACGCCAGCGAGGACAGGCGCACGCGCAAACCGACCTGGGGCAGCACGCCGATCACGGCGGCTTCCTCGATCACCAGCTGCACCTCGGATTCCTTCTCGATCACGATGAACACGTTGTGGCCGAGCTTCTGCCCCATCAGCGCCAGCTTGATGAACTCGCGGTCCTTGTAACCGTTGCAAACGATGGTGCCGCCCTTGGGCGCCAGGGCCAGCACGGCCATCAGCTCGGGCTTGGAACCGGCTTCCAGGCCGATGGAGACGTTCTGGGTGGCGATGATGCTTTCCACCACCGCTTCCTGCTGGTTCACCTTGATCGGGTACAGCGCGGTGTAGCGGCTGCCGTATTCCAGGCGCGCGATGTTGGCATCGAAGGCGCCGGTGAGCTTACGCACGCGGTCCTGAAGGATGTCCGGGAAGCGCACCAGCAGCGGCATCGACAGGCCCGCTTCACGCAGCTGCTCGACCAGCCCGTGCAGATCGATCGGCTGGGCATCGGCGCCCTGCGGGCGAACTTCCACGTTACCGGCGTCGTTGATGGCGTAATAGCCCGCGCCCCAGTGGCGAATTCCGTAGATGCTGCGGCTGTCTGCCACGGTCCAGTTGCTGCCGTCGTCTTTGCGGGTCCGTCTAGCGGCCATGCGTGGTGGTCTCCTCAAATTGCGCGAATGTATGCAGGCGCCCGCCCGGCGTGCGGGTGAGTCGTCAAGGCCTGGTGGTGTAAACCTAGCCGGGCCTGATGACGTTGCCGTGTTGACCGCCGTGGTTGGCGGTAAGTTTAGGAAAATCCGACGACGCGCCCAGGACGCACCGATAAATCTCCCATCTAGGGAAAGGGCTTGCCGGCCATGTGCGGGGCACATCGCCTGGAACCCGTTCTCGACAGGGGAGAGTCGCTTGCCCCTTCAGACAAGCAGCAGGGCGGCTCAGCCGCCGGATTTCTTCGCCTTGAGGCCGCGCTTGGTCAGCTCTTCGAGCAGCAGGTCGACGTGGTCGCCCTGGATTTCGATGATGCCGTCCTTCAACGCGCCACCCGTGCCGCAGCGCTTCTTCAGCGCGGTAGCCAGGTCCTTCAGCGCATCGGCCGCCAGCGGCACGCCAGTCACCGTGGTCACGGTCTTGCCACCGCGGCCCTTGGTTTCACGACGCACACGAGCGATGCCATCGCCGGCCGGAATCTCGGCCTGCTTGCAGATGCACGCGCCAATGGGCTGATTGCAGTCCGGGCAGTGCCGGCCGGTATCAGTGGAGTAGACGAGCCCGCCGAGGGCGGACAGGGAGGATGCTTTCTTGACCACCGGGCGTTTCCCCAGGATTGGCCTCTTCGGGCCAGGTCAACGAATGGCCGGCGGGTGCCGACCGCGACGCCCCACTCAGGCAGGGGCTGCGCAATTCCCGGCGGAGGACCCTGCCGGAAAGGTCGCGCAATTTAGCAGCATTGAAGGCAAATGCTAAGAGCGAAAATGCGTCATTGATCGGCACATTGGCGACATGCCTGCGCGGCAGGGCGGTTGTAGGAGCGAGCTTGCTCGCGAACGGGCCCGCTGCGGAGTCGGTTCGCGAGCAAGCTCGCTCCTACAGAAGAGCTGCCCAGCCCGAGGCCGGGGTCAGAAGCTGACCAGGTACTTGCGCAACGCCGCCAGTGAATCCGGGCAGTAAGGCGTGCCTGCCTTGGCCTCGGCCAGCGCCTGGTGCGGGTCGATGAATTTCGCTTCCAGCACTTCCTCCGGCTGCAACCTCAGCGGTGCATCGGAAACCGCGGAGAACACCGCGCACCACAATCGATTGTCCGGCTGGTCGAAGAAGAAGGTGCCATGGGCGCGCAGTTCGACGCCCGCGATGCCCAGCTCTTCTTCCAGCTCGCGGGCGGCGGACTCGGCGTAGCTCTCGTCCGCTTGCACCATGCCGCCGGCGGCCGGGTCCCAGTAGCCGGGGTAGACCGCCTTGCTCAGGGTACGCCGATGCACGCACAGCTCACCGGCGGAATTGAACAGCAGGATAAAGGTGCCCCGCCCGATCAACCCACGCGCGCGCAGCTCAGCGCGTGGCAGGCTGCCCAGCAACTGATCGTCGTCGTCGACCCAGGCGATCTTCTCGGCGTCCGAAGCCGCCCGATGGGCGGCTTCCTTCTGGCTGATGCCTTCCATCGATCAGCCCTGGGCCAGCAGCTGGCGCAGGTCGATGATCGCGGCGTTGGCGCGGGAGATGTAGTTGGCCATCACCAGCGAGTGGTTGGCCAGCACGCCGAAACCGCTGCCGTTGAGGACCATCGGGCTCCACAGCGGCGCCTCGGCGGCCTCCAGCTCGCGGATGATCTGGCGCACGCTGACGGTGGCGTTCTTCTTCGCCAGCACGTCGGCGAAGTCCACCTCGATGGCGCGCAGGATGTGCGACAGCGCCCAGGCCTGGCCGCGGGCTTCGTAGAACACGTTGTCGATCTGCATCCAGGGGGTTTCCTGGATCACTTCCTCGACTTCCGGCGCCTGGCCCGGGGTGACCGGCTGCATCGGCGTGATGTTGGTGTTCAGCTTGACCCGGCCGACACTGGCCGAGAGGCGCTGGGACAGCGAGCCCAGACGGGTGGAGACGTCACCCAGCCAGTTGTTCAGGCTGTCGGCGCGGGCATAGAACTGCGCGCCGGCCGGATCGGCGGAAAGACGGCCGAGGTAGCGGTCCAGGGACTTGATGCCCTCGGCGTACTCCGACTCGGAGGACGGCAGCGCCCAGCTCTTGTTGTCGAAGTTGAAGCGCGGCTCGGCGCGCGCCAGGTCGGCGTCCTCGGTGGACTGCGACTGGGAACGGGCGAAGTCCTTGCGCAGCGCGCGGGACAGGTCGCGCACCTGGACCAGGGCGCCGTATTCCCAGCTGGGCATGTTGTCCAGCCAGACACCCGGCGGGAAGATGTCGTTGGACAGGTAACCGCCTGGCTTGTTGAGCAGCGTGGCGACCACTTCCTTGAGGGTTTCCACCGTGGTGTAGCCCACCACCATCTGTCGGCCGGCACGCTCGGCGGCGGCCTGGGCGTTCTGCTGCACGGGGAAGAGGTCCGGCTCCTGGCTCCAGTACCAGCCGATCGCGCCGCAGATCACCAGGTAGACGCCCAGCAGACCACCGAGCACACGGCCCAGCCAGGGGCCGCCGAAGTAGGCGCGCGCGTCGTCCACCGAGTCGTTCACGCGATCACGTACGGAGCCGCGTTTCTTCCAGTTCCACATGGCAAGTTCCTTGATGTCCCGAATTCGAAGATAGCTTGGACCCGCAACCGGCCCCAGGGTGCCGCGATTTTAGGCCTCGCTGCGCAAGCATGCCGCACGCAGGCACGTCAGCGCAGCCTACCCTGCGCATGGTGCTAGGTAATGGTGCGAATTACAAAGCTTGAGATGTTTGACCGAAGGCACTGTTATTGCCATCAAGGATTGGTAGCATAGGGCCATCAGTGTGTATCACGGCGGAAACATGTTCGCCCCGCAGGCCGCCGGTACGGCCCTATAAAGAAGCGCGCGATGACCGAGCTCGACGATCCATCCCTCGACCGCCTCAAGCATCACTTCGCCCAGCGGGTGATCCACCAGGCCCGTCACCTGCTGGAAGTCTGGCAGCGTTTGTCGCGCTCGGAGTGGAACAGTACCGGCACGGCCGAGCTGGCCGAGGCCTGCCTGCGCCTGCAGCGCTACGCCGAACGCTTCGAGCAGGCCGAGCATGCGGACCTGGCCAAGGCCATCGACCAGTGTCTGCGCGCCGTTCAGGACAACCGCGGGCGCCTCTCCAGCGAACTGATCACCGAACTCAATCGCCTGATGCAGCGCCTGTCGCGTACGGGCCTGCGTCATGGTGACCAGTTTGAGCAGACCCACCTGCCGCCGCTGCGCAAGCCCGTCTACCTCGCCCTGCAAGACCTCGAGCGCGCCGAACGCCTGGCCCAGCAGCTGGAATTCTTCGGCATGGCCGCGCAGCCCTGCGAGCATGCCAACGCCTTCCGCGCCGCCATGGCTGACCGCCATCCGGCGGCCATCGTGATGGAAATCGACTTCGCCGGTGGCCAGGGCCTCGCGCTGGCCGACGAGGCCCAGGCCGGCCTCAAGCAGAAGCTGCCGGTACTGTTCTTCAGCCACGAGGAAACCGACACCCCGACCCGCCTGGCCGCTGCCCGCGCCGGTGGCCAGGATTTCTTCAGCGGTGCACTGGACGCCTCCGGCCTGCTGGAGAAGATCGAGACGCTCACCCGTGTGGCCCATTACGAGCCGTTCCGCGTGCTGATCGTCGACGATTCCCGCGCCCAGGCCGCGCACACCGAGATGGTCCTCAACAGCGCCGGCATCGTCACCCGCGCGCTCACCGCGCCGCTGTCGGTGATGGCCGAGCTGGCCGAGTTCCAGCCGGACCTGATCATCCTCGACATGTACATGCCCGAATGCCTGGGCACCGAGCTGGCCAAGGTGATCCGCCAGCACGAGCGCTATGTCAGTGTGCCGATCATCTACCTGTCCGCCGAGGACGACCTGGACAAGCAGCTCGACGCCATGAGCGAAGGCGGCGATGACTTCCTCACCAAGCCGATCAAGCCGCGCCACCTGATCGCCACCGTGCGCAACCGCGCTGCCCGCGCGCGAAGCCTGAAGGCGCGTATGGTGCGCGACAGCCTCACCGGCCTGTACAACCACACCCATACCCTGCAACTGCTCGACGACGCCCGCTTCCGCGCCCGCCGCGAAGAGCGCCCGCTGACCTTCGCGATGCTCGACATCGACCACTTCAAGCGGGTCAACGACACCTACGGTCACCCTATGGGCGACCGGGTGATCAAGAGTCTGGCACTGTTCCTCAAGCAGCGCCTGCGCAAGACCGATCACATCGGCCGTTACGGCGGCGAAGAGTTCGCCGTGGTGCTGCCGGACACCGACGCCGACTCCGCGCGCAAGGTGCTGGAGGAAATCCGCCAGCGTTTCGCCGAGATCCACTACCCCGCGCAGCCCCACGACCTCTCCTGCACCTTCAGCTGCGGGATCGCCGAGCTGGGGCCGGAGATGGACATCAAGACCCTCGCCAAGCAGGCCGACGAGGCGCTGTACACCGCCAAGCACGGCGGCCGCAACCGCGTCGAGGTCTACAGGTAACCCCCGTCCCGGTCTGGCGCGGCGCTCTGCCGCGCCATTTTCCGACCGAATGATGGCACCGTGTCATCAGCCAGTAACGAAACTGCAATAGGTTCAGGGCTCGCCGTTTTTTCGCTGTCGGTCGAGACCTGCCATGCGCCTCAAGCTGCTCACCAACCTCAACACCTTCCTGCTCCTGCTCGTCTGTCTCGCGCTGGGCGCCACCCTGTGGTGGTCGCAACGCGCGCTGGAGCGCCCCTTCACGTTGATGGACCGCTACCTGGAACTCTCCCAGGGCTTCGAGCGCAAGGTCGCGCAGAACATCCAGGCGTACCTCGCCAGCGGCGACGCGCTCAAGCAGAAAGCTGCCCAGCAAGGGCTGGACGAACTGGCCCAGGAGCTGCCACGACTGCCGGACAGCCTCAGCCAGCTGCTTGGCCAGAGCCTCGAGGAACTGCACCAGTTCAGCGGCAACCAGCTACTCGCCGCCGGCAAGCTGGCCGGTGATCCGCAGGGCCTGCTGCTGCAGGCCGAACGCGACCTGCTGGCCGCGCTGGACCAGCTCGGCGCCTATACCGATGCCAGCCAGAACCCCGCCGCCGCCGAATACCGCACCCCGCTGCTGCAGGCCGGCCTGCACCTGACGCGTCTGGCCCACGCCCGCGCCAAGCTGGTGGAAAGCGGCAACCCGGCGCTGGCCGAGGATATCCAGCGCGAGCTGGAATCCCTGCGCCAACTGGCCGAACGCATCGATGCCCTGCCGCTGCTCGGCGTACTGGAACAACAGGCCTCCGCCTCCGACGACTTCGCTTCGATGATGGGCCTGGAATCCCAGCCGGCCGCCGAGGCACAGAGCGAGGACCGTGGCGTCACCCTCAAGCGCGACCTCGCCAGCGTGTTGCGCCGCTATCCGGACGAACTCGATCGCACCCGCCAGCTGATCGCCCAGCGCCAGCAGCTGGCCAACGCCACTGCCCAGCGCGTGGGCGCCGTGCAGCAGGCACTGGCGACCCTGGAGCCGCAGGTGCGCGAGGAACGCTCGAAGATCCAGGCGCAGGTGCGCATCATCCAGGGTGCGCTGATCGCCCTGATCCTCGCCACCGCGCTACTCATCGACACCCTGCAGCGTCGCCTGGCGCGCGTGCTCGGCCTACTGGTTCCGGCGCTCTCGACCTGGGCGCGCGGCGACTTCGCCAACCCCATTGCGCTGAATACCCGTACCCGGGACCTGGTGGAGCTGCAGGAATCCCTGAATCGCCTGCGCGACTTTCTCGGCACCCTGGTCGGCACCATTCACCAGCGCGCCGAGGAAGTGGCCGGCAGCAGCCGCGCCCTGGCCGAACTGAGCGGCGGCCTGCACGCCGGTGCAGAACGCCAGGCCAGCGACACCGGGGAAATCCGCGACGCGCTGGGCAATATGGAAGCGGCGATCCAGCAGGTGGCCGGCGATGCCAGCCAGGCCGCTTCGGCCAGCCACGCCGCCGGCACGGCCGTCGAGCAGGGCCAGCAGGTGATTGGCAACAGCTTGAGCGGCATGCGCGCGCTGGTGGACGAAGTGCAGAGCAATGCCCAGGCCATCGAGAACCTGGCGGAAGAGTCGGCCACCATCGGCAATGTGCTGGGAGTGATCCGCTCCATCGCCGACCAGACCAACCTGCTGGCGCTGAACGCCGCCATCGAGGCCGCACGAGCCGGTGAGCAAGGCCGTGGCTTTGCCGTGGTCGCCGAAGAGGTCCGTTCACTGGCCCTGCGCACGGCCGGCGCCACCGAGGAAATTCAGCAACTCACCGCGCGCCTGCAGCAGGCCGCGCGGCAGTCGGTGGAGGCGATGCGCAGTCAGGTCGAGCACGCGGAAGTCACCGCCAACCAGGCTGGCGCCGCCGAGGGCGCATTGGACGAGGTGGTCGGCGCCATCCGCACCATCGCCAGCATGGCCGAGCGCATTGCCGAGAGCTCCGCGCAGCAGAGCGGCGCGGTCAGCGAAATCCGCTCCCACAGCGAACGCATCCACGAACTGGGCAGCCAGAACCTGCGCCTGATCGGCCAGGGGCGTAGCCAGGGCGAGCAGTTGCAGGAGTTGGGCGGGGCATTGCACACCGCCGTTAGAGCGTTCCGGGTCTGAAACAAGGCACTCGCAGGATGGGTGGAGCGCAGCGATACCCATGCTGTGTCGCAGGATCGATGGGTATCGCTGCGCTCCACACCATCCTACATCCGGGTTTCCCCGTGATTGCGGACGCGGGCTGTTAACGCTCGCCGAGCTTGTGCCGCGCCGCGTACAGGCAAACCATCTCCATCGCCAGGGTCGCGCCGGCCAGGGCGGTGATCTCGGCGCTGTCGTAGGGCGGCGCGACTTCCACCACGTCCATCCCCACCAGGTTGATACCGCGCAGCGCGCGGAGGATTTCCAGCGCCTGGTGCGAACTCAGCCCGCCGCAGACCGGTGTGCCGGTACCCGGTGCGAAGGCCGGGTCGAGGCAGTCGATGTCGAAGGTCAGGTACACCGGGTTGTCGCCGACCCGCGCGCGGATGCGTTCGGCGATGGCCTGCGGTGTGTTGCGGTGCACCTCGCGGGCATCGAGTACCTGGAAACCCATGACGTCGTCGTTGGTGGTGCGCAGTCCGACCTGCACCGAGCGCGCCGGGTCGACCAGCCCCTCGCGGGCGGCGTGGTAGAACATGGTGCCATGGTCGATGCGCTGGCAGTCCTCGTCCGGCCACGTATCGCTGTGGGCGTCGAAGTGGATCAGCGACAGCGGCCCGTGTTGCTTCGCGTGGGCCTTGAGCAGCGGGTAGCTGATGAAGTGATCACCGCCCAGGGTCAGCAGCGCGCAGCCGGCATCGAGGATGCGCGCGGCGTGGGCCTCGATGACCTCCGGGGTTTCCTGCGGTACGCCGTGGTCGAAGGAGCAGTCGCCGTAGTCGATCACGGCCAGGTGGTCGAAGGGATCGAACTCCCAGGGGAAGTGCCGGGCCCAGGCCATCTGCACCGAGGCGGCGCGGATCGCACGCGGTCCGAAGCGGCTGCCGGGGCGATTGGTGGTGGCCGTGTCGAAGGGCACGCCGCTGACCACCAGGTCGACGCCGCGCAGGTCGCGGCTGTAGCGGCGACGCATGAAGCTGGTGACGCCGGCGTAGGTGGATTCGGCAGCGGTGCCGTAAAGGCTGTCGCGGGTTATGGCCTGGTCGTTGTCGTTTGCGAGATCCATGGCGTCCTCTTTTTAGTTATCAGGTGATCACGGTGTTCGGAGCGCTCTACAACGTAGGGCGCATAACCTGGAACAGGTTATCCGCCAGCCCCGTTTCAGCTCGGCGGATAACGCTGGCGCGTTATGCGCCCTACGAGAGGTTCCAGGTCAGCTACGGGTACGGAACGCCGACCAGAGCCGGGTACGGTCGCGCTGTTGCTTGAGGGTCAGCAGCTGCTCGCCGAACAGCTTCTGGCGCATGGCCGCCGGCGGGTAGATGTCCGGGTCGCTGGCCACGTCAGCGTTGAGCAGCGGCGTCGCCCTCAGGTTGGCGTTGGCGAAGTACAGGGTGTTGGTCAGCTCGGCGATGGAGTCCGGACGCAGCATGAAGTCGATGAAAGCACGAGCTTCCTGCGGGTGCGGAGCGTCCACCGGGATGGCCATGGTGTCGAACCAGATCAGCGTGCCTTCTCTGGGAATCCGGTAGATCACCTCGAACGGCTTGTTCGCCTGCTTGGCCTGCGCTGCGCCCATCAGCGCGTCGCCGGTGTAGGTCAGGGCGACGCACAGCGAACCATTGGCCAGGTCATTGATGTGCTTGCCGCTGGCGATGTAGCGCACGTTGGGTTGCAGCTTGCCCAGCAGTTCACGGACCTGGGCGAGGTCGGACGGCTCGGTGCTGTAGGGCGACTTGCCGAGGTAGTTGAGCGCGACGCTGATGACCTCCTGGGGCGAGTCGATCAGCGAGATGCCACAGTCGGCCAGGCGACTGGCGTATTCGGGTTTGAACAGCAGGTCGAGGCTGTCCAGCGGCGCATCGGGGATGCGCTTGAGCACTTCGTCCTTGTTGATCGCCAGGCCCACGGTGCCCCACGTATAAGGCACACCGAAGCGATTGCCCGGATCGATGGCGGCGAGTTTGGCCAGCAGTTCCGGATCGAGGTTGGGGAAGTTCTTCAGTTGCGCATCGTCCACCGGCTGCACGGCCTTGGCCTGAATCGCGCGGGCCAGCCCGCTACTGGCGGGGAAGACGACGTCATAGCCGCTGCGGCCGGTCATCAGCTTGCTGTCGAGCACCTCGGCACTGTCGAAGGTGTCGTACTTGACCCGGATGCCGGTTTCCTTCTGGAACCGCTGCAGCGCGTCCGCGCCGACGTAGTCCGCCCAGTTGTAGAGGTTGAGCACCCGCTCCTGCGCCTGCAGGGGCACGGCCAGCGACACGGCCAGTGCCGCGAGGGTCGCCCGGAAGAACACACGCATGATCATCGCCTCAGGGTTGTTGTGGTTATGCGACGAGCATGGGGCGGGCTTTACTTTGTAAAAATACAAAGTTAATTACTTTGGCATTTCACCCTGACAATGTTTGGAGCCCACCATGCTCAGCCAGTTGCGCGACCTCGACCTGCAGTTGCTGCGCCTCTTCGTCACGGTGGTGGAGTGCGGAGGCTTCAGCGCGGCACAGGGCGAGCTGGGCTTGAGCCAGCCAAGCATCAGCATCCAGATGGCCAAGCTGGAGACGCGCCTGGGCTACCGCCTGTGCGAGCGCGGCAAGGGCGGCTTCCGCCTGACGCCCAAGGGCGAGCACCTGCTGCAGGCAACGCGGCGACTGTTCCTCTCCATCGAGGACTTCCGCGATGAGGCCCGTGGCGTAGCCGACAAGCTGCTCGGCGAAGTACGAATCGGCCTTTCGGAAAGCCTGGAAGAGAGTGTTCTGGAGCAGCTGTCCGATGCCATCCGGCGCTTTCGCCAGCGCAACGAGGCAGTCACCCTGGACCTGCTCACCGCCACACCCGCCGAACTGGAGCGCCTGCTGTTGCAGGATCGCCTGCACCTGGCGGTGGGTTATTTCGCCGGCACCCAGGCGGCGCTGCAGCACACCACCCTCTTCATCGAGCCGCAGGGGCTGTACTGCGGGGCTGGCCATCCGGCATTCAAGGAAAAGAAACCAACCCGCGATTCCCTGGCCGACGCCGACCAGGTGTTGCATCCCTACCGCTTCATCGCCGCCGACGAGCCGTTGCAGACCAGCCGTAGCAGCGCACGCTGCGAACAGGTGGACGGTAGCCTGGCGTTCATCCTCTCCGGCGCGCACATCGGCTACTTGCCCCGACATGTCGCCCAGCCCTGGATCGAACGTGGCCAGCTACGCGAATTGCTGGCGGGCGAGTTGGGCTTCGACGTCGCCTTCAGCCTGACCCGCCACCGCGGCCGCCACCCCGGCGACGCCGAACAGGCCTTCGTCGGCGACCTGCTGGCAGCCTTCGGCCAGCACGCGGCCGATTGACGCAGCGGCGCCATGGGAACCGAGACTCGTAGGCGCAGTCCCACAGCCTCTATCACTTCTTGTGACAGCTGATCCGGCAACGCCTCGGGCCGCGCCGGAAGCTTTCCGCTATCATGCCCGCCACCCTGTAGTCCGCGAGATGTCCATGCGCCGCCTGCTCACCCTGCTCCTGCTCCTGGTCGCCCTGCCTGTGTCCGCCGGCCTGTTCGACAAACCCGCCGACAAGGGCAGCTTCGCCGTCGGGCAACCGGCCAAGGGCGACTTCCTGCCCGTGGCCGAAGCCTTCCGCGTCAGCGTCGAGGACAGTGACAGCCAGCAGGTGAAGCTGCGTTTCATCAACGCCGACGGCTACTACCTCTACCAGCATCGCTTCAGCTTCAAGGTCGAGCCCGCCGACAGCGGCGTGAGCGTCGGCGAAGTGAAGCTGCCGCCAGGCAAACAGCACCACGACGACTACTTCGGCGACACGGTGGTCTACTACGCCATCACCGACATCGACGTGCCGCTGATCAATCCGCAGCACAAGCCCTTCACCCTTGTCGTCAGCTACCAGGGCTGCGCCGACAAGGGACTGTGCTATGCACCGGAAACCACCCGCCTGCAGATCGCCGACGGCCAGGCTGCCAGTGTGGTGACAGGCCCCGCCCCCTCCTCTGCCGCCAACTCCGCCGCTGCTTCGAGCAACCCGCTGGCCAGCCTGCTGGGCGACCACGAGCCGGGCAAGATCAAGAAGCTCGGCCGCGCCCTGGTGATCTTCTTCCTGCTGGGTCTGGCGCTGACCTTCACCCCCTGTGTGCTGCCGATGCTGCCGATCCTCTCCGGCGTGGTCCTGCGCGGCCGTCCGGGCGGCATGCGCGGCCTGGCACTGTCGTTGGCCTACGTACTGCCGATGGCCGCCTGCTACGCGGTGCTCGGCACGCTGATGGGCCTGTTCGGTGCCAAGCTCAACCTTCAGGCGATGCTGCAGTCGCCCTGGGTGCTGATCCCCTTCGCGGCCTTCTTCGTGGTCTTCGCCATCGCCATGTTCGGCGTGTTCGAGATGCGCTTGCCGGGCTTCCTGCGCGAGCGCCTGGACAACATGGCGAACAACACCCGTGGCGGCTCCATCGCCGGCGCGGCGACCCTGGGCGTGCTCTCCAGCCTGCTGGTATCGCCCTGCGTCACCGCCCCGCTGGCCGGCCTGCTGCTGTATATCAGCAGCACCGGCGACGCAGTGGGCGGCGGCCTGCTGCTGTTCTCCCTGGGCCTGGGCATGGGCACGCCGCTGGTGATCTTCGCCGTCGGCGGCGGAGCGCTGTTGCCCAAGAGCGGCGCCTGGATGAACGGCGTGCGCAACGTCTTCGGCGTGATGCTGCTGGCGGTAGCGATCTGGATGCTTGAGCGGCTGGTCTCCGGTCCGGTGGCGCTGACCCTCTGGGGCACCCTGGCCGGCGGCATCGCCCTGGCCATCGGCACCCTCGAGCTGGGGCCGAAGAAACCGCTGCAACGCGGCGGCCAACTGATCGGCCTGATGCTGCTGGTCTACGCCGTGGCCGCCTGGACCGGCGCCCTGCAAGGCGAATCCGACCCGCTGCACCCGCTGGGCCGCAGCGGTCAACGCATCCATGCCGGCCCGCCCAGCTCCACGCCTGGCGACTGGCAGAACATCACCACCCCGGCGCAGCTCAACGCCGCGCTGGCCAGCGCCCAGGCCGCCGGTCGCCCGGTGCTGCTGGACTGGTACGCCGACTGGTGTATCAGCTGCAAGATCATCGAGCGCCAGGTGTTGCCGGCGCCGGAAGTCCAGTCGCAACTGCCCGGCTTCGTCCTGCTGCGCTTCGACATGACCGCCAGCACCGAGGAACAGCGCGCCCTGCTCGACCGCTACAACCTGTTCGGCCCGCCGGCGCTGCTGTTCTTCTCGCCCAAAGGCGACGAATGGTCGGACCTGCGCATCATCGGCGAGACCGATGCCGCCACCCTCGCTGACCGCCTGAAACAGGCTGGAACGCGCTCCTGATCACCGTTTGATTGCAATGGTTTTGCCGTAATCGGCTGGCAACATGCTGACATCTACGGCAAAACCCGCATGACTGGACAGTCACGCCAGCTTTCCGGCATAGTCCCGCCCACTCTTTTCCCGCCAATAACAAGGACTACAGCATCCAGATGGCGACCTTACTGGTACTGCACGGGCCCAACCTCAACCTGCTGGGTACCCGCGAGCCCGACAAGTACGGCTCCGTCACCCTCGAGCAGATCAACCAGGACCTGGAGCGCCGCGCCCGTGAGGCCGGCCACCACCTGATGCACCTGCAGAGCAACGCCGAGTACGAACTGATCGACCGGATCCACGCCGCGCGCAACGAAGGCGTGGACTACATCGTCATCAATCCGGCCGCTTTCACGCATACAAGTGTCGCTCTACGTGACGCATTGCTCGCAGTGAGCATCCCATTCATCGAAGTGCACCTCTCCAACGTGCACAAACGTGAACCTTTCCGGCATCACTCCTACTTTTCCGACGTGGCGGTAGGGGTGATCTGCGGTCTGGGAGCCACAGGCTACCGCCTGGCCCTGGAATCCGCCCTCGAACAACTTGAACGCCCGTGACCTCACCTGGGAGAGCGAACACTGATGGACATCCGTAAAGTCAAGAAACTGATCGAACTGCTCGAAGAATCCGGTATCGACGAACTGGAGATCAAAGAGGGCGAAGAGTCCGTACGCATCAGCCGTCACAGCAAGACCGCCGCCCAGCCGATCTACGCTGCCGCCCCGGCCTACGCCCCGGCCCCGGCCGCCGCTCCGGTCGCTGCCGCTGCCGCTGCTGCCCCGGCAGCCGAAGCAGCCCCGGCTGCCCAGAACCTCGCTGGCGCCGTGCGCTCGCCGATGGTCGGCACCTTCTACCGCGCGGCCTCGCCGACCTCCGCCAACTTCGTCGAAGTCGGCCAGAGCGTGAAGAAAGGCGACATCCTCTGCATCGTCGAAGCCATGAAGATGATGAACCACATCGAGGCCGAGACCAGCGGCGTGATCGGTCAGATCCTCGTGGAGAACGGCCAGCCGGTCGAGTTCGACCAGCCCCTGTTCACCATCGTTTAAACCGCGGGGAACCTGCGATGTTGGAAAAAGTACTGATCGCCAACCGCGGCGAAATCGCGCTGCGCATCCTGCGCGCGTGCAAGGAGCTGGGCATCAAGACGGTGGCCGTGCACTCGACCGCCGACCGCGAGCTGATGCACCTGTCGCTGGCCGACGAAGCGGTCTGCATCGGTCCGGCCCCGGCTGCGCAGTCCTACCTGCACATCCCGGCAATCATCGCTGCGGCCGAGGTCACCGGCGCCGTGGGCATCCACCCCGGCTACGGCTTCCTCGCCGAGAACGCCGACTTCGCCGAGCAGGTCGAGCGCTCGGGCTTCACCTTCATCGGCCCCAGCGCCGACGTCATCCGCCTGATGGGTGACAAGGTGTCCGCCAAGGACGCCATGAAGAAAGCCGGCGTACCGACCGTACCGGGCTCCGACGGCCCGTTGCCCGAGGACGAAGAAACCGCGCTGGCCATCGCCCGCGAGGTAGGCTACCCGGTGATCATCAAGGCCGCCGGTGGCGGTGGTGGTCGCGGCATGCGCGTGGTGCACCGCGAGGAAGACCTGATCAAGTCCGCCAAGCTGACCCGCACCGAAGCGGGCGCGGCCTTCGGCAACTCGATGGTCTACCTGGAGAAGTTCCTGACCAACCCGCGTCACGTGGAAGTCCAGGTGCTCTCCGACGGACAGGGCAACGCCATCCACCTGGGCGACCGCGACTGCTCCCTGCAGCGTCGTCACCAGAAGGTACTGGAAGAAGCCCCAGCCCCGGGCATCGACGAGAAGGCCCGCGCCGAAGTGCTGGCCCGCTGCGTCCAGGCCTGCGTGGAAATCGGCTACCGTGGCGCCGGCACTTTCGAGTTCCTCTACGAGAACGGCCGCTTCTACTTCATCGAGATGAACACCCGCGTCCAGGTGGAGCATCCGGTGTCGGAGATGGTCACCGGTATCGACATCGTCAAGGAGATGCTCAGCATCGCCTCGGGCAACAAGCTGTCGTTCAAGCAGGAGGACGTGGTCATCCGTGGCCATGCGCTGGAATGCCGGATCAACGCCGAAGACCCGAAGACCTTCATGCCCAGCCCCGGCAAGGTGAAGCACTTCCACGCACCGGGCGGCAACGGCGTGCGCGTGGACTCGCACCTGTACAGCGGCTACGCCGTACCGCCGAACTACGACTCGCTGGTGGGCAAGATCATCACCTACGGCAAGGACCGCGATGAAGCCATGGCGCGCATGCGTAACGCGCTGGACGAACTGATCGTCGATGGCATCAAGACCAACACCGAGCTGCACAAGGAGCTGGTCCGCGACAAGGAGTTCTGCAAGGGTGGCGTGAACATCCACTACCTGGAGAAGAAGCTGGGCATGGACAAGCACTGAGTCCGACGCCACTTCGCTCCATCACAAGGGCTGCCTCCGGGCGGCCCTTGTGCTTTGCGAAGCCCGCACGCTGGCATGGCAGGGTGCCGTGCAGTAAGCTTGCCGCCTTTATCTGCGGGCCGCCCAGGCGGTCCGTTGTCTTTTCCAGTGCCATCCCAGCACGATCGAGGTACCGCCCATGCCCTGGCTTCAAGTCCGACTCGCCATCACCCCGGATCAGGCGGAAACCTATGAAGATGCATTGCTGGAAGTCGGCGCTGTCTCCGTGACCTTCATGGACGCCGAAGACCAGCCGATCTTCGAGCCGGACCTGGGCACCACCCCGCTGTGGAGCCACACCCACCTGCTCGCGCTGTTCGAGGCCGACACCGACGAGACGGCGCTCATCGCCCACCTGTCCCTGCTCACCGGCGGCGCACTGCCGGAGCACCAGATCGAGCGCATCGAGGACCAGGACTGGGAACGCAGCTGGATGGACAACTTCAAGCCGATGCGCTTCGGCCGCCGCCTGTGGATCGTCCCCAGCTGGCACGACGCCCCGGAGCCGGACGCGGTGAACCTGCTGCTCGACCCGGGCCTGGCCTTCGGCACCGGCACCCACCCGACCACCGCGCTGTGCCTGGAATGGCTCGACGGCCAGGAGCTGGCCGGCCAGCAGGTACTGGATTTCGGCTGCGGCTCGGGCATCCTTGCCATCGCCGCGCTGCTGCTGGGCGCCGAACAGGCGGTCGGTACCGACATCGACCCGCAGGCGCTGGAAGCCTCCCGCGACAACGCCTCGCGCAACGGCATCGACCCGGCGAAATTCCCCGTCTACCTGCCCGCTGATCTGCCGAAGCAACCCGCGGACGTCCTGGTGGCGAACATTCTGGCCGGCCCGCTGGTCACATTGGCAGAACAGCTCACCGGACTGGTGAAATCCGGTGGCCTGCTGGCCCTCTCGGGCATCCTCGCCGAGCAGGCCGAGGAAGTGCGCGCCGCCTATGCAGACGCCTTCGACCTCGACCCGACCGCCGAGCGCGATGGCTGGATCCGCATCAGCGGCCGCCGCCGCTGAGTGCCCGCCGTACGGGGCTTGAGTTAGACTAACCGCCAGATTTTTCCGCCGGACCGCCGCATGAGCGACAGCTTCATCACACAGTGCCCCCATTGCCAGACCCGTTTCCGCGTCAACTCGGCGCAACTGGGCGCGGCCAGCGGTGCTGTGCGCTGCGGAACCTGCCTGAAAGTCTTCAGCGCGCCACAGAACATGGTCGGCGAGCCGACACAGGTTCCGGCGCAGACTGTTACGGCAACACCGTCCGTCGACACCCTTGAATCGATCCCTGCTCCGAAGCCGGCCGCACCATCGGTGCCGCCGAAAGCCCCGGAGCCCATCGCGGCAGCGCCGGCTCCCGCGCCGGCCTTCAGCTCCTTCGCTCCTGAGAAGCCCGCCGCACCCAGCGCCCCCGGCACCGCCACCCTCGGCTGGCCGCTGGCTCCCCATGCCGCGCGGCATTCCAGCGATGTAGCGGAAAAGCCCGACGGCGCCGAGCCGAAGGCGGAAGCGAAACCGGCACCGGTGGTCGAAACCACTCCTGCGATCGCCGCGGCCACGGTGATCGCCCCGGCGGCAACCGTGACCAGCGAGCCGGCCAGGCCCGCGCCTGCCCCGGCAAACGGGAAAAAAGACGAGACGCTGTGGATCCACGACGATCTCGACCTGGACAGCCTCAACCTCGACGAGGAGCTGGCCAAGCTCGACGAGTTCGAACTGTCCCAGGAATTCCTCAGCATCGAACGCGCGCCGCGCCCCAGCGAAGCCCTGCAGACCCGCCAGGAAGAGAAGCGCGACCCGCACGACGAGCGCTGGGCCGAAGCCTTGATCGAAGAGGAACAGAAAGGCACCAGCCGCGTATCCCGCCAGGAACCCAGCCTCGGCCAGTTGCCCGCCGACGAGCCGGAAGAGCCGCCCGCCAGCGCACGTCTGGTGGCCGACAAGGAATCCGAGCCGGAGCAACCCGAGGAAGAGCCGGAGCACGAGCCCCGCATCGATCCGCCCCCCCTTCGGGCAGAGAGCGACGACGAGAGACTTCCCGCCTTCAGCGCTCGCCGCGATGACGACGAGCCTGACGCCGAGGACGATGAGGACGAAGAGCCGCCGCTGGCCGACCAGCGCGGCGACAACCGCCGTGCCGAACCCGGCCTGCACGATGCTGGCCTGCATGACCTGAGCGACGAACCCCTGCAACTCGACTGGCAGAAGCCCAAGAGCCGCTGGGGCCGTCGCCTGTTCTGGCTGCTGCTGGTGCTGCTGGCCCTGGCCGGTCTCGCCGGGCAGTACATCGCCTATCACTTCGACGAACTGGCCCGCCAGGACCAGTATCGCCCCTGGTTCGCCCAGGCCTGCCCGGAGCTGGGCTGCATCCTGCCCTCCAAGGTCGACGTGGAGCAGATCCGCAGCAGCAACCTGGTGGTGCGCAGCCACCCGGACTTCAGCGGTGCGCTGGTGGTGGACGCGATCATCTACAACCGCGCCAACTTCTCCCAGCCCTTCCCGCTGCTGGAAATGCGCTTCGCCGACCTGAACGGCCAGCTGATCGCCAGCCGCCGCTTCAAACCCAGCGAATACCTCTCGGGCGAGCTGGCCGGACAAAGCGAGATGCCGCCGCAGACGCCGATCCATATCTCCCTGGACATCCTTGATCCGGGCCCGAAAGCGGTGAACTACAGCCTGAGCTTCCACTCGCCGGAATGAGCCGGCGGGTAGCTCAAAGCGCCTGAGCGCGCCAGTTCCGCTCGTCTTCCTACCTTGGGTGCTAAGCCCGAAGCTGTTCAGAATTTATCCAAAATCGCCTTTATCCGGTCATCGAGAGCGGGTATCATGCCCTCCCTTTTTTGCTAGCACCGGTGGCAGGCCCCGAAACGCATCCGCGAGTTGTACAGCGCGCGGCGCCTCGGTGTTCCCGCCCCATTGACCATGGAAAACCAGTCGGTGGTACGCATCGGCTCCTACACACTGCCCAACAGACTGATCCTGGCCCCGATGGCCGGCGTCACCGATCGTCCGTTCCGCCAGCTGTGCCGCCGTCTCGGCGCCGGCATGGTGGTCTCCGAGATGGTCACCAGTGATGTCCGCCTGTGGAACAGCCGCAAGTCGCGCCTGCGTCTGCAGCACGACCATGAGGATCAACCGCGCTCGGTGCAGATCGCCGGCGGCGACCCGCAGATGCTCGCGGAAGCCGCACGGTGCAACGTGGAGCTCGGCGCCCAGATCATCGACATCAACATGGGCTGTCCGGCGAAGAAGGTTTGCAACAAGGCCGCGGGTTCCGCGCTGATGAAGGATGAACGGCTGGTGGCCGACATCCTCGAGGCGGTGGTCGCGGCTGTAGAGGTTCCCGTCACCCTGAAGATTCGTACCGGTTGGGACCGGTCGAACAAGAACGGTGTGACGGTGGCGCGGATCGCCGAGCAGTCGGGCATCCAGGCGCTGGCGGTACACGGCAGGACCCGTGCCGACCTCTACACCGGCGAAGCGGAGTACGAAACCATCGCGGCGATCAAGCAGGCGGTTTCGATTCCGGTCTTCGCCAATGGTGATATCGATTCACCGCGCAAGGCACGGCAGGTGTTCGAGCAGACGGGCGTGGATGCCCTGCTGATCGGCCGCGCCGCACAGGGGAACCCCTGGATCTTCCGCGAGATCGATCATTACCTGAGCACCGGCGAGCTGTTGCCGGCGCCGAGTCTGCACGAGGTACAGAGCATCCTGCTCGAGCACCTCGCTGCATTGCATGCGTTTTATGGGGAGGAAATGGGTGTGCGAATTGCCCGCAAGCATGTGGGCTGGTACCTCGCAACCCTACCGGGAGCGGCGGAGTTCCGTTCCCAGTTCAATCGTTTGCAGGACACGGATGCACAGAGCGCCAGCGTCAGGCAGTTCTTCGCCGAGCGCCACAATAACGGAGAAGGGGTGGCCGCATGACAACGATGACCGAGACATTAGTGAGTGGAATGACACCCGTGAGCGACAACGCCAACCTTAAACAGCACCTGACCACTCCGACGCAGGAGGGCCAGACCCTCCGCGACAGCGTGGAAAAGGCGCTGCACAACTATTTCGCCCATCTCGAAGGGCAGCCGGTCACGGACGTGTACAACATGGTGCTTTGCGAAGTCGAAGCGCCGCTGCTGGAAACCGTCATGAACCACGTGAAGGGTAACCAGACCAAAGCCTCCGAACTGCTGGGGCTGAACCGCGGGACCCTGCGCAAGAAACTCAAGCAGTACGATCTTCTCTGACAGGTGGCAGGCGCGGGCCCGCGACCACAAGGTCAGCCGGGCCCACGCCTGACACGCGAAAAGCCCGAAGCCTTTGTGGAAGCCGTTATGACCGACCAAACCACCCGCCTGCCCGTCCGCCGTGCGCTGATCAGCGTTTCCGACAAGACCGGCGTCGTCGATTTCGCCCGTGAGCTGGCTGCCCTCGGCGTGGAGATCCTCTCCACCGGCGGCACCTACAAGCTGCTCAAGGACAACGCCATCGCCGCCGTGGAAGTGGCCGACTACACCGGCTTCCCGGAAATGATGGACGGCCGCGTGAAGACCCTGCACCCGAAGATCCACGGTGGCATCCTCGGCCGTCGCGACCTCGACGGCGCGGTGATGGAGCAGCACGGCATCAAGCCGATCGACCTGGTGGCGGTCAACCTGTACCCGTTCGAAGCGACCGTGGCCAAGGCCGACTGCGACCTGCCGACCGCCATCGAGAACATCGACATCGGCGGCCCGACCATGGTTCGTTCCGCCGCGAAGAACCACAAGGACGTCGCCATCGTGGTCAACGCCGCTGACTACGCCGGTATCGTGGCTGGCCTGAAAGCCGGCGGCCTGACCTACGCCCAGCGCTTCGACCTGGCCCTGAAGGCCTTCGAGCACACCTCGGCCTACGACGGCATGATCGCCAACTACCTGGGCACCATCGACCAGGCGCGCGACACCCTGTCCACCGAAGATCGCGGCGCCTTCCCGCGCACCTTCAACAGCCAGTTCATCAAGGCGCAGGAAATGCGCTACGGCGAGAACCCGCACCAGAGCGCGGCCTTCTACGTCGAGGCGAAGAAGGGCGAAGCCAGCGTCTCCACCGCCATCCAGCTGCAGGGCAAGGAACTGTCGTTCAACAACGTGGCCGACACCGACGCTGCGCTGGAGTGCGTGAAGAGCTTCGTCAAGCCGGCCTGCGTCATCGTCAAGCACGCCAACCCGTGCGGCGTGGCCGTGGTTCCGGAAAATGAAGGCGGCATCCGCAAGGCCTACGACCTGGCCTACGCCACCGACACCGAGTCAGCCTTCGGCGGCATCATCGCCTTCAACCGCGAGCTGGATGGCGACACCGCCCAGGCCATCGTCGAGCGCCAGTTCGTCGAAGTCATCATCGCGCCGAAAATCTCCGAAGCCGCCCGTGCCGTGGTCGCTGCCAAGGCCAACGTGCGCCTGCTGGAGTGCGGCGAGTGGCCGGCCGAGCGTGCGCCGGGCTGGGACTTCAAGCGCGTCAACGGCGGCCTGCTGGTACAGAGCCGCGACATCGGCATGATCACCGCCGATGACCTGAAGATCGTCACCCAGCGCGCCCCGAGCGAGCAGGAAATCCACGACCTGATCTTCGCCTGGAAAGTCGCCAAGTTCGTCAAGTCCAACGCCATCGTCTACGCCAAGGCGCGCCAGACCGTCGGCGTCGGCGCCGGCCAGATGAGCCGCGTGAACTCCGCCCGCATCGCCGCCATCAAGGCCGAGCATGCTGGTCTGGAAGTGAAGGGTGCGGTCATGGCTTCCGACGCCTTCTTCCCGTTCCGCGATGGCATCGACAATGCGGCCAAGGCCGGTATCACCGCCGTGATCCAGCCGGGTGGATCGATGCGCGATAACGAAGTGATCGCCGCTGCCGACGAAGCCGGCATTGCCATGGTGTTCACCGGTATGCGCCACTTCCGCCACTAAGGTGGATCGGACGCGCTGAAGCAGGCACCTGCTGCGTTGCCCGAACGTTCCCCAATGCTCATTGCCAGAAGGCAACTCCGCTTGGTGAACGCTCGGGCGCCTTGCATCTACCCGCTTCATCGCGCCCCTTGAGATCGATTGATTAAAAGCGCGATTCGGTCGTGAAGCTTTCGTAGGTTGGGTGGAGCGAAGCGATACCCAACGATCCGGCACTGCCGGAACTGTTCAGGAGAACTCCAATGAACGTACTCATCATCGGCAGCGGCGGTCGCGAGCACGCGCTGGCCTGGAAGGTCGCGCAGGATTCGCGCGTACAGAAGGTCTTCGTCGCGCCGGGCAACGCCGGTACCGCCACCGAAGCCAAGTGCGAGAACGTCGCCATCGACGTACTGGCCCTGGAAGAGCTGGCCGATTTCGCCGCGAAGAACGTGCAGCTGACCATCGTCGGCCCCGAGGCTCCGCTGGTCAAAGGCGTGGTCGACCTGTTCCGCAGCCGTGGCCTGGACATCTTCGGCCCCACCGCCGGCGCAGCCCAGCTGGAAGGCTCCAAGGCCTTCACCAAGGACTTCCTCGCGCGCCACCAGATCCCCACCGCCGACTACCAGAACTTCACCGAAGTCGAGCCGGCGCTGGCCTACCTGAAGGAGAAAGGCGCGCCCATCGTGATCAAGGCCGACGGTCTGGCCGCAGGCAAGGGTGTGATCGTCGCCATGACCCTGGCCGAAGCCGAGGAAGCCGTGCGCGACATGCTCGCCGGCAACGCCTTCGGTGACGCGGGTTCGCGCGTGGTGATCGAAGAATTCCTCGACGGCGAGGAAGCCAGCTTCATCGTCATGGTCGACGGCCAGAACGTGCTGCCCATGGCCACCAGCCAGGACCACAAGCGCGTCGGCGACGGCGACAGCGGCCCGAACACCGGCGGCATGGGCGCGTACTCCCCCGCTCCGGTCGTCACCCCGGACGTGCACCAGCGCGTGATGGACGAGGTGATCTACCCGACCGTGCGCGGCATGGCCGAGGAAGGCAACGTCTATACCGGTTTCCTCTACGCCGGCCTGATGATCGACAAGAGCGGCAAGCCCAAGGTCATCGAGTTCAACTGCCGCTTCGGCGATCCGGAAACCCAGCCGATCATGGTCCGCCTGGAATCGTCGCTGGTCCTGCTGGTCGAGGCCGCCCTGGCCAAGGCGCTGGACAAGGTCGAAGCCACCTGGGACCCGCGTCCCACCGTGGGCGTGGTGATCGCCGCAGGCGGCTACCCGGGCAACTACGCCAAGGGTGACGTCATCGAAGGCCTGGACGATGCCGCTCAACTCGACGGCAAGGTCTTCCACGCCGGCACCGCGCTCAAGGACGGCCAGATCGTCACCGCCGGCGGCCGCGTACTGTGCGCCACCGCCATCGGCCCGACCGTCTCCTCGGCCCAGGAACAGGCTTACCGGCTGGCCGAGAAGGTCCGCTGGAACGGCAGCTTCTACCGCAAGGACATCGGCTATCGCGCCATCGCCCGCGAGCGCGGCGAGGGCTGATCCGACGGGCGGAGGCGTTCCTCGTCGGACGCCTTCCTCCCGGCGGTCCCGGCGTGCACGGGTGGATTACGGCCTTCAGCACACTTGGCTATAATCCGCCCACTCACTACCGAAGGGACTTCGCCGTGCGTCGGCTCTGGACTGCCACAGGACTCCTCGTCAGCTTGCTGCTGGCCGCTCTGGTCTGTCTTCCGACCTACGCGGCAAGCCAGGATCCCGGCTGGTCCCAGCTCCACGACAGTGACGCCCGCCTGCAACTGCAGGACGTGATCTCCCCGCGCTACCGCACCCTCTTCAGCCCCCTCGACATCAACGATCTGCACGCCCCCGCCGGCCCCGGCGCGACCTGGCTGCACTTCCGCCTTCCCGCCAACGACGAGCCCCAGCAACTGCGCCTGTTCGCGCCGAGCCTGGACAGCTTCGAGATGTTCATCCTCGACGGGCAGAAAGTCCTCGAGCAGAAGAGCGCCGGCAACCTCTCCCCGGTGCAGCGCCCGCTGCTCAACAGCGACCTGGTGATTCCCCTGCGCACTGCAGCCGAGCCGCTGGACCTCTACCTGCGCCTCGCCTCGACGATGCCGCTGCGGCCGAACATCAGCATCGAGGCCGCCGGCCAGCCGAGCAACGACCAGCGCCCGCTGCATTTCGGCGTGCTGATCGGCTGCCTGGCCATGCTGCTGATCTACAACCTCGTGCGCTTCGCCTACACCCGCGTCGCCAGTGGCCTGTGGCTGGCCGGCGTACACGCCAGCCTGCTGCTGGCCTGCCTCAACCTGTTCGGCCTGCTCAGCCCCTGGTATGGCAACAGCCAGTCGCTGCAACCGATGGCCGCCCTGGCCTGCCTGGTGGTGACGCTGTTCTGCGCACTGGGCTACACCGCCAGCTTCTTTCGTGACCTCAACCCGCGCCTGCCCCTCAAGCGCCTGCTGCTGGGCGGTACTGCCGCGCTGGTCGTGCTGGGCGTCGCGCTCAACCTGATGCTCGGCCTGTCCATCAGCAGCCTGGTCTACGGGCTGATTACCCTGGTGACCCTGGGCATGCTGGGCGTGGCGGTCTACTACTGGATACACGCCTACCGACCGGCCCGCCTGTTCGCCATCGGCATGGGCCTCTTCGCGGTGGTCTGGTGCCTGTGCCTGCCATCGCTGCTGGGCTATGTGGCGACTCGCACGGAATGGCTGGGCAGCGGCCTGCTCGGTCTCTCGGCGGTGGTCGGCTTCCTGCTCAGCCTGGCGCTCGCCGAACGCCAGCGGAAGATCCAGAACGACCACTTCGCCGCCAGCCGCCAACGCGCGGCCAATGTCGCCGAGCTGAAGGCCAAGGGTGACTTCCTGGCCAAGATCAGCCACGAGATCCGCACCCCCATGAACGGTGTGCTGGGCATGACCGAGCTGCTGCTCGGCACCCCGCTATCGGCCAAGCAGCGCGACTACGTGCAGACCATTCATAGCGCAGGCAATGAGCTGCTGTCGCTGATCAACGAGATTCTCGACATCTCCAAGCTGGAGTCCGGGCAGATCGAGTTGGACGAGGTGCAGTTCGACCTCGGCGCGCTGATCGAGGACTGCCTGGCGATCTTCCGCGCCAAGGCCGAGCAGCAGAAGGTCGAGCTGATCAGCTTCACCCAACCACAGGTGCCGCGCATCGTCAGCGGCGACCCGACGCGCCTGCGCCAGGCCGTGTTGAGCCTGCTGGACAACGCTTTCAAGCAGACCGACGAAGGCGAGATCCTCCTCGTCGTCGCCCTCGACGGCCCGGCCGAACGTCCGCGCTTGCGCATCGCCGTGCAGGACAGCGGCCGACCGCTGGATAGCGCTGACCGCCAGGCCCTGCTCACCGCCGAAGTGCACAGCCGCGACTTCCTCTCCGCCACCCGCATGAGCAGTCGCCTGGGCCTGATCATCGCGCGCCAGCTGATCCGCCTGATGAACGGCGATTTTGGAATAGAGGGCGGCAATGAGAGCGGCCACGGCGCCGAAGGTGCCGGCAACCTGCTGTGGCTCAGCCTGCCGCTCGACCCGCAGCAGATCGACCAGGCCGGCGCCGACCTCGACGGCCCGTTGCAGGGCGCACGCCTGCTGGTGGTGGACGACAACCAGACCTGCCGCAAGGTAGTGGTGCAACAGTGCAGCGCCTGGGGCATGAACGTCAGCGCGGTGTCTTCGGGCAAGGAAGCACTGGCCCAGCTGCGCACCAAGGCGCATCTGCGCGAGTACTTCGATGTGGTCCTGCTGGATCAGGATATGCCCGGCATGACCGGCATGCAGCTGGCAACCAAGATCCAGGAAGACCCGAACCTCAACCACGACATCCTGCTGATCATGCTCACCGGCATCAGCAATGCGCCAAGCAAGATCATTGCGCGCAACGCTGGCATCAAGCGCATCCTCGCCAAGCCGGTGGCGGGCTATACGCTCAAGGCGACCCTGGCCGAAGAGTTGTCGCAGCGCGGACCGAGCGGAGTGAGCAACTACCTCGCACCGGCGAGCGAGCCGGCGTCGAACGTACCGCCCAGCGACTTCCGCATCCTGGTCGCCGAGGACAACAGCATCTCCACCAAGGTCATCCGCGGCATGCTGAGCAAGCTCAACCTGCAGCCCGATACCGCCAGCAACGGCGAGGAAGCCCTGGCCGCGATGAAGGCTACCCAGTACGACCTGGTACTGATGGACTGCGAGATGCCGGTGCTCGACGGCTTCTCCGCCACCGAACGCCTGCGCGCCTGGGAAGCCAGCGAACACCGCCCGCACACCCCGGTGGTGGCGCTCACCGCGCACATCCTCAGCGAGCACAAGGAGCGCGCACGGCTGGTCGGCATGGACGGCCACATGGCCAAGCCGGTGGAGTTGTCGCAACTGCGCGAGCTGGTGGCGTACTGGGTAGGCGAGCGTGATCGCCGCCTGCGCCAGCAGCAGAGCGACGCACTGCCTTCCTGATACCGCCCTTCCGCACGTCATATCCCTCGGCGCAGGAGCGGACTTTGTCCGCGACTGGCCTCCGACGCGATGCGAAATCGATCGCGGACAAGGTCCGCTCCTACCCACGAATCAAGCGCCGCGTGCTTGAGTTGCCCCGCCGCAATGCCGCTCCTCGTCCCACCCGCTATGCTTTGCCCAGCCGCGCCCACTCAATCCGGACGAGTCGTTCCCATGCAAGTGATGTTCAGCGTGTACCTGAAGATGCTGGTGCTCTACAGCCCGTTCTTCGTGCTGTCCTGCTTCATCAGCCTCAACCGCGGCTTCGCTCCCCGCGACCGCAAGCACATGGCCTGGCGCGTGGCCCTGGCGGCGCTGATCGCCAGCGTGCTGCTGTACCTGTTCGGGCGCTACATCTTCACCCTGTTCGGCATCACCGCTGACGCCTTCCGTATCGGCGCGGGCAGCGTACTGTTCATCTCCGCGCTGGGCATGGCCCAGGGCCGCTCGGCGGTGCAGGCGGACAACGTGCAACAGGACGTCACCATCGTCCCGCTGACCATCCCCATCACCGTTGGCCCCGGCACCATCGGTGCGCTGCTGGTGATGGGCGTGAACCAGGACTGGGAACACAAGCTCCTCGCGCTGGCCGCGATCTTCCTCGCGTGCCTGACGGTGGGCATCACGCTTTACCTCTCCGACAAGATCGAGAAGATTCTCGGCGAACAGGGCCTGATGATCGTCAGCCGCCTGATGGGCCTGTTCGTGTGCGCCCTTGCTGCGCAGATCATCATGACCGGCGTGCGCGGCTACTTCCTCCCGCAGTGACGCTCCCCTTTGGGGAGCACCACGCACCAAGGGGTGCTCGGCGCACCAAAGCTGCGCACTGAAAAACCTCACCATTTCGACAGAAAATCTCGTCCGACCCATCTGCGCCGAGGCTTTTGCCTGTTTGGCACGGATGCTGCGATGGCAGCCTCGATCCCGCTCAAGGATCGCCCCATTTCCGGGGAAGCTGCCGCGCCGGCAGCTCCCCGCCCCTGGATAGCCAAGGAGGCTGCCGCGATGAAACGTCGTCCGCTGTTGAAAAGTACGCTGGCCGTGAGTGCCCTGCTGCTCACCGGCCTGTTCCCGTTCAGCACCCAGGCTGCCGAGACCATCAAGGTCGGCATCCTGCATTCGCTGTCCGGCACCATGGCGATCTCCGAGACCTCGCTCAAGGACATGGCGCTGATGACCATCGACGAGATCAACGCCAAGGGCGGCGTGAACGGCAAGAAGCTCGAGGCGGTGGTGGTCGATCCGGCCTCCAACTGGCCGCTGTTTGCCGAGAAGGCGCGCCAGCTGCTGACCCAGGACAAGGTGGCAGTGGTCTTCGGCTGCTGGACCAGCGTGTCGCGCAAGTCCGTGCTGCCGGTGTTCGAGGAACTCAACGGCCTGCTGTTCTACCCGGTGCAGTACGAGGGTGAGGAAATGTCGCCCAACGTCTTCTACACCGGCGCCGCACCAAACCAGCAGGCAATCCCGGCGGTGGAGTACCTGATGAGCGAGGACGGTGGCGCCGCCAAGCGCTTCTTCCTGCTGGGCACCGACTACGTCTACCCGCGCACCACGAACAAGATCCTGCGCGCCTTCCTGCACAGCAAGGGCGTGGCCGACAAGGATATCCAGGAGGTCTACACGCCGTTCGGCCACAGCGACTATCAAACCATCGTCGCCGACATCAAGAAGTTCTCCGCTGGCGGCAAGACCGCGGTGATCTCCACCGTCAACGGCGACTCCAACGTGCCCTTCTACAAGGAACTGGCCAACCAGGGCCTGGAAGCCACCGACGTGCCAGTGGTGGCCTTCTCTGTGGGCGAGGAAGAGCTGCGCGGTATCGACACCAAGCCGCTGGTGGGCAACCTCGCCGCATGGAACTACTTCGAGTCGGTAAAGAACCCTGAAAACACCCAGTTCGTCGCCGACTGGAAGGCCTACGCCAAAGCCAAGAACCTGCCCAACTACAGCACCGCGGTGACCAACGACCCGATGGAAGCCACGTACGTCGGCATCCACATGTGGGCACAGGCCGCGCAGAAGGCCGGCAGCACCGACGTCGACAAGGTTCGCGAGGCCATGGGCGGCCAGACCTTCAAGGCGCCGTCGGGCTTCACCCTGACCATGGACAAGACCAACCACCACCTGCACAAGCCGGTGATGATCGGCGAGATCGAGGACAACGGTCAGTTCAACGTGGTCTGGAAGACCCCCGAACCGATCCGCGCCCAGCCGTGGAGCCCGTTCATTCCGGGCAACGACAAGAAGCCGGATTATGCGGTGCGTAGCAACTGATCCGGAGCGGGCCTAGAGTCCCTCTCCCCCGCCCTCTCCCTGAAGGGAGAGGGAGCTGTCCCTGCCGGCTGAGACCTCGGTTTCACCCTGCACCGTACGGTCCCCTTTCCCTTCGGAGTGGGGCGCGCAGCCAGGGTTAGGAAGAGGGTGCAGCAGCCCACACCCGCCTCTCAGGGAACACACGCATGCCCACTGCCTTTCTCCACCGCCTGCTCCACGTCTGCGCGCTCATGCTGGCCGCACTCTATGCGCTGCCCGCCTTCGCCGGCCCCGCGCAGGACTTCGCCAGCGCCGACAACGACGCCCGCGCCAAACTGCTCGAACAATGGGCCGCCGCGCCCGACGCCGACCGCCTTCCTCTCCTGGAAGCCATCCAGTCCGGCCGCCTCGCCATCGATGCGCAGGGCCGCGCCTTCCTCCTCGGTGACGCTGGCCAGTACCACCCCGCCGACGGAGGCGCCGCACCGGTCGGCGAGCCCGACAAGCTACGCCTGAACAATCGCCTGCGCGGCCTGGTGAACACCGCGATGGCCAGTCACCAGCTAGTCGCCGACAGCGCCGAAGTACGCCTGGAAGCCGCGCGCCAGTTGCAGAAGAGTGCCCGTCCTGCGCAGCGCACGTTGCTCGAATACCGTCTCAACGAAGAATCCGACGACGGCGTCAAAGCCGCCCTGCAACTGGCCCTGGCCAACCTGCAGTTGGCCGACCCGGCTCCGGCGGTGCGCCTCTCCGCCGTGCGCCTGCTGGGCGAATCCGGTGACCCGCAGGCACGCACCCGCCTGGAAAATCTCCTCGACCCCGCTGCCGAACCCGATGATTCGGTGCGTACCGCTGCCGCCACCAGCCTCGGCCAGGTGAAGCGCCGGCTGCTGATGGGGGACCTGTTCGGCCAGGCCTTCAGCGGCCTGTCGCTGGGCTCAATCCTGCTGCTCGCCGCCCTGGGCCTGGCGATCACTTACGGCCTGCTCGGGGTGATCAACATGGCCCACGGCGAGATGCTGATGCTCGGCGCCTACTCCACCTACGTGGTGCAGTTGCTCTGCCAGCGCTATGCGCCGGGCGTGCTGGAGCTGTATCCGCTGCTGGCCCTGCCAGTGGCCTTCCTGGTCACCGCGTGCATCGGCATGGCGCTGGAGCGCACGGTGATCCGCCACCTCTATGGCCGCCCGCTGGAAACCCTGCTCGCCACCTGGGGTATCAGCCTGGTGCTGATCCAGCTGGTGCGCGTACTGTTCGGCGCGCAGAACGTCGAGGTCGCCAACCCGGCCTGGCTGTCCGGCGGCATCCAGGTGCTGCCCAACCTCGTACTGCCGTGGAACCGCATCATCATCATCGGCTTTGCGCTGTTCGTGCTGGCGCTCACCTGGCTGTTGCTCAACCGCACGCGGCTGGGCCTGAACGTCCGCGCCGTCACACAGAACCGCAACATGGCCGCCTGCTGCGGGGTGCCCACCGGCCGCGTGGACATGCTCGCCTTCGGCCTGGGCTCGGGCATTGCCGGCCTGGGCGGCGTGGCGCTGTCGCAGGTCGGCAACGTCGGCCCCGACCTGGGCCAGAGCTACATCATCGACTCGTTCCTGGTGGTGGTGCTCGGCGGTGTCGGCCAGCTCGCCGGCAGCGTGTTCGCCGCCTTCGGCCTGGGCGTGGCGAACAAGATCCTCGAACCGCAGATCGGCGCGGTGCTGGGCAAGATCCTGATCCTCGCGCTGATCATCCTGTTCATCCAGAAACGTCCGCAGGGGCTCTTCGCTCTGAAAGGGAGGGTCATCGACTGATGAACACACCAATGCCCGAACTGATTGCTCTTCGTAGGAGCGAGCTTGCTCGCGAACGGATTCCCCGGCAGCTCAGGTGCTGGGCGGATTCGCGAGCAAGCTCGCTCCTACAGGGTTCGCCCGCGCCGCAAAGGAAGGTTTCCCCATGAACCAGCCACTCACCGTGACGGCCGCGCAGAAGGCCGGCCCGAAACTCACCGCCGGCCTGGTTGGGGTCACACTCGTCGCGCTGCTGGTCCTGCCGCTGCTGCACCTGTTGCCCGAGAGCAGCGCACTGTACCTGTCCGCCTACGGGCTGACGCTGACCGGCAAGATCCTCTGCTACGCCATCGTCGCGCTGGCGCTGGACCTCGTCTGGGGCTATGCCGGCCTGCTGTCGCTGGGCCACGGGCTGTTCTTCGCCCTGGGCGGCTACGCCATGGGCATGTACCTGATGCGCGAAGCGGCGGGCGACCAGTTGCCAGCGTTCATGACGTTCCTCTCCTGGACCGAGCTGCCGTGGTATTGGGCCGGAACCCAGCACTTCCTCTGGGCGCTGTGCCTCGTCGTGCTGGCGCCCGGCCTGCTGGCCCTGGTGTTCGGTTTCTTCGCCTTCCGCTCGCGGATCAAGGGCGTGTACTTCTCGATCATGACCCAGGCGCTGACCTTCGCCGGCATGCTGCTGTTCTTCCGCAACGAGACCGGCTTTGGCGGCAACAACGGCTTCACCAACTTCCGCAGCATCCTCGGATTCTCGATCACCGCACCGGGCACACGGGTGGCGCTGTTCCTCGCCATCGTCGTGCTGCTGGCGGCGAGCCTGGCCATCGGCTTCGCCCTGGCGCGCAGCAAGTTCGGCCGGGTACTCACTGCCCTGCGCGACGCCGAGAACCGCCTGATGTTCTGCGGCTATGACCCGCGCGGCTACAAGCTCTTCGTCTGGACCCTGAGCGCAGTGCTCTGCGGTCTTGCCGGCGCGCTGTTCGTGCCGCTGGTGGGGATCATCAACCCCAGCGAGATGTCGCCGACCAACTCCATCGAGGCCGCCGTCTGGGTCGCCCTCGGCGGGCGCGGCACGCTGATCGGTCCGCTGCTGGGCGCAGGCGTGGTGAATGGTGCGAAGAGCTGGTTCACCGTGGCCTTCCCCGAGTACTGGCTGTTCTTCCTCGGCGCGCTGTTCATCGTCGTCACCCTGTACCTGCCGCGCGGCATCCTCGGCCTGATCAAGCGGGAGAAAGAGCAATGAGAGCGGTCCCCCACCTGATGCTGGAACCGGCCTATGACCCGTCGGGCGCCAGTCGTGACGCCATCGGCATCGGTTCCAGCGCCAGCGGCCAGCTGGACCTGCGCCACGGCACCATCCTCACCCTGGAAGACATCAACGTTAGCTTCGATGGCTTCAAAGCGCTGCGTAACCTTACGCTCTACATAGGCGTGGGCGAGCTGCGTTGCATCATCGGCCCCAACGGCGCGGGCAAGACCACGCTGATGGACGTGATCACCGGCAAGACCCGTCCGGACAACGGCAAGGCCTTCTTCGGCGAAACCCTCGACCTCACCCGCATGAGCGAGGTGGAGATCGCCCAGGCCGGCATCGGCCGCAAGTTCCAGAAGCCCACGGTGTTCGAGGCGCTCTCGGTGTTCGAGAACCTGGAGCTGGCACAGAGGACCGACAAGTCGGTGTGGGCAAGCCTCAAGGCCAGGCTCTCCGGCGAGCAGAAGGACCGCATCGAGGACGTGCTCACCACCATTCGCCTGCGCGAGTCGCGCCATCGCCCCGCCGGATTGCTGTCCCACGGGCAGAAGCAGTTCCTGGAGATCGGCATGCTGCTGGTACAGGAGCCGCAACTCCTGCTGCTGGACGAGCCGGTGGCGGGCATGACCGACGCCGAGACCGAGTTCACCGCCGAGCTGTTCAAGTCCCTCGCCGGCCAGCATTCGCTGATGGTGGTGGAGCACGACATGGGCTTTGTCGGCAGCATCGCCGACCACGTCAGCGTGTTGCACCAGGGGCATGTACTGGCCGAGGGCTCACTGGAGGAAGTGCAGGCGAACGAGCAGGTGATCGAAGTTTACCTGGGGCGCTGACTCTCACCACAGCATGGGTATCGCTGCGCTCCACCCATCCTACGAACGCAGTCCGCCGGGAGGCACGTCGGAGGTTGGCGTGGAGCGCAGCGATACCCAACAGCTCTCGATGCACACCAGATGTTCGGGAATCATCAAGGACAAAAGACATGCTGCAAGTCGACAAACTGCACCAGTACTACGGCGGCAGCCACATCCTGCGTGGCCTGTCGTTCGACGCGAAGATCGGCGAGGTCACCTGCCTGCTCGGACGCAACGGCGTGGGCAAGACCACCCTGCTACGCTGCCTGATGGGCCTGGTGCCGGCCAAGGAAGGCATGGTCAGCTGGGAGGGCAAACCGATTACCGGTTTCAAGCCGCATCAGCGCGTGCACGCCGGCATCGCCTACGTACCCCAGGGGCGGGAAATCTTCACCCGCCTGACGGTGGAGGAAAACCTGCTGATGGGGCTGTCGCGGTTCAGCGCTGGCGAAGCCAAGGCAGTGCCCGAGTTCATCTACGAGCTGTTCCCGGTGCTCAGGGAGATGAAGCAGCGCCGCGGCGGCGACCTCTCCGGCGGCCAGCAGCAACAACTCGCCATCGGCCGCGCGCTGGCCAGCAAGCCGCGCCTGCTGATCCTCGACGAGCCCACCGAAGGCATCCAGCCCTCGGTGATCAAGGAGATCGGCGCGGTGATCCGCAAGCTCGCCGAGCGCGGCGACATGGCCATCTTGCTGGTGGAGCAGTTCTACGATTTCGCCGCCGAACTGGCCGACCAGTACCTGGTGATGTCCCGCGGCGAGATCGTCCAGCAGGGCCGTGGCGCGGACATGGAAAGCGACGGTGTGCGCGGGCTGGTAGCCATCTAGGCCCACCTGTCGGCGGGTTCGCGAGCAAGCTCGCTCCTACAGTTCGGGCCCGTACGCTTCTTGCAGGAGCGAGCTTGTTCGCGAACCATGGCCTCATCGTGAGACGACCTGTCACTGGCGCATGACGGTATCGGGTGGCAAGCTGCCAGGCCCCGTATTCGTTTTTTCTGGAGCCTGCCATGCCGATCACCCTGCGCCCCGCCGTCAACGACGACGCCGGATTCGCCGCGGTCTGCGTGGCGGCGGCCTACGCCCAGTGGATTCCCAAGCTGGGCCGCAAGCCGGGGCCGATGCTCGACGACTACCACGCCGTGATCGCCGAGGACCGCGTGCTGATCGCCGAGCAGGACGGCGCGCCGGTCGGCCTGCTGGTGATGCGCGAGACCGACGAGGGCTTCCTGCTCGACAACATCGCCGTGCTGCCCGAGTGCGCCGGGCAAGGCATCGGCCGCGAGCTGCTGATCCACGCCGAGGCAACGGCCACGCAGCAAGGCTACTCGTCGCTGTACCTCTACACCAACGAGCGCATGACCGAGAACATCGAGCTGTACGCGAAGAACGGCTACCAGGAATACGCGCGCAAGCTCGAGAACGGCTTCCGCCGGGTGTACATGCGCAAGCAGCTGGGCTGAGCGCCCGCTCTTACGAAATCAGGAGCCCCTCACCCTGACCCTCTCCCGCACGCGGGAGAGGGGACCGTTCGGAGCAGGAGCAAGCCACAGCGTTAGCCGGCACGATCTACCCCCTCTCCCCTCAGGAGCGGGGCGCGCAGCCAGGGCTGGGGTGAGGGCTGCACCGGCACCATGCTCCAGGAACTCCCTCACCGCCAACGCACCATTCAAGTGCATTGGTGCGACCAACGCACCGCAAGCGCGCTCATACCTGACCGATCGGACAATTCCTCAGCCGGCCGCCCAGCCCGCGCCAAACCTGTCCTCGGCGACGTGGGACAGTCACCACGCACTATCCTGGCGCAGCCGGCACGGCAATTGCTCTGTCGTGTGCATTCTTCGTTTCGAAGCTGCCCATGAACGCACCGGCCACCCTTTTCCACCCTGCCTGGCATGCCGAGCTCGAGTTGGCTTATGCCAGCGTCGACGAGTGCACACGCCCGGTCACGCGCAGGCACCTTGGCCCGCTACGGGTGCAGAAGCACCTGTACGCGGAGGGGCCGCAGGTCTGCCAGCACATCATCGTGCACCCGCCCGGCGGCATCGCCGGTGGCGACACCCTGAACCTCGACATCCGCGCCGGCAACGACAGTTGGGCGCAACTCACCAGCCCCGGCGCGGCCAAGTGGTACCGCGCCGGTTGCCCGGCGAAGCAGCAGCTGGACATCCGCATCGGCCCCGGCGCCACGCTGGAATGGCTGCCGCAGGAAACCATCGTCTACTCCGGCGCGCAGGCCGAACTGACGACCCGTATCGATCTCGAAGCCGACTCCCGGCTGTTCTACTGGGATGTGGTCGCCCTCGGCCGCCCGGCCAGCAGCGAGCGCTTCGGCGAAGGCCACTTTGCCGCCGCCCTGGACATCCGCCGCGACGGCCAGCGCCTGTGGCATGAACGTCAGCGCGTAACGGGGAGCGATCGCCTGCTCGACTCGCCCATCGGTCTCGCTGGCCATCCGGTAATGGCCACGCTGATCGCCAGCGGACAGATCGACGCGGAGCTGATCGAAGCCTGCCGCGCCATCCCCTGCCAGGGGCGTGGCAACCTCACCCAACTGCCCGGCCTGGTGGTCGCCCGCTGCCTCGCCCACGAGGCGCTGCATGCCCGTGCCTGGCTCATCGAACTCTGGCGCCGGCTGCGGCCCGCGCTGCTCGGCCGTGAGGCCGTTCCTCCGCGAATCTGGAGCACCTGAGATGGACCTGACGCCCCGCGAAAAAGACAAGCTGCTGATCTTCACCGCCGGCCTGGTCGCCGAGCGTCGCCTCGCCCGGGGGGTGAAGCTCAACTACCCGGAGGCCGTGGCGCTGATTTCCGCCGCGCTGCTCGAAGGTGCCCGGGATGGCCAGACGGTCGCCGACCTGATGCACTACGGCACCACGCTGCTGACCCGTGACCAGGTGATGGAAGGCGTACCGGAAATGATCCCGGAGATCCAGGTGGAAGCCACCTTCCCGGACGGCACCAAGCTGGTCACCGTGCACCAGCCCATCGCCTGATCGCGCCCCCGAACCAAGGTGCGGCGACAATGGCGAATGAAGCGTTCCGCTTCATTCGCCCTACGTACAGAGGAACCAACATGCTCATCCGCGATGCCAGCCAAGCCGACCTCGGCAGTCTGCGCGACATCTACAACGACGCCGTGCTCAACACCACCGCCATCTGGAACGAGGTCGCCATCGACCTGGAGAACCGCCGCGCCTGGCTGGAACTGCGCGCACAGCAGGGGTTCCCGGTGCTGGTGGCCGAGGACGGCGGCGAGGTGGTGGGCTACGCCAGCTACGGCCCGTGGCGGGCCTTCGATGGCTTCCGCGAAACCGTGGAGCACTCGGTCTACGTGCGCGCCGACCAGCGCGGCAAAGGCCTTGGCCCGATCCTGATGCAGGCACTGATCGAGCGCGCCCGCGCCCAGGGTTTGCACGTGATGGTCGCGGCCATCGAGAGCGGCAACGCCGCGTCGATCCGCCTGCACGAACGCCTGGGCTTCATCACCAGCGGGCAGATGCCGCAGGTCGGCCAGAAATTTGGCCGCTGGCTGGACCTGACCTTCATGCAACTCAACCTCGACTCACGGAGCGCCCCATGATCCCAGGCGAATACGACATCCAGCCCGGCGAGATCGAACTCAACGCCGGCCGCCGCACGCTCGGCCTGACCGTGGCCAACAGCGGCGACCGGCCGATCCAGGTCGGCTCGCACTACCACTTCTTCGAGACCAACGACGCGCTGCTGTTCGACCGCGACGCGGCACGCGGCATGCGCCTGAACATTCCCGCCGGTACCGCGGTGCGCTTCGAGCCGGGGCAGAGCCGCGAGGTGGAGCTGGTGGAGCTGGCGGGTGACAGGAAGGTTTATGGATTTGCGGGACGGGTGATGGGTGCGCTCTGAGAGCCCCTCTCCCCCGCCCTAGCTACGCGCCCCGCTCCGAAGGGAGAGGGAGAAAGCAGGCCGCCACGGCGGGACCACACTGTGCTCCGATCAGCCCCCTCTCACTTCAGGGAGAGGGTTGGGGAGAGGGCAAACCAGCGCAGGGAATGACCAAGGAGCCCCGATGAAAATCAGCAGACAAGCCTACGCCGACATGTTCGGCCCCACCGTCGGCGACCGCGTGCGTCTGGCCGACACCGACCTGTGGATCGAGGTGGAGCAGGACTTCACCGTCTACGGCGAGGAAGTGAAGTTCGGCGGCGGCAAGGTTATCCGCGACGGCATGGGCCAGGGCCAGCTGTGCGCCGCGCAGGTGGTCGACACGGTGATCACCAACGCGCTGATCCTCGACCACTGGGGCATCGTGAAAGCCGACGTGGGCCTCAAGCACGGCCGCATCTCCGCCATCGGCAAGGCCGGCAACCCGGACATCCAGCCCGGCGTCACCATCGCCCTGGGCGCCAGCACCGAAGTGATCGCTGGCGAAGGCATGATCCTCACCGCCGGCGGCATCGACACGCACATCCACTTCATCTGCCCGCAGCAGATCGAAGAGGCGCTGATGAGCGGAGTGACCACCATGATCGGTGGCGGCACCGGGCCGGCCACCGGCACCAATGCCACCACCTGCACTTCCGGCCCGTGGCACATGGCGCGCATGCTCCAGGCCGCCGACGCCTTCCCGATGAACATCGGGCTCACCGGCAAGGGTAACGCCAGCCTGCCGCTACCGCTGGAGGAGCAGGTTCGAGCTGGCGCCATCGGTCTGAAGCTGCACGAGGACTGGGGCACCACCCCGGCGGCGATCGACAATTGCCTGTCCGTGGCCGACCGCCTCGACGTGCAGGTGGCGATCCACACCGACACCCTCAACGAATCCGGCTTCGTCGAAACCACCCTGGCCGCGTTCAAGGGCCGCACCATCCACACCTACCATACCGAGGGCGCCGGAGGCGGCCACGCGCCGGACATCATCAAGGCCTGCGGCTTCGCCAACGTGCTGCCCAGCTCGACCAATCCGACCCGGCCGTTCACCCGCAACACCATCGACGAGCACCTGGACATGCTCATGGTCTGCCACCACCTGGACCCGAGCATCGCCGAGGACGTGGCCTTCGCCGAGTCGCGCATTCGCCGCGAGACCATCGCCGCCGAGGATATCCTCCACGACCTCGGAGCCTTCAGCATGATCAGCTCCGACAGCCAGGCCATGGGCCGCGTCGGCGAAGTGATCACGCGCACCTGGCAGACCGCCGACAAGATGAAGAAGCAGCGCGGTGCACTGGACGGCGACGGCGCACGCAACGACAACTTCCGCGCCAAGCGCTACATCGCCAAGTACACCATCAACCCGGCGATCACCCATGGCGTAGCCCATGAAGTGGGCAGCATCGAAGTAGGCAAGCTGGCCGACCTGGTGCTCTGGCGCCCAGCTTTCTTCGGCGTGAAGCCGAGCCTGATCCTCAAGGGTGGCGCCATCGCCGCGAGCCTGATGGGCGACGCCAACGCGTCGATCCCGACGCCGCAGCCGGTGCACTACCGACCGATGTTCGCCAGCTACGCCGGCAGTCGCCACGCCACCTGCCTGACCTTCATCAGCCAGGCCGCGTTCGACCTCGGCGTGCACCACGAGCTGGGCCTGCGCAAGGCCATCGGCGTGGTGAAGGGCTGCCGCAGCGTGCAGAAGACCGACCTGATCCACAACGCGTACCTGCCGCACATCGAAGTCGATGCGCAGAACTATCAGGTGCGCGCAGACGGGCAACTGCTGTGGTGCGAGCCGGCGGACGTGCTGCCGATGGCGCAGCGTTACTTCCTGTTCTGACTCATCTGATGCCTGGACGGCACAACGCCACATGTCACTGAGTGAGGAAACCCTCTAGGATTTCCATCCCCCAGAAACGGACTTCTACAGATGCACTTCCATCGAGTACTCCTACTGATCGGCACAATGCTGCTGGCGAGTTGCACCACCCTTCACAGCGGAGAATCTTTCAAGGAACCAGCGGCCACGCGAAGCGACGCGGCGCTGGTTTACGTTTACCGCAAGGGTATTCCTCCCCTCTGGCGCGACCCGACGCTCCTTATCGATGATCGGGAGGTCAGCGAGATCAAGAACAAGAGCTTCACCTACTTCTATCTCGCCGAAGGCACTCACAAGATCGCGACGAAATGGGCAATCGACCTGTTTCCGCTCAACATGAACGGAACGCTCGACGTCAAAAACGGCGAGGTGTACTACCTCCGACTGGGCGGAGGCATGATGTTCTTTCCCGGCGTTCACGGGCTCAGTACCTCCGTCAGCTCGAACCTTTCGCAGGTATCTGCAGATGCCGGGATGAGCGAAATCAAGGAGTGCATGTACATCGAAAACCAGGTGCCTGCCATCCGCTAGTCTTTTGACACAACGCCCCTTCGACTCTTGAACCCGATGCGTTTAGCAGCTTCCGTTGTGGCGCAATGATGGCTACCCTGCGCTCCCCCTGGGAAAGAGTCCCGGGGGTTGCATCTCAGGAGAGTCATGTGAAGTTTTCCCGTATCGCCGCCACCCTGCTGGCCACCGCAATCCTCGCCGGCTGCACCGGCACCCCGATGAAGACCCAGACCTACAGCCCCGAGCAGTACACCGTGATCGGCCATGGCGAAGGCAAGGCCACCGGGATCATGCTGCTGGGCTTCATCCCGATCCAGCAGAACGATCGCTTCGTCCGTGCGCAGAATGCCGCAGTGAAATCCAAGGGCGGCGACGCGCTGATCAACACCCAGGTGCAGGAAAAGTGGTTCTGGGCCTGGGTCCTGAACGGCTACACCACCACCGTTTCCGGTGACGTGGTCAAGCTGAACAAGTAAGGCTCTGCCTGCTGCTCCGGACCGGTGTGCAATGCCCGGTCCGGCTTCCACCCTTGTCATATATCAAGCTTTTCCCGATCCCCCGCCCTGCTGCCTGCCGATTGAGATTCGTCTTATTCGGCCAACTGAACCGCGCCTGAACAATGAGCCCACTGATCCAGCGCGCCCCTCTGCCGCTGGTTGGGTGAGGCTCCGCCGTCCGGAGTTCTGCCCTCCCCTTGCCTGATGCGATCAGGCGCCATCTCCCGGTGCAGGAAGGACCCGCTCTTGGAAGCCAGGCTTCCACGCTTCAGCCAGTGAACGGCTCCTTGCGCCGGAATACGCATCCGCTCACCCAGTGAGCGGGCGCAAGGAGGAATGCAATGCGCTTCAAGAAATCTCTGCTGGCGGTCCACGTGGCACTGGCTTTCGGCTTGACGGTGCAGGCCCAGACCGCATCGGCCGCTTGCAGCACATCCGGAAACATCATGACCTGCGACACCATCTTCTACGATGGCCAACCGACGGGCGTCGATACCTTCGTGATCAATACCGGCACCACCATGGGCAGCGCCGGCAAGGCCGGCATCGCGATCTATGGCAACAGCGCCAAGTACAATCTGGCGGAAGCCACTCTGACCACGGGCGGCATGATGGCCGACGCCATCCAGGCCAACGCCGGCAGCAGCACTATCTCGATCGACAAGCTGACCATCGTGACCAAGAGCTATTCGGCGGACGGCATCAACGTGACCGAGAATGCCAAGGACAGCACCGTCACCATTGGCAATAACGCCAGCATCACCACCGCCGGCATGGGCGTGCGCGCCAACACTTCTAAGAATGGCGGTACCAACCGAATCACTCTCGGCGATGGAGCCACCATCAGCACATCCGGCGCGGGGAACAACACCTCCGACGGCAACGGTTACGCGGTCTATGCCGGCAACCGCGACACCGGCTATGCCACCTTCAAGGGCAACGCCGAAGTCACACTCGGCGATGACAGCACAATTACCACCAAAGGTTCAGCCGCCCACGCCGTATTCGCCAATCGCGGTGGCGTGATCAAGCTCGGCAGCACCGATATCAGCACCGAGAAGAACAACGCCTACGGCATCTACGCGCAGACGCTGGAAGACTTCAACGGCATGCGCGGCGGCAAGGTCCATCTTTATGGCGACACCCAGGTCACGGTCACCGACGGCAACCGCGCCATGGCGGCCAACGGCGAGGACTCCAGCATCGTCTCGGAGAATGCGGCGATCTACGTACTCGACAGCAGCGCAGCGGACGACCTTGCCAACCGAAAAGGGGTTGCCCTGTACGCCGAGAACCTCGGCAAGCTCGACCTGAAAATGGCCGCCGGATCCTACTTCAACGGTACCACCAGTACCGCCACCGACGGCGTGATCGACCTCGCCATGGACGGTGCCGCCAGCCAGTGGTTCATGACCGGCAATTCCAACCTCACCAACCTCTCGCTCACCGACGGAGCGCAGCTGATCTACGATCGTCATGACGAGCACGGTGCCTACACCTACAAGACACTGACGGTGGATGGCGATTTCACCGGCGGCGGCCACCTGGTGATGAACACCTACCTGGGCAATGACACCTCCGAGACCGACAAGCTCGCCATCACCGGCAGTACCTCGGGCGACACCCGCGTCACCGTCAACAATACCGACGGCCCAGGCGCCGAAACCCTGGAAGGCATCCAGATGATCACCGTCGGCGGCACCTCGGCCGGCGAGTTCAAGTCCGACCGGGTGACCGAGGGCGGCTACGAGTACGTGCTGCGCCGCGGCGGCAGCTTCGTCGGTTCCACCGGCTCGAACAGCGACTGGTACCTGACCTCCTACAAGCCGACCGAACCGGAGCCGGAAGATCCCGATCCGGTGGACCCAGGTCCTGAAGATCCCGGCCCCGTCGATCCGGGTCCGGAAGATCCCGGTCCTGTCGATCCAGGTCCCGAAGAGCCCGGTCCCGTCGATCCAGGTCCCGAAGAGCCCGGTCCGGTAGATCCAGGCCCCGAGGAGCCGGGCCCGGTCGATCCGGGCCCAACCGACCCGGCACCGGAGAAGCCCACGCCCAGCGACAAGGACCGCGTGCGCCAGCCCGAAGGTGGCAGCTACACCGCCAACATCGCAGCGGCCAACACCATGTTCCTGCATCGCCTGCATGACCGCACCGGCAACCTGACCTACATCGACCCGGATACCGGCAAGGAAGTCACCTCCATGCTCTGGATGCGCAACGTCGATGGGTCGACCCGTTGGGAAGACAGCACCGGCCAGCTCAAGACCGAGTCCAACCGCTACGTGCTGCAACTGGGCAGCGACCTGTACCGCAAGGAAACCGATAACGGTGACTGGGTCTTCGGCGTGATGGCCGGCTACGCCAACGGCAACTCCACCACCAAGTCGCGCATCACCGGCTATCGCTCGCGCGGCGAGATCGATGGCTACAGCCTGGGCGTCTACGGCACCTGGTATGAGAACCGGGAAGACGAGAACGGCGCATACGTCGACAGCTGGATTCTCTACAACGAATTCGACGCCGACGTGAAAGGTGACCAACTGGCCAAGGAGAGCTACGACCTCAAGGGCATCACCGCTTCCGTCGAAGCCGGCAAGACCTTCGAAGTCGCCAAGACCGAAAGTGCCACCTACTACGTGCAGCCTCAGGCACAGATCGTCTACATGGGCGTGAAGGCCGACAACCACCGCGAAGCCAATGGCACCCAGGTCACCGGCAAAGGTGACGGCAACGTCATGACCCGCCTGGGTGCCCGCGCCGCCGTGCGCAGCAACGAGGCCGGTGGTTTCGCCAACACCTACGGCGTGGAGCCCTACGTGGAGACCAACTGGATCCACAACTCCAAGGACTTCGGCGCGAAGATGGGCAGCACGAAGTTCGAGATGGACGGAGCCAGCGACATCTTCGAAGTGAAGCTCGGCGCCACCAGCAAGGTAAACAGCCGGGTCAACGTCTGGGGTGAAGTGGGCCACCAGTTCGGCGACAACGGCTACCGCGACCAGGCGGTGACCGTAGGCTTCAAGGTCAACTTCTGATCCTGCCGTGAAACCGGGCCGCCGCACACCTTGTGCGGCGGCCTTTTTGCGCCCGCGCTCCCATCTCGCGCCTGCTGTTGGAAGCCCCGCAAGCTGACAGGTCGATCAACTTTCTCGCCGTCGGCCCGGTCGTCCAGCTCGAACTGCTATGCTCTGCTGCTCGAAGAAAAAGGTGGACCCGCGATGACGGCGATGACTTCGCAACCGAACGAACGCCCGGGCATCTCGCCCGCGCTGGCCGCGCTGCGTGCCGCCACCCATGAGCTGCATGCCGACCTCGACAGCCGCTCGCCGCTCACTGCCGCACTGACCCACGCCGACTACCTCGACCACGCCGCCCGCGTACTGGGCTGGATGCGCCCGCTGGAGCAAGCCCTCTGGCCGCTCTGGCCTGACGCCGAGGATGCATGTCTGCGACGCGGCAAAAGCCAATGGCTGCAAGCCGACCTGCAGGCGGGCTCGCAGGCCGCCGCCGATTGGCCGGACTGCCCCGTCGCGCCGGTTGCCAACAGCCTCGCCGAAGCCTTCGGTATTGCCTACGTTGCCGAAGGCGCGACCCTGGGCGGACGGGTGCTCTACAAGCGACTCAAGGCCTCTCTCGAGCCACTGCCACTGCTCTGGCTGCAAGGCTACGGCGAACACACCGGCGAGCGCTGGGTAGCCTTCCAGCGCCTGCTGGCCGAGCATGTTTCCACCCCCGAAGACATCGCCCACGCCCAGAAGGCCGCCGTGCGCGCCTTCACTTCGTTCCGCGACTGGGTGCTCGACGCCGCGCCGCAGCGGGCGGTCCCGGCATGAGCGAGCAGACGGTCACCCTTGCCAACTGCGAGGACGAACCCATCCATGTACCCGGTGCGATCCAGCCCCACGGCGCACTGATTGCCGTCGACGACCAGGGCCGCGTGCTCGGTGTCAGCGACAACCTTGGCACCCTGCTGGGCATCGCTCCAGTATTGGGCGAGCCGCTGGCGGAAACCGACGTCGGCCCCGGCGTACTGGCGATGCTCGAAGAGGGGCTGAGCGAGGAAGGGCCCTGGGTCAACAGCGTGGAAGCGCGGATCAACCGGCGCTTCTTCGACGTGATCGGCCACAGCCATGACGGCGTGCGCTACCTGGAATTCGAGCGGCGCGCCGCCGGCACTGCGTCCTTCACCACCTTCGCCCTCAACGCCCAACGCCTGGTCAGCCAGTTGCAACTGCGCAACGACGTGGAGAGCCTGTTGGTCAGCGTCACCGAGGAGGTGCGGCGGATGACCGGCTACGACCGCGTCATGGCCTACCGCTTCAACGAGGACGACTCGGGTGAGGTGGTCGCCGAATCCCGCCGCGAGGACCTGGAAAGCTATCTCGGCCAGCGCTACCCGGCCTCGGACATTCCCGCCCAGGCGCGGCGCCTGTACCTGCAGAACCCGGTGCGGCTGATCGGCGACGCAGCCTATCAGCCGGTGGCCGTGCGCCCGACACTGAACCCGACCAGCCGCAAACCCTTCGACCTGAGCTTCAGCACCTTGCGCAGCGTCTCGCCGATCCATTGCGAGTACCTCGCCAACATGGGCGTACGCGCGTCGATGAGTATCTCCATCGTCGTCGGCGGGCGGCTGTGGGGACTGTTCTCCTGCCACCACATGAGCCCGAAGGTGGTGCCCTATCCGATCCGCATGTCCTTCCAGGTGTTCTCCCAGGTGTGCAGCGCCATGGTCGAGCGCCTGGAGCAGAGCCGCATCAGCGAGCTGCTGCGCCAGGCCTCCGAACGCCAGCAGGCGCTGCTGCGCCGCACCCGCGACTCCGACGACCTGCTCAGTGCGCTGTCGCGCCCCGGCGCCAGCATCGCCGATCTGCTGCCGTGCGACGGCGCAGTGGTGATGCTCGGCGGGCGCACCAGCAGTATCGGCGGCGACTTCGAGGACCTGGCGGTGGCCATGGTCGCCCAGTTGCAACAGGACGAAGAGCTCGACCTGTTCCACAGCGACCATCGCCTGGAACTACCCGACGGCGCGTACGATCCGCGCTACTGCGGTGTCATGGCGATTCGTTTCCATCGCCAGGAGTCGGGCTGGATCGTCTGGTTGCGCCTGGAGCAGGTGCACCGTATCCGCTGGGGCGGCAAGCCGGAGAAGATCATCAGCACCGGCCCCTCCGGCCCGCGTCTGACCCCGCGTGGTTCGTTCGAAGCCTGGGAAGAAGTGGTACGCGGACGCTCCATGCCCTGGACCGGCATTGACCTGAGCATCGCCGAGAAGCTGCGCACCGAACTGGTGGAGTTGTGCCTGAACCGCGCGGGTGAAATCGATCGTATGCGCCAGCGCCTGATCGCCGTGCTCGGCCACGACCTGCGCAACCCGCTGCAGTCGATCTCCATGGCCGCTGCCATGCTTTCCTCCAGCGATGTGCGAAACGCCGAACTGCGCCAGCACATCACCTACTCCAGCAGCCGCATGGAGCGGCTGATCAGCCAGATCCTGGAGATGAGCCGCCTGCAGAGCGGCGCGGGCATGACGGTGAAACCGGTGGCCGCCGATCTATCGCGTCTGGTGCGCGATATCGTCCAGGAAACCGACGTGGCCTATCCGGGCCTGTCCATCGAGACCGCCATCGAGGAAGGTGTGCAGGCGCAGGTCGACCCGGACCGCTACCTGCAGGTAATCGCCAACCTGCTGAGCAACGCCCGCCACCATGGCCGCCCCGGCCGCCCTGTGCTGGTGGAGTTGCGCCGCCAGGGCGAGCTGGCGAGACTGAGCATCCTAAACGAAGCCGAAGCGCTGGATGAGGCACGCCTCGCCAACCTCTTCGAACCCTTCAAGCAGGAGGCCGGTGGCCATGGCCGCAACAAGAGCGGGCTGGGCATCGGCCTGTACATTTCCCAGGCCATCGTCAGCGCCCACGATGGCCGCATCGAAGTCGAGCAGGCCGACGGCATCATCACCTTCAGCGTGCTGGTGCCACTAAAAACTTCGCCCTGACAGCCCCCACGGGGCACGCCACACAAACCGAAACGGCGCCCTGAAGGCGCCGTTCCCATGCCTGCCAAAACAGGCTCAACGCAACTGGCTGTCCTTGCTGCCGCGGCGGTTGTAGCCGCTGTGGGCGGACTGCTCCTTGTCGTGCTCGGCCTGGCAGTTCACACACAGGTGCACGCCAGGAATGGCCTTGCGCCGTGCCTCGGGGATCGGTGCATCGCATTCCTCGCAATGGGTCAGGCTCTCGCCTCTGGGCAACTGGCTGCGTGCCCGTGCGATGGCGTCCTCGATGGTGCTGTCGATCTGTTCCTGAACCGCTCCGTCGTTTGCCCAGCCGCTGGCCATGGCGACCTCCCGTGGAATCGTCGTGTGTTCTGAAGATATGCAGGGCGCTGGCGATGAATGCAAGGGCGACGGCGCGGGAGGCGACGAGTGCGTCGCGATGAAACCAGATACGTCTGATGTCCCGCAGCGGCAAGGCTGCCGAGAATCGACAGATCTCTGTCAGCCGGAACCCTGCCATGCGCTACGCCTCTGCCCTGATCGCCAGCCTCCTGCTCGCAGGCCTCCTGCCGCGCGCTGCCAATGCCGACACCGTGGATGCCAGCCTGCGCGACATGGAGCGCTACCTGCTGCTGTACAGCGCCACCGGTGACGAACGTTTCCTCGCACGATTGGACGGCCTTGGGCCGAGCTTCGAACAGCAGCTGTCGCAGCAGAAGAATGCGAACAATCTGCAGGACCTCTGGAAGCTCTATCGGCAGACGCTGGAGCAGGTGCGCGCGGCCTACTCGCAGAAGGGCGTGGACCTGCAAAACGCCGTGGAGCAGACGCAGGAAGTCGCTGGACTGTTCGACACCTTCATCCTGGCACGTGAGCCGGCACCACAGGGGCTGGAAGACGAGTTGCGCGAGCTGGCGCTGCTAGAGGCGCGGCGGGCCAACGGTCGTTTGCTGGGGAAGGAAAGCGAGGGGGATGCGGCACGGATCAGGGACTTGCAGGAACTGATCGGCGAACGCCTGGCGGCACTACCCGCCGGTGCCAGCCGGGACTCCCTGCTCTCGCGCTGGAGCTACCTGCGCAAGGCGGAGAAACCCGAAGGCACTCTGCTCTATCCCTTCAACGCCCAGGTCGAGTACCTGCTGGCGCATCTGCCGCGCAGCTGAGCGGCGCAGGAAAGAACAAAACAGGACAGAACAGGCGGTCCTACTCTTTGACTTCCATGTATTCGCGCGCCCAGATCTGGTACTCCTCGGGCAGCGTGTACTTCTTCGCCAGCTCCGAAGCGGTCAGGTCGGAGGCATGCACGCCGCGCTGCTCACGCAGGCAGTCGTAGGTGGCCTTGATCGCAGCGAAGTAGGCGGCGTGACCGTCGACCACGATGCGCACGCCCAGCTCGGCCAGGCGCGCGTCGTCGCGCAGCTCGGGGTTGCCGTAGGACACCAGCATCAGCGGCACGGACAGGTGGCGGGAGATGGACTCCAGGTGGTCGAAGTCGCGGATGCCGACCATGCAAATGCCGTCGGCGCCGGCGGCCTGGTAGGCCAGGGTGCGGCGGATCACATCGTCCACTTCCAGCACTTCGGCGTTGGTGCGGGCGATGATCGCCATTTCCGAGTCGATGCGCGCTTCCAGCGCCGCGCGGATCTTGCCGACGCCTTCCTCGACCGGAATCAGGTCGGTGGACTTGCGGCCGAACTGCGCCGGCAGCAGGGTGTCCTCGATGGTCAGCGCAGCGACGCCGGCGCGTTCCAGCTCGACGATGGTGCGCATGGTGTTCAGCGCGTTGCCGTAGCCGTGGTCGGCGTCGGCGATCACCGGCAGACGGGCAACGCGACCGATGCGGGTGGCCTGCTCGGTGAATTCGCTCAGGGTGATCAGCGCGAAGTCCGGCGCCGCCAGAACTTGTAGTGAAGCTACAGAACCGCCCAGGATGCCCACCTCGAACCCCAGATCCGCGGCGATGCGCGCCGACATGGGATCGAACACCGAAGCGGTGTGATAGCAGGCTGATGAATTCAGTAAGGCGCGGAAATCCTTGCGCAATTCGTGAAAGGAGGCTCTGTGCATGGTGGGATCCAACTGCTAATACGGGGTGGGAGAACGGAAATCAGATAGTGGAAAACTCTTGTAGGAAAACTACAGGAACACAATGTAGCAAAACTACAAGCTACTCCCCAAGCCCTCTTTGCCACCATCGTCTTCCGACGGATACCCTGAATTTCGGCGAACACTCGCGTACACTGCGCGGCCGTTTTTTCTCCGGACACCTCCGCATCATGTTCCCGACCACTGCGGCCCGCGCCCTGGGCATCGACTTCGGCACCTCCAACTCCACCGTCGGCTGGTGGCGCCCGGGCACCGAACCGCTGATCGCCCTGGAAGACGACAAGATCACCCTGCCCTCGGTGATCTTCTTCAACGTCGAGGAACGCCGTCCGGTATACGGCCGCCTGGCCCTGCACGAATACCTGGAAGGCTACGAAGGCCGCCTGATGCGTTCGCTGAAAAGCCTGCTGGGCTCCTCGCTGTTGAAAAGCGAGACCACCGTGCTGGGCAGCGCCATGCCGTTCAAGGACCTGCTGGGGCTGTTCATCGGCGAACTGAAGAAGCGCGCCGAAGCGGTCGCCGGGCGCGAGTTCGAGTCCGTGGTGCTGGGTCGCCCGGTGTTCTTCGTCGACGACGATCCCAAGGCCGACCAGGAAGCCCAGGACACCCTGGTGGCCGTGGCGCAGAAGCTCGGCTTCAAGGACGTCTCCTTCCAGTACGAACCGCTCGCCGCGGCCTTCGACTACGAGCGCAGCATCCAGCGTGAGGAACTGGTCCTGATCGTCGACATCGGCGGCGGTACCTCGGACTTCTCGCTCGTGCGCCTGTCGCCCGAGCGCCGCGAAGTGGCCGACCGCCAAGGCGACATCCTCGCCACCGGCGGCGTGCACATCGGCGGTACGGACTTCGACAAGCAACTGAGTATCCAGGGCGTGATGCCGCTGTTCGGCTACGGCAGCAAGATGAAGAGCGATGCCTTCATGCCGACCAGCTACCACCTCAACCTCGCCACCTGGCACACCATCAACGCGGTGTACGCGCAGAAGTCTCAGCTGGCGCTGCAGAACATGCGCTACGACATCGTCGACGCCACCGGCATCGACCGCCTGTTCAAGCTCATCGAGCAGCGCGCCGGCCACTGGCTGGCGATGCAGGTGGAAGCCAGCAAGATCGAGCTGTCCGACACCGAGCGCCGCGACATCGACCTGGCGCGCATCGAAGCCGGTCTGCTCGCCGAGCTGAGCCGCGAGCTGTTCGAAGGCGCCATCGGCCCCCTGCTGGAGCGCGTGCGCGGCAGCATCACCGAGCTGCTGAGTTCGGCCGACGTGGACCCGGCGCGGGTCGACACGGTGTTCTTCACCGGCGGTTCCTCCGGCGTGCCTGCGTTGCGCCAGAGCGTGGCGGCGATGCTACCCAACGCCCGCCACATCGACGGCGACCGCTTCGGCGGGATCGGTAACGGCCTGGCCATCGAGGCGATGAAGCGCTACGGCTGAGCAGCCGCTCACTGACGCAACGGCCGCCATGCGCTAGTGTGGCGGTAATACCCCTCGCGTCCGGAGTCCGCCATGCGCACCGTCCAACTGACCAGCCTGCTGCTCCTGTCCGCCGCACTCTCCGCCTGCGGCCTGGGCGAGACTGCCGCCACCGCGGCCACCACCGCCAACCTGCAGGCCCAGCAGGCACAACAGGCCCAACAGCAGATGCAGCAGCTCAAGCAGCAGGTCGATGCGGCCAATGTGCAGAACCAGCAGCGGCTGGACGACGCAATCAAAGCCAGCGAGTAAAAGCGGCAGCGATCACAGCACGCAGATTTCTTGAACGTCCGCGCGCTCAGGTGGCTCAAACTTGAGCGAGTGAGTTGCTCAACCAAGGAGAACACCATGTACAAGCGATCACTGCTGGCGCTGTTCGTACTGGCCTCGGTGGCGGGCTGCGCTTCCACCAAGGTGCAGAACCCGGTCAACTACATCACCTTCCGCGACCAGCCGCTGGTGCGCAACGTCGAGAAGGGGATGAGCCAGGAAGAAGTCCTGAAGGTCGGCGGCACGCCGTCCTCCACGCAGAAACGCCTGATGAAGCCGGGCAGCTGCAACAGCTACATTCTCAGCAAGGACGGGCAGCAACAGCCTTTCTACGTGAGTTTCGACGGCAGTGGCCGGGTGGATGGGTCGGGCTTCATGACCTGTTCCGAACTCGACCGCCACGAGCGTGATGCCCAGCCGTGACGGTGCTCCCGGTGTGACCACAAGGCCCTCGCCCATCGGCGGGGGCCTTTTCATTCGGCAACCTTTCCTGGCAGAGCGCCACGGTCACGGACGCCGGGGATGTTCCCACCACTCGGTGGCCGTCTATCATCCGAGCAGCGACCTCAGGAGCCGACCATGAAATACCGCATCATCGAATTGCCCGCCTTCGAAGTGGTGGGCATGGACTACCGTGGCAGCACGCAGGACGACAGTATCGGCCAGCTGTGGCAACGCTTCCTGCCACGCGAGCAGGAAGTCGCGGCCAGCGCGACGGACAAGACCGCCTATGGCGTCTGCACTCAACTGCCGGGCGGCGAGTTCCACTACATCGCCGGCCTGCCGGTGGCGCCCGGCGCCGCCATTCCCGAGGGCATGGTGAGCTTCCAGGTACCAGCGCAGAAGTACGCGGTGTTCACCCACATCGGCCCAGTCACCGCCATCGCCGACAGCTTCCAGGCCATCTATTCCAGCCTGCTGTCGCGCCACGGCCTGGAGCCGAAGAAAGGCGTGGACCTTGAGCGTTACACCGAGCGTTTCCTTGGCCCGGAAGACCCGGCTTCGGAAACCGACCTCTACGTACCGGTCTATTAGCGAACACCGACCCGGCCTTTCGTAGGAGCGAGCTTGCTCGCTCCTACAGGGCCACCCACCTTTTACTTGCGCTTGGCGGGCGCCGGCGCCTTCGACGGCTGCTTCATCTGCTGCAACAGCGCAGCACACTGGTTGTCGTCCTGCTTGCTCGGCGCGATCAACGCCAGCAGCGCCGCCGCCGGAGCCACCGCCACGCCAAGGGCGACCATCCCCGCACCGCGAGCAGCCAGCGGCAGCACATGCACACCCGCCTTCGGGTTCTTGAAGGTGCCTTGCACGTAGAGCGGCGAGCGCAGGGAGAAGATACGCACACCCTTGCTCTGCGGAGTGATGTCCAGGTCCAGCTGCTCGGTGGCGAAGTTGGCCGTGCCGTCCACCGTGATGATCGCGTTCTCGGTATCGAAGGCGAACACCCTTGGCTTGGCCAGACCGTTGGTGATGCCCACGTCGGCAGCCGCGCAGTTGATCTTCACCTCGTCGTCACCGAACAGTTTATTCACCACGTAGTTGCCCACGTTGAGTCCAGCGATTTCCATCAGGCTGCGGCTGATGCGCCCGTCGTTGATCAGAAGCTTCATCTCGCCGTTGGCGCCCGCCAGGATGGCCGCCACCGAATTGCCGGTGCCGCTGATGGCCGCGTCGCCATTCAGCTCACCAAAGCTGGACTGCATCGGCGCAAAGCTGGGGAACAGTTCCTTGAGCTTGAAGCTGCGCGCCTGCAACTGGACCTTGCTCTGCAGCGGCGTCTTGCCGCCATCCAGACGGATGTGCGAGTCCAGCGTGCCGCCGGCCACGCCGAAGCGCAGCGGCTCCAGGGTCAGCAGGCCGTCGTTGAGCACCAGGTGGGTATAGAGGTCGCTGATCGGCAGCTTGTCGCTGTGCACGATGCGCTTGCCGGTGAATTCCACGTCGGCGTCCATGGCGCGCCAGCGGTCGGTGCGGAACTCCTCCACCGGCAACACCTTGTCCGCCGGCTGGCGGGTGCTCTGGCCGCGCGCCTGCTTCTCCTTGTTGGAGTCGGCGCCGATCAGCGGACCGAGGTCGGCCATGCGCAGCTGGTCCGAGCGCAGCTTGCCCGACAGCTTGGGCCGCGGCTGGCGATTGACGAACACCAGGTCGCCATGCAGATCGCTGTCACCGACCTTGCCGTTGAAATTCTCGTAGTGGAATTGCGCGCCGGCGGAATCGTGCAACTCGGCTTTCAGGCGGCCGTCGGTCTCGTAGGCCGGCGTATCGGGCAGGGTCACGCCGGTCAGCGGAAACAGGTTGGCCATGCTGGTGCCGGCCAGTTTCAGGCGCAGGTCCAGCGCACCGAGGTTCAGCGGGTCGACCAGGGTGCCGACGATGTTCGCGCGGGTGCTGCCGGCGGAAACCTCGGCCTGCACCGGGAAGGGCTTGGCGGCATCCTGCAGGGCGAGCATGCCGCCAACCTTGCCCGAGCCATTGAGCGGCAGCCCTTTGTACTGGCCCTTGAGCTTCCAGCCGAACACGTAGTCCTGGGTCTCGGCCTTGTCGCCGCCGGCCAGTGCCTTGCCCGCCAGCTCGCCGAACGGCACCGGTTTGCCGAGTGGGTCCACCAGCAGCTCCAGGCGGGTCTTCAGGCGCTGGTCGTCGAGGGTGACGCTGCCCTTGTCGAAGCCGATCTCGCCGATATCCAGCTTCCAGGGCGACGGCTCGGCCGGGGCGCCGGGGTCCTCTTCCTGCTTCGGCAGCTCGAAGGTCCAGCTCGCACGACCATCGGCCAGGCGCAGCAGGTCGGCGCTGGGGCGGGTGAGGACGATCTGCGGGATGTTCACGGTTTGCCACAGCAGCGGCAACGGTGCGAGGCGGAACTCGACTTTTTCCAGGCTCGCAAAGTTGGGCGAGCGCGTCTTGCCGGCCGCCCAGTCGGGGTTGCCCAGGGTGATGTCGGCGGCGCTGAAGTGCGGCCACGGTACATAGGCGCGCCAGCCGCCCTCGGCCGGTTCCGTGCGCCAGAACACCTGCAGGTCGCCATTGATGGCGAAGGGGCGCCCCAGCTCGGCCGACACCTTCTCGTTGATGGTCGGCTTCACCCGGTTCCAGTCGAAGGTGGCAATGAACACCACCAGTGCGGCGATCACCGCGATGAACCCCGTGAAGCTCCAGAGGCAGATTCGTTTCCCGCGCGTCATACCTGAACTCCCTGCTGGCCGCGTCGGTGGAAGCAGCGACGTCCCCACGCCGCTGCCGGTCATCATCGGCCGCCTGAGCATGCCGGGCCGGCATTCTCCCTTGGCCTGTCGTCTTGGACCAGCATAGCGAGCCAATGGCTCCCACAATCTGCTCGGCGATTCGGCTCAGCGGCCCTGTCGGGCAAAAAAACCAAACTTTCCCGGCAGCCCGCGACTCACACCCTTGTGACCCGAACCGTGCCGCGCACCACCGCAGCGCCGGCCCGCCACAAGGCCCACCGTCAAGGAGACAACCGATGAACCAGGCACACCTGACCGACGTCCAGACCCTGCGCCAGAGGGCGCGCCAGAACATCGAAGACGGCGCAGTGACCGAGGGCTACCATGCCGACCGCAAGACTGTACTGCGCCTGCTTAATGAGTCGCTGGCGACCGAACTGGTCTGCTACCTGCGCTACAAGCGCCACTACTTCATGGCTACCGGGCTGAAGGCCAGCGTGGCCGCCGCCGAGTTCCTCGAGCACGCCACCCAGGAGTTGCAGCATGCCGACCGGCTGGCCGAGCGCATCATGCAACTGGGCGGCGAGCCGGACTTCAACCCCAACGGGCTGACCGAGCGCTCACACGCGGAGTACGTAGCTGGCACCAACCTGCGCGAGATGATCACCGAGAACCTGGTGGCCGAACGCATCGCGGTCGACAGCTACCGCGAGATCGTCGTCTACCTGGGCGACGACGACCCGACCACGCGCCGCCTGTTCGAGGAGATCCTCGCCCAGGAGGAAGAGCACGCCGACGACATGGCAGATCTGCTCCAGGACCTCAGGTAACCCCTCTGCATCGTCCTCATCGATGCCCGGCTTCGGCCGGGCATCATGCCAGCGCTTCCTCCCTCCTGCCGAAAACCCGCATTCCAGAGCCTTCCAGCTCAAGCTGCTCGATAATTACATCTATTATTTAGATACTACCAATCACACCAATATCGCCCATCGAA
>NZ_SWDV01000035.1 GCF_005877905.1 Pseudomonas nicosulfuronedens | reverse complement strand
CGCAACGTCGCTGGCATCCGTGATGTGACCGAATCGCTGTCGAGCCAGGCGCAGGAGTCGGCGCAGGTCAGCCAGTCGCTGAACAAGCTGGCCAACCATCAGCAGGGGTTGATGGATCAATTCAGGGTTTGATGCTTGCTGTTGGTGCTCGGGCTTTTCCCTCTCCCCAGCCCTCTCCCTGAAGGGAGAGGGAGCCATTCGGCGTGATGCGACGAGCGTAGTCCGCCGGCAAGCGCAGTGCTATCAGAGCGCTCCGAACAGTCCCCTCTCCCTTCAGGGAGAGGGTTAGGGAGAGGGCAGCCCGCGTAGGGAACGCCCCGGTAGCACAACCGCTGTCCATTCCGCTCATCCAGATTGGCGGCTTTCGACATTGCCCGCGCCCCCGCGCGGCGGGAACATCAGGGGACTCCAACAAGAACAAACCGGGAGTCCCCAGTGATGCGTTCCCATACCGCCGCCACAGCCGAGTTCGACTACCGCACCACCGCCGATGCCGTCCTGGCCGGCAACCTCGATGCCCTCAATGCCTGTGTCGAATGCTGCGACCGCCACGCCATGCCTGGCCGCATCGCGCTGTTCTGGGAAGGCAAGGACGGCGACAGCGCTTCCTACACCTTCACCCAGCTCAAGGAACTCTCCGGCCGCTTCGCCAGCTTCCTGCACAGCCTCGGCGTGCGGCCTGGCGACGTGGTCTCCGGCATGCTGCCGCGCACCCCGGAACTGCTGATCGCCGTCCTCGGCACCTGGCGCCTGGGTGCGGTCTATCAACCGCTGTTCACCGCCTTCGGGCCGAAGGCCATCGAGCACCGAGTGAAGCTGGCCGGCAGCAAGGTGGTGGTGACCGACGGCGCCAACCGCGGCAAGCTCGACGAGGTGCCCGACGCGCCCATGCGGGTGACTGTCGGCGGGCCGAAGGGGCAGGGCATCCGCCATGGCGACTACAGCTTCTGGGCCGAACTGGAACGCCACTCCCCGGACTTCGAGCCGGTACTGCGCAGCGGCGAGGACACCTTCCTGCTGATGTTCACCTCCGGCACCACCGGGCTGGCCAAGCCGCTGGCCGTGCCGCTGAAGGCCATCGTCGCCTTCGTCGGCTACATGCGCGATGCCGTGGGGCTGCGCGAGGAGGACTCGTTCTGGAACCTCGCCGATCCGGGCTGGGCCTACGGGCTCTACTACGGCGTCACCGGGCCGCTGGCCATGGGGCATCCGATCACTTTCTACGAAGGCGCGTTCACGGTGGAGAGCACCTGCCGCATCGTGCACAAGTACGGCATCACCAACCTGGCCGGTTCGCCGACCGCGTACCGCCTGCTGATCGCGGCTGGCGAGGCAGTGTCCAAACCGCTCAGGGGTCGCCTGCGTGCGGTGAGCAGTGCCGGTGAGCCGTTGACTCCGGAAGTCATCCGCTGGTTCGCCAGCGAGCTGGGTGTGACCATCCACGACCACTACGGCCAGACCGAGCTGGGCATGGTGCTGGCCAACCACCACGAGCTGCAGCACCCGGTGCACCTGGGCGCCGCCGGCTTTTCCATTCCCGGCCACCGCGTGGTGGTGCTGGACGAGCAGGGCAACGAACTGCCCGCCGGCCAGCCGGGCATCCTCGCCATGGATCGCAAGCGTTCGCCGATGATGTGGTTTGCCGGCTACCAGGGCATGGAGACCAAGTCCTTCGTCGGCGACTACTACCTGAGCGGCGATACCGTGGAGTTGAACGCCGACGGCAGCATCAGCTTCGTCGGCCGCGCTGACGACCTGATCACCACCTCCGGCTACCGCGTCGGCCCGTTCGACGTGGAGAGCGCGCTGATAGAACACCCGGCGGTGATCGAGGCGGCGGTGATCGGCAAGCCGGACCCGGAGCGCACCGAGTTGGTGAAGGCCTTCGTGGTGCTCTGCTCGTCCTACCGACCGGGCGCGGAGCTGGCCGAGGAACTACAACAGTACGTGCGCAAGCGACTGTCGGCGCACAGCTACCCGCGGGAAGTGGAGTTCGTCGACGAACTGCCCAAGACCCCCAGCGGCAAGATCCAGCGCTTCCTCCTGCGCAACCAGGAGATCGCCAAGCAACGCGAAGCGGCCGAGAAAGCGGCGGCTCACTAAGTCCAGCGGAGAGACTCCATGCAGATCCAGAACAAGGTATTCCTCATCACCGGTGGCGGTTCCGGCCTCGGCGCGGCCACTGCGAAGCTGCTGGTGAGCGCCGGCGCCAAGGTAGTACTGGCCGACATCAATGCCGAAGCCGGCGCGGCCCAGGCGGCCGAACTGGGCGAGGCCAACGCGCGTTTCATCCGCACCGACGTATGCAGCGAGGCGGACGGCAAAGCCGCCGTGCAACTCGCCCTGGATGCTTTCGGCGCTCTGCATGGCCTGGCCAACTGCGCGGGCGTCGCGCCCGCCGAGAAAGTCCTCGGCCGCAACGGCGTGCTCGGGCTGGAGAGCTTCGCCCGTACCATCAACATCAACCTGATCGGCACCTTCAACATGCTGCGCCTGGCCGCCGAAGCCATGGCGAAGAATGAGCCGGACGCCGGCGGCGAACGCGGCATCATCATCAATACCGCCTCGGTTGCCGCCTTCGACGGGCAGATCGGCCAGGCCGCGTACTCCGCCTCCAAGAGCGCGGTGGTCGGCATGACCCTGCCCATCGCCCGCGAACTGGCGCGCTCGGGCATCCGCGTGATGACCATCGCCCCCGGCATCTTCGAGACGCCGATGATGGCCGCCATGCCCCAGGAAGTGCGCGACTCCCTCGGCGCCAGCGTGCCGTTCCCGCCGCGCCTGGGTCGCCCGGACGAATACGCCGCGCTGGCTCGCCACATCATCGAGAACAGCATGCTCAACGGCGAGGTGATCCGCCTCGACGGCGCCATCCGCATGGCCGCGAAGTAAGCAGGAGAATTGCCATGAACGATCCCATCGTCATCGTCAGCGCCACCCGTACTCCCATGGGCGGCTTCCTCGGCGACTTCAAGGACGTCACCGCCGCCACCCTCGGCGCAGCCGCGATCCGCGCGGCCGTCGAGCGCGCCCGTCTGGGTGCGGAAGAAGTGGATGAAGCCGTGCTTGGTTGCGTACTCGCCGCCGGGCAGGGCCAGGCGCCCGCGCGCCAGGCGGTGCTCGGTGCTGGTCTGGCGCGAGGCACGCCGTGCTCCACGGTGAACAAGATGTGCGGCTCGGGCATGAAGGCCGCGATGATGGCCCACGACGCCATCCTCGCCGGCAGCGCCCGCGTCGCCCTGGCTGGCGGCATGGAGAGCATGTCCAACGCGCCGTACCTGCTGGAACGCGCCCGCAGCGGCTACCGCATGGGGCACGGCCGTGTGCTCGACCACATGTTCCTCGACGGCCTCGAAGACGCCTACGACAAGGGCCGCCTGATGGGCACCTTTGCCGAGGACTGCGCCGAGAAGTACGGCTTCACCCGCGAGCAGCAGGATGACTACGCGATTACCTCGCTGACCCGCGCGCAGAAGGCCATGAGCGAAGGCCGCTTCGCCGACGAGATCGTCCCGGTGACGGCCAAGGCCGGCAAGGAACTGCGCTCCATCAGCGAAGACGAGCAGCCGCCGAAGGCGAAGCCGGACAAGATCCCGACCCTGAAGCCGGCGTTCCGCGAAGGCGGCACCGTGACGGCGGCCAACGCCAGCTCCATCTCCGACGGCGCCGCCGCGCTGGTGCTGATGCGCCTGTCCGAAGCAGAGAAGCGCGGCCTCACGCCGCTGGCGGCGATCCGTGGCCATTCGTCCTTCGCCGATGCACCGAACCTGTTCCCGACCGCCCCGGTGGGCGCAGTTGAGCGCCTGATGCAACGCACCGGCTGGGCAATCGGCGACGTCGATCTGTTCGAGGTCAACGAAGCCTTCGCCGTGGTCGCCATGGCCGCCATGCGCGACCTGGATATCCCCCACGACAAGCTCAACATTCACGGCGGCGCCTGTGCCCTCGGCCACCCGATTGGCGCGTCCGGCGCGCGGGTCATCGTGACCCTGCTGTCGGCACTCAAACAGTACGACCTCAAGCGCGGCGTGGCCTCGGTGTGCATCGGTGGCGGCGAAGCCACGGCCATCGCGGTCGAGCGCCTGGCCTAAGGAGCGAATCATGATTCCCAGCGAAGAAGACCTCCAGATTCGCGACGTTGCCCGCCAGTTCGCCCAGGAGCGGCTGAAGCCCTTCGCCGCAGACTGGGACCGCGAGCACCGCTTCCCGGCCGAGGCCATCAAGGAAATGGCCGACCTCGGCTTCCTCGGCATGCTGGTGGCGGAGCAGTGGGGTGGCGCACAGACCGGGCACCTGGCCTACGCCATGGCGCTGGAAGAGATCGCTGCCGGCGATGGCGCCTGTTCGACCATCATGAGCGTGCACAACTCGGTGGGCTGCATGCCCATCGCCAAGTTCGGCAACGACGAGCAGAAGCGCCAGTTCCTGGTGCCTCTGGCCCGTGGCGAGATGATCGGCGCCTTCGCGCTGACCGAACCGCAGGCCGGCTCCGACGCCAGCTTCCTCAAGACCCGTGCGCGCCGCGACGGCGACCATTACGTGCTGAACGGCAGCAAGCAGTTCATCACTTCCGGCCAGCATGCCGGCCTGGTGATTGTCTTCGCGGTGACCGACGCCGCGGCCGGCAAGAAGGGTATCAGTGCTTTCATCGTGCCCACCGACACGCCCGGCTACCGCGTGGTGCGTGTCGAGGACAAGCTCGGCCAGCACGCCTCCGATACCTGCCAGATCGCCTTCGATGACGTGCGTATTCCGGCGAGCTATCGGTTGGGCGAGGAGGGGCAGGGCTACGCCATCGCCCTGGCGAACCTGGAAGGCGGGCGTATCGGCATTGCCTCGCAAGCCGTCGGCATGGCCCGCGCGGCGTTCGAATACGCCCGCGACTATGCCCACGAGCGTGAGACCTTCGGCAAGCCGATCATCCAGCACCAGGCCGTGGCTTTTCGTCTGAGCGACATGGCCACCGAGATCGCCGTGGCGCGGCAGATGGTCCATCACGCCGCCAGCCTGCGCGAAGCCGGCCTGCCGTGCCTGACCGAGGCCTCCATGGCCAAGCTGTTCGCCTCGGAAATGGCCGAACGCGTGTGCTCCGCAGCGATCCAGACGCTCGGTGGCTATGGCTATCTGCAGGACTACCCGGTGGAACGCATCTACCGCGACGTGCGCGTGTGCCAGATCTACGAAGGCACCAGCGACGTGCAGCGGCTGGTGATCGCACGGAGTCTGTAAGGGGTTCGCCGGCAGACCCCGGCCTGTTCGTTGGACAGGCACTTCGGCAGGGCGGGGTCTGCGGGTGGCTTGTCAGGCGGAACGGATTGTTTTTCGTAGGAGCGAGCTTGCTCGCGAACAATGCTCGCCGGCAATTCTGCGGCTGGGCGGTTCGCGAGCAAGCTCGCTCCTACCAGGTCGGCCGCATCACGCGATCCAATCTTAGGAAACGTAGGATGGCGTGGAGCGAAGCGATACCCATCAATGGGCATCGCCTGAAGCATCAGGCGCGCTCTGCCGCCTCGCGCGCTTCCCGCGCCGTCACCTGCTGGCACAGCTCGATGATCTGCTCGCGCATCCAACGGTTGGCGGGGTCCTGGTCGGTGCTTTCGTGCCAGTACAGGTGGGTTTCCAGCTTGGGCACGTCGTTCACCGGCAGATCGACGAAATGCAGGCCGTGATGGCGGGCGAAGCGCTCGGGCACGGTGACCACCATGTCGGTCTGCTGCACCACGGTGGAGGCCATCAGGTAGTGCTGCGAGCGCAGGGCGATCTTGCGTTGCAGGCCCATCTTGCCTAGCGACAGGTCGACGTATCCCAGGCCACTGCGGCGGCTGGAAATCTGGATATGCGCCACCGACAGGTATTCCTCCAGCGTCACCTTGTCCTTGGCCAGCGGGTGACCCTGGCGCATGGCGCAGACGTAGCGGTCTTCCATCAGCTTGACGTGGCGCACCTGCGGGTCGGTGTTCAGCGGCGCATCCACGGCGAAGTCCAGGCGGCCGGCGGCCAGTTCCTTGGTGGTCTCGCGGCGCTTGGAGAGGAAGCTTTCGATGTGCACGTTCGGCGCCAGACGGCGCAGGCGCTGGAACAGCGGCGGCAGGACGATGGCCTCGGTGAGGTCGGTCATGCTGATGCGGTAGGTCTTGCTCGCCTGGGTTGGCGTAAAGGTGCGGCTCTCCTGCACCGAGACCCGCAGCAGCTGCAGCGCGTTGCGCACCGGGCCGATGATGTTCTGCGCCATCGGCGTGGGCACCATGCCCTGGGCGGTGCGCACGAACAGCGGGTCGTTGAAGGTTTCACGCAGGCGGGCGAGGGCGTTGGAAACGGCGGGCTGGGTAATGCCGACAATCTGTCCGGCGCGGGTCAGATTGGCTTCGGTGTAGATCGCGTCGAAGACGATGAACAGGTTCAGATCGACCTTGCTGAGGTTCATTCCAGGGCTCCCGCTTGTCATTGTTTTGGCCCGATCATACCCGAACCTGCGCTCAGGTCCATACGGGTTATGAATGTTCATTGATTCGGATAATAGGCTGGGTAAATGCCCTTGGCTGTTCTAGCATCATCACCACACAAACAACCGCCGCCAGAAGGTTAGCCCCCATGGATTTCGCTTATTCCGCCAAGGTTCAGGACCTGCGTGAGCGCCTTACCGCGTTCATGGAAGCCAACGTCTATCCCGCCGAGAAGGTGTTCGAGGAGCAAGTGGCCCAGGGTGACCGCTGGCAGCCCACGCAAATCATGGAAGACCTCAAGGCCAAGGCCAAGGCCGAAGGCCTGTGGAACCTGTTCCTGCCCGAGTCGGAACTGGGCGCCGGCTTGACCAACATGGAATACGCGCCGCTGGCCGAGATCATGGGCCGCTCGCTGATCGGCTCCGAGCCGTTCAACTGCGCCGCACCCGATACCGGCAACATGGAAGTGCTGGTGCGCTATGGCAGCGAAGAGCACAAGCGCACCTGGCTGGAGCCGCTGCTGCGTGGCGAGATTCGCTCCGCCTTCGCCATGACCGAGCCGGGCGTGGCTTCGTCCGATGCGACCAACATGGAAGCCAACGCGGTGCGTGATGGTGACGAATGGGTCATCAACGGCCGCAAGTGGTGGACCTCCGGCGCCTGCGACCCGCGCTGCAAGATCATGATCTTCATGGGCCTGACCAACCCGGACGCGCCGCGCCACCAGCAGCACTCGATGATCCTGGTGCCCACCGACGCCCCCGGCGTGAAAATCCTTCGCCCGCTGCCGGTATTCGGCTACGACGACGCCCCGCACGGCCACGCCGAAGTGCTCTTCGAGAACGTTCGCGTGCCCTACGAGAACGTGCTGCTGGGTGAAGGCCGCGGCTTCGAGATCGCCCAGGGCCGCCTCGGCCCAGGCCGCATCCACCACTGCATGCGCTCCATCGGTATGGCCGAACGCGCGCTGGAACTGATGTGCAAGCGCTCCGTCAGCCGCACCGCCTTCGGCAAGCCGCTGGCGCGCCTGGGTGGCAACATCGACCACATCGCCAACTCGCGCATCGAGATCAACCAGGCACGCCTGCTGACCCTCAATGCCGCATACATGATGGACAAGGCCGGCAACAAGTTTGCCCAGAGCGAGATTGCCCAGATCAAGGTCGTGGCGCCCAACGTCGCCCTGCAGGTGATCGACCGCGCCATCCAGATGCACGGCGGCGCCGGTGTCTCCAACGATTTCCCGCTGGCCTACTGGTACGCCATGCAGCGCACCCTGCGCCTGGCCGACGGCCCGGACGAGGTGCACCGCGCAGCTATCGGCAAATACGAGATCGGCAAGTACGTGCCCAAGGACGCGCTGCGTAGCAGCCGCTGATCGCTAGTCCCCAATAAAAAGGCCCGCTGATGCGGGCCTTTTTATTGGGTGGGGAGTGGCTTTTTTCGTAGGAGCGAGCTTGCTCGCGAACAGTCGTTTCCAAAGAACAAAGCCAGCTTGCGCTGGCCTTGTTCATTCATGGCGTGGGAGAGGGCTCCGGTCCATCGGTCATGGACCGCTGCTCGATCAGCCACTCCCGTCGCGTGTGCAACTGGGCGGCGAAGGCACGCGCGGCAGCCTCATGGGGGAAACGCAGCGCGCGACGACCGAGTCGGACCTGCCAATAGGCCCGGCCGCGAAACTCAACGGCTTCGATCCTCACCTCCAGCGCTTGCATGGATCCTCTCCTGGCTGACGATTTCCAGCGGCTCCTCGCTGGTTCTGCGGGTCTTGAGCAAAGATAGCAGTATGCCACCCGTCAAAAGTCCGAAGGTTACGCCAAGGGACAGGGCCGCGGGAACCTTGCCGATGAATCCATGCAGGAAAATCTTCGTGCCGATGAACACCAGCACCAGCGCCAGGGCGTACTTCAGGTAGACGAAGCGGTGGATCATCGCCGCCAGCGAGAAGTACAGGGCGCGCAGGCCGAGGATGGCGAAGATGTTCGAGGTGTAGACGATGAATGGGTCCTGGGTGATGGCGAAGATCGCCGGCACGCTGTCCACGGCGAACACCAGGTCGGCCAGTTCGATCAGGATCAGCGCCAGGAACAGCGGAGTGGCGTAGCGCACCAGCTTGCCCGAGGCGTCCGGCTTCCTGACGAAGAAGTGGTGCTCGTGAAGGGTGTCGGTCATGCGGATGTGCCTGCGCAGGAACTTCAGCACCGGGTTGTTGGCCAGGTCCGGCTCGGCTTCATGCTTGGCCAGCAGCATCTTCACGCCGCTGAACAGCAGGAAGGCGCCGAACACGTACATGATCCATTCGAATTCCTTCACCAGCGCCGCGCCCAGGCCGATCATCAGCGCGCGCATCACGATGGCGCCGAGGATGCCCCAGAACAGGACCTGGTGCTGGTAGCGGCGGGGAATGCCGAAGAAGCCGAAGATCATCGCCATGACGAACACGTTGTCCATGGACAGCGACTGCTCGACGAGGAAACCGGTGTAGTACTCCACCGCGCTGGTGGCGCCGAACTCGTACCAGACCCAGCCACCGAAGGCCAGGCCGCAGGCGAAGTAGCCGGCGGAAAGCATCAGGCTCTCGCGCACGCCGATCTCATGGTGATCGCGTTGCAGGACGCCCAGGTCGAGTACGAGCAGAAGAATCACGATGGCCAGGAAGGCCAGCCAGAACCAGGTGGCGGTTCCGAGGAATGGTTCGGTCAAAAAGGCGTGCAGAGCTGTCATGTGGCCCCTCCCTTAGTGTCGTTGTCGAAAAGTGACTCCGACATGGCGGTTGGCAACCGTCAGAGGGGCCCGGCGTCACTGGCGGGAAAATAGCAGAGCGGATGGCCCAGGCAAGCGATGGAACGTAACAAGTTCCTACATCGTCGACGGAGATGCCGTTCCGACTCAGGGAAAGTCTAGTTCATGGACGAACCAGCGCCCGAGGCTACCTGAAAGTTTGTTGGGAATATTCCTACATTCCTCTCAGGGTTCGATGAGCGTGCAGGGGACAGAGGGGCCATAGCATGGCGCCACCCAATGGCCGAGCGCCTGTACTCGGCGTCCCAAGGCTCCTCTTTCCCCAAGGTGCAATCATGAAACTGAAAACCCTCGCCGCCGCATTGCTTATCGGCAGCAGCCTTGTCGGCTGCGAGTTTCCCGCACAACAGTCACAGGCCAAGGCGGCATCTCCGCTGAACTGGGTCAGTGTGCCTGCACTGCCCATTATCGAGGATGCGGTGATGTCCCTGGCTCCCACCTTTCAGGGCAAGCGTACCGAGCAGTTCATGCCGCAGATCTGCGGCATGGCCCGAGGCCAATTGTCCCAGGAGCAGGTCAACACCCAACTGACGCAGATGGGCATCGACGTCTCCCGTATTCCTCGGCAGAGCCAGGATGCGACGGCGCTGCTGGTCAATCGAGACCGCGCTGCCCAGGCCACAGCCTGCGCGGCCTACCAGGCAACCAGTGTGCTGATGGCCGTGGATGCCAGGGCGTTCCTCAAGCCAGCGCCAGCCACTGGGGAAAAGGCCGCCGAGAAGACCCCGGCCCAGCCGCAGCTGGATGAGCGGGCGCTGGCGAGCGTGCTGCCGATCAAGGTTGCTCAGGCGCGGGCGAACGCCGACATCTTCGCGCTCATTGCCGAGAACCTGCAGCGCACTCCGGGGCAGAGTCTGGCCGAGTACCGCGAGCGCGCGCGCGATCTGTTCAGCCGCCTGGCGCCGACCTACCTCGCCCGAGTGCCAGCGAAGCTGCCACCGGCCGACGCCAGTTACCAGATGGTCGGGCTTCAGAATGGCCGCCTGGATTTCACCAGCAACGCCGGCGTCCATTTCGACTACGCCGTCGACCAGGGCCTGGTCCTGACCCAGAACGGCGTGCTCTGGTACGGCAAAGGGCAATTGCTCGGCCGGGACTATCGCCTGCGCGCAGCCTACTTCCAACCTGAAGTTGCCCAGCTCCTGAGTGCGGCGAAGCAGTAAGCGGACAAGGAGAGCATCATCATGACGGTATTGACCCATAGCCCGGTACTGCTCGACCTCGCCGCTGCCGTGCAGCACGCGCGCGAACTGCAGGCGCAACCGGTGAGCTGCCAGCAAGCCTGGGCCCTGTTTGCCCGCATGCTGGAAGCATTCAACCTGCTGGCCGCCGACGAGGCCATGGAGGTATTGGACCAACTGGCAGGGGATGCCCATCTCCAACCCATCGCCCTGGGGCTGGCACGCCGCGCCACCGAACGCTTTCCCGAGCAGGCGCATGGCTGGTTCCACCTGGGCCGTAACCTGCTGGTGGGCAACGCGGAGTCAGCTGATGCCCATCCTGCCCTGGAGCGGGCGTGGGAATTGTCGCCACCGTCCAGGGCAGAGTTCGCCGTCTGCTTTTCCGCTGCCTGCCTCGCGGCCAGGCAATGGAGCGAAGCGGAGCGCATCTGCCGGCAGAGGCTCGAATGGCAACCCGCCTGCGCCGATGCCTATTCCAACCTGAGCATTGCCTTGCGCCGGCAGTATCAGCCCGAAGCGGCGGTGGAAGCGGCGCGCCAGGCCCTTGCGCTGGAGCCTGGCCACGAGCATGCGCCGAGCAACCTGGTACTGGCATTGGTCGATTGCTGCCGATTCCCCGAAGCGCTGCAAACGGCGCGTGAATTCCTTGCCCGCCGTCCCACCGACGACCGCCTGCGGCTGCCCATGGCAGAACTGGAACTGCGCCTGGGCGATTGGCAAGCCGGGTGGGCCGACATGGATGCGCGCTTTGCCGCCATTCCCCAACTGGGCGCCCAGCAGGAGGCGCGCGAGCGATTGCTCGGCGTACCGCGCTGGCGTGGTGAATCGCTGGCCGGCAAGACCCTGGGCATCTGGCTGGAGCAGGGCTACGGTGACGCCATCCTGCTCGTCCGCTTCCTGCCTCGCTTCGCACAGGTCGTGCGGGAGCAGGGCGGCAAGCTGGTGTTTGGCTGTTTCGGTCCCCTGGAGAAGCTGTTCCGCCCGCTCATTCCCGAGGATGTCGAGCTGAACGTGGATCACCTGCGGGCGACCGATTACCACCTGCCGCTGATGAGCGCCTGCGCGGACTTTGGCATTACCGAAGCCGACGTGTCCGGCAGTCCCTACCTGAAAGCCTCCCCCCAGGGCGTCAGCAAGTGGCGGCGTCGCCTCAAGCGAGACCCCCGACTGCACATCGCCCTTGCCTGGACCGGCAACCCGCAACAGGTGCGCAATGATGTTCGTTCGTTGGGCAGGTCAAGCCTGCTGGAGCTGCTCGCACAGGAGGGCGTGCTGTTCCACTCGGTAAACCCGGACATGGCTGAACTGGTCAGCGAGCTGGCGGCCAGCGGCCTGCCCATCGTCGACCAGAGCGCATCCCTGGGCAGCTTCGCCGACACCGCCGAGCTCCTCAAGGCGGTCGACGCCGTGGTCAGCACCTGCACCTCGACGGCGCACCTGGCCGCAGCGCTGGGAGCGCCAACCCTGTTGCTGCTGGACAAGGTCGGGTCCTACCTCTGGCGTTGCGATACACAGCGCAGCCCCTGGTACGACTCCGTGCGCATCCTTCGCCAGAACCAGTTGGGCGACTGGAGCCCGGTCATCCAGCAACTGCGGCGGCACCTGGTGAGCCAGGTCGATGCCAAGCATCGGCACCGCAGCTGACCGAGGCGGGGACGCGGTCTCTTCTGTTCACCGCTCGACGCGTCCATCCCATCCCGCACCCTGGGAGCGGACGCACCAAACCTCACGCCAGCCGCTTACCGGACTCGCCGCTCAATCGCAGGCTGAACCTGAATGATGGCGCCCAGGACTCGCCTGCGTGTCATCCGGCAAGCAGCGGCCACGAGTCACTGCTGCCCTTCATGGCGTGAAGGCCATCCACTCCACCACGAGACAACGTGTCATGAAGCAACCACTTTTTTCCGAACCCAACCCCATCCGTCTGTATCCCAGGGCCAAGCCACGTCGCTGGCTCCGTTGGCTGGGCTATGCCGTGGCCGTCGGGCTGTTCCTCCTCTACCTGTCCTCGGTCGCCTGGGCAGGCGATACCCCGCACCTGCGGCCGGATCAACTGCGCAGCGTCTTCACCCAGGCATTGGCGGATGACGGCGCCGGCGAACACCAGCGTGCGCGTGCCTGGTACGACGCCCTGCAGGGCACGGAACTGGCTGCCGAAAGTGCCGTGCCCTCGGCGGTCAACCTGGTTGCGCTCGGCCACTACAACGACGCCCGCAAGGCCTTCGGCGCCATCGCCAGCACCGGTAGCGCCCGTGACGCGGCTTACGCCCAACTGTCGCTGTTGGCACTTACGGCGAGGACCTGGACCGGTGATTCGGCTGACCTGCGCAAGCAACTGGCGACCCAGGCAGAAGGGCTGCGTGGCAACGACCTGCTGCACCAGCGCCTCTTCGACCTCTACGCCGGCAAGGCGAGCATCGAGCAGGCCATGGACGTCGCCCAGGCCATGGGTGGCAGCGAGTCGGCCCTGAATGACCGCCTCGCCGAAACGGGGTACTTTGCCGGCCTCTGGCAACAGTACGTACAGCGGGATTCGGCAGCCGCGCAGAGGCTCTACCAGCAGGCCCTTGCCCGCGCCGCCGCATCCATCGAACGCCCCCTCCTGGAACAGGCACTGGGCCGGCAGGATGGGGCCTTTCGCTGATCGTGGATGAGCCCGGAGGACATCGGCTCACCTTTCTTCCCAAGCGGCCGTTGTGGGGGCCGGCTCCCAATGGAAGCAACCAGGCCCGGCCCAGTAGCCGGGCTTTTTTATGCTCCGCCAGTGGCCTGGTCAGGGTGCCCATCGCTTGCGGAAACAGGGTGGTTGCCACCGATGTTCTGGTCCCGGCTCGCGCACAACGGAAGATGAAGACGACGGCGTTTCGCTGTTGACTCCGGTGCCTGACTTGTCAGACGTACCCCTAGGAAAAGCATGTCAGTCGCAGTCTGAGGAGTGGGGCAAATTCAACAAAAGCTGACCTGGGTGGCAGGAAATTCGACGGCCTCCTGGATCTGTGACGTTGGTGCCAGGTGACCTTGTGCGGCCCATTATCAGAAGTCTCCTACAGGGGTTAGTGGGAGTCCTGATTATCTGGAAATCGGCGTTTTTTTACCGTTGGCACATCGAAAAACCTGTGCTGACAACGCCATGAATGCTCTGCAAGACCTCTCGAAATCCCCGCAGGACGGCCTGTCCAGGTTGCCCCCTGACCACCTCGGTTTCGGCTTGGTCACTCGCGCCGCAGCTACGCCAACAAAGGCGTTCGTGCCGTCTGCACGCGTCGTCGGCTGTTCCCGTGCGCACTCCGTGCCGGCCTGGGACGTGGCGCACCCATCCCCCTTTTTCCAGCAGCCGGCGGGCGCTCGCTCCGCTGCGGCCAGCGCCGCGCTGCACACCGCATCCCGCTAACCACTCGGGTCATTCAACCGGCCCGTGTGGGCCGACAGGAGCTTTATCGTGAACAAGATTTATCGTCTCGTCTGGAGCGCGACCCTCAATGCCTGGGTGGTTGCGTGTGAGTTCGCAACAGCCAAGGGCAAGGGCAAGTCGGGCTCGCGTCGCCTCAAGGTGCTGTCGGGCAGTCTGACTGCTCTGGCGCTGGCGGGGGGGATAGCAGGAGAGGCACAGGCCTATTCGGCTGGCGGTGGCAATGATGGAGGCAATGCTGGTTCAACGGCTGTTGGATACGGCGCGAATGCAACCGGTGGTAACTCAACCAGCGTGGGGCTTAACTCCTCTGCTACGGGTACTTTCTCGAATGCATTCGGACCAGGAGCTCACGCATCGGGAGATGCTGCAGTTGCCATCGGTTATGAGGCAGCTGCTCCGGGGACAGATGCTATTGCTGTTGGCACATCGTCCATTGCTGGTTATCAAGCCGTTGCACTCGGCATTAAATCCTATGGTGCTGGCGCAGGAGACAATGCGTTCGGTGCCTATGCTTCGGCAACGGGCGGAAACTCAACGGCGATTGGTACGTGGTCAACCAGTACTGGCTACACGTCGATGGCATTAGGGCCCGGTGGCCTGGCAAGTGGTGAGTATTCATCGGCTGTTGGTGCAAACGCCGTCAGCACCAATTTCCGAACCGTGGCGGTCGGAACTAACGCCACTGCCTCCGGTAGCCAAGCGTTGTCCATGGGGACTCTGGCTGTCGCCTCAGGCGATAACGCGCTTGCGGCAGGTGCCAGCGCCAATGCTAGTGGCACGGGTAGCCTGGCCATGGGGGACAGCTCGCTAGCACAGGGCGGGAATGCCGTGGCCCTCGGTAGTTCGTCCAACGCGGTTAACGACAATGGCGTCGCTATTGGCGTCGGAGCCTTGAGTCAGGGTGTCGGCTCCACCTCCATCGGCGCTGGTGCTTCCGCAACACTCTCCAACGCTGTGGCCATCGGGCCTAATGCTAAGGCCAGTATCACCGGTGGTGTCGCTGTTGGCTCCGATGCCAATGCCACTGTAGCAGCTGGTATGGCAGGTTATGCTCCGAGTAAGGCCGCTTCCACCGACAAGTCGGCTATTGCTGCCACCGTTGCCCAGAACGCCGCCATGGACATCGGTAGCCGCCAGATCACCAGCGTGGCCGCCGGAACCAACGACTCCGATGCGGCCAACGTAGCCCAGCTCAAGGCCGTGGAAAATCTCGCCACCTCCGGGTGGAACGTAGCTGACAGCACCGGCACCAAGGCCAACATCGGCCCAACGGGCAAGGTCACCTTCAACGGCGACAGCAACGTCACTGTTACCGCTGGTGGCGCGCAGGATGCTGGCACCGTGGGTGTGCAACTGAACAAGAACCTGGACCTGTCCTCGAGTGGCAGCCTGACCGTTGGCAACTCGCTGCTCAACAACACCGGCCTGACCATCACCGGTGGCCCGAGTGTGACCACCAGCGGCATCGACGCCGGCAGCAAGAAGATCACCAACGTCGCCGCCGGCACCGCCGGTACCGATGGGGTGAACGTCAGTCAATTGACCTCCGCTACCACCAACCCGTTGACCTTTGCCGGCAACACTGGCTCGGTGACCAAGAAGCTGGGTGAAACCCTGGTCATCAAAGGCGTGGGTAGCACCGCCGGCACCTACTCGGGCAACAACATCAAGACGGATGTGGATGCCTCAGGCAACCTCAATGTCTCGATGGCCGACTCGCCGAAGTTCGGAAACGTCACCGTCAACGACGGCGGCTCGGGCAAGATCACTGGCCTGACGGCGGGTACGGCTGACACCGATGCAGTGAACGTTTCCCAGCTCAAGAATGCCACCGTCAATGCTGCGCATTATTACAGCGTGAATGACGGCGGTACGACAGGAGCGAACTACAACAATGATGGGGCCACGGGTGTCAATGCGATTGCAGCTGGGGTTCGTGCCAATGCATCGGGGACTTCTTCAATTGCGATTGGTGACAGCTCTTCCGCAGTTGGCGGTAATAGCATTGCAATAGGTATCGCCAATACGAGCCAAAATGGCGGTATAGGCCTTGGTTCGTACAACGTCGCGGCCGATACCAGCTCCATTGCCGTGGGCAATCACACTACGGCGAATGCCAAGTTCGCGGTTTCTTTTGGTTCGAACGCGTTCACCCAGAATGAAGGTGATATGGCTCTGGGTTCGTCTGTAACGGCTACCGGTGGAAATTCCGTTGCCATTGGCTCCTGGGCCAACGCCAGCGGTGAAAATGCTATTGCAAATGGCCCCGGCGCATCTGCCAAAGGCTTATCCTCCACGGCGATCGGTAACAATACGCTTGCCGCCGGGGACCAGTCCACAGCCATTGGCGTCATGGCTCATGCAGCTGACAAGAACTCTACAGCGATAGGTGATTATTCTTCGGCAACGGGTAGCAACAGCCTTGCCATGGGCTATGGTGCTACGACTTATAACGCCAATGACGTGGCACTGGGCGCAGGCTCGGTGACCGATGCAGCGGTAGGCACTGCCAGTACCACCATTGCCGGCACCACCTACAACTTCGCCGGTACCGCACCGACCAGCACCGTTTCCGTGGGCAGCGTGGGCAACGAGCGCACCATCACCAACGTCGCCGCCGGCCGCCTGAGCGCGGACAGCACCGACGCGGTGAACGGCTCGCAGCTGTTCGCTTCCAACCAGGCCATCGACAACCTGAACATCAACGTCGACAACCTGGACAAGGGCGCGGTCAAGTACGACGTCAACCCGGACGGCACCGTCAATTACGACAGCGTCACCCTGGCGGGCGGTGACAACGGCACCAAGATCACCAACGTGGCGGCGGGCGATGTATCGGCCGACAGCACTGACGCGATCAATGGTTCGCAGCTGTTCGAAACCAACACCAACGTTACCAACCTGGGCAACACCATCAACAACTTCGCCGGTGACCAGACCGCCGAGTACACCGAGATCAACGGCCGTGGCATCCGCTATGTCCGCACCAACGATACCGGTCTGGACCTGGCTGACTCCTCGGCGCAGGGCCAGGGCAGCACGGCGGTGGGCTACAACGCCACCTCCATCGGCGAAAGCAGCCTGGCACTGGGTCGTGAGGCCAAGGCCAACAACAAGGATGACGTGGCACTGGGTGCAGACTCGGTGACCGACGCGGCTGTGGGCACTGCCAGCACGACTATTGCGGGCACTACCTACAACTTCGCCGGCTTCGATCCGCTGAGCACCGTGAGTGTGGGTAGCAAGGGCAAGGAACGCACCATCACCAACGTCGCCGCCGGCCGCCTGAGCGCGGACAGCACCGACGCGGTGAACGGCTCGCAACTGTTCGCCACCAACAGCGCCATCGATAGCATCAACAACAACATCGATGTGCTGGACAAAGGCTCGGTGAAGTACGACGTCAACAGCGATGGGACGGTGAACTACAACCACATCACCCTGGCTGGCGGCGACGCTGGCACCACCATCAGCAATGTGGCGGCGGGCGAGAAAGGCACCGATGCGGTCAACGTCGACCAGCTCAACGACACTGTCGCGGCGTCCAAGACCCACTACTACAGCGTCAACGATGGTGGTGTGCAGGGCGGCAACTTCGCCAACGACGGTGCCACCGGGAACAACTCCCTGGCGGCCGGTGTGAACGCCAAGGCTTCGACCGATGGTGGCGTGGCCCTGGGCAGCGACTCGGTGGCCAGCGTGGAAGCGGGTGTGAAGGGATACACCCCGGCCAGTGCCAGCGCCGAACAGGTGGATGCAATCGACGCGACTACCAGCACGCGTGGCGCGGTCAGCGTGGGCGATGCCGACAACGGCATCTTCCGTCAGATCACCGGCGTAGCCGCCGGCAGCGCTGACAGCGACGCGGTCAACGTAGCGCAGCTCAAGGGCGCCATTGGCTCGGCCACCGCCAACGCGGTGAGCTACGACAACAGCACCCACAACAGCGTGACGCTCAACGGCGATACCTACAACTCGGAGACCAAGCAGGGCGGTACCACCATCACCAACGTCGCGGCCGGTGTGAACGACAGCGATGCGGTGAACATGGCGCAGCTCAACCAGACCAACACCACGGTCAACAATGTCACCGAAGGCAAGGACGGCATGTTCCAGGTGAACAACACCAGCAACCTGCCCAAGCCCAAGCCGACTGGCAAGGACTCCACAGCCGGCGGCGCCGGTGCAGTGGCCTCGGCTGACAACAGCACGGCCATTGGCAGCAACGCCAAGGCAACCCACAACAACTCGGTGGCCATTGGCGCCAACTCGGCGACTGATCGTGACAACAGTGTGTCGGTCGGCAGCGCCGGTGCTGAGCGTCAGATTACCCATGTCGCGGCGGGCACCGCCGATACCGACGCGGTGAACCTGGCTCAGCTGAACAAGGCCACTGGTGACATCAACAACAGCATCAACCAGGTCTACAGCGACCTGAAGCACGACCTGAACAAGCAGGACGACATCCTCAGCGCCGGTATCGCCGGAGCCCTGGCTGCTGCCACCCTGCCACAGCCGTACGTGCCGGGGGCCAGCATGGCCTCGGTCGGTGCCGGCAACTACCGCGGTCAGCAAGCCCTGGCTATCGGTGTGTCGCGCATCTCCGACAACGGCAAGTGGGTCACCAAGCTGTCCGCCAACACGGACACGCAAGGCGAGTTCGGCGTGTCGGTCGGCGTGGGCTACCAGTGGTAAGCCGCCACTCCTGAGGACAAGGGTCCGGCGCAAGCCGGGCCCTTCCTGGACAGAATTCAGAGGTTACTCAACATGAACAAGCAATATTTCCGCACCGGCCTGCGCCTGGCGGTGGCCGCCGCTGCGGTCGCCCTGGTCAGCGCCTGCGGCACCGTCAGCAAGGTCGACGATGCCGGCAAGACCGCCGATCCGATCTTCCCCGCCATGACCAGTGCGTCCATGCCCGAGGGCTATTACGTCAACCTGGAAAACCTGGGCAAGATCGGCCCGGGCATGACCAAGAAACAAGTGATGGAGCTCATTGGCCATCCGCAGTTCAGCGAAGGCATGTTCTTCGTCCGCGAGTGGGACTACATCCTCAAGTTCCGTCAGCCCAACGGCCAGCCGGACAAGGTCTGCCAGTACAAGGTGCTGTTCGACAAGGACATGCTCGCCCAGTCCTTCCACTTCCTGCCCACCGACTGCATGGCGCCGGCCGTGGTCGAGCAGAAGCCGGACAACAAGCAGGTACAACACATCACCTTGTCTGCTGATGCCACCTTTGGCTTTGGCAGTGCAACCCTGCGTCCGTTGGGCATCGCCGCCCTGGACGACGTGGTAGCGAAGATGAGCCGGGTACAGGTGCAGTCCATCGACATCGTCGGCTACACCGACCGTATCGGTAGCGCCGCGAGCAACAACGCCCTGTCGCTGCGTCGTGCCAATGCGGTACGCGATTACTTCGAGTCGCGTGGCGTACCGGGTTCGATCATCACCGTCGATGGACGCGGCCCTGCCGAGCCACTGGTGAGCTGCCCGGGGCCGAAGACCGCCGCGGTCATCGACTGCCTGGCCCCCAACCGCCGCACCACCATCGCCATCCAGAGCACTCAGCAATAACCCTGCTCGGCGGCGGCAGCGCAAGGCTGTCGTCGCCGACTTCCCACCGTACCCCATGGATCGAAGCGCCGAGGGACCGCGCACAGCGCTGCCGGTGGGCCACTTATGTTCCGAGGTAACACTCCATGCAACTCAAACCCCTGATCGCCGCACTCCTGATCGGAACGGCCGCTATTGCCGGCTGCCAGCAGGAACACAAACCGGCTGCCGCACAACCTGCCACGACTACCAGGTCCGAAGCGGCCACCAGCGCTTCCTCCGATGCCTCAGTACGTCTGAACCTGCCGGCGTTGCCGATCATCCGCAATGCCGTGTTCTCCCTGGTGCCAGCCTTCGATGGCAAGCGCGACCCGCAGATCATGGCTCAGATCTGCGGCCTGGCCCGTGGTGAGTTGACCCAGGGGCAGGTCAACGCCTTCCTGGGCCAGCGCAGCATCGACCCGGCCAAGCTACCGAGCACGGGCCATCCGCTTTCTCTGCTGGTCAATGGTGACAAGGCCGCACAGACCTCCGCCTGCGCCGCCTACCTGGCCACCAGCGTGATGCTCGCGCCGGATGCCAGTGAGTACATGAAGAGCGTGACGGTTACCGACAAAGCGCCGGCCGATAACGCCAAGGCCAAGGTCAAGCCCGCCACTAAGCCTGAGTCCCGTACCGTTCAGCAACTCGATACCGCCGCCCTCAGCCAGGTACTGCCGGTGAAGCTCGCCGTGGCCCGTGCCAATGCCGACATCTTCGCCCTGATCGCCAGCCAACTGCAGAGCCGCCCCGGCCTGACCCTGGGCGAGTACCGCAAGCAGGCCATGCAACTCTTCGCTCGCCTGGCGCCGGTCTACCTGGAGCGCGTCAAGGCTCAAGTGCCCAAGGGCGTGCGCTTCGACATGGTGCGTCTGGACGGCGGCGCCATGGTCTTCCGGGGCAGCGATGGCAGCTTCTTCGAGTTCGACGGCAATAACCTGCGCCTGACCCAGAGCGATGTGATGTGGTTCGGTGAGGGCAAGCTGATGGGGCAGGACTATGCGCTGAACGTTGCCTATTTCGATCCGGAGGTTGGCAAGCTGTTGGCACCCTGACAAACCTGGATCGCGAGATTGTCACACCCCTGAAGCCCGGCCATTGGCCGGGCTTTTTCATGTCTTCTGGCGCCGGCCGGGAAGGGGGTACTTCAGATGATTCCTACATTCGATACGTAAAAGACGAGAGAACCCTGATACAGCGTTTGGAGGCAGAGAACGAACCTATGCCCATGACGCCATCCCGCGACGCCTTGCGTGGATAGGCCCTTTCACTTCCGGCATAGGTTCCTCTCATCATGAACAAGATCTATCGCGTCGTTCGTAACAGCGTCACCGGGCTTTGGGTAGTGGCTTCCGAATGGGCCGTGGGATGCACGAAGAGTGGCAGCGTGGGAGTTTTCGCTGCCCTGGCGGCTTTTGCCATGCAGCCAGTCGGTGCGGCCACCGTTGCCCTGGAGGACCTGGATCCCAAACGTTGTGACAGTACTGCTTGCACGACAACCGTATCGCAAGGTGCCAGCGTGACGCTGATCGGGTCTGGTACCCAGATCCAGCGTGGTATTACGGGAAACGGTGGCGCGGTCTTGCTGTCGACGCTTCTGGCGCGGGGCCAGATTGTGGCTGGCCAGGAGTATGCCGATTCCAGCAATCCTGCTTCGCTGGTCGTCAATATCGGTACTCGTAGCCAGACACTCGTTGTATCGGACCCGATCACCGGCGGAACCCGTACCGTATCGGTTTATGACAACGCCAACATCGCCGACAGTTTTGCCACTGGCCTGGGGGTGAACTCGTATTCGATCATCACCAACACGGCTGTCGAGGGGCAGCAGTATGTTGACACGCGTATCGGCCAGGTGGACCGCACCGGCGGGACACTGAACGTCAACCTGGGGAATGGTGGCGTGAGCGACGCGAGCGGCAATTCGATCAATATGGTCGCCAAGAATTCCTCGCTCTTCGTTGCCGATGGTACGGGTTCGGCGCCCAGTTCAGTGGTCTGGCAATCGAGCAACAAGGTGAACATGGGCAGCGTGACCAGCGCAGTGCTGGGCGGCTCCACCACCAATACCGCGACCTTCGCCTTCTCGGCCTACAGCGGGACTTTCACGGCTTTCGATGGATCCTCGCACACGGTCAGCAACGCAGCCGAACTACGTGCGTACAACGACTTCCTCGTTTCCAGGTTGCAGACCGGGCAGCTTGACCCGGCAAGCTACGAGTCCCAATTCAAGCGCGCCTATAGCAACACTTCGCGCTCGATTACCTATACCAACGGTCCTGCTGATCGTAGCGATGAGGTCTATACGCCGATCGGCTCCCGCGCGGTGATTCGCGCGACCGGTCGCAATGCCTCCGGCACCATCGCCGAGGGTGCGGTACTGGATGCCACCGCGATCTCCACCAACGCCACCGGCACTATCGGAGCGGTCATGCTGGCCGAGCAGGGGGGACGGTCACCAATAATGGCTCGCTCGGCTCGCAGCGTGGCGGCAACGGCGATACGCAATATGCGATGTATGCTGCGGCTGGAAGTCACGCGATCAATAACGGCGTCGCCAATATTGGCTCCTTTATCGGTGCCACTGGCAGTATCGAGCCGGTGAACCCGACTCTGCCGGTTGGGAACCACCTGGGGATGATAGCCACGGGTTCCGGGGCGACGGTGCAGAACAATGGCATCCTCAATCTCGACGGGCCCCAGTCGACGGGGATGCGAGTGACCTGGGGGGCTACCGGAAGCAATACCGGCATCATCAACGTCAATCCGGGAACCGACAACATCACCGGAGTCGGCATTCGCTCCGTGGCTGTGCATGTGGCGAACAGCGGCGCATTCACCAACGCACAAGGCGGCGAGATCTACCTTGGCCGTGGCAATCAGTACGACAAGACGGCTCCTGCGGGCGATTTCGACAACGGCATTACCCAGATGGTGGGTGTGCATGTCGAGAGCTCCGCATCGGCGAGCAACGCCGGGCACATCGTGCTGGGTTCCCGCGCCCAGGGTTCCATTGGCATCTATGACGCCGCGTCCACTGGCGCAGTGGTGAACACCAGCACCGGGGTGATCGATGTGAATGGCGTCGTCGAGGACTCTCCGGCCGAGAACATCGCACTGTACAGCTATCGCTCCACCAGTGCGGTGAACGCCGGCACCATCAACCTCAACGGGCTGAACGGCAAGGGCCTCAAGGCGACGACGGTCGACCAGGGTAGCGGCGCGGTTTCCGGCAACGCCAGGATCGTCAATAACGGTACCGTTAACGTAGCCGGGGACATGGGCGCCACTGGGCTTCGCAACTATGGAGCCTGGGCCGAAGGCGTCGGCACTCGCATCGACATTGCCGGTGGGGCAGTGAACCTGTCGGGAGATGGGGCCATTGGCGTGCACTCCCGTGGAGGAGCGAACCTGACAGTATCCGGTGGCTCGGTCAATTTCCTGTCCGGCAAGGATCAGATTGGCTTCTTCGCCTATGGCGCCGGCTCCTCGATGGATATCAACCAGGCACCTCCCGCAGGACTCGATGTGTCGACGCAAGGCTCGACGCTGTTCCGCATCGAGGATGGCGCGCGGATCAACAACAATGCCAATGCCAGGCTGATCGCCTCGGGTGATGGCTCCACAGCGTTGCAGGTAACGGGCGCAGGCTCCACTGCCAACCTCGATAACATGAACATCACGGTATCGGGCAAGGGGGCCACCGCACTGAAGATCGAAGGCGGTGCCACTGGGCAGATGAGCGGTGCGGCGACATTGAGCCTGGCCGACGGGACCACCGCTGTCGTGGTAGATGACGTCAAATACGATCTGACTGGTGCTGCGGTGGACCGAGGCGACTCGATCTTCACCAATCTGGCTGAGGTCGTGATCGGCGCGGCTCGGGATGTGACCGGATTCGTCGTCAGGAACGGTGCCGAACTGATCAATGCCGGCGATATCCACGTATCCCATGGCACCGCGATCGAGGTAGTGGGGACAGGCTCGACCATTTCCGCCGACGCCAGTGGCAAGCATGGCAAGATCACAGTCGATGACGGCAAGGCCGGTATCTACGTGCATGGAGGCGCAACCCTGACCACGGCGGATGACATCACCGTCGACAACGGCGCGTCAGGCTTACTGGTAGGGGCTGACGCCGGGCGTGTGGTTGTCGCTGAGGCGGCCCATATCACTGGCAAGGGCGCCTCCTACGGCAACCTGATCACCAACGAATCCGCTGCTGGCAACGTCCTGGTGGATGGCGCCATCCTGGAAATGCAGGGCTCGGGGGCCGCGCTGCTGTCGCAGAGCAATCTCGATGCGGCGTCCCATGGCCGGGTCATCGTCAGCAGCCAGGTCGGCGGCAAGGGCATCGCTCTGTCCAACGTTGATGGCAGCCTCGGCAATGGCAGCCTGGAATTGGGGCCGAACTGGGTGATCGATGTCACTGGCAATGGGGCTGGTGTCTACGCCAATACCACGGGCGACTTGTCTCTGGTGGGCTCGCGAATCTCCATCAGCGGCGCAGGCATCGGCGTACAGGCTGATGCCGCCAACAACGTGATGATCGCCAGTGGCACGCTGATTACGGCATCGAACGCGGATGCGGTTCTGGTCAGTGGAAACCCCGCAACGCTCACCAACAAAGGCACCCTGCAAGCCGCCAGCCCGGACGCCACCGCCATACGCCTGGGTGAAGGCGACAGCGTTTTCGCTAACATCGGCGGCGGCAGGATCATGGGCTCCGTCGAACTGGGCGGTGGTAACGACAGTGCCCTGCTGGAAGACAGCGTGCTTGATGGCGATCTGCTGGGCGGTGCGGGCAACGATCTGATTACCGTGCGCGGCAATAGCGTCACCCATGGTGTACTGGATGGCGGCCAGGGCGGTTCCGACACCCTGGTCTTCGATGCTCACGACTATACCGCCGATGCGGGTAACGCCGATCAGCTCCGCAACTTCGAACAGTTCGAACTGATCAATGCCAGCCGCCTGGATCTGCAGCGTGACCTGCTGCTGGGCGATAACGGCAATGGCCTGGGCAGCCTGCTCATCGATCCGACCAGCACGCTGGCGATGACCCAGGGCTCCTTCGGCCTCAAGGGCAATCTGGCCAACGCCGGTCTGATCACCCTCGCCAACGGTCGCGCGGGTGACACGCTGAGCGTGGATGGCAATTACGTTGGCAACGGCGGCACCCTGGAGCTGGATACCGAACTGGGTGACGACGATTCCGCCACCGACAAGCTGGTGGTGAAAGGCGATACGTCCGGTGCGACCCTGGTCAAGATCAATGCCACTGCCGACAGCGGTGCCTACACCCAGCAGGATGGTATCGAAGTAGTGCAGGTCGGCGGCAAGTCTGCCGGTGATTTTGCCCTGAGCGGCCGGGTAGTCGCCGGTGCTCGCGAGTACCTGCTGGTCAAGGGTGGCAAAGTCGACCCGGCCAACGGTAACTGGTATCTGCGCTCCGAAGCGCCGGTTCAGCCTCTGCCGGCCCCAGAGCCGAGCCCGCAACCTGAACCGGTACCGACGCCCGACCCGGTAGTGACTCCTGACCCTGTAGCGACGCCCGATCCCGTTCAGACACTTGACCCGGTAACGGAGTCGCAGCCTGAACCGACCTCGCAGCCCGAACCGCAATCGAATCCGGCACCGCAGCCGGCGGCTAAACCCGTGGTGGATGCGACTCCGGTCTACCGTCCGGAAGTGGGGGCGTATCTGGGGAACGAATTGGCCGCTCTGGGTATGTTCCAACACACCCTGCATGACCGCCTGGGCGAAGTAGACTTCACCGAGCGTCAGCGCACCGATGGAAACGGCAAGGATCACCAGGCCGTCTGGACCCGTGTAGTAGGCCGTGGTTTCGACAGCTCCACCGGTGCCGATCAGGTGCATTCTTCCACCCGCACCCAACTGATGCAGATTGGCGCGGAACTGGGGCAGTGGACCGACGGTGACAGCCGTACTCACTTCGGCGTGATGGCGGGTGCCGGCCAGGCTGACACCAACGTCAGCTCCAAGCTGATCAACGCCAAGTCCAAGGGCAAGGTCGATGGCTACAGCGTGGGGGCTTACGGCACCTGGTTCGCTGATGCCTCGAAGCCTACCGGCCTCTATGTCGATAGCTGGATGCAGTTCGGCTGGTTCGACAACACCGTCCGTGGCGATAGCCTGTCCGACGAACGCTACAAGTCGCGCAGCCTGACTGGCTCGGTGGAGGCTGGCTATACCCTTGAACTCGGTCAGTCCGGCCAGAATGCCTGGTACATCGAGCCGGAGGCCCAGGTGATTGTCAGTCGCTACATGGCCGACAAGCATGTGGAGGGCAATGGCACGGAGGTGAAGGTGGAAAACGGCAGCAACGTTACCACCCGCCTGGGCGCCAGGGCCTTTACCCGCCCGCTGGATGCCAGCGAGAAACGCCTGCAGCCGTTCGTGGAAGCCAACTGGTGGCACAACGGCAAGGCCCAGGCGATGTCGTTCAATGGCGAGAGCCAGAGCGCCGACCTGGCTACGGATGTCTATGAGTTGAAAGTGGGCGCCCAGGCAGAGCTGGCCAAGGGCTGGACCACCTGGGGGCACGTCGGTGGGCAAAAGGCGCGGGGCGAACAGCGCCAGACCGAGGTTCAGATGGGTATCAAGTACAGCTGGTAACGGAGCTGGCCCGGCACGTTGAACAGAAAGCCCCATCCGGTATTGCCGGATGGGGCTTTCGACCGATCGAGGTCAGCTCGGCTGAATGTCGATCGACGCTTGGGTCGACGGCTTTTCCACACAGCGGACGTCCTGGCCCAGACCGATTACTTGCCCATTGACCGGATGTGATTCGGCGATGCCGGACCGGGGCAGCAGATGAAATCCAACGCCGCTAGCAGATCAGTTAGTAAACCCAGACTTCGACTCGGCGATTCTTTACCCGACCGTCGTTGTCGCTGTTGGCAGCGACCGGCAGGGCGTCGCCCATGCCACTGATCTCGCGGAACATCACGCCTTCCTTTGCCAGTTCGCGGCGAACCGCCATGGCACGCAGCTTGGACAGCAGCTCGGCGCGGGCTGGGTCCTGCTTCGGATCGCCGAAGCCCACCAGTACCGCCTGCTTGTCCATCTTGCCGTTCTGCTGCAGGTAGGCGAGCAGGCGGTCGATGTCGCGCTGGGCCTTGTTGTCCAGGGTGGCGCTGCCCTCGCGGAAACGGAAGTTCACCGACAGGCGCTCGGCTTCACGTGCCAGGGCCTGGTAGTTCTCCGGCATGCTGGCGCGCGGAGCCATCTTCACCGCCTGTACGCGCTGGCCAACGAAGCCGCTGGCGCTCACCAGGGCCTGGCCCTTGTCGCCTTGGGCGAATTGCAGCAGGGCGCGGGCCCAGCGGTTCGGTTCCTCGGGTTTCATGTAGAGGAACAGACGGCGCGACAGCGGGTAGTCCTCGGTGGCAATCAGGGTGGTCGACGGCGGCATGGCCTGGGAGTCGCCATCGGCGATACGCAGGGCCTTGGACTGCTGGATCGACGACAGGCCGACGAACCCGATGCCTTGCCGGTCCTTGCTCACTTCGCTGGACAGCTGGTCGCTGGACTCGAAACGCTGTACGCCACTGGCCAGCGCCTTGCCATGGCTGGCCAGCACCAGCTCCTTGAAGGTATCGAAGGTGCCGGAGTTATCGTCGCGCGAATACAGGCGGATGGCACCGCCGTGCCCGCCAATCTCTTCCCAGGTCTTCACCTCGCCGGAGAAGACTTTCGCCAGTGTATCGGTGGTCAGTTCGTCCAGCGGGTTGGCCGCGTTGACGATGATCGCCAGGCCGTCGATGCCGATTACCTGTTCGGCCTTGGCGCTGCGCAGGTTGCCCGATGCCGATAGGCCCGCGACCTCGGCGTCCTTGATCGGGCGTGAGGCGGCGGCCAACTCGGCGGTGTTGTCCTTCAGTGCGACGAAACCGGTGCTGGAACCGTGGGCTGCCAGGTCGACGATGGCCTCCTTGCCGTCGGCAGTGCGACCGATGATGCGCTGTTCGTTATCGGCCTTGCCTGGCTTGGCACTGACGTCGCTGTAGCCCTCGCTGACCAGCAGGCCCTTCACCAACTCCGGCAGCAGGTGGGCGCCGATGGTGTTGGAGCCCTGGATACGCAGCACCGGCTCGCCGCCCTGGGACGAGGGCAGGGCGGCAAAGGCCGACCAGGGAAACGCGTAGCAGATGAATGCGATGGTGAGCCAGGCGATGGTGACGGGCCAGGGTTGGGCATCGCTGGGGCTCGACTTGTACTGCATGGGTCAACTTCCATTTGAGGCATCGTTGGCGCGGCAGATTAAGTCGGAATCATTGCATCGATATGACGCTTCGCAGCAAGGCAGAGCGGTTGTCGCTGTCTTGGGATATGACTGGCCCATTGTCGGAGATTTCCGATTTCTGCCCCTTTCTGACAGCGCTATACAGGTGCCCCGAAAGCGGTGTTATGGAAACTGAAATGGATGAGCTCATCGATTTTGCGTCGGTCCTGATCAAGCTGGTGATCATTCTGCTGGTGGTCCTGATGGCATCCACTCTGCTGTTGGCACCTCTCACTGCCCTGCAGTTCGCAGTCCCGATGGTGATGTTGGTGGTGCCTCTGTTTGTCCTGACCACGGTGCTGGACCTGGCAGGAATTCTCTGCCGCTCCCAGGCAGAGTCTCCTCGCGAGTTCCGTCATGGTTGAGCTCACGTTGCCCGGCGTGGCGCACGAATTATCGAACCTGATAGGAAAACTCTCCCGGTTCATCAGGATTGCCTGATAACGCCGGGTCGGTCGCCAAGAGAGACTTGCTCGGTTTCAACGTCCTTCCCCGCTGGAAAGCAAAAATGACTCCAATTCAAAGTGCGTCCGGGCCGGAGCAGGTTGGCCCCGGACATCGCGTCAAGACGATTCCCCTGGTTGTTCATGAAGCCTCTGCTGCCAGCTGGGGTCGCCCTTGGCGTCGGCGCACCCTGAGTTTGCCGGCGCCGCAGACACTGAGGTTCCAGGGCGTCACGCTGCCGGTGCGGCCGCTGCAGTCGTGGCTCGATCTGCTCTCCATGGCAGGGATGCTCATCGCACACCCGAGTCTCGAGTCGACAGGTCCCCGTAAGACGCCTGTCGAACCCGATGCGCACCTTGCCTCGGAGAGTGTCATTCGACATGACGCTGAGCTGTCTCGACCCGAGATGCTTGAGGTAAGCGTTTTCCCTGTGGGCGCTGCCATCGATCAATCACTGTCTGCTGGGGCATCGACTCACCCGGGACATCACTGGAATCGACCGGAAGCCGGCACCGTGCAAGCTCAGGCCACCGATGAAACCGTCGAGCCCGCACAACTGCACGCGACACCGCCTGGCTTGGAGCCTGACACGCATGCAGGACTGGCCTTGGCGCTGGACCAGGGCAATCCGGTTCCGCGCGGGACGGCCGTGGGCGAATCCCCATCGCTTGACGAGCCCCCGTCCCAAACCGCCTCTCCAGCGATGGCCCTCGAGCCGATGATCGCGAGTCTCGAGGACACATTGGCCGTATTGGCGGAAGCCAGCGGGGTGCTCGATCGGGATCTGAATGCCCGCCATGACCCGGCGACGTTCAAGCCCGACGTGGAGGCGTCTCCCACAACACCGGCTGCGCAGTCTCATTGGGCAGACGGTAGCAACCTTGAAGCGACATCGCTTCAGCGAATCTTGATCCAGAAGGAATCTGAAATGACCGAAATGCATGACGTGGCCCCTGATGCAGAGGTGCCGGGCAATACCGTTCCGACGATCTCGGCGGAGCTGCAGGAGGTGGCTGCCAATCTGAGCGCGCCGCAGCTTGAGGCTGACCCGGATGATGTGCTGTCCGACGTCCAGAGCACGCTGAACTCTCTCGCTGGCATGGCCCAGGGGTTGACTCAGCAGAGGCAGGCTGCGGGGCGTCTGCAGGAAGAGTTGGAGGAGTGGAACAGCCAGTTGCAGGAGCGCGAGCGGCAGGCGAGCGACAAGGAGGAGCGCCTGCTGCAACTGGAGGAGCATCTCAAACAGGCCAAGACCAATCTCGATCGCATGGCCGCCGAGAACAACCGTTTGCTGGCCGAGCGCAGCGAAGCGCTCAAGGAGCTGGCCCAGAGTGTCGACCTGCGCGACAAGACCACTATCAAGCGCGCCGAGGCCATTCAGCTGGAGCAGCAGCGGATTGATGAACAGACGGCCAGTCTGCGCACTCGATCCACTGAGCTGGACGACCGCGAGAGTGCGCTCAAGCGCAAGAACGAGGAGTTGGGGGTTCGTCTCAAGCAATTGCAGAGTGCAAAAGACAAGTTCAGCACCATCGTCAAGAGCTTCAACGAGACGGTGCAGTTCAACAGTACCTTGTCCGCTATTTCCAAGTCGGTTGCCGAGTAACTGCTTTGGTCGGCAAGTCGGGAGACTGAACGACGCGAGCGCCGGTGCACTGGCGGAAGAGGGTAGCGTCGGGACAGGGACTTGTCCTGGGCTACTCGTTCCGCCAGCAGCAAGTGCCATCGGGGCAGTGATCCAGAGAGAGTCCTGCGGGAATGGCTGCTGTGATTCTCCTGGCAAGTGACGGACAGTCACACTCGATCCGCGGAGGCCTCAGGGCAAAGGAGAAACATGGCCCGAATCGTACTCATCGAGCCGTCGCGACGAGAATTTCTCACCATCCGTCGGTTTCTAAGGGAGCAGGGTCACCAGTGCGACCTGCATTTCAAGTTCGCTCGGCACGCCCTGGACCATCTGGACGCGGGTGATTGCGATTTGCTGGTGGTGACGCTGGAGCTGCCTGACATTCACGGCATGGAACTGGTGTCGTTGCTCCGACGCGATGGTCGCATCAAGCCAAGTACGCCAGTGCTGGTGTGCTCCAGCCTGGGAACACCGCTGAATATCCAGCGGGCGATCCGAACCGGGGTATCAGGTTTCTTGCTGATGGATGACCGCTCGAACCTTATCGGGCGAGCGGTCGATGCCGTTCTGGCCGGAGGCAATATCTTTCCAGAGCATGTGCCGCTGCCCGTGGATGAAGACCCCAGGCTGGGGTCTGCCCTGGGGTTGCCTACCCACCTGATTGCCGTTCTGCACGGGTTGCGCCACGGGCGCTCGGTGACCTCCCTGGCCGAGGCCCTTGCGCTGTCGGGCGCCAGTGTCAGGCAGCACAAGCGGCAATTGATGCGGAGGCTTTCTGCTTCCTCCCTCGACGAGCTATTCAGCATCAGTGAGGAGATTGGTCTGCTCTAGGAACGAGCTTCCCTCGGACGCTCCGTCACCGGACGGCTCAATCGGCGAGAGCCGGGGCAACTGCTTTGATGCTGCGCGGACATGACAATCAGATCAAACGATCTTGCGTAGTTTTCCTTCGCGCATGCAGGAATTTACTGACATTCGTACTGGTATCGAGTTGTAAGAATTCTCCCTGCAACCTGTCCTGCCCCTCCGCAAGCCTGGAGGGGTGGGATAGCCCATCGACTATTCCAGTCGGCCTGACTGCCCGTTGATTACGAAGCGGCGTCGCCATCCAGATTCTGGTCATGTTTGATCGATCAGCATTGGCGGTGAGGCTGACCACCCCCAGGGTAGGACGATTCATGACTTCAGATACGAAATGGTACGAAGGACATCAAGAGCAGGGCGCTATTGCCATGGTTTCTCCTCAGGAAGCTGCCCACCTTGCCGAGCTGCATGATTTGGCAATCGAGGAGGACAAGACTCGATCCCGTCTTGCCAACTCGGCATTTGCCGCTGCTCAGAGCCATGTCTGCTCCCAGGTTTCAGCGGTGTACCTCGCCAATCAATCCGGCGTTTCGGCAGTTTCCGGGGCATCTGGAAATTCGAGGCCTGCTGATGTCTTCGAGACGCTCGAAAGAGACCTGGCCGCGCTGGCTTCTGCTTGCTCCGGACTGGGGGCGTCCGATGCGGTCCGCACAGAGGCCTTTGATCCCGATGCACGCGACTCGCTGCCGCTTATGGTCCTCTCTGAGCGCCCCATGGCTGATGCCATCCCGACCGAGAGCGCCAGTTTTTCCGTTTCCAACCCTTCCCACGAGGAACCCCTGACAATGAACGCCCAAGCCCAACCCGCCCACGCTGAATCCGGGAATGTCCGAGTACCCGTGGAGCCCGCCTTGATGACCCACCAGCCTTCCGCCTTGGAAACCGACGGCGTGCTGCATGACGTGCAGTCCACACTCGACTCACTGGCCGGCATGGCCCACGGACTGTCGCAGCAGAAGCTGGAGGTCGCGAAGATGCGCGATGTGCTCGAAGAGCGCCGGCTGGCGGCCCTCGAGCGTGAGCGCCAGCTGGTCGAGCGCGAAGAGCGCCTGGGGCAGATGGAGCAGCGTCTGCAGGAGGAAAAACAGGGTATTGAACGGGTTGCAGAGCATAACGCCGCGGTACTTGCTGAGCGCAGCAGCGCGCTACAGACCCTCGCCGAAACCGTGGACAGCCGTGACCGTGCCACCAGCAAGCGTGCTGAAGTGTTGAACCAGGAGCAGCAGAGCATCGAACGGCAAGTGACCCAGCTGCGTGCCCGCGTCCAGGACTTGGACGACCGCGAGGCAAGTCTGCAACGCCAGGGGGCCGAGCTGGCCGATCGCTTCAAGCAATTGCTCGATGCCAAGGAGCGCTTCGGTGCCATCGTCAAGGGTTTCAACGAGACCGTGCGCTTCAATACGACCTACAGCGCTATCAGCAAAACGGTCGGAACTGGTGCGGACGAAGCCTGAGCTGTCACCGAGAAATGAAGAAGCCCGGCATTGGCCGGGCTTCTTCGTTCAAGGCGATTACTTCAGCTGCAGCCAGATCGGCGCGTGGTCCGAGGGTTTTTCCATCCCGCGGATGTCGTAGTCCACACCGGTTTCAGCGATGCGGCCGCGCAGGGCCTCGGAGGCGAGGATCACATCGATGCGCAGGCCGCGCTTGGGAGTGTCCTCGAAACCACGGCTGCGGTAGTCGAACCAGCTGAATCGGTCGTCCACGCTCGGGTTCTGCAGGCGGAAGCTGTCCACCAGGCCCCAGCCCTTCAGGCGCGCCAGCCATTCGCGTTCCTCCGGCAGGAAGCTGCACTTGCCGGTCTTCAGCCAGCGCTTGCGGTTCTCTTCGCCGATGCCGATGTCGCAGTCTTCCGGCGAGATGTTGATGTCGCCCATCACCACCAGCGGCTGGTCGGGCTGGAAGCGGGTTTCCAGCAGATCCTGCAGGTCGGCGTAGAAGCGCTGCTTGGCGGGGAACTTCACCGGATGGTCGCGACTTTCGCCTTGGGGGAAGTAGCCGTTCATCACGGTGATCGGCTGGCCGTCGGCGTCCTTGAAGGTCCCCCAGATGAAGCGGCGCTGGGAATCCTCACCATCGTTGGGGAAGCCGCGTTGCAGCTCCAGCGGCTCCTGGCGGGAGAGCAGGGCGACGCCGTAGTGGCCTTTCTGGCCGTGGTAGTGCACGTGGTAGCCGAGGGCTTCGATCTCCTCACGGGGGAACTGCTCGTCGGCGACCTTGGTTTCCTGCAGGCCGATCACGTCCGGCTGGTGGCGCTCGATGATCGCCTGGAGCTGGTGGGGACGTGCGCGCAAACCGTTGATATTGAAGGAGACGATTTTCATCCTGAGCGCCCTGGCAAAAGCACGATGCTAGCCCAGGTTGGCCGACCCTGGCGACCCCGGCGAGGCGCTGCTAGGGTTTTGTGGCTGGACTCATAACCATAAGAAGAACTCACACGAAGAGGCGTCCGCATGCCTGATACCCTCGCCGAAGTCCGTCTGCTGGACGGCAACTACAGCCGTGAAGTCCGCTCGCTGCTTTATCACGCCTACCGCCACGAACCGACCTTCGCCTACCTGTTCGAGTCCGACCGCGCCGGATTCGACCAGCGCGTGCGGGCGACCGTCCGCGAACTGGTCAACCAGCACTTCCTCGAGGAACTGCCGGCGATTGGCCTGCTGGTCGAGGATCGCCTGGTGGGCGTGGCGCTGGTGGTTCCACCGCAACGTCGCCTGGATGTCACCGAGAGCTGGTTCTGGCGCATGCGCATGCTGCTTACCACAGGCCTTGGTTGCACCCGACGCTACCTGGACTACCACGCCGCCGTGATCGGCTGCCTGCCGCCGGGGCCGTATCACGTCGTGCCGCTGATCGGCGTGCATCCGGAGTTTCAGGGCAAGCACCTGGGAGAGCAATTGCTGGACGCGCTGCATGCCTGGTGCGCCGAGGACGGTGGTTCGCAAGGGCTGGTGCTGGATACGGGCAATGCTCGCTATCTGGAGTTCTACCGGCGCCACGGCTACGAGGAGCTGGGCGAGGTGGCGCTGGGGCCGATCCGCGAGCATGTGTTGTTCCACCCCAACCACAGGCAAGAGGCGGCGAAAGTCTCTGCGGGATAGGCCTGAAAATGTTTCCTCAGACCTTTCCTGCACTCTAGGGGAAGGCATGGCGGGGAAAACCCGTGCTAGCATTTCGCGCCATGAGAGTTGTCCAAGGATTGCTTGGGCTGCTGCTGGTAATGGCCTTCTGCTTGCAGAGGGCCCTGGCGGCCGAAGCCCATCTCGACGTTCGTGTCACCCCCGCCAACACTGCGCTCAAGGCCAATATCGAGGCCTATGTGGGCAGTCTTGGCGAGCGTGATCAGGCGGCCCTGCAAAGATTCCGGCGCAATGCCGTGGAGCAGGCGCAAAAGGCCGCCCAGGCTTTGGGCTACTACCAGGCGCGCATCCGTGGCCGGGTGACCGATGACAAGGTGCCCACCCTGCGCATCAATGTCCGGCCCGGCGAGCCCATTCACCTGCGCAATGTCACCGTGCGCGTCGATGGCCCGGCAGCCAAGCTCAAGAGCTTCCGGGTGCCCGGGGGGGACGCACTGAAGCCCGGCGCGCAGCTCAACCACGGTGCTTACGAAGACGCCAAACGGTTGATCCAGAACCAGGCCTCGCGCTTCGGTTTTTTCCGTGGTCAGTTCACCCAGCAGCAATTGCGTATCGACCCCGAAGCGGGCGTGGCGGACATCGAACTGGTGTACGCCAGCGGGCCGCGTTACCGCCTGGGCAAGGTGGATTTCGCCGGCGATTTCCCCTTCGACGAAGACCTGCTGCAACGCATGGTGCCGTTCAAGGAGGGGGCCGACTACGACTCCGAGCAGATCGCCGACCTTAACCAGGCGCTACAGTCCAGCGGCTACTTCGATGGCGTGCGGGTTGATGCCGCGCCGACCAACGCCGATGGCGAGGTGGTACCGGTGCACGTCCATCTGGAAGCGCGCAAGCCTCGGACCATGGGGCTTGGACTGGGCTTCTCGACCGACGTCGGGCCGCGTGCGCGGGCCACCTGGACCCGCCACTGGGTCAACCCGCAGGGCCACAGCCTGGGCTTCGAGGCGGAGGTTTCCGCGCCCCGTCAGAACGTCGGTGCCTGGTACGAGATTCCGCTCGATCCGCCGCTCACCGACAAGCTGCGCTTCACCAGCGGCTATCAGTATGAAGACCTGGTGGACACCGAGAGCAAGCTGCTGACCCTCGGCGGCGAGTGGCACCACAAGCTCGACAGCGGCTGGCAGCGGGTCGTCTCGCTGAACTGGCAGCGCGAGGAGTACAAGCTTGGCGATGATTCGGGCCTGAGCAGCTTCCTCATGCCGGGCATCGGTTACTCGATCCTCGAGGCCGACAACAAGATCGACCCCGGCAAGGGCTATCGCCTGCAGTTCGAGGTGAAAGGCGCCAAGGAGGGGCTGCTGGCGGACGCCGATGTTGCCCATATCAATGCCATGGCCAAGGGCGTGACCAGTTTCTGGGGAGGGCAACGGTTGCTCGGACGCATCCAGGTGGGCGGTATCGCCACCAACGACTACAGTGCGATCCCGCCGTCGCTGCGCTTCTTCGCCGGCGGTGACCAGAGCGTGCGCGGCTACGACTACCAGACACTGTCGCCGAAGAATTCCGACGGCGACCGCATCGGTGGCCGCTACATGGTTGCCGGCAGCGTCGAATACCAGTACCCCATCGCCGAGCGCTGGCGCATTGCCGCCTTCGTCGACCAGGGCAACTCATTCAACTCGCTGGACTTCCCCTCGATCAAGACCGGCGTCGGCATCGGCATCCGCTGGATTTCCCCGGTCGGCCCACTGCGCCTGGACCTCGCCGACGGCCTGGACGAGGACGGCGGCATCCGCCTGCACTTCTCCATGGGGCCTGAGCTGTGAGCCGCGCGGGCTGGATGCGCACGCTGCGCTGGAGTCTGGGCGGCCTGCTCGGGCTGATCCTCCTGTTGGTGATAGCGGTCGGGCTATTGATCGGCACGCCCGCTGGCAGCCGAGCGGTGCTGAGTTGGGTGCCGGGCCTGAGTGTCGATGAATTCGACGGCCGCCTCGCGGGCGGCTTCAGCGCCAAGCGCCTGGAATGGATCGACGGCGCCACCCACCTGGTGCTGGACCAGCCGCAGATCGACTGGTCACCTGCCTGCCTGCTGCGTATGACCCTGTGCCTGCACAAGGTCGTGGCGAACGAAGTGCTGCTGACCCTGCCGCCGAGCGAACCGAGCGAGTCATCCGGCCCCATCGAACTGCCCGACCTGAACCTGCCGCTGTCGCTGGAGCTGGGTGATATCCGCATCGGTCGTTTCCTGCTCGATGGCCAGGAACAGCTGCGTGACGCCGAGTTGGTGGCACATTGGGACCATGAAGGCCTGCACATCGACTCGGTGAAACTCGCGCGCGATGGTTTGAGCCTATCGCTCAAGGGCCTGCTGAAGCCGACCCAGGGCTGGCCGTTGGAGGCGGAGGGCACCCTTGGACTGCCCGCGCCGGGCGAGAAGCCCTGGACCTTGCAACTGCAGGCCAAGGGCGAGCTGATGGGGCACCTCAAATTGCAGGCGCAGAGCAGTGGGTACCTGAACGGCAACCTGGACGGCGACCTGCAGCCGCTGGCCGAGAACCTGCCGGCCACTGCACTGGTGACTGCCGACGGCTTCAAGGCAGATGCCTCGCTGCCCGATACCCTGACGCTGAACCAGCTGCGCCTGAATGCCAGCGGTAACCTCAAGGATGGCTATCAGCTTGCCGGCGCCGCCGTGCTGCCCGCCGAGGAAAGCCCGGTGGTGCTCACCCTGCGAGGCCGTGTCGATGCCGAGGGTGCGGACATCGCCGCGCTCGACCTGAGCGCCGCCCAGGACCAGCGCGTGGCGCTGACCGGCCGCCTGGACTGGAAGGATGCCTTCGCCGCCAACGCCCAGCTCGACTGGCTCGACTTCCCCTGGCGTCGTCTGTACCCGGCAATCGACGAGCCGCCGGTGAGCGTGCACACCTTCAAGGCCGAAGTGAGCTACAGCGACGGCGCCTACCTGGGCAACTTCGACGGCGCCTTCAAGGGGCCAGCTGGCGACTTCACCCTGGCCAGTCCAGTGTCGGGCAATCTCTCGGAAGTCTTCCTGCCGTCGCTGAAACTGGTGGCGGGGCAGGGCAAGGCCGAAGGGCACCTGAAAGTTGGATTCGCCGATGCGGTGACCTGGGACGCCGCCCTCGACCTGTCCGATCTCGACCCGGCGTACTGGCTCGAAGAGATGCCCGGCCGCCTCGGCGGGCCGCTGCGCAGCAAGGGCTCGCTCAAGGGCGAGGCGCTGAGCCTCGACGCCAACCTCGACTTGCAGGGCCGCCTGCGTGGCCAGCCGGCCACCTTCAAGGCGAACGCCACGGCGGCGGGGCAGGCGTGGAAGGTCGATGGCCTGGCGCTGCAGTTGGGCGACAACCGCATCAGCGGGCAAGCCGCGCTGGACCAGCGGCTCTCCGGTCGACTCGATATCGCGCTGAATCGTCTCGGCCAGCTGTGGCCGCAGCTGTTCGGCCAGGTCAGCGGTCGCCTCGATCTGGCCGGTACGCTGCAGGCGCCGCAAGGGCAACTGAAGCTCGACGGCCAGCGCGTCGCCTACGCCGACCAGGGCCTGCGCACACTGGACCTGATCGCCTCCCTCGATGCGGCGCAGCGCGGCCGGGTGAACCTGACGGCCCAGGGGTTGCGTAGCGGCGATACGGATTTCGGCGTGCTCAAGCTGGACGGCAGCGGCGACCTCAAGCGCCAGCAGCTCGCCCTGAACCTGCAAGGCAAGCCGGTGGTGCTCGACCTCGGTCTGGATGGCAACTGGAACGGCAAGGATTGGCGCGGGCGTCTCGCAAAAGGCGATATACAGAGCGGCGGTCAGGACTGGCGCCTGCAACAGCCGGCGCGCCTGGAGCGCCTGGTGGATGGACGCATCAACCTTGGCGCCCACTGCTGGGCTTCCGGTCCCGCCAGCCTGTGCATGGAAGACCAGCGGCTGATGCCCGACCCACGCCTGCGCCTGCACCTGCGCGAGTTCCCGCTGGACAGCCTGGCGCGCTGGCTGCCCGATGACTTCGCCTGGAAGGGCAAGCTCGACGGCGACGTGCAGCTCGACCTGCCCGCCAGCGGCCCCAACGGCTCCATCCTGATCAATGCCAACAACGGCACCCTGCGCATCAAGGAGCAGGAGGAGTGGGTCGACTTCCCCTACCAGCGCCTGCAACTGGAGAGCCGCCTGACGCCTCGGCGCATCGACACCAGCCTGCAGTTCCTCGGCGACAAGCTCGGTAGTCTGCAGGCCCAGGTCCAGCTCGATCCGCGGCCCGAGGCCAAGCCGGTTAGCGGCACCTTCAGCCTCAATGGCCTGGATATTTCCGTGGCGCGGCCCTTTGCGCCCATGGTGGAAACCCTGAAGGGCCACCTCAATGGCAGTGGGCAGATTTCCGGTGGCCTGCTGGCGCCACGGGTGGATGGCGAGCTGCGCCTGAACGACGGCGAAATCTCCGGCGGCGACCTGCCGACCCGTTTCGAGCAGTTGCAGGTGACCGCGCGGATTGCCGGTGAGCAGGTCGATCTGAGCGGCGACTGGAAGGCAGGAAAGACCGGCAACGGCAGCCTGTCCGGACGCATCGCCTGGGTCAGTGGCCTGGAAGTCGACGTGAAGCTGCGCGGCAGCCGCCTGCCGGTAACCGTCGAGCCCTACGCCAACCTGGAAGTCGAGCCGGATCTCACCGTGCAGATGGCGGGCGAAAGACTCGCGGTTTCCGGCTCGGTGCAGGTGCCGCGCGGCGCTATCACTATCCGCCAGTTGCCGCCTTCCACGGTCAAGGTCTCCGATGACACCGTGATCGTCGGCGAGAAGCAGGAGCCGAAAAGCGCCCTCGCGCTGAACATGGATATCGACGTCAGGGTCGGCAGCGACAAGCTGACCTTCAGTGGCTTCGGCCTGAACGCCGAGCTGGCCGGGCAGGTACACATCGGCGACAACATGGACACCCGCGGCGAGCTGCGCCTGAACAACGGCCGCTACCGCGCCTATGGCCAGAAGCTGACCATCCGCCGTGCGCGCCTGCTGTTCGCCGGGCCAATCGACCAGCCGTTCCTCGATGTCGAGGCGATCCGCAAGGTCGACGATGTGGTGGCCGGCCTGCGCCTGACCGGCAATGCCGAGCAGCCGCGCAGCGAGGTGTTCTCCGAGCCCGCCATGAGTCAGCAGCAGGCGCTGTCCTACCTGGTGCTGGGCCGCCCGATGTCCAGCGGCGAGGACAACAACATGCTCGGCGAAGCTGCCCTGGCGCTTGGCCTGGCCGGCAGCGCGCCGCTGACCGGGGAAGTGGCGCAAAGGCTGGGCATCCAGGACTTCCAGCTGGACACCGAAGGCACCGGCAACAGCACCAGCGTGGTTGCCAGTGGCCAACTCTCCGACCGACTGAGCCTGCGCTATGGGGTGGGTGTGTTCGAACCGGCCAACACCATCGCGCTGCGCTACCTGCTGAGCAAGAAGGTCTACCTGGAGGCCGCCAGCGGCCTGGCCAGCTCGCTGGACATCTTCTACAAGCGCGATTTCTGAGTGCGGTCGGCAGCGGTGCTTCACGCTGCCGATTCGCTGCGCCTTGGCACTCTGCCAGCCTTCATGGCCCCTTAAGGTAGCCAGCACAGACTGCCCCCGCCGCCGGACGATGTGGCGCACAAGGGGAGAGTCATCATGCGCCTGGACCTGATCAGGACCCACCTGCTCGAATTCATCAACAAGGGCTTCCCGGCCCGGCAACTGCGCCGGCTGGCCGCGCGCGACCTGCTGCGCGGTTCCGCCGCCGGGAGGCAGGCGCCCAATTCGCTGACTGCGGCCCTGCTGGAGTGGTCCGCGCTGGAATCGGCTACGGTGCTGGAGCGCCTGGAAAGCCGGCGCGAAGGCCTCAACGAGACCCAGGCGAGCGAGCGCCGCCAGCGCGACGGGCTCAACGAAGTGGACCAGGACCGCCCCATCGGCGCCTGGATGCACCTGTGGTACTGCTACTGCAATCCTTTCAACCTGCTGCTCACCGTGCTGGCGACCATTTCCTGGTTCACCGAGGACGTCGAGGCCGCCGTGGTGATCGGCAGCATGGTGGGTATCTCCACGCTGCTGCGCTTCATCCAGGAGAAGCGCTCCAACCGTGCCGCCGAGAAGCTCAAGGCGATGGTCAGCAACACCGCCACGGTGTTCCGCAGTGCCGAAGGCGATGGCCCCGCGCTGCGGCTGGAAGTGCCGATCCGCGAGCTGGTGCCCGGCGATGTGCTGTGGCTTTCGGCTGGCGACATGGTGCCGGCGGACGTACGCCTGCTCAGCGCCAAGGACCTGTTCGTCGGCCAGGCTGCACTGACCGGCGAATCCCTGCCGGTGGAGAAATTCGCCCAGTTGCGCGACGCCCGCCAGGGCAACCCGCTGGAGCGCGACAGCTTGTGCTTCATGGGCACCACCGTGGTGAGCGGCTCCGCCCTGGCGGTGGTGATCGGCACCGGTACGCGCACCTACTTCGGCTCCCTGGCCGAGAAGGTCATTGCCAGCGACCCGACGCCGACGGCCTTCCAGACCGGCGTCAACCGCGTCAGTTGGCTGCTGATCCGCTTCATGCTGGTGATGGCGCCGGTGGTCCTGCTGATCAATGGTTTCACCAAGGGCGACTGGCTGGAGGCCGCGCTGTTCGCGCTGTCCATCGCCGTTGGTCTGACCCCGGAAATGCTCCCGATGATCGTCACCTCGACCCTGGCCAAGGGCGCGGTGGTGCTCAGCCGGCGCAAGGTGATCGTCAAGCGCCTGGACGCCATCCAGAACTTCGGCGCCATGGACATTCTCTGCACCGACAAGACCGGCACCCTGACCCAGGACCGCATCGTCCTCGAGCGCCACACCGACGCCTTCGGCCAGGTGCAGGACCGCGTGCTGCAACTGGCCTTCCTCAACAGCCATTACCAGACCGGGCTGAAGAACCTGCTGGACGTCGCCGTGCTCGAGCACGTCGAGCTGCGTCATGCGCTGAAGGTGGACAGCCGCTTCCGCAAGCTCGACGAGATTCCCTTCGATTTCGCCCGCCGCCGCATGTCGGTGGTAGTCAGCGAGCGCGAGGACAACCACCTGCTGATCTGCAAGGGTGCGCTGGAGGAGGTGCTGTCGGTCTGCGCCACGGTGGAAACCGCCGATGGCGTCGAGCCCCTCACCGGGGCGCGCCTGGAGAACATCCGCGCGGTTGCCGACGAGCTCAACCAGGAAGGCCTGCGGGTGGTCGCCGTGGCCACCCGCGAGCTGCCGCCAACCCGTGATACCTATGGCGTGGCGGACGAGAGCGACTTGTGCCTGGCCGGCTACATCGCCTTCCTCGACCCGCCCAAGGAAACCACCGCCCCGGCGCTGCGAGCACTGGCGAAGAACGGCGTGGCTGTGAAGGTACTGACCGGGGACAACGACCGGGTGAGCCTGAAGGTCTGCCGCGATGTGGGGCTGGTGGTCGAGGGCGTGCTCCTCGGACCGCAGCTGGACGAACTGGATGATGCGGCGCTGGGCGAACTGGCCGAGCGCACCACGCTGTTCGCCAAACTCACTCCCAGCCACAAGGAGCGACTGGTGCGCGTGCTGCGCGAGCGCGGCCACGTGGTCGGCTTCCTTGGCGATGGCATCAACGACGCACCGGCGCTGCGTACGGCGGACATCGGCATCTCGGTGGATTCTGCTGTCGACATCGCCAAGGAAGCCGCCGACCTGATCCTCCTGGAAAAGAGCCTGATGGTCCTGGAGGAGGGCGTGATCGAAGGGCGCCGCACCTTCGCCAATATGCTCAAGTACATCCGCATGACGGCCAGCTCCAACTTCGGCAACGTATTCAGCGTGCTGGTGGCCAGCGCCTTCATTCCCTTCCTGCCGATGCTGCCGCTGCAACTGCTGGTGCAGAACCTGCTCTACGACCTGTCGCAGATCGCCATTCCCTTCGACCATGTCGACGACGAACTGCTGCGCAAGCCGCAGCAGTGGAACCCGGACGGGCTGGGGCGCTTCATGGTGTTCTTCGGACCGATCAGCTCGATCTTCGACATCGCCACCTTCCTCGTGCTCTGGCACGTGTTCGGTGCGAATTCGCCGGCGCACCAGACGTTGTTCCAGTCCGGCTGGTTCGTCGAGGGACTGATCTCGCAACTGCTGGTGGTGCACATGATCCGCACCCGACGCATTCCGTTCCTGCAGAGCCGTGCTGCCTGGCCGCTGCTGGGCATGACCCTGGTGATCGTTGCGGTGGCGATCTTCCTGCCCATGGGGCCGCTGGCGCATTCCTTCCGCATGCAGGCGCTGCCGCTGGGCTACTGGCCGTGGCTGGTGGCAATCCTGCTGGGTTACATGGCGCTGACCCAGGCCGTGAAGGGATGGTTCGCCCGGCGCTACGGCTGGCAGTGAGCGAGGCGGGACCAACGTGCGAAACAGATCAGTGCTGGCAAGGCGGGCACCGGGTTCAATACACTCCGGGCATCCGCCTTCTCCAGCCGTGAGTCGTGATCTTGCCGTTGCAAGCCTTTCGCCTGCCATTCATTGCGCATGCGCGCCTGAAGCGCCTGGTCCTGTTGGGCCTGGCGCTGGCCAGTGTGCCGCTGGCCGCCTGCGAAAAGACCCTGCGCTGGGATGACGACCCACCCTTCAGCATGCAGCTGCCCGACGGTAGCGTCGGTGGCCTGTACGTCGATTTGAACCGTGAAGTGCTGGAGCGCCTGGGTTGCGAGGTGCGGATGGTCAAGCTGCCCTGGGCGCGGGCGCTCAAGGAGCTCGAGCTCGGTCGCCTCGACGTGCTGCCCGGTGCCTTCCGCAAGCCCGAGCGCGAAGCCTACGCCTGGTTCTCCGGCACCGTGTTGCCGCCCTCGCGCAATATCCTCTTCGTCCGTCGCAGCCTGGCCCAGCGCGACAGCCTGCAGCAGCTTTCCGACTTGCCCGGCAGTGACTTCCGCCTCGGCGCGCAGATCGACGTCTCCTATGGCGAACCTTACCGCCAGCTGATGGCCGACCCGGACTACGCGGCACGGGTGTTCTTCAACCCCAGCCGCAGCAACCTCTGGCACATGATCGACAAGGGCCGTATCGACGGCATCATCGCCGACGAACACAGCGGCCAGTACGAGCTGCAGCAGCTGGGTCTGGCCAAGCGCATCGAACCTACCGGCGTGGTGGTTTCAGCGGAGTCGGCGGAAGTCGCCTTCAGCAAGCGCACCCAGGACGAGGACTTCGTCCGTCGCTACGCGCAGACGCTGAAACAGCTGGTCGAGGATGGCGAGGACCGCCGCATCCTGCAGCACTACGTCAGCAATTGAGCTCAGGGCTTGCGCCAGAGGTTGGTGCGGCGTGCCTTGGCCTCGTGTTCCTCGAACTGGTACTGGCCGACTTCCTCAGGCGTCTGCGCGTCGCTCTGCCGCCAGCGCGCGAGGCCGATGCTCAGTTGTGCGCGACCGATATCCAGTGTGTGACCGCAGTTCGGGCATTCCGCCGGGGTGACCCAGGCCGCCGCGCGCAGGCTGCCGTCGGGAAGCTGCTCGGCGTGCTTGAGGGTGGCGCTCTTGCCCAGGGCGAGTTGCACCAGGGCCGCGCGGGAGCGCTGGCCGAAGGGCTGTTCCAGTTCCGGGGCGGTGATGCCGCGCAGGTGGATGGTGGTATCGCCGCCGTCCGCGCGCTGGCAGGTCAGCTGGTCGCCGCTGAACACGGCTGTCACCTGGCATTCCTCATCCGCGTGGGCGGCGAGGGGAAGGAAGGAAAGCAAGAGCAGTGCGGCGGGAACGAATCGCATGGAGCCTCCGGTAGACCTCGTCAGCATAACCGCTGCGAGCGTCCACCGGAGCCCCGATGCAGAGCTTTTACTGGATCAGCGCCATCACCTGTTCGCTGTAACGCCCGCCAGCGGCTGCCCCGGCCGGGAAGATCGCGTCCAGTTCGAGTCGTTCTGCCTGGGTCAGCGCCAGGTCCACGGCGGCGACGTTCTCTTCCAGGTACTTGCGTTGCTTGGTGCCGGGGATCGGCACCAGGTGCTCGCCCTGGGCCAGCACCCAGGCCAGTGCCAGTTGCGAGGACTTCTCTCCGCGGGCGGCGGCCAGCTCGGCGACCTTGTCCACCAGACGCAGGTTCTTCGCAAAGTTTTCCCCGGTGAAGCGCGGACTGGAGCGGCGGTAATCATCCTCGGCGAAATCATCCGGGCTCTTCAGCGCGCCGGTGAGGAAGCCACGACCCAGCGGACTGTAGGGCACGAAGCCGACACCCAGGCGTTCGCACGCGGCCAGCACACCGCTCTCTTCCGGATCGCGGGTCCACAGCGAGTACTCGCTCTGCAGTGCGGTGATCGGGTGCACCTTGTGCGCGCGCTCCAGGGTTTCGGTCGAGGCTTCGCTCAGGCCGAGATAGCGCACCTTGCCGGCCTTCACCAGCTCGGCCATGGCGCCGACGGTTTCCTCGATGGGCACCTTGGGATCGACGCGGTGCTGGTAGTAGAGGTCGATGTGGTCGGTACCCAGGCGCTTCAGGCTGCCTTCCACAGCCTGGCGGATGTACTCGGGGCTGCCGTTGGCGCCGCGCACCTGCGGCTGATCCGGGGTGCGCACGATGCCGAACTTGGTGGCGAGGAAGACCTGTTCGCGCTTGCCCTTGAGGGCGCGGCCGAGCAGTTCCTCGTTGGTGTGCGGGCCATAGATGTCGGCAGTGTCGAGCAGGGTAACGCCCAGCTCCAGCGCGCGGTGCAGGGTGGCGATGGATTCGGCCTCATCGCTGCCGGTGGTGTAGAAGTCGGACATGCCCATGCAGCCGAGGCCGATGGCGGAGACGACGGGGCCTTGCGAGCCCAGGCGACGGGTCTTCATGCGGGATTCTCCGGGGTGAGGAAAGGGGCAGGACCATTCTTGTTGTTTGTCAGGCATGGATAAACTGGCAGATTGCGGTTTAACTATTCGGCCTGGATGAATAATCGGAGCGCGCCATGGACCGCTTGCAGGCCATGCAGGTCTACACCCGCATCGTTGAACTCAAGGCCTTCGGCAAGGCGGCGGATAGCTTGCAGATGCCGCGCGCCAGCGTGACCCAGCTGATCCAGCAACTGGAGACGCACCTGGGGGTGCAACTGCTGCGCCGCACTACGCGGCAGGTCAGTGTCACCGCCGATGGCCAGGCTTACTACGAGCGCTGCGTGCGCCTGCTGGAGGACCTGGAGGAGGCGGAGAACTGCTTCTCCGACTCGCCTGACAACCCGCGCGGCAAGCTGCGCATCGACCTGCCCAGCTCGCTGGGGCGGCTGGTGGTGATCCCGGCGCTGCCGGAGTTCTGCCGGCGCTACCCGCAGATCGAGCTGGAACTGAGCCTGAATGACCGCCAGGTGGACCTGGTGCGCGAGGGCGTGGACTGCGTGCTGCGCGCCGGTGAACTGCCGGATTCCAGCCTGGTCGGTCGACGCATCGCCGAGCTGGAGCAGTTGACCTGCGTGAGTCGCGCCTACGCGCAGGAGTTCGGCCTGCCCGAACATCCGGATCGGCTCGAAGGACATCTGGCGGTCAATTACCAGTCGGCCTCCAGCGGGCGCATCTTCGACCTGGAGTTCCGCTTCGACGGCCAGTTGCGGACCCAGCGGCTACCCAGCCGCATCGCGGTGAACAACGCCGACGCCTACATCGCTGCCTGCCGTGCCGGCTTCGGCCTGATCCAGGCGCCGCGCTACCACCTGCGCGAGGGCCTGGCCAGCGGTGAGCTGGTGGAGGTTCTGCGCGCCTGGCAGCCGCCGCCGCTGCCGGTCAGCGTGCTGTATCCGGTGCGCCGGCAGATGTCGCGGCGCCTGCGGGTGTTCTCCGACTGGCTCGGCGGGTTGTTCGCGGCGGGTATCGGCTGAGCCGTCGCTCGTCGGAAAGCTGCCGGGAACGGGTGCCGGCGTCACCGCGCTGGCTATGCTCAAGGCCGCCGTAGAGCGCTCCGCTATCGCTGAAGTTGCGGCGTTTCTTTTCAACCACTCCCTGAAGGAAACGACCTAAATGAGCTTCGTCAAAGCGAAAGATGGTACTGAGATCTTCTACAAGGATTGGGGCAGCGGGCAGCCGGTGGTGTTCTCCCATGGCTGGCCGCTCAACGCCGACGCCTGGGATGCGCAGATGCTCTTCCTGGTGCAGAAGGGCTACCGGGTCATCGCCCATGACCGGCGCGGCCATGGCCGCTCGGGCCAGCCGGCCAACGGCAATGACATGGACACCTACGCCGACGACCTGGCGGCGGTGATCGAGGCGCTGGACCTCAAGGGCGCGACCCTGGTCGGCCACTCGACCGGTGGTGGCGAGGTGACGCGCTACATTGGCCGCCATGGCACCAAGCGCCTTTCCGGCGCGGTGTTGATCGGTGCGGTGCCGCCGCTGATGCTCAAGACTGCGGCCAACCCCGGTGGTTTGCCGATCGATGTGTTCGACGGCATCCGCAAGGGCGTGAAGGAAGACCGTTCGCAGTTCTTCAAGGACCTGGCAGTGCCGTTCTACGGCTACAACCGGCCGGGCGCGAAGCAGTCCCAGGGGGTGATCGACAACTTCTGGCTGCAGGGCATGACCGGCGGGCACCTGGGCCAATACCTGTGCATCCATGAGTTCTCCGAGGTGGACTACACCGAGGACTTGAAGAAGATCGACGTGCCGGCGCTGATCCTCCATGGCGACGACGACCAGATCGTGCCCATCGGCGCCGCTGGCCAGCGTTCGGTGGAGCTTGTCCAGCGCGGAGCGCTGAAGGTTTACAAGGGGGGCGCCCATGGCATGTGCACCACCCTGGCCGACCAGGTGAACGAGGACCTGCTGGCTTTCCTCAATCGCTGAGGTCATTCGCGAACAGGTTCGCTCCTGCAGGTGCCTGGGTGCTCCTCCTGCAGGAGCGAGCTTGCTCGCGAACCTTCTTCAATGGACGTGCTGCAGCACGTTCACCAGCGTCCCCAACGGATCACGCAGGAAGAAGCGCCGCACGCCCCACGGCTCCAAGGTCAGTGCGTAGGTGATCTCGTGGCCAGCTGTGAGGGCGCGCTCGTGTACCTCATCGAGGTTGTCTACCTCGATGGACAGGTCCGGTACCGGCGCTCCCGAGCCGCCTTCACTGGCCAGGCTCAATTGCGCCGGCGCGCTGTCGCCGCTGGCGAGGGTGATCAGCCAGCCGTGGTCCATCACCGCGTCCAGGTCGAACAGCTCGCGGTAGAAACGCGCGACCTCGGCAGGCTTGCCGGTGGCGAGGTTGGCGACGATGCGGCGGACGGTCATGGCGGCGCTCCGAAAAGGGGACGCCGCCAGCATAGACCCTTAGTGCGCCGGGCGTGCCGGTGGCATGCGGCGGCGATGGATGCGGTAGAACTGGTAGAGCACGCCGATGATGAAGACCAGCAAGGCGATCATCACGGCCGTCTGTACCGGCGGCGAGTCCGGGCCGTGGCCTATGGGGTTGGACGGCGGCAGGCGCGACAGGGATTCGTTGAGCGTGGGGATCATCATCAGGAAGAAGCTGAAGCTCATGGCTGCGGTTTCCAGGTATTCGCCCAGTCCGCCGAGCGCACTGATCCGTTGCGCGTAGCTGCCCACCGCGATGGCAATCAGGCAGAGGATGCCGATGGCGTGGCCCGCATTGAAGCCTCCCGTGCTGGAGAGTCCGAACGCGGTGAGCACGCCAAGGATCATCCCGTAGACGTACCAGCGTCCGGCCGGGCTGCGCGGATCGATGCGCCCCGCCTGGTAGAACGCCCACAACCCGGCGACCAGCGGCACCAGGCTGATGGCGGTATGCACGATACCCAGGGTGGAAAGGGGGTTGGCCATGACGAACGCCTCCGCAGTGAGCACAGGGACGCCACGCATCCACGAGCTGTGCCGGGGCACGGAGGGGCGGGTGTGTTGTCAGGTTAGACGCAACCCGCGTGGGAGCAGGGCCGTGGCGGACTCAGCCGACGAACGTCACAGGCGCTTGTTGAGCCAGCGCGCAAGGCGGTCGCCGCCGAACTGGATCAGCGTCACCAGCGCCACCAGCAGGATGATCACGGTGAGCATCACCTGGGTATCGAAGCGCTGGTAGCCATAGCGGTAGGCGAGGTCGCCCAGGCCACCGGCACCGATGGCGCCGGCCATGGCCGAGGAGTTGATCATGGTCACCAGGGTGATGGTGAAGCCGGCGACTATGCCCGGCCGCGCTTCGGGCAACAGCACGTTCCAGATGATGTGCCGGGGCTGGCAGCCCATCGCTTGCGCGGCCTCGATCAGGCCGTGATCGACCTCGCGCAGGCTGACCTCGGCGATGCGCGCGAAGAACGGTGTGGCGGCGATGGTCAGCGGCACTACCGCGGCCCACACGCCATAGCTGGTGCCGACGATCAGCCGGGTGAAGGGAATCAGCGCGACCATCAGGATCAGGAACGGAATCGAGCGCAACACGTTCACCACGCTGCCCAGACCCTGGTTGATCAGGCGGGCCTGGAAGATCCCGCCGGGGCCGGTGGTGACCAGCACCAAAGCCAGCGGAATGCCCACCAGCAGGACGATGGCCGAGGACGCGCCGATCATCAGCAGGGTGTCGAGCAGGCCTTGCAGCAGGCGTTCAGGCATGGGTGAGCACCTCCAGGCGGTCGGCGACATCGCGGGCACGTTCGAGCAGTTGCGGGACGCTGGCGGCGGGCACGGCGACGCTCAGCAGCAGGCGGCCGAGTGCCCGGCCCTGGATGCGTTCGATGCCACCGTGCAGCAGGCTGACGCGGCTGCCCAGGGCCTGGGCGATGGCCAGCAGGTCCGGCTCCTGTTCGCGCACGCCGGTGTAGTGCAGGTCGAGGATGACTTCGTTGTCCGAGGGATGCTCCAGCCGCGCCAGCAGGTCCGGCGGCAGGTGCTGTTGCAGCGAGCCGAGCAGGGTGCGGCTGACCTCGTGCTGCGGATTGCCGAAGACTTCCCAGACATCGCCCTGCTCGACGATGCGCCCGCGTTCGAGTACTACCACGCGATCACAGATCTCACGGATCACCGCCATCTCGTGGGTGATCAGCACGATGGTCAGGCCCAGGCGACGGTTGATGTCGCGCAGCAGTGCAAGGATGGCCTGGGTGCTCTCCGGGTCCAGCGCCGAGGTGGCTTCGTCGCAGAGCAGGATTTCCGGCTGGTGCACCAGCGCGCGGGCGATACCGACACGCTGCTTCTGCCCGCCGGAGAGCTGCGCCGGGTAGGCGTGGCGCTTGTCTTCCAGCCCAACGAGCTGCAGCAGTTCGTCCACCCGCTCGGCGATGCGCGCCTTGGGCACGCCGGCCACGCGCAGGGGCAGGGCGATGTTCTGCGCCACGGTCTTGGCTGACATCAGGTTGAAGTGCTGGAAGATCATGCCGACGCGACGGCGCAGGCCGACCAGTTGCTGGGCGTCGAAGGCGCCAATGTCCTCGCCGTCGATCAGTACCTGGCCGACGCTGGGTTGCTCCAGGCGGTTGAGGGTGCGGATCAGCGAGCTCTTGCCGGCGCCGCTGCGGCCGATGATGCCGAATACTTCGCCACGGCGGACGGAGAGTTCGATGTCGCTCAGTGCCTCCACCGGGCCATGGTGGCCGGCGTAGGTCTTGCCCAGCCCGCGCAGGGCGATGTGCTGGGTGGCGAGTTCGAGATTGCGGTTGAAGCTGACCATGGTGGGGGCCTGTTCTGGAGTTCGGAGCGGGGCTGTTTCCCTCTCCCTAGCCCTCTCCCTGAAGGGAGAGGGGACTGGTTCGGTGTGTGCGGTCAGTCTGGCCTTCCACCGGAAATGCCAGCCTTGCACGAGGGCTTTTCGTAGGAGCGAGCTTGCTCGCGAACCAACTCCCGCGCCGGGGCGGTTCGCGAGCAAGCTCGCTCCTACAGATACGGGATGCGTCGGCGGTTACTGCCAGCCCGGCTGGTAGAGCGAGCCATGGGCCTTGTCCAGGGCGGCGCGGACCTGCGGCGAGTGCTGGTAGAGATCGACGAATTGCTTCAGCCGGCCGTCCGGGTCCTTGAAGTCGTCACGGGTGACGAACTGGATGACGTACTCGCGGTTCTCGATGCCGTCGAACAGCAGCGCGCTGTTCGGATCGATGGTCCCGGCAAGGCGGATGTAATGCGGGTAACCCTGGGCGAGGTCGACGTCATCCAGCGCGCGCACCAGCTGCACGGCCTCCAGTTCGATGATCTGGAGGTTCTTTGGGTTGGCCACGATATCGTCCAGCGTCGCCTTGTAGCCCACGCCATCCTTGAGCTTGAGCAGCCCGGCTTTCTGCAGCAGCTGCAGGCCGCGACCGCCATTGATCGGGTCGTTGGCGATCGCGACCTTGGCGCCATCGGGCAGGTCGGCGATGGCCCTGTAGCGGGTCGAGTACAGGCCGACGTTGTTGATGATTCCCGGCGCGAACGCCTTCAGGTGCAGGCCGCCTTCGCGGTTGGCGTTCTCCAGGAAGGGCGTGTGCTGGAAGTAGTTGGCGTCGATGTCGCCGTGATCGAGGGTGATGTTCGGCGCGTTCCAGTCGGTGAATTCCACCAGCTCGACCTTCAGGCCCTGTTGGGCGGCCTCCTTCACCGCCACTTCCAGCGGCGGGGCAAAGGCGGCGGTGGTGCCCAGGCGCAGGGTGTCGGCGGCTTGGGCCAGGCCAGCGGCGAGGAGGCTAAGCGAAAGGCCGAGTGTGAGCTTGAAGCGTGCATGCATGGCAACGAATCCTTTTTAGTTTTCTTGAAGAGAGAAGGCTGGAGTCGCTCCAGTGGCGGTTGCCTGGCGGTAGCTCGCGCCGACGTGCCGCGCGGGCAGTCGGGCGCGGCCGGCGCCGAAGAGTTTTTCCCGCAGGGTGCCGTCGGCGTAGGCGGTCTTGTAGGCGCCGCGGTTCTGCAGTTCGGGCACCACCAGCTCGATGAAGTCGGCGTAGCTTTCCGGCTCCACGGTGCGGGTGAGGTTGAAGCCGTCCAGGCCCGCTTCGTTGATCCAGCCCAGCAGCTCGTCGGCGACCTGCTGCGGGTTGCCCACCAGCGTGGTGTAGCGCCCGCCGAGGGCGAGCTGCTCGAGTAGCTGGCGCACGGTGGCGTCGGTGCGGGCGACGGTCAGCGCCTTGGTGGCGGACTCGATGGCGTTGGTCTTCTCGTAGCGGATCGGCTCATCCAGCGCATAACGCGAGAAGTCGATACCGGTGGTGCTGGCGAAGTGCGCAAGCCCCGCCTCGGCACTGGCGAAGCGGCGGTACTCGGCGAGCTTGTCGCGGGCCTCGGCCTCGGTTGGTGCGACGATGACGTTGATGCCCATGAACACCTTGATGTCGTCCGCCCGGCGGCCGGCATCCACCGCCGCCTGGCGGATGCGGTCCACCAGAGCGCGGGTGGCTTCGCGGGTCTGCGCCGAGACGAACACGCACTCGGCGTGGCGCGCGGCGAAGGCCAGTCCGCGATTCGATGCGCCAGCCTGGAACAGAAGAGGCGTGCGCTGCGGCGATGGCTGGCTGAGGTGGTAACCCTCGACGTCGAAGAACTCGCCATGGTGACGGACCTTGTGCACCTTGCCCGGCTGCGCATAGAGGCGGCGCTGGCGGTCGGCGAGCACCGTGTCGTCTTCCCAGCTGCCCTCCCAGAGCTTGTAGAGCACTTCCAGGTATTCATCGGCGCGGTCGTAGCGGCGGTCGTGGTCGATCTGCCGCTCCTGGCCCATGGCGCGGGCGGTGCTCTCCAGGTAGCCGGTGACGATGTTCCAGCCGATGCGGCCGTCGCTCAGGTGATCCAGCGTCGAGAGCCGCCGGGCGAACGGGTAGGGCGCCTCGTAGGTGAGGTTGGCGGTGACGCCGAAGCCCAGGTGCCGGGTAGCGCCGGCCATGCCTGAGACCAGCATCAGCGGATCATTCACCGGCAGCTGGATGGCTTCTTTCGCGGTGAGCTCGATGCCGTTCTGGTAGACGTCGTAGACGCCGAGGATATCGGCGAGGAACAGACCGTCGAACAGGCCCTTCTCCAGCAGGCGGGCAAGGTCGGTCCAGTGGCTGAGCTTGTTGAAGTCCGTCGAGCGGTCGCGCGGATGGGTCCACAGGCCGTGGTTGATGTGGCCGACGCAATTCATGCTGAAGGCGTTGAGGAGAATCTGCTTCTGGCTCATGGGAAATCCTCGCTGGCAGAGGTCCTGTAGGAGCGAGCTTGCTCGCGAACCGATTGGCGCTGGGGCTGTTCGCGAGCAAGCTCGCTCCTACCAAAAGCGGCTTCGGTGCGGGGCATCACAGCGTTCCCCGGCGCGGCGGCAGCTGGCCGTTGAGGTAGTAGTTGCCCACCGCGAAGTACTTCCAGCGCGCCGGATCGTGCAGGGTGTGCACGCGGGCGTTGCGCCAGTGACGGTCCAGGCCCAGTTCGGCGAGGCAGGCGCGGCTGCCGCCCAGTTCGATCAGCTTGCTGCCGGCCAGCAGTGAGACTTCGGTGGTGATCGCCCGCGCCTCGGCCACGGCAATGGACGCAGCGGCAACGCTTTCGGCCGTCGGCTCGGCGGTGGCGGCATCGAGCACACGGCCGGAGCGATCCAGCAGCGCCTCGGCGGCATGCAGGCGGATCGCCAGGCGGCCCACTTCGTTGATCGCCAGGGGATCGTCGCTGGCCTTGTCGACGCCGGCGTCGATCCATGGCCGCGCCTTCTCGCGCAGGAACACCAGCGCATCCTCGTAGGCGCCGCGGGCGATGCCGACGTCGATGGCGGCGTGGAGAATCTGCGCGTACGGGCCGACTGTGGTCGGGCGCTCGAAGGCACTCTGGAACGGCACGATGTCGCGCTCGTCCACCGGCGCGCCGTCGAACACCACGCTGCCGCTGCCGGTGGTGCGCTGGCCGAAGCCGGACCAGTCGTCGATCACTTCCACGCCCTTGGCATTGCGGGCGATGAAGGCGAACTGCTGGACGCCGTCGTCATCGATCACCAGGGTCGGAATGCGCTGCGCATAGAGCGCGCCGGTGCTGTAGAACTTGCGGCCATGGATGCGCAGTTGGCCGTCCTCGCGCTTGAGGCGAGTGGTGCGGTCGTGGGCGGTGCGCGTGCCGATTTCCGCCAGCGCATTGCCGAAGCGCACACCGACCAGGACCTCGGCGAACAGGCGAGCCTTCTGCTCTTCGCTGCCGTTCACCCGCAGCAGTTCGACGGCGTAGAAATGATTCTGCGGAATCTGCCCCAGCGAGCCGTCGGCGGCCGAGATGATCGCGATGACGCGGGCCACCGTGACGCGGGAAACGCCCGCGCCACCGTGTTCGCGCGGCACGGTGATGCCCCACAGGCCTGAGCGGCTGAAGCGCTCCAGTTCGTCCCAGGGCAGGCGGCGCTCGCGGTCGCGGGCGATGGCGCCCTCGCGGAAGTCGGCCGCCAGGGCGCGGGCGACGTCGAGGGCTTCGTCGTCGCTGCGGATAATATGGACGGGAGTGATCGGCTTGGGATTGTTCAGTACGAGGCTGTTCATCGACGCTCCTCAGATCCAGGAATGACGCGCCGGGCGGGCGCCGTTGAGGTGGTAGGCGCCGACCGCCTGGACCTTCCACCGCACCGGGTCGTGCAGGGTGTGCACGCGGGCATTGCGCCAGTGGCGGTCGAGGTTGAATTCGGCGAGGGTGGCGCGGCTGCCGGCCAGTTCGAAGAGCTTCTCGCTGGCGGCCAGGCTGATCTCGGTGGTCAGCACCTTGGCCTCGGCCACGGCGATGGAGGCGCGGGCGGCGGACTCGTCGTCGATGGGCCGCGCGCTGACTTCGTCGAGCACATGACCGGCGCGCTCCAGCAGTGCTTCGGCGGCGTGCAGTTCGACCTGCAGGCGGCCGATCTCGGCGATGGTGAAGGGCTCTTCGCTGGCCTGCTCGACGTTCGCATCGATGAAGGGGCGGGTGCGCGTGCGGATGAAGTCGATGGCATCTTCCAGGGCGTTCGCCGCGATACCCGCATCGATGGCGGCCTGGATCAGTTGCGAAACGGCGCCCTGAATGTTGGGCACGTCGGCCAGGCGGCCGTTGTGGATCACCAGCGAGCCTGCGACGGGGGCATTGTCCAGCAGCACGGTGCCGCTGGCGGTGGTGCGCTGGCCGAAGCCGGACCAGTCGTCGACGATGCGCAGGCCTTCCACGCCGCGCTCGACGAAGCCCATGACCGCGCGGCCCTCTTCATCGATGGCCTTTACCGCGACCCAGTGGGCGAACAGCGCGCCGGTGGAATAGAACTTCTCGCCGCTGACGCGGAAGTGTTCGCCGTCACGCACCAGCCGTGCCTTGAGTTCGAGGGTGTTCCTGGTATTGCGCTCGGGCCCTGCGTTGCCGATGCGCCGACCGTTGAGTACGCCGCCGAACAGAATGCGCTTCTGCGCGTCGCTGGCGACGTTGTCGATGACGTTGAGCAGGCCGAACTGGTTCTGCGGAATCTGCCCCAGCGCGGGGTCGGCGGCGCAGATCACGCGGAAAACTTCGGCCACGGTGGCGTAGGAGACCTGGGCACCGCCGTACTCGCGGGGGATGCTGATGCCGCCCAGGCCCAGGGCCGTGAAGTGCTCCAGTTCACTCCAGGGCAGGGCGCGCTCGCGGTCGCGGGCGGCGGCGCCGGGTTTCGCCAGGCGGGCCACTTCGTGGGCGGCTTCGATGGCCTGGGCGTCGTTGAGGATGCGGCGCGCCGGGAGTTGCCGGGGCGCCTGGTCACGAAAGTCCTTGGGTGCGGATTCGTTGGTCATGCATTGCCTTCTTGTGGCTGAAGTTACGACGTGGGTGGTCCCTCACCGCACGGGCTTTTCGTAGGACCGAGGGGGGCGCCTCAGCCCTTGCTCGCGAACGAACCCCGCTGCGGGGCGAAAGGTTCGCGAGCAAGCTCGCTCCTACAGGGTTCGGCGTTCGCTTAGAACGCCGGGGCGATCTCGCCCTTGTAGCGGGTCAGGATGAACTGGCGGACTTCCGGCGAATTCAGCGCCTTGGCCAGCTTCTGGATGCCCGGGTCCTGGATGTTGTCCGGACGGGCGACAAGGAACTCGGCGTAGAGGTCCTTGCCTTTCTCGACGATCAGCGCGCTCTTGGTGTCGATGCCGGCTTCCAGGGCGTAGTTGGCGAAGATGAAGGCCAGGTCGACCTGCTTCACCGCGCGGGCCAGCAGGGCGCCTTCGAGTTCACGAATCTTCAGGTGCTTGGGGTTGTCGGTGATGTCGCGCTCGGTGGACTGCGGATTGGTCGGATCCTTGAGCTTGATCAGGCCGCTTTCGGCCAGCAGCACCAGGGCGCGGCCGGTGTTCACCGGGTCGTTGGGGATGGCCACGCTGGCGCCGTCGGGCAGCTCGGCGAGGGACTTGTACTTGGTGGAGTAGGCGCCGAACGGCTCGATGTGGATGCCCACCACCGGCACCAGGTCGGTGTGGCGGGTCTTGTTGAAGTCATCGAGGAAGGGGCGGTACTGGTAGTAGTTGGCGTCGAGGTTCTTCTGCGCGAGCTGCAGGTTGGGCTGGATGAAGTCGGTGAAGACCTTGATGTCCAGGTCGACGCCTTCCTTGGCCAGTTCCGGTTTGACGAACTCGAGAATCTCGGCGTGGGGCACCGGGGTGGCGCCAACAACGAGTTTCTCCCCTGCGTGGGCAGAGAAGGCGACGACGGCCGCCAGAATGGCGATGGCCTTTTTCATGGGTGTTGCTCCTTGGCAGTAGTGGGTGGGCCGTCGTGGTGTGGACGTGGGGCCTTGATGGCAGCGGGGCCCGGCTGCCGGCGGGTGTTCTGGATGCCGCTCCCGGAGAGGGAGTGGGCGGGGAATTCAGCGTCGGGTGTAGCGTGCTACAAGTCGGTCGCCGCTCATCTGCAGGGCCTGCACCAGCAGGATCAGCAGGGCGACGGTGATGATCATCACGTCGGTCTGGAAGCGCTGGTAACCGAAGCGGATGGCCAGGTCGCCGAGGCCGCCGCCGCCGATTACGCCGGACATCGCGGTGTAGTCCACCAGCACGATGGCGGTGACGGTCACGGCGGCGATCAGCCCGGTGCGCGCTTCCGGCAGCAGGGTGTGCCAGATGATCTGCCAGGTGCTGGCGCCCATCGCCTGGGTGGCTTCCACCAGGCCGCGGTCGACTTCGCGCAGGGCGGTTTCCACCAGGCGGGCGAAGAACGGCGTGCAGCCCACCACCAGCGGCGGGATGGCGCCGGGTACGCCCAGCGAGGTGCCGGTGACCAGCGTGGTGACCGGGATCAGCACGATCAGCAGGATGATGAACGGCAGCGAACGCAGCATGTTCACCACCACGGAAAGCGCGCGGTACAGACCGGGTTTTTCGTGTAGCTGGCGCTTGCCGGTGAGGTACAGCAGCACGCCCAGCGGCAGGCCCAACAGCACGGTGAAGGCCAGCGCGCCGCCGAGCATGGCCAGGGTGTCCAGGCAGGCCTGGGCGAGATCATGCCAGTCGAGGTTGCGGAACCAGCCGTCCATCATTCGGCGCCTCTTCGAAGCTTCGCGGCGCGGTGCGAGGCGCCGAGACGGTCGCCCTGGCCGAACAGCTTGTGGCGCAGGGTGCCCTGCTCGTACTCGCGCTTGAACAGGCCGCGTGCCTGCAACTCCGGCACCAGCAGGTCGACGATGTCGACGAAGGTTTCCGGCGCCACCAGGCTGGAGAGGTTGAATCCATCGACATCGGTTTCCTCGACCCAGGCCTGCAACTGGTCCGCCACGGTTTGCGGCGAGCCCACCAGCAGCGGGCCGTCACCGCCCAGGGCGCAGTAGTCGGCGATCTCGGCGGCGGTCCACTGGCGCTGTGGGTCGGCAGCGCTGAAGGCATCCACCGCGGACTGGATAGCGTCGCTCTGTACGTGGCGCAACACCTGATCCGGTGCGTACTCGCCGAAGTCGATGCCGGTCCAGCCGGAGACCAGCGCCAGGGTGCCTTCGCGGTCGCTGTACTGGCGGTAGTCTTCCAGCTTGGCCAGGGCCTCCGCGTCAGTGGGCGCGACGATTACCGTGAGCTGGTTCAGCACCAGCACGTCGCTGGCCTGGCGGCCGGCTTCCACGGCGAGGCGGCGCAAGTCGGCCACCTGGTCGCGGAGAATGTTCCTGGTGGGCGCGGCGACGAATACACACTCGGCATTGCCGGCGGCGAAGACCTTGCCGCGGCTCGACGCGCCGGCCTGGTACAGCACCGGGGTGCGCTGCGGCGATGGCTGGCTGAGGTGGAAGCCGGGCACTTCGAAATGCTCGCCCTTGTGCTCGATGGGATGCACCTTGCGCGGGTCGGCGTAGACGCCGCTGGCGCGGTCGGCGACCACCGCGTCATCGTCCCAGCTGGCTTCCCAGAGCTTGTAGCAGACCTCCAGGTATTCCTCGGCCAGGGCATAGCGCTGCTGGTGGTTGAGCTGCTGCTTCAGCCCCAGGTTGCGCGCGCCGCTGCTCAAGTAGGAGGTGACGATGTTCCAGCCGGCGCGGCCACCGGTCAGGTGGTCCAGCGTGGAGATGCGCCGGGCGAAGGGAAACGGATGCTCGAAGGATACCGAGGCGGTGATGCCGAAGCCCAGGTGCTCGGTGGCCGCGGCCATCGCCGGGACCAGTTGCAGCGGGTCGTTGGCCGGCACCTGCGCGCCGGCGCTGAGCGCCGCGTCGGCGTTGCCGTGGTAGACGTCGTAGACGCCCAGCACGTCGGCGAGGAACAGGCCGTCGATCTTGCCGCGCTCGAGGGTTTTCGCCAGCTCGATCCAGTAGTGGATGTCGGTGTAGCGCGCAGCCTGCTGGTCGCGCGGGTGGCGCCAGAGGCCGGGCGAAAGGTGGCCGACGCAGTTCATGGCGAAGGCGTTGAGGCGAATCTGCTTGCTCATGGCGAGGGCCTCAGTTCCAGTCGTGGCGCGGCGGGCGCTTGTCGTTGAGCAGCCAGTTGCCGACCAGGTGGTACTTCCAGCGCACCGGGTCGTGCAGGGTGTGCACGCGGGCGTTGCGCCAGTGGCGGTCGAAGCCGTGGCGGGCGAGGGTGGAGCGGGTGCCACCCAGTTCGAACAGCTTGTTGGTGGCGTCGATGGCGACTTCGGTGGTCAGCACCTTGGCCTTGGCCACGGCGACCGAGGCGCGGGCCACGCTGTCTTCGTCCGGCGCCGGGCGGGCGGCGTCCATTACCTTGCCGGCGCGCTCCAACAAGGCGTCGGCGGCTTCGATGCGGATGCCCAGTTCGCCGACCTGGATGATGGTCAGGGGGTCTTCACTGGCCTTCTCCACGCCGGCGTCGATCCACGGGCGCGCCTGCTCGCGGACGAAGGCGATGGTGTCGCGCAGGGCGGCGCGGGCGATGCCGGCGTCGATGGCGGAGGTGGTGATCTGCGCGAATGGGCCGGCCAGGGTCGGTACGTCGTAGGAGCGGTGCGTGGGGAAGACGTTGAACGCCGGTACGCGCAGGCCTTCCACCAGCACGGTACCGCTGGAGGTTGTGCGCTGGCCGATGCTGGCCCAGTCGTCGACGATCACCAGACCCGGCGTGCCGCGCGGGACAAAGGCCAGTTGCGCGTTGTTCTGCTCGTCCAGGCCGAGCACGCCGATCCAGTGGGCGTAGAGCGAGCCGGTGCAGTAGCCCTTGCGGCCATCGATCAGCACGCTGTCGCCGTCGTGGCGCAGGCGGGTCTGGATGTCCTGGACGTTCTTGCCGCCGGTTTCCGACAGGGCGTTGGCGAAGCGGTTGCCCTTGAGCGCGAGGTCGAAGAAGAAGCGCTTCTGTTCGTCGCTACCCTGCAGGCGGATGTCTTCCAGCAGGCAGAAGTGGTTCTGCGGAATCTGCCCCAGCGACGGGTCGGCGGCGGAAACGATGGCAATGACTTCCGCCAGCGTGGCGTAGGACACCTCGGCGCCGCCGAACTCGCGTGGCACAGTGATGCCCCACAGGCCGCTGTTGGAGTAGACCTCGACGACCTCTGGCGGGACTTCGCGGTTGCGGTCGCGCTCGGCGGAGCCTTCGAGCAGGAAGGCAGCGATCTTGTGGGCGACTTCGATGGCTTGCGCATCGGAAACGATCCGCTGGGCGTTGGGTTCGCGGATGTCGTAGTGGGCGGATTCGGGGAGTGGGGGCATGGCAGTACAGCGACCTCGGCAGATGAATCGACCCGGCGTTCGGGTCTGTCTGATCAGGTCATTGCACAAGCTGTGCCGGAAATTAAATTACATATAAATCAATGATTTGCGTTTTTACACCAACAGTTTCGCGGCTGGGTAAACAGCAAAGTGTTGAGTGAGTGTTGCTGCAGCAACAGTGCCGGAACAGGCGTGTGGGGCCCCTGCAGGCGGAAGGGGCGCGATTCGCTGCCGTGGCGGGTTCGCGAGCAAGCTCGCTCCTACAGGTCAGCGCCGATGCGTCTTTCGTAGGAGCGAGCTTGCTCGCGAACCGCCCCAATGGCGATGAAGATCAGGCCAGCTCCTGGCAAACGTCGATCCAATCCGCCGCCACCAGCTGTGCCATGCGTTGCGGCTCGATTCGCACGGCACTGTGCACCGCTCCGGCGGCTGGCAGAACCTCGTCGAACGCCTGCAGCGACACATCGCAATACACCGGCAGCGGCGTAGCCAGGCCAAACGGGCAGACGCCGCCCACCGGATGGCCGGTCAGTTCCACCACTTCCTCGGCGCCGAGCATCTTGGCCTTGCCGCCAAAGGCTTCCTTGAGCTTGCGGTTGTCCAGCCGCGCATCGCCGCGGGCGACCACCAGCACGGTGCGTTCGCCTACGCGCAAGGACAGGGTCTTGGCGATGCGGCCAGGCTCCACGCCATGGGCCTCGGCGGCCAGGGCGACGGTGGCGGTGCTGGTTTGCAGCTCGATGATGGCGATGTCGGGGGCCTTTTCGGCGAAGAAGGCGCGAACCGATTCCAGGCTCATGGGGCAATGCTCCGTGTCATGCGAAAAGGACTGAATCTAGGGAGCACGACCGGGGCTGTCCAGTCAGCCATTCGTCTGTCGGTGTCGGTAGGGAGGCTGGCTGGCGAGAAGATTGAACTCGCTCCCGGCCTTGATGGACGGCCGTGAATCCGTGGTCCGTCCACAGCGCCAACGCGATCGCCGGCCTATGCTCAGTGCCCCCGTAGCCCTGCCCGGAAAAATAATGAAGTGGTCTGTCGAAATGCCGGCGCGCCCTTCGACTACTTGTCAGGAACCGGTAACCACCGGCCGCCACGCTGACAACGACAAGAGAATGACAAGAGGAGAAAGACCATGCGTTTCATGGTGATCGTCAAAGCCACCGCCGACTCCGAAGCCGGTGTGATGCCCAAGGAAGAGCTGCTCGCCGCCATGGGGGCCTACAACGAGGAACTGGTGAAGGCCGGTGTGATGCTGGCCGGCGAAGGACTGCACCCCAGCGTGAAGGGCGCGCGGGTGCGCTTCGATGGCGCGTCGCGGCAGGTGATCGACGGCCCGTTCGCCGAGACCAAGGAGCTGATCGCCGGCTTCTGGATCATGCAGACCGCGTCGTTGCAGGAGTGCATCGACTGGGTCAAACGCTCGCCGAACCCGTTCGACGGCCAGTCGGAGATCGAAATCCGGCAAATATTCGAGGCCGAGGACTTCGGCTGCGAATTCACCCCTGAACTGCGCGAGCAGGAAGAGCGCCTGCGCGCCGAAATCGCCAGCAAATCCTGAGCCTGGAGGATACCGCCATGTTGATGAATGCCTACCTGGTCTTCGACGGCAACTGCGAAGAAGCCTTCCGTTACTACGCCGAAGTCCTGCGTGCCGAGCTGCCGGCGCTGATGCGCTTCTCTGACGCGCCGGGCTGCGAGGACATGCCCGAGGCCCTGAAGAACCGCATCATTCACGTCCGCCTGGAAGTGGACGGCCACGTGCTGATGGGCTCGGATGCTTCGCCCCAGTGCGGCCAGTACGAAGGGGTGAAGGGCGTATCGATCACCCTCAACGTGAACAGCAAGGCCGAGGCCAGACGTCTCTTCGAAGCGCTCGGCAAGGGCGGCAAGGTGACCATGCCGCTGGACCAGACCTTCTGGGCCGAGCTGTTCGGCGCCGTGGAGGATCGCTTCGGGGTGCCCTGGATGATCAACTGCGAGAAGGAAGCCTGATGCGGCTGCCCTTGTAGGATGGTGTGGAGGGAAGCGATACCCATCGATTCTCGATCAGGCGCAATGATGGGTATCGCAAGCTCCACCCAGCCTACTGTTGCTCCTTCCCCCCATTGGCACGGAATCGCTCCGGCGTCGTCCCGGTAAACCGCTGGAATGCCCGGTGGAAACTGGTGACGTGCTCATAGCCGAGCAGGAAGGCAATTTCCTGCAATGCCATCCGGCTGGCCAGCAGGTAACGCTGGGCCAGCGCCATTCGCACTTCCAGCACGACTCCCTTGAAGGTCAGCCCGTGTTCGCGCAGTCGACGTTGCAGCGTGTGCGGCGGCAGGCGCAGCCAAGCGGCCGTCTGTTCCAGGTCCGGCAGCGGGATGCGCGCGTTCTGCAGCAGGTAGTAGCGCACGTCATCGGGCAGCGCCGGGCCGCGTTCGAAGCTGGCCAGGGTCGCCGCGCCCTGTGCCTGGCACAGCCGGCTGACTGAGGGGTTGGCGGTGGAGAAGGGCAGGTCATGGAATGCCTTCGGCATCCACAGTTCGGCCTGCCCGGCATTGAACTGGCAGGGGCCGGGGAAGAGTTCGCCATACAGGGCCGCATGGGCTGGCGGCGGGTAGGGCAGGTGCAGTTGCATGCTGGCGCAGTGCTCCAGGTCCGGCAGGCGCTGGCACAGCCAGCGCCAGGTGCTGCTCAGCCATTCCTCGCAGAGTGCGATACGTTCGACCTCGCTGAAGGGTGGCAGCTGCAGCGTCAGGCGGATGTGCTCGCCAACTTCCTCGCGGTGGGTGTGGATCGGGTGCGGCATCAGGCTCGACGGCTGGCCGAGGGAAATGTCCCAGGAACGCCGCAGGTTGGCCGCGCTGATCAGCGCGTAGCCGATCACCCCCAGGTCATAGAGGTTGTAGCGCTGGCCCAGGCGCAGGAAGAAATCGCTTGGGCCGAGCAGCCCGGCGGCTTGCTGCAGCAGCCGGTAATAGCGGGCGAAGTTCATCTCGGCGGCTGCCGCCTCGCTGCCGGTAGGCAGGCCAAGACCACCCAGCAAAGGCGCCAGTGCCGGCAAGGCGGGGCGGGCGCGCCACTCGTCGAGGAAGTGGCGGAACAGCTGGCGGGCGGCGTAATCGATGTCGAAGGAAGCGGCGGGCATGGCGCAGGCTCAGGCTGTCTTCTTGTGCTAGTGAGTTGTCATCTTATGCTAGTCGGTGGCCGAAAGCCGAGCCCTATACTGCCTCCACGGACAAGAACAACAAGGGCTTCCCATGACCGCTCCGGATCGCTTCCGCTCCTCCAATTCCCCCACCGACCGCTTCGCCGAACTGCTGTTGCACAACGGCCGCTTCTATACCCTGGACCCCGCCCAGCCCTGGGCCGAGGCCGTGGCCATCCGCGATGGCCGGCTGCTGGCGGTGGGTCGTCGCGAGGACATGGAGCACCTGATCGGCCCGGATACCCTGGTGCGTGACCTCGAAGGTGCGTTCTGCATGCCCGGCCTGCACGACATGCATACCCACCCGGACCTGGCGCTGAACCCGCGCTACGCCGATGACCTCGATGTCGGTATCGAGGATCCGACCCCGGAGCAACTGGCCAAGGCGATCCGCGACTACGCCGACAGCCACCCCGGCGACGGCTGGGTCTACGGCCAATACTGGGTGCGCTACACCTTCCGCGAAGCCGGGCTGAAGCCGGGCCGCGAGTGGCTCGACAGCATCCTGCCGGATCGCCCCGTGGCGCTGCTGGACCGCATGTGGGGCACCATGATGGTCAACTCCCGCGCGCTGGAACTGGCCGGCATCGACGCCAGTACTGCCGACCCGCGCAACGGCTACCTGGAGCGCGACGAACTGACCGGCGAGCCCAACGGCCTGCTGATCGACGGCGCCTACGCGCTGATCCACGCCGCCATGCCGCCGACCCCGGCCAAGGTGCTGCGCCAGTCTTACCTCGAAGGCGTGCACTTCCAGAGCTCGCGCGGCGTCACCGCGGCCAAGTACCTGCACGTCTGCGAGAACCGCCTGGACGCCCTCAAGTACCTTGACGACGCCGGTCAACTGACCCTGCGCGTGGAAGCGGCGATCAGCTGGCAGGACGACATCTTCCCGGTGCGGCGCCGCTGGGAGCTGCTCGCCGGTGAGCGTCACTATTACCGCAGCGCGCGGCTGTCGGCGAACGCGGTGAAATTCCACTTTGACGGCACCGTCGAACCGCGCTCTTCCTTCCTTATTACGCCCTGGCCGGGTGAGGACGCCTGGCGCGGCAAGCTGAACCTGACGCCGGAGCACATCACCGACATGGTGGTGGACATGGATCGCCGCGGCATCCGCGTCATCGCCCACTGTACCGGCGACGCGGCGTCCGACGTATTCCTCGATGCGGTGGCCGAGGCGCGCCGGCGCAATGGTTTCAGCGGCGTGCGCCACCAGTGCGCGCACAGCACCATCCTGCATCCGGGCAACCTCAAGCGCTTCCGCGAGCTGGAAGTGATCGCCGAGTTTTCCCCGGCGGCCTGGTACCCGACACCCTTCGCCAGCGGCGCGCGCTCGGGCTACGGCACGGATCGCCTGACGCGCATCTATGACTTCAAGGGTGTGCTGGCCGCCGGCGGCATTGCGGTATTCGGCACCGACTGGCCGGTGGCGTCCATCGACCCGTGGCTGGCGCTGGAAACCCTGGTGACCCGGCAGAACCCCTGGAACGACGACCCGGCCTGCTTCGGCGAGCCGATCAGCCTGGAACAGGCGATCCGCGTGGCGACGCTCAATGGTGCCTACGCCATGGGGCTGGAGAGGCTCACCGGTAGCCTGGAGGCGGGCAAGTCGGCGGACTTCATCGTGCTCGATCGCAACCTGTTCGAGCAGCCGGCGCGCAATTACATCCATCGCACCGAGGTGCAGCTGACGTTCGTCGAGGGCCGCCCCGTGTATGACCGCCTCGGCCAGTTCAGCGATACCGCGCTGGCGGCGGTGTGGCAGGGCGAGCCGCCGCGCATCGAAGGGGTCAACGCATGAACGCCGCGAGCATCCCGGTGACGGTGGTCGCCGGCTTCCTCGGCGCGGGCAAGACCACGCTGCTGCGCAACCTGCTGGAGCGCTGCGAAGGCCGGCGCCTGGCGGTGATCGTCAATGATTTCGGTGAGCTGAACATCGACGCCGGCATGATCGCCGAGCAGACCGAGGCCGTGTACAGCCTGGAGAACGGCTGCATTTGCTGCAGCGTTCAGGATGACCTGCTGGCGCAGCTGGAACGCCTGGCGAATATGCATCCGCCGCTGGAGCAGGTGGTGATCGAGTGCAGTGGGGTGTCCGACCCGCAGCGCATCGTGCAGACGCTGGGCTACCCGAAGCTGCGCAGGCGCCTGCACCTGGACGCCGTCCTTACGGTGGTCGATGCCGCCCGCCGCGAGCCGCTGGAAGGCGAATACGCGCGACTGGAGCGCATGCAGGCGGCAGCTGCCGACCTGCTGCTGCTGAACAAGTGCGATCTGCTGGATGCCGATGAGCGCGCCAGCCAGCGCGAGCGCTTCGCTCGTGGCGCGCGGGTGCTGGAAACCATTCAGGCGCAGATTCCCGATGAGCTGCTGCTTGGTGAGCCGTCCCGCAAGCTGCGCCCCCATGGGCAGGAAGGCATCGACCATGGCGATCTGTTCGACAGCTGGAGCTGGCAGGGCGACTCCACCTTCGATGGTGCGCGACTGAAACACTGGCTGGAGGCGTTGCCGCGCGGCCTGTTGCGCCTCAAGGGGCTGATTCGCCTGGCGGGGCAGGGCGAGGCGGTCTGGCTGCAGTATGTGGGCGGGCGTTATCAGCTGCGCCCGGCGACAGCGGCCGAGGCTGCGCAAGACTCGCGACTGGTGTTCATCGCGGAGAAGGATGCGGGGTTGCGGGCTGATCTTGAGGCCGGGCTGCACAGGTGTATTTCGTAAACGGAGGCTCCTGGGACCCTGTGCCTGAGTTTTCCCCTCTCCCTGAAGGGAGAGGGGACCGTTCGGCGCAGGTTGAAACAATGGCCGCAGCCGGCACGGAAAGCTCCCTCTCCCTTCAGGGAGAGGGCAAGCTCCCCAACCGATGTTTCGTCAGAGCTTTGCGCGGGCAATAAAAAACCGGCCACCAGGGCCGGTTTTCATGACGCGCCGAATTCAGCGGTATTCGCAGAGGTAGGCGGTGTCCTGGGCGACTTTCAGCTGGAACTTGCTGTTCGCCGGCACGGTGAAGTTGCTGCCGCCTTCGAAGGTTTCCCAGCTGTCGCTACCCGGCAGCTTGACGGTCAGCGCGCCGGCGACGACATGCATCACCTCCAACTGGCTGGTGCCGAATTCGTATTCGCCGGGAGCCATCACGCCGATGGTGGCGGGGCCTGCGGTCATGTCGAAGGCGATGGATTTGACGGTGCCGTCGAAGTACTCGTTGACCTTGAACATGGGCTTCTCCTGCTAGAGGGGTGAAAAAGGGCCCGCCAGTATGCCCAAGGCCGCAGGCCCCGTCACTAGAGCGGCGCAGGCGACCGTGCGGTCAGAAGGTGAAGGGTGCTTTCAGCCGGCGACCGGCAGTGTCAGCGGTAACAGGCGGGCAGTGTTGCGGGCGTCCTCCAGGGCCCGGTGCGGCTGCCCCTGGAAGTGCAGGCCGGCCAGGTGCAGCGCGGCGTTCAGGCCCACCTGGCGTTTGAGCTGGCGGGCCTGGGCGAAGCGCTGCTTGAGGTTGACGTGGGGGACGCGGGAAAGGTGGCTGTCCAGGTGCTGGCGGCGCCATTCCAGTTCCAGCTGGTGACGGTCGTAATCGCCCCAACTGGTCCAGCCGGCCAGGCGCGGGCTGTGCTGGGCGAGCCAGCGCTCGAATTGCGGCCAGACCTCGTGCAGCGGCGCGGCAGCATCGACGTTGGCCTGGGTGATATGGGTGAGTTCGCGGCAGAAGCTCGTCAGCAGTGGGCGTCGCTGCGGCCGGACGAAACGCTGGAAATGGTCCAGCTCGCGGCCGTCTGCCTCGGCGACCAGGCTCGCGCCGATTTCGATGATCTCCATTTCCTCGACCGGCCAGCCGCCTTCCTCGGTGGTGGCTTCCAGGTCGATCACCAGCCAGTGGGGCATAGTCGGTGCTCGTGGTTGGGTTAGAAAATTGGGTTCGAATCGAGTATGGAAGGCGTTTGCGGGACCGGCAAACCGCTGTGCTAGGCTGACCGGCTACAAGGACAAGGGGACTGCAATGGCGAAAGTGGCATTCATCGGTCTGGGCGTGATGGGTTACCCCATGGCCGGGCATCTGGCGCGCGAAGGGCATGAGGTGTGCGTCTACAACCGCACCGCGAGTCGCGCCGCCCAGTGGGTCAAGCAGTTTGGCGGGCGCTCGGCCGAAACCCCGCGTGACGCCGCACAGTGGGCCGATTTCGTCATGTGCTGCGTGGGCAACGATGATGACCTGCGCAGTGTGGTGCTGGGCGAGGAGGGCGCGTTGGCCGGCATGCAGCCCGGCGCCGTGCTGGTGGATCACACCACCGCTTCGGCCGAAGTGGCCCGCGAACTGGCAGTGGCGGCGGCCGAGCGTGAGCTGGGCTTCCTCGATGCGCCGGTGTCCGGCGGACAGGCCGGCGCCGAGAATGGCGCGCTGACGGTGATGGTCGGCGGCGACGCGAACCTCTACGCCCGCGCCGAGCCGGTGCTCGCCACCTATTCGCGCATGGTTCGGCGCATGGGGCCGGTGGGCAGCGGCCAACTGACCAAGATGGTCAACCAGATCTGCGTTGGTGGCCTATTGCAGGGGTTGTCCGAGGCGCTGCACTTCGCCCAGAGCGCCGGCCTCGACGGCATGGCGGCGATGGAAGTGATCAGCAAGGGCGCCGCGCAGTCCTGGCAGCTGGAGAATCGTCACCAGAGCATGCTGGAAGGTCGCTTCGACTTCGGCTTTGCCGTGGACTGGATGCGCAAGGACCTGGGGATCGTCCTTGACGAGGCCCGTCGCAACGGTGCGCAACTGCCGGTCACGGCGCTGGTGGACCAGTTCTATGCCGAGGTGCAGGCCGCTGGCGGCGGACGCTGGGACACTTCCAGCCTGATCACCCGCCTTCAGGACTCGTCCGAGTCCTGATCTCCGTTCAATGCCGCAGGTGGCGCCATCGGTCGCAGAGATCGTCGTGCGCCGCTCCTGATCGCTTCAGGCGCGGAAGATAAAGTACACCGCGCCCAGCAGGCACAAGCCGGCCCATAGATAGTCGAGCTTCAGTGGCTGCTGCATGAAGTACACGCTGAACGGCACGAAGACCGCCAGCGTGATGACCTCCTGCATGATCTTCAGCTGCCCCACCGACATCACCGTGTAACCGATGCGGTTGGCCGGCACCTGCAGCAAATACTCGAACAGTGCGATGCCCCAGCTGACTAGCGCCGCGATGATCCACGGCTTGCTGCTCAGGGTTTTCAGGTGGCCGTACCAGGCGAAGGTCATGAACAGGTTGGAAAGCGACAGAAGAAACGCGGTTTGCAGCCAGACCGGCATGGCAGCGGCTCCAGTAAGGGACTGCGCCTGAGCCTAGTGGATGCGCGACGCGACAGCCAAGGGGCGGAAGATTGATCAGGTTCGTATGGCGGGGAATGGCGGCGCTACTGGTGCTGGGGTTGCTGGCGTTGGGCGGCTGGAAGGGGTGGCAGTGGTGGCAGCAGAGGCCGGTCTGGGCGCAGTTGGCGGTGGCGCCGGCCATGGCGGCCGGGCAGAGCTGGCAACTGGCTGACTATCGCCTGGAGTGGGATGGTGCTTCCTTTGCCCTGCGTGCCGGCGAGCACCCTGCGCAGACGCTGTGGCAGACCCGTGGCGGATTCCTCGCCGCGGGCATCGGTCGCGTCGAGGCCGAAGAGCATCGCGGCGCGATGTTCGTCCACGAACACCGTGAGCTGCTGTGTCGCCAGCAACAGTTGGCCGCCGTGCGCGCTGAAGCGGACAGATTACTGATCTCCGGTACGCTCAGCTGTGCCGATGGCCGGCGGGCTCCCTATATTCTTGCGCTGCGTGCCGATGGCGAACGTGGCGTGGTGATGGATGTGAGTCTGGACGATCCGGCGCTGAACCGTCTCTACCTGGCGTGGGCGCGGGAGGCAGACGAGCAATTTCATGGGTTCGGCGAGCAGTTCACCCGTTTCGACCTGAGCGGGCGCCGCCTGCCGATTCTGGTGCAGGAGCAGGGCGTTGGACGCGGCCTGCAACCGATCACCCTGGCCGCCGACCTGACCAACCGCGCCGGTGGCGATTGGTGGACCACCTATGCGCCAGTACCTTTCTATCTCACTTCACGCTTGCACGGCTTCTTCAGCGAGGCAGCGGAGTACCAGGTCTTCGACCTGCGCGACGAGCAGCGGGTGGCGCTGGAGGTGCATGCCAGCAAGCTTCAGGCCCACTTCTATAAAGGCAACAGCCCCAAGGCCCTGATCGAGGCGCATACCTCGGTGGTCGGGCGCATGCCGCCGTTGCCGGCCTGGACCCAGCAGGGCGTGATCCTCGGGCTGCAGGGCGGCACCGAACGTGTGCGCGCCATCGTTCGGCAATTCGAAGAGGCGAAGGTGCCGCTGGCGGGCGTCTGGGTGCAGGATTGGGTCGGCCAACGGACGACCAGTTTCGGCAAGCAGCTGTGGTGGAACTGGGTGCTGGATGGCGATCGTTATCCGGGCTGGTCGGCTTTCAACGCCGAGCTGCGCGCCAGGGGTATTCGCAGCCTGGCCTACGTAAATCCCTTCCTTGTGGACACGGCGGAGAAGGGCGGGGCGACCCGCAATCTCTACCGGGAAGCGCTGGAGCACGGCTACCTGACTGTGGGTCCGCAAGGGCAGCCGTTGCTGTTGCAGAACACCAGCTTCAGCGCCGGCCTGGTCGACCTGACCAATCCCCAGGCAGTCGATTGGCTGCGCAGGGTGATGCGCGAGGAAATGCTCGGTGCCGGCTTTTCCGGCTGGATGGCGGACTTCGGCGAGGCCTTGCCCTACGAGGCGAAGCTGGCATCCGGCGAGTCGGCTGCCGTCCTGCACAATCGCTATCCGGAGTTGTGGGCGAAGCTGAACCGGCGACTGGTGGACGAGGAGGGGCCCGGCGACCTGCTGTTCTTCATGCGTTCGGCGTACAGTCGCAGCCCGGGCCTGACCACCAGCCTGTGGCTGGGCGACCAACTGGTGACCTGGGATGCCGACGACGGTCTGCACAGCGCGCTGCTGGGGCTGCTGTCCGGCGGCGTCTCCGGTTTCAGCCTGAATCACAGCGACACCGGTGGCTACACCACCATCAGCAGCCCGATCAGGAACTACCACCGTAGCGAGGAGTTGCTGCTGCGCTGGATGGAGTTCTCGGCTTTCACCAGCCTGCTGCGTACCCACGAGGGCAATCGCCCGGACGACAACGTGCAGGCCTACAGCACGCCGGCCACCGTGGCCCAGTTGCAGCGCTTCGCCACGGTGTTCCGCGAGCTGGCGCCCTACCGTCAGCGCCTGATGGAGGAGGCGGCGCAGCACGGCTGGCCGCTGGTGCGCCCGCTGTGGCTGGAGTTCCCCGCTGATCCGGCCAGCTTGGCGGAAACGCCGACGAGCTATATGCTCGGCGACCAATTTCTGGTGGCCCCGGTGCTGGAGCCTGGGGTGCAGCGTCTTAACGTGGCGTTACCCGAGGGCCGCTGGGTGCACCTGTGGAGCGGCAGCGCCTTCGAGGTAGCTTCCGGCGGGACGGTCGACGTCCCCGCGCCCATTGGTGAGCCGGCGGTGTTCTACCGCGCTGGCTCTGCCGAGGGTGAGCACCTGGTGGCGGCGCTGCGCGAGCAGGGGCTGCTGCGCCCCCGGCCCTGAAACGCCCTGACGTCGAATAGAGAGTTCACCCATGCAATGCCGTATCGGCTGTGGCGCCTGTTGCATAGCGCCGTCGATTTCCTCGCCCATCCCCGGCATGCCTGACGGCAAGCCGGCGGGCGTGCGCTGCGTGCAGCTGGATGAACGCAATCTGTGCAAACTATTCGGCGATTCGCGGCGTCCAAAGGTCTGTGCGGCCTTCGATGCGGACGCCGAAGCCTGCGGCAGCAGTAATGAGCAGGCGTTGCAGATCCTCACCGAGTGGGAACGCATCACCGCCGCCTGATGTGACTTGGAAGTCACGTTTTCGCGGTCCATACTGACGCCCCGACCCGCTCAAGACCGCGGATTGCGACGGGGCAGCGGCATTTGCTGCCCCCACAAGATCAAGAATAAAGAGAGGTAAGACGATGCGTGGTGTATTGCGTATGACCCTGCTGGCCACTGCCGTGATGGGCTTTGCAGGTGCTGCCCTGGCGGAAGACTGGAAGCTGGAGAAGGAAGACGACGGTGTGAAGGTCTTCCTCAGCCCGGTGGCAGGTTCCAAGTACAAGGCCTACCGTGGCGTCGTCGACATCAAGGCCGATGTGGCCAAGATCAACGCCCTGCAGGAAGACGTGGCCGGCTCCTGCAAGTGGATTCATGCCTGTGCCGAGATGCGCCTGCTGAAAACCGAGGGCGACAATTCCTGGACCTACTCGAAGATCGACATGCCCTGGCCGGTGACCGGCCGTGACGTGGTGATCCATGTGACCACCGAGAAGACCGCCGATGGCGGCCTGATTCGTCACCTGAAGGCCGAGCCGACCTACATTCCGGAAGAGAAGGGCGAAATCCGCGTGCCGAAGCTGATCGGCGAGTGGAAGCTGGTGCCCAAGGGCGCCGGCGTGACCGAAGTGACCTACCAGGTACAGACCGAGCCGGGTGGCAGCATCCCGTCCTGGCTGGCCAACAGCTTCGTGGTCGATGCGCCGATGAACACCCTGAAGGGCCTGCGCAGCGCTGCCGAGAAGTAATCGGCGCTGTCGTTCCCCGCCCTGAAAAAGCCGCCCTCGGGCGGCTTTTTTGCTTTTGTAGGACCGAGGGGGACGCCCCGTTCTTGCTCGCGAAGGGATTACCCAGCCGTACTGGCGCGAAGCGGTTCGCGAGCTAGCTCGCTCCTACATAAAAGCCGGGCCCCGGCGCAGCCCCATAAAAAAGGCCGCCCGAAGGCGGCCTTTTCTCGTACGCCGTTGCGCTTAGCGGGCCTTGAGGTCCACGAAGTCGCGCTGGGTGGCGCCGGTGTACAGCTGACGCGGACGGCCGATCTTGTACGGACCGGAGAGCATTTCCTGCCAGTGCGAGATCCAGCCCACGGTACGTGCCAGGGCGAAGATCACGGTGAACATGCTGGTCGGAATGCCGATGGCCTTCAGGATGATGCCGGAGTAGAAGTCCACGTTCGGATAGAGGTTGCGCTCCACGAAGTAGGGGTCGTGGCGGGCGATTTCTTCCAGCTTCATGGCCAGTTCCAGTTGCGGGTCGTTGATGCCCAGCTCCTGGAGAACCTCGTCGCAGGTCTGTTTCATGACCTTGGCGCGCGGGTCGAAGTTCTTGTACACGCGGTGGCCGAAGCCCATCAGCTTGAACGGATCGTTCTTGTCCTTGGCCTTGGCCACGAACTTCTCGATGTTCGATACATCACCGATCTCGTCCAGCATGCGCAGAACGGCTTCGTTCGCACCGCCGTGAGCCGGTCCCCACAGGGCAGCGATGCCCGAGGCGATACAGGCGAACGGGTTGGCACCCGAGGAGCCCGCCAGGCGTACGGTGGAGGTGGATGCGTTCTGCTCGTGGTCGGCGTGCAGGATGAAGATGCGGTCCATGGCCTTGGCCAGCACAGGGCTGATCGGCTTGGTCTCGCAAGGGGTGTTGAACATCATATGCAGGAAGTTTTCTGCATAGTTCAGGTCGTTGCGCGGGTACATCATCGGCTCGCCCTTGGAGTACTTGTACACCATGGCAGCGATGGTCGGCATCTTGGCGATCAGGCGATGCGCCGAGACTTCCCGGTGCTTCGGATTATTGATGTCCAGGGAGTCGTGGTAGAAGGCGGAGAGAGCACCGATCACGCCGCACATCACGGCCATCGGGTGCGCATCACGGCGGAAACCGTTGAAGAAGGTCTTCAGCTGTTCATGAACCATGGTGTGGTTCTTGATGGTGCCGACGAACTTTTCCTTCTGCTCGGCAGTGGGCAGTTCGCCGTTGAGCAGCAGGTAGCAGGTTTCCAGGTAGTCGGACTTCTCGGCGAGCTGTTCGATCGGGTAGCCGCGATGCAGCAGCACACCTTTATCACCGTCGATGTAGGTGATCTTCGACTCGCAGGAGGCGGTGGACATGAAGCCGGGGTCGAAAGTGAAGTGACCCGTGGAGGTCAGGCCCCGCACGTCGACGACATCGGGACCCAGCGTGCCGGAGAGGACAGGCAGTTCGACGGGGGCAGCGCCCTCGATGATCAACTGCGCTTTTTTGTCAGCCATGATGGCCTCCTATTTATGCTTGAAATCATCTGTACGACCCCCCACGCAGGGCCCGCACCACTATAGAGAGATAAATCCGAATGTCAATTTGCACAATCGGAGAAGTTTGGCTCCTCCAAGCCTCTGTTTTGCCGGAAAAATTTGCCTGTTTACGCCTTTTCGGGGGGTGCGGCAATTAGTCCTTAGGTGAAGGTCTTTCCGTTGTCATTAGGAGCCTAACTGTCTATACTCGGCGACCAGCCGCCAAGGGCCGTCCGGCCTCGCTTGATTGGTGGTTGTCACTCCCGAAGGTGATGGGTACCTGACAAGTGCACCTCCCGACAACTAGCCCTGATCCATAGAAGGGCTCTCAGTGTGAAAAAAGCCGTGAATAGCAAACGACCCGTAAACCTAGACCTAAGGACCATCCAACTCCCTATCACTGCTTACACGTCGATTCTCCACCGTATCTCAGGCAGTCAGATTGAGGCGGGCGAACAGGCGCGACAGCCAG
>NZ_SWDV01000034.1 GCF_005877905.1 Pseudomonas nicosulfuronedens | reverse complement strand
CTCTGGCGTCATTCTGTTCGTGGGTATCGCAGTGCTGCTGTTTGCACTGGATCGTTCCCTCGCTTCGGAAGAAAGCTTCGAGCAGGTGAAGGCGTGTCTGACCCATCCGTTGGTCAAGCTTGTGATCTGGGGCCTGCTGTCTGCGCTGCTGTACCACCTGGTAGCCGGTATTCGTCACCTCATCATGGATGCAGGTATTGGCGAAACACTGGAAGGCGGTAAGCGTGGTTCGAAAATCGTCATCGCTGTCGCAGTGGTGCTGATCGTTCTGGCGGGGGTATGGGTATGGTAACTAACGTCACTAACTTGTCGCGTTCGGGTCTCTATGACTGGATGGTCCAACGCGTCTCCGCGGTCGTTCTCGCGGCTTATGTTCTCTTCCTGCTGGGCTTCCTGATCGCTCACCCGGGTATCACCTACGCCGAGTGGCATGGTCTGTTCTCCCACAGCCTGATGAAGATCTTCAGCCTGTTGACGCTGGTTTCCCTGAGCGTGCACGCATGGGTCGGTATGTGGACCATCACGACCGACTACCTGACTCCGATGGCGCTGGGCAAGTCCGCGACTGTCGTGCGTTTCCTCGTCCAGGCGGTATGCGGCATGGCCATGTTCGCATTCTTCGTCTGGGGTGTGCAGATTCTCTGGGGTAACTGATCCATGGCTAGCATTCGTACTCTTTCCTTCGACGCCATCATCGTTGGTGGTGGCGGCGCCGGCATGCGCGCTGCGCTGCAACTGGCCCAGGGCGGTCACAAGACTGCCGTGGTGACCAAGGTCTTCCCGACCCGTTCGCACACCGTATCCGCCCAGGGCGGCATCACCTGCGCCATCGCTTCGGCCGACCCGAACGACGATTGGCGCTGGCACATGTACGATACCGTCAAGGGTTCCGACTACATCGGTGACCAGGACGCTATCGAATACATGTGCTCCGTCGGCCCGGAAGCCGTGTTCGAACTGGAACACATGGGCCTGCCGTTCTCCCGTACCGAGCAGGGCCGCATCTACCAGCGTCCGTTCGGTGGCCAGTCCAAGGACTTCGGCAAGGGTGGGCAGGCTGCCCGTACCTGCGCCGCAGCCGACCGTACCGGTCACGCCCTGCTGCACACCCTCTACCAGGCCAACCTGAAGAGCGGTACTTCCTTCCTTAATGAGTGGTACGCCGTTGACCTGGTGAAGAACCAGGACGGTCATGTGGTTGGCGTCATCGCCATCGACATCGAAACCGGCGACACCGTTTATATCCGCTCCAAAGCCGTGGTCCTGGCCACTGGCGGTGCCGGCCGTATCTACGCCTCCACCACCAACGCCCTGATCAACACCGGTGACGGCATCGGTATGGCCCTGCGTGCTGGCGTGCCGGTGCAGGACATCGAGATGTGGCAGTTCCACCCGACCGGCATCGCCGGCGCTGGTGTACTGGTCACCGAAGGCTGCCGCGGTGAGGGTGGCTACCTGATCAACGCCCATGGCGAGCGTTTCATGGAGCGTTACGCTCCGAACGCGAAAGACCTGGCCGGCCGCGACGTGGTTGCCCGTTCCATGGTTAAAGAAGTGATCGCCGGCAATGGCGTGGGCCCGAACAAGGACCACGTACTGCTGAAGCTCGACCACCTCGGCGAAGAAGTTCTGCACAGCCGCCTGCCCGGCATCTGCGAGCTGTCCAAGACCTTCGCCCACGTTGACCCGGTCGTCGCTCCGATCCCGGTTATCCCGACCTGCCACTACATGATGGGCGGCGTTGCCACCAACATCCATGGCCAGGCCCTGACCATGGACGCCAACGGCAACGAGCAGATCATCGAAGGCCTGTTCGCCGTAGGCGAAGTGGCTTGCGTATCGGTACACGGCGCCAACCGCCTGGGCGGCAACTCGCTGCTCGACCTGGTCGTGTTCGGTCGTGCCACCGGTCTGCACCTGGAAAAGGCCCTGAAAGAGGGTATCGAGCACCGCGGTGCTTCCGAGTCCGACCTGGAGTCCGCGTTCAATCGTCTGAATGGCGTGAACGAGCGCACCAGCGGCGAAGAAGTCGCCCCGCTCAAGCGCGAGCTGCAATCCTGCATGCAGAACTACTTCGGTGTATTCCGTACCGGTGAATACATGCAGAAAGGTATCGCTCAGCTGGCTGATCTGCGTGAGCGTATCGCCACCGTCAAGATCAACGACAAGAGCCAGGCATTCAACACGGCGCGTATCGAAGCGCTGGAACTGCAGAACCTCCTCGAGGTGGCCGAAGCCACTGCGATTGCGGCCGAAGCCCGCAAAGAGTCCCGCGGCGCGCATGCCCGTGAAGACTTCGAGGAGCGCGATGACGAGAACTGGCTGTGCCACACCCTGTACTTCCCGGGTGAGAAGCGTGTAGCCAAGCGTGCCGTCAACTTCGCGCCGAAAACTGTTCCGGCATTCGAACCCAAGGTTCGTACTTACTAAGGGTGCCCGCCATGTTGCAAGTGAGTGTTTACCGCTACAACCCTGAGAAGGACGCTGCACCCTACATGCAGGACTTCCAGGTCGATACCGACGGCAAGGACATCATGGTCCTGGACGTGCTGGCGCTGATCAAGGAACAGGATGAGGGCTTCTCCTACCGTCGTTCCTGCCGTGAAGGCGTGTGCGGTTCCGACGGTATGAACATCAACGGCAAGAACGGCCTGGCCTGCATCACCCCCCTGTCGGCCGCTGGCCTGAAGGGCGGCAAGCTGGTCCTGCGTCCGCTGCCGGGCCTGCCGGTCATCCGTGACCTGGTCGTCGACATGCGCATCTTCTACAAGCAGTACGAGAGCGTGAAGCCGTTCCTGCAGAACAAATATGCAGCCCCGGCCATCGAACGTCTGCAAAGCCCGGAAGAGCGCGAGAAGCTGGACGGTCTGTACGAGTGCATCCTGTGCGCCTGCTGCTCGACCTCCTGCCCGTCGTTCTGGTGGAACCCCGACAAGTTCCTGGGTCCTGCCGCGCTGCTGCAAGCCTATCGCTTCCTGGCCGACAGCCGTGACACCGAAACTCAGGCGCGCCTGGCGAGCCTGGATGACCCGTTCAGCGTCTTCCGCTGCCGCGGGATCATGAACTGCGTGAACGTCTGCCCGAAGGGTCTGAACCCCACCAAGGCAATCGGTCACATCCGTAACATGCTGCTGCAGAGCGGCACTTGATCTGAGGGCCCAGCGCCCAAAGATCATTGCAAGAGCGACACCTGTGCCGCCGGAACATTGTCCGGCGGTACAGTCCCTAGGACCCAAGCCCACAAAGCGGGGGTCCTGTTTTGAAAACGTATATATGACCAGCAGGGGCATCCGGGCTGGTACCCGGACTATCTGCGGGGATCGGTGGCTTGAAGTCGCTGTGTATGACTTCGCGCCAGAGATTCCACAGGTGGAGTCCCCTTACCGAGGGTGACCAAGCATGCACGAAAGCGTAATGCAGCGGATGTGGAACAGTGCCCATCTATCCGGTGGAAACGCTGCCTACGTCGAAGAGCTCTACGAGCTCTACCTGCACGACCCGAACGCTGTGCCAGAAGAGTGGCGCACGTACTTCCAGAAGCTCCCCGCCGACGGCAATCCTGCCCCCGACGTCTCGCATTCCTCTATCCGTGATCATTTCGTACTCCTGGCCAAGAACCAGCGCCGCGCCGCGCCTGTTTCCGCTGGCAGCGTAAGCACCGAGCACGAGAAAAAGCAGGTTGAAGTCCTGCGTCTGATCCTGGCATACCGTCTGCGTGGACATCAGGCAGCATCGCTCGATCCGCTGGGTCTCTGGGTGCGTACTGCTCCCTCCGATCTGTCGCTCGAACACTACGGGCTCACCGCTGCAGACCTCGACACTACATTCCGTACCGGTGAGCTCTACATCGGCAAGGAAGAGGCGACCCTGCGTGAAATCATCGATGCGCTGAAGCAGACCTACTGCAGCACCATCGGCGCCGAGTTCATGCACATCGTCGACTCCGAGCAGCGCCACTGGTTCGCCCAGCGCCTGGAAAGCGTGCGCGGCCGTCCGACGTACTCCGCCGACGCCCGTTCCCACCTGCTCGAGCGCCTGACCGCTGCCGAAGGCCTGGAAAAGTACCTGGGCACCAAGTACCCGGGCACCAAGCGCTTCGGCCTGGAAGGCGGCGAGAGCCTGATCCCGATGGTCGACGAGATCATCCAGCGCTCCGGCTCCTATGGTGTGAAGGAAATCGTCATCGGCATGGCCCACCGCGGCCGTCTGAACGTCCTGGTCAACACCCTGGGCAAGAACCCGCGCGAGCTGTTCGACGAGTTCGAAGGCAAGAAGCTGGTCGAGATGGGCTCGGGTGACGTGAAGTACCACCAGGGCTTCTCCTCCAACGTCATGACCACCGGCGGCGAAGTTCACCTGGCCCTGGCATTCAACCCCTCGCACCTGGAAATCGTTTCCCCGGTGGTCGAGGGCTCGGTACGCGCCCGTCAGGACCGTCGCAAAGACGGCACAGGCGACAAGGTCGTACCGATCTCCATCCACGGTGATGCCGCCTTCGCGGGGCAGGGCGTGGTCATGGAGACCTTCCAGATGTCGCAGACCCGTGCTTACAAGACGGGCGGCACCATCCACATCGTGATCAACAACCAGGTCGGCTTCACCACCAGCCGTCAGGACGATGCTCGTTCCACCGAGTACGCGACTGACGTGGCGAAGATGATCCAGGCGCCGATCTTCCATGTGAATGGCGACGATCCGGAAGCGGTCCTGTTCGTGACCCAGCTGGCCGTCGACTACCGCATGCAGTTCAAGCGTGACGTGGTCATTGACCTGGTCTGCTACCGCCGCCGCGGCCACAACGAGGCCGACGAGCCGAGCGGCACCCAGCCGCTGATGTATCAGCAGATCGCCAAGCAGCGCACCACCCGCGACCTCTATGCCGACGCATTGATCGCCGCTGGCGTGCAGACCACCGAACAGGCCCAGGAGAAAGTCGACGAATACCGCGACGCTCTCGACAACGGCCTGCACGTGGTGAAGAGCCTGGTGAAGGAGCCCAACAAGGAGCTCTTCGTCGACTGGCGCCCGTACATCGGCCACGCCTGGACCGCGCGTCACGACACCCGCTGCGACCTGAAGACCCTGCAGGACCTGTCCAACAAGCTGCTGGAAACTCCGGACGGCTTCGTCATGCAGCGTCAGGTACAGAAGATCTACGAAGACCGCGCCAAGATGGCTGCCGGTGGCTTCCCGATCAACTGGGGCTTCGCCGAGAACCTGGCGTACGCCACCCTGCTGTTCGAAGGTCACCCGGTCCGCATGACCGGTCAGGACGTCGGCCGCGGCACCTTCTCGCACCGCCACGCGGCGCTGCACAACCAGAAGGACGACTCGGTCTACATCCCGCTGGCCAACCTGTTCGACGGCCAGCCGCGCGTCAGCCTGTACGACTCCTACCTCTCGGAAGAAGCTGTACTGGCGTTCGAATACGGCTACGCCACCACCACCCCGGATGCACTCGTGGTGTGGGAAGCGCAGTTCGGTGACTTCGCCAACGGTGCGCAGGTCGTGATCGACCAGTTCATCACCAGCGGCGAAACCAAGTGGCAACGACTGTGTGGCCTGACCATGCTGCTGCCGCATGGCTACGAAGGCCAGGGTCCGGAGCACTCCTCCGCGCGCCTGGAGCGTTACCTGCAGCTGTGCGCCGAGCAGAACATCCAGGTCTGCGTGCCGACTACCCCGGCCCAGGTCTACCACATGCTGCGCCGTCAGGTGATCCGTCCGCTGCGCAAGCCGCTGATCGTGATGACGCCGAAGTCGCTGCTGCGTCACAAGCTGGCCATCTCGACCCTGGAAGATCTGGCCGACGGTTCGTTCCAGACTGTGATCAACGAGATCGACAGCCTGGATCCGAAGAAAGTCGACCGCATCGTGCTGTGCAGCGGCAAGGTGTACTACGACCTGCTGGAGAAGCGTCGTGCCGAAGGTCTCGAGAACATCGCGATCGTTCGTCTCGAGCAGCTGTATCCGTTCCCGGAAGACGATCTTGCCGAGGTGCTGTCGCAGTACAAGAACCTCAAGCACATCGTCTGGTGCCAGGAAGAGCCGATGAACCAGGGCGCCTGGTTCTGCTCGCAGCACCACATGCGTCGTGTCATCGCCGCGCACAAGAAAGGTCTCAACCTGGAATATGCGGGCCGCGAAGGCTCGGCAGCTCCGGCTTGCGGCTACGCTTCGATGCACGCCGAGCAGCAGGAAAAACTGCTGCAGGACGCCTTCACCGTTTAACGCCAACGCGCAGTTGATACCGAATTTAAGGAAACACACATAATGGCTATCGAAATCAAAGCCCCAACCTTCCCGGAATCGGTTGCCGACGGCACCGTCGCAACCTGGCACAAGAAGGTCGGTGAAGCCGTCAAGCGTGACGAGCTGATCGTCGACATCGAAACCGACAAGGTCGTGATCGAAGTACTGGCCGAAGCCGACGGCGTCCTGGCTGAGATCGTCAAGAACGAAGGCGACACCGTTCTCTCCAACGAGCTGCTGGGCAAGCTGAGCGAAGGCGGTGCTGCCGCTGCTGCTCCGGCTGCCGCCTCGGCTCCGGCTGCCGCTCCGGCCGCTGCTGCCCCGGCTGCCGCCGCTGGCGACGACAACATCCTCTCGCCGGCCGCCCGCAAGCTGGCCGAGGAGAACGGCATCGACCCGAACAGCCTGGCCGGCACCGGCAAGGGCGGTCGCGTGACCAAGGAAGACGTCGTAGCCGCTGTTGAAGCCAAGAAGAACGCCCCGGCTGCTGCTCCGGCCGCCAAGGCCGCCGCTCCGGCTGCTGCCGCCGCTCCCGTGTTCGCCGCGGGCGACCGCGTCGAGAAGCGCGTTCCGATGACCCGCCTGCGCGCCAAGGTTGCCGAGCGTCTGGTCGAAGCCCAGTCCTCCATGGCCATGCTGACTACCTTCAACGAAGTCAACATGAAGCCGATCATGGACCTGCGCAACAAGTACAAGGACCTGTTCGAGAAGAAGCACAACGGCGTTCGCCTGGGCTTCATGTCGTTCTTCGTCAAGGCCGCCACCGAAGCCCTGAAGCGCTTCCCGGGCGTCAACGCCTCGATCGACGGCAACGACATCGTCTACCACGGCTACCAGGACATCGGTGTGGCAGTTTCCAGCGACCGCGGTCTGGTCGTACCGGTTCTGCGTAACGCCGAGTTCATGAGCCTGGCCGAGATCGAGAACGGCATCGCCACCTTCGGCAAGAAAGCCAAAGACGGCAAGCTGTCCATCGAAGACATGACCGGTGGTACTTTCACCATTTCCAACGGTGGCGTATTCGGTTCCCTGCTGTCGACTCCGATCGTCAACCCGCCGCAGACTGCCATCCTCGGCATGCACAAGATCCAGGAACGCCCGATGGCCGTTAACGGTCAGGTCGTGATCCTGCCGATGATGTACCTGGCGCTGTCCTACGATCACCGCATGATCGATGGCAAGGAAGCGGTAAGCTTCCTGGTCACCATGAAGGATCTGCTGGAAGATCCGGCTCGCCTGCTGCTGGACGTCTGATACGTCAGTTCACACGACGGCCCCGTACTACACGACGGCCCCGAAAGGGGCCGTCCGCTTCACCGGAATAAGGATTGAGACATGAGCCAGAAATTCGACGTGGTTGTGATTGGTGCCGGCCCTGGCGGCTACGTAGCCGCTATTCGTGCCGCCCAACTCGGCCTGAAGACCGCTTGCATCGAGAAATACATCGGTAAAGAGGGCAAGGTCGCTCTCGGCGGTACCTGCCTGAACGTAGGCTGCATTCCGTCCAAGGCCCTTCTGGACAGCTCCTGGAAGTACAAGGAAGCCAAAGAAGGCTTCGACATCCACGGTATCTCCACCGGCGGCGTGAAGATGGACGTTCCGGCGATGATTGCCCGCAAGGCCAACATCGTGAAGAACCTGACCGGCGGCATCGCCACCCTGTTCAAGGCCAATGGCGTAACCTCTTTCGAAGGCCACGGCAAGGTCCTGGCCAACAAGCAGGTCGAAGTGACCGGCCTGGACGGCAAGACCCAGGTTCTGGAAGCCGACAACATCATCATCGCCTCGGGCTCCAAGCCGGTCGAGATCCCGCCGGCCCCGCTGACCGAAGACGTGATCGTCGACTCCACCGGCGCCCTGGAATTCCAGAGCGTGCCGAAGAAGCTGGGCGTGATCGGCGCTGGCGTCATCGGCCTGGAACTGGGTTCGGTCTGGGCTCGCCTGGGCGCTGAAGTCACCGTCCTGGAAGCCCTGGACAAGTTCCTCCCGGCTGCCGACGAGCAGATCGCCAAGGAAGCCCTGAAGGTCCTGACCAAGCAAGGCCTGAACATCCGCCTGGGCGCTCGCGTCACCGGTTCGGACGTGAAGAAGAAGCAAGTCACCGTGACCTTCACCGACGCCAACGGCGAGCAGAAGGAAACCTTCGACAAGCTGATCGTGGCCGTGGGCCGTCGCCCGGTGACCACCGACCTGCTGGCCGCCGACAGCGGCGTGACCCTGGACGAGCGCGGCTTCATCTTCGTCGACGACCAGTGCAAGACCAGCGTTCCGGGCGTCTACGCCATCGGTGACGTGGTCCGCGGCGCCATGCTGGCGCACAAGGCCTCGGAAGAGGGCGTGATGGTTGCCGAGCGCATCGCCGGCCACAAGGCCCAGATGAACTACGACCTGATTCCGTCGGTGATCTACACCCACCCGGAAATCGCATGGGTCGGCAAGACCGAGCAGCAGCTGAAAGGCGAAGGCGTCGAAGTCAATGTCGGCACCTTCCCGTTCGCCGCCAGTGGCCGTGCCATGGCTGCCAACGACACCACCGGTCTGGTCAAGGTCATCGCCGATGCCAAGACCGACCGCGTACTGGGCGTCCACGTGATCGGCCCGAGCGCCGCCGAGCTGGTTCAGCAGGGCGCGATCGGCATGGAATTCGGCACCAGTGCCGAAGACCTGGGCATGATGGTCTTCTCCCACCCGACTCTGTCCGAAGCGCTGCACGAAGCGGCCCTGGCAGTGAATGGCCACGCCATCCACATCGCCAACCGCAAGAAGCGCTAAGGAACGGGACCACGGCGGGGAGGGCGGCAGTCTTTTGCGAGGGGCTGCCGTCCATCCGCCGGATCGTTTCTCCCCCGAGGGGGACTCGGTCACAGGTGGCGTGGTGCCACGAGCGCCGCGCCGAATGCGCAATACCCAAGACGAAAACGGTAGACAAGCATGAATCTCCACGAATATCAGGGTAAGCAGCTGTTCGCTGAGTACGGCCTGCCCGTATCCAAGGGCTTCGCCGTCGACACACCCGAAGAGGCCGCAGAAGCCTGTGAAAAGATCGGTGGTACCGAGTGGGTCGTTAAAGCCCAGGTACACGCCGGTGGCCGCGGTAAAGCGGGCGGTGTGAAGCTGGTCAAGAGCAAAGAGGACGCCAAGGCGTTCGCCGCCAACTGGCTGGGCAAGCGTCTGGTGACCTACCAGACTGACGCCAATGGCCAGCCGGTCAGCAAGATCCTGGTGGAATCCTGCACCGACATCGACAAGGAGCTGTACCTCGGCGCCGTTGTCGACCGTTCCAGCCGTCGCATCGTCTTCATGGCCTCCACCGAAGGTGGCGTGGACATCGAGAAAGTGGCGCACGAAACCCCTGAGAAGATCCTCAAGGCCACCATCGATCCGCTGGTTGGCGCTCAGCCCTACCAGGGTCGCGAGCTGGCCTTCCAGCTGGGCCTGAAAGGCGATCAGATCAAGCAGTTCACCCACATCTTCGTCGGCCTGGCCAAGCTGTTCCAGGACTACGACCTGGCGCTGCTGGAAGTGAACCCGCTGGTGATCAAGAAAGACGGCAACCTGCACTGCCTGGATGCCAAGATCAACATCGACTCCAACGCCATGTACCGTCAGCCCAAGCTGCGCGCCATGCACGACCCGTCCCAGGACGACGCTCGTGAAGCCCATGCGCAGAAGTGGGAACTGAACTACGTCGCGCTGGAAGGCAACATCGGCTGCATGGTCAACGGCGCTGGCCTGGCCATGGGCACCATGGACATCGTCAACCTGCACGGCGGCAAGCCGGCCAACTTCCTCGACGTTGGCGGCGGTGCCACCAAAGAGCGCGTGACCGAAGCGTTCAAGATCATCCTGTCCGACAGCAACGTCGCTGCCGTTCTGGTGAACATCTTCGGCGGCATCGTTCGCTGCGACATGATTGCCGAAGGCATCATCGGCGCCGTGAAAGAAGTCGGCGTGAAAATCCCGGTTGTCGTTCGTCTGGAAGGCAACAACGCCGACCTCGGCGCCAAGGTACTGGCCGAAAGCGGTCTGAACATCATCGCGGCGACCAGCCTGACCGACGCTGCCCAGCAAGTCGTCAAGGCCGCGGAGGGTAAGTAATGAGCGTCCTGATCAATAAAGACACCAAAGTCATCTGCCAGGGCTTCACCGGCTCGCAGGGTACCTTCCACTCCGAACAAGCCATCGCCTACGGCACCAAGATGGTTGGCGGCGTGACCCCCGGCAAGGGCGGCACCACCCACCTGGGCCTGCCGGTGTTCAACACCGTCAAGGAAGCCGTGGAAGCTACCGGCGCTGACGCTTCGGTCATCTACGTTCCGGCTCCGTTCTGCAAGGACTCGATCCTGGAAGCGGCCTTCGGCGGCATCAAGCTGATCGTCTGCATCACCGAAGGCATCCCGACCATCGACATGCTGGAAGCCAAGGTCAAGTGCGACGAGCTGGGCGTACGCCTGATCGGCCCGAACTGCCCGGGCGTGATCACTCCCGGCGAGTGCAAGATCGGCATCATGCCGGGTCACATCCACCTGCCGGGCAAGGTAGGCATCGTGTCGCGTTCCGGCACCCTGACCTATGAAGCCGTGAAGCAGACCACCGACGCCGGCTTCGGCCAGTCCACCTGCGTGGGCATCGGTGGTGACCCGATCCCGGGCTCCAACTTCATCGACATCCTGAAGCTGTTCCAGGAAGACCCGAAAACCGAAGCCATCGTCATGATCGGCGAGATCGGTGGTTCGGCTGAAGAAGAAGCCGCTGCCTACATCAAGGCCAACGTGACCAAGCCGGTGGTGTCCTACATCGCTGGTGTCACCGCACCGCCCGGCAAGCGCATGGGCCACGCCGGCGCCATCATCTCCGGCGGCAAGGGCACTGCGGACGAGAAGTTCGCCGCCCTGCAGGACGCTGGTGTGAAAACCGTGCGTTCCCTGGCTGACATCGGTAAGGCCCTGGCCGAGCTGACCGGCTGGCCGGTCAAGTAAGCGCCTCGCTTATTTAACCGTCCGTCAACAGAGGCCACCTTCGGGTGGCCTCTGTCGTTATGGCTGCGTCTACAAAGTGTCGTTCAGGCGACATCGCCGATCATTGCGCGGACGATCTGACGTATGTCAGTGCAGTTCATCGGAATAGATCGTTAGGCTAGCAACTATATGAAGCGTCGCGTTCCCCACAAGGGAAGGCTCGCTCACCGTCAATTCCTACCCGGAGGCGACGGCGATTCCTGACCGGCAAGGATGTCGGGATAACCAGAATGCAGGAGCAAACGGGCCACGAGCCCTTGGAAAACCTCTGCTATCGGACTTCCAAGAACAACTCTCCGTACCGATGACAGCAGCATCACAGGAGGCGCAGGCGTGAGCCGGCCAATCCCGTTCGATGCGGCTTTGTCACGTCCGTACGGCGTGCGTGCCTTGGGAGACCACGAAACCGTTTCAGCACTGTGGTATTTCCCTTCATGAAAGTCTTGAAAGGCCAGGACGTCCTGGCACTTGGTTTTATGACCTTCGCGCTGTTCGTTGGCGCGGGCAACATCATCTTCCCGCCGATCGTGGGTCTGCAGTCGGGGCCGCACGTGTGGATGGCCGCGCTGGGCTTCCTGATCACCGCCGTTGGCCTGCCGGTGATTACCGTGGTTGCCCTGGCCAAGGTCGGTGGTGCGATGGACACGCTGAGCCACCCCATCGGCAAGGTCGCCGGTGGGTTGCTGGCGGCTGTCTGCTACCTGTCGGTTGGACCGCTGTTCGCCACCCCGCGTACCGCCACCGTCTCCTTCGAAGTCGGCCTGGCGCCGCTGACCGGGGAGGGCGCGCTGCCGCTGTTCCTCTACAGCCTGGTGTACTTCCTGATCGTGCTGGTGATCTCGCTGTATCCGGGCAAGCTGCTCGATACTGTTGGCCGCTTCCTTGCGCCGCTGAAGATCATCGCCCTGGCCGCACTGGGCATCGCCGCCTTCATGCTGCCGGCCGGTCCCATCGGCGTTGCTGAGCCGGCCTACCAGACGGCCGCGTTCTCCCAGGGCTTCGTCAATGGCTACCTGACCATGGATACCCTCGGCGCGCTGGTCTTCGGCATCGTCATCGTCAATGCGATCCGTTCCCGTGGCGTGCAGTCTCCGCGGCTGATCACCCGCTACGCCATCATCGCCGGCCTGATCGCTGGGGTAGGCCTGGCGCTGGTGTACATCAGCCTGTTCCGCCTGGGTGCCGGCAGCCACGACATCGCCGCCGGTGCAGCCAATGGCGCAGCCGTGCTGCACGCCTACGTGCAGCACACCTTCGGCTCGCTGGGCAGCACCTTCCTCGCCGTGCTCATCGCGCTGGCCTGCCTGGTCACCGCCGTGGGCCTGACCTGCGCCTGCGCCGAGTACTTCTGCCGCATCCTGCCGCTGTCGTACCGCAGCCTGGTGATCATCCTGGCCGGCTTCTCGCTGCTGGTGTCGAACCTGGGTCTGACCAAGCTCATCCAGTTCTCGATCCCGGTGCTGACCGCCATCTACCCGCCATGCATCGTACTGGTGGCGCTGAGCTTCTGTGCCAGCCTGTGGCGTTCGCAAACCCGTATCGTCGCCCCGGTCATGGTCATCTCCTTCGTCTTCGGCATCATCGACGCGCTGAAAGGCGCCAAGCTCGATGCCTGGATGCCAGCCTGGATGGAGCACCTGCCGCTGGCCGAACAGGGCCTCGCCTGGCTGATCCCCTCGGTGGCCATGCTGGCCGTGATGGTGGTGATCGACCGTCTGCTGGGCAAACCCCAGGAAGCGATGGCCTGATATCCCGCCATCCCTGAAAAAGGCCGCCCACAAGGCGGCCTTTTTATTGTCTAGAGAAATCTACTAGGGTCTTTTGTTGAATTTAAAACATATTAAAAATCAACGATTTATGATTTTTTCTGTCTAGAGAGATCTACGGAAGGTT
>NZ_SWDV01000033.1 GCF_005877905.1 Pseudomonas nicosulfuronedens | reverse complement strand
AACCAGCTGCTCTGCGCCGACCCGCACAGCCGCGAGGTGCGGCGCTTCCTGGTCGGCCCGCGCGGCTGCGAGCTGACCGGCATCACCCAGACGCCGGATGGCAAGACGCTGTGGGTGAACATCCAGCACCCGGGCATCAGCTTCCCGGCCAGCGACGGCAAGAGCATCCCGCGTTCGACGACGTTGGTGATCACCAAGGACGATGGGGGCGTGATCGGGACGTAACCGCCGGCCGAGCCGGTTCGCGAGCAAGCTCGCTCCTACGAAGAGCAGGAGCGAGCGTAGAACCTATAGAAGCGGCCACACCCGCGATCCGGCCGGTATCCAACCCAATTTTCCGGCCACAAGCGCCCGACACGGGTTTGGTAGCGGGCATGGCCCGCTCCTACACATACGCGCCCACCATGCACCACAACGTTACCGAAGCGCACCGCAAGCGCGCACGAAATACCCTATCCGTTACCGTTTCGCCCCGTCCCATTCCATCATTCCCACCCCGCCTTCCTACGCCTACCGCTCTACCCCGGCCAGTTCCAATCATTTCGCCAGCATTGGCACGGCAACTGCTTAACTGCATGCATGGATAATTGGATCCAAAAATCCACGAGGAAACACCCCATGCGCCTGGTACCCGCTGCCCGCCCGCCGATGAGCGCCGAAGACGAGGCCTACGACTATCTCCTCCAGGCCATCTGCACCGGCCGCTACAAGACCGGCGACCGCCTGGTGGCCGAGGACATCGCCAGCGACATCGGCATGAGCCGCATGCCCGTGCGTGGTGCCTTCAAGCGCCTGGACGCCGAGGGCCTGGTGACCCTGCGACCCAATCGCGGTGCCATCGTCAGCGGCCTGAACATCGAGGAAATGCGCGAAGTCTTCGAGATGCGCAGCGCCCTCGAAGGCCTGGCCATCCGCCTCGCCGTGCCGCAACTCACCGACCGAGACCTGTCCCGCCTCGAACGCATGCTCGACGAAATGGACGACTACCGCGACGACAGCGCCGGGTGGGTCAGCCGCCACCGCGCCTTCCACGAATACCTCTGCAGCCTTTCCGGACGTCCGCGCCTGCAACGGCAGATCACCGCGCTCTACTCCGTGATCGAGCCGCACATGCGCCTGTGGCTGCAGCACGTCGACAAGCCCATGAGCGCCCGCGAGGAACACGCGGTGATCCTCGACGCCCTGCGCTCGGGCGATGCCCGCGAAGCCGAGCGGGTGATCTGCGACCACATCGAGGGAACCATCCCGTCCCTGGCGAAATTCCTCGAGGCGCAAGCCACCTGAGGCGCCATCCACCAACGCGCAATCCACCCAAACGAAATCCACGAAGCCGATCCACGAAGAAGAGAATCGAAGCAACGGGCGCCTAGACCCGTACTTCTGTGTCCCTGAACTGCCCCTGGCAACCCCACCCCGGAGAGCAACATGTTCGAACGCAGGATCCCGCAATGCCTTCTCGCCCTTTGCCTGGCCGCCCCCCTGGCGCATGCCGATGTGAAGATTCCCGACCGCTTGCAGAACGCCAGCAAGGTCACCTTCTGCGGCGGCATGGACTCCCCGCCCATGGGCTTCTATGACGCCAACCAGAAGCTCACCGGCGTCACCATCGACCTGGGCGAAGCCATCGCCAAGCGCCTGGGCGACAAGAAGATCGACTGGCGCATCACGCCCTTCTCCGGGCTGATCCCGGCGCTGCTCGCCGGTCAGTGCGACATGCTTGTCGACCAACTGTTCGACAAGCCCGAGCGGCGCGAAGTGATCGACATGGTCAACTACATGTACTCCAGCCAGGCCGTGGTCGTCGGCAAGGGCAACCCCGAGGGCATTCACACCCTGGACGATCTCTCCGGCAAGAAGGTCGCGGTGCTCAACGGTTCAACCATCCGTACCCTGCTCGAGGCCCACAACGAGAAGCTGGCAAAGGCCGGCAAGCCGCCGATGAAAGTGGTGGTCTACAACACCGACACCGACGCCTTCCAGTCCCTGCGCATCCGCCAGACCGACGCCTACGGCACCACCGTGGAAACCGCCGGTTACTACCAGAGCACCGCGCCGGACCTGTTCGAGATCGGCGTGCCGGCCTTCGCGCGCATCCTTACCGGCCTGGGCATCCGCAAGGAAGACAAGCAGCTGAGCGAAGCCGTCACCCAGATCATCAAGGACATGCAGGCCGACGGCAGCTACGCCGCGCTCCTGGCCAAGTGGCATATCGAAGGCGACAAACTGGACTGAGGTAACGAGACATGAACTTCAGTTGGGACGTGTTCTGGCAGTACCTGCTGCGACCGAGCGATATCTACCTCTACGGCCTGTGGCTGACCTGCGTGATCGCCGTCAGCGCCATGCTCCTGGGCTGCGTGCTCGGGCTGCTGGCGGCGCTGATGCGCCTGTCGACCAATCCGCTGCTGCAATACCCGGTGCGTTTCTACGTGTGGCTGATGCGCGGCACGCCGCTGCTGGTGCAGATCGTCTTCCTCTACACCGCGCTGGCTGCTGGCGGGATCTTCCGCTTCGAGGACCTGGACCTGGGGTTGTTCATCCTGCCGGGCAATATCCAGGCCGCGATCATCGCCCTGGGCCTCAACGAAGGCGCGTACATGGCCGAGATCATCCGCGCCGGTATCGGTGCGGTGGACAAGGGCCAGTACGAGGCCGGCAAATCCCTCGGCATGACCTTCCCCAAGCTGATGCGCCGCATCGTGCTGCCGCAGGCCTTCCGGGTGATCGTTCCGCCGCTGGGCAACGAGTTCAACGTGATGCTGAAGAACACCACGCTGGTCAGCGTGATCGGCGTACAGGAACTGTTGCTGAGCACCCAGATGGTCACCTCGGCGACCTTCCGCGTGTTCGAGCTGTACCTGGTCGTGGCGATCTACTTCCTCGCCCTGACCACCCTGTGGGGCTTCTTCCAGCGCTGGCTGGAAGTGCGCTTCGGCAAATCCGATGGCCAGCCAGCCGCCTCGAACCGCCTGTTCGGCCGGCAGGCGATGAAACTGCTGAGGGGGCGTTGAGATGATCCCGGACATGAAAGACGTGGTAATCCAGGCCCGCGACGTGCACAAGGCCTTCGGCGAACTGGAAATCCTCAAGGGCGTTTCCCTGGAAGTACGCCGGGGCGAAGTGGTGGTGCTGATCGGCGCCTCGGGCTCGGGCAAGACCACCTTCATCCGCTGCATGAACCACCTGGAAGACATCCAGGGCGGCAGCATTCGCGTCAACGGCGAGCTGATGGGCTACCGCGAACGCCCGGACGGCAAGCTGGTGCGCGACTCGGAAAGCAACATCGCCCGGCGTCGCCGCGACATCGGCATGGTCTTCCAGCGCTTCAACCTGTTCCCGCACATGACCGTGCTGGAGAACATCATCGAAGCGCCGACCCAGGTGCTCGGTGTGCCCAAGGGCGAGGCGCTGGACCAGGCCCGCCGTCTACTGGCACGGGTGCGCCTGTCGGACAAGGCCGAGCACTACCCCGGCCAGCTCTCAGGCGGCCAGCAGCAGCGCGTGGCCATTGCCCGCGCCCTGGCGATGAAGCCCCAGGCCATGCTCTTCGACGAACCCACCAGCGCGCTGGACCCGGAAACCGTGGGCGAAGTGCTGCAGGTGATGAAGGAGCTGGCCGACGAAGGCATGACCATGGTGGTCGTCACCCACGAGATGGGCTTCGCCCGCGAAGTGGCCGACCGCGTGGTGGTCCTGCACCAGGGCGAGCTCATCGAAGAAGGCCCGCCCGCGCAGGTCTTCGGCAATCCACACCACCCGCGCACGCGGGAATTCCTCAGCCGCGTTCTCTGAAGATAAGGACAAGTCATGCGTAAACGCGTTCTGTTCGCCAGCACTCTCACCCTCCTCGCCTGCGCCACCGCCGCCCAGGCCGACGACAAGCTGGTGCGCTTCTACAACTGGTCCGACTACATGGGCCCGGACACCCTGAAGAACTTCGAGAAGGACACCGGCATCAAGGTCCAGTACGACGTCTTCGACACCAACGAAATGCTAGAGGCCAAGTTGCTCTCCGGTCACTCGGGCTACGACCTGGTGGTGCCGTCGAGCCAGTTCCTCACCAAGCAGATCAACGCCGGCGTCTACCAGAAACTCGACCGCGCCCAACTGCCCAACTGGAAGCACCTCGACCCGCGCCTGATGAAGCGCCTGGAAGCCGCCGACCCGGGCAACCAGTACGCCGTGCCCTACATGTGGGGCACCGTGGGCATCGGCTACAACTACGACAAGGTCAAGGCCGCCCTCGGCGACAACGCTCCGCTGGATTCCTGGGACCTGATCTTCAAGCCGGAAAACCTTGCCAAGCTGCATGGCTGCGGCGTGGCCTTCCTCGACGCACCGGTGAAGATCATCCCGCAGGCGCTGCACTACCTGGGCCTGGACCCGAACAGCACCAACCCCGAGGACTACACCAAGGCCTCCGCACTGTTGCAGAAGCTGCGTCCGTCGATCACCTACTTCAACTCCTCGAAGTACACCACTGACCTGGCCAACGGCGACATCTGCGTGGCGGTCGGCTACTCGGGCGACGTGATGCAGGCGCAGAGCCGCGCCCAGGAAGCCGGCAAGAAGATCGACGTGCGCTACGTGATCCCCAAGGAAGGCGCCAACCTCTGGTTCGACATGCTCGCCATCCCGCGCGACTCGAAGAACCCCAAGGGCGCCCACGAGCTGGTGAACTACCTGCTGCGCCCGGAAGTGATCGCCCCGGTCAGCGACTACGTCGGCTACGCCAACCCCAACCCCGACGCCACCCCGCTGCTCGATCCGAAAGTCCGTGACAACCCCGGCATCTACCCCAGCGACGCGGTGATCGAGAAGCTCTACGTCTCCGCCGACCTGCCGCCGAAAATCCAGCGCGTGATCACCCGCGAATGGACCCGTATCAAGACTGACCGCTGAACCGAAGAGAGTTTTCCATGCTGAGCTTCTCTGCCCACGAGTACCCCTACGCCTCCCAGCGCCAGAGCGTGTTCGCCCGTAACGGCATGGTCGCCGCCTCGCAGCCCCTGGCTGCCGAGGCCGGCATTGCCATGCTGCGCGCCGGCGGCAACGCCATCGACGCCGCCATCGCCACCGCCGCCGCGCTGACGGTGGTCGAACCCACCGGCTGCGCCATCGGCGGCGACGCCTTCGCCCTGGTCTGGGTCAAGGACCAGTTGCACGGTCTGGACGCCAGCGGCCACGCGCCTGCCTCCATCTCCATCGACAAGGTAAAAGCCGCCGGTTTTGAGAAGATGCCGGTACACGGCTGGCTGCCGGTCACCGTGCCGGGCATCCCCTCGGCCTGGGCCGAGCTGTCCGCACGCTTCGGCAAACTGCCTTTCGCCGACCTGCTGCAACCGGCCATCGCCCTGGCCCGCGACGGCTTCCCGGTGTCCCCGGTGGTTGCCTACCAGTGGGAAATCGCGCGCCAGGAATACCAGCAAAGCCGGGCCGCCGTGCCAGCCCTGGAAGCCTGGTTCGACACCTTCACCGTGGACGGCAAAGCCCCCCGCGCCGGCCAGCTGTTCCGCAACCCGGCCCAGGCGAAAACCCTCGCCGAACTGGCCGAGACGAAGTGCGATAGCTTCTACCGTGGCGCCCTCGCCCAGCGCCTCGCCGAGCACTCCGCCGCCACCGGTGGCGAGCTGAGCGCCGCCGACCTGGCCGGCTACAAGCCCAAGTGGGTCGAGCCGATCAAGACCAACTACCGTGGCTATGACGTCTGGGAAATCCCCCCCGCCGGCCAGGGCCTGATCGCCCTGATGACCCTGAACATCCTCCAGGGCTACGACTTCGACCAGCGCGACAGCCAGCTCACCTGGCACCGCCAGCTCGAAGCCATGAAGAAGGCCTACGCCGACGGCCTGCACTACATCACCGACGCCGAGCACATGCGCGTCAGCACCGCCGCGCTGCTCTCCGACGACTACGCCGCGCGCCGCCGCGCTGAAATCAGCGATCAGGCCGCCGAGCCGAAACACGGTGACCCGCTCTCCAGCGGCACTGTGTACATCGCCACCGCCGACGGCGAAGGCAACATGGTCTCCTTCATCCAGAGCGCGTACCACGGCTTCGGCTCCGGCGTGGTGCTCCCCGACAGCGGCATCGGCCTGCAGAACCGTGGCTCGGAATTCAGCCTCGACCCGGCGCATTCCAACGCGCTGGCGCCGGGCAAGAAGACCTTCCACACCATCATCCCCGGCTTCCTCAGCAAGGATGGCGTGGCCGTCGGCCCGTTCGGCGTGATGGGCGGCTACATGCAGCCCCAGGGCCACGTGCAGATGGTGATGAACCTGGTCGACTTCGGCCTCAACCCGCAGGCCGCGCTGGACGCCCCGCGCTGGCAATGGCTGGGCGGCATGAAAGTCGGCATCGAGCAGCACGCCAACCGCGACCTCGCCTTCGGCCTGGCGCGACGCGGTCACGAGGTGGAGATCGCCTGCGACCTCACCGACTACGGGCGCGGCCAGATCATCGTCCGCGATCCTGAAACCGGCGTGCTCTGCGGCGGTACCGAGCCGCGCGCGGATTCGCATATCGCGGTGTGCTGAGGAGAAAGCCATGCATGCTCGTGACCTGAACCTTTCACCACTGATACTGGGCGGTAACGTGTTCGGCTGGACGGTGGACGAAGCGATGTCGCGACGCCTGCTGGACGCGGCGTTCGACTCGGGGCTGAGCAGTATCGATACTGCGGATATGTACTCAGTCTGGGTGCCGGGTCACGAGGGCGGCGAGTCGGAGGCCATCATCGGCCGCTGGCTCGCCAGCCAGCCGGGGCGCCGCACTGAGGTGACGCTGTGCACCAAGGTCGGCGCCGAACTCTCGGTACAGCGGCGCGGGCTGTCGTGCCGCTGGATCCTGCAGGGTGTCGAGGACTCCCTGCGGCGCCTGAACACCGACTACATCGACCTGTACTTCAGCCATTACCCCGATGACAGCACGCCCCACGAAGAAACCCTGCGCACCTACGAAGACTTGATCGCCTCGGGGAAGGTACGCGCCATCGGTGCGTCCAATTTCAGCCGACAACAACTGCAGGCAGCCGAAGCCACTTCACGTAGCAACGGCCTCCCTGCGTATTCCGCACTGCAGGTCCAGTACAACCTCTACGACCGCGCGGGCCACGAAACGGAAACCGCAGCCATCGCCGCCGAACACGGCAACGTCGTGGTGACCTATTTCAGCCTCGCCTCGGGCTTTCTCACCGGCAAGTACCGCGCCCCCGGCGACCTCGCCGGTAGCGCCCGTGGCGAAGACCTGGAGGGCTACTTTGATACCCGCGGATTGAAGATTCTCGCGGCGCTGGGCCAGGTCGCCGAAGAAACCCACTCGACGCCGGCGGAGGTCGCGCTCGCCTGGCTCCGCCAGCAGCCAGGCATCGCCGCCCCCATCGCCAGTGCCACCAATGAACGCCAGCTCGCCAGCCTGGTATGGGCTACCCAGTTGAGCCTTTCCGCCCCCCAGCTGACAACCCTCGACCTAGCTAGCCGGGCAGGCTGACAAGCTACTGCATGCCATCCTTCAAGGGGGCTTGTGAGCAGAGCGCAGCAACCCTTATCATGAGAAGCATTCTCAAATGATAAAAATTCCGTCATGCCCCCGGTCGATGCTCCCCTCCATGCCGCCGTTAGCGAGCTTTACCAGCACCATCACGGCTGGCTGCAAGGCTGGCTACGCCGTCGCCTGGACTGCCACGAACAGGCAGCGGACCTGGCCCAGGACACTTTCACCCGCCTGCTCGGTTCACGCCGGGTGTTGGATGCACGCGAGCCGCGGGCTTACCTTACAACGATAGCCAAGGGGCTGATGATCAACTGGTTCCAACGCCAGTCGCTGGAACGCGCCTATCTCGAAGCCCTGGCCGGGCTTCCGGAAGAGCTGGCCCCCTCCCCCGAACAGCGCTACCTGGTGCTGGAAACCCTGCACGAGATCGACGCCCTGCTTGCTCGTCTGCCTGACCCGGTACGCCAGGCCTTCCTGTTGGCGCAGATCGAGGGGCTGAAATACGAGGCCATCGCCCAACGCCTGGGCGTGTCCCTTGGCTCGGTGAAGCGCTATATGCAGCAGGCCTTCCGTCATTGCCTGGAGTTGATGGAATGACTGCCGCCGAGCCCATCGCGCCTCGCATCCTCGACGAAGCGGCGGACTGGCTGGTGCGCCTGCAGCACGATGCCAGCGAGGAAACCCGCCGCGCCTGCGCCGACTGGCAACGGCAGAGTCCGCAGCACGCCCGCGCCTGGGACCGCGCCGAGCGCCTGCTGGGCTACCTTGGCAGCTTGCCTCCCGCTCTGGCCATGCCGACGCTGGGCCGAGAACGCACGCTGGACCGCCGTCGCGCCCTCAAGCAGCTTGCCGTGCTGCTGGCCGTCGCTCCGGTAGGCCTCGCTACCTGGCGCACACAACCCTGGCAGGATTGGCTGGCCGACCAGCACACCGCGGTGGGCGAGCAGCGCAAGCTGCCGCTGCCCGATGGCAGTCTGCTCACGTTGAACACTGACAGCGCCGTAGATATCGCCTTCACTCCCGCACAACGCCTGGTGCGGTTGCTGCGCGGCGAAATATTCCTCGATACCCGCGCGGACGGCCGCCCGTTCCTGGTCACCACCCGCGAAGGCCGGATGCAAACCGCCGAGGCACGCTTCAACGTACGCCAAGCCGACGGCGCGACCCGAGTTGCCGTGCAGCACGGGCGCGTGCAGGTGTCGCCGTTGCAAGGCTCCGGCCAGTGGCTGGGTGCCGGGGAGTCCGTACTGCTGACCGCGCAATCCATCACTGCCATGCCCAGCACGCCGAACCCGGATGCCTGGACCCACGGCATGCTGATGGCCGACCGCCTGCCCCTGCAGGCACTGCTGGGCGAGCTGAGCCGATATCGCCGCGGCGTGCTGCGCTGTGACCCTGCGGTGGCGCAACTGGCGGTGTCAGGGGCTTTCCCGCTGCTGGACAGCAACCTCGCGCTGTCGATGCTGCAGGCCACCTATCCCCTGCGAATCCGTCGGGTAACGGACTTCTGGATCACTCTGGCAGCCGCCTGAAGACAGGCACCGGGCGTTGATGCAAAATATTTTCAAAAAGAAGTGAGACTTTTTCTCACTTCAGCTGGCAACAGGGGAACATCTCCCGACACGAAGCCCGCAGAGGCCCGAAGGTACCCCGTCCATGTCCAGCAGCAGACACGCACACCCCTCTTCACTTTCCCTGGCGGTACGCACCGCCCTCCTCTCCCTGGCGGTGGCCGTGGCGACGCCGGTGACGGCCGCGCCGGCAGCCAGCGAAGTACGCAGCTACAGTATTTCCCCCGGTCCACTGGGCCGCGCCCTGGCCTCGTTCGCCGCCGAGACCGGCGTGCACCTGTCCTTCGACCCGACGCTGACCGACGGCCTGCAGAGCCCCGGGCTCAAGGGTGACTATTCAACCCGCGGCGCCCTCGAGCGCCTGCTGCAAGGCAGCGGCCTGGAACTGGAGCAGCGCGGTGACGGCACCTTTACCCTGATTCGTTCACCCAGTCCCGATGCGTTGCAAATGCAGCCCTCTCTGATCACCGGGCAGGCTTCCGGCCCTGAAGACCTGCCTGCCGAGTATGCCGGTGGCCAGGTGGCGCGTGGCGGACGCCTCGGCCTGCTGGGCAACACCGACCTGATGGACGCGCCTTTCAGCATCACCAGCTATACCGAGCAGACCATCAATGACCAGCAGGCCCGGAGCGTCGCCGACGTACTGGCCAACGAACCTTCAGCGCAGATCGGCAGTGCGCGCACCAACCTCAACGAGGACTTCTCCCTGCGCGGCTTCCCGGTGGTCAGCGCCGACGTCGCGCTCAACGGCATGTACGGCCTGGCGCCGTTCTTCCGGGTACCGGTGGAGATGGCCGAGCGCGTGGAGGTGGTCAAGGGTCCGAGCACCATGCTCAACGGCATGCCGCCCAGCGGCAACGTCGGAGGCGCAGTGAACCTGGTAACCAAGCGCGCCGGTGCCGAACCGCTGAACCGGGTGACCCTGGAGTATCTGTCCGACTCGGTGTTCGGCACCCACCTGGATGTCGGCCGTCGCTTCGGCGAGGGCAAGGAATTCGGTGTGCGCTTCAATGGCGTGTACCGCAACGGCGACACCACGGTGGACAAGCAGGAACTGGAAGACAGCCTGGGTTCCCTCGGCCTGGACTACACCGGCGAGCGCCTGCGTCTGTCCGCCGACTACATCACCCAACGCGAGGACCTCACCAACGTCGTCCGCCAGTTCAGCGTTGGCCCCGGTGTCACCAAGATTCCCCATGCACCGGACAACGACCTGAACTATCCCGGCTACGGCGACTCGGAGATGACCGACCGCACCCTGGTGTTCCGTGGTGAATACGACATCGCCGACTGGCTGACCGGCTACGCCGGCTATGGTGATCGCCGCAGCGAGATGGACGCCCTGGCCGGCAACCCGGTGCTGATGGGCAACCAGGGCGATTTCGTCTCCAGCCCGGCCTGGCAGGTCTACGACGTCGGCTCGCACTCCGCCGAGGCCGGCCTGCGCAGCACTTTCGACACCGGTCCGGTGCAGCACAAGCTGAATTTCGGCGCGACCCGCGTGGTGCAGAACTCGGACATCTTCTTCCTCTACACCGCCTTCCCGTCGCGCGCATCGAACCTCTACAACCCGGTCTACTCCGGCACGCCGAGCACGGACGATTATCCGAAGAACGTGCAGAAGTACACCGCCGCTACCCTCACCAGCTACGCGCTAGCCGACACTCTGTCGATCCTCGACGGCCGCGTCGAGCTGACTCTCGGCGCACGCAAGCAGCGGGTGGAATCGCAGAACTACGAAATGAACGTCGGCACCCCGGTAGGTGAAGGCTACGACGAGGAGAAGACCACGCCCATGGGTGGCATCGTGGTCAAGCCGTGGGAAAACATCTCGCTCTACGCCAATTACATCGAAGGCCTGAGCCCCGGTGAAACCGCGCCCATTGGCACCGTCAACGCCGGTGAAATGCTCACGCCCTACGTTTCCAAGCAGAAGGAAGTCGGCGTCAAGGGCGAGTGGGACGGTTTCGGCGCTACCCTGGCTGCGTTCGAGATCAAGCGCCCGAGCAGCGTCAACGACAACGGCCGCTTCACTCGTGGCGGCGAACAACGCAACCGCGGCCTGGAGCTGAGCCTGTTCGGCGAGGTAGCCAAGGGCGCGCGCCTGCTCGGCGGTGCTTCCTACACCCAGGCCAAGCTGACCAAGACCCAGGACGGCCAGTACGACGGCAACAACGGTATCGGCGTACCGCGCCGCCAGCTCAATCTGGGCGGTGAGTACGACATCACCCAGGTGCCGGGCCTGACTGTCACGGCCCGGACGATCTACACCAGCGAGCAGTACGTGGACCAGGCCAACGCCCTGAGCATTCCCGACTGGTGGCGCCTGGACCTGGGCGCGCGCTATCGCTTCGAGACCCTCGGCAAACCGGTGGTGCTACGCGCCAACCTGGATAACGTGTTCGACAAGGACTACTGGGGCACTTCCACCGCCGGGTACCTGTACCTGGGCGAGGGCCGCACGCTGCAGTTGTCCGCGAGCGTGGATTTCTAAATGGATGTTTAAAGAAGAAAGAGCCTGACGATGACCGCCAAAGCCCTCCGCACCTGGTACCTGGTGCACAAGTGGACCAGCCTGATCTCCACGGTATTCCTGCTGATGCTCTGCCTCACAGGCCTGCCGCTGATCTTCCACGAAGAGATCGAGCACACCTTCGAGCCGCACCCGGAGCTCAAGCCGCTCACCGAGCAGTCGCCGAAGATCGACTACGACGATGTGGTCGCCCGCGCGCTGGCGGCACGGCCGGGTGAAGTGGTGCGCTTCGTGTATTGGGAGCAGGACGATCCGCTGGGCGGCGTCATCACCGCGCCAACCCTGGTGCCGCCGCCGGAAGATGGCCACGTGCAGCCTTTCGACGCGCGCACCGGGGAGTTCTTCGAGGCCCTGCCGCCGCCGGGCGGCTTCATGTACATCATGCTCAAGCTGCACACCGACCTGTTCATGGGGCTGCCCGGTTACCTGTTCCTCGGTTTCATGGGCCTGCTGCTGGTGGCTTCGCTGGTCTCCGGCGTGGTGGTCTACACGCCGTTCATGCGCAAGCTCGACTTCGCCACCGTGCGCTCGCAGCGCAGCTCGCGCCTGAAGTGGCTAGACCTACACAACGTGCTGGGCATCGTCACCCTCGCCTGGGTGCTGGTGGTGGGCGTCACCGGTGTGATCAACACCCTGGCGCTGCCGATCCTCATGCTCTGGCAAGGCGGCCAACTGGCGGAGATGACCGCACCGTACAAGGACGCACCGCCGCTGGAGCAGCTCGGCTCGCTGCACAAGGCTATCGACACCGCACGCAAGGCCGCGCCGGACATGGAGGTCAGTTTCGTAGGCTTCCCCGGCACACAGTTCAGCAGCAAGCATCACTACGCCGTGTTCATGCGCGGTAATACGCCGCTGACCGAACGCCTGCTCAAACCCGCCCTGGTGGATGCCGAAACCGGCGAACTGACCGACATGCGCGAGATGCCGCTGTACGTGAAGACCCTGCTGCTGTCCCAGCCGCTGCACTTTGGCGACTACGGCGGCATGCCGCTGAAGATCGTCTGGGCGCTGCTGGATATCGTCAGCATCGTGATCCTCGCCAGCGGCCTGTACCTATGGCTCGGACGCCGCCGCACGCCCATCGAGAAACGCCTGGCGGAACTGGATTCCGGCGGCCTGAGCACGGAGATTAAGGCATGAGACGCGGACTCTGGATGATCTTCCGCTGGCCCGGCGCGCTGGCCGTGCTGAGCACCTTCGGGCTGCTCTCGGCGCTGTTGGGCGACGGGGTTTTCGACGTGTTGTCGTGGATTTCCCTTGGTGTTCCGCTGCTCCTGATCGTCATTGTATGGATGAGAATGCCCCGCCGTCCCAAGGAGCCAACCCCGAAATGACCGCCATGCCGCCCCAGGCCCCCACCCTCAACCTGCGCCCGCTGATGTTCGAAACCTTCGTCTGCACGGTAGCGGTGATGTCCTTCGTCGCGCTGATCGGCCCGGTGGCGCGCACCCTGGGCCTGGCGCCCTGGCAGGCGGGCATGACGGTCACCATGGGCGGTATCGCCTGGATGCTCATGGCGCGCGTCTGGGGCATTGCCAGCGACCGTCTCGGCCGCCGTCGCGTGCTGCTCAGCGGCCTGGCTGGCTTCGCGGTGACCTATGCCCTGCTCTGCGCCTTCATGGCCCTGGCGCTGAATACCTCGATGTCTCCGCTGCCGGCCTTCATCGGAATTGTTGCGCTGCGCGGACTGGCGGGAGGCTTCTACGCCGCCGTGCCGGCCTGCTCGGCGGCATTGGTGGCCGACCACGTGAACGCGGACAAGCGTGCTTCGGCCATGGCTGGGCTCGGTGCCGCCAGCGCCGTGGGCATGGTGGTCGGCCCGAGCTTCGCCGGCCTGCTGGCCATGCTCGGCCTGGCCTTGCCGCTGCTGCTCACCTGCCTGTTACCGCTACTGGCGCTGGGCGTGTTGTGGAAATGGCTACCGCACCACGAGCGCACCCACGAGCGTAAAGGCCCCGCCCTGGCAATCAGTGACAAGCGCCTGCGCCGCTCGTTGACCCTGGGCTTCATCGCCATGGTCTGCGTGACCGTGGCGCAGATGACCGTTGGCTTCTTCGCCCTCGACCGCCTGCAGCTCCCCCCGGCAGACGCCGCCCGTGTAGCTGGCATCGCGCTTACATCCGTGGGCGTGGCGCTGATCTGTGCGCAGATGCTGGTACGCAAGCTGAACTGGGCGCCGCTGCGCCTGATCGGCGTGGGCGGCAGCATTTCCGCGCTGGGCTTCGCCACAGTGTGCTTCGCCGTGGCACCGTGGATGCTCTACGCCTCCTGCTTCGTTGCCGCCGCCGGCATGGGCTGGGTCTTCCCTGCCGTCTCGGCGCTCAACGCCAACGCCGTGGAAGCAGACGAGCAAGGCGCTGCTGCGGGCAGCCTGGTGGCCGTGCATGGGCTGGGCATGATCAGCGGCCCATTGCTGGGCACCCTGCTGCACCAGGTCGATAGCCGTGCGCCTTATGTGCTGGTCGCCGCCTTGCTGCTGTTCGGCATCGCCTGGACCGTACTGCCGCGCAAAGGCGCCGCTGCATGACGCTTGCCGACGGCCTGCTGCTCGCCCTGCTCGTCGTCGCCTTGCTTGGCTGGTGGCTGCGTCGTCGGCCCCTGGCAAATGCCGCCGCCCTGCTCGCGCTGCTCGTGGCGCTGTATGGCATGTGGGACGATCGCTGGCAGGCTGCCGTCGGCGCAGTCGTCGCCGTACTCCTGGTGCTGGCCCTGTTGCTGCGGCGCAGGCACCCGGCACGAGTGCCAGTCTGGTCGGGGATGTTCTTCACTCTGCTGACAAGCCTGGCTGTCGCCGCACTGTATTTCTTCCCGGTCTCGCCGCTACCCAAGCCCGGTGGCCCCTACCCGGTCGGCATGCGCGACTTCGAGCTGGTCGATGCCAGCCGCACCGGTCTCCTTGGCGCGCCAACCGGCAAGGCCCGGCGCCTGCTGGTGCGCATCTGGTATCCGGCCAGGCCGGCGGTGGACGCGCAACCGCGCCACTACTTCAGCGATGCCGAAAGCCGCAGCACCGCGCGCGGTTTCGGTGAGCTGTTCCATTTCCCGCCGCTGCTCACGCACCTTCGTCACTTGCGTACCAATTCCTACGAAAACGCGCCGCTGCGGGCCGACCTCGGTCGCCTGCCCGTGGTGCTCTACAGCCACGGCTACGGCTCTTTCGCCGGCATGAACGGGCGGATCATGGAGGAACTGGCCAGCAACGGATATGCGGTCTACTCCGTACAGCACACGGGGGATGCCTCGCCCACGCTGTTCCCAAACGGCGAAGTGGCCCCCACTGATCCGGCGCTCTACGTCCACCTTCGCGATGCCTTCGAGCACGGCTTCTCGCCACTTCTGCTGCAAGGTTACGGCGAGGACGATCTGGCCCGCCGCCTCGACGGCCAATTGCGTTTCGCGACCGAACTCAAGCCGCCAGCGGACCGCGCCATCCATCTCAGCGCGCCGGTCTGGCTGGCGGACCGCCTGTTTGTCCATGACCGTCTTCAAACCGGCGAAGTCCCCCCGAGTGTCGCCGAAGTGGTGGCCGCCAGTGACTTCGATCACGTGGGAGAGATGGGGATGTCCTTCGGCGGTTCGACTACTGGTGCGGTCTGCATGGTCGATCAGCGCTGCGCAGCGGCAGTGAACCTGGACGGCGGCGACTTCGACTTCACGCCCTTCGACCGGGACCTGCCGGTACCCATGCTGATGCTGCATTCGGACCTGTCGCTGTTCTACCGCATGCTCGGCGTCACGCCGCCGACCCAGCCGCGCAGCTTCAACGACTTCGCCTACGAAAGCCTGGCGCACGCCGGCCAGAATCCACGCATCCACCGTCTGGTCATGCGCGACACCCTGCATGCCGGCCTCACCGACAATGCGCTATACCTGCGCCGCCCACTGCGCGACAAGCTGATCGGCGGCGCCCCCACCGACGTGCTGATCGAAGCACCGGCCACGCTGGTGCTGGGCTTCTTCGACCACTACCTGCGCGGCCGCGACAATGGTTTTCCGCAGGCGCAGATGGCGCACTGGTCCGACTGGGTGACGCCTTACAGCAACCGTGCAGTGAGCCAGTGGTGGAACGCTCTGCCGGAAACCGAGCGCGCCCAGTGGGAACAACGCATCCGAGCCATGCACATGCAGCGTCAGGCGTTGGGGCGGTAACTCGGCGAATCAATCTGTTGGAGCGAGCCTGCTCGCGAACCCAGCATCAGCCTGAATCGGCCCGCTCGACTTTTTCGCGAGCAAGCTCGCTCCTACAAATGCAGCCGGTCAGGCATGCCAGCAACGGTACCAGCCCTCCTGCTCGGTCACCTTCAGCGGCGCCTGGTACAGCGCAGATAGGTGCTCGCTGGTGAGGACCTCGGCCTTCGGCCCGTCGGCGACCACCTTGCCCTCGGCAATCAGCACCACGCGTTCGATCTCCGGGATGATCTCGTCGAGATGATGGGTGGTGATGATCATCGCGTGCTCCGGGCCGCAGAAGCGCCGCAGCAGGGTCAGCATCTGCAGGCTGGCGCCCATGTCCAGACCGTTGGCCGGCTCGTCGAGAATCAATGCGCGGGGCTCGTGGATCAGTGCGCGCGCTAGCAGCAGGCGGCGCTTCTGGCCGGTGGAGAGGCGCTGGAACATGCGCTCAGCGAAACCGTCCATCTCCACGATGGCCAGCATCTCGCGCGCTTTGGCGACCTGCTCCGGCGTGGGCTGCAGGTGGCCGTGGCTGCCGATGGCGCCGAAGAAACCGGAGATCACCACCTCCAGCGCCTGGGTGAAGGGCGTGTAGTCTTCCTGCAGGTCCTGGGAGACGAAGCCGATACGGCTGCGCAGGTCCCAGATAGTGACGTTCTCCAGGCCAAACAGGCTCAGCGAACTGCCCTCGCGATCCACCGGGTAGAGCTCGCGGCTGATCAGCTTGAGCAGCGTACTCTTGCCAGCGCCATTGGGGCCGAGGATGGCGACCTTCTCGCCTTCGCCGATATGCAGGGAGAAGCCGTCCAGCACGCGGGTCTGCTGCTGGTAGGCGGTGACATTGTTGAAGTCGATCATGGGGCGTTTCATGTCCGGGCTTGGGGCAGCCGCTGACAGTAGGCGCGTTAGCCTTCGTACTCAAGCCTTCATCGAATCGCAACTACGCTTTCCGCATTTCCCGCCAGCGAGTGAAACGCGATGAGTGAGCAGGAACCTCCCAGCCTCGATGACGACATCTGCATCCACATCTTCTCCGTCTCCGCCACCATGGTCGGCGTGTGCCTGACGGTGATTGGCATCATCCGGGTCATCCTCACCCTGCGCCGGGAAGACCTGATCATCGACGACCTGGTGGCAGTCAACATGATGTTCTACCTGGTCTCGGCGTTAACTTCCTACTGGAGCTTGCGTACTCACCGCACCCTACGTGGTCAGCGGATGATGCGGGTAGCTGACACCGTATTCCTGATCGCCTTGGCTTTTACGGCTGTTAACGCCGGGTTCATCACCTGGGCGATGACCTCCACACCCAACACATGATCCATTGGACCGCATCCAAGTCCATGAGGTGCACCTTCACGCGAGCAAATGGTCCTGACAGGAGAGAGCCGCATTTCGCTGACAAAGAGCATTAGCAGGGTTTCGACGCCCAAGACCTGGTCGGCGCACTGAACCTGATGCAGGTCTATTTCGACAGCAACTCTGATCGCATCACCGCCGACAGCCTCGACATCCTCCAGCGTGCAGCCGAAGCCATCAAGGCCGCTCCGCAAGGCACCCATATCGAAGTCGGCGGCCACAGCGACAGTCTCGGCACTGACCAGGGCAACCTCGCCATGAGCCAGAAGCGCGCCGCGGCCGTCGTCGCCCAACTGGTGAAACTGGGAGTGCCGGCCGGCGTCCTGAGCGCCAAGGGTTACGGCCAGACCCGGTCGGTGGCGGATAACGCGACCGAGGAAGGGCGTGCGAAGAACCGTCGTATAGAGTTCACCGTCCTGACCGAATAAGACTGCCAGCCGGTTCGATCGGCCCCTGCCATGTGCAGGGTCTGATTGGCCGGCTCCCGCCCCCCTCCACTCATCCGAAACACTCAGCTCCAATCGTCCGGCGTAAACAGCGCGTTACACCCTTCAACTGGGCTCGCCACACGGCTCCTGACGGGCGAGCTGCAATAAAGTGCTTGCCTGGCTATTTAAGTGAAGCCGCGTTATGCCGGAATGATCATTGACAGTTCGAGGGGGCTTCAGTGAGATGGCCTTTCGTTCAGGCAAATGGCATTGCTGGCCGACTGTGTGTGCGTTGTGTCCTGCAATGCCGCGATGACGAAACTTTGGCGATCCCGACTCGCTTACGAAAGTTTTCTCGTTTCATCGACACAGGAGATGCCGGCGATGTTGAACCAGGCACCCCGCGATACCCAGGACGTTGAATTCGACGAGCAATTCTTCCTCGCCTTCGAGATCCAGGTCCTGCAAAAGGCCCTGCCGGCCTTCGAAGAGGCTTCGCGCTTCGCCCGCGACCGAGGCCTGCGCTGCAGTGTGGAATTGATCACCAACGCAGACGGCCATCCCGAACTCAGCCTCAGCGCCACCCAGCGTGACGACCTGCCGGACAGCTGTTATCGCCTGATTGCCGACCCGGCGTCCCAGGGCATAGTCCACGAGGAGTTCACCGCGGTGAGCCGCCGCACGCGCCGCCAGGGGGCACGCCTGGCGACGTTGACCTCGCGCTCGCTGGAGCTGCAACTGGAGGCTTTCTTCATGCACGCCTTTGGCATGCGGCTGGACTACAACGTCCTGCGCCTAGACTACTCTTACGAGCATGCTTCTGGGCTCTAGGCCCTTTCCGACGCTGCCGGTCGTCGGTTCGGCCGGTGGCGGAACAAGCGTTCCGTCGGACAGTTCCTGCAAAGGATGATTTATGGCAACGATGAACGCGTCGAAGTCGCTATTATTCGCGCCCTGTGCGCCACCTCGTGCGTGTTTCCTCGTTGTCGCTTCGCCATGAATGAATTCCTCGTGCATTTTCAGGACGGTCACTGCCTGGGCAAGACCGTGCTGCGCTCGTTTTCCCGTCAGATGACCCTCTCCGAGGCGCGCGTGCGCCTGCAGGCCTGCTACCCGCTGCGCGTTCCGCACCTGTTGAACATCCTGCACCTGACGCCGATGCTGCCCGGCCGCTGATCCGGCCCAACCCGTACAGTTTTCCTGCGCCACTGTGCCTGCAACCGGGCATCGACCGTGGCTAGAGTCGTTCGTCCCGACTTCGAGCCGACCTCCAGGAGCACGCCATGGCCGACCTGCAGATTCGCCCCGCCCACGCCGAAGACGTGCCGGGCATGCTGGAACTGATCTTCGAGCACGGCCCCAACGACTGGAACTTCCTGCCCGAAGGACCGGTACGCGAGCACTTCCAGGGCATCGCCGAGGGAGCAATATGGGCGTTGGTCGCAGTGGATGGCAACGAGCTGCGCGGCCTGGTGACTTTTCATGAAAGCGATGCCTTCGGCCGCTTCCAGCAGAATGGACGGCCACGCCATGCCTATATCGCCGAGGCTACGGTGCACCGTGGCGAAGCCGGACGTGGCCTGGGTACCCGCCTGCTGCGCGCCGCCATCGCCGATCTGGTCGCCCGTGACCTGCCCGACATCTACATTGAGCGACACGAAGAGAACCCCGGTTCCGCCGGCATGATGCGCAAGGCCGGTTTCCAGGAGCTGGAAACCTTCGCCGACCCGCAGCGCCGACCCAATGGGTCACGGCGCACGACGATCTGCTACCTGGACGCGCGAGCCACCGCCGGCTGAGCCTCGCCCAGCCCCGCGAGGGCTTGCCGCGCCGCCTCACCGGCCTGTTCCAGCACCCGGCACTTCCAGCCGTCCTCGTCTACATAGAAGGCATCACGCAACTGGCGATGAATGCGCAGGGCCTTCTCCGCCGGCACGCCGGGATTGTTGGCCAGCCACTGGTCCGCGCGCAGCGCCTTGAGCACCTTGAGCCCCGGCAGCGTGCCGTACTCCAGGGCGATGGCGGTCAACTCGGCCTGCGGGCACTCGCTGGCAGCGCTGAGGATCATCTGCCCCTGCAACTGCACCGACACCGATCCCCCTTCGTGCGCCGAGGTCACCTCCGCGCCCCACCAGCGGCGGGTTCGCGCCAGGGTCTGCGGATCGTTACCGCCCACATAGATGCGCTCGGCATGGCCCTTGGGGCCCAAACCGGTGTGCAAGTCGATCCAGCCCAGGCGAGCGCACTCGCGAGCGTGCTGGCGTAGTACCTTGCGCACGGCCTGGTTGCTCCAGGTCGGCTGGGCGCCGATATAGAACAGGCCCTTGGGGTGGCTGTCCTGGCCGCTGGAGATGGCCGCCTGCAATTGCTTGCGTCCGTGGCGCATGGCGTAACGCAGCAGGCGCAGGTGGCTGGCGAAGGATGGCCAGCGCCGCGGAATCAGAATCGGATCGAGCGCGCCATAAGCCTGGTTGCGCGGGCGCGGTTGGGAGAAGTCGATGAAATTGCGGTTGAGGTCGACGTTCTCGTGGGTCCAGCGCCGCCACCAGGAGAAACCATGCGGGTTGGCCGCGTGCAGGTAGAGCACCGCGCAATCAGCCTTGGCACACAGCTCCAGCCAGTCGGGATCGTTGAGCAGTGCGACCTGCACTGCCGAGCCACAGAAGCCTTCCACCCCATGGCAGCCGCTGCTGATGATCAGCAGGTTGCGCGCATCGCGCGGGCCGCTGCGCGCCACATCCAGGGCAAGGGGCTCACCATCGCGGCCCGTCAACGGATGACGGTGGGATTCGACAACCAGGCCGGCAGACAGGCAGGCGGCCAGGAATTTGCCACGCGCTTCGGCGTAGCTCTGGGAAAAGCAGGCAGACGGCTTCATCACCACTCCGGATGATTGGATTCGAGTCAGGAAAACGGGCCCGACGCGCGGGCCCTTTGAAGAAGATCAGGCGTGGCCGACAGCACCGGGCAGCGGCGCTTCGTTATGCTCGCCCTGCAGGGACTGGCGGGTACGCTCGGGGGCGATGATCCGGCAGCCGAGGATGGCGCAGACCACGGTAAGCACGCCGAACAGGCCGAGTGCGGTCTCGAATCCGTGGGCGATGTCGCCGCCGCGCAACTCGACCAGTTGGCCGACAATCCAGGGCGCAAGCATGCCGGCGCTGGTCATGCCGCCGATATGGATCGCCAGCATCGAGCCGCGTTGCGCGCTCGGGGCGATGTAGGCGACCAGGGTATTGCAGAAGGTTGGCAGGACGTTCACCAGGATCGCACCCAGGGCATAAAGCACCAGGATCGCCAGACGATCGCCGTGCAGCAGCGTCAGCGCGCAGAAGGCAACGCCAGCGACCGCCGCGAAGAGCATCGGCGGCAGCACCATGGCGCGCTGCACCGAGGCACCGCGCTTCATCGCCCGTTGCGACAAGGTCGAAAGCAGCAGGTTGGCGAGGATTACCCCGACCGTCACCACCATCACGGTGTAGCCCGACTGCATGGGCGTCATGTCCTGGCCCTTCTGCAGGTAGACCGGCACCCAGCTGTACACCAGCGCGGTGGGCAGGTAGCTGAGGAAGCCCATCAGGGTGATCCAGATGAAGCTGCGGTTGAGCAGCAGGCGGCTGTACGGCAGGCGCAGCGACGAGCCTGGCCCCTCCTCCTCGGTTTGCTGTCCTTCACGGCCGAAGATGAGCCAGACGACCAGCCAGAGCAGCCCGAGCAGCGCCAGCAGGAAGTACGCGGTGCGCCAGCCGAAGTGCTGGATCGCCAGCGGCAGGCTCAGCGCGCCGAGCACGGCACCCAGCATGATCGATACCTGGATCAGCGCCGAGGGCAGCACCCGCTCCTTCGGACCGAACCACTTGAAGCAGGCATGCTGGGTCACCGCCGTGCCCGGTCCGGTGCCGGCTCCCAGCAACAGGCGCCCGGCGACCAGTGCGGCGAAGCCGCTGGACAGCGCTACCAGCAGTTGCGAGGCCATCCATACCACCGACATGCCGGCGAGAATCCAGCGTGTCGGGAAGCGGTTGGCGAGGAAGCCCACCAGCACACCCGAGATCGAATAGAGAAAGAAGAACGCGCTGCCGATAAAGCCGAACTCCGTCGGCGAGAGCTTCAGCTCGTCGATGATCTGCGCGCCAGCGAAGGCGAAGATGGTCTTGTCCAGCACGCTGATGACCATCACCAGCATCAGGAGCAGGAGAACTGCATTGCGACGATTCATGCCAGGGCTCCGTTGCCGGGAGTAGTACTCAGAGAAGTTTCCACCAACCTCACCCAGAGGGCCGCGCCGAAGGGAATGGCGCCGTCGTTAAAGTCGTAGCCGGGATTGTGGACCATGCAGCCGCTGGGGCCGCTGTTGCCGTTACCGAGGGCGATGTAGCAGCCGGGGCGGCGCTCCAGCATCCAGGCGAAATCCTCGCTGCCGAGGAAGCCCGAAGGGATCTCGGACAGCAGGCGCTGCGGGCCGACCAGCTCGGTCAGCACCTGGCGTGCGAGCCGGGTTTCTTCCGGCGTGTTGACCAGCACCGGCACCAGTTCCTCGTATTCGTACTGCAGCTCCATGCCGTGCACGGCGGCGACGCCACGGGTGATTTCGCCGATGCGCCGCTTGAGCAGCTCGCGCACCTCAGGCTTGGTAGCACGCACGCTCAGACGCAGGTCGGCGTGGTCAGGAATGACGTTGGCCGCCTCCCCCGCCTTGAGCATGCCCACGGTCACCACCCCCACTTCGGTAGACGGCACGTTGCGCGCGACGATGCTTTGCAGCGCCAGCACCAGTTCGGCGGCAGCAACTATCGGGTCACGGGCCAGGTGTGGCATGGCGCCATGGCCGCCGACACCGGTCAGGCGGATAGACACGCGGTCGGAAGATGCCGTCAGGGCGCCTTCGCGAGTCAGGAAGCAGCCCACCGGCAGGCCCGGCGCGTTGTGCAGCGCGTAAACCGCATCGCAGGGGAAGCGCTCGAACAGGCCATCGTCCATCATCGCCACGGCGCCGCCCAGGGTTTCCTCGGCAGGCTGGAAGATCAGGTTGAGGGTGCCGTCGAAGTTGCGCTGCTCGGAGAGGTCGCGGGCGGCACAGAGCAGGATGGCAGTGTGGCCGTCATGCCCGCAGGCATGCATGCGACCCGCGTGCTGGCTGGCATAGGGAACGCCGCTGGCTTCCTCGATGGGCAGCGCATCCATGTCGGCGCGGATGCCGATGCTGCGGGCGCTGTTGCCCTGTCGCAGCACGCCGACCACGCCAGTGCCACCGACGCCCTCATGGACTTCATAGCCCCATTCGCGCAGATAGCCGGCGACGATGGAGCTGGTGCGCGCCTCTTCGAAGCCCAGTTCGGGATGCTGGTGAAAGTCCCGGCGAATCCGGGCGAAGGCTCCCTGGGAAGCCAGTAACCTTTCTAGGGTGGGGTGCTGACTCATGCCGCATCCTGCTCATTGTTCTGATGTGGCCGGCAGGATGCCCCACGCGCGAAGCACTGAATAATGACCTTCGCGCATGCTTATCAAAGGTGGTTATCGACGCCGCTCATTCTGTCTTGCGCAGGTGCGGGCCCTTGAAGGCGTAGACCAGCTCGTCCACCAGGGTCTGCGCCTCGCGGGTCATCAACTCCGGCGGGCGGCAGACCAGGGAGATATCGGTGCCGGGTACCGTCTCGGCGATATCCAGCGCATCGAGGGTGCCCGAGACGATGGGCAGGTCGAACACCCGCCGCGACCAGAAGCTCACCGCATCGGTATTGGCCGCCAATTCCGCGTAAAGCACCACCGAGGCACACTCGATGACGCGCTCGGGATGACGAACCTGGTACTGCTCGAACATCTGCCCGGCGAGGGAGACGTCGAGCGAGTCGGGCACCAGCCATTCTTCGTCGAGCAGCTCGTGCAACGAACGCGCATTGCGCAGCGGATGACCCTTGCGCACCGCCAGCGTGGTGGGTTGGGCATACAGTTCCTGCCAATGGAAACCGTCGACGTTGCGCGAAGACGGTTGCGAGGTCAGCACCAGGTCCAGCTGGCCTTCGCGCAGGCCTTCGAGCAGCTTGGCGGGGCGCAGTTCGCTGATCTGCAGTTGCACCTTGGGGTAGCGCTTGCGGTAACGCAGCAGGCAACTGGCGAATTGCTGGCTGGGCGTCACCGGTGACACGCCGATGGCTACCCGACCGTCCATGGCGCCCTTGAGCGTTTCGATCTCATCCCGCGCACGGCGCACTTCTTCCACCACCAGCCGCGCGCGGCGTACCAGGCGCTCACCGTATTCGGTGGCGGTGATGCCACGGTTGGATCGCACCAGCAGCGGCACGCCCAGCTCGGCCTCCAGCTCCTTGATGCTCTTGGACAGGGCAGGCTGTGAGATGTGCAGCAGGCGCGAAGCTTCCTGGATGCTGCCGCTCTCGCAGATGGCGACGATGGCGCGGAGTTGATGCAACTTCATGGTTTGGACGACGGCTCGGGATCGGTAACAGGTCCGAACATAAAGCAAAAACGAGGCCGGCGTGAGTAACGGTTGGTAAACGGGCGCAGACCGGCGAGTCGCGCAGCGGGCCTTTCGTAGGATGGCGTGGAGCGCAGCGATACCCATCGATCTCTTGCGATGACAGCATGGGTATCGCTGCGCTCCACCCATCCTACAGTCGAGGTTTCCTGGCAGTTCGTAGGGCGCATAACGCGCCAGCGTTATCCGCCATTCAGGATCGAATGAAAAAAAGCGGCCCGAAGGCCGCTGAATGAACACAAGGAGCGCCGGTGAGCGCCAGTACAGCCCGCCGTCAGCGGATGCCCGTGGCGCGCAAGGCGTTGGGGGTGAAGTCGTTGCTGCTCGACTGCACGGCGAAGTCGTAACTGCTCTTCTCCTCGTTGCGCAGGCCGGACACCGTGTAGCGGCCGGACAGCACGTCGTAGTGGGTTTCCGCCGTCAGCCAGGTGAACTGCTGGTCGTAGAACGGCCGCGCATGGCCCTCCGACACACGCCAGAGACTGCCGCGACCGTCGTAGGCGTCGGCCTCGGCGATCTGCCAGCTGTCCTCGTCGATGTACAGATCACGCTTGCTGTAGATGTGGCGCTGGCCCGGCTTCAGGGTCGCCACCACATGCCACACGCGGTGCAGTTCGTAGCGGGTGTGGTCAGGATTCAGGTGGCCGGGCTTGACGATGTCGTCGTACTTCAGCGTCGGCGAGTCGAGCGCGAAGCTGTTGTAGGGGATGTACAGCTCCTTCTTGCCCACCAGTTTCCAGTCGTAGCGATCCGGTGCGCCGTTGAACATGTCGAAGTCGTCGTAGGTGCGCATGCCTTCCGCGCCGGGGCTGTCGTAGCCCACTTGCGGGGCGCGGCGCACGCGGCGCTGGCCGGCGTTGTACATCCACGCCATGCGCGGTTCCTTGACCTGGTCGATGGTCTCCAGCACCAGCATCACGCTGCCCGCGCGGCGCGGCGGAGAAAGAATCTCCTGGCGGAAGTAGTAGAGGATGTTGTTCATCTTCGCCGGGTCGTAGTCCTTGAGCCCGAACGGGAAGGCGAACTGCTCCTTCATGTAGCTGATGGTGTAGGCGCCGTTGGTCTGCGGGTTCATCTGCGCCGTGGTGCGCAGCATGGCGTTGCTACGGTAGCGGGTGACGTGGTTCCAGATGACTTCCAGACCGCTCTGCGGAATCGGGAACGGCACGGTCATGGTGAAGTTGTTCAGTCCGTTGCCGCCCTCGGCCAGCGAGGTGGCGGTAGCGTTCTTCTTCGCCGCGTCGATCACTGTCTGCGGATAGCTGGCGCTGCGGTGGCTCGGGTAGACCGGGATGCGGTAGCTGTCGGGGAAGCGCTGGAACATTGCCAGCTGGCCCGGCGTGAGCTTGTCCTGGTACTGGCTGGCGTTCTGCGCGGTGATGGTGAACAGCGGTTTGTCGGCCGCATACGGATCGGCGAGGAAACCACCGGCATCGACCTTGCCGGCGTTGGGCGCCAGGCCACCGGTCCAGGCCGGGATACTGCCGTCGGCGTTGCCTGCCTTCTCAGCGCCAATCGGGGTGAGTTCATTGCCCAGGCGCGCGGCCTGGTCGGCTCCGACCGCGGCCATGACCTGCCCGGCGAGCAGGCTCAGCGTCAGGCAGCCCGCCTGCAACCATTGCTTGTTGTTCATGCTTGTACCTCTGGGACGGATAGGCATCAGAAGCTGACGCCCAGGCTGACGGCGAGGAAGTCGCGGTCGGTGTTGACGTTGTAATCGCCGCCGAAGTAGTCGGTGTAACTGATGCTGGCGGTGTAGCGGCTCAGGTACTCGGCATCGACGCCGACGCTCACCGACTTGTCGCCTTCGTTGAAGGTCGGGCCGTAGCCTTCCACGTCGTGGGAGAACGCCAGGTTCGGACGCAGCGAGATGCCGCCGATCAGGTCGTTGTATTCAAGGCCGGCGCGCAGGCGGTAACCCCAGGAGTTCTGGGTGTAGAAGCCCTTGTCGTTGCACTGGCCGGGGTTGGCAGTGTTGACCACCTTTTCGCACAGCGCGTTGCCCGACAGGCCCAGCAGGGACGAGGAACCGGCGCTGGCCAGTTCGCCGTTGCCGTACACGCTGCTGCGGCCGAAGCGCAGGTCCGAACCATCGGTGGAGCCCAGGTCGCCGATATGACCGAAGCCGATCTCGCCGACCAGGGTCAGGCGTTCGGCAGCGATCACCGGAATCTGGTCGAAGGTGTTGGTGAAGGTCATCTGCGCCTGGGTATAGGGCATGCGCTTGTAGCCCTGGATCAGCGAGCCGTAGCTCGAATCCGCCCAGCCGCTGGCGAAGATCGGCAGGCCGGCATTGACCAGGGCATTGGTGGAGGCCGAACCGAGGGTGGCGGCGCCGGAAACGTCGCTGGAGTTGATGCCCAGCGGCATGTTCGGGCGGTAGCTGATCTCGCCCTGCACCGCCGTGCTGCCCCAGGTGGTGTTGAAGCCCAGGCCGTAGAGGCGGATGTCCTCGGGGTAGTCCAGATACCAGCTGGCGGTGCTGCGCCCGCCCTGCCCGATCAGGCCACCCACCGGGTCGGCCAGCGCGCCCTTGCCCACCACCCAATTACTGGTGGGGGTGCGGCTGTGGTAGTTCATCGCGTAAGCAGAGAACTCGGTGTCGTTGACCATCCAGCGCAGCGCCACGCCGAACTGGCCGCCGTCACGGGCGTCGTGGTCCTTGGTGCGCGGCACGTAACCGTAGCCACCCTTGATGCCGGTGCCGTCGATGTCGCGGTCGAAGTCGCTGCCGTTCACCGCCATGTTGATATCGCAGCCCTTGGCCGCCACGTCACTGCCGAAGAAGGTGCCGCAGTTGTCCGGCACGGTCTTATCCCACTCCAGCTGGTAGAAGGCCTCCATGGACAGGGTGTCGGTGAGCCCCTGGTTGAAATACAGCATGCTCACCGGGATCAGCGCTTCCTTCACCTCGGAACCGGGGCGGCGCAGCGCGGCGACGTCTGCCGGGTTGATCGAGTTGATACCGTTCTGGATGAACGTGCTCTCGCCCCAGCTCACCACCTGGCGACCCAGGCGCACGGTGCCCGGCAGGTCGTGGATGTTGTAGTTGTGGTAGAGGAAGGCGTCGAGCAGCTCGGCGCCGGAGGACTGGGCGGCGGTATCGCGGCCGCTGTCATCGATGTCGTAGAGCGGGCGGTGCTCGTCCTTCAGTTCGAAGTCGTACCAGTACTTGCCACGCAGGAACAGGCCGCTGTCGCCGTACTTCAATTCCAGATCGTGCAGACCCTTGAAGATCTTGGAGAAGGTCTCGCCCTTCTTGAAGTTCAGGCGACCGTCATCGGAAGTCTGGCTCGAAGCCGTGCCGCCGTTGCGGGAACCGATGAACTTCTTGTCCGGACTGTCCATCGCCCAGCTCGCGCCGATGGACAGCGTCGAGTCGAAGCGCCCCTCGATTTCCCCCACGTTGAAGCTCACTGCCTGAGCCGAAGATGCCCCGCCAAGGGCCATGCTGGTCGCCAGCGCCAGCGCGTGCGGCTTGAAGCCTGCGGCGCCGGTTATTGTTCTTTTCATGCTGCTCTCCGCCTGGATCGTGCTGGTCACGGCAAGCCGTGCCACCCCTGCTCCGCGGCTCTTGGGCCGGGAGGCGGTCGCATGGTAAGAGCGCTGTCACAACGCTGACTTCTGAAAAAAAGTGATGCCCATAGCCAGAATGGAAGCACCGCCTGGGTACTCCCCGTGGGCGATAACCGACGGCTATTGCGATACCCAGGATTCAGCCGACCGCCGCCGCACATTGCCCTAAAGTCCGCCGCCATCAGCGACTCCCCAACGATGAGGTGGACCATGAAGATTGCGTTGACCGGCGACAGCATCCTGCAACGCCGCCTGAACAGCCGCGACGACGAAACCCTGCGCCCGCTGTTCGACCTGCTGCGCGGCGCCGACGTCAGCTTCACCAACCTGGAAGTGCTGCCCAACGATTTCCAGGGCGACGCCGTGCTGGAAAGCGGCGGCTCACACTTCGGCGCGCCATCCTGGATTCTCGATGAGCTGGTGGAGGGTGGCTTCGACCTGTTCTCCACGGCCAACAACCACAGCCTGGACTACGGTATTGCCGGCCTGCACGCCGCCCACGCTCAGCTGGAAAAGCGCGAGCTGCTGTTCGCCGGCACCGGCCGCAACCTCGAGGAAGCCCGTCGCCCGGCATACTGCACCAAGCCCGCCGGCACCGTCTCGCTGCTGGCCTGCACCTCCACTTTCGGCAAGGGTCAGGAGGCCAGCGAGCAGACCCGCGACATGCCGGGCCGCCCCGGCCTGAACCCGCTGCGCTACGACACCGTGCACCAGCTTGATGGCGCACAGATGGAGGCCATGCGCGGCATCATCGCCAGCCTCGGTCTGGACCGTCTCTACCAGGGCGCAGTGGACCTGGGCTTCGCCCATCCGATCCCCGACCCGTCGCTGGCAGTGTTCGGTCCCTTTACCCCGCTGCTGTTCCGCCAGGGCGAGAGCGCCCGCCTGCGCACCCTGCCGCGCAAGAAGGACATGGACGAGATTCTGCGCTGGGTCGAGGAGGCACGGACGATGTCGGATATCGTCGTGCTGAGCATCCACGCCCACGAACTGGGCCATGACGCCACCGGCGACTGGAACCTGGAAGCGGCCGCCGAGTTCATCCAGCCGGTGGCGCGGCGCATGATCGACGCCGGCGTCGACATCGTGGTCGGCCATGGCCCACACCTGCTGCGCGGCATGGAGATCTACAACGGCAAGCCGATCTTCTACAGCCTGGGCAACTTCATCGGCCAGAACGAACTGGTGGAGCGCCTGCCGGCGGACAGCTACGAGCAGTTCCGCGTGGACCGCAACCAGACGCCGTCGAAGGTATTCCTGCAACGCACGCAGAACGACACCCGCAGCTTCCCCTCCGACTCGCGCTTCTGGGAAAGCCTGGTGCCGGTGTGCCAGTTCGACGGCCGCCGCCTCACCGGTGTCGAACTGCACCCGGTAAGCCTGGGCCTGGGCGAGGCGGTGCACCGCCGTGGCCGTCCGCGCCTGGCCGAAGGCGACCACGCACAAGCGATCCTGCAGCGCTTCGCCGCGCTGTCGGAGCCCTACGGTACTCGACTGTCGATTGACGGTTCGATTGCGCGCGTCTGCCTTTGATAAGGCGCCTTGGCGCGGGTGACCGCGCAGCGCGGGGCGGTCACAAGCCGCCTCGCGCCCTCCACTTCCTGTAACCATGACAGCCGCCCGCATCCTTATCGTCGAGGACGACCTGCGCCTCGCCGCACTCACCCGCGAGTTTCTCGAACACCACGGTCTCACTGCCAGCGTGGAAGCCGACGGCGCACGTGCGGCCGCTCGGGTCATGGATGAACGTCCGGACCTGGTGATCCTCGATCGCATGCTGCCCGGCGAAGACGGCCTGTCCATTTGCCGGCGCATCCGCCCAGGCTACGCCGGAGCCATCCTGATGCTCAGCGCCCGCTCCGAAGACACCGAACAGATCGACGGCCTGGAAAACGGCGCGGACGATTACGTCTGCAAGCCGGTTCGCCCCAACCTGCTGTTAGCCCGCGTGCGCACATTATTGCGCCGCCGCGAAGCACAGGAAATCGCGCCCGAGTGCCTTCAAATCGCCGGGCTGCGGCTCGACTCACGGCAGCGCGAAGTCCACCGCGATGGCCAACGCATCGATCTCACCGGTGCCGAGTTCGACCTGCTCTGGCACCTCGCCAGCCGCGCCGGCCAGACGTTGAGCCGCGACGAGCTGTTCCTTGCCCTGCGTGGCATTCCCTACGACGGGCTGGACCGCTCAGTGGACGTGCGCATCGCCCACCTGCGCGCCAAGCTGGGAGAAACGCATTCACACCCGCTGATCCTGACGGTGCGCGGCAAGGGTTATCGGTTCGTTGGTTGAAACGCTCTCGTAGGGCGCATAACGCGTCAGCGTTATCCGCCGCCGAGCGCCGGCGGATAACCCGTTCCAGGTTATCCGCCCTACAAGGCTATCGGTTCATGGGTACCCCAAACCTGTAGGAGCGAGCTTGCTCGCGAATGATCCGGCGCCCTGTCCTGGAGGTTCGCGAGCAAGCTCGCTCCTACGAAAAACGAAGCGCATCCGGTAGGCTGGTGGCTCGCCTTATCCAGAGCCCAGCGCCATGCTATCCCTCACCTGCCCTCACCTGATCGGCGACCACGTCGAACTCATCCCGCTGCATGCCGAGCACGCCGACGCCCTGCTCGAAGCCGCTGCCGATGGCGAACTGTGGAATCTGAAAGTCACCGTGGTACCCGGCCCGGACACGGTCGCGGCCTACCTCGCCAAGGCTGCAAAGGGCCTGGAAGAAGGCACCGTCCTGCCCTTCGCCATCCTCGACCGGCGCACAGGCAGGGTCGTCGGCAGCACCCGTTTCTGGAAGGTCGACCGCGCCAACCGCAAGCTGGAGATCGGCCACACCTGGCTCGCCCTGTCGGCGCAGCGCACGCCGATCAACACCGAGGCGAAGTTCCTCCTGCTCAGCTACGCCTTCGAGGAAATGGACTGCGTGCGCGTGCAGTTCACCACCGACGAGCTGAACGAGAAATCCCGCGCTGCGATCCTGCGCCTGGGTGCGGTGCAGGAAGGCATCGTCCGCCATGAGCGCATCATGCCCGACGGGCGCAAGCGCAACTCGGTGCGCTTCAGCATCATCGACAGCGAGTGGCCGGAGGTGAAGGCGCGGCTGCTGCAAAGGCTGGGCCGCGCTTCCTACTGACGTCAGCCCTGGTAGAACACCTCGTCACTGTACGGGTACCACCAGGAATGAATCTGCGGCTGGTGGTCGATGATCACCATCTTCGAACGACGGAACGCATCCAGGCCCTGGCGGCCCAGTTCGCGGCCCATGCCGGACATTTTCCAACCGCCGAAGGGTAAGGCGTCGTTGTCGATCAGCGGGTTGTTCACCCAGACCATCCCTGCCTCCAGGCGGTCCGCCGCTTCCATGGCTTCGGCAAGATCGGTGGAGAACAGCGAGGCGCCGAGACCGAAGGGTGAGTCATTGGCCAGCCGCACCGCCTCGTCGAAATCCTTCACCTTGCAGATTGCCGCCACCGGGCCGAAGCACTCCTCGTGGAAGATCGCCATGGCCGGGGTGACGTCGGTGAGGATGGTCGGCTCGTAGTACCAGCCCACCGGGAACTGTTCCGGGATTCGCCCGCCGCAGACCAGCGTGGCGCCCTTGGCGATGGCGTCGTCCACCAGACGGATAACCTTGGCGCGCGCGGCCTCGCTGACCATCGGGCCGATCTCGGAACGCTCCAGCCCGTGGCCGATGCGCAGCGCGCGGGTCCGCTCGGCGAAACGCGCGACGAACTCGTCGTGCACTTCATCGACCACATAGAAACGCTCGGCCGAGGTGCAGATCTGCCCACTCAGGTGGAAGGCTGCGGTCACCGCGCCAGCCGCCGCGACTTCCAGCGGCGCATGACGGGAGATGATCATCGGGTCGCTGCCGCCGGCCTCGATCACCGCCGGTTTCATCCGCTCGGCACACGCAACGGCTACCGCCTTGCCGGCGGCGACGCTGCCGGTGAAGGCCACGGCATGGGTGCGCTCGGACTGCACCAGGCGCTGAGCGGTGCTGGCATCACCCGGCACACAGCTGACCATCCCCGCCGGCAGCACCTTGAAGTGCTCCATGAATTTCAGCGTGCACAGCGTGGTGCTTTCCGCCGGCTTGACGATACAGGCGTTGCCCGCCGCCAGCGAAGCAGCCAGGGTCCAGCACATCAGCAGGATGGGGAAGTTGAACGGCATGATGTGCACGCTGACGCCATAAGGCTCGTAGCGCACATGCTGGAACGAGCCGAGTTGCGTGGTGCCGGCGACCTTGCCGGCCTCGTCGCGAGCCATCTCGGCGTAGTAACGGAAGATCGGCGCGCAGTTGGCCAGCTCGCCCATGGATTCGGGGAACGGCTTGCCCATCTCCAGGGTCATCAGCCGCGCCACTTCGCGTTGGGTGGCCTGGTCGGTTTCGATGGCATTGGCCAGTTGGTGCAGGATCGCTGCGCGGGACTTCGCGTCCACACGTTTCCACTCGCGCTGGGCCGCGTTGGCCGCGTCGATGGCGGCGTCCACGTCCTCGGCGTCACACAGGGCGATACGACCCACCTGGGTGAGATCGGCGGGGTTGAAGATGTCGCGCAGGCGCTGCGTCGCCGCGCCCTGATAGTGGGGGCCGATGAAGCGCAGGGGCACGTCGCTGTGAAAGTCGGTCATGGAAGGCTCCGCAGGGATTCGGAAGAAGCCAGGCGCTGGGCGATCACATCGCTCTCCAGCGGTTGGCGCCAGTTCGGTAGATGAGCGTCGAGCAGCGCCGCCAGCGGGCACAGCTGTTCGCTGTCGAGCGCGCGCTGGAATAGCCGCAGCACGCGCGGCAGGTGTTTGAGGTAGCCGTGCTTGCCATCGCGCCTGGCCAGGCGCACGAAGATGCCCAGCACCTTGGCGTGGCGCTGTGCGGCGAGCACCTGGAAGTCGGCCATGAAACGCCGGCCGTCCACTTCTGGGCGCTGGCTGAGGTAATAGGTGAGCAGCGTCACGCGCAGAGTTTCGGGAATGTCGCGGCGCGCGTCTTCGAGCAGGGACATGAGGTCATAGGCCGGCGCGCCGAACAGCGCATCCTGGAAGTCCAGAAGCCCGCATGCGGCCACGCCCGCCCTGCCCTCCAGCAGCATCAGATTGTCGACGTGGTAATCACGCAGCACCAGCACTTCGCGGCGCATCGAGACGTCGCGCCAGAGCGCCGCGAATTCCGCCAGATAGCGCTCGCGAATCTTCGCAGCGGCCTTTTCGCCCACCAGCAATGGCGCGTACCAGTCGATGAACAACGCCGCCTCGTCCGCCAGCTTCTGCCCATCGTAGGCCGGCACGCCTTCGGCCGCTTGCGGCCCGGCGCGGTGCAGACGTACCAGGGCGTCCACGGCGAGGCGGTACAGCTCCATCTCGCTGTGGCCGGCGGCAAACAGACGGGTGTAGGTGGCGTCGCCGAAGTCTTCGATCAACGCCAGGCCCAGCTCGCGGTCGGCAGCCAGCACCGCAGGCGCCGACAAGCCGCCATCGCGCAGCAACTGCGCCACCCGCAGATAGGGCGCCAGTGGCTCGGCGCCGGGCGGCGAGTCCATCAGCAGCAAGCCCTTGTCTTCGAGGCGGAAGTAGCGCCGCGCCGAGGCGTCGGCCGGCAGCGCGACGAGCACTGCTTCGGCGAGGCCGCTACCGGCGAGGAAGGTCTCGCGGGCAGCGGCACGGGTGGTTTCGCAAGGCAGGTTCATGGCATCACCGGATCATGTAGACCTTCTTGATGGTCTCGTGCACGGTGCACACGCCCTTCCAGTCCTTGGGGAAGAAGGCCGCGGTGTCCGGCTCGATCTCGATCACCTCGCCGGACTCGTGCACGTAGGTGCAGCGGCCTTCGAGGAAGTGGCAGAACTCGTCGCTGGTCACGTGGCAGAACCACTTGCCCGGCGTGCAATGCCAGATGCCGCATTCGGACTGGCCTTCGGGGCCCTTGTGCAGGACCACGCCGCTGACATGGGACTCGCCCTCGAGCATGGTCGGGATCACGCCCCAGTCCTTGAGTTCGGTGACTTGCAGCGGGCGGTAGATAACGGGGGTCTTCATGAATTTCTCCAGCAATGGCCACCCGCTTGGGCGGCCGGATAAGGCGTAGGGCGAACAACCGCTTGCGGTTATCCGCCGATGGGTCCGGCGCAAGGTCGATGGCGGATAACGCTTGAGGCGTTATGCGCCCTACGAGTCCTCCCGGTCAGGCCAGCATGTAGAGGTTGCGCAGGGTCGCGTGCACGGTGCACTCGCCGGTCCAGCCGGCCGGGAACAGCACCAGGGTGTCGGGCTCGACCTCGATCACCTCGCCCTCGTCGGAGCGATAGGTGGCGCGCCCGGCAACGAAGTGGCAGAGCTCATCGCGCGGAATCGACAGTCGCCAGCGGCCGGGGGTACAGACCCACAGGCCGGTCTCGGGGCTGTTGTTCGGACCCTTGAACAGCAAGCGTCCGCTGGAGTGCGACACACCCTCCAGCGCATCGGACTGCACGCCCCAGTCCACCAGGTCGTCGTAGTCGCGGGCGCCGCGGATGTGCGGCGCCGTGCTGTCGGCCTTGAACTCAGCCATGGCTCACCGCCTTGCCGCCCATCAGCTGGTCGAGGATGCGTGCGGCGTCTTCCGGGCCCTTGCGCGAGCGCATGTAGTCGCTGGTACGCGCCAGGCGCTCCTGCATCAACTGGTCACCCAGCAGCTGGGCGATGTTGCGTGCCAGGTCTTCCTCGCTCCAGTCGTAGCGGTCCATGCGCAGGCCGTGGCCGCTTTCCTGGGCGCGCATGGCGTTGTCGTGGCCGTCCCAGACGTAGGGCATGACAATCGCCGGCTTACCGAAGAACAGGCACTCGGTGAAGCTGTTGTTGCCACCGTGGTGGATCACCCCGTCGACCTGTGCGATCACCGAGGGCTGCGGATACCAGTTGGAAACGATCACGTTGTCCGGCAGGTCGTCGTACTTCTCCACGTGCTCGCCGACATTGAACAGCGCGCGGTACGGCAGCTTGCCGATGGTGGTGACCAGGCGCTTGAGCAGCTCGACGTCGCCCGAGCCCAGGCTGCCGAAACTGACATAGAGCAGCGGCTTGTCGTTGTGCGCCTTGAACGGCGGAATCTCGTAGGGCTTGTCGCTGCGCACGCAACCCTGCAGGTAGTGGAATTGCCGCGCCGGCAGCGGGTGGCGGCGCTGGAACTTCACCGGGTCCGGGTACAGCAACAGGTTCATGTAGGGCGACTCTTCGAAGAAGGTGCCCAGCGGATACGGCCGCTCACCACACTCGGCAAGGAAGTCGTTGAAGTCGGCATGGATCGGCGCGATCACTTCCTCGAAACGCTTCTGGAAGCGCGCGTGGCCCTCTTTATCGTCCGCGCTCATGCCCGACAGGTAAGGCGGAATGTCCGGGTCGTGCACCTCGTTCTCCGAGCAGGAGATGATCCGCACCCAGGGCTTGCCGTAGTGCTTGATGGCCGGGAAGAGGATCACGTTGTCCACACAGATCAGGTCCGGCTTGATCTTGTCGAGGATCGCCGGCAGCTCCTTCTGCGCCCACTTGGAGGTGGAGACGATGGCCTCCCAGCACTCCTTCACGTAGTTGTCGAGCTGGTCGATCGGCGCCTTGCGGAAGTTGGGGATGTGGCCGTTGATGAAGTCGGTCCAGTAACGCGCCATCTCCTCGGCCGGCATAGGCTCGGACATGTTCACGTAATGCTCCTCGAAGCCGTAGGCCGAGTACACCCCGGTCATGCCCGGATCGGTGAGGAACACCGCCTTGTGCCCCAGCGCCTCGCAGGCCTGGGCGATGCCGACGGAGTTGAGGGCCGGGCCGTAGGCGGCCTCGGGGAAGAAGGCGATGACCTTGCGTTCACTACTCATGGTGCTCTCCTGTAAGTCTTGTTCTTGAAGCAATCAGTGAGTCAGCACGCGGCCATGCCGCGCATCCCAGCCCAGGCGCACCGGCATGCCGGCGGCCAGGCGCAAGAAGTCGTAGTCCGAGGACGGCACGCGGACGATCAGCGGCTTGCTGGACAGCGCCGTGTTCACGTGCAGGTTGGTGTCCAGGCCGTGGTAGGCGACTTCCGCCACCTCGCCCTGGATCTGGTTGTCGGTGGCCGGCGTCGAGTCGGTGAGCACGCGCAGGCGCTCCGGGCGCAGCGCCAGGGTCACGCTCTCGGGGCTCGCCTCGGCGGTGGTCTCGATGTTCAGCACCTGGTCGCCGGCCTGCAGGCGGTTGGTGCCCACGCGACGGCCCTCGATCAGGTTGCTGACGCCGATGAAATCGGCGACGAAGCGGCTGCCCGGGTTCTCGTAGAGTTCGCTGGGGCTGCCGCACTGGCAGACCTTGCCGTCACGCAGCACGGCCATGCGGTCGGACATGACCAGGGCTTCTTCCTGGTCGTGGGTGACCATGATGAAAGTGATGCCGCTCTCGTGCTGCAGGCGCTTGAGCTCCAGCTGCATCTTCTCGCGCAGCTTCTTGTCCAGCGCACCGAGGGGTTCGTCCAGCAGCAGCACGCGCGGGCGCTTGACCAGTGCGCGGGCCAGGGCGACACGTTGGCGCTGGCCACCGGAGAGCTGGTCCGGTCGGCGGTTGGCGAGCTGACCGAGCTGCGCGGTTTCCAGCACCGCATCGACGCGCTGGCGAATCTCGCCGGCCGGCAGCTTCTCCATCTCCAGGCCGTAGGCGATGTTGCCGCGCACGGTCATGTTGGGGAACAGCGCATAGGACTGGAACATCAGGTTCAGCGGGCGCTTGTTCGGCGGCAGCGGCGAGATGTCCTGACCGCCCAGATAGATCGCTCCGGAACTGGGCGTCTCGAAGCCGGCGATCATCCGCATCAGGGTGGTCTTGCCGCAGCCGGACGGGCCGAGCAGCGCAAAGAACTCGTTCTCGCGGATCGCCAGGGACACCTGGTCCACCGCCGTCAGGCCCTCGCCGTAGGATTTGCTGACCTGGTCCAGCACCAGCAGGTCGGATGACTTAGTCATGGGCTTTGGGCACCTTGTTCAGACGTTGGGAGGCGAACAGCGCGGTGAAGCTGACCAGCATCACCAGGGTCGCGAGGGCGTTGATTTCCGGGGTCACGCCGAAGCGGATCATCGAGTAGATCTGCATCGGCAAGGTGGTGGAGGCGCTGCCGGAGCCGGAGTTGAAGAAGGCGATGATGAATTCGTCCACCGACAGGGTGAACGCCAGCAGCCCGCCGGCCAGCACGCCGGGGAAGATCGCCGGCAACAGCACGCGACGCGCGGTGGTGAACCAGCCGGCGCCCAGGTCGATGCTGGCTTCGAGGATCGAATAGTCGAAGTGCTTGAGCCGCGTGCGCACCACCGCGCAGACGAAGGCGATGTTGAACACCACGTGGCTGAGGATGATGGAGTGCAGCCCCAGGCTCATCTTCAGCAGGTTGAAGAAGCTCAGCAGCGCGATGGCCAGGACGATGTCGGGAATGATCATCGGCGCCATCAGCAGCGTGTCGGCGATGTTGCTGCCTTTCTTGCCGCTGTTGCGTGCGCGCATCTCCACGCCGAGGGCGAGCAGCGTGCCGAGCACGCAGGCGATGAAGGTGGAGGTCAGAGCGACGATCAGGGTGTTCAGCGCTGCATGCTGGATCGAGGCGTTGGCCAACAGTTTGCCGTACCACTTGAGCGACGCACCGCCCCACGCGGTGGGCAGGCCGCTGGCGTTGAACGACAGCAGGATCAGCACCAGGATCGGTACATAGAGGAAGGCGTACACCAGCCACAGGTGTGCGCCGAGGGCGATGCCCGAGCCGTTACGCATGGCGTTCGCCCTCCGCGCCCTGGGCCCGGCGCGAGACCATGGCCTGGATGAACAGCAACAGCAGCATGATGCCGATCAGGAAGAAGCTCAGCGCCGCGCCGAACGGCCAGTCGCGCGCGGTGAGGAACTGCGCGTAGATCAGGTTGCCGACCATCTGCACCTGCTTGCCTCCCAACAGGTCGGCGGTGATGAAGTTGCCGATGGAGAGCACGAAGACGAACACCGCGCCAGCGGCCACGCCCGGCACCGAGAGCGGCAGGATTACCCGGCGGAAGGTGGTCCAGCCGGACGCGCCGAGGTCCCGTGAGGCTTCCCAGAGTTCGTTGTCGATGCGCGACAGCGAGCTGTAGATGGCGAGAATGACGAAGGGGATGTAGTTGTAGACCAGTCCCAGCACCACGGTGGCGTCGGTGTAGAGCATGTTGATCGGCTCGCCGCCGTAACCCAGCAGGCTGAACAGGCGGTTGAGCAGGCCCTCGCGGTTGAGCAGCACGATCCAGGCGTAGGTGCGGATCAGGTAGTTGCTCCAGAACGGCAGCATCACCAGGAACAGGTACACGGCCTGCCGACGCGGCGTGGTCCGGGTGATGGCGTAGGCTGCCGGGTAACCGATGAGCACCGCGAACAGCGTGGCGAGGCCAGCGATCTTCGCCGAGCGCAGGAGGATATCGAGGTACAGCGGGTCCACCGCGCGGCGGTAGTTTTCCCAGGTGAACACGTAGTCGATGCCGCCATAGGCACCGCGCTCGAGGAAGCTGTAGACCAGCACCAGCAGGCACGGCAGCAGCAGGAACAGGGCCAGCCAGCCCAGACCGGGCGCGAGCAGCCAGGCCGACAATTTGCGGTCGGCGGATAAAGCGGTCATGCGTAGTTCCCCCAACCCCACGCCAGGCGGGGTGCTTCAGGGTTATTCCGGAGAGCGTTGCGGGGCGCCGGCGCGACGCCCCTCCGCAGCCTTACTGGGCCGCCATGATCTCGGTCACGGCGCGGGTGTAGGCCTTCTGCGTGGAACCACCGACGTCACGCAGCTGCTGCTGCTTGACCAGCTCGGCCGGCGTGGTGGTGAGGTTGGGGTACTTGGCCAGCAGGTCCGGCTTCAGGGTCGCCATCGCCGCCTGGTTGGGCACCTTGTAGAGGATGTTCTCCGCGACCCAGGCGTGGTTCGCCGGCTCCAGCATGTAGTTGATGAAGCGGTAGGCGGCGTCGGGGTTCTTCGAGCTTTTCAGCACGACCATGGTGTCCACCCAAAGGTCGGAGCCCTCTTTGGGCACGACGAACTTGATCGACTCGTTGGCCTGGGTGCCGTAGTTGCACCAGCCATCCCAGGCGTGGGCCATCAGCGCCTCGCCCGAAGCCAGCTTGGAGTAGAAGGTGGTGTCGTCGAAGGACAGCAGACGCTTCTTGGTGGCGATCAGCTGGTCGCGTACCGCGTTGATCTGATCCGGGTTGCCGTCGTTCACCGACCAGCCGTTGGCCAGGAAGCCGGCACCGAGCAGCCAGCGGTCGGTGGCCAGCATGGTGGTCTTGCCCTTGAGGGCATCGGAGGGCTTGAGCAGGTCGCTCCAGCTCGACGGCGCCGGGCTGACCTTGTCCGAGCGGTAGCAGATACCGGTAGTGCCCCAGGTGTAAGGCACGGAGAAATGGTTGCCGACGTCGTACTCGAGCTTCTGCGCTTCGGGGTAGAGATTCTTCAGGTTCGGCACCTTGGCCGGATCGATCTCGGCGAGCAAGCCCTGCTTGTGCAGGATCTCGGCGAAGGGCGAGGAAACGAACACCACGTCATAGCCTTCGCCGCCGGAGGCCATGAGCTTGCCCATGATCTCTTCGTTGGTGGCGTGGAGGGATTTGTCGGCTTCAAGGCCGGTGGCCTTCTGGAACTTCTCCAGATTGTCCGGGGCCATGTAGCCGTCCCAGATGGAGATCACCAGATCCTTGGCGCTGGCCGTGGTGGCGGACAGCGTGAGCGCGAGGGTTGCCCCTGCGTAGAGCATGGTCTTCAGCTTCATCTTGCGCACCTGACGATGGTTGTTTTTGTGTGTCGACGGCAGCGGAACGAAAAGCGTACTACATGTCTTTTTTTCAAAATAAAAACCGAACCACTAGCAAAGTCAATACTTTCTTGCATTCTTGTTGCACCACCCCCGCTGTGGCATAAGGGGCTCGCCCTCTGCCACGGGCCCGCTGGAGAGCATCGGCTTGAGCAACGTCACTGAGAAAAAACCGCGCACCAATCACCTGGAACTCGCCCGGCGCGTCATCGAGCACGCCCAGGACAGCGGACTGGGCGAAGGCGACGCGCTCTCGGAACAACAGCTGGCGCGCACTTTTGGCGTGTCGCGCACGCTGATCCGCGCAGGATTGGATCTGCTGCTGGAACAGCAACTGGTGGCCCACGAACCGGGCAAGGGCTATCGCCTCGCCGCCGACCCTTCCGCCCAGGTGCTCGGCCCCGCCCTGCCCCAGGCCGAGGAGGAAGCGCTGGCCGCCTCGGTACTGCGCGACCGCATGGCCGGGCGGTTGGGCAACAGCCTCAGTGCCAGCGAGCTGATGCGCCGCTACGACATCGGCCGCGCCGCCGCGCAGAAGGTGCTGGCGCAGCTCAGCGAAGACCAGGTACTGGAGCGCGGCGCCGGACAGAGCTGGTCGTTCCGCCCCTTGCTGAACAACCTCGCGGCACTGGAAGACAGCCTGCGCTACCGCCTGATCCTGGAGCCCGAAGCCCTGCTCGCCCCCGGCTTCGACCCCGATCTCGCACGCCTCGCCCTGCTGCGCGGCGCCATGGAAGAACTGCTCGGCGCGCCCATCGAGCGCTTCGACGTGGCGCAGTTCCGTGAACTGGACATCGGCTTCCATGAACTGATCGCCCAGGGCTGCGGCAACCGTTTCGTTGGCGACTCGCTGCTGCAGCACCAGCGCCTGCGCCGCCTGCCCAACCTGCTGCCGATGGTCAGCGTGCACCGTCTGCAGGAAGCCTTGCGCGAGCACCTGAAGATCATCGAGCAGATCGAGCGTGGCCAGCTGGAAATCGCCGCCGACCTGATGCGCCTGCACCTGCGACTGTCCTTCGCTCAACGTCCGCAGACCGCCAACCGCGGGATTCCGCAGTCATTCGCCGGGGCGCGCCGCTAAGTATTTTTCATTCACGGTGTTTTTTTTAACGAAAAAATGCAGTATCAGTTTCACGCAGTGCCCGTGAGCAACGCCCGGATGTGCCCATGACGCAAAGAACAAGAACCGTCGCCTTCTTCCCCGAGGCCAGTTTCGGCGCCGCGCTGAACTGCATCGGCATCGCCCAGGCCCTGCGCGAACTCGGCGCGCGCCCGGTGTTCATCTGCCATGCGCATTTCCAGGGGATATTCGCCGAGTACGGTTTCGCCGAGTACCCGCTGCAGCTGGACTCGCCGCTGTCCGCCGCCGACCACCAGCACTACTGGGAGCGCTTCATCGAGCGCAACGTGCCGTACTTCGACCAACCGCCCCTGGCGCAGATCGACAGCTACGTGGCGCCGGCCTGGGAAGCCATCATCGACACCGCCATCGAGTCGGAAAAACCGCTGCAGCAGTTGCTCGCCCGACTCAAGCCCGATGCCATCGTGCTGGACAACGTGGTCAGCTTCCCGGCCATCGCCGCCGCCGGCTGCCCCTGGGTACGCATGGTCTCCTGTGCGGAAACCGAGTTGCCCGATACCGCCGTGCCACCGTACCTGTCCGGTGCCAGCAGCAGTGATGCGCAGGCCTGTGAGACCTATCGCGAACACTACCTGCAAGCGACAAAGCCGGCGCACGAGCGCTTCGCCCGTTTCCTTGCCGACTGCGGCCACCCCGCCCTGCCCGCCGGCCAGTTCCTCGAAGACTCGCCCTGGCTCAACCTGCTGCTGTCGCCGACGCCGGTGCGCTACGAACGCGAGAAACCGCTGCCGGCGGAACGCTACCTGTACCTAGACGGCTGCGTGCGCAGCGAGGCACCGTACATCCCACCGCAGTTCCCCCGACACGACGAGGCGCCGCTGATCTATGTGAGCTTCGGCAGCCTGGGCGCCGCCGACGTGGCAATGATGCGCCGGCTGATCGACGCCGTGGCCCAACTGCCCTACCGCTTCCTGATCAACGTCGGCGCCTACCGCGAGCACTACGACACGGTGCCGGACAACGTCTACCTCGACAGCTGGTACCCGCAGCCAGCGGTGCTGCGCGAGTGCCAGTTGTTCATCCACCACGGCGGCAACAACAGCTTCTGCGAGGCGCTGTACTTCGGCCTGCCGTCGGTGATCATCCCCTACTGCTGGGACGGCCACGACAACGCCCGGCGCGCCGAGGAAGTCGGCGTGGCGCGCTACCTGCCGCGCTTCGAGAACCCGCTGGCGGCGCTGCCCGGCGCACTGGCCGAACTGCTCGCCGACAAGGCCATGGAGCAACGCCTCGGCACCGTTCGCGAGCAGATGCAGGCCTCGCGAGGCACCGAAGCCGCGGCGCGGGCGATCCTCGGCATCTGCGCTGACTGAGCACTGATTGGCACTGTCGAAGTGCCCGCGATTGGCACTCTGCTATGGACCCTTCCGCCCGTAAGCTGGGCTCCAGCCACCCTGGAGCCCGGCATGACCGCCTTCGATGCCCAGCCGACCCTGCTCGGCGACACCCTGCAATTACGTCCGCTACGCGCCGATGATTTCCAGGCGCTGTTCGCCGCCGCCAACTCGCCGGAAACCTGGGCCGGTCACCCGGCCACCGAGCGCTATCGCCACGAGGTATTCGAGCCCTACTTCCAGTTCCTGGTACAGGCCGGGGGCTGCCTGCTGATCCTCGACCGGCAGAGCGGAGAAGCCATCGGCTGCTCGCGCTACTACCCGGTGCCGGACCAGCCGGACGACATCGGCATCGGCTTCACCTTCATCAATAACCGCTACTGGGGCGGCGCGACCAACCGCGAGCTGAAGTCGCTGATGCTCGGTCATGCCTTCCAGCGTTTTGAGCGCGTGTGGTTCCACATCGCGCCGAGCAACATCCGCTCGCAGAAAGGAACCACAAAGCTCGGCGCGAGGCTGGCGTACGAGGCGCAACTGGACCTCTCCGGCACGCCCGCTGCCTGGCTTTGCTACGAGCTGCCGCGTGAACGCTGGGCAAGCGTCGTGGGCCACTAGACGAGCCCGAGGAACGGGCTCGGCTGCTGGCCGGAGTCAGACCCGTTCGATGCCCGGCAGGGTCCACTGCCCGGCCACCACCGGCTGCTCCGGCCCGTAGATCCGCAGGATCAGGTTGAACGGCCCCTGGCGGGTCGACGGCAGCCAGTTTGCCTCGTGCTCCTGGCTGGGCGAGTCGGCCTGGATATAGAGCGTCACCCCACCATCGGCATCGTGCACCAGGGGATCGCGGCTACTCAGGCAGTAACGCTGGATGGAGTTATCGACCAACTGCCGGTCGGGCAGATCGTAGAGCGTCAGCGACCAGAACTCCCTGGCCGGCGGCAACTGCCCCGGTGCGAAGCGCAGGCGATAACGCTGTCCGCCTTGTAGCGGCTGCTGCGTGCTGTCCTGGCGGCTGCCAAGGTAGATCGCCTCCTCCACGCTGTTGCCGTAGATACCACTGGCCGCCGCCGCGGCACGGCTCAGGTAGTCGTTGTGCATCGCCGCGCGGGTGCCGAACAGCCCGGCGGAGGAACGCAGTGTGGCGCCCTTAGCCTTCAGCTCCTCCATGCCCTGCTGGATGCCGGCAGCCAATGCCTGGCGCTGGGCCGGGCTCAGTGTGGCCGGGTTGAACGGCAGCCCCGCTCCGATGCCGGCGCGAGCGAAACGCTGGCGCAACTCCACCTCGCTCGGGTCCACCGGGCAGAAGGCGAGAATCTGGTTCAGGTGCGCAATGAATCCCGCGCCGAGATCGCGCGGCAGTTCCCACGGCAGCCATTGCACCGCCGGCGCGGCAGCAGGCGCCGAGCTACCGGCAAAGTCGTGCAGCGGCCGCAGACGGTACTGCTGCTGGAGTTCGCGCACCGCCGGCAGGTCGTCGGCACTGCGCAGGCCGGTGCGCCCCAGGACCATGGCGATCTGCGTCTCGCTGCGCAGCACCTGGCGTATGCCGGCGGGCGTCTGGCCTTTCCAGTTCGGCCCGGCGATCAGGTAGTCGCCCGCTTCGCGGCCGGTGCTGAGCACGCCGACATAGCCGAAGTTGAAGGTGTACTGGTCCACCAGCTGGTGCACGTAGTAACGGTCGTCCGCCACCGCCGGGACGCTGAGCACCCAGGGTTCGGCGCGCAGGTCGAGCCAGGACCAGGAGTACGGCGTGTCGTTGTTGGGGGTTACCACGTCGCGATTCTTCGGGGTGAAGAGTTCGCTGTAATGGCGGAACACACCGAAACCGCCGACATACTCGGGCGAAACGGCATCCAGTGCCTGTTTGTGCATCGTCTGGTAGTGCATCAGCATCGGGTAGGCGTAGATCCACGCCTGACGGACGATGTCCTGGTACACGGCCGGGTCGCTTTCCAGCGCGTCGGGTGCGGCCAGCAGCCAGCTCGGTACGCAGCCCAGGCCAAAGCCGAGCGCGCCGCTGGCGCCGAGGAAACGGCGGCGGGTCAGAATCGGTGGCATGGCTTACTCCTGGCTGTTGACGGGCTGCACGGCCGGCGGCTGGTAATCGCCCTTGAGCGCTCTTTCCTGCGGCAGGTACATGCGCAGGATCAGGTTGAACGGTCCCTGCGGCGCCGGCAGCCAGTTGTCGCTGCTGGCCGGCTGGGCATGCTGGATGTTCAGGGTCAGGCCACCGTCGGCATCCCGTTTCAGGTTGCTGGCACTGTTGATGGCGTAGCGGTTGAGTGCGTTGGCCGAGAGCATCTGGGTCTTGCCGTCGTAAAGCGTGATGGACCAGAACGCATCGACCGGCGGCAACTGCCCGGGAGCGAAATGCAGGGTGTAGGCACGGCTGCCGTCGAGTGCCTGGCCGGCAGCGTCGACACGGGTGAGCGGGTACATCGCCTCCGCCGGGTCGTTGGCGTAGATGTATTTCCAGGCGACCGCCGCCCGCGTCAGGTCGTCATTGCCGTAGTGCCCGATGTTGGCGGGAGAGCTCTGCCAGCCATTGACCGGCGCGGCGAAGCGCTCGCTGGCGGTGCGAATCCTTTCACGCCCGGCCTCGGCACCCTGCTGCACGGCCTGGGCGATATCTGCCGGCAGTTGCTTCGCGTCGAATGGCTTGCCTGTGCCCACGCCGATCTGCGCGAACTGCGCCAGGCGCTGTTGCTCGTCGGCGCTCCAGGCATGCCAGGCGGACAGCCCGTTGAAGTCGACGAAGGCGTTTTCCGCCGGGCCTTCCTTGGTCGGCAGGTACTCGGGCACATCCATCTTGTGCGGCAGCAGCGTCGGCTGGGTGCTGCGCAACTTGTAGCCATCCATCACGGCCTTGGCCGCGTCGAGATCGGCCTCGCCATCCACGGCGGTGCGGCCGAGCAGGAAGACGATGCGGCTGGGCGAACGGATCACCTTGCCGCTGAAGCCTTCGGGCTGTCGGCCGTCCCAGTCGGGGCCGGCGATCAGGAAGCTGCCGGCCGCCCGGCCGGTAGCGCGTGTGCCGATGTAGTCGAGGTTGTTGGTGCGCATGTCGATCAGCTGAAAGCTGTAGTAGCGCTGCGGCACCGCCGGCACGTCGAGGACTACCGGGTGTTCGCGCAGGTCGAGCAGCGCATAGGAGTACAACGTGTCGTTGTTCGGCGAGACCACGGTGCGGTCTTCCGGGCCGAGCAGCGTGGTCTTGTTGTACAGGTAGTTGACCGGCAACTTGGCGGCAATGGCCTGCAGCGTCTTGCCGTGTTCGGCAGTGGCGAAGGCGAATAGATAGGCCGCTTCGGCCAGGTCGCGGGCCTGCTGCGCAGTGGGCGCGGCGGCCCAGGTGTGGCCGGCGAACAGGGGCAGGATGGCGAGTGCGGGCAGCCAATGGCGCATGGAGTTTTCCTCGTTCTTCTTGTTGGACCGCCCGGCCATGCGGCGCCACGGCGGATGTCGGAGCAGAGTGCGGCATCCCGCGTGGGCGGCGGTCAGCCCCAGCGGACAAAAAGCGATCATGGCGGGCCGCTGGTTGCCAGGACGGCGCAAGAACCCCGGCCATGTCCGGCCGGGGCAAGGGGCACGACGCTACTTCGCCCAGCGACGCAGGTCGGACGGAGTGTAGTCGCTCATCTTCGCGTGCTGGCCGGTCTTCAGGCCGCTGCTCTCTTCGTTCATCAGGCCGTTGACGAAGTAACGCCCACTGATCAGGTCATAGGCCGCTGCCAACGCCTCGTAGGTGAACTGCTTGTCGTAGTACGGCATGGCGTGAGACTGGTAATTGCGCCACAACTCGCCACGGCTGTCGTAGAGCTCGCCGAGGAGGATGTTCCAGCTGTCCTCGTCGAGGTAGTAGCGGCGCTTGCTGTAGACGTGGCGGGCACCCGGCTTGAGAGTCGCTTCGACGACCCACACGCGGTGCTTCTCGAAGCGCGCCAGGTCGGGGTTCAGATGGCCCGTCTTGAGAATGTCGGCGTACTTCACCGTGCGGTCGTACAGGCGGAAGCTGTTGTAGGGCACGAACAGTTCCTGCTTGCCCACCAGCTTCCAGTCGTAGCGGTCCGGCGCGCCGTTGAAGCCATCGAGACTGTCGGCAGTGACCATGCCGTCGCTGTAGCGCGCGCTGTTGTCGTAGGCGATCAGCGGGGCACGGCGCACCCGGCGCTGGCCGGGAATGTACTGCCAGGCGGCGCGCGGTTCGGCGACCTGGTCCATCGGCTCGTGGGTCAGTACCGCCTCGCCGGACAACCGTGCCGGCTCCAGCACACGGGTCTTGAACAGGTACAGCAGGTTGGCGTCCTGCGGCAGGTCGTCAACGGTCTCGGCGTAGTTCATGTCGGTCTGCGAGCGAACCAGGCTGTAGACGCCGTTCTCCTTCACGTTGGCCGAGCTGAAGGTGCGCTCGATGCTGCCGCCACGGTAGCGGGTGATGTGATTCCAGATCGCTTCGACGCCTTCGCTGGGCAGCGGGAAAGGCACGCCGCGCTGGTAGTTGAGGACGCCGTTGCCACCGTCGGCAAGCTTGGCCTTGCTGGCGTTGTCGCGAGTCGCCGCGTTGATCTCGTCGGGCAGCCGCGCGCTGCGGTGGCTGGGGTAGACGTTGATCCGGTAGGTGTTCGGATAGCGCTTGAGCATCGCCTGCTCGCCCGGGCTGAGCCACTGGCTGTATTGCCCGGCGTTGGCCGGGGTGATGCTGAACAGCGGCTTCTCGGCGGCGTAGGGATCGGCGTAGCCGCCCTTCGCGTCGACCTGCCCCGCGTCGGGTTTCAGGCCGCCATCCCAGGCGGGAATGCTGCCGTCGGCGTTGCCGGCCTTCTCGGCGCCGACCGGTGTCAGGCTGCTGCCGAGGTCGGCTGGAGTATTGGCGGAGGCATGGGCATGGGCGCAGAACGCCAGGCCCATGGCCAGCGCCAGGGCGGTAATGTTCGAAAGGTGCATGGGGCGGTTCCTCAGAAGTCGACCTTGGCGCTGACGCTGTAGAAGTCGCGGTCGTCGAGCGTGCTGTACTTGTTGTTGCCGAAGAAGCTGTTGTAGCCGAACTCCAGGCTGTAATCGTTCAGGTAGTTGAAGGCCAGTGACAGGCCGGCGGCCATCTGCCCTTCCTGGAACGGGCCGCCCGGATCGTAGGAGTAACCCTCCACGTCGTGACGGAAGTTCAGGCTGGGCAGCATGTTCACCCCCGGCAGCACGTCGCTGTATTCCAGGCCGGCGCGCAGGCGGTAGCCCCAGGACCAGGGCGTGGTGAAGCCGTCGTCGGTGCAGTAGCGGTTGGTCACGCCACTGGCCACGGTGTTGCACTTCGTGCCATTGAGCGGCGCGCTGCGGCCGAAGGCGGAGTTGCGCCCCAGGCGCTCGTCGCCGACATCGCCCACGTGCACCACGCCGGCTTCGCCGAGCAGGGTCAGGCGGGTGGCGCCGAGCACGTTGTCGATGATCTGGGTGGCCGAGGCAGTCATCTGCCACACCGGCTTGCGCTCCCAGCCGTCCAGCGTCTGGCCGGTGGTGGAGGCGTTGGCCGGCACGTCGGTGATCGACGAACTGCCGCCGGGGCCGGTGATCATCGCCACGTTCATGTCCGGGCCGTTGAGCGCCACCGGCATGTTCGGCCGGTAACTCAGCTCCGCCGCCAGCGAGGTGCCCCAGCCGGGCAGAGCGCCGTTGATGCTCAGGCCGTAGAGGTGAATGTTCTCCGGGAACGCGGCGGCATACACGGGGCCCTGTACGCGTCCGATGGGGAAGTTCCCGGGCTTGCTGTTGTCGCGCGCGGTGAGCTGCAGGTAAGGCAGTCGCGCGTGGTAATTCACGTAGTAGAACGCCGCCTCGGCATCGTTCAGCGAGCTGATCAGGGTGCGCAGGGCGACGCCCCACTGGCCCTGGTCGGACGGGTCCTGGTCATCGCCGTGGGCGGCGTACAGGCCGCCTGCCTGCATCTGCGCGTCAGTCTGCACCTGGCTCAGGTAGAGCGGACCACAACCGGGCTGGATGGCGTCGCTGGTGGCGAAGAAGGTGCCGCAACCGTCCAGCACGCTGGGCCGCCAGTTGTACTGGTAGAAGCCTTCCAGGTTCACCTTGTCGCTCAGCCCGAGGTTGAACGAGAGCATCTCCACCGGCAGCTGGCCTTCCTTGATGTCCACGCCCGGCTTGTTGAAGGCGCTGTAGTCCAGCGGGTTGATCACATTGATACCGTTCTGGATCAGCACAGCCTCGCCCCAGGACAGCACCTGCTTGCCGAGCTTGAGGTTCAGCGGATGTTCGGCGACGTCGAAGTCCTTCCATACGTAGGCGTCGAGGGTGTCGAAGCCATGAAAACGCGCCAGGGTCGGCCAGCCGCTGTCGTCGAAGTCCTTGAAGCGGCCGTCGCCGGTCTCGTAGGCATGGTCGTACCAGTACTTGAAGCGGATGAAGGCGCCCTGCCCGTCGCCCTCCAGGCTGAAGTCCGTGAGGCCCTTGAACATCTGCGAGATGGGGTCGCCCTTCTTGAAGTTCAGGCGATTGTCGTCGGCGCTCACACTGGTGCCGTCGGCATTGTCGATGTGCTGCGCCTGCACCGCGTTGGCGTGGGTCATCAGGTGGCGATCGGGGTCCTGCGCCGACCAACTGGCTCCAAGACTGAGAGTGGTCTTGGTGGACAGGCTCCAGTCGTCGTTCAGTTCGAAGGTCGTGGCCTTCGCACCAGAGGCGCTACTGACGGCGAGGGCCAGCAGAAGAGGTCGGCAGATGCAGTGCTGGCGCTGCCCCACGAAAGCGAGGGGGACAGGGGCCGGATGGATTCTTGTCATTATGGGCTCCGGAGGATGGGTACCGCCGGCCCACCATGAAGGGAGCGGACGCGGCAGCCACAAGCCGGGACCGACAAAATTCGATCATGCCGGGTATTGGCCGAGGCGGAACTGCTTGGGCGTAACACCGAAGCGCTTGCGAAAGGCGCGGATGAAGTTGCCGCTCTGCCGGTAGCCGATGCGCTCGGCGATACGCTCGATGGGCTGGTCGGAAGAACGCAACCAGATGCGCGCCAGACTCAGGCCGTCGCCCTCCCCGTCCTTGCGTGTATCACCCCATTGGCGCCGCAGGCTCTGGTAGAGGAACTCATTGGCGCCCACCAGCGGCGTGGCCAGCAGCGCCGTGGGCAGCAGCAGGAACGGCGAAGGCGCCACCCGCCAGGGCACGCCCCACTCGACGAGCGTCGACGTGCAGCGCTGTTGCGCAGCGACGCCGGCCTCCCGGCACACCTGCGCCGCCGGCAGCCCGACACGCCGGGCAATGTTGCGGATCAGGGTCAGCACCGCGGCATCCAGGCCGAAGTGGTGCAGGTCGTCACGCACCAGTTCAAGGGTCAGGCGGGTGACTTCGCCCTCTTCTTCCAGGCGCGATTGCACGCAGTTGGTCACCGTGGGCAGGTACTGGCAGAAGGCGGCAAGGCTGGTGCCCAGGTCCGGGGCGGAATCCAGCAGGATGTTCAGGCCCTGCAGGCAATGGGTGGCCATGCTGTTGAGCAGCTCGCAACCGAACTGCGGATTGCCGCTGGCGCGCTCGCACTCGCTCCACAGGCACTCCACCTGGTCTGCCGGGATGTGCGCGCGATGATCCGCCAGCTGTGCCTCCGCAATCCCTGCGCGCAGGCGCAATTCCGCCGCGCACAACCCCAGGCGGGCGGCATGCAGGAGGATGGTGCTGGCGAAGGCGCTGGAGGCGAACAGCAAGGGTGACATGGGATAGGTCCGGTTCGGCAGGCGGTTTACTAGACCAGCTGACTCTGCTATCCATCAAATTCATTCGACTCAACTCTTTTATGCGCAGGACGCATGATGGAACTCAGACAGCTCCGCCACCTGGCCGCCCTCGCCGACTTCCAGAACTACCAGCGCGCTGCCGACGCCATTGGCCTAAGCCAGTCGGCACTGAGCCGCAGCATCCAGTCCCTGGAGCGCGACCTCGACTGCCTGCTGGTGGACCGCCAGAGCCGCGACTTCCGCCTGACCGGCCAGGGCGAGCTGGTGCTGCAGCACGCGCGGCGCCTGCTGGCCGGTACCCGTTCGCTACGCAACGAACTGCAGCAGTACAACGGCCTCGATGCCGGCGAGCTGCGCTTCGGCTGCGGCCCTTATCCCGCGCAACTGCTGGTGCCCGAGGCCATGGCCGATTTCATCCGCGCTCACCCGGCGATCGATGTCGGCTTCCTGATGGGCGACTGGGAACAGATGGCGCAGCTGCTCAGGGAAGAACAGGTAGAATTCTTCGTCGGTGATGCCCGCGAGTTTGCCAACGATCCCGATTACCAGGTGCGCTGGATGGAATTCCGCCCCGGCCGCTTCTTCTGCCGCGCCGGCCATCCGCTGGCCGGCGCGGAGCACCTGAAGCTGGCCGACCTGCTCGACTACCCGCGCGTCGGCACCCGCATTCCGCCTCCGCTGCGCAAGGTGCTGGCCGAGGTGATCGGCGAACGTGACTTCCACATGAACATCGAATGTGCGCAGTTCGCCGCGATCCTGCACATCGTCGCACGCTCCGATGCGGTCGGCCTGGCCGCCGTGGAGGCGCTGCACGACCCGGTGCAGCATGGCGAAGTGGCCCTGCTGCAGATCACCGACATCCCCCAGGATCGCCCCGAACTGCGCCTGCACTACGGCATCGTCAGCCGCGCCGGCTTCGGCCTGTCGCCGGCAGCACAGGCGATGATCGAGGCAATCTTCGCCGCCGACGAGCGCCTGCCGCGCGGGCTTGTCGGTGCCAGGCGCAATGCGTAAGGTCGTCCCGCCCGCCCCACCGAGCCCTCTCACGCAATGAGCCCAGCTTCCGCCCATCCGTCCAACGCCTTCTACGCGCCGACGCTACTGCCAGCCATGGAAGAGCTGCTCGCCCGCGGGATTGCTGCCACGGAGCTGGAGGCCTGCATGCGCCGGACGCTGCTGGAGCTGCGCACGCCGCTGGTGCGCGTGCCGCTGTTTCTCTCCCGGCGCTTCTGGGACCTCGCCGAGCGGGCCAGCGGCGAAGCCGCCATCGGCCTGCTGGCAGGCAAGCGCTTCGTGTCGACCCTGACCAACGGCCTGACCTACCTGTTCGATGTGGCGCCGACCCTGGAAGCGGCCTGCACCTACTTCGCCCGGTACTTCCCCTACTTCAACGGCTCGCTGTACATCGAACTGCGCATCGAGGACGACAGCGTCGCCCTGGTTCTCTCCGAATGCGGCGCGCTGCTGTCCGGCCGGCAGAGCCGCGAGTACACCCTGGTCGGCATCTGCAGTCTGCTGCGCCGCAAGCTGCTGGCCAGCGGCATTGCCCAGGACCCGCTGCTCGGCATCCAGTTGCCCGGTCACGCTCCAGCGAACGCCGAACTCTATGAGCAAACCCTGCGCGCGCCTCTGCACTGGTGCAGCGATGTGTCCGAGATGGTGCTGCAGCTGCAACCGGCGCTGTTCCTCCAGCCGCTGTCTCCAGCCAATCCCGAGCTGGAGGCGACCCTGGTCGGCATCGTCGAGCAGGCGCGCGGGCAGACCCAGCGAACCCTGCTGGACGAAGCCGCCGACCATATCGCTGGCACCCTGGCGGAGGGCGCGAGCTTCCAGTCCTTCTGCAAGACCCGTCACCTGACCGAGCGCACCGCCGCACGGCGGCTGCTCAGCCACGGCTGGCGCTACAGCGAGCTGCTCGACGAGCAGCGTCGCTACAAGGCGCTCGACCTGCTGGACGACCCGGTACTGTCGCTCGCGCAGATCACCGACCGGCTCGGCTATGGGGATCTGCAGAGTTTCTCCCGGGCCTTCGGCCGCTGGTACGGCAGCGGCCCGGGCGCCTGGCGCGAAGCGCAAAGGCGCAGAGGATGAGCGGGACCCGCCCTGCCCTGCTCGACAGGGCGTGAGCGACTCAGCGGGTCCAGAGCGGATCGGTGGTGAAAGCGATGGTCAACCAGCGGTTGGGACCTTCGCCGCCGATGGCCTCGCCGATCTCGTCGCGCAGCCTGTCCCACTCGGCCAGGGTCTGCGCCGGCCAGTTCGGCGGAACGATGAAGTACAGCTCGATCTGCTGCGCCCGCCCGACCTTGGCGACGTAGGCCTGGTAGGCCAGGAACCCGTGCTGAACCACAGCGGCTGTGGCGACTTCGTCGACGTGCTCCTTCAACTCGGGCGGCGTGACCAGGAGGATGTCCTTGAAGGCCTGGCGAATGGTCAGGAAGGGAATCGGCAGGATAACCAGGCAGATCAGCGCCAGCACCGCAGGGTCGACATAGGGGCCGATGTGCGCGTAGCCGCTCACGGTAGCCACATCACCCACCAGGAAGGCGATCAGCAAGGCCAGGGAAATGCTGCCGGACATCACCCAGGATTTCGCATCGAGGGCAACGAAGTCCGAACCGATGCGCTTGTTCGCGCGGAACTGCACCACCGCCAGGGCGAAACAGACCAGCGTGGCGACCGCCGCATAGAGAATGGCGAAGCCGAATTCCAGCGCGTGACCGCCGGTGAGCAGCCGGCCGATGGCGTTGATCAGTGCATACAGCGTAACGCCCGAGAGCAGCGTGCCGTTGAGTGCCAGCACCATGGGTTCCAGGTGCCAGAAGCCCATGTTGAAGCGCTCGGCCAGACGCCGGCTGGCGTCGCCCTCGGTGGTATGGCGGCGGATCAGAGTGGCCACCATCAGCGCCAGGCCGCTCATGCTGGCATCGGCCAGGGAATAGACGCCGTCGAAGACGATGGAGAAGGATCCCGAAAGCAGGCCGACGATAATCCCGAAACCGGCCAACAGCACGGTCACGATGATGGAAAGCCGCAGGATGCCCTGTTCTGTTTTCATGGCTGGCGTGCTCCTCGCGCCTTGAGTGGTCGCGTCGCCGGAAACAGGCCCGAAGGGCACTGGCGGCTTCGCTGGGGGGCGCGACTATATGTCAGCGCCGGCACCAAGGCTATTGGCGCCCGGGCAATGTCGCTATGCACTTTCGCAAGGTGGCGGACGGCCAGGAACGGCCCCTTGTACGCAGCGGACCCGCGTTGGCCACCCCATGGCAATGCTGCCCACTGACATCGTAAGCTTCGCACAACCCAGCCGAACCCCTGGATGGTCAACAGGCCCGCGCTGGAAGGGTTGCTCAAGGAACTGAAGCAATACCCTGCCCGCCCCCCGGCACAGCCCGTTCGTTGCCCACGCTTATCGCCAAACACAAGGAAGCGTCATGCGTAGCGTCAATCTCCTGATCATGTTTGCGGTGTCCGTCATCAGCGCACTGTCGGGTGCGTTCAATCTGCTGAACGGGGTCAAGCATTACCCCAACAGCCTGCCCTTAACGGTGTTGCTCGTGGGCCTTTCGCTGATTTCGTTCGCCTACGCACTGCTGCTGTTGAAGCCCGCCGAGAAAGGCAACACAGGGCAGTGGCTGGTTCTTCTGTGTTATGCCATCAGCGCCGTCTCCGGGACCGTCGCCTGCGGCATCCTCGGTACGCTCCCCTTCATCATGCAGAGCATGGCTTTGAGTCTCGTCCCGGCGCTGAACTCCCTCAGGCTTCCGTTCCTGGTCTGCGCACTTCCTGCAGTGGCCCCCTACGCCCTGGCCGTCGTCTACCTGCGGCGACAACGCGCCGCCCTTCGCCTGACTCCAGGCCAGTAGCAGCGCCGCCCCTTGCGGGCAGAGTCAGGCCGTGCGCAGCGGCACTTCCTGCAACAGCCACGACAGTGCGAAAGCCACGGCGCTGACCAGGCATGCCACCAGGAACACCCAGTGCATCGCCCCGGAAAAGGCCTGCAGGTAGGTCTGCTGCAGCGCCACCGGCAAGGCATGCACGGCGGCCGGCGACAGGTTGGCCGGGGAGCCGGCGCTGGCCGGGAAGCTGCCGGCGAGCCGGCTCATCAGCTCGTGGGAGAACAGCGCGCCGAACACCGAGACGCCAATGGAACCGCCAATGGAGCGGAACAATGTCGCGCCGGAAGTGGCCACGCCCATGTGGCGGAACTCGACGCTGTTCTGCACCGCCAGGATCAGCACCTGCATCACCATGCCCAACCCCGCGCCCAGCAAGGCCATGTAGAGATTCATCTGGACCATCGACGACTGCAGGTCGAGGCGGCTCAGCAGCGCCAGGGCGATGGCCTGCAGCAACGTGCCGAGAATGGGGAATACCCGGTAACGTCCCCAGCGGCTGATCAGCCTGCCGGTGACTGCCGAGACGATCAGCATTGCCCCCATCAGCGGCAGCATCTGCAAGCCCGCACTGGTCGGCGTGGCATCCTTGACCACCTGCATGTAGAGCGGCAGGAAGGTCACCGAGCCGAACAGCGAAACACCGACGGTGAAGCCGATCAGCCCGGCGAGGACGAAGGTTCGATGGCGGAACAGGTGCAGCGGCATGATCGGTTCGGCGGCGATGCGCTGCTCGTGGACGAAGCCGATCAGCCCGACGACAGCGAAGAGCGCCAGGACCATGATGTCGATCGAGGCCCATTTCAGGGTGCTGCCGCCCAGGCTGGTGATCAGCACCAGCGAGGCCAGCGCCAGGGTCAGGAAAAACGCGCCGAAGTAGTCGATGACGTGCTTCACCCGCGCGACGTGGGGCTTGAATGCACTACCGATCACCAGCAGGGCGAGCAGCCCCAGTGGCAGGTTGATGTAGAAGATCCAGCGCCAGGACAGCTGCTCGACCAGGAAGCCGCCCACCAGCGGGCCGACCACGGTGGCAAGGCCGAACACACCACCGAACAGCCCCTGGTAGCGGCCACGCTCGGCCGGCGGAATGACATCGCCAATCGCCGCCATCGCCACCACCATCAGTCCTCCCCCGCCCAGTCCCTGAAGCGCGCGCAGGAGAATCAGCTCGGTCATGTTCTGCGCCAGCCCGCAGAGTGCCGAACCCACCAGGAACAGCACGATGGCGGTCTGCAGCACCAGCTTGCGGCCATACAGGTCGCCGAACTTGCCGTACAGCGGCACCACGACGGTGGAGGCCAGCAGGTAGGCGGTCACCACCCAGGACAGCAGATGCAGGCTGCCCAGTTCGCCGACGATGGTAGGCAAGGCAGTGGACACGATGGTCTGGTCCAGCGCCGCGAGGAACATCACCAGCAGCAAAGCCGCCAGCAACAGGGGAATGGAGGGTTGTGCCTCCCCGGCGTCGGCTGCGGGACTCGCATGGCTGGCCAGGGTTTGATCGGAAGCCGGTTGCATGGGGCTGACCTGAAGAGAGGGGACATCGTTGCGCGGGAATGCAGCCGTGTGCGGACTCAGCAGTCCGCCGCGGTAGCCCGCAGTTGGTACTGACGACCTACCTCCCGCAGGCCCGCCAGGGTGAAGCTGTACAGCTGCGCGGTGACCACTTCACCGGGCATGTCGAGGATGTCGCGCAGGGCACCGTGCCCGCCGCGGGGGCCGATCAGCAGCATTGCCCAGGGCGCGGTCACGCTGAGGATGCAGGGGACCAGCGTGGGGTCGTCTGCCGGGATCCCGGTGATCTCGCTGAACAGCTGCTTGAGCAACGTCAGCTTCAGCGCCTTCTGCGGATGCAGCACCTCCTGACCGTGGCTGCTGGGCGCCAGGGCTTCGGCGGCGAGCACTCGCAAATGCCAGCTCTCTCGTCCACGCGACGCCTTGCGCACCACCAGTTCGGTCAGTGCAAGCAGCTTGTCCGGCGCGGGTTGCTCGGCCTGGATGATCCGCTGCAGATCGGCAATATCGAGAAAGCGCCGCCGGGCCTCCCCCAGCACCGCCTGGTAAAGACCGCTGCGGCTGCCGAAGTGGTAGTTGATCGAGGCCAGGTCCACCTCCGCCTTGGCGGCCACCGCCTTGTTGCTGGTTTCGGCGAAACCGAGAGTCGCGAGCAGTTCGCCGGCGGCTTCGAGGATGCGGATTCGGGTCGCTTCACCATCTTTACGGGATTCGCGGGAGGCCATGGGTTTTCCTTGGCGCAGGAACGATGTCGACCAGACTGACGCAGGCAAACTCTAAATTCAATTTAAATTTAGATTTAACGACGAACTGCGCCCCCAGCGACGGCTTCAGAATGAGCGACCTCGACCACCGGGGACGCTACTACCAGGAGCCTTTGTCGGCGGTGGATTCATCATTTGCCGACGAAAACAGAGACGATTTGTGCTGATTCAGGTGATCCCAAGGGCTGTATGGAATAACCTTGCACCACGCAATCAACCTCGAAGCTGTGAATTGAACAATGGGTTTTGAACAACTAGCTGGGCTACGTGACCGCCTGCGGGCAGAAAAAGAGCAGGCCAAGGCCGCTGGCGAGAAGCGCCGCAAGCCGAAGGCCACACCGCAGGAGAAACCTCGTGAGCAGGATCCTGCGCTGGAAGCGATCTGGCGATTGCAGCGGCATTTTCCATTGGCCTTCCCCGTGAATCCGGCGCCCAAGGTTCCGCTCAAGGAAGGGATTCTCAAGGATGCCGAGCAACACCTGGCGCAACTCGGGATAACCAGCGAGCAGCTCAAACTGGGTGTCGCGGCGTGGTGCCGGGGAGCTCGATACTGGGCCAGCATGGTGGAGAACGCACCGCGCCTGGACTTGAACGGCCAGGCAGTCGGCAGCGTGACCGCCGCCCAGGCGCTGCACGCGAAGCAGCAGGCTTCGCGGCAACGCAGCCAGGAGCGTCGGAATCGGGAGAAGTTGAAAAATCGTACTCCCGCCACCGCCGAAACCACTTCCGATACCACCACGGCTCAGTCTTCGGACTGAGCCCGGTCGCGGCTTTCATCGTCTCGGCAATCCCTCCGGCGAGTGACTGGCCAACACGGCAGCTTCGGGTCAGAAGCTGCCGGTGACTGCCGATGCGCTGAACCGCTAGCGCCCTACCCGCCTGGCGTGCGAGCGAGCTCCGCAACAGAGCCCGGGCGAATCCGGTTCAAAGGCACATGCGATAGCTGCCTGCCGATCGGGTCATTGCGCCGCCCTGATCCACTCAGCGGCTCTCTCAGCAATCATGATGGTCGGTGCGTTGGTGTTGCCCCCGATCAGGGTCGGCATGATCGAGGCATCGACAACCCTGAGCCCTTCGATGCCATGCACGCGGAGCTGGTTGTCCACCACGGCCATCTCGTCGCTCCCCATCTTGCAGGTACCGACAGGGTGATAGACGGTGTCGGTGCGCCTGCGCAACAGCTCGATCAATTGCTCATCGCTGGCCAGGTCGCTGCCGTACAGGTCCTTCAGCCCATAGCGCACCAGCGGCGACTGCCCCACGATCTCCCGCACCATGCGATAGCCCTTGAGCAGCGTGCCGACATCATCGTCGTGGCCGAGGAAATTCGGGTCGATGCGCGGCGGCGCGAAAGGATCGGCCGAGTGCAATCCGACGCTGCCGACGCTCTTGGGACGCAGCACGCAAACGTGACAGCTGAAGCCATGCCCCCAATGCAGCTTTCTGCCATGGTCGTCGATCGGCCCGATGACCGCGTGCAACTGGATGTCCGGGCGTGGCAGCTCCTGCGAGGTCTTGAGGAACCCCCCACTCTCCGCGCAGTTGCTGGCGAAGGGACCGGTCTTGTGGCGCGCATATTCGACGAAGGCCTTTCCCATCTTTACCGTACCGCTGGCGGAGATACCCAGCAGCGAGGTGTCGTGGCTTTTGTAGCAGGCCACGATATCGGGATGATCCTGAAGGTTCTGCCCGACCCCGGGCAGTTCATGGTGCAAGGCAATGCCCTGGGGCTTGAGCTCGCTCTGCGCGCCGATTCCCGAAAGCATCAGTAGCTGCGGGCTGGCAAACGCCCCTGCACTGAGCAGGACTTCACGGCGCGCTCGGATTTCCAGGCGCTCGCCTTTCAGCGATACCTGCATACCCACCGCACGCTTGCCTTGCAGCAGGATGCGCTGAGCATGCACACCGGTAATGACGGTCAGGTTGCCGCGCAGCTCGCGGATCGGTTTGAGGAAGGCGGCGGCGGCGCTCCAGCGGCGCCCGTCGCGAATGGTCACGTCGTAGTGCCCCACGCCCTCCTGCTCGGCGCCATTGAAGTCGGCGTTGCGTTGATGCCCCGCCTGGCCGGCCGCGTCAAGGAACGCATTGGTGACCGCGTGCGGCTGCACCCTCCCCACATGCAACTCGCCCTCGCCGCCATGGAAAGGGCTGCCACCCAGATGGTGGCCTTCACTTTTCCGGAAGTACGGCAGGACGTCGTCATAGGACCAGCCGGGGTTACCGAGGGCTTGCCAGTCGTCGTAGTCGCTGCGGTGACCACGGATGTAGATCATGCCGTTGATCGAACTGCTGCCCCCCAGGGTTTTCCCCCGTGGCTGGTACCCATGGCGCCCCATCAGGCCTGGCTGTGGCACCGTCTGCAATGCCCAGTTCACATGGCGCGTCGGGAGGATCGCCGCCACGCCGATCGGAGCATGGATCAACGGGGAGGTGTCTTCGGAACCGGCCTCCAGCAGGCACACCCGCACTGACGGATCGGCACTGAGGCGATTAGCGAGTACGCAGCCAGCCGAGCCGGCGCCAACGATGACGTAATCGAATTCCATACTTGTTCTTCTCGGTTCGCGGATGATGGGCACCCGGCAGATCACGGGGTGCCGGGGTCTGGAATTCTTCGTCGATGAGGAGCAAATTAATTGATCCTTGACGACTAGCATTTGATTTTTGACGACTGTGACAGCACTCATCCGCACCACCTCGTTCATTGGATTTCCGCAGTTGGTCGCGCAGCTGGGCGGCGATCCTGCCCAGTTCCTGCGTCGCTTCCAGATCGACCCACGCGCACTCGAAGATGACGACGCGCGGGTCCCGCTGAGATCGCTGGTGGCGGTGCTCGAATGTGCTGCCAATGAGCTGGACTGCCCCGACCTGGGTCTGCGCATGGCGGAGTATCAGGACCTGCATGTCCTGGGGCCCGTCGCACTGATTGCGCGAAACTCGGCAACCGTCGGCCAGGCACTGGAGGAGATATCGCGCTTCATCGGCTACCACAGCCCCGGCATCGACGTGCAACTCGACCGCTCGGAGCCTGAGGCGCCCCGGCTGGTGATCGAGATCCGCCTGCCCGGCCCAACGAGGCGGCGACAGATGCAGGACCTCGCGCTGGGCGTGGGATACAACACGATGAAATTGCTCTGCGGCAGCCAGTTCAGCGCCCAGGCCCTTCTGCTCGCCGGGGCCGGCTCACTGCCCTCCGCCCGGTACCGGCGCTACTTCAGGACGACCATCTATTTCGGCCAGGACTGCAATGCCCTGATCCTGAGCCCGGACCAGCTCGGCCAGCGAATCGAGCGTCAGGACGCCCAGTTACACCGGGTATTGCTGGACTACCTCAGCCCCTTCGATGCACAGGGCTCCGCTGGCCTGGTGCGGCAAGTGGAAACGCTGATCCTGCGGACGTTGCCGACTCAGCGCTGCCGCATCAGCCTGATCGCCGAGCAGCTGGGGTTGCATGAACGGGTGCTGCAACGGCGCCTTGCCGACGAGGGAACGGGCTTCGAGGCGTTGCTGGAACAGGCTCGGCGCTCCTGTGCGCAGCGCTATCTGGCCGAGCGCCATATGCCACTGTCCCAGGTGGCTGGCCTGCTGGGCTACAGCGAACAAAGCGTCTTCAACCGTGCCTGCCGCCGCTGGTTCGATGACACGCCGCGCGGAATGCGCCGACAGTTGCTCGATGCCGCAGACGCCTCGCTATCGGCCGATCTGCCTGACTAGGACGGAGCATCGCGGCGCTATCTCACCAGCCCCAGCTCCTTGGCGCGGACGATGGCCTGGGTGCGGCGCGCCACTCCAAGCTTCACATTGATCTTCTGCGCATGGCTCTTGACCGTGTGCAGGGAAATGAAGAGCTGCTCGGCAATGTCCTGGTTGGACAACCCCTGGGCGATCATCTTCAGCACCGACAGCTCACGCGGGCTGAGCAGCACCGCGGCGGGCTGCTGGTCGTCGGCTCGGAGGGATTCCTTCCCCCAGCGAACCAGGCCCGGATTGCGCAGGCTGCAAGCGTACTCCGCACTGACCATGCCGATCTGCCGGGACAGCGACATCGCATCCAGCAACGCCCGCCGCGCGGAGAGCTGCTGGCCCTTGGCATAGTGTGCCTCGGCCAGGCCGAACCACAGTTCCACCGCCAGAGCGCGCCGCTCCTGCTGAAGGGCAGCCTTGAGCATCCCTTCGAAGATTGCCGAGACATCCTCCCCCGACGCCAGGCGTGCATGGGCAAGCGCCAGCTGGAGGTGTTGCACCAACTCGGGGTTGCCATAGGGTGGCCTCTTGCGGGCGGGGCCGCTGTACTGCAGCAGACACGCTTCCAGCGCAGCGCGGGCACGGCTGGCGTGCCCCTCCTGGATCCAGAGCCGGGCGTAACCCAGCAGCAGCAGATTCTGGTACAGCGGCTCGGTGATGTTGCGGAACTGCAGCAACCGCTCGGCATCGGCGAGACGGAGATGGGCTTGCGAAAGGGACTGTTGCATCGCATCCAGCTCGGCCAGCCCTATGTATCCCCAGGAGGCGGCTGGATCTTCGCAGTCCAGGCACTCCTGCAATCCAGCCTCGAAGTGTCCACGGGCTGCGGCGTATTGGCCCAAGCGAGTCAGCAACGCTCCCAGGCGCAATCTTGTTCGACCACTCAGCGGATTGGCTTCGCCCCTCCCCGCAGCATTCAGCTCGTGGTGGAGCTGTTCCGCCAGGCGCAATGCGGCCTTGAGCTCGCCGCGCATCTCCAGGAGCTGTACCTGCTGCAGCAGCAGCAAGGCCTCGAGCACCCGGCTGCCGTGGCGGCGAGCCACTCTGATGGCGTCGCGGTGGAACTGCTGGGCCGTCTCGAGGCGCCCGTCGACTATTTCCACTTCGATGAGCGCTGTCAGCACTATCACGTGTTGTGCCCAGGCGGACTCCGGCAGGTTCTCCAGCGCCTCGCGCATATGCGGGGTATCGACCCTGCCGCGGTGGTACTCGAGCTTGCCGCTGAGTGCCTGGCACTGTGCGAGCAGTTCACGCTGGCGCTGCGCCGTCGGCTGCGGCAGAAACCGTTGCAGTTGCGCGGCGCAGATCTCGGCTTCATCCAGCCGACCGCTGATGAGCAGCGCCCAGGAGTTGAGGATCAGCAGCCGAGGGGTACTGGAAATGAGTTCCACGGGTAAAAGGTTGCGCCAGCGAAGCACGCGCGCCATCTGGCTACCGTGCAGCAACCTGTCGCGGTTGAAGTGCTGCAAGAGACTGGCGGCGATCTCAGCCTGGTCAGCCAGCAATGCATAGTCGATGGCTTGGCGAATCTGCTCGCGCCCCGCCGCCCATTGGCATGCATGGCGGAACAGAGCGCGCTTGAGATTCTGCGCCACCTCCGCTGCGAGGATGCTTCCCACCGCTGGCCTCACGCGATGCAGCCCTTGATCGCTGTCCAGCGTTTCGATGAATACGCCCGCCTCCAGCAATTGCTGAAGCAACAGCTGGCCTTCGCCAACACCGAGCACATGCTCGCAGAGAGAGGCATCGAAATCCTGCAGGCAGGAAAGCTTGCAAAGCGCCTGTCGCAAGTCGTCCGACAGCTCGGCGAGCACCTCCTGCTCCAGATACCGGCGAACCAGTGCATTGCCCTGAGCGGCCTCTGGTGGCTGACCAGGATCGCGGCCATGCAGGCGCAAGCGGATGCCAGCGAACCACCCATCCGTCTGAGCCATCAGCGCCTGCACCGTTGCAGGCGGAGCTTCGCCATAAAGACTACCCAGCAGATCACGCAACTCGGCAGCGGTCATGGCCAGGTCGTCGGCCCCGAGCTCGAACAACTCCCCTTCCAGCAGCAATCGCTCCAGCTTGCAGGCAGGCCGACGTCGGCTCGCGAGCCACCAACGCACATTGGCCGACGAGGCGTGAAGCAGCAGGTCGAGGAGCCGGTCAAGACGCTCATCACCCAGCTGCGGCAGGTCATCGAGCATGATCCAGAGAGGGCCATCCTGTTGCGCCAGGCAGGCAAGCACGCTGCCCACGTCATTGCCAACCAGGCCGAGCGCCTTGGCCAGGAGACTCAGCAGTGAGTCTTCATCCAGGCGCAGCCCCTTCAGATCCAGCCAGTGCAGGCGCGTGCCTTCCGGTCGAGCCTGGGCGCACTCGCGCAGCAGCACGCTCTTGCCACTACCGGCCGGGGCGCAGATCAGCCGCAAGCGGCACGAAGAGTGAAGAAGCGCCTGGCTCAGGCGTGGGCGTGGCAGGAAGCCGGTGGGCAAGGCGGGAGCGCGGCACGGGTCCGTGTAGATAGTCGCCGTGGGCATGGCGTTACTCGTTGGTTTGCAGTGAGACAAAGGAGGCATCGTACGGATTGAAGCGCCGACTGTATTGGACTTGCCGACGATCTGGCACAAAAAAGGGCGGCCCATGGGCCGCCCAACACGGAGTTGCTCTGTGAAACCCTGCAGCCTCAGCGCACGCCAGTCTGGCGCAGCGCCGCCGGGGTGTAGTCCGCGGCAAGGGCCTTGGCACCGAACACGATGCTCTGCCGCTCTTCGTTCTTCAGGCCCATGACCGAGTAGCGCCCGGAGATGACGTCGTAGAGGGCTTCGGCGGTATAACCCGGCACCTTCTGGTTGTAGTACTGCTGGGCGTGGCCTTCGCCGACGCGCCAGAGCTGGCCGCGACCATCGTAGTGGTCGACCTCCGCCAGTTGCCAGGTGTCCTCGTCGAAGAACATGTGGCGCTTGGCGTAGATATGCCGCTCGCCGCTCTTCAGGGTGCCGACGACTTCCCACACGCGGTGCAGCTCATAGCGGGTCAGGTCCTGGTTGATGTGGCCGGCCTTGATGATGTCGTCGTACTTGAGCGATGGCGAATCCAGCTTGTAGCTGTTGTAAGGGATGTACAGCTCCTTCTTGCCGACGAGTTTCCAGTCATAGCGATCCGGCGAGCCGTTGTACATGTCGTAGTTGTCGGAGGTGGCCAGACCGTCGGCGGCCGTTGCCGGGCCGTCGTAGGCCACCTGCGGAGCCCGGCGCACGCGGCGCTGGCCGGCGTTATAGACCCAGGCCTGACGTGGCTCCGTCACCTGGTCGATGGTCTCGTGCACCAGCAGGACGTTGCCCGCCAGGCGCGCTGGCGCGGTCACGCGCTGGATGAAGTAGAAGAGGATGTTGCCGCCCTTCTCCTTGTCGAAGTCCGCCAGGTTGGCCGGGTACGACACCTCGTCCTCGAAATGCACCATCGAGAAGGTACCGTCTACCTGCGGCTGCACGCGGGTGATGTAACGGTGGATGTTACCGCCGCGGTAACGCGTCTCGTGGTTCCACACCAGTTCCACGCCGGTCTTGGGGATCGGGAAGGCGTAGTAGCGGCTGTCAAAGTTCTGCAGGCCATTGCCGCCAGCTAGCAATTCGGTGCGCTGGGCGCTGGTCTTGGCGGCGGCATAGATTTCGTCCGGCAGCGCGGCGGTGCGATGGGTCGGATAGACCGGGATCTTGTAGGTGTCCGGATAGCGCTTGAACATCGCCATCTGGCCGTCGGTGAGCTTGGCCTTGTACTGCTCGGCGTTGGCGGCGGTGATCACGAACAGCGGTTTTTCATTGGCGAAGGGGTCCGCCAGGAAGCCCTTGGCGTCGACCGCGCCGGCGTTGACTGGCAAGCCGCCGGTCCAGGCCGGGATACTGCCATCGGCATTACCGGCCTTTTCCGCGCCCATGGGCGTCAGGCTGGCGCCCAGTTGGGCCACTTCGGCCGCAGGAGCCGCTGCCATTACGCTGCTGGCCAGCAAGGACAGGGCCAGCACGCCGGACTGCATCAGGAATCGTTGATTGAGCATTGCTTGGTCCTCTGCGTTAGAAGTTCACGCCGAAACTGAGTGCGACGAAGTCGCGGTCGACCGAGGTGTTGAAGTCGCCGCCGAAGAAGTCGGTGTAGGAAAGGCTGGTGGTGTAGGTGTTGGCGTAGTCCGCATCAACGCCAAAGCTGATGGCCTTGTTGCCCTCGTTGAACAGGCCGTTGGGGCCGTAGCCGTGGACGTCGTGGGACCAGCTGATGTTCGGGCGCAGGTTCACCCCGGCAAACACGCTGTTGTAGTCCCAGATCGCCCGGGCGCGATAACCCCAGGACGTGGAAGTCACGTAGCCGTCGTTATCGCAGTTGGTGGTCAGGTTGGTGTAATCGTTGTTGCCCACCGCGCCGGCAATGGTGGTCTGGTTCAGCGCACGGCAGGTATTGACCGTGCCGGTGGCGGGTAGCTCTCCCGGACCGTAGACGGGGTCGCGGCCATAGCGCGCGTCCTGCCGCGAATCCAGGCCGCCTACATGCACCACGCCCAGCTCGCCGACGAGGGTCAGGCGTTCGGCGCCCATCACCTGGTCGAAGAAGTGCGTCAGGGTGGTCTGGAACTGGGTGATTTCCTTGCGGCGATAGCCGTGCAGGTCCTGCCCCGGCGTGGCGTCGAGCACCGACGCGTTGCCGTAGGCGGCGAAGGCCGGGTTGATCGCCGCCAGTGGCCCGACGCCGGCGAACAACAGGTCGGTGGTATTGAGCTGCACCGGCGCGTTGGGTCGATAACTCACCTCGCCGCTCCAGGCCGTACCGGTGGGCAAGGTGGTGGAGAAGCTCAGGCCGTACAGGTGAATATCCTCGGGGTACTCCATGAAGTAGCTGGAGTTGCCCGCCACCACCAGCGGTGCACCGGCACCGGCCCGGGCAGCAACGTTGTAGAGCCCCTGCGACGGCGAGGTCACGCTCAGGAACGGTGCGCGGCTGTGGTAGTTCATGAAATAGGCGCCGAACTCGGTGTTCAGCGGGTCGAACAGATAGCGCAGCGCCAGGCCCCACTGGCCGCTGTCACGGGCATCGCGGTCGCCGGCACGGCGTACCAGGGTGCCCTCGCCGTTCTGGTCGATGTCCATCGAGGTGCCCGGCAGCGCGGCATTGATCGCGCGGCCCGCGGCCAGGTTGTTGGTCAGCAGGCGCAGGTTGTTCGAGCAGCCATCGGCCACCACGTCGGCCTGGGAGAAGAAGGTGCCGCAGTTGTCGACGACCGTCTGGTCCCACTCCAGCTGGTAGAAGGCTTCGGCGGAGAGGCTGTCGGTCAGGCTCTGGGACACATAGAACATGTTCACCGGGATCAGGCCTTCCTTGATCTCGGCGCCGGGGCGGCGAAAGGCGGCCACGTCGATCGGGTTGATCGAGTTGATGCTGTTGAGGATGAAGGTGCTTTCGCCCCAGCTCACCACCTGCTTGCCCAGGCGGACCGAGCCCGGCTGATCGGCGATGGTGTAGTTGTGGTAGACGAAGGCATCGAGCATCTGCGCGCCGGAGGATTTGGCGCCTTCCTTGCGGCCGCTGTCGCTGATGTCCTTGAACGGGCGGCTTTCATCCTTGAGCTCGAAGTCGTACCAGTACTTGCCGCGCAGGAACACGCCGGTGTCTTCGTACTTGAGCTCGAGGTCGTGGATGCCCTTGAAGATCTTCGAGAAGGTCTTGCCCTTCTTGAAGTTCAGGTGACCGTCGTCGGAGGTCTGCGACAGACCCTTTCCACCATTGTTGACGCCAATCAGGTCCGGATCGCCACCGCGAAGCGCCCAACTGGCCCCCACGGACAGAGAGGAATCGAAAGTCCCCTCGATCTCACCGATAGTGAATGTCGCGGCCTGGATCTGTGCGGCACAGCCCATTGCTACGGCAAGTGCAAGTGCGTTTGGGACGAATCCGGCGCGCGCTGTTTTTGTTGTCATGCGGCTTTCCCGTGGTTGGTGTTGGCCCGGGAAAACTAATCAGTAAGCCTGCTCCACGTAAGCGACGAAGTAGGGATTCAAAAAATCATACTTAGGTATGAGTGCGACCCTGTCGCTGGCGTTAGCTGGCAGATGGACGACGCTCTTCTGGCGGGGAGCCAACGAACAAGCTTCCCGATACGTGCGCTACCGTCGATTGGCCTGTCGTGAAATGTTCATTACTTGGTCTGATGCAAGCTCGGTACAGACAGGCATCCACAAGACCGCCAAGGCGAGCATCCTCGCTCAGGCCATCTTTCCAAGTGCGGATGTCGAAAGTTGGAAATCAGCCAAGTGAAGCGCGCTCCGGCACCTGCACATCATGGCCTTGCTTGCGCAGCTGGGCCGCCACTTCCTCGCAGGCTGGCCGCGCAACCTCGGCAATGCAACGAAACACAGGGGCACGCCGGGGGCAGCGCCTGATAACGCAAGCCCCGACGCTGGCGATCTATTGAGGGTGCCTCGACCGCCCGCTGGCCATCACGGACAGCGCGTGCCGCCGCCAGCGTTGGCCTGCGCCACCTGCTCGGCGAACTTGCGCAGGTTGGTCTGCTGCGCAACCACCAGCGCCTCGACGCTGGGACCGGCCGGTGTCTGCAAGCTGCTGCGGCAGACCAGAGGTTTGTCCGAACCGCGACGCTGCAAGCGCCAGCGCGCATCGAGCAACGCGTACTGGCCCGGCACCGAGTCGAAGCGCTGCACGTCCACGCGCAGCAACGCGGCGCCCGAACCCGGCGCTCCGAGCTGGTCTTCAAGGGCGTTGCGGAATTCATCCACCAGGTTGGCGCCCCACCACTCGGTTTCCAGGATTGCCAAGCCGCTGCCACCCTGGCGAATGACGAGCTGCGAGCGATCGACCTGCGGCGGCATGGACACCCGCTCCACCTTCACCTGGCCGCTGGCCGGTCCGCCCGGCTGGGCGGGCACGAGCGTGTGGTAATGGATGGGCGCACTACTGCAGCCCCACATCATGGGGAACAGGCCGGCCAGGAGAAGCATGGGCAGCTTCGGCATCTGAAGTCTCTCCTTGATCAGGGCTGAAGGTTATCGGCGTCGGCGTTCTTCGGCCGCCCGCGGATCAGCGATTCCGGGTGACGCCCCAGGTAGTCCGACAGGTCGCGCAGGGAGCGCGACATGCGGTCCAACTCATCCAGGGTGTCGCTGAGCTTTTCGCGCTGCGGCGAGTTCTCGCCCAGCGCCGAATTGGCCGAGGCCAGCGTCGTACGGACCTCATCCAGGGTCTTGGTAACCCCCGGTAGCGTCTGGGTGTTGAACTGCTTGAGGCTGGTCTGCAGCTCACGCAGGTTGCCGTCCAGGTTGTTGGCGATGCGTTCGAGCGGCAGCTTGCCGATGCGGTCCACCACGGCCTGCAATTGTTCCTGGAGCTTCGCCAGGCTGCTGGGCACCGTCGGGATACGCAGCGGCCGTGCAGTGGCATCGAAGGCCACGGGCTTGGCATCGGGATAGAAGTCCAGCGAGATGTACAGCTGCCCGGTCAACAGGTTGCCACTGCGAGCCTGGGCGCGCATGCCGTGCTCGACGAAGCTGCCGATCACACGGGTGACGCCGCTCTGGTCCCCCACGGTGCTGTCGAACACCTTGAGCATTTTCTGGTGGACAGGTCCCAGGCGCTGCGGGTAGATCACCGCATCGACCACCACCGGGAATATCTGCAGTTTCTCGTCGTAATCCAGCTGGATATTGGTGACCTTGCCGAACTCGACGCCCATGAACTCCACCGGCGCGCCGACGCTCAAGCCACGCATGGACTGGTCGAAGCGCAGGCGCAGGTACTGCGGCAGGCCGGTGGGCGGAGCCAGGGCATTGTCACGGTCGGCGTAGAGGTCGAAGGCCTGGCTGTCCTGGGCGGCGGCCGATTCCTCGCTGCCCTCGGAAGCGCCAAAGGCCAGCCCTCCGACCAACAGCGCCGACAGCGATTCGGTGTTCACCTTCAGGCCGTTGGCGCTGACGTCGACATCGACGCCACTGGCGTTCCAGAAACGCGTGTTCTGGGTCACGAAGGCGTCATTGGGCGCCTTGATGAAGATACCCAGATCCACGCCCTTGCCGTCGCTGCGCAAACCGTAGGAGGTCACCTGACCCACCGGAATCTTGCGGTAATAGATGGGTGAACCAATATCCAGCGAGCCCAGGTCGTCGGCGCGCAGGACGAAACTCTTGCCCTTCTCGCCGTAGGTGATCGGCGGCGGCGCTTCCAGGCCGGTGAAGCGCTTCTGCGGCTTGCTGGATTCGCCCGCGTCGGCGCCGATGAAATTGCCCGAGAGCAGCGTGTCGACGCCCGTCACGCCACCGGCGCCAATGCGCGGGCGAACGACCCAGAACTTCGCGCCTTCGGTGGCGAAGGATTCGGCTTCCTTGTTCAATTTGACGCTGGCAGTGACACTGTTCTTGTCCTTGGCCAGCTCGACGCCCTCGACTTCGCCGATCACCACGCTGCGGTACTTCACCTGCGTCTTGTGGGCGACCAGGCCCTCGCCGGTCTTGAAGGAGATCTCGATGGTCGGCCCCTGCTCCAACCAGCTGCGCACGATCAGCGAGGCACCGATCAGCAGAGCCACGATCGGCACGATCCAGACAAGCGAGACGCTCCAGCGCCGGGTGCGGACCTGCGGTTGCCCCGGGGTGTGCTGCTCAGTGTGCGCCATCGATAGGGTCTCCCTCATCCCAGATATGCCGTGGATCGAAACTCATGGCCGCGAGCATGGTGAACACCACGACCATTCCAAAGAAGAGAATGCCGGCGCGCGGCTCGATGGTGCCCAGCTCGCGCATCTGCACGAGGGCCGCCACCAGCGCCACGACCATGACGTCGAGCATCGACCAGTAGCCGATCAGCTCGACGAAACGATACAGCTGCGAGCGTTGCCGGCGCGCCCAGGCGCTACGATGCTGGGCGGTCCAGAGCAGCAGCCCGAGGGACAGGAACTTGATCGCCGGCACACCGATGCTGGCGATGAAGATGATCAGGGCGATGTCCCACGCGCCGCTTTCCCAGAACTCGAGCACACCGCCGCCGATGGTGCTGTCGATACCCTGGCCGAGCATCTCGGTATGCATGACCGGCAACAGGTTGGCCGGTACGTAGAAGATCAGCGCCGCCACCAGATACGCCCAGCCGCGGGCGATGGCGTCGTGCTTGCGGCTATGCAGCGGTGCTCCGCAGCGCTCGCAACGGTGGGCATTGCGACGGGTATCGCAGGCCACGCCGCAGCCGTGGCACAGGCAAAGGTGCAGGTCGCTGGCCAGCGGCGGCGTGCTCATACGCGCTCCCACAGATCACGGATGTCCTTGCCGGCGATGGCGATGATCAACACGCTCAGCGCAGCCATGGCCACCAGGCCGATACCGGGGATCACATCCAGCAACCCAGCCAGCTTGATCACCGCGACCATCGTGCCCAGCAAACAGACTTCCAGCATGCTCCAGGGCCGCAGCGCTTCCAGCCAGCGCATACAGAAGGCGAAAGCCGGGGCACGGTGCCCAGCGAGGGCGAAGGTCAGCACCCAGAGGAGCAACGAGACCTGCAGGGCCGGCGCCAGGATGATCGCAAGGCCGGTGATCAGTGCAATGAAGGTGATGGGACCGTTGCTGAGGATCAGCACGGCATCCCAAAGCGTCGCCGAGTTGCTCAGGCCCTGCATGCTGATAGTCATCACGGGATAGGCATTGGCGAAAGCCAACAGCACGGCGCCGGTCAGCGCCAGCGCCAAGCGTTGCTGCACCGTCAACGCATTGTGCCGCTGCAGCACCCCGCCGCAGCGCACACACACCGCACGCTGGTGACGCTGTAGCGGCTGGCGTTCGTACACCGCGTCGCAGTACTCGCAAATGATCAGGTCACTGGCCGCTGCCATAGGCGCTCTCGTAGCGAGCCGGCGACTGCCGGCCAGGAAAATCGCTATCCACGACGAGAGCCTTGTTGCGGGCTCTGGAGCGATCCGGAAGATGTCAGCAGAAGACTAGTCGAGGATTTTCGATATGGGCGGCGACGCGGCGAAATCGCGCTAAGGAAATGCTGAGCCCACACTCCACTGCATAACAGCAGCGCGGCATGCGCCGACGATACTGGGCGGGTACCACTTCAGCAGGGACCTGCGTCGAGGCGCGATTCCTTCATGCCTTGCGCCCCCCTGAAATCACCGTGCTCCTCGCGATATCTCCAGGGTGTTCCGCCGGACCGGATTCAAATCGGCAGCCTTATCCGCGACACCCCGAACAAGCTGGCACTCAAGCAGACCCAGTTGAAAGGCACGGAAGGCTCCGGCGAGCTCGAGCGGCCCCGTGAAAACATCCTGGGCCCAGCGCGGGCCGCCCGCTGCCGACCCTCAGCTCCTCGGTGCCTGCAACTGCCCTACCGCGCCGAGGAAGATCTTCAGGGTCGCCTCCACCACCACACCGATCGGCGCCGAGTAACGGCTGCGCACCCAGGCCGCGGCGGCATGGATGGCCGAGCCGGCCAGCGCCGCACCGACCAGCGCCATCTCGCGCGGATCATGGGAAGCGATCGGCACGCCCGCACGCTCGAGGTACTCCATCATCAGTTCGGCGAACTCCCCCATGTGCCGGCTGTAGAGCTCGTCGACCCGCGGGCTGACGCCCAGCACTTCGCGGTGGGTCACCTGGGCGAACTGGGGATTGGTCATTGCCTCGAAGAAACAGGTCAGCCCCGCACGCAGGCGCAGCTCCACGCCACCCGCCGCCGCGTCCAGCACCTGGCTGAGGCGCTCGCGGTAATCGGCCATGAGCTGCTCGTAGCAGGCCACCAGCAGGTCCTCCATGGTCGTGAAGGACTCGTAGAAGTAGCGGTTGGTCAGGCCCGTCGCCGCCGTGAGGGTGCGCATGGTGGTGGCGTGGTAGCCCACGGTACCGAACAGCTCGATACCGGCCTCGATGAAGCGCTGCCGCCGCTGGGCGGCACGCTCGGCCACTGCCACACCGGAATAGGTGCGCTCCGCCGACGCATCGGCGGGGGAAGGTAATTCACTCATGGCGAAATCTTACTCCTTGACAACAAGCGTTGTCACACTCCAGAGTTAACTGACAACAACTGTTGTCACAACCATTCGTTGTCATGACCACTCGTTGTCATAACCAGGGTGCAACTCGATGACTAAAACAAAAAACCACGGCCCCGCTTCTGTCGACGTCCTGATCATCGGTGCCGGCATCTCCGGCATCGGTGCCGCCTACCACCTGCAGAAGGACTGCCCGACCCTCTCCTACACCATCATCGAGGCGCGCGCCGACCTGGGCGGTACCTGGGATCTGTTCCGCTATCCAGGCATCCGCTCCGACTCCGACCTCTTCACCTTCGGCTACGGCTTCAAGCCGTGGAAGGAGAACAAGGCTATTGCCGATGGTGCCTCGATCAAGGCCTACATCGCCGAAACCGCCCGCGAGAATGGCATTGACCGGAACATCCGCTTCCAGCATCGGGTGATCGACACCGACTGGTCGAGCGAACGGCAGCGCTGGCAGGTCACGGTCCGCCGTGAAGACAGCCACGAGACGCAGGTCATCGAGGCGCGCTGGATATTCACCGCCGCCGGCTACTACCGCTACGACCAGGGCTTCGCTCCCGACTTCCAGGACCAGGAGCAGTTCCAGGGACCGATTGTGCACCCCCAGCACTGGCCGGAGAACCTCGACTACCGCGGCAAGCGTGTAGTCGTCATCGGCAGCGGCGCCACGGCGGTGACCCTGATTCCATCGATGGCGGCGGAAGCCGCGCATATCACCATGCTGCAACGCACGCCGACCTATGTGCTGCCGGTGCCCGCGCAGGACCCGATCGCGCGCCGGCTTCGTCCGTGGCTGGGCGTCGACCTGGCGTTTGCCCTGACGCGCCGCTTCAACATCGCCAAACAACGCTGGGTCTACGCCTTCTGCCAGCGCTTCCCGAACAAGGCCCGCGAGATCATCCGCAAGCTGAACACCCGGATGCTACCGGAAGGCTACCCGGTGGACGTTCACTTCAACCCGCCCTACAACCCCTGGGAACAGCGCATGTGCGCAGTGCCCGGCGGCGATTTGTTCAAGGTGATCTCCTCGGGCAAGGCGTCGATCGTCACCGACCACATCGAGCGCTTCACCCCGACCGGCATCCAGCTTCGCTCGGGCGAGCACCTCGAAGCCGACCTGATCGTCACCGCCACCGGCCTGAACCTGCAGCCACTGGGCGGTATCCAGCCGAAGATCGACGGCCAGGTGGTGCCCCTGGCGCAGTGCGTCACCTACAAGGGCATGCTGCTCAGCGGCATCCCCAACTTCGCCATCGCCATCGGCTACACCTCCTCGTCCTGGACGCTGAAGATCGGCCTGCTGTGCGAACACTTCACGCGGCTGCTCGGCTACATGGAGAAGCGTGGCCATGAGGTCTGCACCCCCAGGGCCGACCCGTCGATGAAGACCGAACCGCTGCTGAACTTCGGTGCCGGCTACGTCCAGCGCTCCCTCGACAAACTGCCCCGGCAGGGCACCAAGCATCCCTGGTCCATGTCCTGGAGCTACGCTGCCGACGTGAAGGTGTTTCGCAAGGGGCGTATCGACGACCCTGCCCTGGAGTTCGTCTCCGCCAAGGTGGGAGGAGCGCACGCATGAGCCTGGCCCTGCACGAAGAACGCTTCGCGACACTGCCCAGCGGCCTGCGTCTCTGTTACTCGGAACACGGTAGCGAGACATCACCGGCCCTGGTGCTGATCGCAGGGCTCGGCCTGCAGATGGTGTATTGGCCTGCCGCACTGATCGACCGCCTGGTGGAGAGCGGCCTGCGGGTCATCTGCTTCGACAACCGCGACGCCGGGCGCTCCGGGCGCAGCTCGACGCCCCATCCAAGCCAGTTCCAGCAGTTACGCGGCAAGGCCCCGGATGCCTGCTATGGCCTCGAGCAGATGGCCGACGACACCGCCCAGTTGCTCGAACACCTGGGCATCGGCACCGCCCATCTGGTCGGCATGTCCATGGGCGGGATGATTGCCCAGACCCTCGCCTACCGCCATCCGGGCCGGGTGAAGTCGCTGGTGTCGATCTTCTCGACCACGGGCAACCGACGCGTCGGCCAGCCCGCCTACTCGACGCTCTGGCGCCTGTCGCGGGCCAAGGCGCCAACGTCGCGGGACGAAGCGATAGCCAGCTACAGCGCGATGATGAGCCACATCGGCGACGCCAACGCGCCGGACGCGCTGAGCCAATGGCAGGACTATTCCGCACTGGCCTGGGTGCGCAACGGAGAGCGCGCCGACGCGAGGGCGCTGTTCCGGCAGATCGGCGCGATCCTCCGGTCCGGCGACCGCACGGCCCACTTGCAAACCATCAGCGCGCCCAGCCTGGTGCTCCACGGGGACCGGGACCGGATGGTCCACCCCAGCGGCGGTGAAGCAACCGCCAGGGCGATTCCCCGCGCGACCCATCAGGTGATCCGTGGCATGCGCCACCAGATCGACTCGTACCAGGCGCATCAGCTCTCCCGCTTGATTGCCGACCACATCCAGCGTCACTCAGGACAACCATCATGAACCTCGATAATCAGGTTGCCGTGCTCACCGGGGCAGCCAGCGGCATCGGCCGCGCCCTTGCGGAGCAGCTAGCGGGAAAAGGCTGCCACCTGGCCCTGGTCGACCGCGACGAGGCCGGCCTGCGCGAGACCCTCGCCCGCCTCCCCCGCACCGGCCGCCACGTCAGCCTGCATGTGCTCGACCTCGCGCAACGGGATGCCGTTCGCACGCTCCCGGAACAGGTACTGCAGGAGCACCCGACAGTCCACCTGGTGATCAACAATGCCGGCGTTGCCGTCGGTGGCAGCTTCGACCGGGTGAGCGAGGAAGACTTCGACTGGCTCATGGCGATCAACTTCCAGGCCGTCGTCGACATCACCCGCGGCTTCCTGCCGGTGCTCCAGCGCAACGGCGCCCGCGGCAAGTTCGTCAACGTGTCCAGCCTCTACGGCCTGGTTTCCCCGCCCGGCCAGGCCGCCTACAGCGCGAGCAAATTCGCCGTGCGCGGCTTCAGCAACTCCTTGCGCCATGAATTGCGAGGCAGCAGCGTGGACATGATGGTCGTCCACCCGGGCGGCATCGCCACCTCCATCGCCACCAACGCCAAGGCCCCGAAGGACATCGACCCGGCCGAGGTCGAACGCCAGCGCAAGGAAATGAACCGCCTGCTGCGCATGCCGCCCTCCAAGGCGGCAGGCATCATCCTCAACGGCATCGAGAAAGACCGCGCACGGGTCATCGTCGGCATTGATGCGCTGATCCTCTCGATCATCGAGCGACTGGTGCCAGTGAACTACTGGGGCATCGTCGAGCGGCTGATGAATCAGCGCGGTCGAGCAAGGTAAAAGCCCCTCACCCGCCGGGCAATTCCGAGGCCGGCCCTGCTGGCCTCTTTGCTCCGCACCGCTGCCGGCGCTCACCTCAGGTCTGGCGGACTTCCTGCGAGCATCGGGTAATCTTTGGCCCCCCATGACCTCGACTGTGCGAGGTCCGCTGCGCCGGCCAGGAAAGGATTGGAATACGAACAGCAAGGGCACCGAGCCTGAAGTGGCGACGAGTGGGACGGCACGAGCCTGCGGCCATCCGCTGGCGCGCCGAGTATGATCAGGTTCCGCAAACTTCAGCGAGCCCCGACCGTGAGCAGCCCTCTTCCCTTCGGCACAGACGATGCCTCCTACCAGGCCGCTGGCGGCATCGACGGCCTACGCCGCCTGGTCGATGACTTCTACCGGTTGATGGATGAACTTCCGGATGCGGCCGAGCTGCGCCGCATGCATCCGGAGAACCTGGAACAGTCTCGCGACAAACTGGCTTGCTTCCTCAGTGGCTGGCTGGGCGGCCCCAGACTGTTCAGTGAAAAGTACGGCTCCATCTCCATCCCGTCCTTCCACGCCCAGTGGCCGATCGATGAATCCCGCAGTGCCGCCTGGCTGGGCTGCATGGAGCACGCCATTGCCCTACAGCCCTTCTCGCAGGAGTTCGCCGACTACCTGCTGACGCAGCTGCGTGTGCCAGCGCGGCGGGTAGTACAGGCGAGCCAGGCGCGGCACAGCTGAGCTACCTGCACCGCCTGCCGGACCGTTGCCCAGCCAAGATGTCTTCGCCCGATGTCTGCCCGCCGCGCCAGACGGAGACCACGCATAAGCCGACCCCGGAATGTACGCTGGCGGACGGCTCGAACCGCCAGCTTGGCTCCGGCGCTACTTGACCTTCACCACATCATCCGGCTTCCACGTCTGGTCGTAGAAGGCATCCTCGCTGCCGTACAGGCGCAGCGCCACGAGGAAGTTGCGCCCCGGTATGGTCTGGATGAACGCCGAGTCGGCCACATCAGCCGGTTTCTCCGGACCAAACCAGACTTCGATGGAGCCATCCTGCTGTTTGGGGATGTCGTAATAACCGTTGGTGGACGGCAGCAGCTGCTTGGTTTCAGGCATGGTGCCATCGGTAATGTTGTAAGCCGTCACCGCCCAGAATAGCGCCGCCGGTGGATTGGGCGGCAGGCGCAGCTTGTAGGTGCTGCCGCCCTCGAGGAACTTGCCGTCCTTGTCGCGTCCGGTGAAGGGGTATTTCGAGCCGGCACCGGTGGTATGCATCACCATCGCCGGTGCCGAGGAGTAGGCGAACTGGAAGAAATTGGCACGCTGGCTCACGTCCAGGTAGCTGGCCTGCATCCAGTCATTGGTGCCGCCGGCCCAGGTGTTTTCGTACTGGCGGTCCTTGTAGTAGAGGTTGCGCTTGTCCTCGCGACCGAGCTGGCGGTTCGCGAGGATCATTTTCGGCGCGGTCTCCACGGCCTTCTTCAGCAGCTCTTCCTGCTTCGCCGTAGGCTTGAAAGGCTCGCCCTTGATGATGCCGATGGACGCCAGCACGCCGCGCAGCTCGGGGTCGATGGCCTCGACCGGCTCGTAGTCGACGAAGGCCTTGAGCTTGGTCCAGTAAGTGTTGTCCACCGGGTACATCATGTTCAACGCCTTGCCGCTGGCATCCGGGAACTCCATGGGCTTGACGTCCTTCTCCACCGTGAACAGCGGGTAGACGCGGGTCAGCTCGGCATTCTTCACCGCCGGTGCTGGATCAGGCTTGCCCACGCCCTTGGCCATCACGGTGCGGAAGAACAGGAAGACGTTATAGGTGCGTGACTTGACCGCAAAGTACCCGCTCGGCACCGGCCCGTTGTAGTCCGGCGGCAGCAGCAGATACAGGCCGCCGCGCGCCCGGTCCGGCCCTACCGCGCCGACGTCCGTCAGCGTGCGCTGGAAGAAGTCGGTGAACATGCCGATGACGTTGGCCGGCGCCTTCACTACCAGCGGCCCGGTCTGTTTCAGGTCCAGGTAGCTCATGGAATAGATCACGTCGGCGTTGGGCGTGGGCACCATGGTCCGAGCATCCATGCGCTGCTTCCAGATCGGCAGCACGTTGTAGCCCGCACCGAAGGCTTTTTCCGAGCCGTCCTTCATACCTATGGTGTTGAGCGCCGGGAGCATGGTCATGTAGGCGAACACTGCGCGCTGGTAATACAGCTCATCGCGCAGAGTTTCTGCCTCCTTGGGGTCGAGCCAATTGCCGTTGTTGATCTGCTTGATCAACGGCGAAGCGGGCGCTTGATCCGCCGCCTGAACCGCTGGCGAACACATGAGCGCAATGGCCAGGGCGGACAGCGCGAACACTTGGTGCATGGAACCCATTGATCAGTCTCCTGAAGATGAGCGGCGATGCTCGTCGCACCGCCGGGGAGCATTGCAGCGGAAGGCTTACTTGATCTTCTTGATGACCGGCGGTTGCCAGCTGCCATCGAGGATCGGTGCCTTGCCCCAGTACGAGCGGATGTACAGCGAGATCGGCTCCCTGGGCGAGGGCAACCAGTTGCTCTCCTGGTCCTTGCCGGGCGATATCGGGCCGATATGGATCGTCAGCGAACCGTCGGCATTGCGCTTGAGGTTCTTGTTCTTGGTGCCCAGGGAGTAGCGATTGAGCTTGTTGGTGCTGAACAGGTGCTTTTCGTTGTACAGCGTCAGAGACCAGAAGCCGTTCACCGGGGGCTCCTGACCGGCGGCGAAGGTCACTTCGTAGCTGTGTGCACCATTGAGCGGAGCGCCGGTCTTGTCGAAGTCGGTGTAGAAGTACTGGGTCTCGGTGGGACGATTGTCGAACATGTTCGACTTCGCCGTACCGGTGCGGTTGAAGTAATCGACGCCGAACTGCGCGTTGTTGGTCGAGCGATTCCAGCCGTTGCCCGCCGGGCGCCCGTTGTGTTTCCACTCGAAGAACGGCTTGATGATTTCCTTTTCACTCTCCACCGCCGTCTGCACCAGCACTTTCTTCAGCTCCGGGTCCTTGGCAGCGGCGTCCATCAGCAGACGGAACTGGCCGTAGAGGGCTTCTTCACCCGGTAGTGGCGGCACCATCTCCAGCACTTTGGGGAACTGGTCGAAGAACTTCTCCGGGATCACCCACTTGGTTTCCCCACCACTGGCCTTGGCTGCCTTCGGGTTGGGGATGTCCGGGGTGTTCTTCCAGTTGATGCTCTTCATCTTCCCGTCGAAGTCTTTCAACGGGTAGAAGGCGATCTGATTGAGCTTCTCCTGGATCGCCGCGCGGTCCTCGACGGTGTCGTCCATGAAGATACGCGGGATGGCATTGGTCAGCGCCGTGGGACTGCGGATGATGGCCTCCACGCCATTGGGCTTGTCGCCCTTCCAGTTCGGCCCCACCAGCAGGTAGAAGCCGGGCTTGCTGCCATAGGGTTTGCCCAGTTCTCCGACCTGTTCGGTGCGCTGGTCATAGATCGAGTAGACCCAGAAGCGATCGCCGAAATCCGGCACCTGGATAATCACCGGCTCCTCGTCCAGGGAAAAGAAACCCAGCCCGTAGACCACATCCTGGTTTGGGCAGGTGACGAAGGTTTCTGCCGGTGTGATGTAGTCGTGCAGCATGCCCAACTGACCACGCGGGGCCACCGGCAGGATGCCACCCAGCAGACCCGGATGAGGCGCCTGGGTAATGGTGTCGTTGCGGTTGAGCATGTTCACCATCGGCCAGCCCCAGAGGTACGCCATGCGTGCAATGGCTTTGGCGTACTCGGGATGCATTACAACGCCCGTGGCGGGTTGCGTAATCTGCGCGACGGCGGACTGCTCGACGGCATGAACCACCGGCACGCCGATGGAAATGCCCAGGGCGGCGATGGAAAGCAGTTTCAGCGGGTGCGGCATCGTCGACTTCCTTGCGTTGTGAATGCGCTAAGGAGGCGAACCTGTGAACTGCGGTGGCGTTCGAATGACGCACACGCTCAACATTCCGGGCTCCATGGATTACGGAGTCTAGATCGCGTCTGGAGCTCCACAAGCAAGTGCTTTCGATAGTCCGCCTGGAGCGAAAGCGGACTCCTGCAGACGACAGCCTTCGACTCGGAAAAGCCGGCAGAATCTGCTGCCGCCGGCTATCAACGGCTCCCGCTGCACAACACCTCCGAGCATGGCTGGCAAGCGCTAAAGAATCCCGCGCGAAACGGCGAGCCAGCCCGGTGGCGAGTCACCGCCTGCTGAACTGCTCTTCAATTTCAGCCTTGCATTTGAGCAACGCGACTTTGATTTCTGCGAGGCTTCGTTCAAACCTCACAGAGGGCACCGCAACCGAGATCGCATACATTTCGTCGGTTCCACACACCAGTACAACACCGAGGCCGCAGACCCCTTCCGCGTGCTCCTGTCGATCCAGGGCTACTCCCCCGCTGCTCCGTATGACTGTCAGTTCTTCCATCAAGCGCGGCATGTCGGTGATGGTGTGCTCGGTGCAAGCATCGAGCGCATGGTCAAGCAGGCTGCCAACCTGCCCATCGTCCATCGCACCGAGCATCGCCTTCCCATGAGCGGTGGCGTGAATGGGAAACGCCGCGCCGACCGCCGAGACGACCCGCAGCTCTCGGTCCGAGGAGTGCTGGTAGACCGACAAGGCGTGAGCGCCGCGATATACCGACAGGTCCACGGTCTCGCGCAATCGCTTTGACGCCGAATCCACGAAAGGAGCCGCAATCGCCACCACATCCGTATGAATGGATGCGGCCAGGCGCGTGATAGCCGGTCCGAGACGAACCCCTGCCGCGCCAGAAACCACGAACCCCTGCGCTTCAAGCGCCCCCACCAGTCGCTGGACCGTGCTTTTCGGCAACCCTGCGCGCTTTGCGATCTCTCCCAGACTCAGCCCCGACGTCTGCCCCTCGAGGGCCTCCAGAACCGCTACAGCCCGGGCAACCACCTGCTTGCCGCCAAGATCCGCTGTCGATTGATCGGACACTTCTCTCCCTCCCTTGACACCAGGAAAACTCACTGCGAGACTCTGCACCGTACCATTAGATGATACAGTCGTATCACTGAATGGAACGAAATGATGTTTCGAACTTCTATGGCCAGACGAGCCCGGCTGGCTCCGCCTGAAGCTCTGGAGGATTTTCTCCCAGAGCCTCGGTCGGACGCCAATCCAACAGGTGCTCTCCCCTGTGCAGCCGCGCCTGAACAACAGAATCGGTAAAACATCCGCGACTCTCTACCCGAGGAATGACTGATGAAACTGCATGAAGTAGCACCTCTGCTGCAGCCCGCCCCGCTAAAACTGGAGATGGGCTACGAGCGTTTTGACGATGGCGTTGTCCACATCGCCTGCCGTACCGACATGCACAACTGCACCGGCGAGATGTTCGAATGGTGGTTCCGCTCCCGCCCGGACACCGAGCGCTATACCTGGTGGCATCCCATCGACCACGTTTCCAGCAAGTGGAGCGAAGCGGTGGAAGGCACCCACATCGGCTCGATTCACCATGCCGAAGAATTCTTCACCGGATTACCCTCCCAGCGCCTGGCCATTCAGTTCCGCGACCCGGCCGAGTTCTTCCAATCCGCTGACTATGACCTTGCCAGAAAGGAGCAACGCATCAGTGCAGCCGTCTGCGGTCGTGTGGGTCTTGACCCTGATCCGGCACGAGGCCCGCAGGGGGAAATCCTCGGTGGACGACTGCTCCATATGGGCCGTGATACCGAATGGGGACTGGTGCTGCGCAGCCACTTCTACATGGGACAAGACCTGGTAGCCGCGGGGATGTCTGCGGCAGAAATCGAGGAATTGTTCCCCGACGCATTCGCCGAGGCCTTGCTCATGCATTGCTACAACGAGTTCGTGTTCCTGTCGCGCTTCCTCCGGTCACTGTACATCGGCACCCACCGCGACGCCCTGGAGATCAGAGCCCCCTGGTAGGCATACCGGGCTGCACTTTCTCAATGCCCTGCAGGTTGCACTGTCCCGAAAGGCGACCTGTATCCACGGACACAAATCGGCTCCAGAGCAGCAGATTCACGGGCCCTGAACATCAGGAGCCAGGCCGGTGCTCGCCTGGTCCTAATGAAATTCATCTACAGAGTGGTAACACTGCGATGCCCCACATAAGCCGCTTCGGAGGGTATGTATTGCTGGCGGTCGCCTGCCTCACCATCATGGTGGGCTGCGTGATAGTGCCGGGTCTGACGAGTATCAGCCGTGCCCTGGGAGCAGAAGGCCTGGCCAGCTGGCTGGTGACCGTCCCGTCTCTGGGGGTCGTTCTGTTCGGCCCGATCATGGCCAGGCTCCTCGGGAAGACAGGCTTGAGGAATGGCCTGCGGATCGGCCTGCTCGCCTATGGCGCGCTGGGTGTCGCTGGCATATTCCTGCACTCGCCATGGGTACTGCTGGCAGACCGACTCCTGCTCGGTGGTGCAACCGCTCTGATCATGGCTTCAGGGACGGGGCTGATCTCGCTGTTCTACAGCGGCCATCAGCGTTTGAGCATGATCGCCAGGCAAGGGATGTCCATCGAGTTGGGTGGCGTGATTTTTCTGTTTGTGGGCGGACTGCTTGCCACAGCTGGATGGCAGTATCCATTTCTGCTGTACCTCCTAGCCTGGGTACTGCTGGTGGGAGTCGAGTTCAGCGTGCCCTCGCCCCTCGCAACCGACGATATGCGCAGCAGCCAGACAACGCCGCGTATTTCAGCCGCCCTGTGGACGGTATACACGGCCGCTGCAATATCCATGATCGTATTCTTCAGTGCGATCATCAGCCTGCCGAAACAGCTCCACACTATCGGCTTGAATGAAGCTGGCGTGGGCTACTTCCTGTCGTTCGTATCGCTCGTCGCCGTAGGAGCGGCAGCGGTCATGCCGCATTCTTCGGCTCGGTACGGAGAAGTCGCCACCCTGGTTCGCGCCTTCATCTTCTACGGCATTGCTCACCTGCTGTTCCTGCTGAGCGACACCCTGGAACTCTATGTCCTTGCTGGTGTGTCACTCGGATGCGGGTTCGGCCTCTCCATCCCGCTCGTCAACCACATGACGATTGAGCTGACCCACGAGCGCGAACGGGGCCACATGCTGGCCTACCTGTCGATGGCCATATTCCTAGGACAGTTTCTTTCCTCCCTTCTGGAGCTCGCTCCAGGCGGTGGCAAGGCTCTCTATGGCGTAGCGGCATTTCTCGCGGTGATTACCGCTGTCAGCCTTGCGGTGCGGCACTGTCAGCATCGAAGAGCCTAGTCAGGTGAAACCGCCTCAATTGTTGAAGCGAACCCGTTCTGCCAGCTTTCACCCCAATCAGGCGCCGACAAAAGAGCGGCGCCTGGTCAGTGCAGTTCTCGGCCAGAAGCGGACGGCTGCCACCGACCAGCTGAAAGCTGAGCTTTACTCCATTCGCCCACTTGGAAATCGCGAACCCGGAGACCAGATGGACTTCCTCGAAGACTTCATACTCAACCATCTTGCACACCGCATTGGTGTCCGAGTACTGCGCTTACTGAGCGGTGGCCGGTTCAGGGGAGAAAACGGCTTTGCCTGGGGTTGGGCAGTCGTTGTCGGTGCTTTGATTCTGTTCGCCCCGTTGGTAGCGTTCATTACCTGGCTGATACATCGCAGCGCCCATTGAGCGAGCGTCCGCTATGGGTCGGTAACCGCCTCTTGCCAGGGGCAGTCATCGGCCATTAGCAGACGCTCAAAGTACGGCTTCGGGGCGTCACGGAGACTTGAATGCCAGGATGGTACGACGTGCGATTTCGATGATCTCGTCTTTCGCAAACAGCTCCCCCGTTATCACTCCACGAAAGAATAATGGTGAGCAAGCAAGCTCCAGAAACTGCCGTGAGTTCGTTCCAGCCGGCAGCTCACCACGCTCAACTGCGCGCTCGACGAGTAGGCCACTTAAGGCATAGCGCTCAGACCAGAATTGAGCACGCATGCGTTCCATAGCCTCTGTCTTCCTGCCTTGGGTGATGATCGACTGGATGAGGCCCGATATCAGTGGCGATGCTAGTGCTATTTGTATCGAGAGGAGCAGCGAGCTCAAATCACCATGCAGGGTGCCTGTGTCTGGCAGCGGCACATCTTCCTGCATGCGGAGCAAGCAAATATCGCGAACAAGCTCCGCTTTAGTCGGCCAGCGACGGTAGACCGTGGTCTTGTTCACCCCTGCTCGAGCAGCTACCAGAGGCAGCTCCAGGCGCTCATATCCACCCTCCTCAAGGATCTCCAGCGTAGCGGCGTAGACAGCTGAAACCACACCAGTTGCCCGACCTCCGGGACGCTTGCGTTTGCCCTCGCCTTCTACCTGCTCAACGCTGCTCATCCATATCCCCTTGCTGAGCTTTGCTTTATGGCAACGATTGTTGCATTAGCAGCTAGCTAGAAAAAGCGCGGTTGGGCTGCCCGATCTCCAGAGTGTGTGGCAGGTAGCAGGCCGCTGCCATGTCCCTCAATGCATCCATTTCTGACCGCTGGCCTTTGCCGGCAGCCAGCAGTCCTGATGCTAGTAGTTTACATGCTCATTAAACGCAACTAGAGTTGCTTTATTGGCAGCAACAGGCGACGCCACTATCTCGCGCCCAAGGGCCGTGGGGCACGACTGCCCAGAGTCGTACTAGACAAAGCAGAGCAGGTGAACATGGCTATCCACATCAGAACGTTTATCGGTGGGCGCGAGATATCTCGCCAGCAGGTGATGGAGTGGGAGCGCCGCAGGGCTTTGGTCGTGCTCAAGAAACTGGGGGGGCAGCCTTTGGGTAATGAAGACCTGAAGACCCTTAATCAGCAGGTGCTGGATCGAAAACTCATGCTGGGGTCGGACGGCATTCGGCGGCTGCTTCAGAATGAGCTGGCCTTGTCTCAGCCTGTAGCGAATTTCGTCGCTCGTATTTCGTGCGGCTTTCGTCGCTATAGCGTTACCGAACTGCTGGTGGATCGTGGCTCAGCAAGGGAGTTCGTTGATTGGTTTATCCAGCGAAATGAACTCAATGACGAGACCACGATGCTAGCCGCCTCTCCCGATCACTACGTGATTCAAAAGAATGCCGATGGCGCCCAAGAGGTAATCGAAACTACTGGCGGATCACCGCTAGTGGGTAAGTTCATGATTGATTACCTGGATCTCTCCAGCCTTCGCTCATCGCCCGACTCTCGCTATCCCTATCAAGCAGCTGGCGTGGCCAGATCAGAAGATGGCCTCGCTCTCGGTGGGGTACGCCATCAGTTCAGAGACGAAGGTTTTGGCTTTCGGGCCAAACTGCTGGTCGAGTTCCCGATGATGATTATGCCGGGAGCTGTTTCCACGCATCGTTGGCATCTCGCAGGTGAATTCTCAAACTGGATTGAGGCTGCTTTTGCCTCACGATCTTCCTGACCTCCTTGAGTCAGCAGAACTAGCCAAGGCCCCCTGAAACTGACTACCGGCCATACACTTTCCGGCGCCTACCACAACACCGCCCTGCACATTCTCGGCGGCGGCGCGACATGGCGGGTTAAGGCTTCGTGAGTGTCCGCTATGGTTCGATAGCGGCCTCGCGCCAGGGACAGCCATCGGTCCATAACGAACATCGGAGCGATGCCAACTCAATAGCGCACCGAGCGCTGCACTCCGCGCCCAGCCGATTTCTCGCTACAGCGAATCGCCTTTCTGCGTCAGCAGACAAGTCCTCACCGAGCGTCGCTCGTGACCTCGACAAGGATTTTGCCGATCACCGCAGCGGACTCCATTGCCTTTTGGGCGTCGACAATCTGATCCAGGCGCACCCTCGTCCCGACTTCGGGCACATAGGCTGCTGCCTTGATGTCACTCGGATTCAGCCCCAAGACGACAACGCGTCTTCGCACTCCCCCCCTGCCCGGGACAGGTTCAGCAACCTCCCCTACCTCGAGTACGTCCCGGGTGCTGCCCTGTACCTGGTAGAAGGCTGCCTTCATCGTTGTTTTTCCTTGGGCGCCCGAATGATTGGCCGCTGCAGTTGATGGCGACTGGTCAACTGTTCAGCGACATGGGTTTATCGCCGCCAGCCGGCACCCCAAAGAGCTTGCGCACCCCGTTGAGAAAGGCGCCATAAGGCCGGCCCAGAACGAGCATCATCACGGCTGCGCCGAGCGTGCCTCGCAACAGGCCCGCCCCTGAAGCACCACTACTGGCGATGATTGCCGCATAGATCGGCACCTGGAAACTCAGCAGAGCGAGACTGTCCCACAACAATCTGGACATCCGGCGATCAGTGGCTCGCTTCATCACCCAATCCCTCCATAGTCCGTATGGCCTCGCGACGGGAACCATCAGCAGCGCCCCCAGGATCCGGGCGTGAAGCACCTGGTCCCACGCCATGCCGGCAAGGAATCGTTCATTGATGATCCCGGTGGTGGTGAAAAACAGGATCAGCGCAGTGGTGTCGGCAATGAATGCGGTTTGACGCTTTTGCCATGGCGAGCGTTGAAGCAAGTCACCCCTCCTGTTCCGGTCTTGCCAAGCTGCGAGTCACCTATCCGGCAAACAGGTCCTTGACCAACAGCACATCAACCCGATGCACCTGGGCTGGATAGGCAAGAATCTCGTTCATCCGGGACCTGTCGCGGAAAATGTCCCCACCGCCCCCGGCAACATGCGCGTCGCGCCCCGCAATACTCGGGAATGCCTCGAATATGCCGAAGGTAGTCGCTGAATAACGGACACCAAACCAGGGCCCTGTCGCGGGCTCACCAAGTACGCATCCATGGATGTCACGCAGCATCTGGATAACGGCTTCCTCTTTGCCTGGACGCGCCTCGATGTGGATGTAGAAAGCCTTTGGCCCTTCGTCGCCATTCTCACCAAGCACTTCGACACCTCGATGGAGCTGGCCGCCGCTGGAATACTCGTTGCCCCGAACCAGGCCCGGTGATGTGACGAGGCTTTCTCCGGGGAAGCAGGGAGCTTTAGGGTCTGACATTGCCTTATCCTCCAAGTGCAGATTCGTGTTCCTGATCACCAGGAGTCTCTGTTCGTCGTCAACGGAGAACAATTGCGATCTCGACAAGTGCCTTTCGGAAAGTGAAAGGTTCAGCGATGGATACAGGAGGTTCCCAGCATGCGGCTACCCTCGCTCAGGTCTCTTGAGGCGGCCCTGGCCGTCGCCCGCCTCGGCAGCCTTGCGGCGGCGGGTGACGAAATGGCTATGTCGGTACCGGCGCTGAGCCGACGCATTGCACAACTGGAGTCGGACCTGGAGGTGCGCCTCTTCGACCGAGTGCCCCGGGGGGTGGTTGTGACCCCGGCGGGCGAGGCTTTTCTGGCCCGAGTCGCCCCCGCACTCGCGGAACTTCGGCATGCCAGCCGTGACGCCAGAGGTGAGCATGATCATGTCGTGCGACTGTCGACAATTCCCACCTTCGCCACACGCTGGCTACTTCCCCGCCTCAGTCGCTTTGAACGCGAGAACACCGATATTGAAGTCGACGTTCAGACCTCAGCGGTTCTGGAAGACCTCGATGCCCGGAATCTGGATGCGGTCATCCGGCTATCGAAGGCAGCAACCGCTCCCACAGGCCCTGCACTCGCGATTCACCTCTACCCTGTCTGGAGCCCGGATCACATCAGCGACATAACCGACACTGCGGATCTTCTGCGACACCGTTTACTGGGACCGAACCATCGTCCGGAATTCTGGGCGGAGTGGCTGAACGCACATCAGCTTGAAAAGGAGGAGGTCCGCATCCGCCCTGTCGACTCCGCGCTGCTCTACGAGCGCGCCATGCGCGGGGATGGCGTTGCCATCGGCATAGAACCGTTGGTTACGCCATTGATCGAACAAGGGCGCCTGGTGGGCCTGACCGACCATCGACTCCGCTCCGGACGAGCGTTCCATTTGATTGAGCGCAGCGGCCAGCTCTCAAGATCGGCGCAACGCGTACTGTCGTGGTTACGCTATGAGTTCGCGCATCAATCACCGTGACGGCCTGCTGCTTCAGCAACTTGACCCGAGCCACGAACCATCGCGGACATCCAACCGACTGCCGGGATGGTTCGAAATGGCAGATCCGCGCAAACCTGAACCCATCGGGCAAAACACAAGCGTTCAAAAAAATCGCAACGATCCAATATGCGCGTCGATCCAGTACGCACACTGGCAGCTGTTACCGACTAACAGGAGCCTATCGATGGCCGTTGCACATGCCGCCCCTGGCAAGACCCTGCTCAACCCCTCCGATCACACCCTGATCATGATCGACCACCAGTCGCAGATGGCTTTCGCCACCCAGTCCATCGACGCAGTGACCCTGCGCAACAACGCAGCCCTGGTGTCCAAGGCGGCCAAGGAATTCGGCGTCTCCACCATCCTCACCACCGTCGCCGAGAAGAGTTTCTCCGGCCCGATGTTCGACGAGATCAAGTCGGTCTTCCCCGACCACAACGTCATCGACCGCACCAGCATGAACACCTGGGAAGACCCGCGCATCGCCGTGGAAGTGAACAGGTTCGGCAAGCAGAAGATCGTCCTCGCCGGCCTCTGGACCTCCGTGTGCATCGTCGGCCCAGCCCTGTCGGCCATTGACCAGGGCTTCGAGGTCTACGTGATCGCCGACGCCTGCGGCGACGTCTCCACCGAAGCCCACGAGATGGCGATGCAACGAATGATCCAACTGGGCGCCCGTCCCATGACCTCCGTGCAATACCTGCTGGAGCTGCAGCGTGACTGGGCTCGCGGCGAAACCTACAACCAGACCGTCAAGACCGCCATCGAGAACGGCGGCGCCTACGGCCTGGGCCTGATCTACGCCAAGTCCATGTTCAACGCCAGCGAAGGCCACTGACGGCCGCCTGCACTCACCCGGGGGCGGCTCCCACTTTCCGGAAGTAAGCCCCCTCACCCCTCAGCTGCTCCTTCTGGTCGTCCGCCATGGCGCGCTCCAACAGTGTCATCGCCTGTAAAACCCTCTTGCGCGAGCTGACCGTACTGGACAGCCACTGGGTGTCCGACAGCGGCAGCTTTGAACGCCAGGCGCCAGTGGCGATTGCGCTGCCGCCGGACTTGTCGCCGATGGCCAGGTTCTCCAGCGACTGCAGGCTCAGCCGCGGAGTGCTGTTCTCCAATGCGCAGGCGTCTGAGCCGCGCAAGGCCACAGTCACGAGCCAGAGCGGCGCTCGGGCAGGCTGATGAGTGGCTTCCAGGGCCTCTGGAGCGCCCTGGGTTGTTCGGCTTCGCCTTCTGTAACCGCCCGTAGGCTCCGAGCCCGCTCATCTCCCCGCCAGCCCGTGCGCCGGCGAACCCACTATCCTTGCCCTCGGCCCCACCAGCAGAGCTTGCCGGAGCGAATCTCTCGATGTCCCCACCTCCCGCGTCCCAGTCCTACTCCATCCAGCGCAACCGCAACCTTGCGCCGGACCCACAGCAAGTGCTTGAGATTCCCGGCAGCGATGGTTTCGCCATCATCGTGCAACTGCAGGACTTCCCCGCACACCGTTTGTGGCGCGGTAGCCAGCTCGCCTACAACGGCGGGCACCGCCAGGGAAGCAGCTCCATCGCCAACCTGGGCGCGGAGTTGCGCTGCCAGCATATGGCGGCCTATGACAATGTGCGCCTGGGCCTGCCGCGCAGCAGCCTGGATGAGTTGTTCCGCGAGGAAGGCATCCGCGGCCACGCGAACCTGAACAGTGCCCAGGACATCCTCGACCCGGTGATCTATCACCTGGCCCAGGCCCTGCTACCAACGCTGGAGCGGCCGGCCGAGGGCAACCGGCTATTCATCGACCAGGTCATGCTCGCCCTGGCCCTGCACATCGGCCCTCGCTACGGCAACGCCAGCCAGCCCACGAGAGGCCACACGGGCCTGACACCCTGGCAGTTGCGCCGGGCCAAGGAACTGCTGGCACACCACCTGACCGACGGTCTTTCGCTGGAGCAGTTGGCGCGGGAGTGTTCCCTGTCGCGCAGCCACTTCAGCCGGGCTTTTCGCCAGAGCACGGGGGTCAATCCCCAGGACTGGCGCCTGCAGATGCGCGTGGACAAGGCCAAGGAACTGCTACTGCATTCCGACCTGGAGCTGGCCCGGATCAGCCAGGACTGCGGCTTCGCCGACCAGTCGCACATGTCACGAGTTTTCCAGCGTGTAACGGGATCACCGCCAGCACGCTGGCGGCGTGCCAGTCGTTTCGCGCGTGATTGCCCGACTGACCAATAGCCGACACAGACGCTACGCGATAACCGACGCAACGGTTTTGCCCTTCCCGGAGACGGACTCAAATGGATGAGGCCGATTCTGCCCCCACCACGAGGTAACACTCGCGGCATGTGCATCATTGGCACTGGGTATCCACCATGATCCTGCCGTGATGGTCCGCGCTCTGGCGCTCAACCTCCCGCAGGATGCGGCCTCCTGCCAGGGGCGGGTATCGGCCAGGAGCGGACGGTGAAACTTCAACCCGCAAACCTTTACAATCAGCTTAATTTTTTCTAGTTCTCGATCCGAAAAAATGAACACATACAAAGAAGAAAATCGGAAGCGGCTCATACAGCTCATTGATCAGGTTTCTTTTGAAAAGGAGCCTGAGGGATGGACTCATGTCACGACAATGGCAGTTGGAGGGCTGGAGTCTGTAGGGTTTTCTCAGCTCGGCCCGTACCTATTAGTGGTGTCGAGCGCTGGGCGAGGCCTAATTGACTGCGAGACTGGCGAGAAAATAGCGCGCGATTACGAAGCCTACGCAGGGTTAAGCAAGGTAGGACTGCATTGCCAGGGAATCGGAGTGACTGCAGATGAACTGGTACCGCTTGGTGGAATTTCTGGAGGCGGCTTACCGCTTGGCAATAGCGCCGGGGACTGCTTGGAGGTGGTGCATCCAAATTGGCCTGAAAGCAACCTCATTCTCAGCAAGTCATTCAAAAGCCCACTCGTACCAGGCCATCAAACGGAATGCAGGATAATTTACGTCGAACATCTAAGGGCGTACGGATTTTCATGGTGTGGCAACTATATAGTTGCCGCCTGCGGTAGCGATCTTGACTTATGGTCTCGGAATTCAAAGCTGTAGGGGCGCGCTCTTTATACTGAGTTGATTTCCCTATTCAAGAAATCCACTTCTGGGCGAATCTGTTACCGGCAGCAATCGGCCAGAAGTGGACGTGCATATAGTTAATGCACGACAAATGGCTTAGATGAAGCGAGGTATTGATACGTG
>NZ_SWDV01000032.1 GCF_005877905.1 Pseudomonas nicosulfuronedens | reverse complement strand
CGAATCTCTGTAAGTACTTGATTTTCAAGTTCTTTCGGCGCTTCGTCGCTGGGAGTGGTGCGCATTATAGGGAGTTTAAATTGGCCGTCAACGACTAATTTAAACTTTCTTCACTCTGCAACCAGAGACACACGAGCAAAGGCCTTCTTGCCCGCCTGCAGCACGTGAGTCGAACCAACCGCGAAGACGAAGCTACGATCTACCACTTCGCCGTCCACGCGCACGCCGCCCGAGGACAGCAGGTCGCGAGCAACCGCGGAATTCTTCACCAGACCTGCCTTATTAAGGACAGCGCCGATTGGCAGATCTTCTGCCGCCGCCACTTCTACTTCCGGCAGGTCCTCTGGCAGCTCACCCTCCTTCAGGCGGTTACCGGCGGACTTGTGCGCCGAAGCAGCAGCCTCTTCGCCATGGAAGCGAGCAACGATCTCTTCGGCCAGCTTGATTTTGATGTCGCGCGGATTGGCGCCTGCCTCGACATCTTTTCGGAAGCCCTCGATCTCTTCCATGGAACGGAAGCTGAGCAGCTCGAAGTAACGCCACATCAAGGTGTCGGGAATGGAGACCAGCTTGCTGTACATGACGCCCGGCGCTTCCTGGATACCGATGTAGTTCCCCAGGGACTTGGACATCTTCTTCACGCCGTCCAAGCCTTCGAGCAACGGCATGGTCAGAATGCACTGAGGCTCCTGATCGTAAGCACGCTGCAGTTCGCGCCCCATCAGCAGGTTAAACTTCTGGTCAGTACCGCCGAGCTCGACGTCCGCGCGCAGCGCCACCGAGTCATACCCCTGAACGAGCGGATAAAGGAACTCGTGAATGGCGATGGACTGATTGCTGGCATAGCGTTTGCTGAAATCATCGCGTTCCAGCATACGAGCAACGGTGTACTGGGAAGCCAGACGAATGAAATCAGCGGGGGAAAGCTGGTCCATCCAGGTGGAGTTGAAGGCTACTTCGGTCTTCGCGGGGTCGAGAATCTTGAAGACCTGGGCCTTGTACGTCTCGGCGTTGTCGAGAACCTGCTCGCGAGTGAGGGGTGGGCGAGTAACACTTTTACCGCTGGGGTCACCGATCATCCCAGTGAAGTCACCGATCAGGAAGATCACCTGATGGCCCAACTCCTGGAACTGACGCAGCTTATTAATAAGGACGGTATGTCCCAGGTGCAGGTCGGGAGCGGTCGGGTCGAAGCCGGCCTTGATACGCAGGGGCTGACCGCGCTTGAGCTTTTCGATCAGCTCGGCCTCCACGAGAATTTCGTCTGCACCGCGCTGGATCAGCGCCAGCTGCTCTTCGACCGACTTCATTGCAGGTTCCTGTACGTTGCGAATTGCGAAAGGGAACCAACGATACAAGAACAGGCACTAAAAACAAGTTTTGCCCAGCGCCAGAAGACAGGACGTCAGAAGCCCGACATCAGGGTTGCTTCAGAGGGAATTTGGTTATATTTTAGGCAGTTATTTCACATTCCAAAAACACCACTCACGCCATGACGCAATCCGATCAGAAAGCGCCGTACTACCCGAAGAGCCATCTGCTGGCCGCAAGCGGTGTAGCAGCGCTCCTCAGCCTGGCTCTGCTGGTGTTCCCCTCGGCCGAGGTCGAGGCGAAGAAGACCACGCTCAATCTCGAGCTGGAAAGCGGCACCGAGCAGATCCTCCAGGAAAAAGACGATCTTCGACCCAACGCGGTCACGGAAGACGACGGCTCTTCGCCTTTTGCACAGATAGAAGGCCAGCCGGACAACCAGAACAGCGCCGGAAAAGACGCGGAAAAGAAGAACGATCTCGCCGATTCGACCCAGCAAGCCTCCCCCTCCGCTTCCGCAGACCCTGCGTGGAAAAGCGTGACCGTGGGCAAGGGCGACACCCTTTCTACCGTGTTCGCGAAGGCCGGCCTGCCGGCGAACGTCGTGCACGACATGCTTGCCGCCAACAAGGACGCCAAGCAGTTCACCCGTCTTGATATCGGCCAGGACGTGGACTTCCTTCTCGACTCCAAGGGCGAGCTGCAGAGCCTGAAGGTCAAGCGCAACGACCTTGAAACCATCAGCCTGAACAAGTCCGCCAAGGGCTATGACTTCAAGCGCGACCTGGTCAAGCCCTCGGTACATGCGAACTATGCACACGGCCGCGTCGACAGCTCGCTGTTCGTCGCCGGCAAGAATGCGGGGCTGTCCCACGACCTGATCATGTCGATGGCCAATGTCCTCGGATACGACATCGACTTCGCCCAGGATATTCGCGAAGGCGATTCGTTCGACGTGATCTACGAATCCCAGCAGGTGCAGGGCAAGCAGGTTGGCACGGGCAGCATCCTCGCGGTGCGCTTCGTCAACCGCGGCAAGGAATACACTGCGGTGCGCTACACCAGCAAACAGGGCAGCACCAGCTACTTGCGCGCCGATGGCAGCAGCATGCGCAAGGCCTTCATCCGTACTCCGGTGGACTTCGCCCGCATCAGCTCGCGCTTCTCTATCGGGCGTTTCCACCCGATCCTGAACAAGATTCGTGCACACAAGGGCGTCGACTACGCGGCGCCGATCGGCACGCCGATCAAGGCGACCGGCGACGGCAAGATCCTCGAAGCCGGCCGCAAGGGTGGCTACGGCAACGCCGTGGTGATCCAGCACGGCCAGCGCTATCGCACCGTGTACGGCCACATGAGCCGCTTCGCCAAGGGCATCCGCTCCGGCGTGGCAGTGAAGCAGGGCCAGATCATCGGCTACGTCGGCATGACTGGCCTCGCCACCGGCCCGCACCTGCATTACGAGTTCCAGGTCAACGGCCAGCATGTCGACCCGCTGAGTGCCAAGCTGCCGACAGCCGATCCGCTGAGCGGCCCGGAGCGCAAGCGCTTCATGGCGCAGGCGCAACCGCTGATCGCGCGCATGGACCAGGAGAAGGCAACCTTCCTGGCCCTGAACAAGCGCTGAGTCATGCCGCTCTATCTGGGGGTGATGTCCGGTACCAGTCTCGACGGGCTGGACATCGCCCTGATCGAGCAAGGCGAGCAGACCACTCTGCTCGCCTCCCATTATCTCCCCATGCCTGCGGCACTGCGTGCCGATCTCCTGGCACTCTGCTCTTCCGGCCCTGACGAAATAGCCCGCTCTGCCCTCGCGGAAAACAGCTGGGTACGCCTGGCCGCACAGGGCATCAATGAACTCCTCGCCCGCGAGAAGCTCAGCGCCAGCGCAATTCGCGCGATTGGCAGCCACGGCCAGACCATTCGCCACGAACCGCACCTGGGCTTCACCGTGCAGATCGGCAACCCGGCACTGCTCGCCGAACTGACCAGCATCGACGTAGTGGCCGACTTCCGCCGCCGCGACGTCGCCGCTGGCGGCCAGGGTGCTCCGTTGGTGCCCGCCTTCCACCGCGCGCTGTTCGACCGAGATGATCGCGAGTGCGCCATCCTCAACGTGGGCGGATTCAGCAACGTCTCCCTGCTTAGCCCTGGCAAGCCGGTTCGCGGGTTCGATTGCGGTCCCGGCAACGTCCTGCTGGATGCCTGGATTCAGGAGCAGCGGGGCGAAGCCTATGACCGTGATGGCGCCTGGGCTGCCAGCGGCAGTATCGATCAGGTACTGCTGCAGAAGATGCTGGCTGATGACTTCTTTGCCGCCAAAGGCCCGAAGAGCACCGGACGCGAGCGCTTCAACCTGAATTGGCTGAACGCCATCCTGGTCAAGCATGGCCCGGTGAAGGACAAAGATGTACAGGCAACCCTGCTCGAGTTGACCGCAAAAAGCATCGCCGGGGCACTATTGGATGCGCAGCCAGGCTGCGAGGAGGTGGTGGTTTGCGGTGGCGGCGCCTTCAACACGACGCTGATGCAGCGGCTGGCCGCGCACATGCCTGGCGCCAGCGTAGTCAGCAGCCTCGATCGCGGCGTCCCACCGGAATGGATGGAGGCCATGGCCTTCGCCTGGCTGGCCCATCGTTTCTTCGAACGCCAGCCCGGCAACTGCCCTGAAGTCACCGCCGCCCAAGGGCCGCGTATTCTCGGCGCGCTCTACCCCGCCTGAACCGCCACACAAACAAAAACGCCGCGCAGATGCGCGGCGTTTTTGCTTCTACGGCATCAGATCGAGAAGGACTGGCCGCAGCCGCAGGTGGTCGCTGCGTTCGGGTTCTTGATGACGAACCGCGAACCTTCGAGGCCTTCCTGGTAGTCCACTTCGGCACCGGCGAGGTACTGGAAGCTCATCGGATCGACCACGAGGTTGACGCCGTCGCGCTCGACGATGGTGTCGTCGTCCGCGGTGTCTTCATCGAAGGTGAATCCGTACTGGAAGCCCGAACAGCCACCGCCCGTGACGAACACCCGCAGCTTGAGGCGCGGATTGCCTTCTTCGTCGATCAGGTTCTTCACCTTGTTCGCAGCGCCTTGCGAGAACATCAGCGGAGTGGGGGTGAAGGTTTCGATGGTCATGGTGAAAACTCTCCCGGCCGAAGCCGTACGTTACAACATTGCGGACCATTATCCGCTTACCCCAGAAAAACGGTCAACTAATCCGACTCATCCATTGGTCCAGATCAATCGGCCGCCTTCCGGGGCAGTCTTTCCTCAGGGCAGCAGCGCGACGTTGGACAGGCCCAGGTGCTCGTCCAGGCCGAACAGGATGTTCATGTTCTGGATCGCCTGGCCGGACGCGCCCTTCACCAGGTTGTCGATGACCGACAGGATCACCACCAGGTCGCCACCTTGCGGGCGGTGCACCGCGATGCGGCAGACGTTGGCGCCACGCACGCTGCGGGTTTCCGGATGGCTGCCGGCTGGCATCACGTCGACGAACGGTTCGTTGGCGTAGCGCTCTTCATACAGCTTCTGCAGGTCGACGCCACGGTCCGCGACGCGTGCGTAGAGGGTGGCGTGGATGCCACGGATCATCGGGGTCAAGTGCGGCACGAAGGTCAGGCCGACATCACCCTTGGCCGCGCGACGCAGGCCCTGGCTGATTTCCGGCAGGTGACGGTGACCTTTCACCGAGTAGGCCATCATGCTCTCGCCGGCCTCGCAGAACAGCGAACCGACCTTGGCACCGCGGCCGGCACCGCTGACGCCGGACTTGCAGTCGGCGATCAGCTGGCTGGCATCGGCCAGGCCGTTCTCCAGCAGTGGGATGAAGCCGAGCTGGGTGGCCGTCGGGTAGCAACCGGGAACGGCGATCAGGCGCGCGGACTTGATGGCCTCGCGGTTAACTTCCGGCAGGCCGTAGACCGCTTCGGGCAGCAGTTCCGGCGCGCCGTGGGGCTGGCCATACCACTTGGCCCACTCTTCGGCATCCTGCAGGCGGAAGTCCGCGGACAGGTCGATTACTCGGGTACCGGTCGCCAGCAGTTCGCCGGCCAGTGCGTGGGCCACGCCGTGGGGAGTGGCGAAGAACACCACGTCGCACTCGCCCAGACGCTTCACGTCCGGCACGCTGAAAGCCAGGCCGTCGTAGTGGCCTCGCAGGTTCGGGTACATGTCGGCGACTTTCACGCCCTCTTCGGAACGCGAGGTAATCACCTCGACGCGAGCCTGGGGATGCTGTGCCAGCAGGCGCAGCAGTTCCACGCCCGTATAACCCGTACCGCCTACGATACCGACCTTGATCATCTGCCTGTCACTCCACCTATCTATGGGGCCAAATTCAGGGGCAGCCATGATATGAGCCGCTGCCCCCGCTGAACAGAGCGAATGCACGCCGGTTTAAGAGCCTTTGGTCGGAGCCAGGGTTTCCTGCATCTGACGAGCGAGCGCGTGATAGATCGGCAGCGGGTTCAGGCGCGCCGACACGCCACTGGCCAGCAGTGTGGCGGCAAGGATCGGGATCAGCATGTCCGGGCTGTGGGACATTTCCACGGTGATCACCGTAGCGGTGAGCGGCGTGCGCGTGACCCCGGCGAGGTAGGCTGACATCCCCAGCAGCGCCACTGCTGGCAGGCTTGCACCCGGGATCAGCGGTGCCAGCCAGGGAGCCAGGCTGGCACCGACGGTGAGCGAGGGCGAGAACAGCCCGCCCGGGATGCCGGCGATGAAGGAAATCACGTTGGCGAGGAACTTCCACAGGAGGAAGTCATGTCCCACCACTGGCTGCCCTTCGAGGATGGAACGGGTTTCGGCATACCCGGTACCGAACACATGCTGCCCGGACAGAAAGCCAAGCAGCGCCAGTACCAGCCCGCAGGCCGCGGCGAAGCGGATCGGCCAGCGCCCGCGCCAGCGGCTGATGAAACTGAGCGGGCCGCGCTGGGTCGGCAGCACCAGCCGGCAGTAAAGCCCGCCGAGCAAACCGCCAATCACCCCGCAGGCGACTACGGCGATCCAAGCCGGCCCCAGCGGCATGCTTTCCGAGAGGCGGCCGAAGTAGCTGTAGCTGCCCATCAGACCGAGCGTGACCATGCCGCCGAGCAGCACAGCAGTGAGCACCAGCCCGCTGAAGCGCTGCTCGAAGGTGCGGCTCAGTTCTTCGATGGCGAACACCACCCCGCCCAGCGGCGTATTGAAGGCGGCCGCAATGCCCGCCGCGCCACCGGCGATGATCAGGCCGGACACCGTACGCTTGTCATAGAGCCCCAGGCGACGGCCGAATGAATACATCAGCGCCGCACCGATGTGCACCGTAGGGCCCTCACGCCCCGCCGAGGCACCGGCCAACAACGCGAGCAAGGTCAACAGCAGCTTGCCCACAGCGATTCGCACCGACAGCAATGCATTGCGTGTGCGGCTGCTGCGCTGGTCCAACGCCACGATGACTTGTGGAATACCGCTACCGCGGGTGTTCTTCAGCGCCCCCTGGGTCATCCATACCAGCCCGGCAAAACCCAGCGGGCAGATCAGCCAGGGCCACCACTGACTGTGCGCGACCACACCACGGAAAGTCGCACTGGCCAGATCCGCCAGATGAGCAAAAGCCAGCGCCACCAGGCCGACCAACAAGGCCCCGAGCCAGAACGCCAGGGTTCGGCGCCAGCGCCGCAACAGCGGATGCCGAAGCAAGGGGCGCTTGGCGGCCGGGCGTTGCACAGCCTCGGCAAGCGGCTCGATGGAGTGCTCTGGCGATGGGGAATCGGACATGGGCAATGAGCCGGGCATCTACCGGATGCCAAGCGGCACACGCGGCAACGCACCACGCATGGGAAGGTCGATGACGCTCCTAGTGTAATAGAACCAGGGATGACGCCATTGCACGGCGCCACTACTATCGGCTCTACCGTGATCCGAGGAAGTCCTGATGCTTTACCTGTGGTTGAAAGCCTTTCACATCATTGCCGTGGTCTGCTGGTTTGCCGGCCTCTTCTATCTGCCACGCCTGTTCGTCTACCACGCCATGAGCGAGGACGCCGCCAGCCGCGAGCGCTTCTGCACCATGGAGCGCAAGCTGTACCGCGGCATCATGGGCCCGTCGATGATCCTCACCCTCGTCCTCGGCGCCTGGATGCTCTACCTCAACCCGGCCTGGCTGACCCAGGGCTGGATGCACGCCAAGCTGACCCTGGTGGTCCTGCTGATCGGCTACCACCACGCCTGTGGCGCCATGCTCAAGCGCTTCGCCCGTGGCGAGAAAGGCCGCAGCCACGTGTTCTACCGCTGGTTCAACGAAGTGCCGGTGCTGTTCCTGATCGCCATCGTGATACTGGTGGTCGTCAAACCTTTCTGACCCCGACAAGGAGACTGTCATGTCCCTGCCCGCCCTGCTCGACCGCCGCCTGCGCATTCCCCTGGTGGCGGCACCGATGTTCCTGGTCTCCAACCCGCAACTGGTGCTGGCCTGCTGCAAGAGCGGCATCGTCGGCAGCTTCCCCGCGCTGAACCAGCGCGAGAGCAGCGGCTTCAAGGCCTGGCTGGAAGAGATAGAGGCCGGGCTGGCCGCCGACCCGCAGGCCGCACCCTATGCGGTGAACCTGATCGTCCACAACACCAACCCGCGCCTGCAGGAAGACCTGAAGCTCTGCGTCGAGCACAAGGTACCCATCGTCATCACCAGCCTGGGCGCAGTGCGCGAGGTGGTGGATGCGGTGCACAGCTATGGTGGCCTGGTGTTCCATGACGTCACCACCCGCCGCCATGCCGAGAAGGCCGCCGAGGCCGGTGTCGATGGCCTGATCGCCGTGGCCGCAGGCGCCGGTGGCCATGCCGGTACCTGGAGTCCCTTCGCGCTGGTCGCCGAGATCCGCCAGTTCTTCGACAAGACCCTGCTGCTGGCCGGCTGCATCAACCACGGCCACGAGATCCTCGCCGCCCAGGTGCTGGGCGCCGACCTCGCCTACCTCGGCACTCGCTTCATCGCGACCCGCGAGAGCGCCGCCACCGAGGCCTACAAGCACATGCTGCTGGACGCCCGTGCCGCCGATATCATCCACACCCCCGCCGTCTCCGGCGTACCCGCCAGCTTCATGCGCCAGAGCCTCGAGGCCGCCGGTTTCGACATGCAACGGCTGAACGACAAGGGTGCGCTCAACTATGGCGAGAAGCTAAAGCCGGTGAGCGACGAGGCCAAGGCCTGGAAGACCGTGTGGTCCGCCGGCCAGGGTGTCGGCGACATCCGCGACCTGCCGGCGGTGGGCGAGCTGATTGCCCGGCTCGACCACGAGTACCGCCAGGCCCTGACCCGCAGCGCCGGCCTGTCCAACCAGCTGCTGGTCTGAGCTTCGGCACCACTCACGATATATCCGTCGGGGCCGCTTGTTGGCCTCCGGCGGCCCGATTACGCTGTAGCGATTCCAACATAGCCAGAAGACAAGGATGCCCCGATGGATCAATCCCGCTTCAAGATCGTGTTCGACGGCGCACTGATGCCGCAGACACCACTGGAAACCGCCAAGGAAAACCTCGCCCGCCTGTTCAAGAGCGATGCGTCGAAGATCGAAGCGCTGTTCAGCGGCCAGCCGGTCGTGCTCAAGCGCGACCTCTCCGGCGATGAAGCCGACAAGTACCTGCGCGCCCTCCATGGCGCTGGCGCCAACGCCCGCAAGGAAGCCGAAGGCGTTGCCGGTTTCAGCCTGGTGGAGACCGATGACCACCCCAGCGAAGCGACCCTGGCAGCCCGCGCCGCCGGCGAAAGCGCCAGCAACGAGCAGATGACCTGCCCCAAGTGCGGGCATGAGCAGGCCAGCGCCATCGAATGCAGCGCCTGTGGCATCGTCATCGAGAAGTACCTGGCACGCCAGGCCGAATTGGCCAGCGCCGCTCCGGCCGTAGCAGCAGCCCCCGCTGCAGCCTCCTCCCCTTACGCTCCGCCGCAGGCGAAGGTCGGCGAAGACCTGCCGGAATTCGGCGAACTCAAGGTTCGCAGCCTGTCCGGCCGGATCGGTCGCGTGCGCTACCTCGGCTGGTCCGCCGCCCTGTCCTTCATCGTCTTCGGCGCCTACCTGGTCGCCAGCCTGCTGATGGCCGTATCGATGCCCCTGGGCGTGGCCGCTATCGCCGCGGTGGTTATCGCCGCCATGGTCTTCAGCGTGCCCATCGGCGTGCAGCGCCTGCATGACCTGGGATGGTCCGGCTGGCTCTGGCTCGCCCTGCTGGTGCCCTTCGTCAACGTGGTCCTCAGCCTGCTGATGCTGTTCATGCCCGGCGAGCAGACGGCCAACCGCTTCGGCCCGCCGCCGCCGCCCAACAGCACCGGTGTCAAGGTCCTGGCCTTCTCCTGGCTGCTGTTCCCGGTGTTTGGCGGTATCCTCGCCGCCATCGCGATCCCGGCCTACCAGAGCTACGTCGAACGTGCCCAGGCCGCGCAGGCCTCGCAGTACCAGCAAGGCGACGAAGCTGCCGATCCGGCAGCCACCGCGGAGCCTTCCGACGGCGACTTCAGCAGCGGCGACACCGAAGGCGGCGACTCGGATCAGTAATGCAACAACCCGTGGCGGGCGTGGTCGAACGCCACCCCGTCACAGAGACTCCTGAATGCCTCGTTTTGCCCTCATCACCGGCGCTTCCAGCGGAATCGGCCTGGCCCTGGCCGAAGCCCTCGCCCGCCGTGGCCAGGCACTGATCCTGGTGGCGCGCCAGCGCGATGCACTGGACAGTGCCGCCTGCGAGTTGTCTCAGCGTTTCGGGGTGGAGGTGCTGTTCCGCGTCTGCGACCTGTCCGAACCGCTGCAGATCTCCGGCCTGCTGCACGAGCTGGAACAGAGCGGGCGGCAGATCGAGCTGCTGGTGAACAATGCCGGCGTCGGCACCTCCGGCGCCTTCATCGACCAGGACTGGTCCCGCGAACAGGAACTGCTGGAGCTCAACGTCCTGGCCCTGGCGCGCCTGTGCCACGGCATCGGAGCGATGATGGAGCGCACGGGGGGCGGGCGGATTCTCAACGTCGCCTCCATGGCCAGCCTGCTGCCCGGCCCCTGGATGAGCAGCTACTACGCCAGCAAAGCGTTCGTGCTGCATTTCTCCGAAGGTTTGCGCGAGGAGCTCAAAGGCCGTGGCATCAAGGTCTCGGTGCTGTGCCCGGGGCCTACCCGTACGGCCTTCTACCGCAACGCCGACATGCGCCTGGGCAAGCTCGACGATGGCAAGCGCGTCATGACTCCCGAGGAAGTCGCCTTCCTGGCGGTGAAAGCGCTGCGCCGCGCGCCCGCGATGATCATCCCCGGTTGGCGCAACCGCCTGTTCGCCTGCGGCGTGCGTCTGCTGCCGCGCTGGGTCATGCGCAAGCTGGCCGGACGCATCAACCGCCTGGCGCTGGCCAGCTGATCCCGGCTCAGTCCGCGCGCACGGTACGGCCGTCGGCCCACTGGCGCAGCGCGGCCAGCTCTTCCGCCATGACCACCGACAACGGCGCGGTGCGGCGGATTTCCTCCAGCAGCAGCGTCTGATCCACGGCCTTCTGTCGCGCCTGCGCTGCGTAGAAGGCGCCAACCACCGCCTGCTCGATCTCGGCGCCAGAGAATCCGTCGGCGGCTTCGGCCAGTTCCCCCAGTTCGAACTGCGCCACCTCCAGTTCACGGCGCACGAGGTGGATGCGGAAGATGTCCATCCGCACGGCGTGGTCCGGCAGATCGACGAAGAACAGCTCGTCGAAGCGCCCCTTGCGCACCAGCTCCGGCGGCAGGCGATCGATGGCGTTGCCGGTCGCCACCATGAACACCGACGCCTTGCGCTCGGCCATCCAGGTCAGCAGGGTCGCCAGCACCCGCTGGCTGACGCCGTTGTCCTGATCCCCCGTGGCCACGCCCTTCTCGATCTCGTCAGCCCAGAGCACGCAGGGCGCCATGCTGTCCGCGAGGCGCAACGCCTCACGCAGGTTGCGCTCGGTTTCGCCGAAGTACTTGTTGTAGAGGCTGCCGAAGTCCAGGCGCAGCAGTGGCAGCCCCCAGAGGCCGGAGATCGCCTTGGCCGCCAGGCTCTTCCCGCCACCCTGCACCCCCACCAGTAGCACGCCCTTGGGCAGGTCCTTGTCCTTGCCCTCGGTGAAGGCGCTCTGGCGTTCACCCAGCCAGCGCTTGAGGCTGGCCAGCCCGCCGACTTCGGCAAAGCGCGCAGTATCGTGCTCGAAGCTGAGCACACCATCGAGGTTGAGCAGCTCGAACTTGGTACGGTTGAGCTCCGGCAGGTCTTCCTGGGTGATCGCCCCGTCGTTGCAGATCACACTACGCGCCAGCAGACGGGCCTCGCCATGGGTCAGCCCGCGCAGATTCTTCACGACCTGGCGCAGCGTTCGGTTGTCCGTGCGTACTCGCGCTCCCTTGTTGCGCTCGCTCCAACGACTCGCTTCCTCACGGACCAACCCCACCAGTTCATCCTCGGAAGGCAGCGACAGCGCAAAGCGCGCGGCGAAGCGCTGAACTTCGGCGGGCAACTTCAGGGCATGGGAAACCAGCACCACCGTGGGGCGGAAATTGCCCTCGGCCATGGCGATCTCCTTGAGCAGACGCACGGCGCGCGGGTTATCCACCAGATACGGATGCAGATCGCAGAGCACATAGAGGTTCGGCTGCGGGTCGGCCTTGATCAGACGCAGGGCGTTCTCTGCTTCGCGGCTGTCGCCCTCTCCCTGGGGTTCGCCACCAAAACCAAGACGCTGCAAGCCTTCGGTCGCCGACCACAGCTGCAGGTTGAGCCCTCGGCGTACCGCCAGGCCGGTCAGGGTCTCCAGCACCCGCGGTTCATCCCAGGACTCGATGACGATCAGCTTGACCCTGGAATCGAGCACCAGGCCCAGATCATGGATATCGTTCTGCACGCTTGCTCCTTGCGTTGGCCGGCCCGGAACTGGGCGCGGCGGTCGACGACCGCTAAACTCCTGCTCCTGACCACACCGCTGGAGGAGCATTTCGTGGACTGTCTGTTCTGCAAGATCGTCGCCGGGGAAATTCCCGCGCGCAAGCTCTATGAAGATGACCAGGTCATCGCCTTCCACGACATCGGCCCGCAGGCGCCGGTGCACTTCCTGGTGATCCCGAAGAAGCACGTTTCCACCCTCAACGACCTGAGCGAGGCGGACAAGCCGCTCGCCGGCCACATCCTTTTCACCGCCCAGCGGCTGGCGAAGGAGCAAGGCTGCGACGAGGGCTTCCGCGTGGTGATGAACTGCAACGACCTGGGCGGCCAGACCGTGCACCACATCCACATGCACGTGCTGGGTCAGCGCCAGATGCACTGGCCGCCGGGCTGATCTTCGGCTGATCGAGCAGAAGAAGCTGCGCGCACCTCGGCAAGACCTGTCATCCGCCATCCGGTAAACTGCCGGGCGAATGTTCCTACTCGGAGGTGCGCCATGTCCGCCGACCGTCACTACTCCCCCGCCGATCGCTTCCTGCTGCAGGCCGATGCCGCGCTACGCACCCTGCTGCCCTTCAGCGGTCATCCGGGACGTCCTTCCCCCGCTATCGTCCAACCCGACGCCGAGCTCAGCGACAGCGATGCCCGCCATGTGGCCGGCCTGATGCGCATCAACCACACCGGCGAGGTGTGCGCCCAGGCGCTGTACCAGGGCCAGGCGCTGACCGCCAAGCTGCCGAAGGTGCGCAAGGCCATGGAAGAGGCCGCCGACGAGGAAGTCGATCATCTCGCCTGGTGCGAACAACGCATCCGCGAGCTGGGCAGTCGCCCGAGCGTGCTCAATCCGATCTTCTACGGCCTGTCCTTCGGTGTCGGCGCTGCCGCCGGGCTGATCAGCGACCGCGTCAGCCTGGGCTTCGTCGCGGCCACCGAGGATCAGGTGTGCAAGCACCTGGACGAGCACCTGGCGGAAATCCCCGTCGAGGACCAGAAATCCCGCGCCATCCTCGAGCAGATGCGCGAGGACGAGGAACACCACGCCACCAGCGCCATCGAGGCCGGCGGCCTGCGCTTCCCGGCGCCGGTGAAGTTCGGCATGACGCTGCTGTCCAAGGTGATGACCAAGTCCACCTACCGGATCTGATCCGACCGACAAAAAAAGGGGCACCCAGTGGGCGCCCCTTTTTCGTTTCTACTATCGAGCGTTACGAGCGCAGAAGAGACAAGGCGAAAAGTCGGGATGAAAGCGGAGTTTGCTGCAGCAAATGAGCATTTCAGCCCGGCTTTTCAACGCCGTATCTCCCAGCGCAGTAGCTCGATCAGCGCGGCATGTTGCGCGCGTAGAATATTTCCAGCATCTCGTGCCGCACACGCTCTTCCACCTGCTTGCGCTGCTCGGGCGACAGGTTGCGGGTCGCATCGCCGAACAGGTAATTGTCCAGGTCGAACTCCTTGAGCAGCATCTTGGTGTGGAACAGGTTCTCCTGGTACACGTTCACGTCGGTCATCTGATAGGCCTCGTACGTGTCGTCGGAGAGATAGTTCTGGATCGAGTTGATCTCGTGGTCGATGAAGTGCTTCTTGCCTTCCACATCACGAGTGAAGCCGCGCACGCGGTAATCCACGGTAACGATGTCCGAGTCGAACTGGTGGATGAGGTAGTTGAGCGCCTTGAGCGGCGAGATGACACCGCAGGTCGACACATCGATGTCCACCCGGAAGGTCGCAATGCCTTCCACCGGATGAATCTCCGGGTAGGTGTGTACGGTGATATGGCTCTTGTCGAGGTGCGCCAGGATGGTTTCCGGCAGCGGCCCGGGGGATTCCTCGATCTGGCTGTCGGTCGGGGTGACCGGCTGCTCGGAGATCAGGATGGTCACGCTGGCGCCTTGCGGATCGTAATCCTGACGGGCGATGTTCAGGATGTTTGCGCCAATGATGTCGACAACATCGGTGAGGATCTGCGTGAGGCGTTCGGCATCGTACTCTTCATCGATGTACTGAACGTAAGCCTGCTGGTCTTCAGGCGTCTCGGCATAGCAGATGTCATAGATGTTGAAGCTCAAGGTCTTCGTCAGGTTGTTGAACCCGTGGAGCTTGAGTTTGCTTTTCACCGTGGGGGAACTCTCATCAAATGCGGCTCTGCCGCGTGGTTGAGCATGCCCGTCAGATGCGTACGGCAGCACCTGCGTAGGACGGTTTACACCTCTTCGCGATGGCGATTGTGGTTGCTTGGTTTCGAGCCGGATGGCCCTGAAAAAAGGTGGCGCATTATGCAGAGGTCAAGCGACCTCTGCCAGAGTTTGCGCGCCCTTGATGATGAAAGGATGACGCGGCTTGTCAGCCCAGTTCCACGATCTCGTAGTCGTGGGTAATCTCGACGCCGGCGCGCCCGAGCATGATCGAGGCGGAGCAGTATTTCTCGGCCGACAGTTCAACCGCGCGCTTGACCTGCGCTTCCTTCAGCCCACGGCCCTTGACCACGAAATGCACGTGGATCTTGGTGAACACCTTCGGATCTTCATCGGCGCGCTCGGCTTCGAGGAAGGCCTCGCAGCTTTCCACCGGCTGGCGGCCCTTCTTCAGGATGCTGACCACATCGAAGTTGGTGCAGCCGCCCAGGCCGAGCAGGAGCATCTCCATCGGACGCACACCGAGGTTGCGGCCACCGGCATCTGGCGGGCCATCCATCACCACGACGTGGCCGCTGCCGGATTCGCCGAGGAACATCGCCTCGCCCGCCCACTGGATTCGCGCTTTCATTGCAAGGAACTCCGCCGGAAAAAAAGGGGCAACAGCTTATCACAGGCCCCTAGCACGCCCAGTGGGAGCGATGGCTGTTACCCAGGTCTCATTTCCACACGGCGAGTATGCATTTATCACTTAAGCTGGCGCCGGTTTACTGGCACACTCTCAGAAATTGCCCGCACGAATGTTCCAGCTTTCCGATTGTTGGTAACACGTCGTCTGTTAAGCTCTTGCGGATTTACGTACGCGCAAGAATGCTCAGCAAGGCAATCTGCCGCCCTGCGGATCGAGGGGGATCGAGCCAGGGACGCACGGCACTACAGCTGAACATAAAAAATCATTAGCGCCTGTTGTGCAAAGGCCACTTTTTCTACTTTCCGGGACTCGGGCATGGTAGCTATTACCCTCACACCCAAAATCAAGAACCTCGACAAGCTGCTCGCGCACTGTCATCGCCGCCGCTTCACCGCCAAGAGCACCATCATCTACGCCGGTGACCGCTGCGAGAGCCTGTTCTTCATCATCAAGGGGTCGGTCACCGTCCTGATCGAGGATGACGACGGCCGCGAGATGATCATCGGGTATCTCAACACTGGCGACTTCTTCGGGGAAATGGGGCTCTTCGAGAAGGAAGGCAGCACCGGCCAGGAGCGTAGTGCCTGGATCCGCGCCAAGACCGAATGCGAAGTCGCCGAGATCAGCTACGCGAAGTTCCGCGAACTGAGCCAGCAGGACCCGGAGATTCTCTTCACCCTGGGCAGCCAGATGGCGGATCGCCTGCGCAAGACCACGCGCAAAGTCGGCGACCTGGCCTTCCTCGACGTCACCGGTCGCGTCGCGCGCACCCTGTTGGACCTGTGCCAGCAGCCGGATGCCATGACCCACCCGGACGGCATGCAGATCAAGATCACCCGCCAGGAAATCGGCCGTATCGTCGGCTGCTCCCGCGAGATGGTCGGCCGCGTGCTCAAGAGCCTGGAAGAACAGGGCCTGGTGCACGTGAAAGGCAAGACCATGGTGGTTTTCGGCACCCGCTGAAGAAACACCAGAAAGCAAAAAAGCCGGCAATCGCCGGCTTTTTTGTTTTCTGATCCTGTAGGAGCGAGCTTGCTCGCGAACCCTTTCCGGTCACTACGGCGTCTGGGCAGTTCGCGAGCAAGCTCGCTCCTGCATAAGGGCCGTCAGTCCGGATCGGCGCCCAGCTTGACCTTGCTGCGCTCGGGGAAGAACAGGCGCTTGAGTTCGGTGCCCGGCTCGTCGGCACGCATGAAGGCTTCACCGACCAGGAAGCCGAACACGTCGCTGACTTCCATCAGCTCGACATCAGCGCGGTTGAGGATGCCGCTCTCGGTGATCACCATGCGCTCGCGCGGGATTTCCGGCAGCAGGTCCAGGGTGGTCTCCAGGCTCACCTCGAAGGTGTGCAGGTTGCGGTTGTTGATGCCGACCAGTGGGGTATCCAGGGTCTTCAGTGCACGCTCCAGCTCCGGGGCGTCATGCACTTCCACCAGCACGTCGAGGCCAACATCCTTGGCCACCGAGGCCAGCTCGGCCATGCGCACGTCATCCAGTGCCGAGACAATCAGCAGGATGCAGTCGGCGCCGATGGCACGGGCTTCCACCACCTGGTAGGGGTCGATCATGAAATCCTTGCGGATCACCGGCAGCTTGCAGGCCGCGCGGGCTTCCTTCAGGTAGGCATCACTGCCGAGGAAGAAGTCGATGTCGGTCAGCACCGAGAGGCAGGCGGCACCGCCTTCTTCGTAGCTGCGAGCGATGTCGGCGGGATCGAAGTTCTCGCGCAGGATGCCCTTGCTCGGGGAAGCCTTCTTCACCTCGGCGATCACTGCCGGCTCGCGGCGCTTGGCGCGCTCCAGCAGAGCATCGGCGAAACCACGCGGGGCATCCGCCGCACGCGCCAGCTGCTCAACTTCTGCGAAGCTGACACGGGCGCGGCGTTCGGCGACTTCTTCGGCCTTGCGGGCCAGGATCTTCTGCAGAACCGTCGGCACACTCACTGTGCGTTCTCCTCTCGGTAAACGGCGGTGAAGGCCGCCAGCTCTTCCATCTTCTCCCGCGCCAGCCCCGTGTGCAGGGCGTCGTGGGCCAATTGCATGCCTTCGTGCAGGCTGGTGGCGAGGTCGGCCGCATAGAGCGCGGCGCCAGCGTTGAGCACAATCAGTTCGGCGGCCTTCTGCCCGGCCTCGGTCTTGCGCCGGCCGAGGGCGTCACGGATCAGTTCCAGCGACTGCTGCGGGCTGTCCACGGTCAGGCCGATCAGGCTCTGGCTCTTGATGCCGAAGTCCTCCGGCTGCACTTCGTATTCGGTGACCACGCCGTCTTTCAGCTCGGCGACATGGGTCGGCGCGGCGAGGCTGAACTCGTCCAGGCCATCGCGCGAATGCACCACCAGGATGTGTTCGCTGCCCAGGCGCTTGAGCACCTCGGCCAGCGGACGGCACAGCGCCTGGCTGAACACGCCGACCACCTGGTGCTTTACGCCAGCCGGGTTGGTCAGCGGGCCGAGCATGTTGAACAGGGTACGCAGGCCCAGCTCGCGGCGCGGCGCGGCGGCGTGCTTCATGGCCTTGTGGTGGACCTGGGCGAACATGAAGCCGACACCGACGGTCTCGATGCAGCGCTTCACCTGGACCGGCTTGAGGTCCAGGTAGATGCCGGCGGCTTCCAGCAGGTCGGCGCTGCCGCTCTTGCCGGAGACTGCACGGTTACCGTGCTTGGCGACCTTGCCGCCCGCTGCGGCGACCACGAAGGCCGCCGCCGAGGACACGTTGAAGATGTTCGCGCCGTCGCCACCGGTGCCGACGACATCGACCACGTGCTTCAGGCTGTCCAGCTCGACCTGGTCGGCCAGCTCACGCATCACAGCCACGGCACCGACGATCTCGTCGATGGTCTCGCTCTTCATGCGCATGCCCATGAGGAAGGCGCCGATCTGCGCGTCGGTGCACTGCCCGGTCATGATCTCGCGCATGACGTCCTGCATTTCCTCGGTGGTCAGGTCCAGCTGGTTGACCACGCGGTTGAGGGCTTCCTTGATGTTCATGCGCGCACCCCGCCGGTCTGCTTGAGGAAGTTGGCCAGCATCTCGTGGCCCTGCTCGGAAAGGATCGACTCGGGGTGGAACTGCACGCCCTCGACGTTCAGCGTCTTGTGGCGCAGGCCCATGATCTCGTCGACCGAGCCGTCTTCCAGCGCCGTCCAGGCGGTGATTTCCAGGCAATCGGGCAGCGTCTCGCGCTTCACGACCAGGGAGTGGTAACGGGTCTGGGTCAGCGGGTTGTTCAGGCCGGCGAATACGCCCAGGTCCTTGTGGAACACCGGGCTTACCTTGCCATGCATGACCTGGCGCGCCCGCACCACGTCGCCGCCGAAGGCCTGGCCGATGGATTGATGGCCCAGGCACACGCCCAGCAACGGCAGCTTGCCGGCGAAGCGCTCGATGACTTCCAGCGAAACGCCCGCCTCGTTCGGCGTGCACGGGCCGGGAGACAGGACGATGCGTTCGGGGTTGAGCGCAGCGATCTCGTCGACGCTCAGTTCGTCATTGCGAATGACGTGGATGTCGGCCTTCAACTCGGCGAAGTACTGCACCAGGTTGTAGGTGAAGGAATCGTAGTTATCGATCATCAGCAGCATGTCTGCTCGAACCTCATGATTGCACTGCTTTCGGATCGCGCCATCGTCGACACCCGTTGCGGCCTCGCGGGCTGCGCGAATCTGGCAATTATGCCAGCGGATGGGAGAAATGGACGCGTAAGAAGAGACCGGCGCTATGCCGGGAAAGAAGGAATCAGGCGCGCCAGCGCCAACGGGCGAATGCCTTGAGGAGGGAGGTGATGATGCGGGTGCGGTGGATCACGGTTGCGGTCTCGCCTAGCGATGGCCGAACAGTAGCCCAAGGCCGGGCGCCAGCGCAATACGCGCGGCGCCCCTGCCGACGAAGGTAGGAAGGTTCAGTGGCAAGCTTCGAGGACGGCACGCAAGCGGGTTTCGTAGGCCAGGTGCTGCTGCCGCTCGGCCAGCAGCGCACGCACCTTGGTTTGCAGATCGTCCGCCGGGCGCAGGTCGGCGGTGGCGAATCGAGGGGTTTCGACAACCGGCGCCTGACACGGTACCGGGACGGGAACACGCACCTCCACCGGCGCTGGCGCGATGGAAGTGCAGCCCGTCAGGAGCAGCACGGGGAAAACCCGCAGCAGCTTCATGGCAACAGCTCCCGGTCGATCAGTTGACGGACCACGACGCATTCATCGCCTTCGCTGCGCTCCAGCAGCAGCCGACTGGCAGCAACTTCATGGCTCCGCGCCTGTTCGCGTGCGAGTGCCAGCGCGCGCTCGGCGGAGTCCGCACGCTGGCGGGCAGACTGCTCCAGCGCCTCGACCTGAGCATTTTGCAGCACCAGCTTCGACTCCAGCGCCTCGCCGGCATCTCTGCAGCGCGCCTGTTCCAGGCGCAGGCTTTCCAGCTGGCTGCCATAGAGACGCGCCGTCAGCCAGCCGCCAATGAAGCCACCCAGCAGAAAGCCGGCCAGCCCCAGCACCAACCCGAAGCGGCTCATCCCAGCACCTCCAGGGCGCGGCGCCAAACCCTCGCACGGTCCTCGAGGCCATTCAGCCCGCCATTGATGCGCCGGGTGATGTCCTCGAAGCGCGCCCCATCGGCCAGCTCATTGAGCCCGTTGCGCTGCCACCACCACGCCGCGGTACGACACGCCCAGCGCGGTTCTGCCAGCAGCTGCGGGCGGGCCACAAAGGGTTGCGCGAGCCCTTCACCGACAGCGCGGTAATTGCTCCGCCCAGTGACCTGCAACAGGCCCCTCCCACGAAAGCGCCAGCCATCGCCGGACGCCTCGTCGCCATTCCCGTTGCGCCCGGCATAGACCAGATTGGCGATCCGCTCCGGCTGGTAAGCCACCTCCCGCGCCAATGCCGTGGGCGAACCGTCGGCACTGCGAAAACGCCGGGGCCAGACCATGGCCAGGCGCTGCGCACTGTAGGTCAGGCTTTCCACGCAACGGGTGAGTTGCGCACTTTCGTGGCCCACCTGGGCGATGAAGGCAGCAATGCGCGGCAGCGTATCGATACCGAAGTCCGCCATGGCGGTATCCAGTACCGGCAAAAAAACGCCCGTGACAGGGCGGGCGTTGGGCAGGATCAGCAGCAGCTGGCGTTCGTCGATAAGCATGTCAACCGCCCTCCCCCGCCTTGCCCTTGCCCTGCGCCCCGCCATTGCACTGCACCGTAGTGGTCCAGCCACCGGCGGAAAAATGCTGGGTGACCGAGTCGATCAGGTAGCGACCATCGAGCCCAGCCTTGAAGCCCTTCAGATCAACAGTCAGTTCGGCGAACAGATCGGCACGACCGGGCATGTCGAGCTGCACTTCGGCGCTGTTGCGATTGAACTCGGCCAACCGTGCAGCAGCGAGACGCCGGGCGGCCGCCTCGTCCGGCTGCGGGTGGCGGTCGCAATGCTCCGCGGCGACTTGCGAGGGAGCGTCCGGATTGGGCACACGCACCTGCTTCTGCACGCCGTCTGCCCCCCGATAAGGCACTTTCACCGCCGCCACCACCTTGCGGTCATCCAGGGTAAATCGGAACGAGCCCACGTCCCCGCGCCCCAGCACCGGTATCTCCAGCGCCTGCCCACTGGCGCTGCGGCCAGACTGGCGCGGCTGCACCAGCAGGCTGTTGTTGGCCAGCTTCGCGGTGCAGTCGTACTGCCGGGCCAGCCGGGTGATGAAGTTGAAGTCGGATTCGCGGATCTGGTCGATGCGCGCGATCAGCGTCTCGACATTGCACGCCGCACGCCAGCCATTGCGCGCCGCGATATCTGCTACCACGCTCGCCAGGCTCATGCCTTCCCAGCTGCCGCTGCGAGCGGCCTTGCCCTGGCCGCGCATGTCGCCGCTCTTGCCCTTGATCACCAGGCTGTCCGGCATGCCGCTGTAGGTAAGCGTATCCACCACATATCGGCCCATGCGCGTGAGCGGCGCGCCGTCGTAGCCGAGAAAGACTTCCAGCGCCGCGCCGCGCCGGGGCAGCGTGACGGCGCCATCGCGGTCATCGATGGTGATCTGGAAGGTGTCCGATTCCAGCCCAGGCTTGTCGGTCAGTTGCAGTTCGATCAACCGGTCGCTGACCAACGCCGTGATGTCCGCGCCGTCGGCGCTGATGCGAAAGGCAGGTTTCATAGGCCACCCCGAATGAAAAGGCCCCGCCGGAGCGGGGCCTGGTTGCTGAAGCGAATGCCGATGGTCACTCCCACAAACGCACGCCCTGGTCTGCAGGCACGACCTGTTCCGGCAGGCGGATGATCACGCCCGCTCGTAGAGGCTGAGCCTCGTCGGCCAGTCCGGGATTGGCATCGAGCACGGCTTCCACGCAGCCATTGAGATGCCCGTAGCGCTGGTAGCAGAGGCGGTCCAGCAGGTCGCCGTCAGCGCTTCTGACTATCGTCGTCGCCATAGCGGGTGAACTCCAGGTCAAGGGTTTGCTGACGCGGCACGCCATTGGCGAACAGCGCTTCCTGCGTCTCGGTGATCTTGGTCAGGCACCAATTGCCCAGGTCATCGCCGCGGCCGGTACCCAGATGGACCGGCTCGCTCAACGCCGCAATGTCACGCAGCGTCCGCGGCTGGTTCCAGCCGACGCGCTGCGAGGTGTCGCCGGCACGGATGAACAGCGGCATCACCACGCCATTGAGCGTGAGCGTTTCCGGCCCCAGGCCGACGCTCTGCTGCGCGCTGCGCCGGCCGAGTCGCGCCTGGTCCTTCCAGGCGTAGCTGCTGGTGCGGGTCAGGCGATGGAAGCCGGTGGTGTCGACGTTGAAGTAGTAGGTCTGCTCGGTCGACTTCAACGGGGTCATGATCAGCAGGTGCTGCGGCACCTTGCACATCTGCTCGGAGGGATCGAGCCGAGGCGTCAACACCGAGCTGGGCAGGATGTCCTTCAGGCGCGGATCGATCTTGCCCAGCACCTTGTTCACCGCCTGGCCGGCGTTGTTGATCTCTTCGCCCAGCTTCTCCACGTGCGCGTTGACCTCGGCCGCCACTTGCCTGGCCTTGTCGAGGTTCTTCTGCAGCTTTTCCTGATCGGCCTGGGCTTTCTTCACCCCGTCCTGCAGCTTGCCCTGGGCGCGGACGATGCCATCGGTGACGCGCTTGAGCTTTGCTGCCGCTTCGGGGGTGACACCGGGCAGGCCTTCGAGCGCAGCCACGCCACTGCGAATATGCAGCATCGCCTTGTCCACCGGCGCCGCGACCTGCTCCAGGTCGCGGCGGGCGGCCGTGGCAGCACCCGCAATCATGCCCAGGCCGGTATTGAACTGTTCCAGATAGGTCATGGGGCCTCCTTACATGACAACGGTGTCGAACAGCGCGTTGCGCTGCCGTTCCTGCTGGGCCTCGGCAATCAGCCGGCGCATCGCCGGGATCAGTTCGTCCAGCAACTGCTGCGGATTGACGATATTGCCCGCCACGTTGATGCTCACCTGCGGCGAGAAGGTCCAGTTGGGCGGAGCGCTGGCAATAGCTGCCGTGGCTGCGGGAGCAGCGGGCAGCGGCGGGAGCGGCGGTGGTTTCTGTATCTCCTCAGACGGGCCTAACAGCGCCCCGACCTTGCCACCGATCAGCTCGCCCACGGTCGCGCCAATGGAACCTCCGACAAGCGTGCCTACCAGAGGAATCGGGATCAGCGTGCCCAGAGCCGCACCGACTGTCGCGCCAATGGCGGCACCACCGGCCTTGCCGTAGCCAACTGCCTTCTGCGCGGGCGATTGGTCACTGGCATAGACCGAAGCGGCATCGGTAATCGCCATCGCGGCGCTGACCGGAGCGAAGCGTCGCAGCCCCGCCCCCATTCCCCGCACGAGCCCACCGACCGCCCTTCCGACTCCGGAAGCACCCACGTTGCGTACCAGGCCTGCGCCACGACGCAGGACGCCACCAGCGGCGCGACCAACACGCGAGGAGCGCACGGATTGTGCCGCGCGGCCGATCCATCCGGAGGCGGCTCCGGCGGCGCGTCCCAGGGTGGATCGGGCGCGCTGGAAGATACCGCCACGAGCAGCACCGCCTGAGCCGCCAGCTTTTGATTTTCCACCGCCCTTTCCTTTGCCCTTGCCTTTCGGCCGGCGATCAGGGATGTCGCCCAACGCGCCGGCTGGCCAGTTGGTGACGAAGACATCCTGGACATCGCGCTTGCCCCAGTTCCAGGGCATCGCATCATTGGCGTCCTCGACGAATTTCTTTGCATCGATCAGGGACTTCAGAGCCAACAGACCACCGCCGACAACTTCCAGGGCACCCTGATGGCTGAGCATGGCATCGCCAATCCCGAGCATCGCAGCAGAGACTTTCTGCTCACTGGCTTCCAGTTGCCCCAGCGGCGAGGCACGGCGTTTCTCCACGCCTTGCTGAAGCAGATCGGCAGGCGCGGCTGCCAGAGCCTGCCGAGATTGCAGCAAGGTCTCGACCGCTGGCGAGTCGCCCGACCGGACCGAGGCCAGGCTGCCGAGCAGATCGCGACTGAACAGCGCGACCGACGGAGCTTCCTTCTGACCACGCCAAGCCACTGCGCTCAGCGCACGCTCCAGATCGGCAGCATTGTTCAAACCGCCCTTGTGCTGCAGAGCGCTGATCAGCTGTGCCGTTGTTTCCGGCGACACACCCTGCCCCTGGGCGAACCTGGCCGCGATCGGCAACATGGCGTCCATATCGCCGAGCGGCACCTTGCTCTCGACCATGGCCTGCGCCAGGTCCAGCACCTTCTCGCGCGGCATCGCGGCTTCATCAGCCGCCTTAACCACCCGCTTGCCCAATGCCGCCTCCGCGACCGGGTCGTAGGGTTGCCCTGCCGCTTCGCGTACCTGCATCAGACGCCCACGGAACGCGAGGCTCGCGCTCAGGGAGGATCGTGCGACATCACCGACGGAGTTCAGCTCGGACAACGTCCTGGTCGCCGTCTCCATGCGCTGCCAGTCGTTCGCCGGTGCACTGGCTGCCGGCGCCACACTGACGGTGATCTTCGGCAAGCGTACCTCTGCCGGCCGCTGCCCCAGCAGATCGATGATTCTGCGCAGCGCCAGCCTTGTCTCCCCCGCGTTGCGCTCGCTGGCGCGATGGCGGATTTCCTGGTTGTCCTGAACGGTATCGATGCCATCCACCAGCACGCGCAGCGGCAGACTCGCATCCAGCTTTCCAACGAGGGTTCCCAGGCGCACGGTGGAGTCGGCTATCACCCGCCCGAGCGTGCTGCCCAGACCGAGGACGGCCGCCACCAGCACTTCCGACTTTTCACTCATTTCCATTTCACTCGCCCTCTGACGACAATCGCCACTTCGACGACAAGGGAGCGCCGGTCACCCGGCGCTCCGCGAGGGCAAACTAGCCCGCCTCGTCCCCCAGCCACCAACGCAGGTCGCTGAGGGTCATGCGCTCCAGTTCACCCGCCGTGAAGCCCGACTCAGTCGCCAGCCGCCGCGCCAACTGGCGCATCAGCTCGAAGCTCATCGCCGTCGTCTCGCACCAGGCGAAAGTAGGCGTGCTGCAGGCGTTGGTAGTCGCTGAGCTTGAGCCCCTCCAGATCCTGGCGGCTGACCTGCACCAGCGAGGCGAACAGTTGCAGCTCGCGCTCCTCGTCATCGCTGGCCACCTTGCTGGCCAGGCGGATGTCGCGCACGGTGGGAGCACGCAGGGTGAGGGCGTCGACGTCGACACCGTTGCAGGAGGTCGGGCGGGACAGTTTCACCACCGCCGCGTCCTCGGACAGGCTCAGCCACGCGGGCTGTTTGACGGAGTCTTGCATCACGGTTCTCCTCAGACGCCCAGGTCGTTACGCATGGCGACGAGCTGGTCGACGCCGTCGATCTTGCGCACCGAGTTGGCCGGGTCGATCTCGAACATCTCGCGGCCTTCCACTTCCAGCTTGTAGTAGCTGACCGCCACGCTGTAGGTGCAGGCGGCCAGGTCACCGGCCTTCCAGTCGCCCGGGTTGATCTCCTTGAGCAGGCCACGGACGGTGGCAACCACAGGAACGGTGCCACCCTTCTGGGTCTTGAAGGAGCCGCGGAAGGTGCCGTTGAAGGAGCCCTGGTCACTCAGGCCGAAGAACTTCATGGCCTCGCGGCGTGCGCCGTTGGTGGTGAACTTGGCCTCCATGGCCTCCAGGCCGACGTCGAGCAGGACCGGTGCGTCCATGCCGCCGGCACGGTACTCCTGGGTCTTCACCTTGAGGGTCGGCAGGGTCAGGGAGGGGACGTCACCGGCAAAGCTCACGCCGTCGACGAACAGGTTGGTGTTGGTGAGGATCTGCGGAATCATCTGGGGTTCTCCTTAAGCTGCGTCCAGGACTTCGGTGAGCCATTGATCGGTCACCTCGACGCGGAAGTTGGGGTTCTCGGCAGGCGGTACGTCGGTGAAGCGGATATTCCAGTACACCTTGCCCTGGGCCAGTTGGCTGGCGGTGTTGAGTTCCGGGTCGGCGTAGACCTCGAAGTCGATCACCGCGCCCTGGTTCTTCAGGTCGCGCATGAAGGCCTGCAGGCCCTCGGTAACGTCCTTCACGTAGGTCTTGGTGATGCCGCGGTCGACCGCCCACTTGTGCCCGGCAAGGATGGCGTCCATCACCATGTCCATGGTCCGCACGCGGGTCACGAAGGCCCATTTGGTGTCGCTGGAAAGGGTGCGGTTGCCCCACAGGCGGTAGCCGTCGTCGCGGATGATGGTGGTGATGTTGGCGTTGTTGAGCAGGTTCGCGCGGCAGGTCTCGTCGCCATCGAGGAACTCGATGGGGCGGCCGGTACCGGTGATGCCGAGCAGTTCCTTGTTCGACGGCGAGGACCAGAAGCCGTACTGGCTGTCGGTCCAGGCGAACAGCGCGGCGGCATTGGCCGAAGTCGGCGCGTCGACGGTGGCGCTGCTGGCGGTATCCCAGTACTGCACGCCCGGATCGACCAGGTAGATGCGCTTGCTACCGAACTCCCCGGCGTAGGCGATGGCCGCCTCGTCGGTGGTGTTGGGGCCGTCGACGATGGCGATGGCGCGCAGCTTCTCGGCCAGCGCGCCCATGGCGGTGGCCACCGCCTGGGTGGCGGAATGCTTCGGCGCGATCAGCAGGCGCGGCTGGGCATTGAAGCGGGACTTGCCATCGAGCAGCGCCTGCAGGCCGGTACGCTGGCCGGCCTCGGTGACGCTGCCGATGATCGAGGACGTCAGCTGCGCGGCATCCTCCACCTTGGCCACGCCCACCGCCACGACCACCGCGGCGGACTGGGTGAAGATCGCGGTGCAGGACTTGTAGATCGCCGACGCGGTGCCAAACGCGGCGGCCGCTTCGCGCTGGCTGGTGAGCAGCACCGGCACATCGGCCTGCGCGGTCAGCTTGGTATCGGGGGTGAAGGTATCCACCAGGCCGATGATCGAGGACGACGGCAGCGCAATGGTGCGCGCACCGACGTCGACATTGGTCACGGTGACGCCGTGAAAGAAGCTCATAGGGTTTTCTCCAGACATAAAAAAACCGCCGGGAGGCGGTCATGGATGGGCCGCCAACAAAAGGCGACGCCAATAGGGGATTCATTCGATTAACGACTCATTTCGAGTACTTACCGTCTTTGCATCAAGCCAACTGAGTACAGAGATTCAGGCTGTAACCGCAATTGGTCCCTCCAGCGGGCGCCAGGATCGAAAACATCAGGATGAAAGTACCGTCCTGCTTCAGGCTCCATGCATACATACCCAACTGCAGTGGTGTCTCGACTGAATAACCACCCACTCCATCGATGACGTATTTCGGTCGAGCCCCCGCAGGCAGCGTGAAGGCAAGCATCTGTATGCTTTCCGGCACGGTGTTTCGCCCCATGTTCAGACTGAGATAGAGATTGCCGTTGGCCGTCCAGCAGGTACTCGCCGTGCGATTGAAGAAGCCGTTGGCGAACGTGATGGGGAAGGTCTGAGTAGTGGAGAACTTCGCAAAAGACGACTGCACGAATTCAGTCGTAGCAACCTTTTTAGTGTTATCGCCCAATGCTGGAGTTGGTGCCGTCGGGGTACCTACAAGCGCAGGGCTGGTCAAGGGTGCCTTGGCCTGGAGACTGGCATCGACGCTTGCTGCATAGCTCGCGTTGTTGCCCAGCGACAATGCCAGTTTTCCCAACGTATCGAGCGAAGACGGCGCGGCGCCAATAATTGCGGAACCGGCAGACTGAACAAAGGCAGTTGTCGCCAATTGCGTGGAGCTAGTGCCGGCAACGGCGGTTGGTGCCGTAGGAACACCACTGAATGCCGGCGAAGCTATTGCCGCCAGAGGTGCAACGCTGGCCTGTACGAACGCGGTCGTTGCCAACTGCTGGGTATTGCTACCGACAGCGGCTGTCGGGGCCGTCGGCGTTCCGGTGAACGCAGGCGACGCCACTGTCGCAAGAGGAGCAATCGCTGCTTGTGTGAATGCGGTAGTCGCCAGTTGCTGGGTGTTGTTTCCCACTGCAGCCGTTGGTGCGGTCGGAATGCCACTGAACGCCGGAGACGCCAGCTTCGCCAACCCATTGGTAATGTTCTGGAACGCCAACGCCGTGGCACCCAAGACAATCACGCCATCGGTCACCAGCTGCCAGACGCTGTCCGCCTGCGCAGCACCGCTCTCCACAGTAACGGTTAGGCCCGGAGTTACTTCGCTATTGTCGTCGGCATCGGTCGCGCGCCTCCACGCACCGGTAGCAACGGCATACAGACCGTTATCCACTGCATTGGTCTGGTTCTTCACCAGCACACGGTCACCCGCCACTAGCGCGACTCCATCCACCGTCTGCAGCCCGCTCAGCGTAATGCTCGCAGTGGTTGCAGCACGCACGGACTGCTTGTAATCGAGCCGATTCATCGCCGTGACAATGGAGTTATCCACATACTCCCGCGTCGCCAACACCACACTCGGATCGATCTTCAGCTCCACCGACGCCGCATTGCTGACGATCAGCACAATACGCACGGTCTGGGTGCGGCCGCTGCCCTCGGCCAGTTGCGGTTTATAGGAGGGCGCACAGTTCGCGTAGGCGATCAGCGCGCCGGCTTCGTCGTACAGGCCCATCTCGCGGATCCACCAGCCACCCACGTCCTCGGGGATGACCTGTTCGGCGATGATCTGCGCGCTGTTGGCCGGGTCGACGCTCAGGCGGTTCAGCGGTGCGCGGCGGACTTCGTTGACCAGCTGCGTGCGGCTGGCGTCGGGGGTCGGTACGTTGCCGCCACCGTCGCCTACAGCGAGCTGGGTGATTTTCAGGGTGGTGCCCAGCGCAGTGGCATTCGCCAGCTTGCCGGCACCGATGGTGGTGAGAAGTGCGTAGTAGGTTACTGCCATGGGTAGACACTCAAGCTATCGATGGTGTGCTCCCGGCCCGGCAAGCCGTGGCTGCCGATCGCTTCGATCACATCCGGGAGGTAGGGGTAGACGGTGACGATGTCGCCGTCGTATTGCCCGGAGCCGACGGTGATCCGCCCCTGGGATTCCAGGCTGATGTCCAGCCCGATGAGGTGCCGCGTGAGCGGCTTGGCGTCATCGATGAGACGCTCCACCTCCTGGTACATTTCCTCGCTGATACCGCTGTCGAGCACGCCGATGCGCAGGCGGAAGGTGCCCGGCTCGCCCACGGGCGAGCCCTGCCACCACTCGATGATTTCGATCAGGTAACCCAGCGGCTCGATCACCCGCCGCAGGGCAGCGATGGTTCCCTTGTGCTGATGGATACGGAACGCCGCGGACACCGCCTTGCGCTTCACCGCATCGCTCCAGGCCGGGTCCCAACGGTCCACCGACCAGGCCCAGGCCAGGTACGGCAGCAGGGCCACCGGGCAGAGCTGCGGGTCCATCAGCTCGCGCAGGGGCACCGGCAGGTCGCCGACCTGCACGTCGGCCAGCACGCGCTCCAGCGGAGTCGAGTTGATTGGCAGCAGGCGGCTACTCATCGGAGCCACCCACGCGGATCTGGTAGCCGCTGCAATACGCCGCCTGGGTCGAGTCGAGCACCACGTCAGCAGCCGGCTTGGCCAGCTCGACGCGCTGCACGCCTTCCACATGCAGCGCGGCGAACAGCGCGCTGCGGCGGATATCGCGACCGATGCGCCGCTGCGTAGCAATGTAGGTCTGCAGCGAAGCCTCGGCGGCCTGCTGGATCAGCTCGGCCTCCGGGCCCGGGTAGATGTAGAGCACGGCATCGACCTGGTAGGACACGATGGCTGCGGACTGCACCGTGAGACGATCGCCCACCGGGCGCACGTCTTCATCGTTCAGCGCAACGCGCACCGCCTGAAGCAGTTCCTCCGTTGCCGTTCCATTGCCTTCCGACGACAGCACACTGACCAGCGCCTCACAGGGCTGCGGGCTGATCGCCGAAACATCCGCGATACGCCCGTCGGCGCCGAGCGCGAAGGCCACGTAGGCATTGCGCGGCCCAGCCACCGACAGCTGGTCGAAGGCCAGTTGCGTGCGGTTGCGCAGGGAATCGTCGCCCTCCAGCACGGCCGGAGTCGGTGGCGAGGTCGTGGCATCCGCCTCCTGGATCACCAGGCGCTTGACGTTGTAGCCGGCAGCCAGTTGATCGAGGTCGCCCTGGGTCGCATAGCCAAGCATCACCGCACGGGCGGCGTCATTGATCCGCGCACGCAGCAGCAGTTCGCGATAGGCCGCCAGCTCCAACAGTTTGACCACCGGATCGGACTCCACCGCAGCGGTCCAGCCATCGCCCATGGCGCTACGAAAATCCGCCAGCAGCTCTGCGTAGAGCGTCTCGTAGTCGAGGGTCTCCACGACCGCGGGAGCGGGCAGTTGAGACAGGTCGATCAGGCTCATGCCGCCACCTCCAGTCCGATCTCGTCGCCCAGGTAGACGCCGCGCAGGCGCAGCGAAACGCTGCCGGCGACCACCGCCACGACCTGCACCGAACTCAGGCGCAGGCGCGGCTCCCAGCGGCCGATGGCACGGGCCACTTCAGCCTGCACCGCGCCCTTCCAGCCTTCGGTCACTGGCAGGTCGACCATGCGCCGCAGACGGCTGCCGTATTCAGGGCGCATGCGCCGACTGCCCAGCGGGGTGGTGAGGATGTCCTCGATGGATTGCTTCAGGTGCGCCAGCGCGCTCAGCGGCTGGCCGTTGCGTCGATCCATGCCGATCATGGCCGCGCCCTCCGTCGCTCAGGGTGCGCACGGGAAAAGTTGCCCATGGCAGGTCTCCAGAAATGCAGAGGCCCGCACGAGGCGGGCCTGGGTTGGAAGTCGAAGCGACTTCAATGAGTGTGGTGGTTGCTGTTGCCGGCGGTGTCCATGATCGAGCCGGTGCTGCTGATGTTGCCGTTCACCGTCAGCGCGCCCTTGATGGTCACCGGGCCGGTCAGCTGGATGCTGGCGGCGGTGATACTCACCGCTCCGGGGTCGATCACCACCTGCGTGCCGCCGACTTTCACCGTGGCGGTGCCGGCAGGCAGCTGCAGGTCATAGCGATGCGCCTGCCAGTCGTAGCTGAGCACAGCACCATCGGGAAAGTGCCAGCTCTCGACCTCGCCGCGATTGTTCGGTGGTGCCGAGGCCGCGCCGAACAGCCCCGGCACGAAGGTACCCATGGCGGCCATTCCGGACGGACTGAGCAGCACACCCTGCTCGCCCAGGCTCGGCGCCCGCCAATGCCGTGCAGCACCGGCTGCCTGCGCGTGCCAGCGTACCCAGGCGCTGATCCATTCGCCGGACCGCACGCGTACTCGTGCCGCCGCCAGGTCCACGGCCACCACTTCACAAGGCATGACCAGGGCGGCGAGCATGCGGTCGTGTTCCGCGCTCACGTAATCCTGGTTCATTGCACGGCTCCCGGGTCGAAGTAGTCGTCCTCGTGGCCGGGTCCGGTCTGCGGGTCGAAGCCCAGCATGAGGCTGCCCGGCGGCTGGTCTTCCCAGGGCCACTCGGTCTCGCCCAGCAGCACCGGCTGCTGCCACTCCACCAGCCACACGCGACACGCCGCCAGCGCTGAATTATCGAGCTCCGGCTGGGCCTGAATGAAGCTCACCGGCTCCAGTTCCAACCCCCAGTTCTGACCGCGTAAAAGCACGGCCAGCGCGGCGACAGTGCGTAGTACCAAGGCCTCCGCTTGCGCATCATCTCTTGCCACCAGAATGCGCGTCTGGAGCCGGCAGATGAGTGCGGTCTGCCCATTGCCGGGATCACGGCCAGGCAGCAGGCCCGCGTACTCCAGCGCCAGCGCAGGAAGTGTCGCCGGCGTTTGCGTCAGCGGGCCACGCAGGAAGGCGCCGATCTCGGTCAAGCGCGTGGATAACGCTTGCTCCACCGTGTCGAGCAATAGCGCCAGGGTTAAAGATTGTTCGGACATGTCGTCTCCTTGCAGCTTCACTCTTGCCCGCGCTCGCTCGGCGGCAGTTCGCAGACACCCAGGCGCTTCGCCGCCCAGCGTTCATAAAGGCCGACGGCGATCTCGGCACCTGCCGCTGCCGTCAGGCTGCCGATAGCCGCAGCGAGGGTCAGCGAAGCGCCGCAAGCCATGGCGAGGAACATCACCGCCATACCGCAGACGATGGAGGCCCCGGAGCGCAACGCCAGACGCCGCAGCAGCCGCCAGCCGCCCAGGCCCGCCTTGTCGGCGCGCCACATTTCACCGCTGATGCCGCCCGCCACCGCGAGCAGGATCAGCCCCCACAAAGGCACGTCGGCCAGGGTCTGAGGTTCGTTGCCCATTGGCTCACCTTGGATAAAGACGCCCGCGAACGGGCGAAACCGGCGGCTATCAGCCAACCGGGGATGAATGCCGGCGTGCTCGCCGGCCACCCGCCGCAACCGGCGGATCAGAAAACGCGGGCATGAAAAAGCCCGGCTCACTGGCCGGGCTTTTCGGGGTTTCGCGTTGTGCTCCCTGGGGACGCACCTTTACAAGAATGACTACTTTTTACCCCCCGATTCCTGCCGGAACAAGGCTTCTCGGGGAATGCGCTGCAATACGCAGATGACACACCGCAATACGTTGTCGAAACACCGAAATCCAGCGTCGGAAATTTCAGAGCTCCTTGTTCATCAGCACGGTGGTGAAGCCGCTGTGCCACTCCTCGTCCGGGTAGAAATCGATCTCCGCATAGCCGTGCTTGCCATAGAAGGCACGCGCCTGCTGGTTGAAGGTATCGGTCTCCAGGCGAATGTGCGCATAGCCCGCGCCAGCGATAGCGGTTTCGGCGTGACGCAACAGAGCCGCACCGATACCCAGGCGCTGGTGACGGGGAGAAACATGCAGGGCATCGATGAAATCGTCGCGCCAGTCGAGCAGGCCGACTACCTCGCCGTCGAGGCAGGCCACTTCGAAATACGCCAGGCGCTCGCGTACATAAGTGGCGGTATGCGCGGAGGACTCGAAGCTCAGGATCGCTTCGGCGCTCAACGCGGGCTTCCAGGTGGCTTCGTAGGTTTCGCCGAGGATGCGCAGGACGGCATCGGCATCCGCGGGTTCGGCACGGCGAATCAGGATAGGTGTCGTCATGGGGCGCGAGCATAACTCAAGGGCGCCCGCGAAAAGCACGAAGCCCGGCGCAGGGCCGGGCTTCGTGTGGGGAATGGAGAAGGTCAGGCGACGCGGCGCATCAGCCGCGACTGGATACTCTGGTGCGCCACATGCAGGCGCAGGTAGAAGGTATTGCGGCTGCAGCGGCAGTGCCGGTACTTCTGCGAAGCCTCGCTATCGCGATTGAGGTAATGCTCGGTGACCACGTCCTTCTGCTCGTCAGGCAGGTGGTTGATGATCAGGTCCAGTTCCGCGACGCGGTCGAGGATCACCTTGCTGCCTCGCGTGCCACGAATCATCTCGCCCTTGTTGGCCATCATCATCGCCAGCAGGTTGCCGCCGGCGTAGCCGCCGCCCGCGCTGCCGGGGTTGTGCATTTCTTCGGCCCAGAGCTTGAGCATTTCATCGATGGGTTTGATCACGGCGTGTCTCCCTGGCGGCTCAGTGCCGCCGCTCGAGTTCGTCGATTGCCTGGCAGTCGATGCAGCGAGTGCAGCCCGGCGCGGCCAGGCGGCGCGCCGGCGGGATGTCGTCACCGCAGTCCTCGCAGTACTCGGCGGAGCTGATGGCCGTCGAGGAGCGGCGGCTGTGCAGCATGTCCTCGATGCGCTCCAGCATCAGGTCATTGGCGTAGTCGGCGATGTCAGCCATGGCACACCTCCGCAGTACCGGTGCGCGTGTGTTTCGGGGGTTGATTCATGAAGGTCCTCCTGGCGACGTACCCTCCGTGGTCGCCGAGCCTTCGGCCGCCTGGGTGGTCAGTCGCGATCTATTCGTCGCGGACACCGACTCATCGGACGGCATCCCTTGCCGGTACGCAGGCGGCGCCTCCCTGGCCCACCCGCGTCCTCCAGCCTGCTGCGCAGGCAACCCACGGCTTCCCTGCCGCAGTGAGGGGGAAGCCGTTCGCTTCCCGTCAGCCGAACCGGTTTTCGTCTCTCCGGTAGCTGCTGGCTTTTATGATTACAACCATAGCTATATTTAGTCAACACCAAAGCTATTTACACGCTACAACCCAGGAGGTAGAGTGCCGCCATGGACAAGACGCCCTCATCGACGCTGGCCGACCGCCTGAAACAGGCGATGGCCTCGCGCAACCTCAAGCAGGAAACCCTGGCCGAAGCCGCCGGGGTTTCGCAGAACACCATTCACAAGCTGACCTCGGGCAAGGCGCAGAGCACGCGCAAGCTGATCGAGATCGCCAGCGCGCTGGGGGTCTCGCCGACCTGGCTGGCCACCGGCGAAGGCACGCCGGCACCGGGCACCAGCGCACCCGCGCCGCGCCCCGCCGACGGCAGCCCGCTGCGACTGGAACCGCTGCACCCATGGGATAGCGACACACCGCTGGACGAGGACGAAGTGGAACTACGCCTGTACAAGGAAGTGGAACTGGCGGCCGGCGCCGGGCGCACTGCAGTGCGCGAGATAGAGGGGCGCAAGCTGCGTTTCTCGTACGCCACGCTGCGCGCGGCGGGGGTCGATCCGGCTACGGCGATCTGCGCCCAGCTCACCGGCAACAGCATGGAGCCGCTGATCATGGATGGCTCCACCATTGGCATCGACACAGCCACCACGCACATCACCGACGGCGAGATCTACGCCCTGGAACACGAGGGCATGCTGCGGGTGAAGTTCGTCTATCGCCTGCCCGGCGGCGGCATCCGTCTGCGCAGCTTCAACCGCGACGAGTACCCCGACGAGGAGTACCCGGCGGAGCAGTTCGACAGCGGGCAGATCCGCATGATCGGCTGGGTATTCTGGTGGTCCACCGTGCGCCACCGCCGCGCACCTACCTTGGTTCGCTGAGCTTCTGCCACAGAAAAAGCCCCGCCTCGGCGGGGCTTTTTCATGGGGGGTGATTGAATAGAAATACAACCTTTGCTATATTTCTATTGTCGCTACAACCGCCGGAACAGGAGAGCCCCATGCAGTCGACCGTAGAAGTCCGCCACGCCCCACGCCCGGAAACCGTGAGCCTGGTCTACCAGATTTTCGGAGATGTCCTGGTGCCGCTGGAGCAAGTGCGCGAGCGCTGGTTCCGCAACCTGAACCGGGAAAACTTCAGCAAGGCGCTGTCCTGCGGGCGCATCGCCCTGCCAGTGACCACGCTGGACGACAGCCACAAGGCAATGCAGTACGTCGCCGTGGATCACCTGGCGGCCTATGTGGAGGAGCGCTCGCAGCAGGCGGACGCCGCCCTCGCCCGGCGCAAGGCGAATCTGCAGGTAGTAGAGGCGCGGCAGGCAGGTTAAGTCCCAGCGTGCAATACATCATGTGCTGTAGGAGCGAGGGGGACGCCATCGTTATTGCTCGCGAACCCTCCCAGCGACGGAGCGGCCGGAAGGCTCTGTTCGCGAGCAAGCTCGCTCCTACGAAGAGCTGCGCCATTGGATAGTCTGTGCGAGAGCTCGCCGCCCCCCACAGCGATTATGCCAGCTGATGCGGTGACTTCACCCGGTACTGCATCGCCGGGCTATGCGGTCAGGCGCGCGGTCCCTATGAAAAGAAAAAGCCCCGTTTGTACGGGGCTTTTTCAGTCAACCGGCAACTCAATCGCGACCATGCACCTTGGCGGTGTGCTCGGCCAGCGCCACGGCGCGGAACATGGCGCGGCGCTTGTTGATGGTCTCTTCCCACTCCGCCGCCGGCACCGAGTCAGCGACGATGCCGCCGCCGGCCTGGACGTGGAGCTCGCCATTCTTGATCACCGCGGTGCGGATGGCGATGGCGGTGTCCATGTTGCCGTTCCACGCGAGGTAACCCACGGCACCGCCGTAGACGCCACGTTTGACCGGCTCCAGCTCGTCGATGATTTCCATCGCGCGAATCTTCGGCGCGCCGGACAAGGTGCCCGCCGGCAGGATCGCGCGCAGGGCGTCCATCGCGCTGAGCTTCTCGTTCAGTTGGCCGTTCACGTTGGAGACGATGTGCATCACGTTGGAGTAGCGCTCGATCACCATCTGCTCGGTGACCTTTACGCTGCCAGTCTGCGACACACGGCCGACGTCGTTTCGGCCCAGATCGATGAGCATCAGGTGCTCGGCGATTTCCTTGGCGTCAGAGAGCAGGTCTTCCTCCAGCGCACGGTCGGCCTCCTCGGTCGCGCCACGCGGGCGGGTGCCGGCGATGGGGCGCACGGTAACTTCGCCGTCCTCGACCCGTACCAGCACTTCCGGCGAGCTGCCGACAACATGGAAGTCGCCGAAGTTGAAGAAGTACATGTAGGGCGTCGGGTTGAAGCAGCGCAGCGCGCGGTACAGGTCGATCGGCGCCGCGGTGAAGTCGATGGACATGCGCTGCGACGGCACGACCTGCATGCAGTCGCCGGCCAGGATGTATTCCTTGATGGTGCCAACGGCGCGCTCGTAGTCCTCGCGGGTGAAGCTGGCGCGGAACTGCGGCTCCGGGGCATTCACGGCGCTGAAGTCCAGACCGCGGCGCGGGGTAATCGGCTGGCGCAGGCGCTCCAGCAGCTCCTCCAGCTGGGCAAGCCCCTGGTCATAGGCGTTGGCCTGCGCCGGGTCGGCGAGGACGATCGCGTGCATCTTGCCGGCGAGGTTGTCGAAGACAACCACCGCGTCGGAGACCATCAGCAGGATGTCAGGATTGTTCAGCGGGTCCGGGTTCGGGCACTGCGCCAGGCGCTGCTCGACGTAGCGCACGCAGTCGTAGCCGAAGTAGCCCACCAGACCACCATTGAAGCGCGGCAGACCGGCAATGGTCGGCACGCGGTAGCGCTCCTTGAACTCCTCGACGAAGGCCAGCGGGTCGGCGCATTCGAAGCTCTCGGTCTCGACGCCGTCGACCTTGATGCTCGCCTGGTGACCGTACACACGCAGCACGGTACGGCTGGGCAGGCCGATGATGGAGTAGCGGCCCCACTTCTCGCCTCCCTGCACGGATTCGAGCAGGTAGGTGTTGGGGCCGTCGGCCAGCTTCAGGTAGATCGACAGCGGGGTGTCGAAGTCGGCAAGGGTTTCGCAGGTCAGCGGAATGCGGTTGTAGCCTTCGGCGGCCAGGCGCTGGAATTCTTCGCGGGTCATGATCAGCCTCGTGGAATGAGGAGGTAACGGACTTGGTTGCACACACGCGCCGGGCGTACCGGCCAAAGGATGTCAGGCGCGCCAGCGCCAGCGGGCCAGGGCCTTGATGACCTTCATCCAAAGTGTGTGGGGAGCCGTTTCCACGGTGCTGTCTCGCTGAGCGGGAGTTGAGGCGGAGTCGGGCAACACTATCGCTTTGCCCGAGTCGAAGCAAGGCAGCAGATGGCGCAGGTCATCGAGCACCAGCGTCGGGGTTTCCTCGGCGATGGGGCGGCCGTGGTTGTAGCCGTAGCTCAGACCCACGCTGCGCACGCCGGCGGCCTTGGCCGCGAGGATGTCATTGCGCGAGTCACCGACGAACAGTGCCTGTTCTGCCGACACACCGGCCATCTTCATCACGAACAGCAGCGCGGCCGGGTCGGGCTTCTGCTGTGGCAGGGTGTCGCCGCCGATGATCCAGCGGAAGAACTTGCCCAGCTTCATCTCGTCGAGCAGCGGGCCGACGAAGCGCTCGGGCTTGTTGGTGATCAGCGCCAGCTCGACGCCGCGCTTCTTCAGCCACTTCAGCGTCTCGATCACGCCGGGATAGACCACGGTCAGCGCGTGGCTGTCGGCGTAGGCATCCATGAACAGCTCGAGGGCGCGCTCGGTGTCTTCCTCGCTGACGCCATCGTGCTCGATGTCATTGGCCAGGGCACGGCGCACCAGCACGCGCGCACCGTTGCCGACCCAGTGACGCACGGCGTCCAGGCCGGCCGGCTGGCGCCCGAGCGCCAGCAGCATCTGGTCCACCGCGGCGGCGAGGTCGGGGACCGAGTCCACCAGGGTGCCGTCCAGGTCGAACATCACCAGACGCGGCAGACCGGCGAACGGCAGTTGTGCAGCGCTCATCACTTGCGCGCCTGCGCCAGCTCAGCGTGCATGGCGCGGATGACCTCGGCGTAGTCCGGTGCATTGAAGATGGCGGAACCGGCGACGAAGGTGTCGGCGCCTGCTTCGGCGATCTCGCGGATATTCTTCACGTTCACGCCGCCGTCGATCTCCAGGCGGATGTCACGGCCGGAGGCATCGATCAGCGCCCGGGCTTCGCGCAGCTTGTCGAGGGTGCCGGGGATGAACTTCTGCCCACCGAAGCCGGGGTTCACGCTCATCAGCAGGACCATGTCGATCTTGTCCATCACATACTTCAGCGCGTCCAGCGAGGTGGCCGGGTTGAACACCAGGCCTGCTTTGCAGCCGCCGTCCTTGATCAGTTGCAGGGAACGGTCGATGTGCTGGGTGGCTTCGGGGTGGAAGGTGATGTAGGTGGCGCCAGCCTCGATGAAGTCACCGATGATGCGGTCCACCGGGGAAACCATCAGGTGCACATCGATGGGCGCGGTGACGCCGTACTTGCGCAGGGCCGTACAGACCATCGGGCCGATGGTCAGGTTCGGCACGTAGTGGTTGTCCATCACGTCGAAGTGAACGATGTCGGCGCCGGCGGCGAGCACCTTGTCGACGTCCTCACCCAGGCGGGCGAAGTCGGCGGACAGGATCGACGGAGCGATGGCGTAGGGTTGCATGGCGCACCTCTATGGGCGAAATCACGGATGGCGCGCATTGTAGCCGCTCACGTAGGCCGAAGGGCATCTCTGCGATGACCGTGCCGATAGTCGAGGCGGAAAGTTCACGAACGAGGCGGGAAATGCGAGAACGCAGGAAAAAGATCGCGGATCGATCCCGCCGCCGTGGGTGAGCACGACGACGGAACCGTCCGCGAAACACTGTGAATCAGGAAGTCGGTGCGGTGCGCAGTTTCTCGCTGCGGCCGCGCAGCCACTCGAGGGTCAGCAGGAGCAGGACGGAGAAGCCGATCAGCAGGGTCGCCGCAGCGGCGATGGTGGGGCTGAGGTTCTCGCGGATGCCGCTGAACATCTGGCGCGGCAGGGTGGCCTGCTCGGGGCCGGCGAGGAACAGGGTCACTACCACTTCGTCGAACGAGGTGGCGAAGGCGAACAGCGCACCGGAAATCACACCGGGAGCGATCAACGGCAGGGTGACCTTGAAGAAGGTCAGCACCGGCGGCGCACCCAGGCTGGCGGCGGCGCGCACCAGGTTGTAGTTGAAGCCCTGCAGGGTTGCCGACACGGTGATGATGACGAACGGCACACCCAGCACCGCGTGGACGATGATCAGCGAGATGTAGCTGTTGCCCAGGCCCAGCGGCGCGAAGAACAGGTAGCTGGCCACGCCGATGATCACCACCGGCACGACCATCGGCGAAATCACCAGGCTCATGATCAGCGCCTTGCCGCGAAAATCGCCGCGGGTCAGGCCGATCGACGCCAGGGTGCCGAAGACCATCGCCAGCACGGTAGCCGCCGGGGCAACGATGATGCTGTTGGTCAGCGCTCGCATCCACTCGGCAGAGTTGAAGAAGTCGGCGTACCAGCGCAGGGAGAAACCCTGCAGCGGGTAGACCAGGAAGGTGCCGGAGTTGAACGACAGCGGCACGATGACCAGTACCGGCAGCACCAGGAACAGCAGGATCAGGCCGCAGAGGATGCGCAGGGTGTAGAACCACACGCGCTCGACCGGGGACATGTAGGGGCTCAGCATCTTCTTGTTCTCCTCATCAGCCCAGGCGCAGGCGGCTCGCGCCCACCAGCCAGCCATAGATCACGTAGAGCACCAGGGTGGCGAACAGCAGCAGGCCGCCCAGGGCCGTGGCCATGCCCCAGTTGATGGTGGTGTTGGTGTAGAAGGCGACGAAGTAGCTGACCATCTGGTCGTTCGGGCTGCCCAGCAGCGCCGGGGTGATGTAGTAGCCGATCGACAGGATGAACACCAGCAGGCAACCGGCGCCGACACCGGCCACGGTCTGCGGGAAGTAGACCTTCCAGAAGCTGGCGAACGGGTGGCAGCCCAGCGAAATCGCGGCGCGCATGTAGCTGGGGGAAATGCCCTTCATCACGCTGTAGATCGGCAGGATCATGAACGGCAGCATGATGTGGACCATGGAGATGTACACGCCGGTGCGGTTGAACACCAACTGCAGCGGCTGGTCGATCAGGCCCATCTTCAGCAGCGCGCCGTTGATCAGGCCGCCCGACTGCAACAGCACGATCCACGCGGCGACACGCACCAGGATCGAGGTCCAGAACGGCAGCAGCACCATGATCATCAGCAGGTTGGACTTGCGGGTCGGCAGGATCGCCAGCAGGTAGGCCAGCGGGTAGGCCAGCGCGAGGCAGATCAGGGTGATCACCGCGCCCATCCAGAAGGTGCGGGCGAAGATGTCCAGGTAGATCGACTGGTCGGGCGTGGCGCGGGCGATCTCGCCCAGGTCATCGATGCGGTGATCCAGCGCCGCCAGCAGGTAATAGGGAGTGACGGAGCTGGCGTTGCGACGGATCGCCTGCCAGTAGGCCGGGTCACCCCAGCGCTCGTCGAGGGCTTCCATGGCGTCCTTGTACGACGCCGGCTGCTCCTTGAACGGCAGCGCGCGGGCGGTCTTGGACAGCAGGCTGCGGTAGCCGGCCAGCTCCATGTTCAGGCGCTTGGACAGGTCACCGATGGTCTGGTTCTTGCGCGCAGCGACCAGGTCTTCGCTCAGCGCCTTGTACACCTCGTCCGAGGGCAGCGACTTGCCGTCCCAGGCGGAAATGGCGTTGACGGTCAACGGCATGGCGCCGACGACTTCGGGGTTGTTCACGCTCTTGTAGAGCAGCGCCGCGATGGGCACCAGGAAGGTCAGCAGCAGGAAGACCAGCAGGGGCAGCACCAGCGCCTGGGACTTCAGACGGTTCATCCGCTCCGCGCGCGCCAGGCGCTGCTTGAGGGTGGGGCCGGCGACCTCGTTCAGAGACACAGCGGTGGCCATAGCGAACTCCGGTAAAACAGGCCGCCTTAGGAGCGGCCAAGGTGTGGTGTCAGGAGGAGCCGCCGCGAGGGGGGAGCGGCGGTTCCGGTCCGCCGCGGCTCGGGTAGCCGCGACGGCAAGGGACGGCTGCTTACTTGGCAGCCCAGGCGTTGAAGCGCTGTTCCAGCTGCTCGCCATAGTCAGCCCAGAAGGTCACGTCCATGCCCACCTGGCCCTGCATGTTTTCCGGGGTGGTCGGCATGTCCTTCAGCAGGTCCTTGCTCAGCAGCGGTACGGCGTTCTTGTTGACCGGGCCGTAGGCGATGTTCTCGGAGTAGGTCTTCTGCTGCTCGGGCTGGACCGAGAAGGCGATGAACTTCAGGCTCTCGTCCTTCTTCTTGGCGCCTTTCGGGATGGCCCAGGCGTCGAAGTCGTAGATACCGCCGTTCCAGACGATCTTCAGGTTGCTCTCTTTCTGCACGGCGGCGATGCGGCCGTTGTAGGCGGAGCTCATGACCACGTCACCGGAGGCGAGGTATTGCGGCGGCTGGGCGCCAGCTTCCCACCACTGGATGTTCGGCTTGATCTGGTCGAGCTTCTTGAAGGCGCGGTCCTGGCCTTCTTTGGTCGCCAGCACCTTGTAGACGTCCTTGGGCGCAACGCCGTCGGCCATCAGGGCGAATTCCAGGGTGTACTTGGCGCCCTTGCGTAGGCCGCGCTTGCCCGGGAATTTCTGGGTGTCCCAGAAATCGGCCCAGCTGGTCGGCGCGGTCTTTAGCTTGTCGGCGTTGTAGGCCAGCACGGTGGACCACACGAAGAAGCCCACGCCGCAGTTGCTCACGGCGCCCGGCACATAGTCTTCGGCCTTGCCAAGGATGGCCGGGTCGATCTCTTCGAACAGGCCTTCGTCACAGCCACGGGCCAGTTCCGGCGATTCGACTTCCACCAGGTCCCAGGAGACGCTGTTGGTGTCGACCATGGCCTTCACCTTGGCCATCTCGCCGTTGTACTCGCCGGCAACGATCTTGTTGCCGGTGCTCTTCTCGTAGGGGCCGTAGAACGCCTTCACCTGGGCGTTCTTGTTGGCGCCGCCGAAGGACACCACGGTCAGGTCGGTGGCGGCCATGGACTGGGCCGCGAAAGCCACGCCCAGAGTCAGCGCTGCGAGTTTGAGCCCCGATGCTTTCAAGGACTTCGACATTATTGTTGTCTCCACAGTGTGCAGGTTTGTTTTTCTTGGATGCGTCCGGGAGTGGCCGGGCCGCGCTGTTACGCCGCGGACAGTGGGTCGAGCGCGCGGACGTGCTCGACTTCCCAGCCCAGCGGAACCACGTCGCCAACACTGAGCGCGGGATCGAGCTCGGCGATCGGCTGTTTGACGAAGAAATCGGTACGGCCGCAGACCTCCAGGCGAATACGCACGTGGTCACCCAGGTAGATGAACTCGGCGACGCGGCCGGAGAAGCGGTTCGCGCAGTTTTCGCTGTGGCCGTTCAGGCGCACGCGCTCGGGGCGGATCGACAGGCTGACGGTGTCACCGACGTTGCCGACGTTGACCGCCAGCGCCTCGACCTTCTCGCCGCGGGCCAGGCCCACGGTGCAGCGGTCGCCATCGCGTGCCTGGAGCTGGCCGGCGATGCGGTTGTTCTCGCCGATGAAGTTGGCGACGAAGGAGTTGCGCGGGTGCTCGTAGAGCTCGGCGGGCGGGGCGATCTGCTGGATCTCGCCCTGGTGGAACACCGCCACGCGGTCGGACATGGTCAGGGCTTCGCCCTGGTCGTGGGTCACGTACACCACGGTCACGCCCAGGCGCTGGTGGATGTGCTTGATCTCCATCTGCATGTGTTCACGCAGCTGTTTATCCAGGGCACCCAGGGGTTCGTCCATCAGCACCAGTTGCGGCTCGAAGACCAGCGCGCGGGCCAGGGCCACACGCTGTTGCTGGCCACCGGAGAGCTGGGCGGGATAGCGACCGGCAAAGCTGTCGAGCTGGACCATGGACAGCGCGCGCTTCACCCGCTCACTGACGTCGGTCTTGCTCATGCCTCGCACGGAGAGCGGGAAGGCCAGGTTCTCGGCCACCGTCATGTGCGGGAACAGGGCATAGTTCTGGAACACCATGCCGATGTCGCGCTTGTGCGGGGGGACGTTGTTGATGGCGCGGCCGGCGAGCTGGATTTCACCGGCGGTAGGAGTTTCGAAACCGGCCAGCATCATCAGGCTGGTGGTCTTGCCGGAACCGGAAGGTCCCAGCAGTGTCAGGAATTCGCCTTTGCGAATGTCCAGATTGAGGTCCTTCACGATGAGGGATTCGCCGTCGTAGCTCTTCTGCACGCCACGGAAACTCACCAGCACATCGTTTGCCTGATTCTCGGCCATCACCGCACCTTTGTTTTTTTGTAAATGCCGTTGATCTCAAGCCTAGAGAAGCTGGAACGGCACGCAAATCGGGCGGTATGAGAGATTGCTATAAGGCTTAGAGAGGATGCTTTGTAGGGATCGCCCTACAAGATCCAGGGAAACCGACTGCCGACCAACCTGTGGCCGGCAGCCCGTCGATCAGCGCTTGGCCCAGGCCTGGAAGCGCTGCTCCAGCGCGTCGCCGTGCTCGGCCCAGAACGCCACGTTCATGCCCACGGCATTGGCGATGTTCTGCGGCGCGGTGGGCAGGTTGGCGGCCACGTCCGGCGCCAGCAGCTCCACAGCCTTGCGGTTGGTCGGGCCGTAGGAAATATTCTCGGCGAAGGCCTTCTGCTGCTGCGGCTGGCCGGCGAAGTTGACGAACTGCTCGGCCAGTTCCTTCTTGAACACGCCCGAGGGCAGCGCCCAGAAGTCGAAGTCGTAGATGCCGCCGGCCCAGACCATGCGGAAGCCCTTCTGCTCGGCCTGCGCAGCGGCGATCCGGCCGTTGTAGGCGGAGCTCATCACCACAGTGCCGTCGGCGAGATCACGCACCGGATCCTGGCCCGACTTCCACCAGTTGATGCTTGGCTTCAGCTCATCGAGCTTGCGGAAGGCGCGGTCGACGCCGTCGTTGGTGGCGAGCACCTTGTAGACGTCCTTGGGCGCGACACCGTCGGCCATCAGGGCAAATTCCAGGCTGTACTTGGCGCCCCAGCGCAAGCCGCGCTTGCCGGGGAATTTCTTCGTGTCCCAGAAATCCGCCCAGCTGCTGGGCGTGCCCTGCAGCTTGCTCTGGTTGTAGGCCAGCAGCGTGGTCCAGACGAAGATGCCGACGCCGCACGGCTGCACCGCGCCGGGAACGAAATCGGCGGTGTTGCCCAGGGTTTTGGGATCGAGCTTCATGAACAGCCCTTCCTCGCAACCGCGCGCGAGCTCGGGGGCCTCGACCTCCACCACGTCCCAGGACACATGGCTGATTTCCACCATGCGCTTGAGCTTGGCCAGGTCGCCGTTGTAGGAGCCGTGTACGACGGCGTTGCCAGTCACTTCCTTGAACGGCTTGTAGAAGGCCGCTTCCTGCGCTGCCTTGTTGGCGCCCCCGAAGGAGATCACCGTGACGTAGTCCGCCAGCGCCGGCATCGCAGCGCTCCCCAGCAGGCCGAACAGCAGCCCTCCCCTTACCGCTCGCAACATCTTCTTCTCCTTGTTATCACGACGTACTGCATGAAGCCGGCAATCATTCCCTGCCTCACGCCCGCTAGATAGACGGTGTGTTACAGAAATCGGACACGTCGCACAGAGTGGAGGGAAAATTCAGATGGCCATCTGCCGCAGATCAAAACGGCAGCGGGGAGCGATCAGACGAGCTTGTGTTCCATGGCGTAACGCACCAGGTCCGCCACGGAGTTGGCATTGAGCTTCTGCATCAGCCGCGCCTTGTGGGTGCTGATGGTCTTGCTGCTCACCGCCAGTTGCTGGGCGATCTCGTTGACGCCCTCGCCCTGCACCAGACGCTCGAACACCGAGAATTCGCGCTCGGACAGCAGCGCGTGGGGCGGGCGCGAATCGGTGAGACCGACTTCGAAGACCATGCGGTCGGCGAGGTCGGGGTCGATGTAGCGGCCGCCACTGGCCACCTTGCGGATCGCCGTGAGCAACAGCGCCGGATCGCTGTCCTTGGTGGCGTAGCCGGCGGCGCCGACCTTCAGCGCACGGGCGACCATCTGCACCTCGTCGTGCATCGACAGCATGAGGATCGCCGGCGGGTTGTTCAGCGCGCGGATCCGCGGGATGGCTTCCAGGCCGTTGACGCCGGGCATGGAGATGTCCAGCAGGACCACTTCGCAGGGCGTCTGGCGCAGGGTTTCGAGCAACTGCTCGCCGTTGGTGGCCTCGCCCACCACCTGCAGGTCCTTGGCCATGCCGATCAGTTGCTTGATACCTTCGCGCACGATCGTATGGTCTTCCGCCACCAGCACTCGAATCACCGCCCTTCCTCCCGATCCACTCTTGTCATTGTCGTTATGGTTGCCGCCCGGTTACGCACTTGCCGAGCGCAGAGGCACCCGTATCCACAGCGTGGTGCCCTCCCCGGGCTGGCTGTCGATCTGCAGGGTGCCGCCGAACATCAGCACCCGCTCGCGCATCCCGACCAGGCCAAAGGAAACACCCTGGCGCGTGGCGTTCGGGTCGAAGCCGACACCGTCATCGGCGATCCGCAGGCACAACTCGCGCCCTTCGACGCTCAGCTGCAATTCCACAGTATGCGCCTGGGCATGGCGCATGACATTGGTCAGCGCCTCCTGGAGGATGCGGAACAGCCCGATAGCCTTGGCATCGGACAGCTCCGGCGGGTTTTCCGGCACCTCCACCAGACAGGGAATCTGCGTACGCGATTCGAAGCGGCGCGCCTGCCATTCCACCGCCGAGCCAATACCGGCATCGAGGATCGGCGGGCGCAGCGCGGTCGCCACGTCGCGGACCAGCTGGAACAGCTGGGCGATCAGCCGCTTCATGTTGTCCAGGCGCTCGCGCAGGCCGCTGTCCAGCTCCGCATAGGCCAGTTCGCACATGGACGTCTCCAGCTTGAGCACGGTGAGCACCTGGCCCAGTTCATCGTGCACCTCGCGGGCGATGCGCGCCTTCTCCTCCTCCCGCACGCTCTCCAGGTGCGCCGACAACTCACGCAACTGCGCGCGGGAATCCTGCAGCTCCAGCTCGATCTGCTTGTGCTCGGTGATGTCCCAGACCACGCCGTCCCAGGCCGGGCGACCGTCGTCCAGGGTGCGCACCGTGGCCTTGATGTCGACCCAGCGCGGCTCATGGCTGCGGGTGAGGATGCGGCCCTGCCACAGCCAGTTGCGATGGCCCTCTACCGCTTCCAGCTGGCTGGCGAGGTAACCCTCGCGTTCCGACGGATGCACCAGTCCCATGATGCCCAGGCCGCTTTCGCGCAGGTAGCCGGGCGAGTAGCCCAGGGAGGTTTCGCTGCCGCCGGTGATGAAGCTGATGTAGGCGAAGTCGGAGTCGTCATCCGGCGCATTGGGCTCCAGGCGGAACACCAGCCCCGGCACGTTGGCGGCGATGCCCTGCAGGCGCGCCTCGCTTTCCTCCAGCGCGGCGCGGGCACGGCGGCGCTCGGTGACGTCATTGAGGAACACCAGCAGGTATTCCGAATCGCCGAAGCGCAGGAAGCTCAGCGAAACGTCCGCCGGCAGCCACTGGCCGTCGGCGCGCAGGCAGCGGGTTTCGAAGCTCAGCGGCGCCTCGTCGGCATTGCGCGCGCGGCGCCAGAGGTTCAGCCAGCGATCCATGTTCAGCGTCGGTTCGAAGTCCGACAGCGGCCGGTCCACTACCGCCCCCGGCAGATAGCCGAGCAACTCTTCGGCGGCACGGTTGGCATACCGCACATGGCTATCCCAGTTGACCCAGAGGATGCCCACGGTGCTGCTGTCGATGGCGAACTGGGTCAGGCGCAAGGCCTGCTCCGCCGACTGGCGCAATTCGATATCGCGGCGCGCCGCGAGCAATCGCGACTCCAGCGCATGATGCTGGCGGCGCAGCCAGAGCAGCGCGGCAACCGCGAACAACAGCAACAGGCCGAGCAGGATGCAGAGGTTCTGCCAGAAACCGGGGGAGGAACCCAGGCGGGGGTAGGTCGGCTGCAGCCAGCGCTCGTGGAGCTGGTCGAGGTCCTTGGCGGGCACCGCGCGCAGGGCCGCGTCGATGATCCCGGCCAGCTCCGGCAGGCCACGCCGGGTCGCCACGCGCAGCAACTGTGGATAGCCGATGTCGGCCACCACCAGCAGGCCGGTGAATTCGGTTTCGCGGGTCAGGCGGGCCAGCTGCGCTTCGTCGATCACCGCATAGTTGGCCTCGCGACCCAGCACCTTGCGCAGTACTTCGCGGTCGCTGTCGACAACCTGCAGGGTCAGCCCCGAGTAGGTGCCGCGCAGGTAATCCACCACCGGGCCGGGGCCGCGTACGGAGACGGACTCACCGTCGCCAAGGGTATCCAGCTCCACCGACGTGCCGCTGCGACGATCGCCCACGACCAGGCGAGGAACGCGCAGGTAAGGGTCGGAGAACAGCCAGTCGCGCAAGGTCGAAGGCGTCTGGCTGACGCCGGGCGCGAGGTCGATTTCTCCAGCGCGCACCGCCTTCTCCAGCGCGGCCTGGTCGGGATAGGTGCGCCACTCCAGGCTGACGTGCAGGGCCTTGGCCAACCACTCCAGCAGCTCGACGTTGGCGCCGGAGAGCTGCTGCAAGCGGCGATCCTGCTGCACATAGGGCGCTTCGAGCACGGCGCCCACACGTAGCTGCGGGTGCTCGGCGAGCCACGCGAGTTGTGCTTCATCGAGCGTCAACGGTGGCGCGGCAGTTTCCGCCACGGCCAGTAAAGGCAGGCAGCACAACCAGGCCAGGCAGACTTTCCAGAACAGACGACTCATGCCGACAGCACCATGGATTTCACTCGGGTCAAAGCAAAGGGCCGGCATACCTTACAGCAACCCCGGTTGAACCCGGCACGCCTGCGCCTGACAAAGCTAATACAAGCCGCTAGGCTGGCCCCTCTCGCGCCCGCCGCTCGCTGCCCGCCAGACAGGGATATCTCCGATGCCTCACTTGCCTCGCCCGACGTTTCTCGCCCTCAGCCTGTGCCTCGGCCTTGCGCCGCTGGGCGCCAGTTGGGCCGAAGACGCCAAGCCCGTCGCCGAAAAACCGGCTGCCGCGCCGGTGGTGCGCCCGGCGGTGAGCGAGCGCAGCCAGGACGAAGCCAACGGCCTTGTGCGCCAGTTGCCCGAAAGCGAGCGCCAGGAGCTCAAGGCAGGCGACGAGACATTCCTCTCCCTCTGGTTGCCGGCCAACACTGCCGACGCATCAGGCGCGGTCATCCTGATCCCCGGCGACGGAGAAAGCGCCGACTGGCCGGTGGCGATAGGCCCGCTGCGGCGCAAGTTACCCGATGCCGGCTGGCAGACCCTGGCCATTACCCTCCCCGACCCGCAGAGCACTGCGCCGACGCCACGCCCGAAGGAATCGCCGGACAAGGCCAGCGCCGACACCGATGCCACGGCCGCCGACAGCGCCAGCAAGCCCGAAGTGAAGGGCAGCGAAGGCAGCGCGACACCCACACCGGAAAGCACTGCCGAGACCGGCAGTGCCGAGCCTGCCCAGGCCAGCGCCGAAGCGCCGCCGCCGCCCAACGACCCGGTAGAACTGCGCAAGGTCCACGCCGAGCGCGTTCTGGCGCGCATCCAGGCGGCCGTCGAACTGGCCCAGCAACACAACCCCAAGACCATCGTCCTGCTTGGCCACGGCACCGGCGCCTATTGGGCGACCCGCTACCTGGGCGAGCGTACGCCAGCCGACATCAAGAACCTGCTGCTGGTAGCACCGGAGATGCCGCGCGACTTCAAGCCATCGCTGGACGAGACCGTGCCGCTGCTGAACCTCGCCACCGGCGACTTCTATTACAAGGACAAGGCACCTGACGTGGCAGCCGCCAAGCTGCGCCTGCAGGCGAGCAAGCGGCAGAAGGCACCGAACTACGTGCAGATCGGCATGAACGCCCTGCCCGCCGACCTGGGCACCGAGCAGGACCAGCTGTACCGGCGCATCCGCGGCTGGCTGTCGATGCACCTGGAGCCGATCGAGCAACCCTGAGGGCCGCCCGGCTCAGCGAAACCCGCGACGCTGGCGCACCAGCAGGTAGGCAGCCTGGATCTCGCGGGTGCGATTGGTCGCCGCGGCGATCCGCTCGGGGCTCGCCCCCATGCCTTCGAGCTTGTCCGGGTGGTTCTGGCTGATCAGCTTGCGGTAGGCGCGCTTGATCTCCTCCGGTTCGCTCTCCGTCGTCACGCCCAGCAGGCGCAGCGCCGAGGTATAGGACTCGCGGGCAGTCACCGGCGCCCTGGGCGGCTCGGCGCCCGACGACAGCGCGAGAACCCTGGAGCGGGAAAGCCCTAGCGAGTCACCCCACTGCAGGAGCAGATTCTTTTGCGCGGCATTCGGCGCACCGCCTGCCCAGGCCATGCGCCAGCAGGCCTGGAGCAGACCTTCGGCAGTGGCTTCCTGGCCTTGGCGCTGGCGCAAGCCAGCATCCAGCAACGCCCCACCCAGTTTGCCGCGACCGAAGGCGTCGATCGCCTGGCGACGGGCCTTGTCGTCCAGCTGCAGGCGCTGCATCTCCGAGCGCGCCTGCTGGATGTGCGCATCGATCACACGCCCGCGACTCTTGGCCAGTCGGCCGAGCAGCAGGAAGAGCAGTTCCTGGTCGCCCACCTGGGGCCCACCGCGCAACTGATCGAGAAGACCCCGCCAGGTACGCTTCTTCAGGCGCCGGTCGAGCACCTGGCCCAGCAACGCGCCGAGCATGGCGCCCGGAATGCTCGCCAATGCCCAGCCGGCGATGACACCCAGCAAAGTCCCCGGCCAGAACACCTCAGCCCTCCGCCAGTTGGCGTTCGACTTCTGCCAGGCGCTCGTGGGTGCCGACGTCAATCCAGCGTCCACGATGATGGACGCCGCCCACCCGACCGGCCTCCATGGCCTGGCGCAACAGTGGCGCCAGCTTGAAGGCACCGGGCTTGCAGCCCGCGAACAGCTCGGGACGGAGGATGGCGATGCCACTGTAGGTCAGACTGGGCTGACCTTCGCGGTAATCGCTGACGCGACCTTCACTCAGGCAGAAATCACCTCGACTGTGGTGGCCGGGGTTATCCACCAGCACCAGGTGCACCAGGTCGTCTTCGGCCAACGCGCCGTGCAGGCCCGCGTAATCGAAGTCGGTCCAGATGTCGCCATTGGCGATGACGAATGCCTCGTCCCCCAGCAGTGGCAGCGCCTTGAAGATACCGCCGCCGGTTTCCAGCGGTTCGCCCTCGGGCGAGTAGCGAATGTCCACGCCAAAAGCCGAACCGTCGCCCAGGTGATCCTCGATCTGCTGGCCGAGCCAGGCGTGATTGATCACCAATTGATCGAATCCGGCCCGGCGCAGCGCCTGCAGCTGGTACTCAATCAGCGGCACACCACCAGCACGCACCAGCGGCTTGGGTGTATGCAGGGTCAGCGGGCGCAGGCGTTCACCCTTGCCCGCGGCGAGGATCATGGCCTTCATGCGGGGTGTGTCTCGTCTTTGGGCAGGCTGGCCAGCAATGCAGCGAGGTCGGCCAGTTCCGGTCGGCGCGCGATGACGCTTTCCAGGTAACGGAAGAAGCGAGGTACGTCGCCCAGGTAGCGTGGCTTGCCATCACGGTGGCAGATGCGCGCAAAGATACCGATCACCTTCAAGTGGCGCTGGGCACCCATCAGGTCGCTGGCGCGGAAGAAGCTCTCGAAGCTGTCCGGCAGCGGGACACCGGCAGCCTGGGCCTTGCGCCAGTAACGCGAGAGGCCGTCGTGCACGCGCGGCTCGGGCCAACTGAGGAAGGCGTCCTTATAAAGGCAGGTCACGTCGTAGGTCACCGGGCCGTAGACCGCATCCTGGAAATCCAGGATGCCGGGGTTCGGCTCGCTGAGCATCAGGTTGCGCGGCATGTAGTCGCGGTGCACGAATACACGCGGCTGCTCCAGGGCGCTCTGCACCAGCAGGTCGCAGGTACGCTCCCAGCGCGCGAGCTGCTCACCTTCGAGGGTCACGCCAAGGTGGCGCTGCAGGTACCAGTCGGGAAACAGCTGCAGCTCGCGGCGCAACAGGGCCTCATCGTAGGCCGGCAGGCGCTCGGCAACGTCGACCTGCTGGAAGGCCACCAGGGCGTCGAGGGCGTCCTCGAACAGCTCCTCGGCGTTCTGCGCGGTGAGTACATCCAGGTAGGTCTGGCGACCCAGATCATCGAGCAGCAGGAAGCCCTGCTCGACGTCCTCGGCCAGAATCTTCGGAACATGCACACCCGCTTCAGCCAGCAGACCGGCGACCTTGATGAAGGGTCTGCAGTCTTCCTGGGGCGGCGGCGCGTCCATCACGATCAGGCTGCGACCCTCGCCCTGCCAGCGGAAATAGCGGCGGAAGCTGGCGTCGCTGCTGGCCGCGGTAAGGCTCGCTTCGGGCACCTGGCCCCAGCCCTGCGCGTTGAACACTGCGGGCAAACTCAAGTCCAACCAGCCGATCATCTGCTGGTAACGGGCATCCTGTGACATCTTTATGGGTTCTCCACGGCCCTAGCCGTTGCGCGGGTCATGCTTTATTATCCAGCATCTTTTTGAGCCCATCGATAGGCGTGCGGCCCGTTTTGGGCTGAAGGCTCGCAGGAAGCCCGGATTAACAAGATGGCAGTGAATTTCCCCGTGTTCCGTAGAAAATTCCCCTTACTGGTGACCGGTGGCCTGCTGGCTATCCAACCGCTCGCCACTGTGACCGCGGCACCCGGCGAGCAGTTCGCCTGCCAGCCCTCCGCGTCTGGCGCCTGGGACTGCTCCTCGCAGAACAGCGCCAGCAGCGTACCGCGTCCACAGCACGGCGCCAGCTCGGTCAGCGCCGGCGGCACCGCTGCCGCCAGCGGCTCGAAGTCCTCGAGCAGCTCGAGCAGCGCTGGCGAAGAGCCCAAACAGCTGGTCACCGAGTCCAGCGGGCGCGGCCTGAAGTCGCGCAGCAGCGACTACAGCCACCTCGACTGGATCCCGCGTGACAAGCTCACCGCTGCCCAGCAGGCGGAAATGGGCCCGTACTGCAGCGGCGCCTACGTCGAGCCGACCCGCCCGGGCATGAACGACAAGACGCCGAACGACGAGGCCCCGACCTACGTTTCGGCCAAGGTCTCCCGCTACGAGCAGGAAAAACAGGTCGCCACCCTCGCGGGTAACGTGGTCCTGCGCCAGGGCAGCATGCAGGTGGAGGCCGACGAGGCCAACCTGCACCAGGCCGAGAACCGCGGCGAGCTGGTCGGCAACGTCAAGCTGCGCGACAACGGCGCGCTGATCGTCGGCGACCACGCCGAACTGCAACTGGACAACGGCGCGGCGAAGATCGACAACGCCGAGTACGTCATGCACCAGGCGCAGATCCGCGGCAGCGCGCTGTACGCCAAGCGCCAGGAAGACGCGATCATCCAGCTCAAGGACGGCACCTACACCCGCTGCGAACCGAGCAGCAACGCCTGGGTCCTCAAGGGCAACAACATCAAGCTGAACCCGGCCACCGGCTTCGGCACCGCGACCAACGCGACCCTGCGGGTGAAGGACATTCCGGTCTTCTACACCCCGTATATCTACTTCCCGATCGACAACCGTCGTCAATCCGGCTTCCTGGCGCCTTCCTTCGCCAGCTCGACCGACACCGGCTTCACGCTGACCACGCCGTACTACTTCAACCTGGCGCCCAACTATGACGCCACGTTGTACCCGCACTACATGGTCAAGCGCGGCCTGCTGATGGAAGGCGAGTTCCGCTACCTGACCCGCAGCAGCGAAGGCCAGGTCAACGCCGCCTACCTGAACGACAAGAACGATGACCGCGAAGACTTCCCGCAGTACACCGACACCCGTTGGCTGTATGGCTGGAAAAACACCAGCGGCCTGGATTCCCGCTGGCTGGCGCAGGTGGACTACACCCGCATCAGCGACCCCTACTACTTCCAGGATCTGGACACCTCGCTGGGTATCGGCACTCCGACCTACGTGAACCAGCAGGGCTCGCTGACCTACCGTGGCGACAGCTACACCGCCCGCCTGAATGCGCAGTCCTACCAGCTGGCGACCGTGACCGACGTCACTCCGTACGATCGCCTGCCGCAGCTCACGCTGGATGGCCGGCTGCCGTTCAATCCGGGCGGTCTGAACTTCACCTACAGCACCGAAGCAGTGCGCTTCGACCGCGACCTGGATGAAGGCTACTACCGCATCGATATCGACAACCCGACGCTCTACCCGCGTCCGGATACCAATATCAGCGGCCTGGCGCGTGCCAACGGCGATCGCTTCCACGCAGAGCCAGGCATCAGTCTGCCGATGAACCGCAGCTGGGGCTTCCTGACTCCGACCGTCAAGGCGCTGTATACCAAGTACGACCTGGACCTGGACAGTACCGGCAAAAACCAGCTGGCAGGCAAGGATGTGCTCCATCCGAACTACGGCGAAGTCAGCTTTGATAGCAGCCCCGACCGTTCGCTGGGCCTCGCCAAGCTGGACAGCGGCCTGTACTTCGACCGCGACACCACCATCGGCGGCACCAAGTTCCGTCAGACCCTGGAACCGCGGGCGATGTACCTGTACGTCCCGTACAAGGACCAGGACGACCTGCCGACCTTCGATACCGGCGAATTCACCTTCAGCTACGACTCGCTGTGGCGTGAAAACCGCTTCACCGGCCGTGACCGCATCGGCGATGCCAACCAGCTCTCCCTGGGCGTCGGCACCCGCTTCATCGAGGACAACGGTTTCGAGCGCGCCTACCTCGCGGCTGGACAGATCTACTACTTCAGCGACCGCCGCGTACAACTGCCAGGCCTGACCGACACCTACATCCGCAACTACAACGCGGTCCACCCGAATTCCACCGTGGACAATGCCGATGCCGATACCTGGCGTTCGCCGTACGCGCTGACCGGCATCTACCGCTTCAACCATGACTGGTTCGCCAGCTCGGACTACAACTGGAACCCGAACACGCACCAGACCGACAACGGCAACCTGATGTTCCACTATCAGCCCGAAGCCGATCCTCGCAAGGTGCTCAACGTCGGCTACCGCTATCGTGCGGACAGCAAGCGTTTCAACCCCAACACCGGGCAGTTCGAATACGGCAGCGACGAGTACAAGATCGAACAGCATGACTTCTCGTTCATCTGGCCGGTCCTGCCGCAGTGGGCCGCCATTGGCCGCTGGCAGTTCGACTACAACCAGAGCCGCACGCTGGAAGCCTTCGGTGGCTTCGAGTACGACAGCTGCTGCTGGAAACTGCGCCTGATCAATCGCTACTGGGTCGACTACGACGACGAGCAGTTCGTGACCTCGACGTCCAAGGCCGACCACGGTGTTTTCCTGCAAATCGTCTTGAAAGGCCTTGGCGGCGTGGTTGGCAACCAGGTGGAAGGCTTCCTCGACCAAGGTATCCAGGGTTATCGTCAACGTGAAGACAATGCTATGTAAGGCCCTGCGCCCGCTGATGCTGGGCGCGCTGTTGGCAAGTTCCGTCGTGCACGCCGAAGTGGTTCCGCTGGACCGTGTAGTCGCCATCGTCGATAACGACGTGGTGATGCAGAGCCAGCTGGACCAGCGCCTGCGCGAAGTCCGTGCAACCATCCAGAAGCGCGGCGCGCCGCTGCCGCCCGAGCATGTGCTGACCCAGCAAGTGCTCGAGCGTCTGATCATCGAGAACATCCAGTTGCAGATCGGTGACCGCTCCGGCGTGCGCATTACCGATGAAGAGCTGAACCAGGCCATGGGCACCATTGCCCAGCGCAACAACATGAGCCTGGATCAGTTCCGCGCCGCCCTCGCCCACGACGGCCTGTCGTATGACGAGGCCCGCGAGCAGGTGCGCCGCGAGATGATCATCAGCCGTGTGCGCCAGCGCCGCGTGGCCGAGCGCATCCAGGTCAGCGAGCAGGAGGTGCAGAACTTCCTGGCTTCGGACCTGGGCAAGATCCAGCTCTCGGAAGAGTATCGCCTGGCCAATATCGTGATCCCGGTGCCGGACAGCGCTTCGCCTGAAACCGTCCAGGCCGCTGCCCGTCAAGCTGCCGAGATGTACCAGCAACTCAAGCAGGGCGCGGACTTCAACCAGATGGCCGTCGCCCGTTCCGCCGGCGACAACGCCCTGGAGGGCGGCGAGATCGGCTGGCGCAAGGCCGCCCAGTTGCCCTCTCCGTTCGACACCATGGTCGGCAGCCTCGCTGTGGGTGACGTTACCGAGCCCCTGCGCGGCCCCGGCGGCTTCATCATCCTCAAGCTGGAAGAGAAGCGTGGCGGCAGCAAGATGCTGCGTGACGAAGTCCACGTCCGCCACATCCTTCTAAAGCCCAGCGAAATCCGCAGCGAGGAAGCGACTCAGCAACTGGCCGAGAAGCTCTACGAGCGCATCCAGGCCGGTGAAAGCTTCGCTGATCTGGCGAAGAAGTTCTCCGAAGACCCGGGCTCCAAGCTCAACGGTGGCGACCTCAACTGGGTCGACCCGGAATCCCTGGTACCGGAATTCCGCGAGGTAATGAACAACGCGCCACAAGGCCAGGTCACCAAGCCGTTCCGCTCGCCGTTCGGCTGGCACGTGCTGGAAGTCCTCGGTCGCCGCGCCACCGACAGCAGCGACAAGTTCCGCGAGCAACAAGCCGCGCAGACCCTTCGCGCACGCAAGTACGACGAGGAACTGCAGGCCTGGCTGCGCCAAATCCGCGACGAAGCCTACGTCGAGATCAAGCAGTAAGCAGCGCGAGTCGCTCAAGAAGAAACCCGGCCAAGGCCGGGTTTCTTTTTGCCCGCCGAAAGCTTCGAAGAACGAGGGCTTCGTCGTAGAGTAGAGCCATCCGCTGCAAATACCGATTCGAGAGCCCCCCTGATGAGCACTCCCCACCTTTTCGCCCTCACCCCCGGCGAGCCCGCCGGCATCGGCCCCGACCTCTGTCTGCTGCTGGCTCGCGAAGCGCAACCGCACCCGCTGGTCGCCGTCGCCAGCCGTGACCTGCTGGCACAGCGCGCCGCCCTGCTGGGGTTGGACATCGACCTGCAAGACGTCGCTCCCGGTCATTGGCCCAGCGCTGCCGCCCCGGCAGGCACCCTGTATGTCTGGGATACCCCGCTGGCCGCCCCCGTCGAACCGGGCAAGCTGAACCAGGCCAACGCCACCTATGTGCTGGAGACCCTGACCCGCGCCGGCCAGGGCTGCCTGGACGGACACTTCGCCGGGATGATCACCGCACCGGTGCACAAGGGTGTGATCAACGAGGCTGGTATCGCCTTCTCTGGCCACACCGAATTCCTCGCCGACCTCACCCACACCGCCCAGGTAGTGATGATGCTCGCCACCCGCGGCCTGCGCGTCGCGCTGGTCACCACCCACCTGCCGCTGCGGCAGATCGCCGATGCCATCACAGCCAATCGCCTGGAGCGCGTTACCCGCATCCTCCATGCGGACCTGCGCGACAAGTTCGGCCTGGCCAATCCGCGCATCCTCGTCTGCGGCCTGAACCCCCATGCCGGCGAAGGCGGCCACCTCGGCCACGAAGAGATCGACGTGATCGAGCCAACCCTGGAACGCCTGCGCACCGAAGGCATGCAACTGATAGGCCCGCTGCCGGCCGATACGCTGTTCACTCCCAAGCACCTGGAACACTGCGACGCCGTGCTGGCCATGTACCACGACCAGGGCCTGCCGGTGCTCAAGTACAAGGGCTTCGGCGCTGCAGTGAACGTGACGCTGGGCCTGCCGATCATCCGCACCTCGGTGGACCACGGCACCGCGCTGGACCTGGCCGGCACCGGGCGAATCGACAGTGGCAGCCTGCAGGTCGCCCTGGAAACCGCCTACCAGATGGCCGAAGCCGGCACCGGCGCGCGCTGATCCCGGGCATTCCGTTCGGCCAGCGTTTCGTGCTGGCCGCGCCGGGCTGGTAAACTGATGGTTTTTCCGCCTCCAGCCGGCCGCCGCAAGCGCCCGGCTGCTCTCCGGAGCCTTCGATGTCCGAACTCTTCCAGCACCGCGCCCGCAAACGCTTTGGGCAGAACTTCCTGCATGACGCCGGGGTGATTCACAAGATCCTGCGCGCCATCGCCGCCAAGGAAGGCCAGCACCTGCTGGAAATCGGCCCGGGCCAGGGCGCCCTGACCGAGGGCCTGGTGGACAGCGGCGCGAAGCTCGACGTGATCGAGCTCGACCTGGACCTGATCCCGCAGCTGAAATGGCGCTTCGGCCTGAAGCCCAACTTCAGCCTGCACCAGGGCGACGCCATGAAGTTCGACTTCTCCAGCCTGGTAGCCACTCCCGAGGACAAGCTGCGCGTAGTCGGCAACCTGCCCTACAACATCTCCACTCCGCTGATCTTCCACCTCCTGGACCACGCCTCGCTCATCCAGGACATGCACTTCATGCTGCAGAAGGAAGTGGTGGAGCGCCTGGCCGCCGAGCCAGGCAATGGCGACTGGGGTCGCCTGTCGATCATGGTGCAGTACTTCTGCCGCGTGGATTACCTGTTCACCGTCGGCCCTGGCGCGTTCAACCCGCCGCCCAAGGTCGAGTCGGCCATCGTCCGCCTGGTGCCCTACGCTGAGCCGCCCCATCCGGCCAAGGATCACCGCGTTCTGGAGCGTATCGTCCGCGAAGCCTTCAACCAGCGCCGCAAGACCCTGCGCAATACCCTGCGCACGCTGATGAGCGTCGAGGACATCGAAGCCGCCGGCGTCGACCCGACGCTGCGCCCCGAGCAACTGAGCGTTGCCGACTTCGTCAGCCTGGCTAACCGCTACAGCGAAACCCACCCGGAAGCCGAGCAAGGACCGAGCGCATGAGCGACCCCCGCTACCAGGTCAGCGTCAGCGTCACCACCCGCCACCTGCCTGAACAGTCCCAGCCGGAACAGCAGCGCTACGTATTCGCCTACACCGTGACCATCCACAACCACGGCGAGCTGGCCGCCAAGCTGCTGACCCGCCACTGGATCATCACCGACGGCGACGGCCACGTGCAGGAAGTGCGCGGCGCCGGTGTGGTCGGCGAGAAGCCGCTGATAGAGCCGGGCGCCAGTCACACCTATACCAGCGGCACCGTGATGGCGACCAAGGTCGGCAGCATGCACGGCAGCTACCAGATGGTCGCCGCGGACGGTCATCACTTCGACGCAGACATCCCGGCGTTCCGCCTCGCCGTACCGGGGGCACTGCACTGATGGCCACCTACGCCGTCGGCGACCTGCAGGGCTGCCTGGAACCGCTCAAGTGCCTGCTGGAGCAGGTGAAGTTCGACCCGGCACACGACAAGCTGTGGCTGGTAGGCGACCTGGTCAACCGTGGCCCGGCGTCGCTGGAGACCCTGCGCTTCCTTTATTCCATTCGCGATTCGCTGGTCTGCGTACTGGGCAACCATGACCTTCACCTGATTGCCGTCGCCTACAACGCCGAGCGCCTGAAGAAGAACGACACCCTGCGCGAGATCGTCGAGGCGCCGGACTGCGCGCAGCTGATCGAATGGCTGCGACAGATGCCGCTGGTCCACCACGACGCCCAGCGTGACATGACCCTGGTGCACGCCGGCATCCCGCCGCAGTGGGATATCGACAAGGCCCTGCAACGCGCCGCCGAGGTCGAAGCCGCCCTGCGCGACGATACCCAGTTGCCGATGTTCCTCGATGGCATGTACGGCAACGAGCCGGCCAAGTGGGACAAGAAGCTGCATGGCATCGCGCGCCTGCGGGTGATCACCAACTACTTCACGCGCATGCGCTTCTGCACACCCGACGGCAAGCTCGACCTGAAATCCAAGGAAGGCCTGGACACCGCGCCGCCCGGCTACGCCCCCTGGTTCAGCTACGCCGAGCGCAAGGCCGCCGGGCGCAAGATCATCTTCGGCCACTGGGCCGCGCTGGAAGGCCAGTGTGATGTCCCCGGCCTGTTCGCCCTCGACACCGGTTGCGTGTGGGGCGGCAGCATGACGCTGATGAACGTCGATACCCTCGAGCGCATCCATTGCAGCTGCGCCGATAAACCAGAATGATTGCAGCGGAGCCAAAGGCTCCGCGCCTTGCGAGGTAAACCCCATGAGCGAATTCAAGCGCATCGCCCCCGACCAGGCCCAGCAACTGCGCGAAAGCGGCGCCCAGGTCGTCGACATCCGCGATCCACAGAGCTACGCGGCAGGCCATATCAGCGGCTCGCGGCACATCGACAACTACTCGGTGGCCGACTTCATCCGCGAGGCCGACATGGATGCACCGCTGGTCGTGGTCTGCTACCACGGCAACTCCAGCCAGAGCGCGGCAGCCTATTTCGTCCAGCAGGGCTTCTCCGAGGTCTACAGCCTCGATGGCGGCTTCGAGCTGTGGCGCGGCGTCTATCCCGCGGATACCAGCGTCGGCGGCTCTGACTGAAAGCCCCTACGAAAGGGGCGGATTAGCCCCTTCAAAAAATCTGTAACTTCTCGCTCTTTCGTCCTTTACACACCGAAGAACGAACTATCCTTTCCCTCAGGCCATCCAAAAAAGGGAGAGCCGGCACACCGGCTTCCGGTTAATCGGCAGTGACCATTGGGGCGGTTCAGGGCAGTGGCCAGGTTCCGTTGGAGTTCTGGGGGATTCTCGCCGGTAAGCACTGGCAGCCCGACCGCACCCGCACAGACCGATCCGGCGCCGGCTCCATGCATCGAGCGAGGAGACGTCATGAGCATTTTCAGTCACTTCCAGGAACGCTTCGAAGCGACCCGTCAAGAAGAGTACTCCCTCCAGGAGTACCTGGATCTCTGCAAGCAGGACAAGATCGCCTACGCCACCGCCGCCGAGCGGATACTGATGGCCATCGGCGAGCCTGAACTACTCGACACATCCGTCGATTCCCGCCTGTCGCGAATATTCTCCAACAAGGTGATACGTCGCTACCCGGCCTTTGCCGACTTCCATGGCATGGAAGAATGCATCGACCAGATCGTCTCCTTCTTCCGCCACGCCGCCCAAGGCCTGGAAGAGAAGAAGCAGATCCTTTACCTCCTGGGCCCGGTCGGCGGCGGTAAATCCTCCCTCGCCGAAAAGCTCAAGCAACTGATGGAGCACGTGCCCTTCTACGCGATCAAGGGCTCGCCAGTGTTCGAGTCGCCCCTGGGGCTGTTCAACCCGGACGAAGACGGCGCCATCCTCGAGGAAGACTACGGCATCCCGCGCCGCTACCTGCGCTCGGTCATGTCGCCCTGGGCCACCAAGCGCCTCAACGAATTCGGTGGCGACATCAGCCAGTTCCGCGTGGTCAAGCTGCACCCCTCGATTCTCAACCAGATCGCCATCGCCAAGACCGAACCTGGCGACGAGAACAACCAGGACATCTCTGCGCTGGTCGGCAAGGTGGATATCCGCAAGCTGGAAGAATTCCCGCAGAACGACGCCGATGCCTACAGCTACTCGGGTGCGCTGTGCCGGGCCAACCAGGGCCTGATGGAATTCGTCGAGATGTTCAAGGCGCCGATCAAGGTCCTGCACCCCTTGCTCACCGCAACCCAGGAAGGCAACTACAACAGCACCGAAGGCCTCGGTTCCCTGCCCTACAGCGGCATCATCCTCGCCCACTCCAACGAATCGGAATGGCACAGCTTCCGCAACAACAAGAACAACGAGGCCTTCATCGACCGGATCTACATCGTCAAGGTGCCGTACTGCCTGCGCGTCTCCGATGAGATCAAGATCTACGACAAGCTGCTGATCAACAGCTCCCTGGCGCACGCCCACTGCGCACCGGACACCCTGAAGATGCTCTCGCAGTTCTCCGTGCTGTCGCGCCTGAAGGAGCCGGAAAACTCCAACATCTACTCGAAGATGCGCGTCTACGACGGTGAAAACCTCAAGGACACCGATCCCAAGGCCAAGTCGATCCAGGAATACCGCGACACCGCAGGGGTCGACGAAGGCATGTCCGGGCTTTCCACCCGCTTCGCCTTCAAGATCCTTTCCAAGGTGTTCAACTTCGATCCGCATGAAGTCGCCGCAAACCCGGTACACCTGCTCTACGTGCTGGAACAACAGATCGAACAGGAGCAGTTCCCGCCGGAGACCCGCGAGCGTTACCTGCGCTTCCTGAAGGAATACCTGGCGCCGCGCTACGTCGAATTCATCGGCAAGGAAATCCAGACTGCGTACCTGGAGTCCTACAGCGAGTACGGCCAGAACATCTTCGACCGCTACGTGCTGTACGCCGACTTCTGGATCCAGGACCAGGAGTACCGCGATCCGGAAACCGGCGAGATCCTCAACCGCGCCGCCCTCAACGAGGAGCTGGAGAAGATCGAGAAACCGGCAGGCATCAGCAACCCGAAGGACTTCCGCAACGAGATCGTCAACTTCGTGCTGCGCGCCCGCGCCGGCAACAACGGCAAGAACCCCAGCTGGCTGTCGTACGAGAAGCTGCGCGTGGTGATCGAGAAGAAAATGTTCTCCAACACCGAGGACCTGCTGCCGGTCATCAGCTTCAACGCCAAGGCAAGCAAGGAGGATCAGCAGAAGCACAACGACTTCGTCAAACGCATGGTCGAGCGCGGCTACACCGAGAAGCAGGTGCGCCTGCTGTCGGAATGGTATCTGCGGGTTCGCAAGTCGCAGTAGTCTGCCATCGGCGCGGCGGTATTCCCGCCGCGCCGGTCGCCGTCGCATTCGGACCTGTCCTTGGCGGCTCCACGCCGCTGCGCAGCAGGCCCTGAGGAGCATTCATGAGCTACGTCATCGACCGGCGTCTGAACGGCAAGAACAAGAGCACGGTGAACCGCCAGCGCTTCCTGCGGCGTTACCGCGAGCACATCAAGAAGGCCGTCGAAGAGGCCGTCAGCCGCCGCTCCATCACCGACATGGAACACGGCGAGCAGATCAGTATTCCTGGCCGCGATATCGACGAGCCGGTCCTGCACCATGGTCGTGGCGGTCGCCAGACGGTGATCCACCCCGGCAACAAGGAATTCACCACCGGCGAACACATCCCGCGCCCCCAGGGCGGCGGTGGAGGTCGGGGCGCCGGCAAGGCGAGCAACCAGGGCGACGGGATGGATGACTTCGTCTTCCAGATCACCCAGGAGGAATTCCTCGACTTCATGTTCGAGGACCTGGAGCTGCCCAACCTGGTCAAGCGCCACCTCACCGGCAGTGACACCTTCAAGACCGTGCGCGCCGGCATCAGCAACGAAGGCAACCCTTCGCGCATCAACATCGTACGCACCCTGCGCTCGGCCCACGCTCGCCGCATCGCGCTGTCCGGCTCCACCCGCGGGAAATTGCGCGCGGCAATAGCGGAGCTGGATCGCCTCAAGCGCGAGGAGCCGGACAACCTCGGCGACATCCAGGAGCTGGAGCAGAAGATCGCCGGCATGCGTGCGCGCATCGACAAGGTGCCGTTCCTTGACACCTTCGACCTCAAGTACAACCTGCTGGTAAAGCAGCCCAACCCGACCTCCAAGGCCGTGATGTTCTGCCTGATGGACGTCTCCGGCTCGATGACCCAGGCCACCAAGGACATCGCCAAGCGCTTCTTCATCCTTCTCTACCTGTTCCTCAAGCGGAACTACGAGAAGATCGAGGTCGTGTTCATCCGCCACCACACCAGTGCCCGCGAGGTGGACGAGGAAGAGTTCTTCTATTCCCGCGAGACCGGCGGGACCATCGTCTCCAGCGCCCTGAAGCTGATGCAGGAGGTGATGGCCGAGCGTTATCCCACCAATGAATGGAACATCTACGCCGCCCAGGCCTCGGACGGCGACAACTGGAACGACGACTCGCCGGTCTGCCGCGACATCCTGATGAAGCAGATCATGCCGTTCGTCCAGTACTACACCTACGTCGAGATCACCCCGCGCGAGCACCAGGCGCTGTGGTTCGAGTACGAGAAGATCCGCGATACCTTCGAAGACAGCTTCGCCCAGCAGCAGATCGTCTCCGCCTCGGACATCTACCCGGTGTTCCGCGAGCTGTTCCAGAGGAGGCTCGTCGCATGAGCAAGCGCCAGCCGATCGCCACCGGCTCGGAGTGGACCTTCGAGCTGATCCAGCAATACGACCGCGAGATAAGCCGTCTCGCCGAGCGCTACGCGCTGGACACCTACCCCAACCAGATCGAGGTGATCACCGCCGAGCAGATGATGGATGCCTATGCCTCCGTCGGCATGCCCATCGGTTACAACCATTGGTCCTACGGAAAGCATTTCCTCAGCACGGAAAAGAACTACAAGCGAGGTCAGATGGGCCTGGCCTACGAGATCGTGATCAACTCCGACCCGTGCATCGCCTACCTGATGGAAGAGAACACCCAGTGCATGCAAGCGCTGGTGATCGCCCACGCCTGCTACGGGCACAACAGCTTCTTCAAGGGCAACTACCTGTTCCGCACCTGGACCGACGCCACTTCGATCATCGACTACCTGGTGTTCGCCAAGTCCTATATCAACAAGTGCGAGGAGCGTTACGGCATCGACGCCGTAGAAGACCTGCTGGACTCCTGCCACGCCCTGATGAACTACGGTGTGGACCGCTACAAGCGGCCCTACCCGATTTCCGCCGAGGAAGAGAAGCAGCGCCAGAAGGAGCGCGAGGAACAGATCCAGCGCCAGGTCAACGACCTTTGGCGGACCATTCCCAAGGCCGGCGGCAAGGACAAGGAGCAGGGCCTGGCCCGCTATCCCAGCGAGCCGCAGGAAAACATCCTCTACTTCATCGAAAAGAACGCCCCGCTGCTGGAACCCTGGCAGCGCGAAATCGTGCGCATCGTGCGCAAGGTGGCGCAGTACTTCTACCCGCAACGCCAGACCCAGGTCATGAACGAAGGCTGGGCAACCTTCTGGCACTACACCCTGATCAACGACCTCTATGACGAGGGCCTGGTCAGTGACGGCTTCATGATGGAGTTCCTCCAGTACCACACCAGCGTGGTCTACCAGCCCGGCTTCGACAGCCCCTACTACAGCGGCATCAACCCCTATGCGCTGGGCTTCGCCATGTACCGCGACATTCGCCGTATCTGCGAGCACCCCACCGAGGAAGACAAACGCTGGTTCCCCGACATCGCCGGGAGCGACTGGCTGGCCACCATGAAATTCGCCATGAAGAGCTTCAAGGACGAAAGCTTCGTCCTGCAGTTCCTCTCACCCAAGGTGATCCGCGAGTTCAAGCTGTTCAGCATCCTCGACGACGACCAGAAGGACGACATGCTGGTCGACGCCATCCACGACGACGACGGCTACCGCAAGATCCGCGAAACCCTCGCTGCGCAGTACAACCTTGGCAACCGCGAGCCGAACATCCAGATCTGGGACGTAGACCGCCGCGGCGACCGCTCGCTGACCCTGCGCCACCAGCAGCACGACCGCAAACCCCTGGGCGAATCCACCGACGACGTACTCAGGCACCTGCACCGCCTGTGGGGCTTCGACATCCACCTGGAGACCCTGCAGGGCGAGAACATCGTCAACACCTTCCACATGCCCCCAAAGGGTGAACGCGACAGCGAGGAAGGCTACCCGCGTCTCGACCTGATCATCCCACCCATTTGATCGGTTGACCGGGGCAGCAGGCGTGACAAGCATGGCGGCAACCCCGCTGGAGACCGCCATGCGCCTGTTCGCCATTCTCCTGCTCTGCCTTGCTGTCGCCACCTGCAGCAACCCAGTCCCGCACGCCCAGGTCGCGCATCCGGCCGATGCGCGCTTGGTCGGGTTGCGCGATTTCCAGCTGATGCCGCCGGAAAACGCCGTCGACGCCCTGCCCTACCGCAGCCGTTATCCGCTGATCAATGCCCAGGTGCGCCAGGGCCTGATCGAGCGCGGCTACCGCGAAAGCGCGGCGCCGCAACTGCGCGTCTACTACTGGCTGGCGCTCCAGGACGCGCCGCTGGAGTTCAAGGTCGACGTGCCGCCGCCCGACCCACTCGGGCCTTACCTCGCCATCCACCGCCTGCGTGATGAAACCGGCACCCTGCGCCTGCGCCTGACCGATGCGCAGGAGCAGACGCTCTGGGAAGGCACCGTCAGCACCGGCCTTAGCCCCGCGCATGCCAGCGCCACCCTGCTGCAGGACGCCATCGGCGCTCTCGTGCAACAGATTCCCGCTGCTAGCCCGTAACTCCGTTCGCGAGCAAGCTCGATCCTACAGCCAGGGCGAGCACCGTCTTTTGTAGGAGCGAGCTTGCTCGCGAACCGCCCAACACCAACACCTCAACTTGAAGCGAACGCCCAGAACCCCGAAGCTATCCCCCAGAACAGGAGACAGCTTCATGCAGATCTACAAGGTGGGCGGCGCCGTGCGCGATCGCCTGCTCGGCATCCCCTTCAGCGATACCGACTGGGTCGTGGTCGGCTCCAGCGCCGACGAGATGCTCGCCCAGGGCTACCGCCCGGTGGGCGCCGACTTCCCGGTATTCCTCCACCCCAAGACCGGCGAGGAATACGCCCTCGCCCGCACCGAGCGCAAAAGCGGACGCGGCTACGGCGGCTTCACCTTCTACGCCAGCCCCGACGTCACCCTGGAAGAAGACCTGATCCGCCGCGACCTGACCATCAACGCCATGGCCGAGGACGACGAAGGGCAGATCGTCGACCCCTACCACGGCCAGAAGGACCTTCAGGCCCGCCTGCTGCGCCACGTCTCCCCGGCCTTCGCCGAAGACCCGCTGCGCGTACTGCGCGTCGCCCGCTTCGCCGCGCGCTACGCCCCAATGGGCTTCTCCGTGGCCCCGGAAACCCTGGCGCTGATGCGCGAGCTGTCGGAATCCGGTGAGCTGGAGGCACTGACCGCCGAACGCAGCTGGAAGGAAATCTCCCGCGCCCTGATGGAATCTCGCCCGGACGTATTCATCCAGTTGCTGCGCGACTGTGGCGCCCTGGCCGTGCTGATGCCGGAAGTCGATGCGCTGTTCGGCGTGCCGCAGCCACCGCAGCACCACCCGGAAGTGGACACTGGTGAGCACGTGCTGGCGGTGCTGCGCGAATGCGCCAAGTACGATCAGCCACTGAGCGTGCGCTGGGCCTGCCTGGTGCATGACGTCGGCAAGGGCGAGACCCGCGAGGAAGAGTGGCCCAAGCACCACGCCCACGAACACCTGGGCCTGCCGCTGATCGACACGATCAACGCACGCTTCAAGGTCCCTCGGGACTGCCAGGAGCTGGCGCGGTTGGTGGGCGAGTACCACACCCACTGCCACCGCGCGTTGGAGCTGCGACCGAACACCCTCCTGGAGCTACTGCAGTCCTTCGACATCTACCGCCGGCCGCAGCGCTTCGAGGAGTTTCTCGCCGCCAGCGAGATGGACGCCCGAGGCCGCCATGGACTGGAAGACCGCGAATACCCGCAGGCCGAGTACCTGCGCGGCGCAGCGCAGGCCGCCCGCGCGGTCGCGGTGCAGCCGCTGGTGGAGAAGGGGTACAAGGGCGCCGAACTGGGCGAAGCGCTCAAGCGTGAGCGGCTGAATGCCCTGAAGGCCTACAAGGAAAACTACGCCAGCTGAATCTGCGGGAACCCTGTAGGAGCGAGCTTGCTCGCTCCTACAGAAAAGCCCTTAGGCCGCCGGATGCGCCTCGATCAGCGCCGCCGGGGTCAGATCCACACCACGCCACTGGAACGCCACCGGCCAGAGTTTCTGGCCGATGTGCGCCTCGACCCACAGGTCGGCAAAGGTGCGTTTCACGCCGGGGTGTTTCACCTCGGGCGCCAGCAACGCCAACGGCCAGAGCACGAAGGCGTTCTTCAGCACCTCGGCGCGCGGCAGCGTCAGTCCATCGAACTCGCCGTGCAGATCACCATACAGCAGCACGTCGATATCCAGCGGCAGGCCCTTGCGCTCCGGCGCATAGCGGCCGTTGTCCGCCTCGATGTGCTTCAGGCGCAGGCTCAGCTCCGACAATGGCAGATCGGTGCGCGCGACGATCACGAAGTTGTAGAACGGGCCACTGCGAATGCCCACCGGCTCGCTCTCGAACACCGGCGAGCAGTGGATGTCCTCAAGGAAGCCGTCCAGCGCCTCCAACCCGGCGAGCAGGTGCCGCTCACGGTCGAAGTTGCTGCCCAGCCCGAGGTAGACCGTCGTCAGCGGCATCCGCGTTCGATCTCCACACCCACGCCAATGGCGGCCGCTACGGCGCCGGGCTTGGTGACTTTCAGGCGCAGCCACTGGATGCCGAACTCCGCCATCAGCAACGCGGCCAGGCGTTCGGCGAAGGTTTCCACCAGTTGAAAGTGCGCGTCACGAGCAAAAGCCATGACTCGCTCGGAGAGCACGGCATAGTCCAGGGCCTTGGCGATGTCGTCGTCGGCCGCCGCCGGGCGGTTGTCCCAGCCCAGCGTCAGGTCCAGGCGCAAGCACTGCCGGATACCCCGTTCCCAGTCATAGACGCCGATCACGGTGTCCACTTCCAGCCCCTCGATGAAAACTCTGTCCACTGACTGCATGCTCCAAGGCGACACGACAAGCGGCCGGCGCCCCGTTAGAATCGGAAACGACCTCGTCTCCGGTGGAAACCATGTTCTGGTTCTTGGCGATCCTCGCCTACCTGCTCGGATCACTGTCCTTCGCGGTACTCCTCAGTCGCCTGTTCGGCACCGCAGACCCGCGCGCCAGTGGCTCGGGCAACCCCGGCGCCACCAACATGCTGCGCCTGGCCGGCAAGAAGATCGCCATCCTCACCCTGCTGGGCGATCTCGCCAAGGGGCTGCTGCCGGTACTCATCGCCCGGATGATCGGCCTGTCCGACGTGGAGCAGGCCTGGGTCGGGCTCGCAGCGGTGATCGGTCACCTCTACCCGCTGTATTTCAACTTCCGTGGCGGCAAGGGCGTCGCCACCGCTGCCGGCATGCTGCTGGCGCTGTACCCGCCGGCGGCCCTGCTCGCAGCCGTGGCCTGGCTGGTGACCTTCAAGCTGTCGCGCACCAGCTCGCTCGCTTCCCTGGTGGCCACGCCACTGACACTGCCGCTGCTGGCCTGGCAGGAACCTTCGGCGCTGCTGCCAATGACCGTGCTTACCGGCCTGATCGTCTGGCGTCACCGCAACAACCTGCGCGACCTGATCGCCGGACGCGAACGTCACTTCTAGAGCCGCGAGCTTCCAGACCCGCGAACCGCGCTGCAAGAGAAAAAGCGGCCCATGCCGCTCAGAGCATGGGCCGCGTCGTTTGCAGCTTCATTATTCAGATCGCCGGCAGCGACTCCATTGGCCAACGCGCCTGGACGCCGATCGACGGGCCGTCCTGCTGCCCGGCCAACAGCCGCTGGCAGCCAGCATAGGCGATCATCGCGCCGTTATCGGTGCAGAAGCGCGGGCGAGCGTAGAACACCTGGCCCTTCATCTCACCGAGCATCTTTTCCAGATGCTGGCGCAGGGCCTGGTTGGCGCTGACGCCACCGGCGATCACCAGACTCTTCAGGTGAGTCTGCTTGAGTGCGCGCTTGCACTTGATGGTCAGGGTCTCAACCACTGCCGTCTGGAATGCCAGGGCGATATCGCAGCGGGTCTGCTCGCTGTCGTCGCCTTCGGCCACGCAGCGTTGCCAGGTATTCAGGGCGAAGGTCTTGAGGCCACTGAAGCTGAAATCCAGGCCCGGACGGTCGGTCATCGGACGCGGGAAGACGAAGCGACCAGCGGTACCGAGCTCGGCCAGGCGTGCGATCTCCGGGCCACCGGGATACGTCAGGCCGAGTAGCTTGGCGGTCTTGTCGAAGGCCTCGCCGGCAGCGTCGTCCACCGACTCGCCGAGCACCTGGTAACGGCCGATGCCATCCACGCGAACCAGCTGGGTGTGGCCGCCGGACACCAACAAGGCGACGAACGGGAACTGCGGCGGCTGCTCTTCGAGCATCGGCGCCAGCAGGTGGCCTTCCATATGGTGCACGCCGACGGCCGGTATACCCCAGGCGAACGCCATGGCCTGCGCGCAGGACGCACCGACCAGCAGCGCCCCCACCAGGCCGGGACCGGCGGTATAGGCGATGGCGTCGATGTCTTCGGCGGTGCGGCCGGAATCGTCCAGCACCTGGCGAATCAGCGGCAGCATGCGTTTGACGTGATCACGGGAGGCCAGCTCGGGAACCACGCCACCGTATACGCGGTGCAGGTCGATCTGGCTGAACAGCGCGTCGGCCAGCAGGCCTTTCTCGCTGTCGTACAGGGCGACGCCGGTCTCGTCGCAGGAGGTTTCCAACCCCAGCACTAGCATGGGTTTGAGCCTTTTCTCTGGGCAAAATTGAAGCCGCGCATCATAATCGGCGGCTGGGCTTCGGACCAGTGCTTTTCGATCGGAGGCTTTGCATTCCTCCGTCCGAACGTTTAATATCCGCAACCCTTGAAAACCGCCGACTCCGAACAACCGTCAGGAGCGCGATAAATCCTCCGGTAATCATTGAAGGTACGACCTGGATGCCCGCCGTCAAAGTTAAAGAGAACGAACCCTTCGACGTAGCTCTGCGTCGTTTCAAGCGCTCCTGCGAAAAAGCAGGCGTACTGGCCGAAGTCCGTAGCCGCGAATTCTACGAAAAGCCGACCGCCGAGCGTAAGCGCAAGGCCGCTGCCGCTGTTAAGCGTCACGCCAAGAAAGTGCAGCGCGAACAGCGCCGCCGCGAGCGCCTGTACTGAGTTACAGCGCTTCGTCGCACGCTTTCCGCATCGCCCGGCCCACTCGCCGGGCGAGTGCCTGAAACCAGGCACCCCACTCCGATTCGCATTCGCGGACTTCGGAGTTTTTGCTTTTCAAGCCCCATGCTTAGCCTCAAGCCTCGCACGCACGCCCAACGCGCCGCGCTATGCTTGGGTCCACCCTGCGTCCCGATGAGTCTATGGCCGGCCTGATTCCACAATCCTTCATCGATGACCTGCTCAACCGCACCGATATTCTCGATGTGGTGAGTTCGCGCATCCAGCTGAAGAAGACCGGCAAGAACTACAGCGCCTGCTGCCCGTTCCACAAGGAGAAGACACCCTCCTTCACCGTCAGCCCCGACAAGCAGTTCTATTACTGCTTCGGCTGCGGCGCCGGCGGCAACGCGCTCGGCTTCATCATGGACCACGACCAGCTGGATTTCGTCCAGGCGGTCGAGGACCTGGCCAAGCGCGCCGGCATGGACGTGCCCCGCGAGGAAGGCCGGCGCGGCAACAAGCCCCGCCAACCGGTCGACTCGCCACTCTACCCGCTGCTGGCCGGTGCTGCCGAGTTCTACCGCCAGGCGCTGAAGGGCCACCCGGCGCGCAAGGCTGCGGTGGAATACCTCAAGGGCCGCGGCCTGACCGGCGAGATCGCCCGCGACTTCGGGCTGGGCTTTGCTCCGCCGGGCTGGGATAACCTGCTGAAGAACCTGGGCGGCGACAACCTGCAGCTCAAGGCCATGCTCGATGCCGGCCTGCTGGTGGAAAACCCCGACAGCGGCAAGCGCTACGACCGCTTCCGCGACCGGGTGATCTTCCCCATCCGCGACAGCCGCGGCCGGGTGATCGCCTTTGGCGGCCGGGTACTGGGCGACGACAAGCCGAAATACCTGAACTCGCCGGAAACCCCGGTTTTCCATAAAGGGCAGGAGCTCTACGGCCTGTACGAAGCCCGAAAGAACAACCGGGATCTCGACGAGATCATGGTGGTCGAAGGCTACATGGACGTCATTGCACTGGCGCAACAGGGTATCCGCAATGCGGTCGCGACCCTGGGTACGGCCACCAGCGAAGAACACATCAAGCGGCTGTTCCGCATCGTGCCGAACATCCTCTTCTGCTTCGACGGCGACCAGGCCGGCCGCAATGCCGCCTGGCGCGCACTGGAGTCGGCGCTGAGCAACCTGCAGGACGGACGCAAGGTGCGCTTCCTGTTCCTGCCCGAGGGCGAAGACCCGGACAGCCTGGTACGCGCCGAAGGCCCGGACGCGTTCCGCGCCCGCCTCGCTCACCAGGCCCAGCCGCTGGCAGACTATTTCTTCCAGCAACTGACCCTGGAAGCCGACCCGAGCACGCTGGAAGGCAAGGCGCACCTGGCGACCCTGGCCGGGCCGTTGCTGGAGAAAATCCCCGGCAACACCCTGCGCCTGCTGATGCGCCAGCGCCTGGGCGAGATTACCGGCCTGTCCGCCGAGGCGCTCAGCCAGATCAGCGCGCCGCGCTCCGGCTTCGCCGGCCAGGGTAAACCGAGCCATAACCCCGCTCCGGCGCAGGCGCTCGGCTCGGACCACGCCCACGAGTACGCCGACTACGACATGGGGCAGTTAGCCGGCCAATTCGCAGAGCATGGCGACAGCCATTACCAGGATGCTTCGAACTACTTCGAGGCGCCGCAGGAATTTTCCGCCGGCAACGGCGGTGCCAAGCAGGGCAAGAAGCCCTGGAAGGGCGATCGCAAATGGGACGGCAAAGGCAAGAAAGGCGACTTCACGCCGCGCCAGCCACGCACCGAGATCAGCGTCGAATCACCGACCCTGACCGCGCTGCGCACCCTGCTGCACCATCCTCAACTGGCGCAGAGCGTCGAGGATGCGAGCCACTTTTCCAACGAGGGACAGACCTATTCGCAACTGCTCGCGGCCCTGGTCGAAGCGTTGCAGAAGAATCCGAAACAGAGCTCGATGCACCTCATCGCGCGCTGGCACGGAACACCCCAAGGGCGCCTGCTGCAGGTGCTGGCGGGGAAAGAATGGCTGATTGATGACGGCAATCTTGAAAAGCAGTTCGTCGACACCATTACTACACTTGCACACAACCAACTGCTCAGCAGCCGCGAAGCCCGCCTGCACAGTGTGCTGCGAAAGAATCCCAGTGAACTGACCGACGAAGAGAAAGCGTTACTGCGGGAGCACTACAGCACCCCCTCTTCAACAGGCAGCCAGAGCTGAACTGGCGCCTGAAGCCTCGAATCTGGTATAATCCTCGGCTTATTTCAGCCCGCCAAGACCTTCAGTGGATAGGGTGTTATGTCCGGAAAAGCGCAACAGCAATCTCGTCTCAAAGAGTTGATCACCCGTGGTCGTGAGCAGGGTTACCTGACTTACGCGGAGGTCAACGACCACCTGCCGGAGGATATCTCTGATCCGGAACAGGTAGAAGACATCATCCGCATGATCAACGACATGGGGATCAACGTATTCGAGACAGCCCCGGATGCGGATGCCCTGTTGCTGGCGGAAACCGATACCGATGAAGCTGCCGCCGAAGAAGCTGCTGCCGCCCTTGCTGCGGTAGAGAGCGACGTTGGCCGCACGACCGACCCGGTGCGCATGTACATGCGCGAAATGGGTACCGTGGAACTGCTGACCCGCGAAGGCGAGATCGAAATCGCCAAACGCATCGAGGAAGGCATCCGCGAGGTCATGAGTGCCATCGCCCAGTTCCCTGGCGCGGTGGACGGCATTCTCGAAGAGTACAACCGCATCGTCGCCGAAGGCGGCCGCCTGTCGGACGTCCTCAGTGGCTATATCGACCCGGATGACGGCACCCTGCCGGCCGAGGAAGTCGAGCCGGTTGGTCTGAAAGATGACGCCGAAGCCAAGGACAAGGACAAGGACGAAGAGGACGAAGAGTCCGACGGCGATAGCGAAGAAGAAGAAGGCGATGGCGGTCCGGATCCGGAAGAAGCCGCTCGTCGATTCGGCGCCGTTTCCGAGCAGCTGGAAAAAGCCAAGAAGGCTCTGAAGAAGCATGGCCGTGGCAGCAAGCAGGCCACCGAAGAGCTGGTTGCTCTGGCCGAGCTGTTCATGCCGATCAAGCTCGTGCCCAAGCAGTTCGACGTGCTGGTCGCCAAGGTCCGCGATGCGCTGGACAGCGTGCGTCGCCAGGAACGCGCCATCATGCAGCTGTGCGTGCGTGATGCCCGCATGCCGCGTGCCGACTTCCTGCGCCAGTTCCCCGGCCACGAAACCGACACCGCCTGGGTCGATGCCATCCTCAAGGGCAAGCCCAAGTACGCCGAGGCCATCGAGCGCCTGCGTGACGACATCCTGCGCAACCAGCAGAAGCTGGTCGACCTGGAAGCCAGCTCGCAGCTGACCGTTGCCGAGATCAAGGACGTCAACCGCTCCATGTCCATCGGCGAGGCGAAAGCCCGTCGTGCGAAGAAGGAGATGGTCGAGGCGAACCTGCGTCTGGTGATCTCCATCGCCAAGAAGTACACCAACCGCGGCCTGCAGTTCCTCGACCTGATCCAGGAAGGCAACATCGGCCTGATGAAGGCGGTGGACAAGTTCGAATACCGTCGCGGCTACAAGTTCTCGACCTACGCCACCTGGTGGATTCGCCAGGCGATCACCCGCTCGATCGCCGACCAGGCCCGCACCATCCGTATTCCGGTGCACATGATCGAGACGATCAACAAGCTCAACCGTATCTCCCGCCAGATGTTGCAGGAGATGGGCCGTGAACCGACCCCGGAAGAGCTGGGCGAACGCATGGACATGCCGGAAGACAAGATCCGCAAGGTCCTGAAGATCGCCAAGGAACCGATCTCCATGGAAACGCCGATCGGTGACGACGAAGACTCGCACCTGGGCGACTTCATCGAGGACTCCACCATGCAGTCGCCGATCGAAGTGGCGACCAGCGAGAGCCTCAAGGAAGCCACCCGCGAAGTCCTCGCCGGCCTCACCGCTCGCGAAGCCAAGGTCCTGCGCATGCGCTTCGGCATCGACATGAATACCGACCACACCCTCGAGGAAGTGGGTAAGCAGTTCGATGTAACCCGCGAACGTATCCGTCAGATCGAAGCCAAGGCGCTGCGCAAGCTGCGCCACCCGTCGCGAAGCGAGCACCTGCGCTCCTTCCTCGACGAGTGACGAAGAACCCCCGGCCAAAACCGGGGGTTTTTCTTTGGGCCTTCCATCGGGCAAAGTGCCACGTCTACACTTCGGCATAGTCCCCTCCCTGGAATGAGGCCCTTCATGCCGCGTCTGCAGGCAGTTCTACTGTGGTGCCTCGCATTCTGGGCGGGACAGGCATTCGCCCTGAGCCTCTCGCCCGAGGAGCAGCAGTGGCTGCAGGCGCACCCCACGCTGCGCCTGGGCGTGGACGCCTCCTGGCCCCCCTTCGAGTTTCGCGACAACGACGGCCAGTACCAGGGGCTGGCCGCCAGCTACGTCAAGGTCATCAGTGACCAGCTCAAGATCAAGCTGCAACCGGTGGAGCCAGCAAGCTGGAGCGAAGTCCTGCGACAGGCCCGCGATAACCGCATCGACCTGCTCCCCGGCATCATGGCCACCCCGGAGCGGCTCGATTACCTGACCTTCTCCCGTCCCTACCTCGACTTCCCGATCATCATCCTGGCGCGCAAGAGCGGTCCCGCCCCCTCCAGTGTGAAGGAGCTCTACGGCCTGAAGGTCGGTGTGGTCGCCCACTACGCCCCGCATGAACTGCTGGTCGCCAAGCATCCCGACCTCAACCTGCAGCCGCTGCCCAGCGTCGCCGCCGGCTTGCAGGCACTGGCCGTCGGCCAGGTAGACGCCTTCGTCGGCGACCTCGCTTCCAGCGTCTGGAACCTGCGTCAACTGAAGCTGGAGGGCCTGCAGATCAGCGGCGAGACGCCCTACCGATATCAACTGGCGATGGGCGTGCCGAAAAGTCAGGCGATCTTCGTCGGCATCCTGGACAAGGTGCTGGCGGACCTGACCGTCGAACAGATCGACGGTTTGCAGGCACCCTGGGTTGGCGGTCTGGTAGACCGCCGCAGCGTCTGGCCCGAGGTGTTCCGCGTCGTCGTACCGATCGCTCTCCTCAGCGCCCTTACCCTGCTGGTGCTGTTCACCATGAACCGCCGCCTGCGGGGCGAAATGCAGCGCCGCGAAAAACTCGAACAGGCCCTGCGCGACAGCGAGCAGCATTATCGCGGCCTGGTGGAAAGCCTCACCGCCATCGCCTGGGAAATGCGCCTGGCGGAAAACCGCTTCACCTACGTATCTCCCCACGCCCAGCGACTACTCGGCTATCCGCTCAGCGACTGGCTGGAGCCCGGCTTCTGGCAACGCACGCTGTACCCGGACGACGCCGAGCACGCCATCCACTTCTGCAAGACGGAGAGCCTGGCCGGACGAAACCACAGCTTCGACTACCGCATGCTGGCCGCCGACGGGCGAATCGTCTGGATCCGCGATATCGTCACGCTGATCCACCACGGCGATGACCTGATCCTGCGCGGCCTGATGATCGACATCACCGAAGCCAAGCACACCGAGCAGGCGCTGCGCCTGTCCGAACAGAAATTCGCCTCGGTGTTCCATCATTGCCCGGACATCATCGTCCTGGCACGACGCATCGACGGCAAACTGCTGGCGGTGAACAGCACCTTCGAGCGGCAGATCGGCATACCCGCCAGCGAAGCCCTGGGCAAGACCTCCACCGAGCTGGGCATCTGGGGTGCCCCCGGCATGGGGCCGATGATGCTGCAGCGCCTGCAGGGCGAACCGCTGAACAACGTCGAGATCCCGCTCAACCGCCGCGACGGCGGCCGCTTCACCGGATTGCTCTCGGCCCAGCACGTCGTCCTCGACGACACCCTCGCGCTGGTGGTGGTGGTGCGCAACATCACCCAGGTCAAAGAGACCCAGGAGCAACTGCGCGTCTCCGAAGAGAAGTTCGCCAAGGCCTTCCACGCCTCCCCCGACGGTATGCTCATCTCCCGCATCAGCGATGGCCGGCTGGTGGAAGTGAACCAGGGCTTCACCCGCATCACCGGCTTCAGCCGCGAGGAAGCTGCCGAGCGCTCCACCCTCGACCTGCGCCTGTGGGCCAACCCGGCCGACCGCAGCAAGCTGCTGGGCATCCTCGACAACAGCGCCAGCGCACCGGACTTCACTGCTCAAATACGCACCCGCGATGGCAGCCTTCGCCTGTGCGAGCTGTCCGCCCACCGTATCACCATCGGTAACGACGACTGCATGCTGACCATCGCCCGGGACATCACCGAGCAACAGCAGATGCAGGAAAAACTCCGCCTCGCCGCCACCGTGTTCGAAAGCACCGCCGAAGGCGTGATGATCACCGATGCCCGTCAACGAATAGTCGCGGTCAACCGCGCCTTCAGCGAGATCACCGGCTACAGCGAACAGGAAGCCCTCGGCAGCTCGCCGCGCCTGCTCGCCTCCGGCCAGCACGACAGCAGCTTCTACGTCGCCCTCTGGCACCAGCTCAATGCCGAGGGCCACTGGCAAGGCGAGATCTGGAACCGCCGCAAGAACCAGGAGCTCTACCCGGAGTGGCTGACCGTCAGCGCCGTGCGCAACGCCGACGGCGAGCTCTCGCACTATGTGGGCGTGTTCGCCGATATCTCCACCCTCAAGTACGCCCAGGCGCGGCTCGACTACCAGGCCCACCACGACCCGCTCACCGGCCTGCCCAACCGCCTGCTGTTCGAAAGCCGCCTGAACGCCTCGCTCAAGGAAGCCCAGGAAGAGAACCACCAGGGTGCCGTGCTGTTCCTCGACCTCGACCGCTTCAAGCATATCAACGACAGCCTCGGCCACCCGGTCGGCGACCTGCTGCTGAAATCCATCGCCACCCGCCTGCGCGAGCAATTGCGCGACGTCGATACCGTGGCCCGCCAGGGCGGCGACGAATTCATCATCCTGTTGCCCGGCCTGCACCACGCGCTGGACGCCGAACACGTGGCGAACAAGCTCCTGCTCTGCTTCGACAAACCGTTCATCGCCGGCGAACAGGAGTTCTTCGTCAGCGCCAGCATCGGCATCTGCCTCTATCCCAGCGATGGCGGCGACGTCGCCACCCTGGTGAAGAACGCTGACGCCGCCATGTACCGGGCCAAGGCCCAGGGCCGCAACCGCGTCGAGTTCTACACCCGCGAGCTGACCTTCCAGGCCACCGAGCGCATGGCCCTGGAGCACGAACTGCGCCGTGCCCTGGAGAGCGACCAACTGCAGCTCTACTACCAGCCCAAGCTGTCCCTCGCCAGCGGCCAGCTTGTAGGAGCAGAGGCGCTGATCCGCTGGAAGCATCCGCAATTCGGCGCGATCTCTCCGGATCGCTTCATCCCCCTGGCCGAGGAAAACGGCCTGATCCTGCCGTTGGGCGATTGGGTACTGCGCGAAGCCTGCCGGCAGATGAGTCGCTGGCAAGACAGCCACGCCGCCTTCGGTCCGCTGTCGGTCAACCTCGCCGGTGCGCAGTTGCGCCAGACCAGCCTGGTCGAGCGCATCCGCGAACTGCTCGCCCACTACAACCTCCAGCCCTCGCGCCTGCAGCTGGAGATCACCGAAAGCTTCCTCATGCACCAGACCGAGGAAGCCCTGTCGATCCTGCACAGCCTCAAGCACCTCGGCGTGCAACTGGCCATCGACGACTTCGGCACCGGCTACTCCTCGCTCAGTTACCTCAAGCAGCTACCACTGGACACGCTGAAGATCGACCAGTCCTTCGTCCACGGCCTGCCGGACGACCCTCACGACGCCGCCATCGCCCGCGCCATCATCGCCCTGGGCCGCAGCATGAACCTCACGGTGATTGCCGAAGGCGTGGAACACGAAGCCCAGGAACGCTTCCTCGAAGCCGAAGGCTGCGACCAGATCCAGGGCTACGCCCTGAGCGCCCCGCTACCGGCCGACGCCTTTGCCAACCGCTTCCTGGTCCCGCTGCATCCGGTTGGCGCAAGCCAGAACGCCCCGGTATAATCCGCCCGCCTTCTGGGGGCCTATAGCTCAGTTGGTTAGAGCAGAGGACTCATAATCCTTTGGTCCACGGTTCAAGTCCGTGTGGGCCCACCACCCTTTCAGCAAAAGCCGCGCGGATGCGCGGCTTTTTCGTTTCTGCCATGAGGCGATTAGGACTGCGCCAGTTCCCGCAGCGCCGCCGTGGCGAGGAAGCCGGAGCGGGAGCTGTAGCGTTGGTCCTTGCTGACTCGGTCGTCGATGCGTTGCAGCAGGTGTTCGGGCAGCGTGGCGTTGAAGCGCACGGCCTTGCCCAGATACGGCGTGACGTCGAACTCGATCACCGCCCAGACTCCGCCGGCGTAGTCCGGGTTGTTCAGGTGCTGGTCAATGGCTTGCGGTTGTGGCAACCCTTCGCCGTCCGCGACCAGCCCCTCGAAATGCAAGGCAAGGGCTTCTTTCGCGTTATCCAGGGCTTCATCGACGGTACAGCCGGCAGAAAAACAGCCGGGCACATCCGGCAGGGTGACGCCGTAGTCGCTGTCGGGGTCCTTGTGGAGCACGACGGGAAATTTCATGGGTGGGCACCTGCTGTCACGTATTGGGTTCAGTGGCTCGCACTGGATTGCCCAGGCTTGAGGCCGGCCTGCTTGAGGATGTTGCTCACAGTTCCCTTTGGCAGGCTGGCTTTCGGATGTGGGACCGTCACCTTGCCGGACTTGGCCGGGTGTTTGAACTGGTGATGGCTGCCGTTACAGCCGATCTCGAACCAGCCATCCTCGGTCAACAGATCAATGATTTCTTTGCTGCGCATCGACGCTCTCCCGACGGTGCAGCAGTGTGTACCGTACACACCACCATCGAAGTCCGTCAATGTGACGAGGAGGTAAGCCGACAGGCGCTGCATTTGCCCTTGCTGGAGGCAGGTTCGCCGCAGACCAGCGGTAATTCCCGAATCGCCCTACGCCGCAATGGCGTTGCTGTCCTACAAGGGCTCTGCGTAGCGTTCCGTCTGCCACGGTTCGCCGTGGCCGGGAGTGGAATCCTGAAAACGAGTACGACACGTAAGCCATCTGCAGAGAGCGATTGCCGACTAGCATTCACTGTCTCTCGGTCTATGGCGGACCGTGTGAGGTGGGCTATTGCCCTACCGGTTCGTACTCGTTTCCGGCATTCCACCCTTGCACGGTCCGCCTCCCTCTTCGGTTGTTCGGGCGGCGGCTTCTGGATGTACATGGAGAGACAGCATGAAGTTTTCCGATTCGATGTCGGCCGACGAAGGCCTGATTCCCACTGTGTTCCAACGCTACAACCGTCGTCTGCGCGGGCTGCTGATCGAGCGGCAGGCGTGGTTCGTCCTGCGCGACCTGGCCAAGCTGACCAACAGCCACCTGGGTGAGCGGGTCACCAGCAAGCTCGACCCGGACCAGCTTCGCCATGAGCAGTTGGCAGGCTGTGACGAAAAGCTCTACCTGGTCAGCGAAAGCGGCCTGTACGCGCTGCTGATGGTGCATTTCTACCACCCGGAAAACCGCAGCCTGCGCCAGTGGCTGAGCAACGAGGTGCTGCCGACGCTGCGGGATGCGCAGCAGCACAATCCGCACCTGCCGCAACGGCGGATGGAGCAGGTGGAAGGCCACCTGATGAGCGTGATGGACTGGCAGGGCAAGCTCTGGGTGCGCTGGAGCGATGCGGTGCGGATCATGGAAGATCAGGTGCGTTCGCTGCACTGATGCCCCCCCAGGCGCTTCCGTAGGATGGCGTGGAGCGAAGCGATACCCATCGAAGTGATCGCTTCGCTCCAGCGCCTTTACCTGCATCGGAAGGACTTCGCGGACATGGTCCGCTCCTACGCGATCAAAAGCCCCTCTCCCTAACCTTGGCTGCGCGCCCCGCTCCTTAAGCGGGAAAAGAGACTGATCGGTGCCGGATGGGGGCATGACGTCACGTCGGCAAAGACAATTTCCCGGCGCCGCAATGCGAGCCACGTCACACTCGCCGTCGACCATCTGACGCAAGCGCTCCGCCGACATGACAGGCGTCAATATCAGATTGCCACTAGCCACTAAATTGGCAGCTCCCTGACAAGAGCAAATCCCCCATGACTCTCCACCGGTACCCGGTCCAGTTGCTGGTCACTTCCCAGGACCCGGCGCTGGCGCGCCAGGTTCGTGCGTTGCTGGCGGCCTACGAGCTGCCCTGCGCGGTGATGGAAGGACCGCGCAACTGCGAGCAGGCGCCGCTGTGCCGATGGTTCAAGGACGCGCCTTTGAGCGATTCGGCGCGCTTGCAGGCGCTGCTGGCCGATGCCATCGGAGTACTGGAGAGAACCCGCCATGCCTTCCGCTCCCGCGAGCTGGGCGAGTTGCGCCAGCGCCTGAGCGGCGCGCTGCAGGAGTTGTCGGGGCCGCGCTCGCTGGTGTAAAAGACTCCCACCCGCGTTCCGCCGTTGCGGAAGCTGGCTTTGCCGGGCAGGACTTGTGGGCCTGCAAGACAAAGCGCCGAGTTGGTCGCCGTCGATTTCGACTGGACGACGAGCCGGCGCTTTTTTCATGCCCGACAAAAACAGCAGACCCGCAAGGAGCCGAACATGGGCCTGGGACCGAAGCTCGAGAGCGTGCTCGAGCGCATCGGCCTGTCGACGACGGAAGTCGAACAGCGCCTGAGTTACCTGGAGTGGCGCAAGGAGGATGGCTGCCACCTCCACGGCCGTGCCGCCGAACTGGAGGGCTGCCACCAGCGCTTCATCGAGCAGCTCTACGACCACCTGCGTCACTACCCTCCATTGGGGGCGATCCTCGCCGAGCCGGCGACGCTGGCGCGGCTGAAATGCAGCCAGTTCGAGTACTACCGCCAACTCTGGGACGCCCCGCAGGACGCCGACTACGTGCGCGATCGCCTGCGCATCGGGCTGGTGCACCAGCAGGTGGGCGTCGAGCTGAAGTGGTACCTGGGCGCCTATCGCCTGTACCTGGACCAGATGCTCGCCGACCTGATGGGCGACGCTCCGGAAGCCAAGACCTACGCCAGCCTGCTCAAACGCGTGTTCTTCGATATGTCGCTGGCCATCGACACTTACGGCGCCGCCCAGCGCCAGGCGCTGGAGGACAGCGAGGCGCGCTACGCCCGCGCACTGCGCGGCGCCAACGACGGTATCTGGGACTGGGACCTGGGCAACGACCGCCTCTACGTCTCCGAGCGTTGGGCGCGCATGCTCGGCCTGACCCGCGACAACCTCGGCGAAGGCAGCACCAGCTGGTTCGCCCGCGTGCACCCGGACGACCTGCCCGGCCTGCGCAAGGCCATCGACGCGCACCTGCGCGGCAGCAGCGCGCTGCTCAGCCACGAGTACCGCATCCGCCAGCGCGATGGTAACTACCTCTGGGTGCTGGCCCGTGGTGTGGTCACCGACGGGCGCATGGCCGGCTCGCAGACCGACATCAGCCAGCACAAGGCCAGCGAACACCAGCTCAGCCACGCGGCGCGGCACGACCCGCTCACCGGCCTGGGCAATCGCCTGCGCCTGGACGAACTGCTGCAGCAGGCGCTGATGCGCCAGCGCCGCCCCGGCGCGCGCGAATCCGGTCTGCTGTTCATCGACCTGGACCGCTTCAAGCTGATCAACGACAGCCTCGGCCATGCCGTGGGCGACCGCGTGCTGGTGGAGGTCTCCCAGCGCCTGCTGCGCTGCCTGCGGCCGGGCGATCACCTGGCGCGCTTCGGTGGCGACGAGTTCGTCGTGCTGCTGGATGACCTGGCCAGCCTGGCCGACGCCGAGCAGGTCGCGCAGCGCATGCTCGACTGCCTGCGCCAGCCGCTGCACGTGGATGGCCGCACGCTGGTGGTCAGCGCCAGCATCGGCATCACCGGGCTGATGACCGACGGCCAGGCCATCGACACCCTGCAGGCCGCCGACCTCGCGCTGTACCGCGCCAAGGAGGCCGGCAAGGCACAATACGCGCGCTTCAGCCTGGAGCTGCAGGCCGAGGCGCAACGCCGGCTGGAGCTGGAAAGCGCGCTGGCCCAGGCGCTGCGCCGCGAGGAGTTCAGCCTGCACTACCAGCCCATCGTTCGCCTGGACCGCGACTCACCGCACTGGGAGGCGGTGGAGGTGCTGCTGCGCTGGAAGCACAACGGCGAATCGGTTTCGCCGCTGGACTTCATCCCCGCGCTGGAAGAGTCCGGCGAGATCGTCCACGTCGGCGACTGGGTGCTGCGCCAGGCCTGCCGGCAAACGGCGCAGTGGCAGCGTCAGGGCCATCGCAACCTGTACTGCTCGGTCAACCTGTCGAGCCGGCAGCTGCAACAACCGGGCTTCGCCGCGCGGGTGCAGCGCATCCTCGCCGAGAGCGGCCTGTCACCGCGCAGCCTGGTGCTGGAGATCACCGAGAGCCTGCTGATGCAGGACGGTGCGGAAACCCTCGCCTGCCTGCGCGAGCTCGCCGCCGAGGGCGTGCGCCTGGCCCTGGATGACTTCGGCACCGGCTACTCCTCGTTGGGCTACCTCAAGCGCTACCCGCTGCACATCCTCAAGGTCGACCGCAGCTTCATTACCCGCGTGCCGGACGACCCGGAGCTCAGCGCCATCTGCCGCGCGATCATTGGCCTGGGCCACAGCCTGGGCCTGGAAGTGGTGGCCGAGGGCGTGGAACGTCAGGAGCACCTCGACTTCCTGCGTCAGGAAGGTTGCCGACATGCGCAGGGCTTCCTGTTCAGCAAGCCACTGGCGCCGGAGCAACTGTTCCAGACCCGACTGGAGCACCAGCGATGAAGCTCAACATGCCCGTCACCGGGCGCCAGGTGGACGTCCCGCTCAATGCCAACATTCTATCCACCACCGACCTCAAGGGCGCGGTCACCCATGTGAACCCGGACTTCCTGAAGATCAGCGGCTTCGAGGCCGAAGAGCTGGTGGGTTTCAACCATAACCGCGTGCGCCACCCGGACATGCCGCCCGCCGCCTTTGCCCACCTCTGGCAGACGCTGCAGGCCGGCCGCAGCTGGATGGGCCTGGTGAAGAACCGCTGCAAGAACGGCGACCACTACTGGGTCAGCGCCTTCGTCACGCCAATCCGCCATGGCGGCAAGGTGGTCGAGTACCAGTCGGTACGCACACGTCCTGGCGCCGAGCAGGTCGACGCGGCGGAGCGTCTGTACGCCAGGATGCGCGGGGGAGCGAAGTTGAGCCGCCTTCGTCTTCCGCTGGTGGCGCAGCTGTTGCTCGGCCTGCTGCTGGCGCAGGCCGGAGGCGCCCTGTTGGCGCTGCTGCTACCCAAACTGGCGGCACTGGCATTCCTGCTCGCGCTGGGTGTTTCCGCGACTTGGTTGGTACTACGCCTGCAACCGCTAGGTGCTTTGCTCACAAAGGCGAGGAGGGTCGCCGACAACCCGCTCAGCCAGCAGCTTTACTCGGGCCGCGCTGACGAGTTCGGTGAACTGGATTTTGCCTTCCGCATGCTGGAGGCGGAGACGGCGGCGGTGGTCGGGCGCATGGCGGACGCCTCGCTTCAACTGGCCGAACATTCCGTGGCGCTGGCCGACGCCATGGCCGGCGGCAGCGCCGCTTCGCAGTTGCAGCAGCGCGAGACCGAGCAGGTCGCCAGCGCCATGCAGCAACTGGCGCAGAGCGTCCAGGAGGTCGCCCGCCATGCGCAGCACAGTGCTGTGGCGGCGCAGTGCAGCGAACGCATCACCCAGTCAGGCCATGAAGACGTGCGCGGCACGCGCGGACAACTCGCCGCGCTGGAAGCCGGCGTGCGCGCGGCAAGCACGGCGGTGGAGCAGCAGAAGGAACACAGCGAGGCGATCTCGCGGATGCTCGACGTGATCCGTGATGTGGCCGGGCAGACCAACCTGCTGGCGCTGAACGCCGCCATCGAGGCGGCGCGCGCAGGGGAAAGCGGGCGCGGTTTCGCGGTGGTCGCCGACGAGGTCCGCGCACTGGCCTCGCGCACGGAGCATTCCGCGCGGGACATCCAGTCGCTGGTGGGCAACCTTCAGCAGGGCGCCGAGGATTCGGTACGGGCGCTCTGGCACTGCTGTGACCAGGCGGTGGCCAGCCTGGAGCAGGCCGGCCAGGCGGCGGGCACGCTGGAGAAGATCAGCGAACAGGTCTCGGCGATCCAACGCATGAGTCTGGAGATCGCCGAGGCCATCGAGGAACAGGGCGTCGCCAGCGAAGACGTGCAGCGCAGCCTGCACGCCATTCGCGGCTCGGCCGACAGCAACGCAGCGAAGGTCGACACCTGCCAGCGCAGCGCAGCGCGCATGGCGGAACTGTCAGCGGAGCTACGGATGCTGGCGGAGCATTTCTGGGAGGGCAGCCGGGCCGGTTAGCACTGAAGATGGACCCGCTCAACCGGCCCACTTGGCGCAGTGAAGTGCTTGCGGAAGAATGGCACCCTTCCATCACCCGGCGCCGGCCACTCTGCCGGCACGCCGCCGCAACGAGTTCGCAGCATGATTCCCTACGGCCTGAGCCCCGACCAGTTCCGCACTCGCTACCGGCGTTTCCTGCAACGCGCGGCACCGGCCACCATCGACAAGCTGCGCACACTCCTGCAGCGCAGCTTGCCCGATGAGTCACTGACCGGTGAGGTTCAGCTGTTCCTGGGTGAAGACGGTCTGGATATGCCGGAAGCGTGGCTGTATCTCAGCGGAGAAAACAACAAGGTCGATGCGGCCGACTCCGGTCTGTTCGCCGGCAAGGCACTCGACCTGCAGCTAGCCCTGGAAAACACCCCGGAATTTGATGCCGCGTACTTCGGGGAAGACTTCGATGGCGTTGCCTTGATCGCCAACACGCTCAAGGCGTGGTTCGCCGAATGCTGGTGGAAGGCCGGTGGCTGGAGCTGGCCTGTTGCGCTCACCCTCGCCGTACATGACGAGTTCGGCGACGGCGAACGCATCGCCCTGACCGAGACGGCCTGAGCCGGAGACTCAGCGTTTGGCGATGATGTACACGGCGTGGACGATGCCGGGGATGTAGCCGAGCAGCGTCAGCAGGATGTTGAGCCAGAACGCTCCGCCGAAACCGACCTGGAGGAACACGCCCAGGGGTGGCAGAAGAATGGCGATGAGGATGCGGATGAAGTCCATGCGGTGGCTCCTTGTGAGATTGCCTGGTGCATGGAATGGACCGCGGGCGAGCGGAGCGGGTTCAGAGAATCTGCTATCCCCCTGCGCCGTGCCCTCCGGCCTGAGCGGCCTTTCTGTAGGAGCGAGCTTGCTCGCGAACCAGCCCTGCAGCGAGGGGTGTTCGCGAGCAAGCTCGCTCCTACAGGGAACATCGGGCGTTACAGGAACCAGCGGTACTCCCGCGCGCTGACTTCGTTCATGAAGTCCAGGTGGTCGTGGCGCTTGTTCTCGCAGTAGACGAAGACGAACTCGCTGCCCAGGCCTTCCTTCACTACCGGGTGGTCTTCCATCTCGGCGACGGCGCCCAGCATGTCGCGGGGGAAGTCGATGCCGCTGGAGCGGTCTTCGTTGAGCGGCGGGATCGGTTCCTGGCGAGCTTCCAGGCCGTGTTCCATGCCGGTGAGGATCGCCGCCAGCACCAGGTAGGGGTTGGCGTCCGCGCCGGCCAGGCGGTGTTCGATGCGCAGGTTCCTGCCATCGGACTCGGGGATGCGGATGCACGCATCGCGGTCCTCGAAGCCCCAACTGGCCTTGCTCGCCGCGTTCACACGAGAGCCGTAGCGGCGGTAGGCGTTGTGGTTGGCGGCGAAGATCGGCATGCAGTGCGGCAGCAGTTCCAGACAGCCGGCCACGGCGTGGCGCAGGGCCTGCTGGTTGTCGCGGTCGAGCAGGTTGTTGCCGTCGCGGTCATACAGGCTGACATGCACATGCATGCCGCTGCCCGGTGCGTGCAGGTAAGGCTTGCTCATGAAGCTGGCGCGATGGCCGTGCTTGAGCGCTACGCCACGGGTGGCGCGGGTAAACAGCGCGGCCTGGTCAGCGGCGTGCAGGCCGTCGTCGCAGTGGGCGAAGTTGATCTCGAACTGGCCCGGGCCGATCTCGGCGGTGATGACGTTGGCATCCACGCCCTGCTCGCGGGAGGCTTCGACGATCTCGTGGAGCACGTCGGAGAAGCGCGACAGGCGCTCGATGTGCATGTTCGGCTGGTCGTCCTCGTCGTCGCACAGCGGATCGCGCGGGTACTGCGGCAGGCCACCGTCGAGCTTCTTGTCGAACAGGTAGAACTCCAGTTCGAAGGCCACTACCGGGCGGATGCCCTTGGACTCCAGGCGCTGCATGACGCGGGCGAGCACTTCGCGCGGCTCGAATTCGATGGGCGCCTCGGTACCGTCGGAGCTGATCAGCATCTGCCCCAGCGGCTGGTTTTCCCAGCGCACCGGTTTGAGCGAACCGGGGATCAAGCGGCGCGGCGCGTCCGGGTCACCGTCGTTGAAGCAGTAGTCGCCGATGGGGTGCAGACCACCCTGTACGCCCAGCAGCACACAGTTCTGCGGCAGTTTCAGAGGGCTGCCGGCGGCGACCTTTTCCAGCATGTCCACGGGGTAGCGCTTGCCGTAGAAGTGGCCGGGAATGTCCAGGCAGATCAGGTCGACGTAGCGGATGTCCGGGTATTGCTGGCGGAAGGCGCGGACTTCGCTGAGCAGGTCGGGATGCATCGGGCGGTTCATGATTTCTCTTGGGCCTTTGTGCGGGGTGCGGCCGGATCGCTTTCCCAAACCAACCCTCGCGGGCTGGCTTGGGAAATTCACGTGAAGATCCACAGCACCCGTGTTGGTTTGTCGGTGAGGTTGCCGTAGCGGAACTGGCTGTGCGGCGGCAGCTGGAAACTGTCGTTGGGGTAGAGGGTGACGGTGTCGTCCTCGTACCAGATCGTCAGCTCGCCTTCGAGGACGAAGCCGCCCTGCTCCGAGCTGTCGTCCAGGTGGCCTTCGCCGCTGGTGGCGCCGGGGGCAAGGATGCTGTCGAGCACGGAGAAGCCGCCGGACATGTTCGGCGAGGCGAGGATGTCGGTGACACCACCGGCGTAATACAGGGTGCGACGGTCGTTCGGCCGGGTCACCCAGTCGCGCTCGCGGCGGGTGTCGCCGGCGTAGAAGTAAGTGGTCGGCACGCCCAGGGCTTCGCTGATGGCGGTGAGGTCGGCGACCGTGGGTTGCGACAGGCCGCGCTCGACCTGGGAAAGGAAGCCCACCGAGCGGCCGATCTGCTCGGCCAGCTCGCCCAGGGTGAGGTTCTTGTGCTTGCGCAGGTCGCGGATCAGCGTGGCAAGGTGGTCGTTGGCAACCGTCTGGGTCATGGCAGGTTCCGGATTAGACAAAGTCCCGCAATCGATACCAGGCCTTGCCGACGGCTTCCAGTGGCGCGGCGAAGCGCTGGCCGCCGGGGAACCCGGGATTGCGGATGCGTTGATAGAGGTCAAGCTCGTCGCTACGGCCGAACATGGCTTCGCTCACGGCGTGGGCGGCAGCCAGGCTCGGCAACACGCCGTGGCCGGAATAGCCCTGCAGCCAGTAGAGATCGCCGCGTCGGCCGATGTCCGGGGTGCGCCGCATGCTGCAGTCGATGTGCCCACCCCAGGCGTATTCCAGTTCCACGCCCTTGAGTTGCGGGAATACCCGTTCGACATAGGGCCGCGTGGCGGCGCGTATGTCCGAGGGCATGCCGCCCAGGTAGGTGCAGCCGCCACCGAACAGCAGGCGATGATCGGGGGTCAGGCGGAAGTAGTCGAGGACGAACTGGTTGTCGGTCACGCAGCAGTTCTTCGGCAGCAGCGAGCGGGCCAGTTCCTCGCCCAGCGGCGCGGTGGCGACCTGGTAGGTGCCCACCGGCAGGATGCGTTCGGAGACGTCGCGGTCCAGGCCGTCGATGTAGGCGTTGCAGGCCAGCACCAGGGAGGCGCAGCGCACGCTGCCATGCTCGGTGGTCACTTCATAGCCGTTCCCGCTCTCGCGGAAGCTCAGTGCGCGGGTCTGCTCAAAGATGCGCCCGCCGGCGCGCTCGATGGCATCGGCGAGGCCGTAAGCGAGCTTGAGCGGATTCAGGTGCGCGGAGTTCGGGTCGTACAGGCCAGCCTGGTAGCGGTCGCTGGCGATCCACTGCGGAAGGTCGTCACGGGGGATGAACTGCAGGCCTTCATAGCCCCAGCGGCGATTGGCTTCCGCCTGCCAGTCGTAGAGCGAACCGACCCGGCGTTGCAGCACGGCGGTCCACAGGTGGCCGATGCGGTAATCGCAGTCAAAGCCATGGCGTTGCGGCAGGTCGCGCAGTTCGTGGGCAGCCCAGAGCATGCCCTGCCACAGGCGCAACGCGCCTTCGTGGCCGAGGTCGTCCTCGATCGGGCCCAGGTCGCTGGACCAGCCCGGAAGCGCCTGCCCGCCGTTGCGTCCGGAGGCAGCCCAGGCGATGCGGCTGGCCTCGATCATGCAGACCTGGCGGCCACCTTCGACCAGTTGCAGCGCCGTGTGCAGGCCGCTGAAGCCGGCGCCGATGACCAGGACTTCGCATTCCAGCGGTTCGCGCAGCGCATCGCGCGGCTGGATCAGCTCGGGGTTGGCGCCGGCGTAGTAGGTGCCGACCGGTTCGGGCGAACGCAGGAACATCGCGACCTCGTGAAATTGTTCTGATTATTTTTCATGAAAAATAACAGAACAAATTTCACAAGGCTAGCCCGTCGCGTTTTCACGGGACGGGCTGCATGTCAAACCGTCAGGATGACAGCACCGCGGCGCTGCTCTGCTCCTCGCGCTTCAGCCTTACGCTGACCACCACCACCAGCGCGACCAGGATGCCGGCAAGGATGGCCGAGGAGCCGATGGTGCCGAAGTCCAGCCCGCCCTTCTCGTGGGACTTGGTCAGCACGTCGCCCAGGGTCGCGCCGAACGGACGGGTCAGCACGAAGGCCACCCAGAACAGCAGCACCGAGGACAGCTTGGTGAAATAGTGCAGCGCCACCACCACGGCGATCAGGCTGCCGATCAGCAGCGCGCCGCCGGCGAAGCCCAGGCCGGAGTCGTCGGCGAGGAAGTCGCCCAGCGCGGTGCCCAGGGTGTTGGAGAAGAGGATGGCGATCCAGTAGAACATCTCGCCCTTGAAGCTGCGGATGTTGTCCACCGACAGCGAGGTGCCGCTGAAACGCCACAGCGCGAAGATCGCCACCAGGATACTGATCAGGATCGCCGAGCCGGTGGCGTAGCCGAGCCCCAGGGTACGGTCCATGAAGTCGGACATGGTGGTGCCGGCGGTGCTGGTGGAAAGAATCACCAGCCAGTACAGCCAGGGCACGTAGCGCTTGCTGGCGAGCTGGCCGATGAGGGTGACGACGAACAGGCTGATGAGGATCAGCGAGCTGATGGCATAGCCGACGTTGAGGGTCATCGACAGCAGGTCGCCGGCGGTTTCCCCCAGGGTGGTGGCGCAGATCTTCATCACCCAGAAGGCCAGGGTGATCTGTGGCAGTTTATTCACGACGTATCTCCGGAAAATGAGCGGGATCGACGCGCGTCCTCCCGACCGGTCGCGTCGCAGCACCCCGGAGTTCCTGTGGTCTCCCCCAATAGCCCCAGGTGCATGGGCGTGGAGACTGAGGTCGGCGCGGTGAAGAAAGGGTCAAGCGGGTATGAAAAATCCATTGGCCAGCTTCCCGACTGACGATCCGACGGATGACAGATGGCTGTCAGTTGCTATGGTTCTACGAGGGGGCAATGCGCCCGAGGAACGCTGAATTGCGCGCGATTAGCCGGCGCATGGGGATATGGATGAATCAGATGATCAAACCGCAACCGTACTGCAAGAACTGCCGGCTGGCGCCGCCAACCCTGAGCGACGACAAGGTCCAGGAGCTGGAGGCGATCATCAAGCCGGGGCATCTGCTGCACAAGGGGGACTTCGTGTTCCGCCAGGGCGACCCGTTCCATAGCGTGTTCCTGGTGCGCTCCGGTTCGATCAAGACCTTCACCACCAACGAACAGGGCCTGGAGAAGATCACCGGCTTCTACTTCGCCACCGAGATCTTCGGCTTCTCCGGCATGGGTGAAGGCAGCTACCCGGTATCGGCACAGGCGCTGGAAAGCACCCTGTGCAGCGAGATTCCGTTCAACCAGCTGGAGGAACTGTCGATCCAGATTCCGGGGTTGTCGCACCAGATCATGCTGATGATGAGCCGCAAGATCCGCGAGGATCAGCAGATGAAGCTGCTGCTCTCGCGGCTGAATTCGGACTCGCGCATTGCTGCCTTCCTGCTGAACATTTCCGCGCACTTCCGCGAGCGCGGCTTTTCCGCCACGCGCTTCCGCCTGAGCATGTCGCGCAACGAAATCGGCGATTACCTGGGGCTGGCGGTGGAGACGGTCTCGCGCAGCTTCACTCGCCTGCAGAAGCACGGCCTGATCCGGGTGGATGGTCGGGAAACGGAGATCGTCGATTTCACCGAGCTGTGTGCGCTGGCCGGGGGTGAGGTCGAGCTTTAAGGTTCCAGCGGACCTTGTTCGCGAGCAAGCTCGCTCCTATCAGGGTCCGCATTCCCCCCTGGTGGTTCCGTGCCAGCTCCTGCTCTTGTAGGAGCGAGCTTGCTCGCGAACCGCCCAAGCGGCGAGTTTCTCTAAAGCCCCTCACCCTCGCCACTCGGCCCATCAAGTCCCGATCACGCCCCCATCGTCCTTGGTGATCACCAGCGTCGTCGAACGCGGGATGCTCTTGCCGTCGCTGGCCGGGAAGCTGATGCCCGGGTGCTGGATATTCACCCACAGCGTCTTGCCATCCGGCGTCTGGGTGATGCCGGTCAGCTCGCAGCCGCGCGGGCCGACCAGGAAGCGCCGCACCTCGCGGCTGTGCGGGTCGGCGCAGAGCAGCTGGTT
>NZ_SWDV01000031.1 GCF_005877905.1 Pseudomonas nicosulfuronedens | reverse complement strand
CCCTCTTCTCGCCTCGTGAAACTGACGGGGCCGGGTTTAGCAGCCCGAACGATCAGAGTGCGGAAACGCCTAGCGATTTCCGGCGATAAATCTCGCCTGGATTTTGCCTTTGTGGTGGGGCCGCATTGGGAGACCTTCGGGTCTGCCGGTCCTCTGGTCCCGGTCTGCTAACCCGATGCGGTTCCGCCTCCATTCCGATTAGCAGCGGAGGGGCGGTCCTACTGACCAGTAAAGGACTCTCTCCATGGACGATCTACCCTTACCCACCCCGCTCCCCTTCCTCCGCCATCGCCGCACCCTGCGCGCCCTGCTGATCGACGATCAGGTCTGGTTCATCCTTTCCGACTTCTGCCGCGTGACGGGTTACCGTTACGAAGACCGCCTGGCCATGCGCATGGCCGATGACCAGATTCGCCAGGAACGGCTGCTGACCGAGGAGGGCCTGGAACTCGACTACGTATTGATCAGCGAATCCGCCGTATACCAGGCGCTGGTGCTGTTCAATGTGCCGGACTATGGCTCGCTGCGGCGCTGGATCAGCGGCACGGTGGTGCCGCAGGTGCGCAGCCAGTTCAAGGCCAGCGGCCCGCGCCATGTGCAGTTGCAGTTCGAGCGGCAATGCCTGCGGGTGCTGGATTGGCAGGACGATCTCTGGGTTAGCTTCGGTGATCTGCCGCGCGTGCTTGGCGGACGTTCGCCGATTGCCGGGCGCACAGGCTGGCGCGGCTGGGCGAAGCGGCTGCGGACGTAGCAAGCACAAGCGTGGGTGCGACTGGAGAGACAATTGGCTCAAGGCTGTCAGTTAGCTACCATGTCGCGCCCCTTCGCTAAGGGGCTGCGGCGCGGATGTCGCGCGGCGCAAGGAAGAACCAGCACCTCAGGGAAAACCATGCGCAAACTTTTCGGTATTCTGCCGCTCGTCATTGCCCTTACGCTTTCCGGCTGCAGTTGGGATCAATCCCAGCGCAACGTCAGTACATTCAGCAAGTACGCGACCCTGCGCCTCTTCGAACTCTACAAGACGGATATTCAGTACTATCGATTCGATGCAGATGCCGGCGTGCGCCAGCGTGATGCTTACTCGCCGTACATGTTGCCGGTGCGCATCGCCGATAGCGATCAGTGGATGGACTTCACCGATGACCTGGGGCCAAAGTACCTGACCTTGGGCAAGCGCCTGCAGCGCGATACCTTTCCCGCCGGGCTGGAGCCGGTCCTGACTTTCATCGCCTGGAGCGAACTACCGCTGGAGCAGCGCATCCAGAGCCGCGAGAAGCTCAGTGCTCGCCCGGAGTTCACTGCGGTCGATGCCCGCCTGGAGCTGGAGCGCGACACCAACGCCCCCCTGTTGGTATTCACCAAGAGTGCACTGGCCTTCACCCGCAAGCCGCAATATGCCGTGGACTATTCCAATGCGCGAACCTTGCTGCGAACTGCGGTGGCCTGGCACGAGCATCCGAAGCACTAGCTGATATGCGAATCGAGCTGAATGCGTCGCACATTCTTGGCTTCTGGGGCTCCTGTGGTGAAGTCAGCCAGTGTGAGTTTCAGTTCGGCCAACGACTGATCTACGTCGCGCACCCAGCTGGTGAAGCATCGGAGCCATATTTGCGGGAGGTCCAATCGCTGGTCCAAGCCGCGTGGGATGATATCGAAGCAGTCATCGCATTTACCCGTGAGACGGTCCGCCCTGGCGAGCCGGAACTCTGGCGATTACTGGAGTCGGCCGCCTGCCGGGGTTCGCCACTGGAGGTCTTCTCGATCCATATTGCCGCGGGGAACGGCACAGCGTCCTACACGCTGTCGTGGAGTCCGGATTTCGATTGGCGGCAGGTGGTGTACGACGAGTTCGACACCTGGAAAGAATCGCCCATTTCGCTGCAGCGTTTCGAACCGAAAAAAGACCTCTGGCTGAGCATCAAGCGCTGCGGCGCCGGCCGCTTCGAGCCGGAAAACGTTGAATGCCTGGCCAAGAGCGCCCAATGAATCGACTCTCCTGCAAACTGTACAAATCGCGCTACAGCATGGACTTTTACCCAGCCCTGAGCATTGACGGGTTGCCGCTGGAAGTCTGGTTGCCGCAACACGATCCAGGCGCAGAACTCGATCTGGTCAGCGCTCATGCAGGCCTCTACAGCGATAGCGACTCAGCGCTGCTCTGGGATCGGTCGTATTCCGTGGCACCCGGCTGGAAGACGGTGGTGCCATTACTGGTGTGCTCTGATGACCTGGACCTGGGCTGCGCGGTGATCGCGGTCGAGCAGGTGGCGGACGAGAGGGATGTTCGCTGGGAGCGCTTCGGTCTGTTGCACGAGTGCATTACCCATCCCGCCCCTATCACCGAGTATTACAACATCCCTTCGGCCATTTTCGACCGTGACCAGTACCTTGCTGCGCTTGACGATTTCCGCCGGGAAATCGGCCTGCGGATGGAGTGGGATCTGCCGTAATGGTGTAGAGCGCAGGGCGTATAACGCGGTACGCGTTATACGCCCTGCGTTGGGCAGCGAAGTGGTTCGCGAGCAATAACGATGGCGCCCCCCTCGCTCCTACAGGGAAACGCTGTTCGTAGGATGGGTGGAGCGAAGCGATACCCATCGGCCGTGGGTGTGGGCGGTTGATGGGTATCGCTTCGCTCCACGCCATCCTACGGAACCGGGAAGGCGTTTCTCGGTGTCGGTGAGGTCACAGCCGGCCGGTCAGTTTGAGGAGGGTGAAGACCAGCCCGCCGATGGTCATCGCGGCCGAAAGGATGGTGCCGAGGATCAGCGGGACGAAGCTGGCCGGCGAGACGTAGGGTGAGACTTCCAGCTGGAAACCGGGGCGGATGTGGTCCGGGGTCAGGCAGGTGATCTGGTAGTCACCGGGTTCGCTGCAGGTGAACTCGCCCAGGGGGTTGCTGGAGTTGCCGCCCATGTCGCTGCGCCGCACGCTGAACAACCTGAAGCGGCTGTAGCGCTGATACGGTACGGGCTGGCCGGGCAAGCGGGTAATGGCGAAGTCGGCGGCGAAATGCGCGGTGCCGGTGACCACGGTAAAAGCCGGAAAAACGATGTTGATGACGTAGCGCCCGGCGCGCGGCAAGGCGATCACTTGCGGGCGCGCGGCGTCGGACCAGCGCTGGCGCACGTCGGGGAAGATGATGCGGCGCAGCCGGCCGATGCAGCGGATCAGCCCGTAGCCGCCCAGCAACATCAGCAAAGGCGCGCCCCATAACAGTGTGGTGGGTTCGAGGGTCATGGTCGCCCTGCCCTGGCGGGTTCATGAAAGCGTGTTGGCCACTATAGGTCACGCCGCTATCGGATCAGCAACTCGGTTGCAATCTGCTCGCTGGCGCTGACCCGATCCTGCAATCTGCATGGCCGTTGGCCGTCGCAATTTTCCAAGCCATTGATTTTCCAAGCCTAATTATTTTGTTACATCTGGCACAGCGGCTGCACCAAGGGTGATGAGGCTTCCACCTCTTTGCCACGGAGCAGCCAACAATGATGACAACGACTGATGCCTACGCCACAACCGCCGTGGATACGTCGGACCACTCCGGCGTGTCCTGGGCGGCGGTGTTCGCCGGGGCCGCCGGAGCGGCGGCGCTGTCCCTGATCCTGATTCTCCTGGGCTTCGGCCTGGGCTTTTCCGCGGTGTCGCCCTGGCCGGGCGATGGCGCGACCTTCAAGCAGATGAGCGTATCCACGATCATCTGGCTGATGCTGACGCAGATCCTCGCCTCGGGCCTGGGCGGCTACATTGCCGGGCGCCTGCGGGTGCGCTGGGCGCGCCTGCACGACGACGAGGTGTATTTCCGCGACACTGCCCACGGCTTCCTGGCCTGGGCCATCGCCACGCTGGTGACGGCGACACTGGTGGTGGGCTCGCTGAGCGGTATCGTCGGCGGCGGCTTGCAGGCGGGAACCGCGGCGGCCAGCTCGGCAGCCTTTGCCAGTGCAGGCGGCACGCATCGCGCGGAGGCCAGTTCGGGGTACTTCATCGACATGTTGTTCCGCGACAACCGTCCGGTGGCGGTGGACAACGATGCCGCCCACGCCATCGTCACGCGCATCTTCCTGCGCGGGCTGGCCGACGGCCAACTGACGGCGGATGACCGAACCTACCTGGCTCGCGTCGTCGCTCAGCGTACCGAGATCGGCCAGGCCGAAGCCGAGCAACGGATCGACCAGGTCTTCGCCGCTGCGCAGCAGGCCAAGCTGAAAGCCCAGCAAGCGGCCGATACGGCGCGCAAGGTGGCCGCCGCCTCGGCGCTGTGGATGTTCGTCGCCCTGCTCTGCGGCGCGTTCTTCGCCAGCTTCCTGGCCATCCACGGCGGGCGTCGCCGCGACGCGGTGGTGCTGCTGACGAACACCCGCACGCTGCACGCCACGCCATCCCGTCCCGCCCACTGACCGGAGGCCCACCATGCGCTCGATCCTTCTGTATTTCCTCGGCGTTCCGATTCCGATCATCATCCTGATCGCGCTGTTCTGGCATTGATTGCAGCCAGCGGCGCAGTAAAAAGCCGCCCTTAGGGGCGGCTTTTTCATGGCGGGCCGGTTCGGCGCAGGCCGTTCGCGAACAAGCTCGCTCCTACAAAAAACGCGGGATTGGCTGTAAGAGCGAGCTTGCTCGCGAGCAGATGCAATAAGGCGCAGCAGGAACGCAGGATTCTCATGCTGAAGGTGGACAGCCTGTCGATGGGTATCGCTGCGCTCCACACCATCCTACGAGAGCGACCGGTACCGGTCAGTAGACTTCCGGCACCTGCAATTCCTGCGGCGTGGGATGCCGGCGATAACCTTCGTGGCGCTGCCGCTCAGGCAGGCTGACGGCGGGCTGCTGCACTTCCTGGTAGGGAATCTGGCTGAGCAGGTGGCTGATGCAGTTCAGCCGCGCGCGCTTCTTGTCGTCGGCCTGCACGATCCACCAGGGCGCTTCGGCGATGTGGGTGCGTTCGAGCATCACTTCCTTGGCCTTGGTGTAGGACTCCCAGCGGCGCCGCGATTCCAGGTCCATGGGGCTGAGCTTCCACTGCTTGAGCGGGTCGTGGATGCGGCTGAGGAAGCGGTAGTGTTGCTCCTCGTCTGAGATGGAAAACCAGTACTTGATGACCTGGATGCCGGAGCGTACGAGCATGCGCTCGAACTCCGGCACGCTGCGGAAGAATTCCTCGTACTGCTCGTCGTTGCAGAAGCCCATCACCCGCTCGACCCCGGCGCGGTTGTACCAGCTGCGGTCGAACAGGACGATCTCTCCTGCCGCCGGCAGGTGCGAGACGTAGCGCTGGAAGTACCACTGGGTCTGTTCGCGGTCGTTCGGCGCGGGCAGCGCGGCGACGCGGCACACGCGCGGATTCAGGCGCTGGGTGATGCGCTTGATCACCCCGCCCTTGCCCGCCGCGTCGCGGCCTTCGAAGAGGATGACGACCTTGTGGCCGGTATTCACCACCCAGTTCTGCAGCTTGACCAGCTCGGCCTGCAGGCTGAACAGCGTGTGGAAGTAACGCTGGCGCGCCAGACGTTCTTCATGGGTCTGCAGGCTGCCGTGGCGCAGCCCTTCGAAATCGTAAAGCTCGTCGAACAGTTCGAGTTCGAGCTCTTCGTCGCGGTCGTCCAGCAGGTCGCGCTGGACGCGTCGTGGGAAGTTCTTGTCATCGAGCAGCATGGTGGTTGCCTTGTGCCGTCACTGGCTCAGTCACATCGAGTGACACTTTCATGACAGAAAAATGTAGTCACGCTTTATGACGAATTCATTACAGCCAGTGAAAGTTATTTCTTACAAAGCCCGTGCTAGAGCGTTCTTCGATAGGACAGCCTATGACTCGAGAAAGTCTTGAGGACGCGGGCGAGCCGCTGAACGGAGCTGATATCGAGGCGACATCAAGGGAGAGAAACGGCCGCGTTCCGTCTGCGGCCGCCAACGGGAGGGAAAATACTCAGGCGTCGGCCAGCGGGCGCGGCTTGTTGACGTACTTGAAGGTGCCGGACGCGGAAGCAACGACTACGCCGGCACTGTTGCGCAGCTCGGCCTCGCAGAAGGCGATGGAACGGGTGTGGTGGCGCACACTACCAAGGGCTTCGAGCACTTCGCCCACTGCTCCGCCGGGTCGCAGGAAATTGGTCTTCATCTCCACCGTCACTACGCCGCGTCCGGCCTCGTCGGCATCGCTGGCACTCAGCGCCATGGCGACGTCGAGCAGGGTCATGATCAGCCCGCCATGGGCGTTGGCCCAGCCGTTCACGTGCTGCGGTTCGACGCGTACGACCAGACGATCCGGCCCGTTTCCGTCTTCCGCCGGGGCGTGGCGGAACTGCAGGAAATCGAGCATGGGAATGGCGATGCCACGGTGGGCGGTGTAGAGCTTGAGCTGTTCGATATCGAGGGGCATGGAGCTTCCTGAAGCTTCGAGTGGGGCCCGGCGATGTTCCCCGCTCCTGCCGGCGGATCGCAAGCCCGGCGTAGCTTCATGCATGACGGGAATGCCCGCCGATGGCGTTGCTCAGGCGATCCACTGGCGCTGAAGCGTCAACGGGCCTTGCGGGTGCCGTTCTTCTTTTCGCTCTGGCGCTCGACGGCCTGGACGAAGAGTTCCTCGACCAGCAGCGACTGGATGGGCGCACGGGTTTCCAGCGACAGGCTCATGGACTCCAGCTTCTGGTTCACCCCCAGGCGGGCGATGCCGCACAGCAGGATGCGCTGGGCGCCGAAGATGCTGCCCTTGTCGACCAGCACTTCCCGGGGCTTTTCGCCGTCCAGGTAGCTGATCTTGAGCGCGATGGCGGTGTCGTCGCGCACGGCCAGGTTGAGCCAGGTGGCGACGTTGAACTCGACCACCCAGCCGAGTCCCGTTTTCTTGGCCACGGCTTCACGGACCAGGTGAGCGGGAACCGGACCCAGGGGGGTACTGTGGTTTTCCATGGGGCTACTTCTGACGGCTGCGGGTAGAGCGAAATGCGCTAACGGAAGACCCGATTTTATGTGAAGCAGTTCAAGTTTTCAGTCGGTTTTTTGTAAGACATCCGCTACTGGACAAGCCGGACGTTACAGATACGAACCGCTCTAGGGAGCCGCTTACAGAGGGGAAATGGATGACAGGAGAGAAACTACAGCGCGGAATGCGGGAGACCGTCCGACGAAATGAATGAAGGAGTGAATAACGTCACGCAAGGCCGGTCCGGCGCGATGCCGAATCGGCCTTGTCGTGTCTCCTTGGCTGGCGCTGACGCCAGTGCGGCCCACTTGCTCAGGCCATGCCGAGATGGGCGCGTGGCCTGTGTTCGCCCGAGCGGTTCTTGCGCACTTCACGGCGCTCTCTGAAGTCCAGTTCTTCCAGGGCGTCCATGCGTTCCTGCAAGTCTTCGATGACCTGCGGGGTCAACAGCTTCCGATGACGAGTCATACCTACCTCCTGAACTTGTATGCCTCACTCTTTGGATTAGCACGCGGGTAGGAAGATTCAACGACTGCCTGCGGCGGATTAACCGAACGGTCAGCCGCCAAGGATGTAGGACGTCGCCGGGAAAGGCACCTTTCTGTAGGAGCGAGCTTGCTCGCGAACCCGCCCAGCCGCAGAGCAGCCCGGTGTTCGCAAGCAAGGACCAAGCGTCCCCCGCGGTCCTACGAAGAGCTCCGGGGCGGGCAATAACAAACCGCGATGCACGCCCGCTCGCGAATCAGCGTAACTCGTCGACCAGGCTGCCGATGGTGGCCAGTACCGCGCCGGCCAACGCCTTGGAACGCGCCCCGCTCCACCCGGTACGCACATTGGGCGACAGGTTGTGGTCCTTGAACGGCATTTCCAGGGTCAGCGACAGGCAGTCGTAGGTGCGGCCGACATGGTTGCAGGCCAGGGTCAGGTTGGCCTGGCCCGGGGCGTCCTTCGGATAGCCGTGCACGCTCTGGAATTCGCCGTTGGCTTCCAGGCGCTCGCGGAACAGGCTTTCCAGGCGATCCAGGCGCGGCGTGAACTCCGGGTTGCCTTCGCAGCCGGCGGCGAACACGAAGGGGATTTCCTCATCGCCGTGCACGTCGAGGAACAGGTCGACGCCGTATTTCGCCATCTGCTGCTGGACGAACAGCACTTCGGGGCTCTCTTCGGCGCTGGGCGCGGCCCAGGCGCGGTTGAGGTCCTTGCCGGCGGCGTTGGTGCGCAGGTGGCCGTGGAAGGCGCCGTCCGGGTTCATGTTCGGCACCAGGTAAAAGTCGGCGCGCTCCAGCAGGCTCTGGATGTCAGCCGCGCCGGATTGCAGGCGCTCGATCAGGCCTTCCATGAACCACTCAGCCATGTGCTCGCCAGGATGCTGCTGGGCGATCAGCCAGATCTTGCGTGCGCCGGCCGCGCCCTTGCCGATACGCAGCAACGGCAGCTCGCGGCCTTCGAGGCTGTGCCCCGTGGCGAGCAGTTCGGCACCGTTGGCCTGGGCGTGCTTCACCAGTTCGGCATGGCGCGCGCGGCTGTAGGGCTCGAAGTAGGCGAACCAGGCCTGGGGCTGCTCGGCATCGAGCGTGAAGTGCAAACCGTTGGCGTCGTAGGTGCTGGGCACACGGAACCAGTCGCGCTGATCATAGGACGCCACGGCGTTGTAGCCCGGCCAGCCGCCGGTGTAGCTGGAGCCCGAGGTATTGGTCAGGCTGAACTGGTATTGCTGGCCGGGCTGCAGGCCCTCGGCCTTGAAGTGGAACCACTGGAAGTGCGGGCTTTTGCTGTCCGGGCGCAGCGCCAGGCGCACGTGGCGCGGGTCGCTGTCGTCGATGACCTGGATGTTGCCGCTGTCGAAATCGCAGTCGATCTTCATGAATTCTCCGTAGGCGCACGAACCTGAGGCGCCAAAGCCCCGCATTTTCGCCCTCCTCGCTTCGCCTGTCATGTCTGCGTGACTTGCGCGGTCTCATATATTATGTTCGTAATATAAATTGAGTAACGCTTATCCCGAGCTCTGCGCTGGTGATCCGGCGAGTGCCGACTAACCTCGATTCACCCCTTTTTCCTACTGCGGAGAACACTGCATGAGCGCATACGATGTGATCGTCATTGGCGGCGGCCCCGGCGGCTACAACGCGGCGATTCGCGCCGGCCAGCTGGGACTGAAGGTCGCCTGCGTGGAGGGCCGCGAGACCCTCGGCGGCACCTGCCTGAATGTCGGCTGCATGCCGTCCAAGGCCCTGCTGCACGCGTCGGAGTTGTATGAGGCCGCAGCCGGCGGCGAGTTCGCCAACCTCGGCATCCAGGTCAAGCCCAAGCTCGACCTGGCACAGATGATGAAGCAGAAAGCCGAGAGCGTGACCGCGCTGACCAAGGGCGTGGAATTTCTCTTCCGCAAGAACAAGGTGGACTGGGTAAAAGGCTGGGGCCGCATCGACGGGCCGGGCAAGGTCGAAGTGACCGCCGCCGACGGCAGCAAAACCTCGCTCACCGCGAAGGACATCATCATCGCCACCGGCTCGGAACCCTCCCCGCTGCCAGGCGTGGAGGTCGACAACCAGCGCATCCTCGACTCCACCGGCGCGCTGTCCATCCCGGAAGTGCCCAAGCACCTGGTGGTGATCGGTGCGGGCGTCATCGGCCTGGAACTGGGTTCGGTATGGCGCCGCCTCGGCGCCCAAGTCACGGTGATCGAATACCTGGATCGCATCTGCCCCGGCATGGACCTGGAAACCGCCAAGACCTTCCAGCGCGCACTGACCAAGCAGGGCATGAGCTTCAAGCTGGGCTCGAAGGTCACCCAGGCCAAGGTCAGCGGCAAGCAAGTGACACTGAGCGTGGAGCCGGCTGCCGGCGGCGCGTCGGAGTCGATCCAGGCGGACTACGTATTGCTCGCCATCGGCCGCCGTCCTTATACACAAGGGCTGGGACTGGAAAGCGTGGGCCTGTCCACCGACAAGCGCGGCCTGCTGGAGAACCACGAGCACCGCAGCAGCGTGCCGGGCATCTGGGTGATCGGCGACGTGACCTCCGGCCCGATGCTCGCGCACAAGGCCGAGGACGAAGCCATCGCCTGTGTCGAGCTGATCGCCGGCAAGGCCGGGGAAGTGAACTACGATGTGATCCCCAGCGTGATCTACACCCACCCGGAAGTGGCCACCGTCGGCAAGACCGAGGAACAGCTCAAGGCCGAGGGCCGCGTCTACAAAGTGGGCAAGTTCCCCTTTACCGCCAACAGCCGGGCGAAGATCAACCACGAGACCGAGGGCTTCGTGAAGGTGCTGGCGGACGAGCGCAGCGACGAGATTCTCGGCGTGCACATGATCGGCCCGAACGTCGGCGACATGATCGCGGAATACTGCGTGGCCATGGAGTTCCGCGGCGCCGCCGAGGACGTCGCGCGCACCTGCCACCCACATCCGACGCGCTCCGAGGCATTGCGCCAGGCGGCGATGAACGTGGACGGTTGGGCGATGCAAGCCTGACCGTTCGTCGCCGGTCATATCAGGTGCGTGCGACGCGATGGCGCACCCTTGGAATCGCTGCAGGCCACGGCTGGCGGGGCCTACAGCGACTCAAACAGTTTTATTTGCGACTATTTTGTGTACAACCGCGACATGGGTTGTGACTTTCTTCGACTCTGAATCCATCAATTGCGTGAACGAACACGAAAGTGGATGAACCGCTTTCGCCACCTTCGCAATGGATTACCGCGCAGAGAGATCACAACCATGCATGCGACTCTTCGTTTCAACGAGGCTCTGCTGATCACCGGACGAGCCTTCCAACCCTTCCACTGTGTGACCTGGGTTGACCAAGGGGGCGACGGCAGCCTCGACCTGTCCGTTCTCGATCGTACCGGTGCCCGTCTGCTGGGCCTCACCCGCATTCCCAGCTCCGCCTACTCCGACCCGGAGCAGCTCGAAGGCCTGCTGAACCAGGCCCGTGACGAGCTGAACCGCGAAGGCTACCGTCTGCAGGAATGGCACATGCCCGCCTGATCCACAGACAGGTACCGCAAAAAGTCCGGCCTCAGCCGGGCTTTTTCATGGGCTCTGCCAGCCGTCGGCAAACGCTCAATTTCCCGCCCCATTCGCCGATAGCGCGTTATCGGTCGCCTCACCTGCTGCATCGTTTCAGCTTCGATTCCGAACACCAGCTTTCCACTCGTCCGATTCCTGCTCTGTGGCGGGGTCTTCGCGGGCGCAGCGACCGACAATGATGGCAATTTGCAGTCATCCTGTGTTTTGCTCACCCCAGTCTCGTCTTCCACCGGGCCTTCGGCACGCAGTACGGTCTTCGTTCAATGCTCGATCTGCAGCGATATTTCTACAGCGGCGACACCCCTTCGCTGCTGGTTTTCGGCGAGCACAACACGGCATTGGTCCTGCTCTCCATCCTCATCGCCATCTTCACCTCGGCCATGGCCCTGCAACTGTCGGGCGTGGCGCGGCTCGCGCGCAGCCCGTTCTACCGCCAGTTGGCCCTCGGCACCGGCGCGGTGGCCCTCGGCGGCGGCGTGTGGGCGATGCACTTCATCGGCATGCTGTCCTTCCAGCTCTGCGCTGCGGTGCGCTATGACCCGCTGGTCACCCTGCTCTCCGGCCTGCCGAGCCTGTTCGCCTCGTGGATCGCCCTGAGCCTGCTCGCCCGTCGCAACGTCAGCCGCCTTCAACTGATCGGCGGCGGCGTGCTGGTCGGCGCGGGTATCGGTGCCATGCACTACAGCGGCATGGCAGCGATGCAGATGGCCCCGTTGCTGCGCTACGACCCGTGGATGTTCACCCTGTCGATACTGGTTGCCGTGGTGCTGGCGGTGATCGCGCTGTGGGTGCGCTTCGGCCTGCGCGGGCGGATGCGGCCGAACCTGACGATCCTGGTCAGCGGCGTGGTGATGGGCCTGGCGATCGCCGGCATGCACTACACCGGGATGGCCGCCGCACGCTTCGTCGGCCGCGAGGAGTTCGGCGTGCCGCAGGGCGTGCAGGGCAGCTTCTACCTGGCGATGGCGGTGTCCATGGCCACCATCAGCCTGAGCATCTGCGTCGCCGCGGTAAACGGCCTGTTGCGCTACCGCCAGCTGTTCCAGGAGCTGCAGCGGCGGCGCAAGCACCTGGATTCGCTGCTCGACGCCGCCGTCGAGGCCATCCTCACCATCGACCATAGCGGCGTGATCCGCTCGGTGAACCACGCGGTGCTGCGCCTGTTCGGCTGGCACCCCCACGAGCTGGTCGGCCAGCCCATGCAGGTGCTGATGAACGAGGCCTACGGACACCAGTTCCGCGTCGCCCTGGAGCACTACAAACGCAGCGGCGAGCGCCAGTTCCACAACTCCGAACTGGAGCTGGAAGGCCTCACCCGGGATGGCCGCGAATTCCCCGCACGGGTCAGCCTCGGCGTCACCGATCACGACGGCAAGCCCTGGTTCGTCGTGTTCGTCGCCGACATCAGCGAGCGCCGCGTGATGGAGCAGGCCCTGCGCACCAGCGAGGAGCAGTACCGCTCGTTGATCCGCAACATGCCCGGCATCGCCTTCCGCGTCCTTCCGGACGATCCCTGGAGCACCCTGTTCGTCAGTGACGCGGTCGAGGCCATCACCGGCTGGTCCGCACAGGACTTCAGCGCCAGGCGCATCACTTTCGGCCAGCTCTACCACCCCGACGACCAGCAAGCGGTGAATGAGGAAGTACGCCGCGCCATCGCCGAGCGCCGCAGCTATGTCGTCGAATATCGACTGTTCGACCGCAGCGGCGCCGAACACTGGATCTGGGAAGGCGGCAGCGCCAGCTACGACGAGGCCGGCAGGCCGCAATGGATCGACGGCGTACTGCTCGACCAGACCGAAACCAAGCTGCTGAGCAACGAGTACGAAGGCAAGGTCACTGCCATCGGCCGCGCCATGGCGTTGATCGAATTCGACCTGGACGGCCGTGTCCTGGCCGCCAACGAGAACATCCTCGAACTCTTCGGCTACAGCGAGACGGAGGTGCTGGGCCAGCACCACAGCCTGTTCTGCCCGCCGGACGTCGCCGCCAGCGCCCGCTACCAGGCGTTCTGGCAGGGGCTGCGCGAAGGCGAGCACAGCGCCGGCGAGTACCGCCGCCTGGCCAAGGATGGGCGCGAGGTGTGGATCCACGCCACCTACAACCCGATCCTCGACTTCGACGGCAAGCCGGTGAAGGTAGTGAAACTGGCCACCGACCTCACCCCGCGCCGCGTCATGGAGCAGGAACTGCGCAGCGCCCGCGACCGCGCCGAACAGGCCGCCGCCGCACGCAGCAGCTTCCTCGCCAACATGAGCCATGAAATCCGCACGCCGATGAACGCCATCATGGGCTTCACCGAACTGCTGCTGGATTCGCCGCTGGAAGAGAACCAGCGGCGCTACCTTACCACCGTGCAGAACGCCTCGCGCTCGCTGCTGGGCCTGCTCAACGACATCCTCGACACCGCCAAGCTGGACCGTGGCGCCATCGAGCTGGAAGCGCTCGACTTCTCCCTGCCGGAACTGTGCGAGCAAGTCTGCGCGGCGCTGCGGCTGTCCGCCGAGCGCAAGGGGCTGAGCCTGCAGATCGACTACGGCCAGCGCGCCGGCGAGTACTTCCAGGGCGACCCGTTGCGCCTGCAGCAGGTGCTGACCAACCTGCTGGGCAACGCGGTGAAGTTCACCGAGCGCGGCGAGGTGCGGCTGGTGATCAGCGGCGAACCCGGCGCGCTGCGCCTGGCCATCCGCGACACCGGCATCGGCATCGCCGCCGACCGCCTGGAGCGCATCTTCGACCCCTTCGCCCAGGCCGACGCCTCCATGAGCCGGCGCTTCGGCGGCACGGGCCTTGGCACCACCATTTCGCGTCAGCTGGTGGAGCTGATGGGTGGCCGTATTACCGTGGAGAGCGAAGTGGGCCGGGGCAGCGTGTTCACCGTCGACCTGCCGCTGCCGACCGGCCGCAGCGTGCAACCGGCAGCCCGCAGCCACACACCGAACCTGCCGCCACTGCGCATTCTGGTAGCCGACGACGTGCCGCAGAACGTCGAGCTGCTGGAGCTGAATCTGCGCCGCCTGGGCCATCGCCCGCACAGCGTGGGCGACGGACAGGCCGCCGTTGATGCCTACAGCACTCAGGACTTCGACCTGATCCTGATGGATGTGCAGATGCCCGGCATGGACGGCCTGGAAGCGACCCGGCGCATCCGCACCCTCGAGCAACAGCGCGGTGCGGAGGCCGTACCGATCATCGCCCTCACTGCCAGCGTGCTCGACCGCGACCGGCAGAACGCCCTCGACGCCGGCATGAACGGTTTCGCCAGCAAACCGCTGGACCTCGCCGGCTTGCTGGATGAGATGGCCCGCCTGCTCGGTGCCACCCCCGCTGTACGCAGCTCACAGGCCAGCGAGCCAACACCACTGGCGACCCTGGACTGGGCTGCCGGTGCGCGCCTGTGGGGCGGTCCGCTGCCCATGGCGCGGGCCATCGGGCGCTTCCTCGATGAGCAGGAAGCCAGCCTTGCCGCACTGGAAAGCGCGGTGAACGAAGGTGACCGCACCAGCATCACCACCCTCGCCCACCGTCTGCGTGGTGCCGCCGCCAACCTCGCCCTGCCGCGCCTGGCCGGCGCCATCGGCGCGCTGGAAGGCGCCGCTGAACATGGTCCGGCTGAACAGCTGGGCTCTGCGCTGGAGCGGGTCCGCATGGAGTTCGCCACTGTTCGCGAATCGGTACCGCTGGTGCCCGACGCCTTCGCCGAAGCGGTTGGCGAAGCGGCCTCGGAAGACCTGCACGATGCTCTGCAAGCCTTGCAACTGGCGCTCTCCCGTGGCGGTCTCGACGACCAGGCGCTGGAGCGCCTGCGCCTGGGTACCGCCCAGGGCAAGCATCGCGAGGCCTTCGAAGCCCTGCGCTACGCCATCGACGATTTCGACTTCGACCAGGCCCTGGAATGGGTCAGGACCCTCGGCACCCGCCTGGAGCAAGCATGACCCTGACCGCCCAAGATCATCGGCCCTGCCTGCTGTTGGTGGACGACGAGGCCACCAACCTGCAGGTGCTGCGCCACATTCTGCAGGACGACTACCGCCTGTTGTTCGCCAAGGATGGCGAGAAGGCCCTGGAACTGGCCAATCGCGAGCGCCCGGAGCTGATCCTGCTCGACGTGATGATGCCCGGCATGACCGGCTTCGAGGTGTGCCAGCGACTCAAGGCCGAGCAAGCGACCTGCGCCATCCCGGTGATCTTCGTCACCGCCCTGGCCGATGTGCCGGACGAAGCCAAGGGCTTCGAGGTCGGCGCCGTGGACTACATCACCAAGCCGGTCAGCCCGCCCATCGTCAAGGCACGGGTACGCACGCACCTGTCGCTGGTGCGCGTGGAGGAACTGCGCGAGACGCGCCTGCAGATCGTCCAGCGCCTGGGCAAGGCGTCCGAGTACAAGGACAACGAGACCGGCCTGCACGTCATCCGCATGAGCCACTACGCGCACATCCTGGCGCGCGCTGCCGGCTACTCCGAGAAGGCCGCCGACGACCTGCTCAATGCCGCGCCCATGCACGACGTGGGCAAGATCGGTATTCCAGACGCCATCCTGCAGAAACCCGGCCGGCTCGACGAGCACGAATGGGCGGTGATGCGCCAGCACCCGGAAATCGGCGCACGGATCATCGGCGAGCACGACTCCAACCTGCTGCGCCTGGCCCGCAGCATCGCCCTCACCCACCACGAGCGCTGGGACGGCACCGGCTATCCGAAGGGTCTGCGCGGCGAGGAGATTCCCATCGAGGGGCGCATCGTCGCCATCGCCGACGTGTTCGACGCGCTGACCAGCGTGCGCCCGTACAAGCCGGCGTGGAGCATCGACGAGGCGGTGGAACTGCTGCGTCGGGAAAAAGGCAGCCAGTTCGACCCGGAGCTGGTGGAGCTGTTCCTCGACTGCCTGCCGGACATCCTCGCGGTGCGCGAGCGCTGGGGCGACGCCGGCTAGACGGGGCGAGCCAGCGTTTTCCTGCTTTACTGCTTTGCCATCGCTGAAGAAATCACTCCAGGGAGATGGCGAATGAACGCAAAGCAGCGCGATACCCTGCTGGCCACCTTGCAGGCCCGCTTCGACCAGCATCCGCAACGCCACAAGGGCATCGACTGGGTGGAAGTCCAGGCGCGCCTGGAGGCCGCCCCGGCCAAGCTCAAGGCCCTGGAGCAGATGGAAGAAACCGGCGGCGAACCCGACGTGGTCGGCCGCGAGAGCGCCAGCGGCGCCCTCCTGTTCTTCGACTGCTCCGCCGAGACCCCGGCTGGCCGCCGCAGCCTCTGCTACGACCGCGACGCCCTGGACGCGCGCAAGAAGGACAAGCCTGCTGGCTGCGCCACCGAGCTGGCCGCGCAGATCGGCATCGAGCTGCTGGACGAGGCGCAGTACCGGCAGTTACAGGAGCTGGGCAGCTTCGATCAGAAGACCTCCAGCTGGCTGCGCACCCCGGGTTCGATGCGCAAGCTCGACGGCGCGCTGTTCGGCGACCGCCGCTACGAGCGGGTCTTCACCTACCACAATGGTGTGCAGTCCTATTACGCCGCGCGGGGTTTTCGTGGCGTGTTGAAGGTCTGACGGCTGTTTCTGAACGAACCCTGTACAGCTGCTGAACTTTCCCTGAGCCGTCTGGCGCGTCTTGACTCATGTCAGGCGGACTTCTCCGAGCGGCGCGCAGCCTTGTTGCACCGCTCAATTTCAGAGGATTCCCGCGTGAAAACGCCCGCCTGCCTTCTGCTCGCCGGCCTGCTGGTCGGCTGTGGCCCGACTCCCTCGGCGCCGGTCGACACCGTGCGCCCGGTGAAGCTCTACAGCGTGCCCGCCGCCACTGCCGAAGGTGTGCGTCAGTTCCCCGGCCAACTGGTGGCCTCGGATGAAGTCGACCTCTCCTTCCGTATCGCCGGCCATCTCAAGACGCTCTCGGTGAAACAGGGCCAGCGCGTCGAGCGCGGCCAATCGATTGCCGAGCTGGACGACGCCGACTTGCGCCTGCGCCTGCGCGACCGCGAGGCCAGCTATAACCTGGCCCGCGCCCAGTACCAGCGCGTCGCCACGCTCAACGAGCGGCAACTGGTGGCCCGCGCCGAACTGGACCAGCGCAAGGCCCAGCTGGATTCCGCCGAAGCCGCGCTGAAACTGGCCCGCCAGGAGCTGGGCTATGCGCGCCTGGAAGCGCCCTTCGCCGGGGTCATCGCCCAGGTGCCGGTACAGAACCACCAGATGCTGCAGCCCAAGCAGCCGGTGGCGATCCTGCAATCGGCCGATACCTACGACGTGCAGTTCCAGCTGCCGGAGAGCCTGCTCGAGCGCGTCGACGGCGCCAGCCTGCGCAGCGACTACCAGCCCATCGTGCGCCTGGCCCGCGTGCCGGGACGCGATTTCCCCGCGCATTACAAGGAGCACAGCACCCGCCCCGACCCGGCGACCCTGAGCTACACCGTCACCCTCACCCTCGAGCGCCCCAGGGACGTGACCCTGCTGCCGGGCATGAGCGCCACCGTCGAGGTGGACTTCGCCCAGCTCGGCCGCGATGCCCAGGCGGTACTGCGGGTGCCGGTGGAAGCGGTGTTCAGCGCCGATAACAGCGCGCCGGGACTGAGCCAGGTATGGGTAGTGAAAGGTGACGGTGACGCGCTGCACGTCGAGCGCCGCGAAGTGAAGCTCGGCCAGCCCGGCACGGAAGGCATCCAGATTCTCTCCGGGCTGGAGCCAGGCGAGCGCATCGTCGCCGCCGGCACCGCCGAGCTGCGTGAAGGCCAGCGCGTGCGCCCGTGGCAACGCGAACGGGGGCTGTGATGGATATCACCGGCTACTTTCTGAAAAACAAGGTCAGCAGCTGGATCGTCATCCTCCTGCTATCCCTCGGCGGCCTCTACGCCATCCTCGAGATCGGCCGCCTGGAAGACCCTGCCTTCACAGTGAAAACCGCTGTGGTCGCCACCCGCTACGCCGGCGCCTCGCCGCAGCAGGTGGAAGAAGAAGTCACCTACCCGCTGGAGAACGCCATCCAGCAACTGGCCTATGTCGACAAGCTCACTTCGATCTCCAGCGCCGGGCTGTCACAGATCACCGTCAACGTGAAGCCGCAGTACCGCGCAGGCGAGCTGCCGCAGATATGGGACGAATTGCGGCGCAAGGTCAACGACCTCGCCCCGCACCTGCCGCCGGGCGTCTCGCCGCCGCAGGTGAACGACGATTTCGGTGACGTCTACGGCATCCTCCTGTCGTTGTCCGGCAAGGGCTACAGCTACCAGGAGCTGCGCGACTACGCCGACTACCTGCGCCGTGAGCTGGTGCTGGTACCGGGCGTGAGCAAGGTAGTGGTCTCAGGCCTGCAGGCAGAACAGGTCCAAGTGGACGTCTCGCGGGAAAAGATGACCGCCATGGGCGTGCCGCTGACTCGCCTGGTGAACCTGCTGACCCGTCAGAACGTGGTGTCCGACGCCGGTAGCCTGCGCGTCGGCAGCGAGAGTATCCGCCTGCACCCCACCGGCGAATTCACTGACGTCTCGGAACTGGAACAACTGCTGGTCAGTGCGCCGGGCAGCGCCCAGTTGATCCGCCTGGGCGACATCGCCACGGTCAAGCGCGGTTTCACCGATACCCCCAGCCACCTCTGGCGCGCCGACGGCAACCCCGCCCTGGCGCTGGGCATCGCCTTCGCCCCGCAGGTGAACGTGGTGAAGGTCGGTGACGCCGTGCACCTGCGCCTCGACCAGCTGGAAAGCGAGCGCCCCGCCGGCATGCAACTCACGCCGTTCTACGACCAGGCGGTGGAAGTTCACGGCGCGGTGAACGGTTTCCTGCTCAGCTTCGTCCTCGCGCTGGGCATCGTCGTCGGCACCCTGTTGATCTTCATGGGCCTGCGCAGCGGCGTGGTGATCGCCGGGGTACTGGCGATCAACGTGCTGGGCAGCCTGCTGCTGATGTACCTGCTGGGCATCGAGTTGCAACGCATCAGCCTCGGCGCGCTGATCATTTCCCTGTGCATGCTGGTGGACAACGCCATCGTGGTGGTCGAGGGCGTGCTGGTGGGCCGCCTGCGCGGCCAGGGCATCGACGCCGCGATCCGTCACATCGTCCGCCTCACCGCCCTGCCCCTGCTGGGAGCAACGGTGATTGCGGTGCTGGCCTTCGCGCCCATCGGGCTGTCCTCGGACTCCACCGGCGAGTACTGCCGCTCGCTGTTCGACGTGCTGCTGGTGTCGCTGCTGCTCAGCTGGGTCACCGCCATGACCCTGGCGCCGCTGTTCGCCCGCTGGGCCTTCGCCCGCATGCCGGTGCAAGGCGACAGCGCCGAGCCGCACCAGGGCTGGCTGTATCGCGCCTACCGTGCCCTGCTGCAAGCCTGCCTGCGCCAGCGCACGCTGACCCTGGGCGTACTGGCCCTGGCGCTGGCTGCGTCCCTGCTGGGCTTCTCCCAGGTGCGGCAGAACTTCTTCCCGCCGGCCAACACGCCGATGTTCTTCGTTGACCTGTGGCTGCCCCAGGGCACGGCCATCGAGCACACCCGCGACCTGGCCGCCGAGATCGACCAGCACATCACCGCCCTGCCCGGCGTCGAGCGCACCGTGACCAGCATCGGCCAGGGCGCGCCCCGTTTCATCCTCACCTACGGCGCCGAACGCCAGCACGCCAACTACGCCCAGGTGCTGGTGCGCACCGAGAACCGCGCGCAGATTCCCGGGCTGATCGCCGACCTGCAGCATTACCTCGACGAGCACTACCCGCAGGTGCAGACCGGCCTCAAGCGCCTGATGTTCGGCCCGTCCAACGGCAGTGCCATCGAAGTGCGCCTGACCGGCTCCGATCCGCAGGAGCTGCGCCGCCTCGGAGCCCAGGTCGGTGACATCCTCGCCGCCGACCCTGTCGCCACCGGCGTCAGCCACGACTGGCAGGCCCGCGCGCTGCTGGTGCGCCCACAGTTCAACGAAGCCCGCGGCCGTGAACTGGGCATCGACAAGGGCGACCTGGACAGCCTGCTGCGCATGAGTTTCAGCGGCCTCTCGGTGGGTCTCTACCGCGACGGCACCCAGCAATTGCCCATCGTCGTACGGGAGAGCGAGCTGACTGCCGGGCAGATCAACGACCTGATGCTGTGGAGTCCGGTGAGCCAGCGCTACCTGCCCATCGAGCAAGTGGTCGGCGGCTTCGACAGCGTCTGGGAAGACCCGCTGATCCTGCGTCAGGACCGCAAGCGCACCCTGACGGTGATGGCCGACGTCGCCCCGCACAGCGGCGAAACCTCCTCGCAACTGCTGGCCCGCGTGCGCCCGCAGATCGAAGCGCTGCAACTGCCACCGGGCTACGAGCTGGCCTGGGGCGGCGACGTGGAAAGCTCCGGCGACGCCCGCAACGGCGTGCTCGGCAGCCTGCCGATGGCCTTCCTGGCGATGTTCATCATCACCGTGCTGATGTTCTCCTCACCGCGCAAGGCGTTGCTGATCTGGCTCACCGTGCCGCTGGCGATGATCGGAGTAACCGTCGGCTTCCTGCTCACCGGCATCCCGTTCGGCTTCATGGCCCTGCTGGGGCTGCTGAGCCTGTCCGGGATGCTGGTGCGCAACGGCATCGTGCTGCTGGAGGAAGTCGACAACCTCGCCGAAAGCGGCCAGCCACCGCGCGAGGCGCTGGTCAATGCTGCCTGCGCGCGTCTGCGGCCGATCTGCCTGACCGCATTGACCACCATCCTCGGCCTGGCGCCATTGCTGCTGGACGCCTTCTTCCAGAGCATGTCGGTGGTGATCATGTTCGGCCTGGGCTTCGCCACGCTGCTGACGCTGGTGGTGCTGCCGGTGCTGTATGCCAGCGCCTATCGGCTGGGTTCTGCAAAGACCCCCGCGGCATAACTTGGCAAGATTCGTGGGATGACTGACGTTGCCGCCAGCGCCGGTCATCGCCACACTCGTTCCATCCACTGAACGAGTGTTGCCATGGAATCGCCGCGCCGCATCGCCTGCCTGCTCTACCCCGAGGTCATGAGCCTGGACATCACCGGGCCGCTGCAGGTGTTCGCCTCCGCCAATGTCGAGCGCCAGCGCCAGGGCCTGGCACCGCTCTATGAACTGCTGGTGCTGGGCGAACAGGCCGGGCCGGTGGCGACCTCGGCGGGCATCCGCATCTGCGCCGATCAAGGGTGGCGGGAAGTCGATCCCACCACCCTGGATACCCTGCTGGTCCCCGGCGGGCTAGGCGTTCCGGCGCAGTGCGAAAACACCGACCTGCTGCACTGGCTGGCCGCCGCCGAACCCCGGGTGCGCCGGCTCGGCTCGGTATGCTCCGGTGCACTGATCCTCGCAGCTGCCGGCGTCCTCAACGGCCGTCCGGCCACCACCCACTGGGCGGATGTCGACGAGCTGTGCGCAGGCTTTCCCGAAGTGCTCGTCCAGGGCAATCGCCTGCACACCTACGATCCGCAGCGCCGCGACGGCGACGATCACGTATTCACCTCGGCGGGCGTCACCGCCGGCATCGACCTCGCCCTGGCATTGGTGGAAGCCGACCTCGGCCGCGCGCTGGCACTGGCGGTGGCGCGGCGGCTGGTGATGTTCCTCAAGCGCCCCGGCGGGCAGGCGCAGTTCAGTCACTGGCTGACCCCGGAGCCGACCCGCACGCCGCGCCTGGCCGCGCTGCTGGAGTGGATTCCCGCCCACCTGGGCCATGACCTGTCGCTGGAAGCCCTGGCCGAGCAGGCCTGCATGAGCCCGCGCACACTCTCGCGGGTGTTCATCAGCGAACTGGGCATGGGGCCTGGCCGCTACGTCGAACGGGTACGCCTGGAAGCGGCGCGCGCGCTGCTGCAGGACGCCCAGGCGTCGATCAGCACGGTGTCGCGGCTGTGCGGCTTCGGCCATCCGGAGAACCTGCGCCGCACCTTCCACAAGCACCTGGCGATCAGCCCGCAGGAATACGCCGAGCGCTTTGGCCAGTTGCACTGACAACGACAACCCCCACAGGAGGACTGCCATGCTCGAACTCCGCCCCGGCTGCGAATGCTGCGACCGCGACCTGCCCGGCGACTGCGCCGACGCCCGTATCTGCAGCTTCGAATGCACATTCTGCAGCGACTGCGCCGAACAGGTACTGCACGGCCATTGCCCCAACTGCGGCGGCGAGCTGGTGCCGCGCCCGCGCCGCCCGCTGGAAAAGCTCGCCGCCAATCCAGCCTCGACCCAGCGGGTGCTGAAGCCCGCCGGCTGCCAGGGCTGAGGAAGCATCATGCTGCTGCGCATTCCGGCCATCCGTCTGCTGTTCACCAGCCAGGCGTTGTACTGGTCCTGCTCGCTGATCGGTATCACCCTCACCTCGCTGGTGGGCGCGCAACTCACGCCGCTCAACAGCCTGGCGACCTTGCCGCTGGCGATTCTGGTGCTGGGCAACCTGCTGGCGGTACAGCCGCTGTCGCTGTTCATGCAGCGCCATGGCCGCCGACGCGGGTTGTTGCTGGGCGCGGCCGGCGGCGTACTCGGCGGGCTCCTCTGCGCGCTGGGCGTGTGGCTGGCGGACTTCCTGCTGTTCTGCCTCGGCGCGCTGCCCATCGGGGCTTACCAGGCATCGGCGATGTACTACCGCTTCGCCGCGCTGGAGGCAGTGGATGAGTCGCACAAGGGCCGCGCCACGGCCTACGTGATCGGCGGTGGCGTGCTGGCCGCCCTGCTCGCGCCGAGTCTGGCGCTGTGGTCGCGCAACGCACTGCCCGCGCCCTTCGTGGGCTCCTACCTGGCAATTGCCGGGTTGGCCCTGGTTGCCATCGCGGTACTCAGCCGCCTGCCGGAAGGCGCAGCGCCCGCGCCCTCCACTGGCGGCTGGAAGGCGATGCGCGAGCTGCTGTCGCGCCCGCCGGTCCGCGCCGCCATGGCCTGCACCGCTGCCGGCCATGGACTGATGATCCTGATCATGAACGCCACGCCGCTGGCCATGAGCTTCTGCGGGCTGCCGCTGGAACGCTCGGTGAGCGTGATCCAGTGGCATGTGCTGGGGATGTTCCTGCCGGCTTTCGTCGCAGGCCCGCTGGTGGATCGCCTCGGCGGTCGCCGGGTGGCCTGGATCGGCATGGCGCTGCTGGCGATGAGCGCGGCAGTGGCCCTGAGCGGGCAGTCGGTGGCGCAGTTCCTGGTCAGCTCATTGCTGCTGGGCATGGGCTGGAACCTGATGCTGGTAGCCGGCACCACGCTGCTCGCCTTCGGCCATGCGCCACAGGAGCGAGGCCACGCGCAGGGGCTGATGGAACTGGGCAATGGCAGCCTGGCGGCGCTGATGTCGTTCAGCTCCGGCGCGCTGATCACCAGCGTCGGCTGGGGCGCGGTAAACCTGCTGGTGTGGCCGGTGCTGCTGGTGGCGCTGGTGGTGATGTGGTCGGGGCGGCGAGAAATGGCGCAGGCCTGACGGTGTTGTGCGGGGTTGGTTCGCGAGCAAGGACTGGGCGTCCCCCTCGGTCCTACGAAGAACAGCATTGCGTAGGGCGAATAACGCCTCAGGCGTTATCCGCCATTGCGGCGGATAACCCGTTCCGGGTTATGCGCCCTACGCATGCATCTGAGCGGTTATCCACCAACGAAAAAGGCGACCCGAAGGTCGCCTTTTCTGCAGCTCACGCTCCGACCTTAGTAGTAGGCGTTCTCGCGGTTGCTGTGGTCAGTGACGTCACGCACGCCCTTCAGCTCGGGGATGCGCTCGATCAGGGTCTTCTCGACGCCGTCCTTGAGCGTCATCTCGACCGCGCCGCAGCCCTGGCAACCGCCGCCGAAACGCAGTACGGCGATGTTGTCCTCGACCACGTCCACCAGGCTCACCTGGCCGCCGTGGCTGGCCAGACCGGGGTTGATCTCGGTCTGCAGGTAGTAGTTGATGCGCTCGGTGAGCGGGCTGTCTTCGTTGACCATCGGCACCTTGGCGTTGGGCGCCTTGATGGTCAGCTGGCCACCCATGCGGTCGGTGGCGTAATCGACCACGGCGTCTTCCAGGAAGGGCTCGCTGATCGCGTCGATGTAGGCGGTGAAATCCTTCAGGCCGACCGGGGTGTCTTCCGGCTTCTGCTCGCCCGGCTTGCAGTAGGCAATGCAGGTTTCGGCGTACGTGGTGCCCGGCTGGGTGATGAAGATGCGAATGCCGATGCCGGGGGTGTCCTGCTTGGACAGCAGCTCGGCCAGGTAATCCTGTGCGGCTTCGGTAATGGTGATAGCGCTCATGGCAACTCCTCGCAAACGTGGCGCCAGTTTACGCCATTCGGGGGGAAGGGATAAAGCCCTACCGTTTTAGTAGGAATAATTCGCAGCTGGGCAGATCAGCTTTTCGTAGGAGCGAGCTTGCTCGCGAACAGCCCCACGCCAGGGTTTGGTTCGCGAGCAAGGACCGGGCGTCCCTCTCGGTCGTACAGGATCAGAGGTTCTCGTAGCGGTTCATGTCCAGCACGCCCGCCTCCACCGGCTCGGTTTCGCGCAGGTAGGCATCCAGGTCGTGGAAGTAGAACCAGAATTGCGGATTACTGCGACGCACTCCCCAGCGGTCGGCGACCTTCTCGAAGTCTGCAGCGCCCTTCACCTGCTCCAGCGCAGCGACGAAGTCGCCCACCTCGGCGGCCTTGAGGTTGAACATGAAGTTCGGGTAGCTCGACAGCACGCCGGGGTAGATGGTCAGCGTATCCAGCCCCGGCTGGTAGCGCAGCGACTCGCCCGTCATGAAGGCAACGTTGCTGTGCGCGCGGTTGCGCAGCACGGTGTAGATCTCGCGCTGGCCGTCCGGCAGTTCCACGCGCAGCATGGTCGCCTCGGGGAACTGGTCGATGACCGGCAACCCGGCGGCCGGGCGGCTGACCAGGCGGCTGAAGGCCTGTTCGGCATCCTGCAGCGGCGCTGCCACGGTGTTGCGGTAGCAGGCGCCGTTTTCGCACAGGTTGATCGGATCGGGGCGCGCATTGAGCGCCACGTAGTGCTTCAGCAATTGCTTGGCGAAGGCCAGCTTGGCGCCTTTTTCCGGCAGGAACAGGCCGGTGGGCGCGTCGCTGTCGGAGTTGTAGTAGTCCGCCCACATCTTCAGCTTGCCGCTGCTCTGGTACCAGTCGTCGAGCAGTTTCTGGCGCTCGCCAACCGGCATCAGGCGCAGGAAGTTCTGCTCGGCGCCGTTGCGGATCAGGTCGAAATACAGCCGCGTCTGCGCCTGGTGGGCGACGTTGCCGAACACGTCGAAGTTCACCACCAGCCCATAGTAGGTGCGCTCCAGCAGTGGATAGTCCATCCACCAGATAGTCTGCGGCACGCCGCCGATCAACCCCTTGCGCACCGAGGCGCTGTCGTACTGGCGGAAGATGCTCAGCACGGCGTTGTCGTTGCCGGCCCAGATGTCGGCCCAGGTCGGCGCTGGCGCCTCGTCGTAGACGTCCTGGCGCAGCTCCTCATATTTATTGCGCTTGTCGCGGTAGGAACGCCACTGCGACAGCATGGCGCCGACGTCATCGATCTGCCCCGGCAGCGCCAGCAGCGGCGAGGCCTGGCGCTGGAACTTCGGATCGGTGACGTAGAGATCGTGGTCCGGGTCCTGGAACACTGCCCAGAAATTGTCGCGGATCACGTCGGTGGCAATCTGCCCGCGGCACACCGGCCCGCGAATGAAGGTGCGGACGAAGTACTCGGCGTTGTCCAGCATGAACTGGTAGCGCGCCCGCGCCGGGATCGCCTCGAAGGTCACGAACGGATTGGCGCGGTGCTGCAGGCCGTAACCCGGCACCTTGTCGGTGTCCCAGGCGGAGCCGTAGAACAGCTCCTGGTTACGCTTGAGGCGGGCTTCGTTGAGCGGATAAGTGATGTGCGTCTTGTGCACGATCACACCCTGGATGGGCCACAGGCGGTAGTAGAAGGTGTTGCCCGGATCGTCGTTGGGCCGGCGCGTGGCGATGGGGTCGATGGGCTGGCCGCTGGGTGTGCGCGAACGCACCAGCTGGAAGAAGTGCCCCGGCTCACCGCGCTCGGTGAAGTACAGGTGGGCAAGGAACAGGTGCTCGTAGATCCACCGCGATACCAGGCTCTGGCGAGCGCCGGGCTGGTTGAGGAAGCTCTCCCACTCACTGATCTGTTGTGCCTCACCACTGCCAGGCTGCCAGGCCTTCTCGTCCACCGGCGCACCCTGGGCCAGCCAGGTCTTGATGGTGGACAGCTGCTTGTCGGTCAGGCCGGTGACGGCGAACGGCATGCCGCTGCGCGGATTCTTCGCCACGAAGTCATCGATACTGTCCGGTGTCGGGCACTGGTTGGTGCGGTTGATCGACAGGTCCAGCCCATCGGGAATCTTCGCGTTGGGCACCAGCGGATGCTCATGACCCAGGTCGATCATCCGCGCCATCAGCGCCGCCTGGCTGCCGCGGCCATCGAGCACCGACCAGAAATCCTTGCGCCGCCACGCATCCGCACCATGGGCATCGAGGAACAGCCGCGTCGGGTCCTGCGCCTTCGTACGCGCACCGTCATACACCGGCAGCTTGTTCGCCCCACGCTGCGCACCTTCGGCGGCGGTCAGGTTGAGCTGGCACGGCGAGTCGTAGCAAGCGTGGCAGGCCACGCACTTCTCGGTGAAGATCGGCTGGATATCGCGGGTGTAGGACATCGATTCGGCACGCAGGCCCACGCTGGCCATGAGCAGGGCCAGCAGTACGAGAATCCGGGGGAGCATGGGGGCGTTCCTTGACCAGTAACGCCGGCAAGTCTACCAACTCGCAGCCTCCGCGGCTCCGCGCCTTTTGGCTAGCGTGCGTCGCGCTCCAGAGTGGACAGCTCGTGGCGCAGCAGCACTGGCAGCTCAGCGACCTCGAATTGTCCGACGAACAGCGGCACAGCGAACTCGTAGCCATCGCCGCTGCGCTTGAGTACGAAGGCCAGTTGCAACCGCGCCAGGGAAGCCTTGAGCGCCACGGCGTCGATACGCTCGCCGAACAGTTCGATCAGCCGTGACAGGCTGGTGCCGGCGTGCTGTGCGCAGTGGTAGACGATGATCCGATCCAGGCGACAGGCCGTCTCGTCCTGGCTCAGGCGACCCCAGCCCGCCAGCGCATCCTGGACAGCCTGGGAGGCCAGCGCGCCCCTGAGTTGCAGCCGCTCGATCACCCGTGCTCCCGGCGGCAAAGCTTCCAGGCACTCCTGGCAGAGAATGGCGACCAGGTTGGCGCGCTGGCCGCTGGCGTCCACCAGATCCTCCAGCAAGGTGTCGCTGGCGAAACCCAGCCGCAGGCGGGCCAGGGGCACGCTGGCCAGCTCGCGGCAAGCCTGGCGCTCCAGCGCACCGATGGTCAGCACCTCGCCGAAGTTGCGCAGCGGCGACTGATAATCCAGCACGGCGGTGGCATAGAGGTCCCAGAATCCGGCGAGCATGAACCAGCAACGGCCCTCCTCGCTCAGCGCCCGAAGGGTCGAGAGCTGCGGATACCCCTTGGCTGCCTCGTCACGGAAGAACAGATCGGCTTCGTCGATCAGCAGGAACAGGCGTTTGCCAGCCTGCTGCGTTTGAATGTGCTCGATGACCGCTTCCAGCGGACTGTCCGCTGGCAAGCCGAACTGCAGCGCCAGCCGTGGCGTGAGGCGGTGGTCGCGTAGCGACACGTAGTGACAGACCATCTGCGGATGGTCCTCCAGGCGCCGCTGAACGGCCTTGAGCAGGCTGCTCTTGCCCAGCTGTCGGCCACCGACCACCAGGTAGTTGGCCGGCTCGCGGTTGAGGACCCGCGCCAGCAACTGGTCGCGGCCGAAAAACGAGCTGGCGCGCACCACGCCGCCCCGCGTCTGGTAGGGCGAGATGCGGGTCAGCCGCAGTTGTGCAGCGAGCAGACGCAACAACAGGTCGCCCGGATTGCCGGCGAGCAACCATTGGGTCTGTTCGTGGGCATCGACGGCAACGCAGAGGTTGGCAGTATCCGCGCAGTACTTCAGCAATTGCCCCTGCCGCTCGCCCAGCAGTACCAGCATCACGTCGAGGCCGGTGTGGGAAACGCGCAGGTGCTGGAGGATGCGGGTTTCGCTGTCTTCCGGGGCCGGCACGTAGACCAGGCAGCGGTCCAGCGAAACCGGCACGTCGTCAGGCAGCTTCCACTCGAACACCCGTCCCGGCAGCGACCAGCCCCAGCTCACCTGGCAACTGGCACCCAACGCCAGCGCCAGTGCCTGGACGCGCTGCTCCGCCTCGGCGCCCACGTAGGCCAGCGCTTGCTGCCAACGCTGTGCATCGATGCCAGCGGCACGCAGGGTTGCCCTGCGCCGCCCAAGCAGACCGAGCAGGCGGTCAACCCTGGGCAGGTCCGCCGGTGGCATGTCCAGCAGACGCTGCGGGCGCAACTGCACCGGCCCGAGCAAGGGATGACGGAACAGCAGGAGCAGCGCAGCGATGACAAACAGCAGCGCGCAGATGATCACCAACCAACGCAGGTTTTCCACCAGCGGGCTGTCGCTGGATGCCTCTGTCCCGGAGTCCAGGCAGAAGTTCATCAGGTAGCGCGAGGGAACCGGCGGGGTCCCTGGCCGGCAACTCCACTCGCTGCTGCGCGGCGGCATGTCGACGATGACTTGCCTGCCAGCCAGGTCGCCCAGTTCGCTACGATCCTCAACGGTCATCAGCAGGCGCTGTGGCTGTGGCGAAACGACTTTCAGCACGGGGTGCTCGATGGGCGGCGCGTAGGCGAGGATGTCCTTGGGCCACTGACCCTCGATCTGCTGCGCCTCCATCATCGCCGTGCGCCAGGCCGTCATTTCGCCGAAGAACTGTTCGAAAGCCACATTGCCCAGCGCCGCGTCGCGGGTGAACGGATTGAGCCGCGGCGCCAGAACGGCGCTGACCAGCAGGAAAGTGATGCTGGCAATGATCAGCAGGCGCTTGTAGCTCACCGCGCCACCTTGCCGGCTCAGCCCTCGACGCATGCGTCCAGCACCTGGCGGCCGGTCTGGCGGATGATCTCGCAGCGCCACACCAGACGCGCCGAGTCACCCTGGCCACGGATGGTGATGAGGTTGTTCCAGAACAGTCGGCGCAACTCGCCATCGGCCAGGTACGGGCTGGCGCGGCCCAGATCCAGTGCGTCCAGGCGCAAGCGCAGTCGCTCGCGCGAACTGTCGGTGTCCGCCAGTGGCAGGAAGGCCTGCCAGAGCCGGGCACTGCGCGACAACAGGTCGTGCAGCGCCTGGCGCGAGTCCGGGGTCAGCGCGGCGAATTGCACCAGCCACTCCAACCCCTCCTCCGCCAGCGCCGGGTGGCCGCCGCAGCTTTCCAGCAGCTCACCCAGCATGGCCTGGTCGAAACGCCGCTCGGGCCAGCGGCGCTGGGCGAGCAGCGTCAGGTCGGCCAGGGTCAGCTCGGACCAGTGGCTGACCTGGGCGATGTTCAGCAGCGACAAGTCGCCGCTGCGGTACTTCAGGTCGGCCAGGGCTTCCCCACCACACAGCAGCAGATGCAGTCGGCCACAGTGCATCTCGCTCAAGCTGCGCAGGATGCCCGCAAGCATTTCGCGTAATTGCGGAGTGCCCTGTTCGAAACGGCTGACCAGGCAGAACAGTCGCTCGCCGGCCAACAGGCGGCGCTCCAGGGCTGCTTCGAAGTCATAGTCCGAAGTGATATCGGCGAAGCCGCACTGGCGGCCGATGGCGGCGAAGTAGTCGCTGCTGGCGGTGCTGGCGCTGTAGGGCGGCTGGATGTGCAGCACCGACGGCTCGCCGTAGAGCGCACGGGCGCGGGCCAGCAACTCCTGGCGGAACGGCGGCTGGCCCCAGTGCGCCTGGGAAAGCAGCAGGACAATGGGGTACGGCGTGAGCCGGCGCAGTTGCTCGAACAGCGCGTCGATGCAGGGCGCGAAGGGCACGCCACCGGTCGTCTCGGCCTGTAGCGGGAATTCCGGTTCGAAGCCCGCCGCACTGAACAGGCGGTTGGTTTCCAGCTCGGTCAGACGCAGGTAGCGGGCGCAGGCAATGAGCTTGTCGCGGGATTTGGGATTGGGCAGTGACAGGCCGTTGCGCCAGTTGTTCACCGCCTCGCGGCTCAGGCCGATTTCCGTTGCCACGCCCGAAGCGCTGGCGCGAATACGCCGCATGTAGAGCGTCAGCAGTTGCGAGAAAGCATCCGTGTCCAAGGTTGCCAGTCCATAGCTTGCGTGGGGCGGCCAGCTGCGCCGCACGCTCCATCCCCGCCGGACTTGCGATGCTGCCGGCTTCATGATCGAGTGGGCGCCCACGGCGCCCCGCCGAGGACGAGCAGGCAGATAGCCACTACCTTCTCGCCGCGCGCCAGCATACGCACGGCGGGGTTCCGCGCCTAGACGGGTGCGACAGCGTTTCGCTTTTGGCTGCGACGGATTTCGCATTTCGCGGCGGGAGAGCAGCGTGCCAGACACGGTGCGTCAGTCTGCGCCGTCAGCTGCCTCGGGTTCCTCGCGCTTTCCAGTCAGGTCGCTGTACTCGACCCAGCCATAGAGCAGCGGCAGGATGACGGCGAGCAGTACACCCAGCCCCAGCCACATCCAGAAGCCCTTGAAGAACACCAGCGCCAGCACGGTGAGGATCACCGCGTGCAGCAAGCCCTTGGCCATCTGCCAGAGCACCAGTCCGGTCTTGATCACTCCGCCGGGGCCGACACCGGTCTGGCGCGCCACCTTGGCGATCTCGGCGATCCCCTCCACCAGCACCTTGGCGTTCTCCTCGTGCTCGCGCTCCTCTTCGATCAGCTGGCGCAAGGGTACCGGGCGCGTCACGCAGACGCTCGTGTCTTCCTCGCCATCCTCATGACGTGCATCCAGCTGCACGCTGACGATGGGCTCGATGAAGGGTTCGCGATGGTAAAGGTCCGAGCGATTCACCAACTTGCCATCGAGGAAGTGGTGGCGCTGGGTCTCGCCGACTTGGCTATGGAAGACCTCGATCACGGCGGCACGCAGCCCCTGCTCGAACAGGCTTTCCAGCAACGCCAGCGGCAGGTTGGCGCGTACCGAAGTGTCGAAGTCCAGGCGAATGTACTCGGGCTGCGCGCTGAACTGCTGGTTGAACCAGACCTCCTCCCAGATGCCGCCAAGGTCCACGCCGAGGCGCTGCTGGTAGCCGCGGGATTTTTCCTGGTCGCCTCGCATCAGGTTGACCAGCGAAAGCACGCACAGCTCGTGCGGGCCCTGCTCCTTGAAGAACAGCATCAGGGTGTTGGCGTTCTGCGACATGGGTGTCTCCTTGCGTCCGGAATCCTTAGGTAGGCGGTCAGCGACGCGAAACTTCCTCATCCTTGCCGCCCGGTACCGTGAATTCTTCCAGCAAGCCCGCCGTCAGGCAGTTCCGGACTTGTCAGGTCCGCTCAGGGCGCGGTTGACACCACGTCAAGCCACACCCCGCATCAACATGAATGAAATTCATGGAAAACCGCGGGCCACCGGAAAGCCGTGCAGCTTTGCTATCATCAGCGACCTTTCGTCACGCCCTTTTCCAGGTATTCCAATGATCGACCGTGCCGCACGCCTGCAAGCCCTCCAGCAAGCCCTCAAGGAGCGCATCCTGATCCTCGACGGCGGCATGGGCACCATGATCCAGAGCTACAAGCTGCAGGAAGAGGATTACCGTGGCGCGCGCTTCGCCGACTGGCCGAGCGACGTGAAGGGCAACAACGACCTGCTGCTGCTCAGCCGCCCGGACGTCATCCAGGCCATCGAGAAGGCCTATCTGGACGCTGGCGCGGACATCCTCGAGACCAACACCTTCAACGCCACCCGCGTGTCCCAGGCCGACTACGACATGCAGGAACTGGCCTACGAGATGAACGTGGAAGGTGCGCGCCTGGCCCGTGAAGTCGCCGACGCCAAGACCGCCGAAACCCCGGACCGACCGCGCTTCGTCGCCGGCGTCCTCGGCCCGACCAGCCGCACCTGCTCGATTTCCCCGGACGTCAACGACCCCGGCTTCCGCAACGTCACCTTCGACGAGCTGGTGGAGAACTACAGCGAATCCACCCGCGGCCTGATCGAAGGCGGCGCGGACCTGATCCTGATCGAGACCATCTTCGACACCCTCAACGCCAAGGCGGCGATCTTCGCCGTGCAGGGCGTGTATGAAGAGCTGGGCGTCGAGCTGCCGATCATGATCTCCGGCACCATCACCGATGCCTCCGGCCGCACCCTGTCGGGCCAGACCACCGAAGCCTTCTGGAACTCGGTGCGCCACGCCAACCCGATCTCCGTCGGCCTGAACTGCGCCCTGGGCGCAAAAGAGCTGCGCCCCTACCTGGAAGAACTGGCGACCAAGGCCGGGACCCACGTCTCCGCGCACCCCAACGCCGGTCTGCCCAACGCCTTCGGCGAATACGACGAGACCCCGGCGGAAATGGCCGTGGTCGTGGAGGAGTTCGCCGCCTCGGGCTTCCTCAACATCATCGGCGGCTGCTGCGGCACCACACCGGGCCACATCGAAGCCATCGCCAAGGCCGTGGCCAAGTACGCGCCGCGGGCCATTCCGGAAATCCCCCGCGCCTGCCGCCTGTCCGGCCTTGAGCCCTTCACCATCGACCGCAACTCGCTGTTCGTGAACGTCGGCGAGCGCACCAACATCACCGGCTCGGCCAAGTTCGCCCGGCTGATCCGCGAGGAGAACTACGCCGAAGCGCTGGAAGTGGCGCAGCAGCAGGTGGAAGCCGGCGCCCAGGTGATCGACATCAACATGGACGAGGGCATGCTGGACTCGAAGGCCGCCATGGTTCGATTCCTCAACCTGATCGCCTCCGAGCCGGACATCTCCCGCGTGCCGATCATGATCGACTCCTCCAAGTGGGAAGTGATCGAAGCAGGCCTGAAGTGCATCCAGGGCAAGGGCATCGTCAACTCCATCTCCATGAAGGAAGGTGTCGAGCAGTTCAAGCACCACGCCCGTCTGTGCAAGCGCTACGGCGCCGCCGTGGTGGTGATGGCCTTCGACGAAGCCGGCCAGGCCGACACCCAGGCGCGCAAGGAAGAAATCTGCCAGCGCTCCTACGACATCCTGGTCAACGAAGTGGGCTTCCCGCCGGAAGACATCATCTTCGACCCGAACATCTTCGCGGTCGCCACCGGCATCGAGGAACACAACAACTACGCGGTGGACTTCATCGAGGCTTGCGCGTACATCCGCGACAACCTCCCCTACGCCCTGACCTCGGGCGGGGTGTCCAACGTGTCCTTCTCGTTCCGCGGCAACAACCCGGTGCGCGAGGCGATCCACTCGGTATTCCTCTACTACGCCATCCAGAACGGCCTGACCATGGGCATCGTCAATGCCGGCCAGCTGGAAATCTACGACGAGATCCCGCAGGAACTGCGCGACAAGGTCGAGGACGTGGTGCTCAACCGCAGCCCGGACGCCACCGAGGCGCTGCTGGCCATCGCCGACAACTACAAGGGCGGCGGCGCAGTCAAGGAAGTCGAGAACGAGGAGTGGCGCAGCCATAGCGTCGAGAAACGCCTGGAACACGCACTGGTCAAAGGCATCACCACCTATATCGTCGAGGACACCGAGGAGTGCCGGCAGAAATGCGCGCGCCCCATCGAGGTCATCGAAGGCCCGCTGATGAACGGCATGAACGTGGTCGGCGACCTGTTCGGCGCCGGCAAGATGTTCCTTCCGCAGGTGGTGAAGTCCGCCCGCGTGATGAAACAGGCGGTGGCCCACCTGATCCCCTTCATCGAGGCGGAGAAAGGCGACAAGCCCGAGGCCAAGGGCAAGATCCTCATGGCCACGGTGAAGGGCGACGTCCACGACATCGGCAAGAACATCGTCGGCGTGGTGCTGGGCTGCAACGGGTACGACATCGTCGACCTGGGCGTGATGGTCCCGGCCGAGAAGATCCTGCAGACTGCCCGCGAACAGAAGTGCGACATCATCGGCCTGTCCGGCCTGATCACGCCGTCGCTGGACGAGATGGTCCACGTCGCCAAGGAAATGCAGCGGCAGAACTTCAGCCTGCCGCTGCTAATCGGTGGCGCCACCACTTCCAAGGCGCACACCGCGGTGAAGATCGACCCGCAGTACAGCAACGACGCCGTGGTCTACGTCACCGACGCCTCCCGCGCGGTGGGCGTGGCGACCACCCTGCTGTCCAAGGAAATGAAGCCCGAGTACACCCGCAAGCTGCGCGAAGAGTACGCGGAAGTTCGCGAGCGCACCGCCAACCGCAGCGCGCGCACCGAACGCCTGAGCTACGAGCAGGCCATCGCCGCCAAGCCGAAGTTCGACTGGGCAGGTTACCAGCCGCCGGTGCCGAGCTTCACCGGCGTCAAGGTGCTGGATGACATCGACCTCAACGTGCTGGCCGAGTACATCGACTGGACGCCCTTCTTCATCTCCTGGGACCTGGCCGGCAAGTATCCGCGAATCCTCACCGACGAAGTCGTGGGCGAAGCGGCGACCAGCCTGTTCAACGACGCCCAGGCGATGCTGAAGAAGCTGATCGACGAGAAGCTCATTCGCGCCAAGGCTGTCTTCGGCTTCTGGCCGGCCAACCAGGTGCACCACGACGACCTGGAAGTCTACGGCGACGACGGCCACAAGCTGGCCACCCTGCACCACCTGCGCCAGCAGACCATCAAGCCCGACGGCAAGCCGAACTTCAGCCTGGCCGACTTCGTCGCGCCCAAAGACAGTGGCGTGAAGGACTACGTCGGCGGCTTCATCACCACCGCCGGCATCGGCGCCGAGGAAGTGGCCAAGGCCTACGAGGCCAAGGGCGACGACTACAACGCGATCATGGTCAAGGCCCTCGCCGACCGCCTCGCCGAAGCCTGCGCCGAGTGGCTGCACGAGCGTGTACGCAAGGACTACTGGGGCTACCAGCCCGAGGAGCACCTGGACAACGAGGCGCTGATCAAGGAGCAGTACGTCGGCATCCGCCCGGCCCCCGGCTACCCGGCATGCCCGGACCACACCGAGAAAGGCACGCTGTTCAAGCTGCTCGATCCCAAGGGCCTGTCCGGCGTCACCCTGACCGAACACTACGCCATGTTCCCCGCTGCCGCTGTCAGCGGCTGGTACTTCGCCCATCCGCAGGCGCAGTACTTTGCCGTGGGTAAGGTCGACAAGGACCAGATCGAACGCTACAGCGCGCGCAAGGATCAGGAAATCACCACCAGCGAGCGCTGGCTGTCGCCGAACCTGGGTTACGACAACTGATCTGACGCCCCACGCCGCGGCCGGACACCCCCGGTCGCGGCGAATTCGTCAGCGCCTTCCGGGTCTGCGGAAAACCTTCGCTGCACTTCCTGTGCGGATGCGGGATAATCCCACCATCCTGGGCACCCCGGGGTCACAACGGATCGAAGCTGGCCACCCGCCAGGCTTCCGCTGACGAGAGAAACACCGATGAAATACCTCACCCCCGAACAAATGGCCAAGCCGCGCAAACGCCGCCTGCTGAAGAAACTGCGCCTGGGCGAGTTCCAGGAGTTCGGCTTCAGCCTGGAAGTGAACTACACCGGCGACCTGGATGACGTGCTCGATCAGTGGATCGCGTTCGTCGAGTCCGAGGGCTGGGTCTTCGTCGGCGGCGCTACCGAAGACGGTGAGTTCACCGGCTATCTGTGCCTGAACGCCGTCGGCAGCCTGACCGAAGCCGACCGCGAAACCACCCGCCTGTGGCTGGAAAAGCAATCCTGGGCCAAGTCCTTCGAACTGGGCGATCTGAGCGACTGCTGGCACGGCCTGTTCGAGTAAGTCCCGACAGAAAGGCGACCCCAAAGTCGCCTTTCTGTTATTTCCCCGGCATTTACCCAGTTCGCGCATCGGACTCGTTTGACGTGGGCCAAGATTTTCGCGGCCCCCCGGTTGCCAGTCACGCCTCGCTCTGCGACCCTGCCCCGGTCCGAAACAGGGAGCGGGTTGCATGGAACACATCGCCATCATCGGCAGCGGTTTTTGCGGTACAGCGCTGGCCATCCAGTTGCTTCGCAACGCCAAGGGGCCGCTGCGCCTCAGCCTGATCAATCGCTCCGGGCGGCTGGCCCGCGGTCTCGCCTACGGCACCCGTTCCGCCAGCCACATCCTCAATGTGCCCGCCGAGCGCATGAGCCTGTTCCCCGACCAGCCTTCGGACTTTCTCGACTTCGCTCGCCGGCAGATGCCCGAGGCGAACCCCGGAGACTTCCTGCCACGACGTTTCTACGGCGACTACCTGCAGGACCGCCTCGGCCAGGCGATAGCCGAAGCCGCACCGGGAGTACGCTTTAGCAGTCTGTGCGAACAAGTACTGGAGCTGAACGAGCAGGGGGATTACCTGCACCTGCTGCTGGATAACGGCCAGCATCTGGACAGCCGCAAGGTAGTCATCGCCACCGGCAACTTCGCCCCCGCAACCCCAGCCCCTCTGAAAGCGCTCGAAAGCGATCCGCGCTACCTGCGCGACCCCTGGGCCCCTGGCGTGCTGGAGAGCATTCCGTCCGACGCCAGAATCCTGCTGCTGGGTACCGGGCTAACCATGTACGACATGGCCCTCGCCCTGCAGGACCAAGGCCATCGCGGCTCGCTGCTGGCGCTGTCGCGCCGATCCCTGCTACCTCAGGCGCACCGCGACAATACCAGCCACCCCGTGCTGCCCGAGCTCCCACCGACCTTCCTCGACCAGATGGGACTGAACGAACGGTTGCGCCGACTGCGAAGCCTGATTCGTCAGGCCACAGAGGACGGCCACGACTGGCGCGACGTGATCGCCGCCTTGCGCCCGGCAACACCACAGCTCTGGCAAGCACTAAACGACAAGGAACGTGACCGCTTCCTGCGCCATCTGCAGCCTTACTGGGACGTTCATCGCCACCGCGCCGCGCCACCGGTAGCGCAACGGATCAACGACCTGCGCGACAGTGGGCAACTGCGAATCCAGGCTGGCCGGGTCATTGCAGCGAGCGCCAATGCGCAAGGCATCTTGCTCGACATCCGCCCCAGAGGCGCGTCGCAATCAGCCGCGCAGCACTTTGACTACCTGATCAACTGCACCGGCCCCTGTACCAACCTGCGCACCGTCAGCGAGCCCCTGCTCTGCGGCTTGCTCGACCGCGGAGTCATTTGTCAGGACAGCCAGCAACTGGGACTCGAAACCGACGCCCACTATCGCTTGCGCAATGCCCGAGGCGTTGTCCATCCTGATCTGTACCTCCTCAGCCCGATGCTGCGCGCCAGCCACTGGGAGGCCACTGCGGTCCCGGAATTGCGCGGCCATGCCGCGCAGTTGGCGCAACTCCTGCTCAGCTGAAACGAAGCTGGCCCGTGTCGGGCCAGCGGGTTGCACATCAGGGAACGGGCAGAAGCCTCCTGCCTGCCCGCCTCAGATCGCCATCTGCCCCTCCACCTCCTGCAACTTGCGCCGCGCCAGCGCCAGGTTCGCTTTCACCTTGTCCAGCACGTAGTACATGAACACGCCCTCATGCTTCGCCATCGGGCGGATGATGTGGTACTGCCGGCCGAGGGTGATGAGGATGTCCTCGATCACATCATTGAGCGCCAGCGACTTCATGGTCTTGAGCTTGGCACGGACTACTTCGGTATTGCCCGCCGCGGCCAGTTCCAGGTCCACGCCACAACCGGCCTGCCCGAGCAGCATGCCGCTCTTGGCATCCACCACGGCCGACGCCAGGGCACCATCCAGGTTCAGCAGTTCGTCCAGCGATTGTTGCAGTGCTGCCATAGCGATTACTCCTTGAGTGCGCGTCCTGTTATAGGGGCCCCGCGGCCGCGCGCGCCGCGATGCCTTTTGTCTCAGCCGGCCAGCGAAACATCCGCCAGCCGAGTTGCGGTTCGCTTTGCCTGGTAGAGCACCTGGCCCAACATCTCCTCGCGGTCGGCGACCAGGTTGAGGATCATCGGGTGGCTCGGGTGCGGGATGTCGACGATGACGATGTAGCCTTCGCTCGCTTCGACTATCACGTTCTGGTGCGGCCCGACTTCACTCTCCTGGCCCACCATCGCGCCGAGGGCCGAGATCGAGCAGGCCATGGCCGCCAGCTTGGAAACCTCCAGCCCCTTGCCGGCACGGGAGGCCACTTCAAAACCGTCAGTCGTGGCGATCACCGCCGCGCTCAGACGGCCCAGGCTGTCGCCCAGTTCGTCCAGCGCCAGCTCGGCGTCGCGACGCAGTCTTTCCGGCAGGCCCATCAGGACAGGTTCCATGGTCGACTCCAATCGATTGCAAAATTCAGCCTCAGGCTGCCGTGCATTCCAGTTGCAGCAGGAGCAGGTCGAGCAGCAGTCGCACCTGCTCTGCTTCGCGTACATCCACTTCCACCACCGGGAAGGCATACCCGGCCTGTGCCAAGGCAGCGGCGTAGTCGTCCAGGCTGGGGCTGGGGTTGCCCGGCAAGCGGCCGACGCCGACCACGCAGGGCGCCTGGGCGATGCAATCGGCGAAACCGTCGAGGTAGACGCGCAGGTCCCCCAGCGGATCAGGCCGTGAGTTGTCGATCAGGATCACCAGGCCGAGCGCGCCGCGGGCAAGGATTCCCCACATGAAGGCGAAGCGGGCCTGACCGGGAGTGCCATACAGGCGCAGGCGCTCGTCCGGGCCAAGAACCACTTCGCCGTAGTCCAGGCCGACCGTGGTGCGCGCCTTGTCCAGGCTGGGATCGTTGTTCTGTACGTCGGTGCTGACCGGGTCGATATCGCTGATCGCGGCAATGGCGGTGGTCTTGCCGGCGCCCATGGTGCCGGTGAAGAGGATCTTGTATTCCCTCATCGGCTGGCCTCCACCGCCCCGCCCAGGCCCAAGTGACGGCGGATACGTGCCAGCAGGCCAATGGGAGCAGCAGTTTGCTGCGCAGCTGCGACGGGAATGGCCTGACTGTGTTGAAGCATCTCCTGCGCGGCCATCAGGCGGACAAAGCTCTCCGCCACCGTGCGCGGCACGCCGGAGCGCTCGCATAGCTCGTCCAGGCTCATGGTCCGGGCACAGAGCAACGTGGCCAGGCGTACGTAGCGATGATCTCCCTGGAGCAGGGAGGCTGCTGGCCAGTGCTTCAGGCGTAGCGTGGCGCCAAGCGCCTCTATGGGTCGCTGGCCAATGGCACGGGCGGCGCGCTCAAGACAGTCGAAGACTTCACTGGCGCGCAGCGGCCAGTGCACCCAGAAAGGCTCGCCCTCGGCGGTGCGCAACTGGACGCGCGGCGCGCCCTCCTCACCCTCGACCACCAAGTCGGCCGGGCCGTCGACATAAGCCCAACTCGCCAACGTACGGCCGCTGAGCAGACCGACAATGGACTTGAAGACCACCTGATCTCGCAACGCCATGCGGGCGAACCCGTAGGTGTACTGAAGCTGGTACGGCTGATTCATCGGCGCGCTCCCTTTGGCCAACAAACACCATCAACCTGCACGGGTTGATCAGGAGGCTCACCGGGACGTTGGAAGATGCCGAGCGCAAGCTCGCAGAGGGCGCGGACGAACGTCCGGCCTGCTTGGCAACCCCGCGGTCATGGCCCTTCCGGGCTGTAGATCGGTGGCTTTGCGTCCCTGGCTTTCGCACAGGTTTGCCCTGGTCAATTGAGTCTCAGCGTAGTACGCCGCCTGCATTCGCCAAGGCGAAAAAACGTGATACACCTCACACAAATATCGGAAATATCGCCGGGCCAACTTCGCAGTATTCGTAGGCACATTACGTTCTGAATGGGGGGCGGGGACCGGACGGATCAGCTAGGATTTCCACAGTGGCGCCCTACCGGCACGGGCCCGCTGGACGTCCACACAAAGCCGGAGCTCACTGCCCAGAGACGCCATGCTAGAGCGCCAGCGGTTCCAGAATATTCTCAGCCTGGGCCTGCCGATCATCGGCGGGATGCTCAGCCAGAGCCTGCTCAACCTGGTGGATGCGGCGATGGTCGGGCACCTCGGAGAAAAGTCCCTGGCCGGAGTCGGCATCGGCAGTTACGCCAACTTCGTCGCCATCTCCCTGGTGATGGGCCTGGGCGCCGGCGTACAGGCGCTGGTTGCGCGCCGCCGCGGCGAAGGCCGCAACGATGAATTGGCCGCGCCGCTGAATTGCGGGCTTCTGGTAGCGCTGGGGCTGTCACTGCCAATCACGCTGATCTGCCTGCTGTTCGCCGAGCCTATCGTCCGAGCTCTATCCAGCGACCCCGAAGTACTCGCGGTCGGCATCCCCTACTTCGAATGGCGCGCACTGTCGGTACTCGCCGTCGGACTGAACTTCTCCTTCCGCGGCTACTGGAACGGCACCCGGCGCTCAGGCATGTACATGCGTACCCTGGTGGTGATGCACCTGGCCAACGCAGCGATCAGCTACAGCCTGATCCACGGCTTGTTCGGCCTGCCGCAAATGGGCGCCGTTGGCAGCGGCCTGGGCACGACACTGGCACTGTACATCGGCTCCCTGATCTACGCCTGGATCACCTGGCGCGACGCCCGCGCCCAGGGCTTGCGTGCGAGCCTGCCCAGCGAACGCGACGTTCGCACCCTGCTACGCCTGTCGCTGCCCAACTCGCTGCAGCAGTTCTTCTTCGCCGCCGGCATCACCCTGCTGTTCTGGATCATCGCCCAGGTCGGCACCCGCGAGCTGGCGGTGGCTCACGTACTGATCAACCTGGCGCTGTTCCTGATTCTCCCCGGCGTCGGCCTGGGTATGGCTGCGACCACCCTGGTCAGCCAGAGCATGGGCGAGCGCGATTTCGACAGCGCGCATCGCTGGGGCTGGGACGTGGTGAAGGTGGCGGCCTGCGGCCTGGCGCTGCTGGGCGCGCCGTTCTGGATTTTCCCCGAGTCCATCCTGCAATTGTTCGTCAGCGATCCTGCGCTGATCGAACTGGGCCGGGTGCCGCTGATGCTCACCGGCATGGGCATGGTGATCGACGCCACGGCGCTGGTGCTGACCCAGGCGCTGCTCGGCGCGGGTGCCGTACGCACGGTGATGGCAGTGAGCCTCGGCAACCAGTGGCTGTTCTTCCTGCCCCTGGCCTACCTGGTCGGCCCGGTGCTGGGCGGCGGGCTGCTGGCAATCTGGAGCATGCAGATTCTCCAGCGCGGACTGGCCTCGGCGATCTTCGCGGTGATGTGGCAGAAACGCCAGTGGACGCAGATCGAACTCTAGCGCTCGCGCCCTCAGGAGCTAGTCTTGCAGGCAAAAGGAGGACCAACGATGGACGAGCAACAGAACAAGCCGCCGACCTTCTGGCAGATGCTCCACAGCGTGCTGGCCGCGGCCTTCGGCGTACAGAGCGGACGCAATCGCGCGCGCGACTTCACCCACGGCAAGCCCAGTCATTTCATCGCCATGGGCATTCTCTTCACGCTGGTCTTCGTGTTGCTGCTCTACGGGCTGGTGCAGTTGGTGCTGCATTTCGCCGGGCTGTAGATAAGCCGGGCGAGGGAGGAGGTACCGGGCGGGCCGCAGGACGACCCGCCGGCACCGCTGTCACTGGTGGCTGACCCAGAACACTGCGGTCGCGACCACCAGCAGGATCAGGATGAATGCGGCGCGGGCATCGACGACACTGTCGCTGGTCTTGTTGGACGACTCTTCGCTCATGTTTCCCCCATCTTCTCGTTATTGGCTGAAGGACCACAGGCAAGAGTTAAGACCAGCCCTGCCCGCTGCTCAAGGAACCGCCCCTTTCCGTCGCCGCGCAAATGCCGTTAGGCTGCTGGCTCCATAAGAACAAGCGAGTGGATTAAGCACGTGGACTCACTGCAAGACACTGTCGCGCCGGAAGGCGTCTGCTACGGCTGCGGAGGCAGCAACCCGCACGGACTTCACATCAAGAGCCGCTGGCACGAGGACGGCATCCACGTCATCGCCGAGCACCTGCCCGAAGCCAAGTACTGCGGCTGGCCGGAGCTGGTCTACGGCGGCCTGATCGCCATGCTGGTGGACTGCCACTCGAACTGGACCGCCATGGCCTACCACTATCGCGCCGAAGGCCGCGAGCCGGGCAGCCTGCCGCGCATCGACTGCGTCACCGGCAACCTGGGCATCAAGTACATCAAGCCGACGCCCATGGGCGTGCCACTGACCCTCAAGGCCTACGTCGAGGGCGAAGTCGGCCGCAAGAGCCGGATCATCTGCGAGGTCTATGCCGGCGACGTGCTGACCTGCGTCGGTGACTCGATCTTCGTCCGTGTCGACACCTCACAATTGCGCGACGCCGCCCACGGGCGCGAAGCCTGATCACCGCATAAAAAGTGCTAAGCGCAGCGGCACACCGATGTCCGCGCAAGCCGCCGCCACGCCTGTGTTTCAGGCCTGGCGCGGCTTAGATCGGAAAGTTCTCGCCATATACTCAAACATCACTTTTGCGCATATTCCTGAACTGGTATCGTGCGCCCCACTCCGCGTGGAGCGCGTTGCCGTGCGCGCTGGGAAACGCAATACGCCCTGAGCGCTATAGCCTGACAGCAGGATGATTCATGTACGTATATGACGAATACGATCAGAGGATCGTAGAGGATCGCGTCAAGCAGTTCCGCGATCAGACCCACCGTTACCTGGCGGGCGAACTGACCGGCGAGGAATTCCGCCCGCTGCGTCTGCAGAATGGCCTGTACATCCAGCGCTACGCGCCCATGCTGCGAGTGGCTGTGCCTTACGGCCTGCTGAACTCCCAGCAGGTTCGCAAGCTGGCGCAGATCGCCCGCGACTACGACAAGGGCTACGCGCACATCAGCACCCGCCAGAACGTCCAGTACAACTGGCCGGAACTGGAAGACGTGCCGGAAATCCTCGCGGAGCTGGCCACCGTGCAGATGCACGCGATCCAGACCAGCGGCAACTGCATCCGCAACACCACCACCGACCAGTTCGCCGGCGTCGCCCATGACGAACTGGTCGATCCGCGCCCCTGGTGCGAGATCATCCGCCAGTGGTCGACCTTCCACCCCGAATTCGCCCACCTGCCGCGCAAGTTCAAGATTGCCGTCAACGGCGCCGTGAGCGACCGCGCCGCCATCGAGGTGCACGACATCGGCCTGGAAGCGGTGCAGAACGAAGCCGGCGAGCTGGGCTTCCGCGTTTCCGTCGGCGGCGGCCTGGGCCGTACCCCGATCGTCGGCAACTTCATCAATGAATTCCTGCCGTGGAAACACCTGCTGTCCTACCTGGACGCCATCCTGCGCGTGTACAACCGCTATGGCCGTCGGGACAACAAGTACAAGGCGCGCATCAAGATCCTGGTGAAAGCGCTGACGCCGGAAGTCTTCGCCCAGAAGGTCGACGCCGAATGGGCGAACCTGAAGGATGGCCCGAGCACCCTGACCGACGCCGAATTGCAGCGCGTGGCCGCGCACTTCGTCGACCCGGCCTACCAGGCCCTGGAAAACCAGGACGCCGCCCTCGCCCAGCTCGACGCCGAGAACCCCGGCTTCGCCCGCTGGCGCACCCGCAACACCTTCGCCCACAAGAAGCCCGGCTACGTCGCCGTGACCCTGTCGCTCAAGCCCACGGGCGTTGCGCCCGGCGACATCACCGACAAGCAGCTGGACGTGGTCGCCGACCTGGCCGACCGCTACAGCTTCGGCGAAGTGCGCAACAGCCATAACCAGAACATCATCCTCGCCGACGTCGAACAGGCGCAGCTGTTCACCCTCTGGGGCGAACTGCGCGAGAACGGTTTCGCCACCCCGAACGTGGGCCTGCTGACCGACCTGATCTGCTGCCCGGGCGGTGACTTCTGCTCCCTGGCCAACGCCAAGTCGATCCCGGTGGCCGAAGCCATCCAGCGTCGCTTCGACGACCTGGACTACCTGTTCGACATCGGCGCCATCGACCTGAACATCTCCGGCTGCATGAACGCCTGCGGCCACCACCACGTCGGCCACATCGGCATCCTCGGTGTGGACAAGAAGGGTGAGGAGTTCTACCAGGTATCCCTGGGCGGTAGCGCCAGCCGTGACGCCAGCCTGGCGCAGATCCTCGGCCCATCCTTCGCCCAGGAGCAGATGGCCGACGTGATCGAGAAGATCATCAAGGTCTACGTGGAACAGCGCACCGAAGAGGAACGTTTCCTCGATACCTACCGTCGCATCGGCATCGATCCCTTCAAGGAGCGCGTATATGCAGCGAATCATTAAGAACCGCGAGGTCGTCGACGACCGCTGGCACCTGCTGCCCAAGGACGCAACCCTCGAGACCGTGCCCAACTGCGACGACGTGATCATCCCGCTGAACCTGTGGCTGGAACACGGCCCTGCGCTGCGCGGCCGTGACGGTGGCCTGGGCGTGTGGCTGGATGCGGAAGAAGAGCCCGAGGCCATCGCCGGTGATCTGGACAAGTTCCAGGTGATCGCCGTGAACTTCCCGGCCTTTACCGATGGCCGCGGTTTCAGCACCGCGCGCCTGCTGCGCGAGCGCTTCGGCTACCGGGGTGAAGTGCGCGCCATCGGCGATGTCCTGCGTGACCAGCTGTTCTTCATGCAGAGCTGTGGCTTCGACGCCTACGCCATCCGCGCCGACCGCGACCCGCAAGCAGCGCTGGCCGGCCTGGATGACTTCAGCGAGGTCTACCAGACCTCGGTGACCCAGCCGCAACCGCTGTTCCGTCGCCGCCAGCTGGCCTGATCCGGCCGACGGCTTCAGCAACATGAAAAAGCCCCGCACCGCGGGGCTTTTTCTTTGGCTTTTCGTAGGAGCGGAGCTTCTCCGCGAAATCCTGGCGGAGCCAGGACAACCTGCCAGGCAGTGCACCGGCCTATCGGCCGGATCGCGGAGAAGCTCCGCTCCTACAAAAGCGATCAGGCCTTCACGCTCTCCCAGGCGATCTGCGCCAGCTGATCCCGGCAATCGATCAGGCCCACCTTCGTCCGCCCGGCCAGCCAATTGCGCGCGTAGTCCTGGCTCGGACCAATCACCACCGAGTTGAACAATTCCGCCGCGAGCTCCTTGAATGCGCCAGCCCTGCGGTGCTCGGAAAGCAGCCCGGCGATACGCCGCCCCTGCTCGCGGTTGGCCTCGCGCAACGCCTCGCCCACCTCTCCCGCCTCGACACGGCCCCGGCTGTGCAGAATGAAACGTGCCCAGTCCGGGTTGGCCGCCACCCAATCGACGTAACAGGTGACGAATAGTTTCACGCAGGCCTCCGCGCTCATTCCCTCCTCGATCCCAGCGTCCAGCAGCGCCGCGTACTGGCCAACACCCGTGAGGTACAGCGCGCCGATGATGCGCTCCTTGTTCCCGTAATGGTGGTAAAGGCTGCCAATGCTGGCGCCGGAGCGATCGCGGATCATCTCGATGGTGGTGGCATCCACGCCGGATTCGCTGAAGCAGGCCAGCGCGGCCTGGAGAATGTCATCTTTTCGGGAAGGTCGGGCCATGGGGTTCCTGTTGGAAAAACCACTCGCACATAATTCTAGAATATTTTTCTAGAATTACTTTCTAATCTTCGTATACTGCCTGGGCGCGCATCCATCTTCAATCCGCTTTGCCCCGGAGTTGCCATGAGTCAGATGATGCAAATGTACCAGCAGGCCGGCCCCGCGCAGTTCAGCGCCATGATCGGCCAGGTCGCTCCCTACTTCGCCAGCATCGCCCCGCAGTTCGTCGAACTGCGCCCAGGCTATGCGGAAGTGACCTTCCCCAAACGCCGCGAAGTGCTCAACCACATCGGCACCGTCCACGCCATTGCCCTGTGCAACGCCGCTGAGCTGGCCGCCGGGACCATGACCGACGTATCGATCCCCTCGGGACGCCGCTGGATTCCCCGCGGCATGACGGTGGAATACCTGGCCAAGGCTGACGGCGACGTGCGTGCCGTGGCGGATGGCCGGGCGCTGGACTGGAACCAGGAAGGCGACGTGGTCGTTCCGGTGCTCGCCTACGTCGGCGACAAGAAGGTCTTCCGTGCCGACATCACCATGTACATCAGCCAGGCCTGAGGGACTGCACCATGATCACCCCGCTTCCTCGTCCACTGGACAATGGTGACGGCCACAGCCTGTCCAGCCACTGGTACTACCCACCCGGAGAAGCTCGCGGAGCGGTGCTGATCGTCCCCGCCATGGGCGTCGAGCAGCGTTTCTACACGGCCTTCGCCAACTGGCTGGCCGAGCGCGGCTACCTGACCGTGACCTTCGACTACGTCGGCATGGGCAAGTCCCGCGCCGGCCACCTGCGTGACCTGGACGTCGACATCCTCGCCTGGGGCAACCACGATTGCAGTGCGATGCTCGACGCCGTGGTCGAGGCCGCCGGCGACCTGCCGGTGTTCTGGATCGGTCACAGCCTCGGCGGGCAGATACTGCCCTTCGTACGCGGCACCGAACGCATCCACCATGCCTTTACCATCGCCACCGGCAGCGGCTACTGGCGCGAGAACACCAAGGGACTACGGCACAAGGCCTGGCTGCTCTGGTACCTGCTGGCGCCGACCATCACGCCAGTGCTGGGCTACTTCCCTGGCAAGCGCCTGGGCGTGGTCGGCGACCTGCCTCGCGGAGTGATCGAACAATGGCGGCGCTGGTGCCTGAATCCCGAGTACTCGGTGGGTGCGGAAGGCGGCGCGGTGCGCGAGGCCTACTCCTCGGTGAGTACGCCCATCACGTCGATCTCCTTCACTGACGACGAGATGATGTCCGGGCGCAACACTGAATCACTGCACGGTTTCTACCGTGGCTCGCGGAAAACTCTGAAGCGAATTGCGCCAGAAGACATCGGCGTGAAACGCATCGGCCACTTCGGCTTCTTCCGCAGCCAGTTCGCCGATTCGCTGTGGGCGGATTACCTGTTGCCAGACCTGGGTTGAATCAGTAGCTCCAGTCAGCGAAGCAAGGCTTCCAGCGGTGAAAGTATCCGTTCTCCGCTGGACGTCATGATCTCGTCGATATGAAGACCGAGAGAAGATGACCTACCTACCAGAACGTAGGCGGCACGCGCTGGCAATGTCCCATAGCGTTCCTGTTGGACACAGGCGTGCTTGAACAGGGATCGCTTCAGATCCTCACCCACCAATCGGTAGTGACAAGTACGACGACTGTTGGTGTGCTGCTTTTCCAGAGTGACAGTCACGGACTGAGGCCGTCCCCAAAAGCGCGCCTGCAGGTCGCCTCCCGCATAGACCAGCACGATGAGACAGCACATGAACAGCAGTACAGGCGCCAACACTACTGCCAACCACCTCACCAATTGAGGCGTCTCAAGGGCGAAATGCCCACGATCAGTCAAGAGCGTCCAGTAGAAAGCGAGCGACAGAATCCCTGCGACCAATACTGAAGGGATCACTCCATCCGAGAGCCAGTCAGCAGTGGGAATGAAATCGGTAATTAATCCGTGTCCGAGCAGACCCAGCACGGCATAAGTGGACGACATCGCAATCAGACGCGCCCTCGAAGGGCTCTCGTTACCGAGAAATACTGACCTCCATCCCATTCCAAGGCCTCCTTGCCTCAGAAGAACAAAGGAGCCCATCGCGGGCTCCTTCGAGTTTCGTCAGCCCAGATTCACCAGCACCCGGCCGACCAGCTTGCCGGCGAGGATCTGGTGAATGGCGGCCGGCAGGTCGTCGAGCTTGACCTCGCGCACTGCCGCTTCGAGGTTGTCGAGCTTCCATTGCAGGGACAGCTTGTCCCACATGGAAGCCTTGACCACCAGCGGCAGCTCCACCGAGTCCACGCCCAGCAGGTTCACGCCGCGCAGGATGAACGGCAGCACGGTGGCCTTGAAGGCGGCACCGGCGGTCAGGCCGCAGCAGGCGACGCTGCCGCCGTACTGAAGCGACTTGACCACGTTGAACAGGATGTCACCGCCCACAGTGTCTACCGCACCGGCCCACTGCTCACGCAGCAGCGGCTTGTCGACGCCGTCGGAAACGGTAGCTCGATCCAGGATCTGTCGCGCGCCAAGGCGGTTCAGCAGCTCGGCCTGTTCCAGCTTGCCGGTGGCGGCGGCCACGGTGTAGCCCAGTTGCGCCAGCAGCATTACCGCGATGCTGCCCACGCCACCGGTGGCGCCAGTGACCAGGATCGGCCCGGCGGACGGCGTGACGCCGGCACGCTCCAGCTTGTCGACGCACAGTGCGGCGGTCAGGCCGGCGGTGCCGAGGATCATCGCTTCGCGCAGCGACAGGCCCTGCGGGCGCTTGATCAGCCAGGCGGCGGGCACGCGGATGTACTGGCCGAAGCCACCCGGCGTGTTCATGCCCAGGTCGTAGCCGGTGACGATGACTTCATCGCCGGGGGCGAACTCACCCACCGAGGAGGACTCCACTACACCGGCGGCATCGATGCCGGGGGTGTGCGGATACTTGCGGGTGACGCCGCGGTTACCGCTGGCAGACAGCGCATCCTTGTAGTTGAGCGAGGAATACTTCACCCGTACCAGCACTTCACCCGCCGGCAGATCGGCAACCTGCCGCTCGGCCACCTGCAGGTCATACACGCCATGTGCGCTCTCCGTGACCCACAACGCCTTGAATGCACTCATCTCGACCCTCCTCTTTCGAATTCGCTAAAACGGGCGCTATCCCGGCGCCCGACACCCAATCTTTGCCAGAAGCATCATTGCCAGAAGCGGCTGCGGCCCAGACGGTCCCACCAGGTCACCAGCACGCGATCGATCACGCCACTGACACCAACGCCGAAGCGTTCCTGGATGGACTTCTTCTGCACGTAGCTGAGCTGGTAGACATCCGCCTCGCGGGCGCGTTCGGCCAGGTATTCGTCACTGGTCTTGAGTTCGTCGACCAGCTTCTTGCCCAGCGCCGCCTGGCCCAGCCAGACCTCGCCGGTGGCGATTTCGTCGATGGCCAGTTGCGGGCGGTAGTGGACGACGAAGCGCTTGAACAGTTCGTGGGTGGTTTCCAGGTCTTCCTGGAACTTCTCCCGGCCCTTCTCGGTGTTCTCGCCGAACACGGTCAGGGTGCGCTTGTACTCACCGGCGGTGAGTACCTCGAAATCGACGTCGTGTTTCTTCAGCAGACGGTGGATGTTGGGCAACTGCGCCACGACGCCAATGGAGCCGAGGATGGCAAAGGGCGCGGAAAGAATGCGCTCGCCGATGCAGGCCATCATGTAGCCGCCGCTCGCCGCGACCTTGTCCACGCAGACAGTCAGCGGCACGCCGGCCTGGCGGATGCGCGCCAGCTGGGAAGCGGCCAGGCCGTAGCCGTGAACCATGCCGCCGCCGCTTTCCAGGCGCAGCACCACTTCGTCGCGCGGCGTGGCGAGGGTCAGCAGCGCGGTCACCTCATGGCGCAGCTGCTCGGTGGCGGAGGCCTTGATATCGCCATCGAAGTCGAGCACGTAGACGCGGTTCTTTTCGCCGCCCTTCTTCTTTTTCGCTTCCTTCAGGCTTTTCGCCTCGGACTTGCGCAGGGCCTTGAGCTTGGCCTTCTCCAGCACGCTGTGCTGCAGGCGCTCGCGCAGCTCCTTGTAGAAGTCGTTGAGCTTGTGAACTTCAAGATGCCCGCTGCCGCCGCGGCGACCGCGGCCGCGCAACGCGGCGATCACCACCAGGACGATGACGATGGCCACCACCACGGTGAAGGTCTTGGCCAGAAAACCCGCGTAATCCGCTAGAAACTCCACTCACATCCCCTTTTACAATTCTGTTCGCGCACGCACGACAAGCGCAGTGAATCCCGCAAGCATACCCACGCCGCAGGCCCGCCACCAGCGCTGGCAAACCGCTGTATCAGTCCAGCGAATGCCATTCAAACAAGCGTATGTTTTTTCGTTGACAGCCCCAGGTGATCCTCATAACCTCGCCGGAACTTTCAGCCCTGCCGGGATACTGCGCGTGGGAAGCATCTACCTGATTCGACATGGCCAGGCTTCGTTCGGTGCCGATGACTACGATGTGCTCTCGGCCACCGGCGTACGCCAGGCGGAAATCCTCGGCGAACACCTGGCCAGCCTGGGCCTGCGCTTCGATCGCTGCGTTGCCGGCGACCTGCGCCGCCAGCGCCACACCGCCGAAGCGGTGATGGGTCGGCTGAACGAAGCCGGGATCGCCACGCCTGCCCTGGAAATCGACTCCGCCTTCAACGAATTCGAAGCCGACGCGGTGATCCGCGCGCACCTGCCGGACCTGCTCGAGATCGAGCCGCAGGCGCTGCACATCATGCGCAATGCCGCCGATCACCGCGCCGAGTTCCAGCGCCTGTTCTCCAACGTGATCGCCCGCTGGGTGTCCGGCGACCATGACAAGGATGGCCTGGTCAGCTGGGCCGAATTCCTCGACACCGTGCACGGCGGCCTCAAGCGCCTGCTGGAGTCAGCCAGCGGCAGGGACACTATCGGCGTCTTCACCTCCGGCGGCACCATCACCGCGGTACTCCAGCAGGTGACCGGCATTCCGGCGCTGAACGCCTTCGAGCTCAACTGGCAGATCGTCAACACCTCGCTCAACCGCCTGAAGTTCCGCGGCAGCGAAGTGGCCCTGGCTTCCTTCAACAGTCACGTGCATCTGGAACTGTTGAAGGCGCCGGAACTCATCACCTATCGTTGAGAACCGGCCCCATGCGACCTCGACGTCGCGCGAGAAAACCTAGAAAAGGAATAGAACCATGAGTGTTGCTGACATCGTTTCCACCATGCAGAGCAAGTTCAACGCCAGCGCGGCCGCCGGCCTGGATCTGGTGTTCCAGTTCAACATCGAAGACGGCGACAACCACTACCTGGTCGTCAAGGACGGCACCTGCCAAGTCGTGCAGGGCGACGCCGAGTCCCCCAACGTCACCCTGATCATGGACAGCGAAACCCTCAAGGGCATCACCAGCGGCGAAACCGACGGCATGCAGGCCTTCATGGCTGGCAAGCTGCGCGCCGAAGGCGACATGATGCTGGCAATGAAGCTGGGCGAACTGTTCCCGGTCTGAGCCCGAGGCAACCGCCCCGCGCGACGCAAAAAACCGGAGTCCATGGCTCCGGTTTTTTTATGCCCGCGCGCCGCTGCAAGGCCCGGATCAGGCAGCCTGATCGGGGCCCAACACGAATACCAATAAGGGCTTTGTGTGCTTGTGACGGACGGGGTCGGACATTAGATTAGCCAATGATCACCCGGCGCCATCATTGCTTTGCCTGATCCTGCCACGATTCATCAGGCACCAGCACGACGCCGACTTGCGCGCATCCCCTCCGGCGCCTCGGGCCCGCGGGGAAGTCCAGTACAAGACGAGCTCCTAGATAAAAAGGGACCAGCATGTCGTTGACCGACCAGACCATCCGCTCCCGCGAAGGCGAAGAACTCGATGCCGCCGTGATCGACGGCTACCTCAAGGACCACATCTCCGGCCTGCAGGGTCAGCCGCGCATCAGCCAGTTCCCTGGCGGTGCCTCGAACCTGACTTACCTGATCCAGTACGACAACCAGGAGCTGGTCCTGCGCCGCCCGCCGTTCGGCAAGAAGGCCAAGTCGGCCCACGACATGGGGCGCGAGTTCCGCATCCTGAACCAGCTCAAGGACGGCTTCCCCTACTGCCCCAAGGCGTACGCCTACTGCACCGACGAATCGGTGATCGGCGCCGAGTTCTACGTCATGGAGCGGGTCAACGGCATCATCCTGCGCAGTGACCTGCCCAAGGAACTGAACCTCGACGCCGAGAAGACCACCGCCCTGTGCAAGAGCTTCATCGACAAATTCGTCGACCTGCACAACGTCGACTACAACGCCTGCGGCCTGGGCGACCTGGGCAAGCCCGAGGGCTACGTGCAGCGCCAGATCGGCGGCTGGATCGATCGCTACGAGAAGTCCCTGACCCCCGACGCACCTGCCTGGGAGCAGGTGAAGGTGTGGCTGCGCGAGAAGATGCCGGCCGATCATCACAAGCCGGGCATCGTCCACAACGACTACCGCTTCGACAACGTCATCCTCGACCCGAACAACCCGATGCAGATCATCGGCGTGCTCGACTGGGAGATGACCACCATCGGCGACCCGCTGATGGACCTGGGCAACACCCTCGCCTACTGGATCGAAGCGGGTGATCCGCAGCCGATGCAGATGCTGCGCCGCCAGCCCAGCCATGAGCCGGGCATGCTGACCCGCCAGCAGTTCGCCGACTACTACGCCGAGCGCGCCGGCATCCAGATCGACAACCTGGATTACTACTACACCTACGGCCTGTTCCGCCTGGCCGGCATCATGCAGCAGATCTACTACCGCTTCTTCCACGGCCAGACCCAGGACAAGCGCTTCGCCACCTTCATCCACGCCAACAAGCTGCTGGAACAGGTGAGCCTGCAAGTCATCGGCAAGTCCCGCCTGTAAAGGCGCCCCAGAACAAGGAGAACCCCCATGTCCAAGACCCAACTGTTCGACCTCGAAGGCAAGATCGCCTTCGTCTCCGGCGCCAGCCGTGGCATCGGCGAGGCCATCGCCAAGCTGCTGGCCCAACAGGGCGCCCACGTGATCGTCTCCAGCCGCAAGATCGACGGCTGCCAGGCCGTGGCTGACGAAATCGTCGCCGCCGGCGGCAAGGCCACCGCGATTGCCTGCCACATCGGCGAGATGGAGCAGATCCAGGCCGTCTTCGCACAGATCCGCGAGCAGTTCGGCCGCCTGGACATCCTGGTCAACAACGCTGCCACCAACCCGCAGTTCTGCAACGTACTGGACACCGACCTGTCGGCCTTCCAGAAGACCGTCGACGTGAACATCCGCGGCTACTACTTCATGTCCATCGAAGGCGGCAAGCTGATGAAGGCCAACGGCGGCGGCAGCATCATCAACGTCGCCTCGGTGAACGGCGTCACTCCCGGCGAGTTCCAGGGCATCTACTCGGTGACCAAGGCCGCGGTGATCAGCATGACCAAGGTCTTCGCCAAGGAGTGCGCGCAGTTCAACATTCGCTGCAACGCCCTGCTGCCGGGCCTGACCGACACCAAGTTCGCCTCGGCGCTGGTGAGCAACGACGCCATCCGCAACGTTGCCCTGCAGCGCATCCCGCTCAAGCGCGTGGCCGACCCGAGCGAAATGGCCGGCGCCGTGCTGTACCTCGCCAGCGATGCCTCCAGCTACACCACCGGCGTCACGCTGAACGTGGACGGCGGCTTCCTCGCCTGAGCCTGATCGAGGAAACGAAAAAGGGAGCCGATTGGCTCCCTTTTTTCATTTCCGAACGAGCGGCTCTTTGTAGGAGCGAGCTTGCTCGCTCCTACAGAAAAGCAGTCACTGCCAGTCTTTCAGCGCCTGATTCGCCGCCGCGTTCATTGGCTCGGCGGTCAACCCACCGGCCCCGTAGCGCACTGCGAAAACGGCCTGGTCGGCCAACGGCAGGTAGTTCACCCGGCCTGCCTTGGGCACGAAGGTCAGCAGGTCATGCTGGCCGTCGCGCAACCAGCGCCACAGATCGAGCCCCAGCACGTCGTCCGCCAGCGCCACCTTGCGCCCCAGGCTCTGCTGCTCCACGGCCAGGAAGCGGCCGCTGAGGTCCTGCAGGCGGTAACCCGGCGCCAGGCCGATCAAGCGTGCCAGCCCTTTCCATTCCAGCACCCGCGCATCCAGCTGCCAGAGGTCGCCAGCCAGTTCCACGCGACGCTCCTCATCGCCCTGCAGCACGGTGACGTCATAGCGCTGCTCACCGACCTTGTGAAAGCTCAGCGTCGCCAGCGGACGCTCTGCCGGCAGCGGGTCGTAGCTGCGCAGATCCCAGGCCACCAGCGCCACCAACACGGCGACAGCCACGAACAGCATGCCCGCCGTACCCCGCAACCAGCCGAGGAACCAGTGACGGTCGAACAGAATGCGGGCGGCTACCACCAGGGCCAACAGGGCCAAGAAGGCAACGACCCAGGCCAGACCGTCGTACTGCATCGAATGATTTCCTTCCTCGTAGAAATGCCGGCATTATGCGCACCGCATCCCTGCGCGGCCAGCCAGACCGTCGCAGCTTTCGGGCCCGTTAACGTTTCCCGCGCGCCATTCTTTACAAGAGAGTGGCGCCACGGGCCCCCGATCAAGGCCTGACCCATGCCCTTCGAACTCGTCGTAGACCCGACCACCCTCGTCATTCTCGCCGGCGTTGCCTTCCTCGCCGGCTTCATCGACGCCATCGCCGGTGGCGGCGGCCTGCTGACCATCCCTGCCCTGCTCACTGCTGGCGTCCCTCCGCACCTGGCGCTGGGCACCAACAAGCTGAGCTCGACCTTCGGCGCCGCCGTGGCCAGCCATACCTTCTACCGCCGCAAGCTGTTCCAGCCGCGCCAGTGGCGCAAGGGCCTGATCGCCACCGCCATCGGCGCAGCCCTGGGTGCCTGGGCTGCGCACCTGATGCCAGCGGAATGGCTGAACCGCATGCTGCCGGTGGTGGTGTTCGGTTGCGGCCTCTACCTGCTGTTCGGCAAGACACCCGAGGCGCCGCTGGACGCCAATCCGCGCATTGCCCAGCGCCGCCAGTGGCCACAGGGTCTGGGCCTGGGTTTCTACGACGGCGTGGCCGGGCCCGGCACTGGCGCCTTCTGGACTGTCAGCACCTTGCTGATGTACCCGCTCGACCTGGTCCGCGCCAGCGGCGTGGCGCGCAGCATGAACTTCGTCAGCAATATCGTCGCGCTGGCGGTGTTCATCGCCTCGGGTCAGGTGGTCTGGCTGCTGGGCCTGTGCATGGGCAGTTCGCTGATGGTCGGCGCCTATTTTGGCGCGCGCACGGCCATTGGCGGCGGTGCCAAGTTCATTCGTCCGGTATTCATTCTGGTGGTGCTCGCTCTGACCGTGCGCCTGGCCTGGCAGCACTGGTTCTCCGCCGCGGCCTGAGGCGGCCGTTGCGGCGCCTGGATTCAGGCGCCGCCGGGCAGGACAGGATCGGGACGACCGGCGCGGCGCGCCAGGTAGACCTCGATCAGGTAGCGGGCGATGGAGCGCTCGGCCGGCAGGCGCGGCAGCTCGTCGACGTGGAACCAGCGGGCATCCTCGATCTCGTCCGGCTGCATGACGATCTCGCCGCTGACGTACTCGGCGTGGTAGCCGAACATCAGCGAATGCGGGAACGGCCAGGGCTGGCTGCCCATGTAGCGGATATTGCCGATCTCCACGCCCACCTCTTCGCGCACTTCGCGCGCGACACAGTGCTCCACCGACTCGCCCGGCTCGACGAAGCCGGCCAGGGTGCTGTACATCCCCGGCACGAAGCGCGGCGAACGCGCCAGCAGCACTTCATCGCCACGGGTCACCAGCACGATCATGCTCGGCGACAGCAACGGGTAGCGCTGGATGCCACAGCTCTCGCAGTGCATGGCGCGGTCGCGAGGCAGGCGCTGGCTGGGCTGGCCGCAGCTGCCGCAGAAGCGGTTCTGCCGCCACCAGATACCGATCTGGCTGGCGAAGCCGAGCATGGCAAAGATGTCTTCCTCGGCCTGCATCATGAACTGGCGCAGGCCGATCCAGCTGGCGCCCTCCAGCGGATCGGTACGGTCGATTTCCAGCAGGTACACCGGCTCGCCGTCGAACTGGCCGACGGCATGCTCGGACAGCACCGAGAGGTCCTGGCGCTTGAGCCAGTCACGGGGAAACAGCACACCGTTGCTGTCGGCGAGGAACTGCTGCTGGCAGTGGGCGAGCGCCCAGCCGCCGTTCGCCGCGACCTCGAACATCGAGGACTCCCAGCGCCCGGTACGCATCAGGCTGCCACCGTCAGGCCCAGGGCCTTGACGCTCTCGCTGGCGACGTCCAGGACGTCGGGTTGGCCTTCAGGCCGCATCATGGCTCCACCCTCCAGGTAGTACTCCAGGCCGGTCAGTGCATCCGCCAGGGTCTCCAGCATCTGCTCGGACGGCATCTGGGTCGTCTCGATCATCTGCCCCTGAATGTAATCGGCACAGGCGCCCACGAGCAATGCCGCGCGCTCCTGACCGAGGAACCACAAGCCACCACGCACCGCTTGCAGGCTGACCGGGACGTTGGCCAGGTGCAGTTTGTCGCCATTGGATTCCAGGTACGCGGTAATCGCGCGCTTGGCCAGCGCCAGGCCCGCCTGGGCCTCGTCGATCACCACGATGCGCGCCTCGGCGAGCTGGTGCACAGCGAAGGAGTCGTCCTCCCCCATCGGCGTCGGACGCGTGCTCATGCGCTCGCCCCGCTCCAGATTGCCGACCATGCTCTCGACATACAGCAACGCATCGGCCAGGGAGTTCAGCGCAGCAGGGTCGTCCACCGTTCCCCTGGAGACCCAGCCGGCGACCACGCCATGCTGGTGCTGCAGCGAAGTGGCGGCAGAGTTCAGGCCAACCATGCCCAGGGTCTTGGCCAGCTTGCCCAGCTGGGCGTGCAGAATGCCCAGCGCATCGGCCTGGGACACGCCGCGCTCGATCAGGTCGAGCTGGTCCTTCACGGCGGTGAGTTCCTCGCGGATTGCCACCGATAGCGAGCGCATCACCGATTGGCCAGGGCCGGACAGGCGCTGCGACTCGTCCTCGAGCAGGTGATCGGTAAACGGCAGCGGCGCCAGGCCGAACACCTGGCGCAGCTCGGTGGCGCGCACACCGCTGGTATCAGCCAGCGTGGTGAGATACAGGAGCTCCTTGAGCAATTGCCGCGGCGCTTCGTACTGCGGGTTGACGATCAGTTGCTTGAGCTCGCGATCCAGACGCGAAAACACCAGCTTGCGCGTCTTGCGCGGCAGCATCTGCGCGTCCACCAGCGACTCCAGCGCGCCTGCACCGACCCAGCACAGGCGAGTGCGCGCGGCACTGCCCAGCAATACGTCGAGCTTGCCCAGCGCACGGCCCATGAGCTTGAGGCTGGGATAGAGATTCTGTTCCCGGATCAAACCCACCAGGCCGACCTGGTACATCTGCCGCAGGCGGCGGACTTCGCGGGCCGGGTCGTCCACCTGTGGCGCGGTGACGGCGCGCAGCGGGCGCGGCAGGTCCAGACGCGCGCTGAAGAAGAAGCTCTCGGGCAGCGCGGGCTGGCCAGCGGCCTGGCGCACGTCGTTGATCGCCGGCAGCAGAAGCTCGGGGATTTCCTGGCGGTGTGCCTCGAGGTTTTCCAGGTAGCGGCGCAGCACGTAGAGCGCGTTGCCGAGCGCAGCCAGCTGGCCGTCGCGGTCTTCACTGACCCCGGTCGGAATGTCGGTGGCCAGGTCCAGCGCTTCCTGCGCCAGCAATTCAGCGCCGGCCAGCTCGATGAGATTGAGCGTGCCGCGGATCTGGCTCAGGCAATCAACGGAATGTTGCAGCAGGCTGCCGTTCTGGCGCTCGGCGATGAAGTGCTCGAGATTCTGCTCGGCCTCCTCCATCGTGGCGAACAGCTCGTCGCGGACCAGACTGAGGGACGTGGCTCCAGTAACCATCGGCCTAGTGCGCCTCCTGCGCGCAAGAAGAGTGAACGGACATCAATCGGCGAACTCGGGGGTCTTCTTGCTCATGTGCGCCATCATGGCGGCCTGCAGGTCAGCGGACTGCAGCATGGCGGCGTTCCAGGTGGCGATGTATTCCAGGCCGTCCTCGACACGGTGGTCGCGGGCATAGCCAATCATTTCCTTGGTGCCGCGAATGGCGATTGGCGACTTGGCAGCGATCTGCCGGGCCAGTTCCATCACCCCATCGAACAGCGCGGCATGGTCGGCGTAGACGCTGTTGACCAGGCCAATGCGCTGGGCCTCCTCGGCATTGACGTTACGCCCGGTGTAGGCCAGCTCACGCATGATGCCATCGCCAATCAGGCGCGGCAGGCGTTGCAGGGTGCCGACATCGGCCGCCATGCCCATGTCGATTTCCTTGATGGAGAACTGCGCATCCGCGCTGCAGTAACGCATGTCGCAAGCGGAGATCAGGTCGATGCCGCCGCCGATGCAGTAACCCTGGATCGCCGCAAGCACTGGCTTGCTGCAGCGGTCCACGGCGTTGAAGGAGCCCTGCAGTTGCAGGATGGTCTTGCGCAGCGCGCGGGCGTTGCGACCTACGTCCTTGCCCAGGTGGCTGGCGGCCTGGGCCAGCAGGGCGAGGTCGATGCCGGCGGAGAAGTGCTTGCCGGCGCCACTGAGGACGACGACACGGACTTCATCCGTTTCATCGGCCCACTGGAAGATATCGATGATTTCCTTCCAGAAATCGGCGTTCATGGCGTTGAGCTTTTCCGGACGGTTGATCTGCACATGGGCGATCTTGTCCGCCAGTTCAACGCGGAAGGCTTTGTATTCGGTCACGGGAGATGTCCTCGGGAATGCCCTGCTTCTCGTCTGGGTGCGGCGCGCTGCCGCTGGAGCCCGGGCCAACAGTTCTTATGGGTGCCGCATACAGATTTTTGGCATCGCGCCACTATAACAAGGCAAGACCAAAAGTCGATGCCATGGTCTGTGACACAGGCCACGGCATCAGGCGTGAATCCGCTCGCAATACGCTCACCAACTGCTTGATCTGGCAAGAAGGTGGCCGCCGCGACAATCAGTCGCCAGCGGCCATCGGCAGCCCCTGTGCACGGTTGCGGTACTGGCGCCAGGTGTACATCGGGATACCCGCCATGAACACCAGGAAGCCCCAGAAGATCGCCTGCTCGCCGGTGCCATACAACGCCCACAGCGAATAGAGGAAGCCCAGGCAACCGATCGCCAGCACCTGCGGCCGCGAGCGTGGCGAGAAGGACTCCGGCTTGGTGGCCAGCAGTTGCAGCAGCGCGGCGGTACAGAAGGCATAGGGCACGACGCCGGTCATGGTGCCGAGCAGGATGATGACGTTGAACACCTCCACCAACTCGCCGTGGCCGTCGACCATCACCAGCGCCGTCACCAGCAGCCCGGAGGACAGCAGGCCATTGGCCGGCGCGCCATTCTTGTTGAGCTTGCCCAGGGACTCGGGGAACAACCCGTCACGGGCCGGCGCCACCGGAATCTGTCCCTGCAGCAGCACCCAGCCATTGAGCGCGCCCAGGCAAGCGATCACCGCACCGCCGGCGACCAGGTAGTAGCCCCAGTTGCCCAGCAGGATGCGCGCGGCATCGGCGAACGGCGAGGTGGACTTGGCCAGCACTTCCGGCGGCATCAGGCCCTGCACGGCGGTGATCGACAGGATGTACACGGAAGCCGCTGCCAGGGTGCCGAACAGCGTGGCGCGGGGGATGGTCTTCTTCGGGTCCCGCACGTCGTCCGCCGGCACGGTGGCCGATTCCAGGCCGATGAACGACCACAGCGTCAGCGCCGCCGTGGTGGCGATCGCCTGGGCATAGCCCATGTTCGGCAGCTCGCTGGGCGCCGGGATAGTCAGGTAGTCGGGGTTGAAGTGGAACCAGCCGAGAATACCCACCAGCAGCAACGGAATCAGCTTGAGCGCAGTGAGGCAGTTCTGCACCACGGCGAAGGCGGTGATGCCACGCAGGTTGATCAGGGTGCACAACCAGATGGCGCCAATGGCCGTGGCGACCATCAGCAGCGGGTCGGCCAGGGCCGGAATGAACACCCGCAGATAGCCCACCAGCGTGACGGCGATGGCGGCGTTGCCGATCCAGGCGGCTTTCCAGTAGGTCCAGGCGCAGAGATAACCGGCAAAGCTGCCGAAACCGTCGCGGGTATAGGCGTAAGGTCCGCCGGCACCGGGATTGAGCCGCGACAGCCGGGCGAAAGTGAAGGCCAGGATCACCGCCCCGGTGCTCGACACCAGCCAACCGAACAGGCTGAGCCCGCCAAACGCCGCCAGGCTCGACGGCAACAGGAACACCCCTGACCCGACCATGTTGCCGACCACCAGCGCAGTGCAGCTCCAGAACCCCATGCTGCCCTTTTTCGCTTCCGCCATCTGCGCTCCTTAGAAGCCCGCGATCCGTATTTTCGTTTTATCGCCCTGCCCCTGGAGAAGACGCAGAGCGGCGATCTGTCCTACAGGGTAGACAGCGCCGGGCAAAGGAGGAAACCGTTTTGCAGGACGACACTGCCCGTTTCGAGCGATTTCGCCCTGCACGGTCAATGCCGCTGCAGAAAAACCGTGGAATCAGGCAGAGCCGACCTGACGCGCGCCGATACCGTAGAGCTGCTCGAACAACAGTGACGGCATCGGCTTGGCAAACAGGTACCCCTGTCCTTCGGTGCAGCGCTCAGCGCGCAGGCGATCGCGCTGGGCAGTCGTTTCAATGCCCTCGGCGATGGTCTCCAGATCGAAGCTGCGCGCCATGTCGAGGATCGCGCGGATCACCGAGAGATCCTGCTGGGTCTCCAGCATGCCGTTGACGAAGGTGCGATCGATCTTGATGCGGCTCAGCGGGTAGGTCTTGAGCAGGCTGAGGGAGGCATAGCCGGTTCCGAAATCGTCGAAGGCGATGCCCACACCATAGGAACGCAGGCTCTGCAGGGTGCTGAGCACGCTGTCGTCGTGGTTGAGCACGATGTTCTCGGTGATCTCCAGCTCCAGCGCCTCCGCCGGCAGGCCATGCCGCTCCAACGCTTCGAGCACCTGGGTGACCAGGTTGCCCATGCGGAACTGCGCGCCGAACAGGTTCACCCCCATGCGCAGGTCGGGCGCACCGTTGCGGCGCCAGTAGGCAGCCTGGGCGCAGGCTTCATCGAGTATCCAGGCCCCGACGATGGCCGCCAGCGGTCCGCCCTCCAGCGATGGCAGGAAAGCCGCCGGTGACAGCAGGCCACGCTGCGGATGCTGCCAGCGAATCAACGCCTCGGCGCCGCGAAGCGAGCCATCGCGCAGGCTCACCTGCGGCTGGTAGAAGAGCAGGAACTCACCGTTGGCCACGGCTCGGTGCAGTTCCATGCCATAGAGGTGCCGCGCCGCCGCTTCCATCTTCAGTGCCGGAACGAACACGAAGGCGTGGCTGCGCCCGCTGATCTTCGCCTTGAACAGGGCCAGGTCGGCGTCGCCGACCAGCTCCAGCGCTTCCTGGGCATGCAGAGGCGCCAGCGCCACCCCGCAGCTGGCAGCTACCCGCACTTCGTGTGCCTCAATGACGATGGGCTCGGCGATACTGGCGATCACAGCCTGAGCCAGGCGCATGGCATGCTCCGGCGAGAGCAGATTGGGCTCGAGGATGGCGAATTCGTCGCCGCCGATCCGCGCGACCGTGGCCTCCGCCGTGGCCAGCCGGTCCAGTCGTTCGGCCACCTGCCGCAGGATGCCATCGCCCACCGCATGACCCAGGGAGTCGTTGACGTCCTTGAAACCGTCCAGGTCGATCATCAGCACCGTCGCCGGCCGGGACTGCACCAGCACCTCCTCGGTGCGCCGGTAGAACTGACCGCGATTGGCCAGGCCGGTGAGCACGTCGACGCTGGCCAACTGGCGCAGCGCTTCCTCTTCCAGGTGGCGGGCGGTGAGATCCTTGAGCACCGCCTCGAACTTGAGCTTGCCCCGCTCCGACCAGCTGAACAGGGTCAGGCCGAGGGACAGTTCCGAGCCATCCTTGCGCAAGCCGGCGATTTCTCCCGGTACGGCCATGCCGTCCAGGGAGGTGGCATCGCTGGCCCCGCTGATCAGACTGCGGAAGGACTGGCGGCTGCGCTCGGGCAACAGCAGTTCAAAAGCCTGCCCACTGCCCTCGGCAAGCTCGTAGCCGAACAGGTTGGCGGCAGCCTCGTTCCAGGCGCCGATCTCACCCCAGCAATCGAACCACACGACCGGCGTCGGCGACGTACCGGCGTACTCCTCGAACAGCGGCCGAGTGCGCGCCGAGGCGACCTCGATACGCCGCAGCTCCAGGCGATCGGAAGCCATCCGCGCCAGCTCCTTCAAGCGCTCGCAGTCGTCGCTGGAAAAATCCTCGTGGGGCTGGCTATCGATGATGCACAACGCGCCCAGCGGCTGGCCCTCCACCGAGAGCAGGGGAACGCCGGCATAGAAGCGCACGCCATTGGGCGAGGTCACCAGGGGGTTGTCGTGGAAGCGCTCGTCGCGGCTGGCGTCGCCCACCACCATCACGCCGTCCTGGGCGATGGCATGGGCGCAGAAGGATACGTCGCGCCCCATGTCCACTTCGCCGATGCCGGTGGCGGCCGCGAAGAACACGTGGTCACTGCCGATCATGTTCACCGCAGCGACCGGCATGCCAAACATGCGCACGGCAATCTGCACCACCGGGTCCAGGCTCGGCAGCAGGTTTTCGTCGTCGAATCCATAGTCGGAGAGCGCGCTCAAACGCTCACTTTCGTTCGGCAACGTCACGGGACAGCGCATAGGGGAAACCTCCCTTTTTCCTCAAGTTCTCCCTTTACCGATGCGCACAAGGATAGTTCCAGTTTTCATACAAGGTTGTATGTCACTTCTGTCAGGAGCCGGACGGTCACCTGCAGCACTCCACGGTATAACGCCGCTCACCGTCTACCTCGCGCACTTGCAGACCATGGACGTCCGAGTCGAAACCTGGGAAGTTGCGCTCGAAACTCTGGGCGAAGGCCAGGTAATCCAGTATGGAGCGGGTGGATTCGGTGAACCGCTCACCTGGCATGATCAGCGGAATTCCTGGCGGATATGGCACCAGCATCACCGCCGCGATACGCCCTTCCAACCGATCGATAGGCACCGCCTCCACCTCGCCGCGCACCAGCTGCGCGTAGGCATCCGCCGGGCGCATGGCGATTTCCGGCAGCACCGTGTACATGCGCTTCATCGCCTTGGCCGTGGCGTGGTCGCGGTAGCAGCGATGCAACTCGTCGCACAGGTCGCGCAGACCCATGCCCGCGTATCGCGCGCCGCCTGCCTGTGCGACGCTGGGCAGCGCGTCCGCCAGCGGCTGGTTGGCATCGTAGCTGCGCTTGAACTCCAGCAACTCGGTGACCAGGGTGCTCCATTTGCCCTTCGTCACGCCCATGGAGAACAGGACAAGGAAGGAGTACAGCCCGGTCTTCTCCACCACCAGCCCGCGTTCCCAGAGGAAGCGGCTGACCACTGCGGCGGGGATCCCGCGGGAGTCCAGGCGCCCGCCGGCGGTGAGGCCCGGCGTGGCCAGGGTCACCTTGATCGGGTCGAGCAGCACGTAGTCTTCCACCGCGTCACCGAAGCCATGCCAGTCGGCGTTGGGCTCCAGCACCCAGTCGCGGGTCTTCACCTCATCGGTGCCCTCGACGCCCGGCGGCTGCCAGACGCAGAACCACCAATCATCCTCGGCGAGGTTCTGCTGCACGTTGGCCAGGGCACGGCGGAAGCTCAGGGCTTCGTCGAAGGTTTCCTGGATCAGCGAGCGCCCCGCCGGGCCTTCCATCATCGCCGAGGCCACATCCAGCGAGGCAATGATGCCGTACTGCGGCGAAGTGGAGATGTGCATCATGAAGGCTTCGTTGAAGCGCGCCTGCTCGAAACGCCGCGCGCCGGCATCCTGCACGTGGATCATCGAGGCCTGGCTGAAAGCCGCGAGCATCTTGTGCGTGGAGTGGGTGGTGAATACCAGCGGGCCGCTGTCGTCGCGACTGGTGCCCATGCCGTAGCGTCCGGCGTAGAACTCATGGAAAGCCGCATAGGCATACCAAGCTTCGTCGAAATGCAGCACCTCGACGCTGTCGCCCAGGGCCTGCTTGATCAGCTGCGCGTTGTAGCAGAGGCCGTCGTAGGTAGAGTTGGTCACCACCGCCAGCCGCACCTTGGGCTCTCGGCCGCGCGCCAGCGGGCTGGCCTCGATCTTCGCGGCAATGGATTCGCGGCTGAATTCCGACAGCGGGATCGGCCCGATGATGCCCAGCTCGTTGCGCTCCGGTGTCAGGTACAGCGGGATGGCACCGGTCATGATGATCGAATGGAGGATCGACTTGTGGCAGTTGCGATCCACCAGCACCAGGTCATCGCGGCAGACCATGGAGTGCCAGACGATCTTGTTCGCCGTGGAGGTGCCGTTGATCACGAAGAAGGTATGGTCGGCGCCGAAATTACGCGCTGCGCGGGCCTCCGCCTCGGCCAGCGGGCCGGTGTGGTCGAGCAGCGAGCCCAGCTCGGGTACCGAGACGGAGAGGTCGGAACGCAGGGTGTTCTCCCCGAAGAACTGGTGGAAAGCCTGCCCCACCGGGCTCTTGCGATAGGCCACGCCGCCCCCGTGGCCCGGTGTGTGCCAGGAATAGTTGGACTGCGCAGTGTGCTCCACCAGCGCCCTGAAGAACGGCGGCAGCAGGCCTTCCAGGTACTTGCGCGCGGCGCGGCTGACCTGGCGCGCAAGGAACGGCACGGTGTCCTCGAACAGGTAGAGAATGCCGCGCAGCTGGTGCAGGTCGGCCATGGACTCGGCCGGTGCGTTCTCAATGGTCATCTGCTCGCCGAGGGCGAAGATCGGCAGTTGCGGCGCGCGCACCCGGGCCATGCGGATCAGCTCCACCACGTCCTGCAGCAGGCGCTGGTTCTCCCCCGCCCCCTCGGCGGCGACCAGGATGCAGGCGAGGCCATGGTGAGTCGAGGCGACGATGCGCCCCTCGGCGGAACTGGCAGTGGAAAGGATGCTGAAGCCGTCCTGCTCCAGCTCCCGTGCGATATCCCTCACCCGGTCGCCGGCCACGGTATCGGCCTTGATGTCGCGGTGAACGATGAGGATGGGGAATTTTAGATCTTTGTACATTGTGAACCCCTGAAAAGACGTACGACTGGCGTCGATCCTCTCCAGAGTATGGACTCACGGAATGTAGGGGAATGCACCCGGCTGACGGCTGTAATAAAACGTCGCGTGGCTGACAGGTGCGCTCACCTCGAGCGCCGGGCTCTGGCTACTGTTCGCCGAAATGAAAAAGACCCCTGTTCAGGGGCCTTTTAGGGCAGCGCGGAGGATCACTCCTTCGGCGCTTCCATCTGCGCCCACAGCGACGGGCCGCCAGCAGACTTCTCGATCACCGCCAGGCGCGCCGCATGCGCTTCGATCTCTGCATCGGTGGCGCGGATCACTCGGGTCAGCCCACGCTCCGCCGCCAGGCGACGGATCGCCGAAGCGGTGGCGCGGCCGCTGCCATCACCTTCGGCACCGTTGCCAGCCAGCGACAGGCTGGTCTGGCCACCGGTCATCGCCAGATAGACGTCGGCGAGAATCTCGGCATCGAGCAGTGCGCCGTGCAGGTCACGGCCAGAGTTGTCGACGCCGTAGCGCTTGCACAGGGCATCGAGGTTGTTGCGCTGGCCCGGATGTCGCTCGCGGGCCATCAGCAGGGTGTCGAGGATGCCGCAGTAGTCAGCGACGTCCGCGCGTTCGGTCTGCCCCAGCAGGGCGAATTCGTTGTTGATGAAGCCAACGTCGAACGCCGCGTTGTGGATGATCAGCTGGGCACCCTTGATGAACTCGAAGAAGTCATCCGCCACTTCGCGGAAGCGCGGCATGTCCTTGACGTATTCATTGGTGATGCCGTGGACCGCGATGGCGCCTTCGTCGATCTCGCGATCGGGCTGCAGGTAGACATGGAAGTGCCGGCCGGTCAGGCGGCGACCGTCGAGTTCGACACAACCGATCTCGATGATCCGGTGGCCGTCGGTGACCGGCATACCGGTCGTTTCAGTATCGAGTACGACGCTGCGCATTCTGTGTGAAACCTTCTTGCGATTGATGCACCCGGACGGCTCCGGGCGACCTTGATCCTGATAACGGGACGCTTAGCGCGGCAGCTCGCTCACGCCACGGTTGGCAAGCATGTCGGCCCGCTCGTTGCCGGGGTGGCCGGTGTGGCCGCGCACCCAGCGCCATTCGACATTATGCCGGTTCACCTGCTCGTCCAGCGCCTGCCACAGGTCGGCATTCTTCACCGGCTGCTTGGCGGCGGTCTTCCAGCCACGCTTCTTCCAGTTGACCATCCACTCGGTGATGCCCTGCATGACGTACTGCGAGTCGGTGACGATGCGCACCTCGCAATGCCGCTTGAGCGCGGCCAGAGCCATGATGGCGGCCATCAGTTCCATGCGGTTGTTGGTGGTTTCGGCCTCGCCGCCCCACAGTTCGCGCTCGGCACCCTTGTAGAACAGCACGGCGCCCCAGCCACCCGGACCCGGGTTGCCCTTGCAGGCGCCGTCGGTGTAGATCTCGACTTTCTCTTCGCTCATTTGGCTCGCTTTCAGGACTCGGAATCGCGGCGGCTGACCTTGGCCACCGGCAGCGGCACCAGTTGGCCGCGCGGCTCGCGACGGGGCTGACGCAGGGGCCGCAGACCAACCACCAATTTGCGCGCCACCAATAGATAGAAGCCGGCGCCAGAGCCCTGCAGGACGGGGCCCCAGGTCTCCATGCGGGCCAGACGGCCCTGCCATTTCGCCGATGCAAGCGGCGGACGATAACACCCGAAGCGGCGTTTCTCCAGCGCGAAGCCCAGCAGGTTGAGCCAGTCGCAGACCCGGTTCGGCGAGATACAGCGGGCGCGGCGCAAGGCATCGCGGGCGAAGTAATGACGGATGCCCCAGGCGCTCCAGGGGTTCACCCCGACCACCAGCAGGTGCCCACCAGGGCGCACGCTACGCGCGGCTTCGCGCAGCAGGCGGTGAGGCGACAGGCAGAAATCCAGGCCATGGTGCAGCAGCACCACGTCAGCAGCATGCTCGCCCAGCGGCCAGGCAGCCTCGTCGCAGGCGATCTCCACGCCGGGCAACGGTGGCCCGAGGCGGACGCCACGCTGGATATTGCCGACGCTCGCCGGCAACTGTGCATGCGGCCCGTAATGCACCAAGTAGCCGCCGAAGTAGCGCTCCAGCTCGTCGATCAGCAGTTGCTGTTCTTCGGCGAGCATCATTCCGCCGATCGGCCCGGACAGCCAATGGCGGGCCTGGTCGATCAGTTCGAGCCAGTCGGCATCGGCCTGGGCGAAGGGTTCTTCGATCATCACTACCCCCTGTGGGACAGCGCGACACAAAAGTGCGTATCCGCACTACTATGCGCCAATGCCCACCACTTGGCGACTTTCCACCCATGATACAGATAGATGCCCTGCCCGCCTTTTCCGACAACTACCTCTGGCTGTTGCAGGATGTGACCCGCCGCGAATGCGCGGTGGTCGACCCGGGTGACGCCGCGCCGGTCGAGCAATGGCTACAGGCCCATCCTGGCTGGAAGCTGACCGACATCATCATTACCCACCACCATGCCGACCACGTCGGCGGCGTCGTCCGTCTCAAGGCGGAAACCGGCGCCCGCGTGCTGGGCCCGGCCGGGGAAAAGATTCCAGGGCGCGACGTGGCGCTCGAAGACGGCGACCGTGTCGAAGTGCTCGGCCTGCCGTTCGAGGTCATCCATGTTCCGGGCCACACCCTCGGGCATATCGCCTATTTCCACTCAACAGACAGCCATGACGACGAAGAGCAACCCTTGCTGTTCTGCGGCGACACCCTGTTCGCCGCGGGTTGCGGTCGCCTGTTCGAAGGCACGCCGGCGCAGATGCATGCCTCGCTGAGCCGGCTGGCCGCCCTGCCCGAGCACACGGCCGTGTACTGCGCCCACGAATACACCCTGAGCAACCTGCGCTTCGCCTGTGCGGTTGAGCCGGAGAATCCCGAGGTCCTGGCGCGCTTCGAGGAAGTCAGTCGCTGGCGCGAACAAGGGAAGATCAGTCTTCCTTCTTCCATTGCTCTGGAGCGGGCGACGAATCCTTTCCTTCGCGTGTCGGAAACATCCGTTAAGAAAGTCGCCGACGAGCGGAGCGGCCAGCAAATCCGCACGCCGGAAGAGGTCTTTGCGACCATTCGCCGCTGGAAGGATCAGTTCTGAGGGCTGGCGAAATCTTGACCAGGGCAGGCTCGGTTTCTAGAATCGCCGAAATTTTTGCCCCGGACATAGTCATCAGCCAATGCCGCCCAAGACCAGAAAGACCTCCGATCTAGACGCATTGGCACGCGCCATCCGAGTCTCCATTGTCCTCCTCGCGGCGGGCCTGGCGGGTTGCCAGTCGACCCAGCAGACCGCCAGCGACAGCCAGGTCCGCAGCGCGTCCCGCGCCATCGACGTGCAGTTCAACCCGGCCTGGAACCAGGCCCAGAACGATATCTGGGAACGCATGCGTGGCGGCTTCCAGCTGCAGGACCAGCTCAATACCAACCCGCGTATCGAGCGCCAGCGCCTGTGGTTCATGAGCAACCAGTCGTTCCTGGAAAACGCCAGCGAGCGCGGTGCGCCGTACATGCACTACGTCGTCGAGCGCCTGGAAGAGCGCGACATGCCGCTGGAGCTGGCACTGCTGCCGATGATCGAGAGCTCGTACAACCCGATGGCCGTGTCGCGTGCCCAGGCCGTAGGCCTGTGGCAGTTCATCCCGAGCACCGGTACGCACTTCAACCTGCGCCAGACCAACTTCTATGACGGTCGCCGCGACATCACCGCGTCGACCAACGCCGCGCTGACCTACCTGAATCGCCTACATGACATGTTCAACGGCGACTGGCTACTTGCGCTGGCCGCCTACAACGCCGGCGAAGGTACCGTCAGCCGCGCGATCGAGCGCAACGAGCGCCTCGGCCTGCCCACCGACTACTGGAACCTGCCACTGCCGCAGGAAACCCAGGACTACGTGCCCAAGCTGCTGGCCCTGTCGCAACTGGTGAATGCCCCGACCATCTACGGTATCAACCTCAGCCCGATCGCCAACCAGCCCTACTTCACCTCGATCCGTGTCAAGCCGGGCCTGGATCTCTCCCAGGTCGCCGCTGCGGGGGACCTGGACCAGGACGAACTGCAACAGCTCAACCCCGCCTTCAAGCGCGGTGTGACCCTGGATGGCCCGCATCACCTGCTGGTGCCGCTGGCCAAGGCCGACTCCCTCAAGGCTGGCGTCGCAAACCTGGAACCGGTACAGGTCAAGCCCCTGGTGGCATCGAACACTGGCCGTTACCGCGTACGCAAAGGCGATAGCCTGCACAGCATCGCCCAGCGCTACCGTCTGAGCGTGGCCGAACTCAAGGCCGCCAACCGCCTGAGCGCCAACCGCCTGCGCAATGGCCAGACCCTGGTCATCCCCGGCCAGCCCGGCCGTCCGACCATCGAGCCGGAGAGCCCGCGCCAACTGGCTCAGGTGGAAAGCTCGAAGACCATCGCCAGCGCCCGCGTCGCTACTCGCAGCTACACCGTGAAGAATGGCGATACCCTGTGGAACATCGCCAAGAAGAACGGCGTCGAGGTGGCGGACCTCAAGCGCTGGAACGGCCTGGACAGCCATGGCGTCAAGCCCGGCCAGACCCTCAAGCTGCAGAGCGCCGCCGCGACGCAGCTGGCTTCCAGCAGCAAGAGCAAGTCCAAGCAGGACACCGCGACCTACTACAAGGTCAAGCAGGGCGACTCGATGTACCTGATCGCCAAGCGCTTCAACGTCGAGATGCAGCACATCAAGCGCTGGAACCCGCGCAGTGGCCAGGCCCTGAAGCCGGGCCAGACCATCACCCTGTACCTCGATACCGCCAGCCGCTGAGTCTCACCATGCGCCGGGGCGCACAGCCCCGGCTGCATGTCTTCTGGCAGCCAGGACAAGCTGCTACTGTACGACGCTAACCCCTTCAGCCAGCCGGGATCGGATCCTACGCCTGATGCGTCGCTTGTCTCTCCTGTTCCTGGGACTCTTCCTGGGCCTCCCCGCCTCCGCCCAGATCACCGAGAGCCATGGCTACGCCCAGTTCGGCGACCTCAAGTACCCGGCCAGCTTCGACCATTTCGACTGGGTCAACCCCAAGGCGCCCAAGGGCGGCCTGCTGCGGCTGATGGGCCTGGGCACCTTCGACACGCTCAACCCCTACACCTTCAAGGGCAGCCCGCCGGTCAGCACCGCGGATTTCCTGCAGTACGGCGTCAGTGAGCTGAATGAGCCGCTGATGGTGGGCACCGGGCTGTATGACCCGTCCGGCGACGAGCCTGCCTCCAGCTATGGCCTGATCGCCCGCAGCGTGGAATACGCCGAGGACCGCAGCTGGGTAGTGTTCAACCTGCGCCCGGAAGCCCGCTTCCACGACGGCAAACCGATCACCGCCTACGACGTGGCGTTCTCTTATCGCACGCTGCTGCACCACGGCCACCCGATGTACCGCACCAACCTGCAGGAAGTGCAGCGGGTCGACATCCTCTCGCCGCAGAGCATCCGCTTCGTCTTCAAGCGCCACGACAACCCGCTGCTGATCCTGCGGCTGGGCGAGATGCCGGTGCTGCCGCAGCACTACTGGAAAGGCCGCGACTTCCAGGCCACCACCTTCGAGCCACCGCTGGGCAGCGGCCCGTACCGGATCACCGAGGTGGAGCCGGGGCGCCGCCTGGTGTTCGAGCGGGTCAAGGACTGGTGGGGCAAGGACCTGCCGGTGAATCGCGGCAAGTACAACTTCGACCGGGTCGAGGTGGACTTCTACCGTGACGCCGGCATCGCCTTCGAAGCCTTCAAGGCCGGCGAGTTCGATGTCTACATCGAGCACCAGGCGAAGAACTGGCGCAGCAACTACCGCTTCCCGGCAGTGCGCCGGGGTGATGTGGTGAAGGTGGAAATCCCCCACCAGATTCCCACCCAGACCCAGGCGCTTTTCCTCAACACCCGCCGCGCGACCTTCGCCGATCGCCGCCTGCGCGAGGCGCTGGGGATGATGTTCGACTTCGAATGGACCAATCGCGCGCTGTTCAACGACGCCTACGCACGCGCCAGCAGCTACTACCCCAACAGCACCCTCGCTGCCACCGGCGTACCGCAAGGCCAGGAGTGGCTGCTACTCTCGCCGTACCGCTCGCAACTGCCCGAAGCGCTGTTCAAGCGCCCCTTCACCGTGCCGGTGACCAAGGGCGCCGGCATTCCGCGGGAAACCCTGCGCCATGCCTTGGGTCTATTGGGCGAAGCCGGCTGGAAACTCTCTGGCGATCGTCTGCTGGATGCCAGCGGCAAGCAGCTGCGCTTCGAGATCCTGCTGGTCAACCCCAGCCTGGAACGGATACTTCAGCCCTATCGCGAGAACCTCGCCAGCATCGGTATCGATGCGAGCTTGCGCACCGTGGACCGCGCCCAGTACAAACAGCGTCTGGACCAGTTCGACTACGACATGATTCTGATGACCCTGCCCCAGACACTGAGCCCCGGCCTCGAACAATGGCAGTACTTCCACTCCAGCCAGGTGGCGGTCAAGGGCAGCAAGAACTATGCAGGCATCGCCAACCCCGTGGTGGACGCGATGCTCGATAAACTCCTCAGCGCCACCGACCGCGACCAGCAGGAAGCGGCGGCGCGCGCCCTGGACCGGGTGCTGCTGTGGCAGCACTACAGCATTCCAAACTGGTACCTGAACAAGCACCGACTGGCGTACCGCAACCGCTTCGCCTTCGTCACCACGCCGCCCTACACGCTGGGTCTGCGAGCCTGGTGGCAAAAAGACCAGGAGAAAACCCTATGAAAAGCCCCCGCCGCGCCGCGCTCTGCGCCGGCCTGTTGCTGGGACTGCTGGGCAGTGCGCAGGCCGCGCCGCAGCACGCCATCACCCTGTATGACGAGGCGCCGAAGTACCCGGCGAACTTCAAGCATTTCGACTTCGTCAATGCGGATGCACCCAAGGGCGGTACGCTGCGCCTCTCCGATTTCGGCGGTTTCGACAGCCTCAACCCCTTCATCGCCAAGGGCAACTCGGCCCCGCAGATCAACCTGATCTACGACACCCTCACCTTCCATTCCCTCGACGAACCCTTCACCGAGTACGGCCTGCTCGCCGAGAAGATCGAGAAGGACCCGGAGCACCGTTTCGTCCGCTACTACCTGCGCCCCGAGGCGCGTTTCCAGGACGGTACGCCGGTCACTGCCGAAGACGTGGTGTTCACCTTCGAGACGCTGATGAAGGACGGCGACCCGATGTACCGCAACTACTACGCGGACGTCGACAAGGTGGTGGCCGAAGACAAGCTGCGCGTGCGCTTCGACTTCAAGCACGGCGATAACCGCGAGCTGCCGCTGATTCTCGGCCAGCTGTCGATCCTGCCCAAGCACTGGTGGGCCAGCCGCGATTTCAACAAGACCAACATGGAGCCGCCGCTGGGCAGCGGCCCGTACCGGATCGCCAAGGTCGAGGCCGGCCGTTCGATCCGCTACGAGAAGGTCAAGGACTGGTGGGGCGACAAGCTGCCGGTGAATCGCGGCTTCAACAACTTCGACGCCGTGGTGGTGGAGTCCTACCGCGATCTCACCGTCGCCCTCGAGGCCTTCAAGGCCGGGCAGTTCGACTTCAACGACGAGCGCATCGCAAAGAACTGGGCGACCGCCTACGACTCGCCCGCCGTGCGCGACGGCCGCATCGTTCGCGAAGAGCCGGTGAACGGCAACCCGTGGGGCATGCAGGCCTATGCCTTCAACATCCGCCGCCCGGTGTTCCAGGACCCGCGGGTGCGTGAAGCCATCACCAACCTGTTCGACTTCGAGTGGACCAACAAGCAGCTGTTCTTCAGCTCCTACCTGCGCGATGGCAGCTACTTCGAGAACTCCGAGATGGCCGCCAAGGAGCTGCCCGACGCGGAGGAGCTGAAGATCCTCGAGCCGCTGCGCGACAAGCTGCCGCCAGAAGTCTTCACCCAGGTCTACGTACCGCCCACCAGCGACGGCAGCGGCATCATTCGCGAGCAGAAGCGCAAGGCCTACCAACTGCTGCTGGAGGCCGGCTACAAGATCGAGAACGACAAGATGGTCGGCCCGGACGGCAAGCAGCTGAGCTTCGAGTTCATGCTCGCCCAGGCCGACTTCGAGCGCGTGCTGCTGCCGTTCAAGCGCAACCTCGGCGAGCTGGGCATCGACATGCAGCTGCGCCGCGTCGATGTCTCGCAGTACATCAACCGCCTGCGCTCGCGGGACTACGACATGATCGTCAGCAGCTGGCCGCAGTCCAGCTCGCCCGGCAACGAGCAGCGCGAGTTCTGGCACTCCAGCAGCGCCGACAAGCCCGGCAGCCGCAATTTCATCGGCCTGCGCGATCCGGGCATCGACGCCCTGGTGGAAGGCCTGATCAACGCCGGCTCCCGCGAAAGCCTGGTTCGCCACGCCCGCGCCCTCGACCGCGCCCTGCTCTGGGGGCACTACGTGGTGCCCAACTGGTACCTGGGCAACTGGCGGATCGCCTACTGGAACCGCATCGCCCACCCGGAAAAACTGCCGCCCTACAGCTACGCCCTGCAGACCTGGTGGCAGGCCCGCGACAAGGCCGTACCGACCCATACGGATGCCAAGGCCGCGAGCGAAACGCCGGCTGACGGCACCGTCGCCCAAGGGTCCAACTGATGCTGGCCTACATCCTGCGGCGCTTGCTGCTGATCATCCCCACCCTGTTCGGCATCCTGCTGATCAACTTCATCATCATCCAGGCCGCCCCCGGCGGCCCGGTCGAGCAGATGATTGCCAAGCTGGAGGGCTTCGATGCCGCCAGCGGCGGCGCCACCGGGCGTATCTCCGGCGGCGGCGGTGAAGTGGCCTCCGCTGGCACGCACTACCGCGGCGCCCAGGGCCTGGACCCGGAGCTGGTGAAGGAAATCGAGAAGATGTACGGCTTCGACAAGCCGGCCCCCGAGCGCTTCTGGATCATGCTCAAGAACTACGTGCATCTGGACTTCGGCCAGAGCTTCTTCCGCGACGCCAAGGTCACCGACCTGATCGTCGAGAAGCTGCCCGTGTCCATCTCCCTGGGGCTATGGAGCACGCTGATCATGTACCTGGTGTCGATCCCGCTGGGTATCGCCAAGGCGGTGCGCCACGGCAGCCATTTCGACGTCTGGACCAGCTCGGCAATCATCGTCGGCTACGCCATCCCCGCGTTCCTCTTCGCGATCCTGCTGGTGGTTCTGTTCGCCGGCGGCAGCTACTGGGACTGGTTCCCCTTGCGCGGGCTGACCTCCAACAACTTCGACGAGCTGACCTGGGGCGGCAAGGTCCGCGACTACTTCTGGCACCTGGCGCTGCCCATCACCGCGCTGGTGATCGGCAACTTCGCCACCATCACCCTGCTGACCAAGAACAGCTTCCTCGACGAGATCGGCAAGCAGTACGTGGTCACCGCCCGCGCCAAGGGCCTGACCGAGCGCCGCGTGCTCTACGGCCATGTGTTCCGCAACGCCATGCTGCTGATCATCGCGGGGCTGCCCTCCGCCCTCCTGGGCATCTTCTTCACCGGTTCGCTGCTGATCGAGGTGATTTTCTCCCTCGACGGACTGGGCCTGCTCAGCTTCGAGGCGGCGCTGAACCGCGACTACCCGGTGGTATTCGGCACGCTGTTCATCTTCACCCTGTTCGGCCTGATCATGAAGCTGGTCAGCGACGTCCTCTACACGCTGGTCGATCCGCGCATCGACTTCGAGAACCGGGAGTAATCCGATGCGCCTGTCTCCCATCAATCAGCGCCGCTGGGCGCGTTTCAAGGCCAACAAGCGCGGCTGGTGGTCCCTCTGGCTGTTCCTCACGCTGTTCGTCCTGAGCCTGGGTGCCGAGCTGATCGCCAACGACAAGCCGCTGGCGATCCGTTACGACGGCGAATGGTACTTCCCGGTGGTCAAGCGCTACCCGGAAACCGCCTTCGGCGGTGAGTTCCCCATGGAGGCGAACTACAAGAGCCCGTACATGCGCGAGCAGATCGCGCAGAAGGACGGCTGGATTCTCTGGCCGCCGATCGCCTACAGCTACGACACCATCAACTACGACCTGCGGGTGCCGGCCCCCTCGGCGCCCACCGCGGAGAACTGGCTGGGCACCGACGACCAGGCGCGCGATGTCATGGCGCGAGTGATCTACGGCTTCCGCGTGTCGGTGCTGTTCGCCCTGATCCTCACCGTGCTCAGCTCCATCGTCGGCGTCGCCGTGGGTGCGCTGCAGGGCTTCTACGGCGGCTGGATCGACCTGCTCGGCCAGCGCTTCCTGGAAATCTGGTCGGGCCTGCCGGTGCTCTACCTGCTGATCATCCTTGCCAGCTTCGTGCAGCCGGGCTTCTGGTGGCTGCTCGGAATCATGCTGCTGTTCTCCTGGATGAGCCTGGTGGACGTGGTGCGCGCCGAATTCCTCCGTGGCCGCAACCTGGAATATGTGCGCGCCGCGCGCGCCCTGGGCATGCGCAACGGGGCAATCATGTTCCGCCACATCCTGCCCAACGCGATGATCTCCACCCTCACCTTCATGCCCTTCATCCTCACCGGCGCGATCGGCACCCTGACCTCCCTGGACTTCCTCGGTTTCGGTCTGCCCGCCGGCGCGCCGTCGCTGGGCGAGCTGGTCGCCCAGGGCAAGTCCAATCTGCAGGCGCCCTGGCTGGGCATCACCGCCTTCATGGTGCTGGCCGTGATGCTGAGCCTGCTGGTGTTCATCGGCGAAGCCGCCCGCGATGCCTTTGACCCAAGGAAGTGACATGAACCAGAACGAGAACCTCATCGAAGTCCGCGACCTGTCCGTCGATTTCCGCTGCGGCGACGAACAAGTGCGTGCGGTCGAGCACATCAGCTTCGACATCCGCAAGGGCGAGACCCTGGCGCTGGTCGGCGAGAGCGGCTCCGGCAAGTCGGTCACCGCGCACTCCATCCTGCGCCTGCTGCCTTACCCCACCGCCAGCCATCCCTCCGGCAGCATCCAGTACGGCGGCAAGGACCTGCTCAAGCTGCCCGAGCGCAAGCTGCGCGGCATCCGCGGTAACCGCATCGCCATGGTGTTCCAGGAACCCATGACCTCACTGAACCCACTGCACACCATCGAGAAGCAGATCGGCGAAGTGCTCGCGTTGCACAAGGGCATGAACGGCAACCAGGCCCGCGAGCGCACGCTGGAGCTGCTCGACCTGGTCGGCATCCCCAATCCCGCCAGCCGCCTCAAGGCCTACCCGCACGAGCTTTCCGGCGGCCAACGGCAGCGGGTGATGATCGCCATGGCGCTGGCCTGCGAGCCGGAGCTGCTGATCGCCGACGAACCGACCACGGCGCTGGATGTCACGGTTCAGCTGAAGATCCTCGACCTGCTGCGCGACCTGCAGCAGCGTCTGGGCATGGCCATGCTGCTGATCACCCACGACCTCAACCTGGTGCGGCGCATCGCCCATCGAGTTTGCGTGATGAAGCGCGGCTGCATCGTCGAGCAGGCCGATTGCGAAACCCTCTTCGAGGCCCCACAGCACCCCTACACGCGCGAATTGCTCGGCGCCGAACCCAGCGGTAGACCCGCACAGAACGAGCCCGGCGAGCCGCTGCTGGAGGTCGACGACCTGCGCGTGTGGTTCCCGATCAAGAAAGGCGTGTTCCGCAAGACCGTCGACCACGTCAAGGCGGTGGACGGCATCGACTTCAGCCTGCCGCGCGGCCAGACCCTGGGAATCGTCGGCGAGAGCGGCTCGGGCAAGTCGACCCTGGGCCTGGCCATCCTCCGGCTGATCAACAGCCAGGGTGGCATCCGCTTCGAAGGCCAGGCCATCGAAGGCATGAACCAGGCGGAAGTCAGGCCTCTGCGTCGCGAGATGCAGGTAGTCTTCCAGGACCCGTTCGGCAGCCTCAGCCCGCGCATGTCAGTGGGGCAGATTGTCGGCGAAGGCCTGGAAATCCATGGCATGGGCACCCCCGAGGAACGCGAACAGGCGATCGTCGAGGCGCTCAAGGAAGTAGGGCTCGACCCGGATACTCGCCACCGCTATCCCCACGAATTTTCCGGGGGCCAGCGGCAGCGCATCGCCATCGCCCGCGCGCTGGTGCTCAAGCCGGCGCTGATCCTGCTGGACGAACCAACCTCGGCGCTGGACCGCACCGTGCAGCGCCAGGTCGTCGAGCTGCTACGCGGGTTGCAGGCCAAGTACAACCTGACCTACCTGTTCATCAGCCACGACCTCGCGGTGGTAAAAGCCCTCAGTCACCAGCTGATGGTGATCCGCCACGGCAAGGTGGTCGAACAGGGTTCGGCGGAGGAAGTCTTCGCCGCGCCACAGCATGCCTACACACAGCAACTGCTGGAGGCAGCCTTCATGGTGCCCACGCAAGCCTGACCCAGCAGACAAGGAAGCAATGACATGGGATTTCTCGCCGGTAAACGCGTACTGATCGTCGGTGTCGCCAGCAAGCTGTCCATCGCCTCCGGCATCGCCGCAGCGATGCACCGGGAAGGTGCCGAGCTCGCCTTCACCTACCAGAACGACAAGCTCAAGGGCCGCGTCGAGGAGTTTGCCGCCAGCTGGGGCTCCAACGCCGAGCGGTGCTTCCCGTGCGACGTGGCCAGCGATGCGGACATCGAAGCCGTGTTCGCCGCACTGGCGAAACAGTGGGACGGCCTGGACTGCATCGTCCACTCGGTGGGGTTCGCGCCGGGCGACCAGCTCGACGGCGACTTCACCGAAGTGACCACCCGCGACGGCTTCCGCATCGCCCACGACATCAGCGCCTACAGCTTCGTCGCCCTGGCCAAGGCCGGTCGCGAACTGATGCAGGGCCGCAACGGCAGCCTGCTCACCCTTTCCTACCTGGGCGCCGAACGCACGATGCCCAACTACAACGTCATGGGCATGGCAAAGGCCAGCCTGGAAGCCGGCGTGCGCTACCTGGCCGGCAGCCTCGGCCCGGAAGGCACCCGCGTCAACGCCATCTCCGCCGGCCCGATTCGCACCCTCGCCGCCTCGGGCATCAAGAGCTTCCGCAAGATGCTCGCCGCCAACGAACGGCAGACGCCGCTGCGGCGCAACGTGACCATCGAGGAGGTCGGCAACGCCGGCGCCTTCCTCTGCTCGGACCTGGCCAGCGGTATCAGTGGCGAAATTCTCTTTGTCGATGGCGGCTTCAACACCACCGCCATGGGCCCGCTGGGCGACGACTGAGATCTTATCCCAGGCAAAGAAAAAGGCCGCTGATGCGGCCTTTTTCTTGTACCCGATAAAACAAGGGCCGCTTGCGCGGCCCTGTCTTTTACTTCTTGGCGTCGTCGAACTTCTCGATCTTCGCCTGATCCTGCAGGTAGCGACGGAAGGCCGAGAAATCGTCCTGGCCGCTACGCGAGGCGAGGAAGCGCTGATACATGGCTTTCTCTTCCTCGGTCGGCTTGGCCTCCGGCTCACTCACACCACTGAGCTTGACCAACACGAAGTCGCCGTTCTGCAGCGCGACACCACCCAGGCCGGGTTTGCCGGCGCCTTCCGGGCGAGCCATGCGGAACACGCTCTGCAGCACGACCGGATCGACACCTTCCTGACCACGGGCGGCTGCTTCCACGACCTTCCAGTCCTGGCCTTCCTGGGCCTGGGTCAGCGGGATCTTGCCATCGCGCAGACCAGCCAGCAGCGCTTCACCACGAGCCTTGGCATCGGTGGCAGCGTGCTCGACCTGCAGGCGCTTGAGGATATCGGCACTCACCTGCTCCAGGGTTTCCTGCTCAGGCTTGTGGTGCTCCTTCACGCGCAGCACAACTACGGTGTCGGGGTCCAGTTCGATGGCGCCGCTGTTGGCACCCTCTTCCAGCACCTCGGGGCTGAAAGCAGTCTGGATGACCTGGCGGTTGGCAGTCACGCCCTCACCACCTTCCTTGCCGAACGGCTTGCTGGTCTGCACCTTCAGGCTCATGTCCTGAGCCGGCTGGCCCAGATCGGAAGCTTCGTAGGCGGAGCTTTCCAGCTGCTTGGTCGCGTCGACGAAACGCTGCTCGACCAGTTGGGCCTTGGCTTCGTGCTCCAGCTTGGCTTTGAGGCTATCGAAGGTCGGAACTTCCGGCGCTTCGACGCCCAGCAGCTTGATCAGGTGCCAGCCGTAGGAGGTCTTCACCGGGGCAGAGACTTCGCCCTTCTTCAGCGCATACAGCGACTCCTCGAAGGCCGGGTCATACACGCCACGACCGGCAAAGCCGAGGTCACCACCGTTGGCCGCAGAACCGGTATCGTTGGACAGCTCCTTGGCCAGCTTGGCGAAGTCTTCACCCTTGTCCAGGCGCGCCTTGATCTCGTCGATCTTGGCCTTGGCCTGCTGGTCGTTCTGCTTGTCGTTCACCTCGATCAGGATGTGCGCGGCGTCGCGCTGCTCGGCCAGGCCGGCGATTTCCTTCTGATAGAGAGCATCGAGATCTTCCTTCTTCACCTCGACCTGGTCGAAGAAGGCCGACTTCTTCAACTCGACGTAGTCGATGGTGACCTGCTCGGGAGTCATGAACTCGGTGCTATGGGCGTCGTAGTACGCCTTGATCTCGCTGTCCCCGACCTTGCTCTTGGCCGGGTCGGCCTTGAGGGTCAGGGTGGCGAAGTCGCGGGTCTGCTTCTCCAGGCGGGCAAACGCATTCAGCTCGTCGTCGGTGACGAAGCCGGTACCGGCGATGCCGGCGCGCAGCTGACCGATCAGCATTTCCTCGCCGAACATGCGGCGGAACTGCATGCGGTCATAGCCCATCTGGCGGATGACCTGGTCGAAGCGGTCGGCGTTGAACTTGCCCTCCACCTGGAATTCAGGAGTCGACAGGATCAGTTGATCCAGCGCCTGCTGGGAGAAGGCGAACTTGTCGTTCTGGGCGGCCTGCAGGATCAGCTTGCGCTCGATGAGCGACTTCAGCGCGGAATCCTTGAGCAGCTTGTCGTCGAGCATGGACGAATCGAAGTCCTTGCCCAGGCGCTGCATCAGCTGGCGACGCTGCATGTCCGCGGCCTGCTGCAGTTCCGGCAGACCGATGTCTTCACCGTTGACCTGAGCAGCGACGTTCTCGTGGTGGGTTGCGCGAATGATCTGATCGAACCCGGTCAAAGCCATGAGGACAACGATCACGCCCAGGATGGTCTTGGTGATCCAGCCTTGGGAATTGTCCCTGATGTTTTGCAGCATGCGGCCCCCGACGCGGCCACGGCTCACCGTCAATGGCGGCGCGGCGTGGAAAAAAGGCGGATATAAGAAAGGCGCATCCGAGGATGCGCCTTCTCGTAACTGGTGGAGCTTGCGGGCATTGAGCCCGTGACCCCTGATGATTCCAACCGACCTACGCCAGCCGGGTCATCGCTCCGTGACCGGCCCAACCGAGGTTGAACCGGTCCAGGTCAAGTCCAAAAAGACGCTTAGTTGACAGCGTCCTTGAGGGCTTTACCGGCCTTGAAGCCCGGGATCTTAGCAGCAGCGATCTTGATCGGCTTGCCGGTTTGCGGGTTGCGACCGGTGCGAGCAGCGCGCTCTTTGACAGCGAAGGTGCCGAAGCCTACCAGTACGACGGAGTCACCAGCCTTCAGGGCGCCAGTTACGGACTCGATCACCGCGTCCAGAGCGCGACCGGCAACAGCTTTCGGGATATCAGCAGATGCGGCGATAGCATCGATCAGTTCCGACTTGTTCACTCTAAGTCCCCTTATTTCTGTTGAGTATGTTTCTATGTGTTAGGTGTAAGCAAAAGCAGGTGCTGGTTTGCCAACTGACAAAGCAAGTGCCGCTTTATAACAAGGGCTCAAAAACAGTGTCAAGAAAGCCCCCCAACTAATGCGTGCTGATTCGCTCCTTGGAATCAGACTCGCGCTTCTCATCCTTTGCAACCATCTCGGGAGCCGCATCGGGCAAGGGCTCCGGGGCGTATTGCAGCGCAATTTGCAGGACCTCGTCAATCCATTTAACCGGTTTAATAACAAGATCGGCCTTAATATTATCCGGAATTTCCCTAAGGTCTCGTACGTTTTCCTCGGGAATGATCACCGTCTTGATTCCACCCCGGTGCGCAGCCAGAAGTTTTTCCTTCAGGCCACCAATGGCCAGCACCTGACCCCGCAGGGTGATCTCGCCAGTCATGGCAACGTCCGCGCGGACCGGGATCTGGGTGATCGCCGAAACCAGTGCGGTGCACATGCCGATGCCCGCGCTAGGGCCGTCCTTGGGCGTCGCACCTTCCGGCACGTGGATGTGGATATCGTGCTTCTCGTGGAAGTCCGGGGCGATGCCCAGGCTCTTCGAACGACTACGAACCACGGTCAGCGCGGCGGTGATGGACTCCGCCATGACGTCGCCCAGCGAGCCGGTCTTGGTCAGTGCGCCCTTGCCGGGAACCATGGCTGATTCGATGGTCAGCAATTCGCCGCCCACCTGGGTCCAGGCGAGGCCGGTCACCTGGCCAATCTGGTCCTGCTGCTCGGCCAGGCCGTAGCGGAACTTGCGCACGCCCAGGTAGTTTTCCAGCGAATCCGGCGTCACCACCGCTTCGATGCGCTTGGCCTTGCCACCATCCTTGACCGCCTTGCGGCAGACCTTGGCGATCTGGCGCTCAAGGCTACGCACGCCGGCTTCGCGGGTGTAATAGCGGATGATGTCACGGGTTGCCGCTTCCTCGAAGACCACCTCGCCCTTCTTGAGACCATTGGCCGCAGTCTGTTTCGGTACAAGATATTTCGAGGCGATGTTGATCTTCTCGTCCTCGGTGTAACCCGGCAGGCGGATGACTTCCATGCGGTCCAGCAACGCTGCCGGAATATTCATGGAGTTCGCCGTGCAGAGGAACATCACGTCGGAAAGGTCGTAGTCGACTTCGAGGTAGTGGTCGTTGAAGTTGTGGTTCTGCTCCGGGTCGAGCACTTCCAGCAGCGCCGACGCGGGGTCGCCGCGCATGTCACTGCCCATCTTGTCGATCTCGTCGAGCAGGAACAGCGGGTTGCGCACGCCGACCTTGGTCATTTTCTGAATCAGACGACCGGGCATGGAACCGATGTAGGTACGACGGTGACCACGAATCTCGGCCTCGTCACGTACGCCACCCAGGGCCATGCGCACGAACTTGCGGTTGGTCGCGCGGGCAATGGACTCGGCCAGCGAGGTCTTGCCGACGCCGGGAGGGCCGACCAGGCAGAGTACCGGGCCTTTGAGCTTCTTCACGCGCTTCTGCACGGCGAGGTACTCAAGGATGCGCTCCTTGACCTCTTCCAGGCCATAGTGGTCGGCGTCGAGGATGTCCTCGGCCTTGTCCAGGTCGTGGCGCACCTTGCTCTCGGCCTTCCACGGCACATTCACCAGCCAGTCGATGTAGGAGCGCACCACGGTCGCCTCGGCGGACATCGGCGACATCTGCTTGAGCTTGTTCAGCTCGGCAGTGGCCTTGGCCAGGGCTTCCTTGGTCAGGCCAGCGGCGTCGATGCGTTTCTTCAGCTCCTCGACTTCGTTGTGGCCTTCGTCGATGTCACCCAGTTCTTTCTGGATGGCCTTCATCTGTTCGTTGAGGTAGTACTCGCGTTGACTGCGCTCCATCTGTTTCTTCACGCGGCCGCGGATGCGCTTCTCGACCTGCAGCAGGTCGATCTCGGCATCCAGCATGGCGAGCACGTGCTCGACGCGGGCGGACAACTCGGTGATCTCGAGGATTTCCTGCTTCTGCTCGATCTTCAGCGCCATGTGGGCGGCCATGGTGTCTACAAGACGGCCGGGCTCGTCGATGCTGTTGAGCGAGGACAGGACTTCGGCCGGGACTTTCTTGCCCAACTGCACGTACTGCTCGAACTGGCTGAGCAGGCTGCGGGTAAAGACTTCGGACTCGCGCTCGCCGACGGTCGCCTCGTCAATGATCGAAACTTCGGCGCGGCAGTAGGCTTCCTCATCGATGAAACGCTCTACCTGGCCGCGCTGCTCGCCCTCCACCAGCACCTTGACGGTACCGTCGGGCAGCTTCAGCAGTTGCAGGATGGTGGCCACGGTACCCATCCGGTACAGACCGTCCGCGCCCGGATCGTCGTCGGCCGGATTCTTCTGCGCCAGCAACAGGATCTGCTTGTCGCTGGTCATGGCGGCCTCGAGGGCCTCGATGGACTTCTCACGCCCCACGAACAGCGGGATGACCATGTGCGGATACACCACTACGTCACGCAGGGGCAGCAGGGGCAACTCGACGAGTGTTTTCATGATATTCGGCTCTACAGCGGCACTTGGCCAAAACGATGGGATTGGACCCTTCGGCCTAAGATGGGGTTAGGACTGGGAAAAAACAAGCGCGGTAGATGGGAAGAAAAAAGGGGCCCTAGGGCCCCTTCTGGTTTCAGGCGTCAGGTGCAGCCTTGGCCGGCTGCTCGCTGTTCTCGTAGATCAGCAGCGGCTGGGAGGAGCCCTCGATAACGCTTTCGTCGATCACCACCTTGCTGACATCGTTCTGCGAGGGGATCTCGTACATGGTGTCGAGCAGGATGCCTTCGAGGATCGAACGCAGGCCGCGGGCGCCGGTCTTGCGCTCCAGCGCGCGACGGGCGACAGCCTTGAGCGCGTCCGGGCGGAACTCGAGGTCCACGCCTTCCATCTCGAAGAGCTTGGCGTACTGCTTGGTCAACGCGTTCTTCGGCTCGGTCAGAATCTGCATCAGCGCAGGCTCGTCCAGCTCGTCAAGGGTCGCGATGATCGGCAGGCGGCCGACAAACTCGGGGATCAGACCGAATTTCACCAGGTCTTCCGGCTCGACCTCACGCAGCGCCTCACCGACCTTCTTGCCCGCTTCCTGGCTGCGAACCTCGGCATTGAAACCGATGCCGCCCTTGGTGGAACGGTTCTGGATGACCTTTTCCAGGCCAGCGAACGCGCCACCGCAGATGAACAGGATATTGCGGGTGTCGACCTGCAGGAACTCCTGCTGCGGGTGCTTGCGGCCGCCCTGGGGCGGCACGGAAGCCACGGTGCCTTCGATCAGCTTCAGCAGAGCCTGCTGAACGCCTTCGCCGGAGACGTCGCGGGTGATCGACGGGTTGTCGGATTTGCGCGAGATCTTGTCGATTTCGTCGATGTAGACGATACCCATCTGGGCTTTCTCGACATCGTAGTCGCACTTCTGCAGCAGCTTCTGGATGATGTTCTCGACGTCCTCGCCCACATAGCCAGCCTCGGTGAGGGTGGTGGCATCGGCGATGGTGAAGGGAACATTGAGCAGGCGCGCCAGGGTCTCGGCGAGCAGGGTCTTGCCCGAGCCGGTCGGCCCGATGAGCAGGATGTTGCTCTTGCCCAACTCGACGTCGTCCTTGCGCTCACGCTGGTTCAGACGCTTGTAGTGGTTGTACACCGCTACTGCCAGGGTTTTCTTGGCACGTTCCTGGCCGATCACGTACTGATCGAGGATGGTGCGGATCTCTTTCGGCGCCGGAAGCTTGTGCGCACTGCTCTCTGCCTGTGCTTCCTGCACCTCCTCACGGATGATGTCATTGCACAGGTCGACGCACTCGTCGCAGATAAAGACCGAGGGGCCGGCAATCAACTTGCGCACTTCGTGCTGGCTCTTGCCGCAGAAGGAGCAATACAGCAGCTTGCCGTTGTCCTCGCCGTTGCGGGTGTCAGTCATTCGATCGTTCCAATCGGGGATATACGTGAAGGACAAGATGAAGGCATTCGCAGGCATTTTCAAGCCCGCGAGCGGCCGGATTACCGGCCGCGGTACAGCGGAGAGACTCAGCTGGCGGAAGGACGCTGAGTGAAGACCTGATCGATCAGACCGTATTTGACGGCGTCGTCGCCGCTCATGAAGCGGTCACGATCGGTATCGCGGGCGATGACATCCAGCGGCTGGCCGGTGTGGTGCGCCAGCACCTGGTTCAGGCGTTCCTTGATGAAGAGGATTTCCTTGGCGTGGATCTCGATATCCGAGGCCTGGCCCTGGAAGCCACCCAGCGGCTGGTGGATCATCATGCGCGAATGCGGCAGGCAGTAGCGCTTGCCAGCGGCGCCGCCGGCCAGCAGCAGGGCACCCATGCTGCACGCCTGGCCCACGCAGATGGTGGACACGTCGGGCTTGATGAACTGCATGGTGTCGTAGATCGACATGCCAGCAGTCACGGAACCACCCGGGGAGTTGATGTAGAGGTGGATGTCCTTGTCCGGGTTTTCGGCCTCGAGGAACAGCAGCTGGGCAACCACGAGGTTGGCCATGTAGTCCTCTACCTGGCCCACCAGGAAGATGATCCGCTCCTTCAGCAGGCGCGAATAGATGTCGTAGGAACGCTCACCGCGGGCGGACTGCTCCACCACCATCGGCACCAGACCACCAGCGGCCTGAATGTTCGGAACTTGCGGCATATAAGGATTATGCATGTCCGACGATCACTCCCTAATAAAAAGTCATGTCTCTATAGACGCACAAGCCAGCCCGAAGGCTGGCTTGTGACAATCGAACGAAGCGAAGGATCAGGCCGCTTGCGGAGCTTCTGCAGGCTTGACCGCGTCTTCGTAGGATACCTGCTTGTCGGTCACATTGGCCTTCTGCAGGACAGTATCTACAACTTGTTCTTCCAGTACAACCGAGCGAACTTCGTTCAGTTGCTGGTCGTTCTTGTAGTACCAGGAAACAACCTGTTCCGGCTCCTGATAAGCGGAAGCCATCTCTTCGATCATTTCGCGAACGCGGGCTTCATCAGCCTTCAGCTCGTGCTGCTTGACCAGCTCGGCGACGATCAGACCCAGCACGACGCGGCGCTTGGCCTGCTCCTCGAACAGCTCGGCCGGCAGTTGGTCGGGCTTGATGTTGCCACCGAACTGCTGGACAGCCTGGACGCGCAGACGATTGACTTCGTTGCCGATCAGGGCTTTCGGAACTTCGATCGGGTTGGTCTCTACCAGACCTTCCATCACCTGGTTCTTCACCTTGGACTTGATGGCCTGACGCAGCTCACGCTCCATGTTCTTGCGAACTTCGGTGCGGAAGCCTTCCAGAGTGCTTTCCTTGACGCCGAACAGAGCGAAGAACTCTTCGTTCAGTTCCGGCAGCTTCGGCTCGGCGACGCTGTTGACGGTAGCGGTGAACTCGGCGGCTTTGCCGGCCAGGTCCAGGTTCTGGTAGTCCTCGGGGAAGGTTACGTTCAGAACGCGCTCTTCACCGGCCTTGGCGCCGACCAGGCCTTCTTCGAAGCCCGGAATCATGCGGCCAGAGCCCAGCACCAGCAAGGTGCCCTTGGCGGAACCACCAGCGAAGGCTTCGCCATCGATCTTGCCAACGAAGTCGATGTTCACCTGGTCGTCGTTCTGAGCGGCGCGGTCAACAGCTTCGAAGCGGGTGTTCTGCTTGCGCAGGATTTCCAGCATGTTGTCGAGATCGGCGTCAGCCACGTCGGCCTGCAGGCGCTCGACCTTGATACCGTCGAAACCGGCAACCTGGAACTCGGGGAAGACTTCGAAGGTAGCGATGTACTCAAGGCCCTTCTCTTTCTCGAACACTTTCGGCTCGACGGAGGGGGCACCAGCCGGGTTCAGCTTCTGCTCGACCACGGCTTCGTAGAAGGTTTCCTGGATCAGGTCACCGAGGGCTTCCTGACGAGCGGCGGCTTCATAGCGCTGACGGATCACGCTCATCGGCACCTTGCCGGGACGGAAGCCAGGAACCTTGGCGCGACGAGCGGTCTGCTGCAGACGCTTGTTGACTTCGGTCTCGATGCGCTCGGCCGGCACGCCAACGGTCATGCGGCGCTCAAGAGCGGAGGTGCTTTCAACGGAAACTTGCATGGATATTCCTCGTGGCACAGACGTAAGCCGGTCCTTCCGGCTCCCAGAATCAAGGGCAAGCATTCTAGTAGCTAGAAATGCAGAAGTCACCCCGAGTGGAAGCTGCGGAAATTCACGGATGCGAGAGCTTATGGAAAGAAGATGGTGCGGACGGAGAGACTCGAACTCTCACAGCTTGCGCCACCGGAACCTAAATCCGGCGTGTCTACCAATTTCACCACGTCCGCAGGGTACCGCAGAAACGAAAACGCCAGGCTCTGGGCCTGGCGCTTCGGAATATGGGGTGGACGATGGGAATCGAACCCACGACACCAGGAGCCACAATCCTGTGCTCTACCAACTGAGCTACGCCCACCATATTACATTTGCTTGTACCGAACGCCACTTGGCGCACCCGGCAGGACTCGAACCTGCGACCATCCGCTTAGAAGGCGGATGCTCTATCCAGCTGAGCTACGGGCGCTTTAGTGGCGGCAACCCTTGCTAAGCAGACCTGGCGTTACCACCAGATCGGTTGGCACCGCCTCTTTCGTGTTTCAGGCTGTGCTCGGCAAGCGGGGCGCATGTTATCGATGAGGCCATACCCCGTCAACAACTTTTTTAAAAAAAGTTCAAAGAGATAAAGGAGTTACGCCAAATCAGGGGCTCCCGCCTTTGCCTTATGGAGGCAGCATGCGAAAATGCGCGCCTTCTTTTCTCCCGCCTTAATGGTTATCCCCCCGACATGACTGCAAAACTGATCGACGGCAAAGCGATCGCCGCCAGCCTCCGCCAGCAGATTGGCCAACGCGTCAATGAACGCCGCCAGCAAGGACTGCGCATCCCCGGCCTGGCTGTGATCCTGGTCGGTAGCGACCCCGCCTCTCAGGTCTATGTCGCGCACAAGCGCAAGGACTGTGAAGAGGTCGGCTTCCTCTCCCAGGCGTACGACCTCCCCGCCAGCACCACCCAGCAAGAGCTGCTGGCACTGATCGACCGCCTGAACGCCGACCCGGCCATCGACGGCATCCTCGTCCAGCTGCCCCTCCCCGCCCACCTCGATGCCTCCCAACTGCTGGAGCGCATCAGCCCGGACAAGGACGTGGACGGCTTCCACCCCTTCAACATCGGCCGCCTGGCCCAGCGCATCCCGCTGCTGCGCCCCTGCACCCCGAAAGGCATCATGACCCTGCTGCAAAGCACTGGCGTCGATCTTTACGGCATGGACGCTGTGGTAGTGGGCGCATCGAACATCGTCGGCCGCCCCATGGCACTGGAACTGCTGCTGGGCGGCTGCACCGTCACCGTGACCCACCGATTCACCCGCGACCTGGCCGATCACGTACGCCGCGCCGACCTGGTGGTCGTGGCCGCCGGCAAGCCAGGCCTGGTGAAGGGCGAGTGGATCAAGGAAGGCGCCATCGTCATCGACGTGGGCATTAACCGCCAGGCCGACGGCAAGCTGGTGGGCGACGTTGAATATGACGTTGCCGCCGAGCGCGCCAGCTGGATCACCCCGGTGCCGGGCGGCGTCGGCCCGATGACCCGTGCCTGCCTGCTGGAAAACACGCTGTACGCCGCCGAACACCTGCACACCTGACAGGCTTTCGACGAGCAAGAAAAAGGCCGCTGATCAGCGGCCTTTTTCATTTCCAGGACAACTTTACTCGGCGAGACGCCAGGTAGTGCCACCCTTGCCATCTTCCAGCACGACGCCCAGAGCGGTCAGCTCGTCGCGGATGCGGTCGGATTCAGCCCAGTTCTTCGCCGCGCGGGCATCCAGGCGAGCCTGAATCAGCGCCTCGACCTGCGCGGCGTCGACCTTGCCGACAGCGCCGGCCTGGAGGAACTCGTCGGCACCCAGCTGCAGCACGCCCAGCAGAGCACCCAGCTCACGCACGCGCGCCGCGAGAGCAGCCGCTGCCGCCGGGTCACTTTCGCGTAGACGATTGACCTCGCGGACCATCTCGAACAGCACGGCAACCGCTTCCGGCGTACCGAAGTCGTCATCCATTGCATTGCCGAAGCGCTCAACAAACTCCTCGCCACCCTCGGCAGCCACCTGCGGCAGACCGCGCAGCGCGGTGTAGAAACGCTCCAGTGCGCCCTTCGCTTCCTTGAGGTTGTCTTCGGAATAGTTGATCGGGCTGCGGTAGTGGCTGGAGACCAGCAGGAAGCGCACGACTTCCGGATGGTATTTCTCCAGCACTTCGCGAATGGTGAAGAAGTTGCCCAGGGACTTGGACATCTTCTCGCCATCCACGCGCACCGCGCCGGCGTGCATCCAGCTGGCCGCATAGAGCTTGCCGGTGGCCGCCTCGCTCTGCGCGATCTCGTTCTCGTGGTGCGGGAACACCAGGTCCGGGCCGCCGCCGTGGATGTCGAAAGTCTCGCCCAGGCAGCAGGTAGACATCACCGAGCACTCGATGTGCCAACCCGGACGCCCGGCGCCCCAGGGCGACTCCCAGCTCGGCTCGCCCGGCTTGGCGCCTTTCCAGAGCACGAAGTCCAGCGGGTCTTCCTTGGATTCGTCGACCTCGATCCGCGCACCGATGCGCAGGTCTTCGATCTTCTTGCGCGACAGCTTGCCGTAGCCGGCGAACTTGCCAACCCGGTAGTAGACGTCGCCGTTGCCCGGCGCGTAGGCGTAGCCCTTGTCGATCAGGGTCTGGATCATCTCGTGCATGCCGGCGATATGGCCGGTGGCGCGCGGCTCGATGTCCGGACGCAGGACCGACAGGCGCGCCTCGTCTTCATGCATCGCAGCGATCATGCGGGCGGTCAGGTCTTCGAACGATTCACCGTTCTCCTGGGCGCGACGGATGATCTTGTCGTCGATGTCGGTAATGTTGCGCACATAGGTCAGGTCATAGCCGCGATGGCGCAGCCAGCGAGCAATGACGTCGAACGCCACCATCACGCGGGCATGGCCGATGTGGCAAAAGTCGTACACGGTCATGCCGCACACGTACATGCGTACCTGGTTGCCCACCAGCGGCTTGAAGCTGTCCTTGGTCTTGGACAGCGTGCTGTAGATCTGCAAGTCAGCCATCCGTTACTGCCCCCAGGAATCGCGCAGGGTCACGGTGCGGTTGAAGACCAGGGCTTCAGCCTTGGAGTCCTTGGCATCCGCGCAGAAGTAACCTTCACGCTCGAACTGGAAGCGATCCTCGGCAGTGGCGCTGGCCAGCGACGGCTCGGCGCGGCAGCCCTGGAGCACCACCAGGGAGTCCGGGTTGATGTTGTCGAGGAAGCTGCCGCCCTCTTCCGACTTCTCCGGGTTGGCGGAGCGGAACAGGCGGTCGTACAGGCGCACCTCGCACTCGACGCTCTCGGCGGCCGGTACCCAGTGGATCACGCCCTTGACCTTGCGACCCTCGGGGTTCTTGCCCAGGGTGTTCTCGTCGTAGCTGCAGCGCAGTTCGACGATATTGCCTTCGGCATCCTTGATGGCTTCGTCGGCACGGATCACGTAGCTGCCGCGCAGGCGCACTTCGCCGCCCGGGATCAGGCGCTTGTAGCCGGCCGGCGGGACTTCCTCGAAGTCGCTGGCATCAATGTAGATCTCGCGGCTGAACGGCAGCACGCGCACGCCCATGTCCTGCTTCGGATGGCGCGGCAGTTCGAGGTTCTCGACCTGGCCTTCCGGGTAGTTGGTGATGACCACCTTCAGCGGCTTGAGCACACACATGGCGCGGCCGGCGTTGGCGTCGAGGTCGTCACGGATGGCGAACTCCAGCATGCCGATATCCACCAGGCCACCGGCACGGTTAACACCGATCATGTCGCAGAAGGCACGGATCGACGCCGGGGTGTAGCCACGGCGACGGTAGCCGGACAGCGTCGACATGCGCGGGTCGTCCCAGCCATTCACGTGGTTTTCATCGACCAGCTGCTTGAGCTTGCGCTTGCTGGTGATGGTGTAGTTCAGGTTCAGGCGCGCGAATTCGTACTGGCGCGGCTGGGCCGGGACCGGCAGGTTGGCCAGGAACCACTCGTACAGCGGGCGGTGATCCTCGAACTCCAGGGTGCAGATGGAGTGGGTGATGCCCTCGATCGCATCCGACTGACCGTGGGTGAAGTCGTAGCTGGGGTAGATGCACCACTTGTCGCCGGTCTGATGGTGATGGGCATGGCGGATACGGTAGAGGATCGGGTCGCGCAGGTTGATGTTCGGCGAGGCCATGTCGATCTTCGCGCGCAGCGAGCGGGCGCCATCCGGGAATTCGCCGGCTTTCATGCGAGCGAACAGGTCCAGGTTCTCTTCCACCGAACGGTCGCGGAACGGGCTGTTCTTGCCCGGTTCGGTCAGGGAGCCACGGTAGGCACGCATTTCCTCGGCGTTCAGGTCGCAGACGAAGGCCTTGCCGGCCTTGATCAGGTCCACTGCCCAGTCATGCAACTGGTCGAAGTAGTTGGACGCATAGCGCACCTGGCCCGCCCACTCGAAGCCCAGCCACTTCACATCGGCCTCGATGGCGTCGATGTATTCCTGGTCTTCCTTCGCCGGATTGGTATCGTCGAAGCGCAGGTGGCAGTCACCGCCGAACTCCTTGGCCAGGCCGAAGTTCAGACAGATGGACTTGGCATGGCCGATATGCAGGTAGCCGTTGGGCTCCGGCGGGAAGCGGGTGACGATCTTCTGGTGCTTGCCACTGTCCAGGTCGGCCTGGACGATGGGGCGTAGGAAGTTGGCGGCAACAGTGGCTTCTTTCGTATCGGCGGTAGGCTTGCTCATGGTGTCCTTGATCATGCTGTCGTTCAGCCAGGGTAGGCCGGCCAAACCAAAGCGCTTATCATAGCCGAAGCTGTCAACCCCCTGACAGGCCTTCGATTTTTCCAAAGAGCGGAATTCCCTGATGACTACCACCGTCAAACTGCAGACCAACTTCGGCGATATCACCCTTGAACTGTTCGACGACAAGGCACCCGAAACCGTCGCCAACTTCAAGGAGTACGTGAAGGCCGGCCATTACGACAACACCGTGTTCCACCGTGTGATCAACAACTTCATGATCCAGGGCGGCGGTTTCGAGCCGGGCATGAAGCAGAAGTCCACCCGCAAGTCGATCAAGAACGAAGCCAACAACGGCGTCGGCAACAAGATCGGTACCGTCGCCATGGCCCGCACCATGGAGCCGCATTCGGCCAGCGCGCAGTTCTTCATCAACGTCGCCGACAACGACTTCCTCAACCACAGCGCACCGACCGTGCAGGGCTGGGGCTACTGCGTGTTCGGTGAAGTGAAGGACGGCATGGACGTGGTCAACAAGATCAAGACCGTCGCCACCACCATGCGCTCCGGCCACCAGGACGTACCGGCCGACGACGTGATCATCGAGAAAGCAGAAGTCATCGGCGAGTGAGTCGATGAGCGTCCTGTTCATCTCGGACCTGCATCTCGAAGCGGAACGCCCGGACATTACCCGGGCGTTCTTGCATTTCCTCTCTACCCGGGCCCGCACGGCCGAGGCGCTGTATATCCTCGGCGACTTCTTCGAAGCCTGGATCGGCGACGATGGCATGGACGAGTTCCAGCACTCCATCGCCCGCGCCCTGCGTGAATTGTCCGATAGCGGCACGCGCATCTTCCTGATGCACGGCAACCGCGACTTCCTGATCGGCCAGGCCTTCTGCCGTGAGGCCGGCTGCAAGCTGCTGCGCGACCCGAGCCTGATCGATCTGGGCGGCGAGCAAGTCCTGCTGATGCATGGCGACAGCCTGTGCACTCTCGACGTGGCCTATATGAAGCTGCGCCGCTGGCTGCGCAATCCGTTGACCCTGTTCATCCTGCGCCACCTGCCACTGGCCGCCCGCCACAAGCTGGCGCGCAAGCTGCGCAAGGAAAGCCGCGCGCAGACTCGCATGAAGGCCAGCGAGATCGTCGACGTCACCCCGGCGGAAGTGGAGCGCATCATGCGCGACAAGGGCGTACGCATCCTGATCCACGGCCATACCCACCGCCCTGCCGTCCACGAACTGGAAATTGACGGTCGCCCCGCGCGGCGCATCGTCCTCGGCGACTGGGACAGCCAGGGCTGGGCCCTGGAGGCCGACGAACAAGGCATGCAGCAGGCGCCTTTCCCCCTGTGAAGCCCCGGGCCACCGCAATGGTGGCCTTTTGGCGCTAACTCACCCGCACTGTCAGACATTTCTCCTTGACCGGCACCAACCGCCCTGCGCAGCATTCGCGGTTTGCTCACTCAAGGAAGAAACATGTTCAGCAAGGGAAACCTCATCAAGTTCGGCGCCCTGCCCCTGGCACTGGTCGCCGCCGCCTTCATCCTGTTCAACGGCGTCTTCTTCTATAACGAAGCCGGCTTCATGACCCACGTGCGGACCATCTTCGGCGACGAGAAGATCGTCGACGACGTCGGCTACGCCACCAAATGGTTCGGCCGTGCCACTACCTGGAAGAAAGCCATCAGCGTGCAGTCCGTACTGATCATGGACGACAACGACAACAACCCCGACAACGATGGCCTCGGCGCCACCATCGAAGCCTTCCCGATCGTGTTCCTCGGCAACGTCGACGCCAAGGTCGAGTCCTCCGCGCGCTTCCGCCTGCCCGGCGGCGACCAGTTCCTGAAGATGGCCCAGGAATATCGCAACCCGGACAACTTCATCCGTACCGCGCTGGTCCCGGCAATCAAGGAAACCCTCCAGGCCACCGCCTCACTGATGACCGCCGACGACTACTACGCCGGCGCCCGCAGCGAATTCGCCGCAGAGTTCGAGAACCAGCTCAACGACGGCCTTTACCTGATCAAGCGCAAGGAAGTCCGTGGCCCGCGCGGCGCCGTCCCGCATCAGACCGCCATCCTCCAGGCCGGCACCGAACAGGGCAGCTTCGGCGACAACAACGCCAGCCAGTTCGTCACCGAGAAGGTCACTGACACCAAGGGCATCCCGGTACGCAAGCAGCAGCAATTCCGCAAGTTCGGCGTGGAAGTGGTGGAGGCACGCATCACCAACGTCGACCCCAACCCGCAGTACAAGCAGCGCATGGTCAAGGTTCAGCAGGCTTTGGCCGAGCTGGCCGTGGCTCGTCAGAACCGCCTGAAGGAAGAGGAAGAGAAGCTGCTGGTCACCGCTCGCGGCGAGAAGGAAGTGGAAGCCAAGCGCCAGGAAACCCTGCGTGACCAGATCGAGCGCACCACCCAGGCCGAGACCGAGAAGCAGCTGGCAGTAATCAACGCCGAGCGCGAGAAGCAGCGCGCCGAGATCGAGAAACAAACCGCCGAGCTGCTGCGCGACAAAGCTGCCGTGACGGCACAGGCCACCAAGATCACCGCCGACGCCGATGCCTATGCCCGCGAAGCGGTAATCAAGGCGGACGGCGCGCTGCAGCCCAAGCTCGACGCACTGATCGCCATCAACAAGGTCTGGGCTGAAGCTGCCGCCCAGGCGCCGGTACCCAGCGTGATGATGGCTGGCGGCCCGACCGGTGCCAGCAGCCGCCAGGACGAGATCGGCCAGCTGATGGGCGTGCTCGCTACCAAGGCGGCGCGCGATCTGGCGCTGGACCTCAAGGTCAAGGACTGAACCTGTAGGAGCGAGCTTGCTCGCGAACCAGCCCAGCGCCCTGGCTGCCGGGAAATCTGTTCGCGAGCAAGCTCGCTCCTACGAAGAACCAAGAAAAAAGCGCCCGACTGGGCGCTTTTTCATTCCGGCGGGAGAATCAGGCCGCCTGCACTTCGGGCACGCCGCTGTGGAAACGGAACTCGCTGTCCGGCGACTGGATCAGTCCAGCCTCCACTTCGCGAATCTCCGCCACGCGGCGGTCAATGTCGGCGTCATCGCCGTAGCGGCGCGCCAGGCTCAGGTAACCCTGGAAGTGCCGCGCCTCGGATTTCAGCAGCGAGCCGTAGAACTTCGCCAGGTCGGCATCCAGGTGATCCACCAGCGCGGCGAAACGCTCGCAGCTGCGGCATTCGATGAAGGCGCCGACGATCAGGGTATCCACCAGCTTCTGCGGCTCGTGATTGCGTACCACGGTACGCAGGCTGGAAGCGTAGCGACCGGCGGAGATCGGCCGTAGCGGGATGCCGCGCTTCTTCAGGATTGCCAGCACCTGCTCATGGTGACGCAGTTCCTCGCGGGCGAGGCGCGACATGAAGTTCACCAGTTCCTCGTGGGCACTGTACTTGGCGATCAGGGCCAGGGCCGTGCTGGCAGCCTTGAACTCGTTGTTCTTGTGGTCGATCAGCATCACCGCCTGATCCCGCAGCGCGGCTTCCACCCACGCATCCGGCGTGGCACAACCGAGAAATTCCCTGATTTCAGACAACATGTACTTTCTCCAACCCGCAGACCGACGCGCAGCCGCGCAAACACTTGGCGCACCCGCCCGTCGCTGGCCGGTGTCATAAAGGCGGAGCATTATACGAATGCCGCCGCGCGGAACCAGCTTCCGGCGTTGATATGCCTCAACGTCATGAACGAGATATCCCGACTACAGTTGTTCCACATAAACAACGCGCACGAAGGGAGACGATCATGCAAGCCATCCGTAGCATCCTCGTAGTCGTGGACCCGGACCAGCCGGAAGGTCTCGCGCTGAAACGGGCCCGCCTGATCGCCAGCGTGACCCAGTCGCACCTGCACCTGCTGGCCTGCGAGCGGCGCGCCGACTACAGCGCCAAGCTCGAGGAAGTCGCCGAGGTGCTGCGCCAGGAAGGTTTCAGCGCTTCCAGCCGCCAGGCCTGGAAGGACAACCTGCACCAGACCATCATCGCCGAACAGCAAGCCGAAGGCTGCGGGCTGGTGATCAAGCAGCACAGCCCGGACAACCCACTGAAGAAAGCCCTGCTCACCCCGGACGACTGGAAGCTGCTGCGCTTCTGCCCTGCCCCGGTGTTGCTGGTGAAGACCAGCCTGCCCTGGGCCGGACGCAACATCCTCGCTGCCGTGGACGTGGGCAACAACGACGTCGAGCACCGTACGCTGCACGCCGGGATCGTCAGCCACGCCTACGACATCGCCGGCCTCGCCCACGGTCAGCTGCACGTCATCAGCGCGCATCCCTCGCCCATGCTCTCGGCGGCCGACCCGACCTTCCAGCTCAGCGAGACCATCGAGGCCAAGTACCGCGAGGCGTGCAAGGCGTTCCAGGCGGAATACGGCGTCGACGACCAGCACCTGCACATCGAGGAAGGCCCGGCGGACGTGCTGATCCCCCGTGCAGCGCATAACCTCGATGCGGCGGTAACGGTGATCGGCAGCGTGGCGCGCACCGGGTTCGCCGGCGCGCTGATCGGCAACACCGCGGAAGTGGTGCTGGATACGCTGGAAAGCGACATCCTGGTGCTCAAGCCGGACGACATCATCGCCCACCTGGAGGAGATCGCCGCCAAGCCCTGAAAACCGCGCAGAAGCCTGACCTGTAGGAGCGAGCTTGCTCGCGAACCAGCACAGCGCTGGAGCTGCCGGAAAATCCAGTTCGCGAGCAAGCTCGCTCCTACAAAAAACAAAAGCGCCCGTCGGGCGCTTTTTTTATGGGCAGGCGGCAGACAGTCAGACCCGCGACTCCAGCGCCTCAGCCAGGAAGCTCGGCGCGATATAACGCTCGTAATGCGCCTCGGACAGGATGAAGAACTCCTTGTCGATGGCATCGCGCAGATCCGGCAGCGGCCATTCGCGGAACTCCGGCAGCAACGCCAGGCCGTAGGCTTCCACCTGGTTGATCATCCGCGAGCCGCGGGCGATCAGCTGGTAGGCCCAGCAATACGGCGACTGCTCGGGCACGAAGCGGATCTGCCGCTGTTCCAGCTGGCTGCGCAGCAAGGACGCATCGAAGACTTCCAGCTTGGCCATCATCACCTGCGTCAGCAGGATCTCCAGACGGCTCAGGACCGCCCGTTTCTCTTCGTCGCCGTAGCGGTTCCAGTTCACCACTTCGTGGTGGAAGCGCTTGCAGCCACGGCAGACCAGGTCGCCATAGACCGTCGAGCAGAGCCCGACACAGGGGGTTTTGATGCGTTGCGAAGACATGGCTGAACAGATAGCTGGCAAAGCGGGCATGTTAGCCCTTTGTCTAGGCAAGATCACCCTCGGGCGCCACGCAAATCGGCTTACCAAGGCCCATTAATTCCATTAGAATGGCTGCGCCTTTTTGGCGTCATTGTCCGAAAGAAGCTGTTTTCAAAGCGTCACGAAGCACAGATTCCGGCAGCCGCGCGGTCTGGGCGCCTCCCTCAAGCGCCCAGCCCCATCAGTCCCAGGCCACCCCGGCGTAAAACTTTGAAAACAGCTTCTGCCCGGAGATCGCCGGTGCCGTCGTAGGTCAGTGGATTACCGTCCACCATGCCTGACGAATGGATCGGAGGGGTCTCCTGGATACGCGTCCTCCGGGACCACTGATGAGGGAAATACTGTGCTTGAAGCCTATCGCAAACACGTAGAAGAGCGTGCCGCCCAGGGCGTCGTGCCCCAGCCGCTGAACGCCGAACAGACCGCTGGTCTGGTCGAACTCCTGAAGAACCCGCCGGCCGGCGAAGAAGAATTTCTCCTCGACCTGATCACCAACCGCGTACCGCCGGGCGTGGACGAAGCTGCCTACGTCAAGGCCGGCTTCCTGTCCGCCGTCGCCAAGGGTGAAGCCACTTCCCCGCTGCTGACCAAGGCCCGCGCGCTCGAGCTGCTGGGCACCATGCAGGGTGGCTACAACATCACCACCATGGTCGAGCTGCTGGACAACGCCGAGCTGGCCGAAGTCGCCGCCGCGCAGCTGAAGCACACCCTGCTGATGTTCGACGCCTTCCACGACGTCGCCGAGCGCGCCAAGAAAGGCAACGCCGCCGCCAAGGCCGTGCTGCAATCCTGGGCCGATGGCGAGTGGTTCAAGGCCCGTCCGGCCGTCGCCGAAAAGCTGACCCTGACCGTGTTCAAGGTCCCCGGCGAAACCAACACCGACGACCTGTCCCCCGCTCCGGACGCCTGGTCGCGCCCTGACATCCCGCTGCACGCCCTGGCCATGCTGAAGATGGCCCGCGACGGCATCGAGCCGATCCAGCCGGGTTCCGTCGGTCCGCTGAAGCAGATCGAAGCGGTCAAGGCCAAGGGCTTCCCGGTTGCCTACGTCGGTGACGTGGTCGGTACCGGTTCTTCCCGCAAGTCCGCCACCAACTCGGTGCTGTGGTTCTTCGGCGACGACATCCCCTACGTGCCGAACAAGCGCGGCGGCGGTTTCTGCTTCGGCACCAAGATCGCCCCGATCTTCTACAACACCATGGAAGACGCCGGCGCCCTGCCGATCGAATTCGACTGCACCAACCTGGCCATGGGCGACGTCATCGACGTTTACCCGTACGAAGGCAAGGTCGTGCGTCATGACAGCGGCGAAGTGGTCACCACCTTCGAGCTGAAGACCCCGGTCCTGCTGGACGAAGTCCGCGCCGGCGGCCGTATTCCGCTGATCGTTGGCCGTGGCCTGACCGAGAAGGCCCGCGCCGAGCTGGGTCTGGCCCCGTCCGACCTGTTCAAGAAGCCGGAAGCGCCGGCCGACAGCGGCAAGGGCTTCACCCTCGCCCAGAAGATGGTTGGCCGCGCCTGCGGTCTGGCCGAAGGCCAGGGCGTCCGTCCGGGCACCTACTGCGAACCGAAGATGACCACCGTCGGTTCCCAGGACACCACCGGCCCGATGACCCGCGACGAGCTGAAAGACCTGGCTTGCCTGGGCTTCTCCGCCGACCTGGTGATGCAGTCCTTCTGCCACACCGCTGCCTATCCGAAGCCGATCGACGTCAAGACCCACCACACCCTGCCGGACTTCATCATGACCCGCGGCGGTGTCTCCCTGCGTCCGGGCGATGGCATCATCCACAGCTGGCTGAACCGCATGCTGCTGCCTGACACCGTCGGCACCGGCGGCGACTCGCACACCCGCTTCCCGATCGGCATCAGCTTCCCGGCCGGCTCCGGCCTGGTCGCCTTCGCCGCTGCCACCGGCGTCATGCCGCTGGACATGCCCGAATCGGTTCTGGTGCGCTTCAAGGGCCAGCTGCAACCGGGTATCACCCTGCGTGACCTGGTCCATGCCATCCCCTACTACGCGATCCAGGCTGGCCTGCTGACCGTCGAGAAGAAAGGCAAGAAGAACATCTTCTCCGGCCGCATCCTCGAGATCGAAGGTCTGAACGACCTGACTGTCGAGCAAGCCTTCGAGCTGTCCGACGCCTCCGCCGAGCGTTCGGCTGCCGGTTGCACCATCAAGCTGCCGGAAGAGGCCATCGCCGAGTACCTGAAGTCCAACATCACCCTGCTGCGCTGGATGATCGGCGAAGGCTACGGCGATGCCCGCACCCTGGAGCGCCGCGCGCAAGCGATGGAAGCCTGGCTGGCCAACCCGCAACTGCTGGACGCCGACAAGGACGCCGAGTATGCCGCGGTCATCGAGATCGACCTGGCCGACGTCAAGGAGCCGGTACTCTGCGCTCCGAACGACCCGGACGACGCCCGCCTGCTGTCCAGCGTACAAGGCCGCAAGATCGATGAGGTCTTCATCGGCTCCTGCATGACCAACATCGGTCACTTCCGCGCTGCCGGCAAGCTGCTGGACAAGGTCAAGGGTGGCATTCCGACCCGTCTGTGGCTGGCTCCGCCGACCAAGATGGACGCCCATCAGCTGACCGAAGAAGGCTACTACGGCATCTACGGCAAGGCTGGCGCGCGCATGGAAATGCCGGGCTGCTCGCTGTGCATGGGTAACCAGGCTCGCGTACAGACCGGTTCGACCGTGGTCTCCACCTCGACCCGTAACTTCCCGAACCGTCTGGGCGACGCCACCGACGTGTTCCTGGCATCCGCCGAGCTGGCCGCCGTTTCCTCGATCATCGGCAAGCTGCCGACCGTCGAGGAGTACATGGCCTACGCGAAGGACATCGACAGCATGTCTGCCGATATCTACCGCTACCTGAGCTTCGACCAGATCGCCGAGTTCCGCGAAGCTGCCGCCAACGCGAAGATCCCGGCCGTCCAGGTCTGAGACTCCTAGCGTGATGAAAAGCCCCGCCTCGTGCGGGGCTTTTCTTTTCCAGGCCCCGAAACAGAGCGCTCCCGCCCTCCCCTAACGATGGGCCTAATACTTATTGACCGGTTGCACCCACGCGCCTCGGGTCTAAGGTGGAGATCAGGCTCCTGCCGATATCCGTGCCCAGGTGCCCTTGTGGAACCCTCCAGAGGTGCGCTCCCTTCCTCTGCGCCCCGCCCTCCATGGCGGGGCTTCTTTTTATCCAGCTGACTGGCACAGCCCTTGCTGCACTTTCGCAAAGGGTGATCCAACGGCGGATCGCCTACCGACAATGGCGTCGCTGCCACCGCCTCCTCGACGGCCGGTGGAGCGGCGCTTTTTTGTATTGAGAGTGCGTTGAGAGGTGGAGATGATCGACAGCACCAGCCCACTGCCGGACAACCTGGCCTGGGTGGCCGGCTCCGATGCCCCGGAGAAGACCGCGCTCAACCTGGGCTTCATGGCCCTCACCGACTCCGCCTCGCTGGTGGTGGCCGCCACCCAGGGATTCGGCCAGCCCTACGGTTTGACGCTCAACCTGCAGCGACAGAACTCCTGGTCCGGGCTGCGCGACCGCCTGCTCAGCGGCGAACTGGACGCAGCGCAAAGCCTCTACGGCCTCATCTACGACCTGCAACTGGGCCTGGGCGGCGCCTCGGCCACCGACATGGCCGTGCTCATGGGGCTGTGCCAGAACGGCCAGTCAATCAACCTCTCCGCCCCACTGATGCGCGACGGTGTGACCTCTGCCGAGGCACTGCGGAGCCACGTGCGCCAGAACGGAGCACAATTGACTCTCGCCCATACCTTTCCCACCGGCACCCATGCGATGTGGCTCTACTACTGGCTGGCCAGCCACGGCATCCATCCGCTGCAAGATGTCCGCAGTCTCGTGGTGCCCCCGGCGCAGATGGTCGAGCACCTCAAGGCCGGGCGCATTGACGGCTTCTGCGCCGGCGGCCCCTGGGGCGCGCTGGCGGTGGACGAAGGCATGGGCTTTACCCTCGCCACCAGCCAGCAGATCTGGCCGGACCACCCGGAAAAGGTGTTGGGCACCACCCGAGCCTTCGTCGAGCAGTACCCCAACACCGCCCGCGCGCTGGTGATGAGCCTCCTCGATGCCAGCCGCTTCATCGAAGCCAACGAAGACAACCTGCGCAGTGCCGCCCAGCTGATCAGCAGCGAGGACTACGTCGACGCCCCTCTCGCCAGCGTCGAGCCACGCCTGCTCGGCCGCTATCAGGACGGTCTCGGCCACGCCTGGCAAGATGCGCACCCGCTGCGCTTCTTCAATGACGGCAAGGCCACCTATCCCTGGCTCTCCGACGGGCTGTGGTTCATGACCCAGTTCCGCCGCTGGGGCCTGCTGCGCGAGGACGTCGACTACCTCGGCACCGCCCGCCAGGTTCAGCAACTCGACCTTTATCGAGAAGCCGCCAGCGCCGTGGGCGTCAGCGTGCCGGCCGCCGAGATGCGTGCCTCGACCCTGATCGACGGGCGCCTCTGGGACGGCAGCGACCCGGCCGGTTATGCCCGCAGCTTCGAGCTGAATGCCCTGGCGGAGCGAGGTTGAGCATGCTGCGCGTCCTGCTGATCAACGACACCCCGAAAAAGGTCGGGCGCCTCAAGGCCGCGCTGGTGGAGTGCGGCTTCGAGGTCATCGACGAATCCGGCCTCACCGTGGACCTCGCGCAACGGGTCGAAGCCCTGCACCCGGACGTGATCCTCATCGATACCGAATCCCCCGGCCGCGACGTGATGGAACAGGTGGTACTGGTCAGCCGCGACCAGCCACGCCCCATCGTCATGTTCACCGACGAACACGACCCGCAGGTGATGCGCCAGGCCATCCGCTCCGGGGTCAGCGCCTACATCGTCGAGGGCATCCAGGCGCAGCGGCTGCAGCCGATCCTCGATGTCGCCATGGCCCGCTTCGAGAGCGACCAGGCTCTGCGTGCCCAACTGCAGGCCCGCGAGCAGCAACTGGCCGAGCGCAAGCGCATCGAGCTGGCCAAGGGGCTGCTGATGAAAATGAAGGGTTGTGCCGAGGAGGAGGCCTACACCCTGATGCGCCGCCAAGCCATGGGCCGCCAGCAGAAGCTTTCACAAGTGGCCGAGCAGATCATCGCCATGCACGAGATGTTGGGGCACTGACGTCGAAGAGGTGAAGCCGGCCAACGGCCAGCGGCGGCAAGGCGCGATCATTTCGCCAGCGGCGGAGCTGGCCCCTACCTCGCCTGCAACGCCCTATGCTGCGGCCGCCCGGTCTTCTGGCCGGGTCCCAGGAGCGTCATCGGCAGGGTTCGATGGCGCATCGCAGTGGCCGCCGCCGGCTAGGCACCTCGGCGCCCACCCGACCTCGCCGCCTGTGCGGCTCAGCAAGGGCAAGCCCATGATCGACCTCACCACCTGGAACCTCAGCGTTCCCACCGACCCCCGCCCCACCGAAGTCACCACCGCGCAGATCGCCAGGGGCTACCAGAGCCGCTACTTCCGGCGCGACGGCAGTCAGGTGGTGTTCTGGGTTCCCGTCACCGGCTCGCATACCTCCGATAGCGTCTACCCGCGCAGCGAACTGCGCGAGACCACTACCGCTGGCGAGGTCTCCAACTGGTACTACAACCAGGGCGACAACGAGCTGCGCGTGACCATGAGCGTCCAGCAGGTGCCGTCGAAGAACAAGATCATCATCGGCCAGATCCACAGCCGCTCGCCCTACACCGGCAACGGCGAGCCCCTGGTCAAGCTGCAGTACCACTACCTCCCTACCCTGGAAAGTGGACGCCTGGAAGCCCTGGTGCGCAACCATCCCGACGATAGCGCCAGCATCAACGTCCCGCTGATCGACAACATCGCTCTGGACCAGACCTTCAACTACAGCCTGCGCGTCACCTCGGTGGGCAACCTGGCGATCCGCGTGGAGACCTCCGACGGTCGGGCCAACTACTACCGCAAGATCCTCAGCACCACCTGGTCCAAACAACTGCTGTACTTCAAGGCCGGCGCGTACATCAACGACAACTACGGCGACAGCAGCGAGGGTGCGCGGGTGACCGTCTTCCACCTGAACTCGGCGCACCGCTGACTCGCCATTCACTGACCTGATGAGGCACGGGGCGGGCGGACTGCGCGTAGAATGCGCGACACATCCGCACTACCCGTTGCCTTGTCATCGAGACCGCCATGGCCCGCCTGAAACTGGAATTTCCCGAAGAACTCTTCATCTACACCACCAAGCTCACCGTTCGCGTCACCGACATCAACGGCGCCAACCACCTGGGCAACGACTCGATGATCTCGATGATCTCCGAGGCCCGAGCGCGTTTCCTGTTCGACTACGGCATCCGCGAGACCGGCATCATCGTCACTGACCTCGCCACCACCTACCGCGCGGAGGCCCACGCCCGCGACCAGCTGCTGTTCGAGGTCGGTGTGATGGACTTCAACAAGTACGGCGGCGACATCATCTTCCGCATCACCCGCCCGGCCGACGACACCCTGGTGGCCATGGCCAAGTCCGGCTTCGTGTTCTTCGACTACAAGATCGGCCAGGTCGTGCCGATTCCCGAGGCCTTCCGCGACACCTTCCCCAACGTCAACTGGATCGCCTGAGCGGCAAGCGAAGCGGCAGCGCGCTATACCTCTGGAGTCGTACTCGTCAGCCTCCAGAGGAGATTCCAGCATGCCGTCCTTCCTTCGGGTGGGCGCGCTGTCCAGCTGTCTGTGCCTGCCCTTCCCTTCACTGTTCGCCATCGCCCATGCGGCGGATACCGATCCGGTCCAGCGCGGCCGCTATCTGGTGCAAGTCGCCGGCTGCAACGATTGCCACACCGCGGGCTACATCCTCGCCCCGGACAAGGTCCCCGAAAGCACCTGGCTCACCGGCGACCAGCTCGGTTGGAGCGGCCCCTGGGGCACCACCTACGCCAGCAACCTGCGCCTGGCCATGCAGGCCTATGACGAAGAGCAATGGCTGGCCATAGCGCGCCAGGCCAACTTCCGTCCACCAATGCCTTCCCACACGCTGCGGATCATGGACGAAGCCGACCTGCGCGGTATCTATCGCTACGTGCGCCACCTCGGAGCCGCCGGCAACAGGGCTCCCGATTACGTACCGCCCGGCGGCACGCCCAAGGGCCCGGTAGTCCTCTTCCCGTCCCCGCCCGCCCCCTGAATCGCCCCAACGGGGAGCACGCCAGGGACGCGTGCGCCCCGTTGTGGGACAGCAGGTAAAGCACGAATCCTACTAACTCGTTGAGCCGACGGGATTTTCCGCTGTTGGCCCGCGCCTTGCTCTGCACAAGGCGATGGTAATCAACGGCGATTACCCGACTTCGACAAAGGCGTCGCATCCACACCCGCACAGTGCGGTGGGTGGAGCGACGCCTTTTTCGTTTGCCCCGGCGCAGGGGCTCAGGACCTTCTCGAACCCGGCGGCTGCCACGTGGCGCACGACCGGGCTCCTCTACCGTTGCTGATGAGGTGTTCGATGAACACGAGTTTCTGGAAAGCCGGCCATGCGCCGACCCTGTTTGCCGCCTTCCTGTATTTCGACCTGAGCTTCATGGTCTGGTACGTCCTCGGCCCGCTGGCGGTGCAGATCGCCACCGACCTGCAACTGACGACCCAGCAGCGCGCGCTGATGGTCGCCACGCCGATCCTCTCCGGCGCCATCCTGCGCTTCCTCATGGGCCTGCTGGCCGATCGCTGGTCACCCAAGGCAGCCGGCATCCTCGGCCAGGTGATCGTCATCTGCGCCCTGTTTGGCGCCTGGCAATTGGGCATTCACAGCCTGGAGCAGGCGATGATCCTCGGCGTATTGCTGGGCATGGCCGGCGCCTCCTTCGCCGTGGCTCTGCCGCTGGCCTCGCAGTGGTACCCGCCACAGCACCAGGGCAAGGCCATGGGCATCGCCGGCGCCGGCAACTCCGGCACCGTGCTCACCGCGCTGTTCGCCCCGGCCATCGCCGCCGCCTTTGGCTGGCAGAACGTGTTCGGCTTCGCGCTGATCCCGCTGCTGGCCACCCTGGTGGTGTTCGCCCTGCTCGCCCGCAATGCGCCGGAGCGGCCGCCGGCCAAATCCCTGGGGGATTACCTGAAGGCCCTGGGCGACCGTGACAGCTGGTGGTTCATGTTTTTCTACAGCGTGACCTTCGGTGGCTTCCTCGGCCTGGCCAGCACCCTGCCCGGCTACTTCCACGACCAGTACGGCCTCGACCCGGTGAAAGCCGGCTACTACACCGCCGCCTGCGTCTTCGCCGGCAGCCTGATGCGCCCGCTGGGCGGCGCCCTGGCCGACCGCATCGGCGGCATCCGCAGCCTGCTGGTGATGTACACCATCGCCTCGATCTGCATCGCCGCCGTGGGCTTCCACCTGCCCAGCGCAGTGGCGGCGCTTGGCCTCTTCGTGGTCGCCATGCTCAGCCTCGGCGCGGGCAACGGCGCGGTGTTCCAGCTGGTGCCGCAGCGCTTCCGCCAGACCATTGGTGTGATGACCGGCCTGATCGGCATGGCCGGCGGCATCGGCGGCTTCTGCCTGACGGCGGGCCTGGGGGCGATCAAGCAGGCCACCGGTGACTACCAGATCGGCCTCTGGCTGTTCGCCAGCCTCGGCGTACTGGCCTGGTTCGGCCTGCACGCGGTGAAAGCCCGCTGGCGCACCACCTGGGGCAGCGCGGCCGTTACTGCGGCGCGAGTCTGAACATGGCCTGTAGGAGCGAGCTTGCTCGCGAACCGCTTGATGCGGAGGTCACTGGGGAACACGTTCGCGAGCAAGCTCGTTCCTACAATCAGCTGCGCCTGAGCTTTGCCCAGGCCAGCGCCACCGGCCCGCGCGACGAGAACCAGGATGCCCTACGGGTAGTCACCCCGCCCGCCGGGCTGGCCTCCAGCAAGGGGCACCTGTTCGCCATCGCCGACGGCGTCAGCCACTGCGCCGACGGCGGCCTGGCCGCACGGTTGACCTTGCAGGCATTGGCCGCCGACTACTACGCCACCCCCGAGACCTGGGCCGTCGCCCAGGCCCTCGACCGCCTGCTGATCTCGCAGAACCGCTGGCTGCAGGCCAACGGCGGCGGACAACCGCTGCTCACCACCCTGACCGCGCTGGTCCTGCGGGGCCGGCGCTTCACCCTCGCCCACGTCGGCGACTGCCGCCTGTACCGCTGGCATGCTGGTCAATTGGATTGCCTGACCCAGGACCACGCCTGGGAACAGCCCGGCATGCAGCACGTGCTCAAGCGCGCGCTGGGTCTCGACCAACACCTCGTGGTCGATTACTGCGACGGAGAGCTGGAGGTCGGGCAGAGCTTCCTGCTGGTCAGCGACGGCATCTGGGCCGCGCTGGGCGACAGCGCCATCCAGCGCCTGCTGGAGGACGCTCAATCCCTGCAGGCCTGCGCCGATGCGCTGGTCAGCGCTGCCCACCTGGCCGGCAGCCAGGACAACGCCAGCGCCCTGCTCCTCCAGGTGGCGGAACTGCCACCCGCGAGTCTCGGCGACGCCCTCGCCCAGCTCGATCACTGGCCGGCACCGCCCGCTCTGCGGGACGGGCAGGAGTTCGAAGGCTGGCAGGTGGAAGGCAAACTGGCCCAGTCGCGCCAGTCGCTGATCTACCGCGTGCGCGACCGGCAGAATCGCCCCTGGCTGCTCAAGACCCTGCCGCCGGCGCTGCGCGACTCCCCGGAAGCCGCCCAGGCGCTGCTGCTGGAAGAATGGTTCCTGCGCCGCGTGCAGGGCCGCTACTTTCCCGAGCTGCACAGCCTGCCGCAGCGCCAGCACCTGTACTACGCGATGCGCGAGTATCCGGGGCAGACGCTGGACGAGCACCTGAAACTCAACGGCCCGCTGAACCTGCCCGACTGGCTGGACCTCGCCCAGCGCCTGCTGCGCGGCCTGGGCCAGCTGCATCGGCGCAACATCCTGCACCGCGACATCAAGCCGGAAAACCTGCACTGGGCCGACGACGGCGAGTTGCGCCTGCTGGACTTCGGCCTGGCCTACTGCCCAGGACTGTCGCAGGAAGACCCGCACAACCTGCCCGGCACACCGAGCTACCTCGCCCCTGAATCTTTCCAGGGCGCAGCACCGGACGCCCGCCAGGACCTCTATGCGACCGGTGTAACGTTCTACCGCCTGCTCTGCGGGCACTACCCCTACGGCGAGATCGAAGCCTTCCAGCATCCGCGCTTCGGCACAGCCGCCCCGGCCAGCCGCTACCGTCCGGACGTGCCGGCCTGGCTCGACGATTGGCTGGCAAAACTGACTTCCACCCAGCCGCAACAGCGTTTCGAGACCGCCGAGGAATGCTTGCTCGCCCTGGAACAAGGCGAACGGCAGGCCCCGGCGCGCCCGCGTCCGCTGCTGGAGCGCGAACCGCTGAGAGTCTGGCGTGGCGTCGCCCTGGCCTCGCTGGCGATCAACCTGGGGCTGCTGCTCTGGCTGTTGCACGGGGGCTGAAGGCGCACCAGTTCGGTTCAGAACGCATCACCGCAGTGCAGCAGAATGGCTAACCGCTAGAACAGGCCGGCTGAGAGCCCCGGAAACCGGAGCCCGAGCAAGTTGGCACAGCCCCTGCAATAACCCTGGCAACAATCTACAAAAGCGCGTCCCTCAACGAAGAGGCTCGCACTTCCCGATCGAACGGGACTTGGACAAAGGCGTCCTCGCTGGGTAACCGGCGGGACGCCTTTTTTGTTTTCCGTGTTTCAGCTTTGCGTGACGGAGCCCTGACATGAAGAAGCTCAAGCTCGTACTGATCGGCAACGGCATGGCCGGTGTGCGGACCCTGGAAGAACTGCTGAAGATCGCACCGGACCTCTACGACATCACCGTATTCGGCGCCGAGCCGCACCCCAACTACAACCGCATCCTGCTCTCCCCCGTGCTGGCTGGCGAACAGGCCTTCGAGGACATCGTCCTCAACGACCTCAACTGGTACAGCGAGAACGGCATCCGCCTGCTGCTCAACCGCAAGGTCACCCGCATCGACCGTCATCGCCGCAAGGTCTACGCCGAAGACGGCACCGAGGCCGAGTACGATCGCCTGCTCATCGCCACCGGCTCCAACCCCTTCATCCTGCCGGTGCCGGGCAGCCGCCTGCAGGGCGTGATCGGCTACCGCGATATCGCCGACACCCAGACCATGATCGACACCGCGGGCACCCACAGCCACGCGGTGGTCATCGGCGGCGGCCTGCTCGGCCTGGAAGCGGCCAACGGCCTCAAGCAGCGCGGCATGGACGTCACCGTGGTGCACCTCTCCGACTGGCTGCTGGAGCGTCAGCTGGACCGCACCGCCGGCAAGCTGCTGCAGGAAGCGCTGGAATCGCGCGGCATCCACTTTCGCCTGAACACCCACACCGAAGAACTGATCGACGACGGCAGCGGCCGCGTCTGCGCCATCCGCTTCAAGGACGGCGAAGTGATCGCCGCCGACCTGGTGGTGATGGCCGCGGGCATCCGCCCGAACACCGAACTGGCGGAGAAGACCGGCCTGCCCTGCAACCGCGGCATCCTGGTCAACGACACCCTGCAGACCTATGACCCGCGCATCTACGCCCTGGGCGAGTGTGCCAGCCACCGCGGCATCGCCTACGGCCTGGTGGCGCCGCTGTTCGAGCAGGCCAAGGTCTGCGCCAACCACCTGGCCATGCTCGGCTTCGCCCGCTACCAGGGTTCGGTGACCTCCACCAAGCTCAAGGTCACCGGCATCGACCTGTTCTCCGCCGGCCAGTTCATGGGCGGCGAAGGCACCGAGACCATCACCCTCTCCGACCCCATCGGCGGCGTGTACAAGAAGCTGGTGATCAAGGACGACGTCCTGGTCGGCGCCTGCCTCTACGGCGACACCGCCGATGGCGGCTGGTACTTCCGGCAGATCCGCGAGAACCACAACGTCGGCGAAATCCGCGACCACCTGATGTTCGGCGAGAGCAGCATCGGCGATGTCGGCCACCAGGGCCAGAACAGCGCGGCGAACATGCCCGACACCGCCGAAGTCTGCGGCTGCAACGGCGTGTGCAAGGGCACCATCGTCAAGGCGATCCAGGAAAACGGCCTGTTCAGCGTCGACGAGGTGAAGAAACACACCAAGGCCGCCAGCTCCTGCGGCTCCTGCGCCGGCTTGGTGGAGCAGATCCTGATCAGCACCGTGGGCGGTGCGGCGGACGTGAAGCCCAAGAGCGAAAAAGCCATCTGCGGCTGCAGCGACCTCAACCACGGCCAGGTACGCCAGGCGATCCGCGACCATCACCTGGTCACCCTGAGCAGCGCCATGCGCTTCATGGACTGGCGTACCCCGGACGGCTGCGCCACCTGCCGCCCCGCGCTGAACTACTACCTGATCTCCACCTGGCCGGGCGAGGCCAAGGACGACCCGCAGTCGCGCCTGATCAACGAGCGCGCCCACGCCAACATCCAGAAGGACGGCACCTACTCGGTAGTCCCGCGCATGTGGGGCGGCGTCACCAACGCCGCCGAACTGCGGCGCATCGCCGACGTCGCTGACAAGTACCAGGTGCCCATGGTCAAGGTCACCGGCGGCCAGCGCATCGACCTGCTCGGCATCAGGAAGGACGACCTGCCGGCGATCTGGAAGGAACTGGACATGCCCTCCGGGCATGCCTACGGCAAGTCCATCCGCACCGTGAAGACCTGCGTGGGCAGCGAGTTCTGCCGCTTCGGCACGCAGAACTCGACCCAGCTGGGCATCGACCTGGAGCACGACCTGTTCAACATGTGGTCGCCGCACAAGGTCAAGCTCGCCGTCTCCGGCTGCCCGCGCAACTGCGCCGAGGCCGGCATCAAGGACATCGGCATCATCGGTGTGGACTCGGGCTGGGAGCTGTACATCGGCGGCAATGGCGGGATCAAGACCGAGGTGGCGGAATTCTTCGTCAAGCTCAAGACCTCCGACGAAGTCCGCGAGTACAGCGGCGCCTTCCTGCAGCTCTACCGTGAGGAAGCCTTCTACCTCGAACGCACCGTGCATTACCTGCAGCGCGTCGGCATGGAGCGCATCAAGAAGGCCGTGCTGGAGGACGCGGATAACCGACAGGCCCTCAACGCCCGCCTGCAGTTCTCCCTGTCGCTGGAGCAGGACCCATGGCAGGAGCGCATCACCCAGCAGCCGCTGAAGAAGGAGTTCGAACGGATTCCCCTCAAACAGCTGGAACCCGCCTGAGTGCCCGCCGGGCCCCGTCATCGAGGCCCCTACTACCCGTTTGCCGGAGACACCCCATGAACTGGATCGACATCTGCGCCCTGGACGACATCAACCCACTGGGCTCGCGCGTCATCGCCGGCCCCCAGGGCGATATCGCGATCTTCCGTACCTCCGATGATGAGGTCTTCGCCCTCGACGACCGCTGCCCGCACAAGGGCGGCCCGCTGTCCCAGGGCCTGATCTATGGCAAGCGCGTGGCCTGCCCGCTGCATAACTGGCAGATCGAACTGGCCAGCGGCGAAGCCGTGGCCCCCGACCAGGGTTGCGCCCATCGCCACGAGGTGAAGGTCACGGATGGGCGCGTGCTGCTGGCCCTGCGCGACAACCTCGCCCACTGCGCCTGATTTTCCCTGCTTCCGATTCAGAGCGAGGCTGCGCCATGCCCCATAACCGTCGCACTACCGCATCGACCTGCTGCTACTGCGGCGTGGGTTGCGGTGTACTGATCGAGCACGACGACGAGCGCATCCTGGGCGTGCAGGGCGACCCGCAGCATCCGGCCAACTTCGGCCGCCTGTGCAGCAAGGGCTCGACCCTGCACCTGACCGGCGATGCCGATGCCCGCGCGCAATTCCCGGAGCTACGCCTGGGCAAGGGCCTGTCGCGCACCCGAACCGACTGGGACACCGCGCTGGAACATGCCGCTGGCGTCTTCGCCGAAACCCTTCGCGAGCACGGGCCGGACAGCGTGGCCTTCTACGTCTCCGGCCAGTTGCTGACCGAGGACTACTACGCCTTCAACAAGCTCGCCCGCGCCTTGGTCGGCACCAACAACATCGACAGCAACTCGCGCCTGTGCATGTCCTCGGCGGTGGTCGGCTACAAGCGCAGCCTGGGCGCCGACGCCCCGCCCTGCAGCTACGAAGACATCGAACTGGCCGACTGCGTGTTGATCGCCGGCAGCAACATGGCCTACGCGCACCCGGTGCTGTTCCGCCGCCTGGAAGAGGCCCGCGCACGGCGCCCGGAGATGAAGCTGATCGTCATCGACCCGCGCGTCACCGACACGGCCGAGGCGGCCGACCTGCACCTGGCGATCCTGCCCGGCACCGACGTCGCGCTGTTCCACGGCATCCTGCACATCCTGCTCTGGGAAGGCTGGATCGACCGGGCTTTCATCGACGCCCACACCGACGGCCTGGATGAGCTCAAAGCCCTGGTGCGTGACTACGGCCCGCTGGCCGTGGCGGAAATCTGTGGCATCGCAGTCGATGACCTGCAGCGTGCGGCCCAGTGGATCGGCCAGTCGCCGTCCGTCCTGTCGCTCTGGTGCATGGGACTTAACCAGTCCACCGCCGGCAGCGCGAAGAACAGTGCGCTGATCAACCTGCACCTGGCCACCGGGCAGATCGGCCGCCCCGGCGCCGGCCCCTTCTCCCTCACTGGCCAGCCCAACGCCATGGGCGGCCGCGAGACCGGCAGCCTGTCCAACTTGCTGCCTGGCCACCGCGAGGCTGCAAACGTTGAACATCGTGCCGAAGTGGCTGCCTACTGGGGCGTCGAACGGCTGCCGGAAAGTCCCGGCCTGAGCGCCATCGAGCTCTTCGACGCAGTACGCGACGGGCGCATCAAGGCCCTGTGGATCGCCTGCACCAACCCGGCACAATCGCTGCCGGACCAGACCCGCGTGCGCGAAGCCCTGGCAACCTGCCCCTTCGTCATCGTCCAGGAAGCCTTCACCACCAGTGAGACCTGCCAGTACGCCGACCTGCTGCTTCCGGCCGCCAGCTGGGGCGAGAAGGAAGGCACGGTGACCAACTCCGAACGTCGCATCAGCCACGTGCGCCCGGCCATTCCGGCGATCGGCGAGGCCCGGGCGGACTGGAACATCGTCTGCGACTTCGCCCGCCGCCTGGAACAACACCTGCGACCCGGCGAAAGCAGCCTGTTCGACTTCGGCTCACCGTCCGCGCTGTTCGACGAGTACAAGCTGCTGACCCGTGAACGTGATCTTGATCTGTCCGGTATCGACTACGCACTGCTGGACACCCGTGGCCCGCAGCAATGGCCCTTCCGCGCCGGCGCAACCCAAGGCACCGAGCGCCTGTATGGCGACGGACAGTTCCCCACCGCCAATGGCCGCGCCCGGCTGATCGCTGAGCCCTACCGCGCCCCGAAGGAAAAGCGTGATGCGCGTTACCCGCTGATCCTCAACACCGGTCGCCTGCGCGATCAATGGCACGGCATGACCCGTACCGGCACGGCTCCCCAACTGTTCGGCCACGTGGAAGAAGCCATACTCGGCCTGCACCCGGACGAGCTGCGCCGCCGACGCATCAGCGACGGCCAATTGGTGCGCCTGCATAGCCGCCGTGGCGAACTGGTGCTGCCGGTACAGGCAGACGACCGACTGCGCCCCGGCCAGGCCTTCCTGCCGATGCACTGGGGCGACCGCTACCTCAAGGGTCTGGGCATCAATGTGCTGACCCTGCCGGCGGTAGACCCGCTGTCCCGCCAACCCGAGCTGAAACACGCCACGGTGGAAGTCAGCCGCATCGAGCTGTCCTGGCAGTTCTTCGCCCTGGTGGAAGGCAACGTACAGAAACGCTTCGACGCCTTGCGCCCGCTTTTCGAAGACCTGCGCTACGCCAGCTTCAGCCCCATCGGCCGCGAGCGCCCGGCGCTGGTGATCCGTGCCGCGCACCATGAGGCCCCCAGTGCGGACTGGCTGGCCCGCATAGACGCCCTGCTGGACCTCGGCGATGGACCGGTCATGGCCTATGACGACCCGCGCCGCACCGTGGGCAAACGCGTGCGTATCGAGCAGTCACGAATTGTCTCGCTGCGGCTGGCCGGCGAAACCGCTGCCCGCGCCTGGCTACGCGAGCTTTGGAAGGAAGGCCGTGCCGACCAGGAACTGCGCCGCTGGCTGCTCGCACCGCTCAGCGCGGCCCCCGGCAAGGCTGGCGCGGCAGCAGACAAGACACTCTGCAACTGCCTGAACGTCAGCCAGAGCCGTATCCAGGCCGGTATCGACAAGGGCCTGGACCTCGAAGGTCTGAAATGCGAACTCAAGTGCGGGACCGCCTGCGGCTCCTGCGTACCGGAAATCAAGCGCCTGTTGGCCCAAAAACCGCTGGCGGCGACAGCCTGAACCAAGCCGCGAAGACGGCAGCCCGAGGAGAACGACATGAGTGGAAAAGTCTGGCTGATCGGCGCCGGCCCCGGCGATCCGGAACTGCTGACCCTGAAGGCCGTCCGTGCGATGGCTCAGGCCGACGTGGTCCTCATCGACGACCTGGTGAACCCCGCGGTACTGGAGCACTGCCCTTCAGCGCGGGTGATTTCCGTCGGCAAACGCGGCGGCTGCCGCTCTACACCGCAGGACTTCATCCACCGCCTGATGCTGCGCTACGCCCGCCAGGGGCGCCGCGTGGCACGCCTGAAAGGCGGCGACCCGTGCATCTTCGGCCGTGGCGGCGAAGAAGCCGACTGGCTAACTGCGCGCGGCATCGACTGCGAACTGGTCAATGGCATCACCGCCGGGCTGGCAGCCGCGACCCAGTGCGGCATCTCCGTGACCCTGCGCGGCATCAGCCGGGGCGTGACCCTGGTAACAGCGCACACCCAGGACGACAGCCCGTTGAACTGGCGTGGTCTGGCCGAGGGCGGCACAACGCTGGTGGTGTACATGGGCGTGGCAAAACTGGCGGAAATCCGCGACGGCCTGCTCGACGGTGGCATGGCTGCCGGCACGCCGGTGGCGATGATCGAGAGCGCTTCCCTGCCCACCCAACGCGAGTACCGCTCCCAACTCGCCAGCATGCTGGACGACGCCCAGCGCTTTGCCCTGAAGAGCCCGGCAATCCTGGTGATTGGCGAAGTCGCAGCCGCTGCGCAGCAGGCAATCCTGGCTCGCACCGCCTGAAGCTCACTTTCCTGCAGGCAAAGAAAAACCCGGCCTAGGCCGGGTTTTTCTCGTCAGCTCAGACCAATTACTTGGCTTGGGCTTCTACTTCGGCTTCTACGCGGCGGTTAACAGCGCGGCCTTCGGCGGTTGCGTTGTCAGCAACCGGACGGGACTCACCGTAACCAACAGCGTTTACGCGGCCGCCTTCAACACCGTACTCGTTGACCAGTACGTCACGAACGGCGTTGGCACGACGCTCGGACAGCTTCTGGTTGTAGGCGTCGGTGCCGACGGAGTCGGTGTGGCCTTCAACGGTGGTGGAGGTGGACGGGTACTGCTTCATGAAGTCAGCCAGGTTTTTGATGTCAGCGTAGCTGTTCTCTTTAACCTTGGACTTGTCGAAGTCGAACTTCACGTCCAGCTGAACGCGAACGACTTCGGCAACAGCCGGGCAGCCGTTGGCGTCAACGGTGACGTTGGCCGGGGTGTTCGGGCACTTGTCGACGTTGTCGCAGACGCCATCGTTGTCGGAGTCGGAGCAGACTTCAGCAACCGGCTCGGGAGCCGGGGCCGGCTTGGCGCCGCCGCCGAAGTTCATGCCGACGCCCAGGCCAGCCATCCACTCGCCCTGGTGACCGTTGTCACGCTTCTCCAGGCCGTACTGGCCGTCGAGGCTGGCTTTGGCGTAGAAGTTTTCGGTGAAGTAGTACTTCAGACCGGTACCGACCATGGCCATGGTCAGGTTCTGACGGCCACCGTTGTCGGAGTTGATGTTGGTCAGGCTCTGGTGGCCAACGCCGGCGGAAACGTACGGACGCAGGTTGCCAGCACCCGGAGTGCCGAAGTGGTAGATGGCGTCCAGAGTGCTCAGGTTGCCATGGACCTTCTTGTTGCCGGTCTCGTAGGTGCCACGTACGTCGTGGTACTCACCGTAGGACAGAGCCAGCTCGACGTCGTCGGTCAGGAAGTAACCAACGGAGCCGCCGTACAGGTCCGCGTTCTTCATGTTGCGGGTGCTGTCGGTGAAGTAGCGCTTGCCGAATGCTTCGACTTCGACGGCGCCCTGGCCTTGAGCGAAGGCATTGACAGCGGCGGTGGCGATCAGCGAGCCAACTACGACGCCTAAGGTGTTCTTCAGTTTCATCCGTTAAATCCCCATCTTGGTGGTCAATAAGTTGTCCTAACCATAGGCCGTACAACTTGGGTGGCAAGTTTATCAGAACTTGCCAAACAGAGAGACAATATTTCCCGGACTAAGATTCCGTCACATTCGAAAACTTTTCTCTCATTCGATCGAGTGCACGTTTGTAGCGCATCTTCGTGGCGCTAAGCCCCATGTGCATGATGTCGGCGATTTCCTGGAACTCCAGTTCCGCAACAAATCGGAGCACGAGGATTTCCCGATCAATGGGATTGACATGAACTAGCCAGCGGTCTAGTCCACCCCGTTCTTCGA
>NZ_SWDV01000030.1 GCF_005877905.1 Pseudomonas nicosulfuronedens | reverse complement strand
CCGCTGGACTCCAGCGATGACAGCGGACGCAACGGCAGGGCTGGCGCGGGCAGGTAATGGCGTTGGTCGTCATGGAACTCCAGCACCTCGATGCGCAGGCGCTCGTCCATGCTGAAGCGGTACCAGATGCCGACCTCGGCGGTGAGGCGCTGGATGAAGGCGAGATCGTCCTCTCCGTACTGCATCACCTGTTCGCGCTGCGGGTACTCGCGGGTCAGCTGGAAGAGGAAGTCCTGCCCGGCGAAGTTGTTGCGCCGCAGTACCTGCTCGACGATCTCCGGCACGCTCTGGTTCTGGTAAATGCGGTACTGACGGGCGAACCCCAGCAGCTTCAGGCGTGGCACGAAGGTCACTTCGTAGCGCGATTCATCCTGCGAGTAGGCCAGCAGGGCGAAGCGAGTGATGGTGCCGTACAAGGTTCGCAGCGGCGCGGCAATCGGTGGCGTGTAGCCGGGGATGCCGAGCGGCTCGGGCGGTGCGCGCAGGCTGAAACTGGCGTCCCGGCACAGGAAGCTGTCGCCCTCGAGGTCGTGATCGGTGCTGGTGAATTCGATGCGGTAGGTGAAAGGCTGGCTGGGGGCTTCGTCACCCTCGAAGGCGAGTACATCGAGCGGGGCTTCAACGTCCCTGACGTGCAGGGTGTGGCGGCTGTGGTCGAATAAAATCCGTGCTTTCTGAAGCATGCCTGACCTCCTTGCGTGCAATGGGTGCGAGCGCAGGAGACAGGCTGGAATGCCCGCTATAGCCGACCTGCTGACTCAGTCGGCCACCATAGGAACTACCTGATACGTAGGAATATAAGAATAATCTGGGAACAGGCCGGAAAGGTCAGGGGAAAGCTCTCGGGGACTACAGACAATTCTTTTCAGTGAGCCCCAAACGGGATGGCGAGGACACAGCCCGCCAAAGGCAGTGGCTTTCCCTTCAGCGCAGTGCGGACTCAGGCCTGGGGCTTGACCTGCGCACCATGAAGGAACAACTGCTCCAGCACCTGGGCGGAACTGGAGCTGGCCGCGCGGCCGTAGCGCTCGGCGTCGACCATGCCGTAGAGCATCGAGAGGAAGAGTTCGGTGAATACCGCGGCAGTGATGTCGATGCGGAACCTGCCGCTCTGCTGGCCGCGCAGGAAGAAAGCATCCACTGCTTCGGTGTAGTAGCTCCAGCGCTCGGTCGTCGCCTGCATGTCGAGGTTCTCGGCGCGGTACTGGAACAGCAGGAAGTTCAGCATGTCACGGTGCCGCAGGTGCTCAGCGATCAGCTGGCGCAATGCTTCCAGCGGCTCGGCACGCTGCAGCTCGGCGGCTTCGAGGATCTGCCGGATCACCACATGCCCGTAGTCCTCGAGCATCTCCATCAACCCATCACGGGTGCCACAGAAGCGGTGCAGCGTCGCCTTGCTCACCCCCGCCGCCTCCGCCAGCTCCTTCAGCGTCGCCCGAGGGCGGTCGACGATGGCGACGGCCAGCGCCTTGAGCAGACGTTCATCGTGGGCGGAGAGAGTCATTCGGGGGCCTCGTGTCAGGTGGCGGATCGTCTCATTGTGCAGAAAAAGGCCTCTCTTTTGAAAGGTCATGACACATTTTATACACCACAGAAGCAAATGAGACATTATTGACTCATTTAGAGTTTGAAAGGATCATACGCACCTTTCCAGATAGACAGACCCCGGGTGAAACATGGGCAGGTTGCGTGCAGTAGGGACAATCAGTGCGTTGGTGGCAGCGTTGGCGCTGGCCGGTTGCGGACAATCCGGTGAACCCCAGGCGGCCGCCGAAACGGCGCGCCCAGTGGATGTGGTGGCAGTCGCGACCGAACCCCTCACCCTGACGTCGGAGTTGCCGGGGCGTATCGAGCCGATGCGCGTTGCCGAAGTACGTGCGCGGGTGGCGGGCATCGTGGTGCAGAAGCGCTTCGAGGAAGGCGCCGACGTCAAGGCTGGCGACCTGCTGTTCCAGATCGACCCGGCGCCGCTCAAGGCTGCCGTGTCCCGCGCCGAGGGCGAGTTGGCGCGTGCCCAGGCGGCGCAGCAGGAAGCCCAGGCGCGGGTGAAGCGCTACGAGCCGCTGGTGAAGATCGAAGCGGTCAGCCAGCAGGACTTCGACACCGCCATCGCCGACCTGCGCAGCGCCCAGGCTTCGGTACGCTCCGCCCAGGCGGACCTGGAAACCGCGCGCCTGAACCTGGGCTATGCCTCGGTCAAGGCGCCGATCTCCGGGCGCATCGGCCGCGCGCTGGTGACCGAGGGCGCACTGGTTGGCCAGGGCGACGCCACCTTGATGGCGCGCATCCAGCAGCTCGACCCGATCTATGCCGACTTCACCCAGCCGGTGGCCGACGCCCTGCGCCTGCGTGAAGCGCTGAAGAGCGGCAACCTCCCCGCCGGCCAGAGCCAGGCCCTGAGCCTGCGCGTCGAGGGCACGCCGTACGAGCGCAAGGGCGAGCTGCTGTTCACCGATATCTCGGTGGATCGCGGTACCGGCCAGGTCTCGTTGCGCGGCAGATTCGACAACGCCGACGGTCTGCTGCTGCCAGGCATGTATGTGCGCGTCACCGCCCCGCAGGGCACCGACGCCAAGGCCATTCTGGTGCCGCAACGCGCCGTGCAGCGCGCCACCGACGGCACCGCTCATGTGCTGGTGATCGGCGCCGAAAGCCGCGTCGAGACCCGCCAGGTGCAGACCGGCGCCATGCAGGGCTCGCGCTGGCAGATCAGCCAGGGCCTGGCCAGCGGCGACCAGGTCATCGTCGGTGGCCTCACCGGCCTGCAGCCGGGTGCCAAGGTCGAAGCCCGTCAAGCCGATCAAGCCCAGAAGCAACAGCAGCAACAGCAGGCGTCGCGACAATAAGGCGAGGACCGCCGCGAGGAATTCCCCATGTCACTGTTCTTCATCAAGCGCCCCAACTTCGCGTGGGTGGTGGCGCTGTTCATTTCCCTGGCCGGCCTGCTGGCCATTCCGCTGCTACCGGTCGCCCAGTACCCCAGCGTGGCGCCGCCGCAGATCACCGTTACCGCCACCTACCCCGGCGCCTCGGCGCAGGTGCTGGTGGACTCGGTCACCAGCGTGATCGAGGAGGAGCTCAACGGCGCCAAGGGCCTGCTCTACTTCGAATCCACCAGCAACTCCAACGGCATGGCCGAAGTGGTGGTCACCTTCCAGCCCGGCACCAACCCGGAACTGGCCCAGGTGGACGTGCAGAACCGCCTGAAGAAGGCCGAGGCGCGCATGCCCCAGGCCGTGCTCACGCAAGGGCTGGAAGTCGAGCAGACCAGCGCCGGCTTCCTGCTGATCTACGCGCTGAACTACAAGGAAGGCTCCCAGCGCACCGACACCACCGCCCTGGGCGATTACGCCGCGCGCAACATCAATAACGAGCTGCGCCGCGTACAAGGCGTCGGCAAGCTGCAGTTCTTCTCCTCCGAAGCCGCCATGCGCGTGTGGATCGACCCGCAGAAGCTGGTCGGCTACGGTCTGTCCATCGATGACGTGGGCAATGCCATTCGTGGGCAGAACGTGCAGGTGCCGGCCGGCAGCTTCGGCGCCTCCCCCGGCAGCACCGAGCAGGAGCTGACCGCCACCCTCGCCGTGAAGGGCACCCTGGACGATCCGGCAGAGTTCGGTCGTATCGTCCTGCGCGCCAATCCGGACGGTTCCACCGTGAAGCTGGCCGACGTGGCGCGCCTGGAGGTGGGCAGCGAGAGCTACAACTTCACCGCACGCCTGGACGGCAAGCCCACCGTGGCCGGCGCCATCCAGCTCTCGCCGGGCGCCAACGCCCTGCAGACCGCTGCGCTGGTCAAGGAACGCCTGGCCGAGCTGTCGGTGAACTTCCCCGACGACGTCGAGTACTCGGTGCCCTACGACACCTCGCGCTTCGTCGACGTGGCCATCGAGAAGGTCATCCACACCCTGCTCGAAGCCATGGTGCTGGTGTTCCTGGTGATGTTCCTGTTCCTGCAGAACGTGCGCTACACCCTGATCCCGGCCATCGTGGTGCCGGTGTGCCTGCTGGGCACGCTGACGGCGATGTACCTGCTGGGCTTCTCGGTGAACATGATGACCATGTTCGGCATGGTGCTGGCCATCGGCATCCTGGTAGACGACGCCATCGTGGTGGTGGAGAACGTCGAGCGGATCATGGCCGAGGAAGGCCTCTCCCCGCCTGCCGCCACCGTCAAGGCGATGGGCCAGGTGTCCGGCGCGATCATCGGCATCACCCTGGTGCTCTCGGCGGTGTTCATGCCGCTGGCGTTCATGGCGGGTTCGGTGGGGGTGATCTACCAGCAATTCTCCCTGTCGCTGGCGGTGTCGATCCTGTTCTCCGGCTTCCTCGCCCTGACCTTCACCCCGGCGCTGTGCGCGACCCTGCTCAAGCCGATCCCCGAAGGCCACCACGAGAAGCGCGGCTTCTTCGGCACCTTCAACCGGGGCTTCAACCGCCTGACCGAGCGCTACACCCTGCTCAACACTGCGCTGGTCAAGCGTGCCGGGCGCTACATGCTGATCTACGCCGGCATCGTCGCCCTGCTCGGCTACAGCTACCTGCGCCTGCCGGAATCCTTCGTGCCGGTGGAAGACCAGGGCTACATGATCGTCGATATCCAGCTACCGCCGGGCGCCACCCGTGCGCGGGCCGACGTCACCGGCCAGGAACTGGAGCAGTTCCTCAAGTCGCGCGAGGCCGTGGCCTCGTCCTTCCTGGTGATGGGCTTCAGCTTCTCCGGCATGGGCGAGAACGCCGCACTGGCCTTCCCGACCCTGAAGGACTGGTCCGTGCGCGATAAATCGCAGTCCGCCGAGGCGGAAACCGCGGCGATCAACGAGCGCTTCGCCGGCATCAGCGACGGCGCGATCATGGCCGTTACCCCGCCGCCCATCGACGGCCTGGGCAACTCCGGCGGCTTCTCGCTGCGCCTGCAGGACCGTGCCGGCCTCGGCCGCGAGGCGCTGCTGGCGGCCCGCGACCAACTGCTCGGTGAGGCGAACGGCAATCCGAAGATCCTCTACGCCATGATGGAAGGCCTCGCCGAGGCCCCCCAGCTACGCCTGGAGATCGACCGCGAAAAGGCGCGCACCCTGGGCGTCAGCTTCGAGTCCATCAGCAGTGCGCTGTCCACCGCCTTCGGCTCCTCGGTGATCAACGACTTTGCCAACGCCGGCCGCCAGCAACGCGTGGTGGTGCAGGCCGAACAGGGCGACCGGATGACCCCGGAAGCCGTGCTCAAGCTCTACGTGCCCAACAGCGCCGGCGAGCTGGTGCCGCTGTCGGCCTTCGTCAGCACCCGCTGGGAAGAAGGCCCGGTGCAGCTGGCGCGCTACAACGGCTACCCGTCGATCCGCATCTCCGGCGACGCCGCCCCCGGTGTCAGCACCGGCGAGGCCATGGCTGAAATGCAGCGTCTGGTGAGCGAACTGCCGGCCGGCATCGGCTACGAATGGACCGGCCTCTCCTATCAGGAAAAAGTCGCCAGCGGCCAGGCCACCCAGCTGTTCGCCCTGGCGATCCTGGTGGTGTTCCTGCTGTTGGTGGCGCTCTACGAGAGCTGGGCGATCCCGCTGTCGGTGATGCTGATCGTGCCCATCGGCGCCCTCGGCGCGGTGCTCGCGGTGACCGTTACCGGGCTGCCCAACGATGTGTACTTCAAGGTCGGCCTGATCACCATCATCGGCCTGGCGGCGAAGAACGCGATCCTCATCGTCGAGTTCGCCAAGGAGCTCTGGGAACAGGGCCACAGCCTGCGCGACGCCGCGATCCAGGCCGCGCGCCTGCGCTTCCGGCCGATCATCATGACGTCCATGGCCTTCATCCTCGGCGTAGTGCCGCTGGTGGTCGCCAGCGGAGCCGGCGCCGCCAGCCAGCGCGCCATCGGCACCGGGGTGATCGGCGGGATGCTCAGCGCCACGCTGCTCGGGGTCATCTTCGTGCCCATCTGCTTCGTCTGGCTGCTGTCACTGCTGCGTCGCCAACCCAAACCTGCGCATCAACCGTCGGAGGTCGTGCAATGACCGCCCTGCACAAACCCGCCATCACCCTGCTGCTGGCGCTGACCCTGGGGGGTTGCTCGATGGCGCCCACCTACGAACGCCCGGAAGCACCGGTGGCGCAGAGCTGGAGCGGCCCCGCCGCCCAGCCCGGCACCGCGGCGAGCCACCTGGACTGGCAGACTTTCATCGTCGACAGCGAACTGCGTGAGCTGGTGAACGTCGCGCTGGACAACAACCGCTCGCTGCGCCAGACCCTGCTGGACATCGAGCAGGCCCGCGCGCAGTACCGCATCCAGCGCGCCGACCGCGTGCCGGGGCTGAACGCGGCGGCCAATGGCAATCGCCAGCGGCTGCCGGCGGACCTGTCCAACAGCGGCAGTTCGGCGGTTAGCAGCAGCTATCAGGTCGGCCTGGCGTTGCCCGAGTACGAGCTGGACCTGTTCGGCCGGGTGAAGAGCCTGACCGACTCCGCGCTGGAACAATACCTCTCCACCGAGGAAGCGGGGCGCAGTGCACGCCTTGCGCTGATCGCCGAGGTCAGCCAGGCCTATCTCACCTACGACGGCGCCCAGCGCCGCCTGCAGCTGACCGAACAGACGCTGGCCAGCCGCGAGGATTCGCTCAGCCTGATCGGCCAGAGGCGTACTGCCGGCGCGGCCACGGCGCTGGACTATCAGGAAGCGCTCGGGCTGGTGGAACAGTCCCGTGCCGAGCTGGAAAGCAACGCACGGCAGAAGCAGCAGGCGCTCAATGCCCTGGTGCTGCTGCTCGGCACATCCGATGCAGCCAGGCGCATCCCGCAGGTGCCGCAGGACAAGCCCATGCTGATCCAGGACATCGCGCCGGGTACCCCGTCGGAGCTGATCGAGCGGCGCCCGGACATTCTCGCCGCCGAGCATGTGCTCAAGGCGCGCAATGCCGACATCGGCGCGGCCCGCGCGGCGTTCTTCCCGCGCATCAGCCTCACAGGGAGTTTCGGCACATCCAGCGCGGAAATGTCCGGGCTGTTCGACGGCGGCTCGCGTTCGTGGAGCTTCGTGCCGACCTTGTCGCTGCCGATCTTCGATGCCGGCCGCAACAGCGCCAACCTCGACCTCGCCAAGGTGCGCAAGGATTCGGCCGTGGCCGCCTACGAAGGCACCATCCAGACCGCATTCCGCGAAGTGGCCGATGCGCTCGCGGCAACCGACACCCTGCGCCGTGAAGAAGCCGCGCGCCGTGCCCTGGCCAACACCACCAACGAGACGCTGAAGCTGGCCAAGGCGCGCTACGAAGGCGGCGTCGACAGTCACCTGCGCTACCTCGATGCGCAGCGCAGCAACTTCGTCAACGAGTCGGCCTACATCGAGACCAGCACCCAGCGGCAGATCGCCCTGGTGGATCTGTTCCGCGCCCTCGGCGGCGGCTGGAATGGGGAGGCGACGGCGCAGCGCTGATCCACCACCTTGGCTCCGGTTCACGTAGGGCGCATAACCCGGCACGGGTTATCCGCCGCCATGGCGGATAACGCCTCCGGCGTTATGCGCCCTACGGTGCTGCTCCTCTGCCGACGGATGGCCCGCGCCTACCCTAACGCCATACAAGCGGACTGTGTCCGCGATGACTCCAGCCCCGAGAAGCTTGCCGGCTGGCACGGGGCCTGCGCGCTGCATCAAAGCGGGCGATCAGTCGCCGAACACCGGCCGGAAGAAGCTCCGCTCGTAGCTGAGAATGCAGCGGGTTTCTTCCGCGTAACGGAACGCGGCCTGGCATTCGGGATCGTCCATGGATTGCTGTCGGTAGCGTTCGTAGTCGGCCAGGCTGGGGAAGGTGAACATCGCCAGGGCAATGTTGCTGGCCCCCTCGGAGGGCAGGAAGTAGCCGTGGTGCTGACCGCCGAAGCGCTCCACCAGGGGAATCCACAGCCGGCCGTAGTGTTCGAATTCCTTGAGCTTGTACGGGTCCAGCACGTAGCGCAGGTAACAGGTGACCATCTTGCCAACTCTCTTGCGTTGAATGGGACGGCCACTCTACCTAGTCCTCGCGGGAACGCCTAAACAGCCTTCCCGGCATATGGCTCTTCGTAGGAGCGAGCTTGCTCGCGAACAGGCCTCCCGGCGACCTCGTCGTCAAGCGGTTCGCGAGCAAGCTCGCTGCTACAGGTCACAGCCCGCCTGCGACATGTCAGCCCGTATCGCCCACCAGCCCGTTAGACTGGACGCACCTCCCTATTCACCAGGGGCACGATGCCCCTTTCCACGGACGTCGGCACAAGACCGGCGCGGAGCACAAGGCATGAACTTCGAGATTGTCCTCGACCTCTTCGCGGCACTCTGTTTCGGCGCACTGATCGGCATGGAGCGCCAATGGCGCCAGCGCTTCACCGGCGTTGCCACCCATGGCCTGGTGGCCCTGGGCGCGGCCACCTTCGCCACCCTGCCGTTCCTGCTCGGCGCGGAGGACCAGGTGGTGCGGATGTCCGCCCAGGTGGTCACCGGCATCGGCTTCCTCGGCGCAGGCGTGATCATGCGTGACGGCCTCAGCGTTCGCGGCCTGAGCACCGCGGCCACGGTCTGGTGTACCGGCGCCGTGGGTGTGCTGGCTGGCAGCGGATTTCTGCTCGCGGCGCTGTGCGCCACCCTGCTCATCGTGCTCTGCAACCTGACGCTGCCGACGGTGACCCGCTGGATTCAGCGCCACGCTCCCATCGAACCCAGCACCGAGCGCTACTACGAAGTGCAGGCCGTCACCGAATCCCAGCATGAAGCCCTGGTGCGCTCTACCCTGCTGCGCCGCCTGGGTGCCAACGGCCTGGCCTTGCAGAGCCTGGAAAGCCACACCCGCAAGACTGGCGGCGAGGTGGAAGTGAGCGCTCTGGCGCTCGCGCCCCGCGAGCAGGACAGCCTGCTGGAAGCTCTGGTCGGTGAGCTGGCCTTGGCGCCCTATGTGTCGGCCGCCAGCTGGTCGGTCAGCGACGGGCCCCAATGAGCGCCGCACCCTGAAAAAGGGAGCCGATGGGCTCCCTTTTTCATGATATCCAGGTCAGGCGAACACGAAGTACTTGCGCACCGTCTCCACCACTTCCCAGGTGCCCTTCATGCCCGGTTCGATGACGAACACGTCGCCGGCACGCAGGTGGACTGGCTGCTCTCCCTCGGGGGTGATGACGCAGTAGCCGTCGAGGAAGTGGCAGTACTCCCACTTCTCGTAATTCACCTCGAACTTGCCGGGGGTGCAGATCCAGGTGCCCATGATCTTGCTGCCGTCCGCCGACAGGTAGGCGTTGAGGTTGACGGTGTGCGGGTCGCCGCCGATGCGCTTCCACTTGGTCGCGTCCAGCACGGGCTTCGGGCAGGTGTCGCGCAGGACGGTGATGAAATCGGACATGTCAGCTCCAGGTCGTTTCAATGAGGGTTCGCCACCCTAGGCATCGGCCGCCGGCAGCGATTGCCTGGTTCCGACATCGGTTTGCCTGCCAGCGCTGCCTGACAGATTTGTCATCCGCCGCTCACGCCAGCGTTATCCACGCTCCTACACGATGCCCGTGGCCCTCGCCACGCCTGGGCGAAAACAACAACAGCAGGCGGTAACCGACCATCCTGCCCTTAGGAGCACATCATGTACCGATACAAGTTCCCGCTGGCGGCTTCGCTGCTGGCACTGGGGGTCGCTTCGCCGACCGTCCTCGCCGAAGGCAAGTCCGAGGAGAAGGCCGAAGGCTTCCTTGAAGGCGCCAGCCTGGAAATCCTCAACCGCAACCTCTACTTCAACCGCGACGCCCGCCACGGCCAGTCGATGCCGCCGCGCGGCAACGGCTACTCGGAAGTCTGGGCCCACGGGATCATCGGCAGGTTCGAGTCCGGCTTCACCCAGGGCACGGTCGGCGTGGGCGTTGACGCCTTCGCCATGGTCGGCTTCCAGCTCGACACCGGCGACGGCCGCAACGGCGCCGGCAGCTCGGTGGACGTATTGCCCACCGATAACGACGGCCGCACCGAGAGTGACTACGCCAAGGCCGGCGGCGCCGCCAAGGTGCGCCTGTGGGACACGGTGCTGAAGGTCGGCGACGTGTTCCCGGAAACGCCCGTGGTGCATTACGGCGACTCGCGCCTGCTGCCGGAATCCTTCCGTGGCTTCACTCTGCAGAACACCAGCCTGGAAGGCCTGACGCTGCAAGGCGGCCGCCTGCACTCCATGAGCCAGCCGCAGTCACGGCAGATGGACGACGGTTTCGCCACCTTCTACGCAGGCCCGGTGGACTCCGACTGGCTTGCCTATGGCGGCGGCGACTACGCCATCAACGACAACGCCAGCGTCAGTCTCTACAGCAGCCGCCTGAAGGACGCCTGGAACCAGTACTACTTCGGCACCGCGCTTAACTTCCCGCTCAGCGAGGGCGTGGAGCTGTTCGGCGGCTTCAACTACTACAAGTCGCAGGACGAGGGCCGCGAGCTGCTCGGCGAGTTCAACACCAACATCTGGAGCGCCAGCGCCGGCGTTCACTTCGGCGCCCACCGCATCGCCGTCAGCCACCAGCGCAACAACGGCAACAACGACTTCGACTACCTGCGCCAGGCTGACTCGATCTACCTCGACAACTCCATCCAGTACAGCGACTTCAACTCGCCGAAGGAGCGTTCCTGGATGGTCCGCTACGACCTCGACATGGCCACCTACGGCGTGCCCGGCCTGAGTTTCATGACCCGCTATGCCCGCGGTACCGACGCCGACTACTCCAACGCCAACGCCGTGTACATGCGCCGCGACGACAACGGCGATCCACTCACCGACCAGAAGCGCTGGGAGCGTGACATCGAAGCCAAGTACGTGTTCCAGGAGGGCCAGCTCAAGGACCTGTCGCTGCGCATACGTCAGGCGACGACCCGCGCCACCGCCTTCGAGTCGGACCTGGATGAGGTGCGGCTGATCATCGAGTACCCCTTGGCGGTGCTCTAGGACCATCGCCTGGGGGGATGACGAAATTGTCAGCTACGCCTCAGCCTCCCGTTAGGCGCCCCTGCGTATAACGGAAGGCATCACCGCCCCCAAGGCAACTGGTGATGATTTCCCCCGCAAGACTGCTCCACTTCCTGGCGCTCCACGTGCCCCTTTGGAGGAAGAGGAACCCTCGGCGCCCGCATGGGCGCCTTTTTTTGCCGCTTTCATCGTCATCGCCGCTGCCCATGCCACCGACTCAAGCCGATGCAGAATTCTGCGCGGATTCCGGACGCGAGCTTGTCCGTCCCCGCCGACGATGCCACTCTCTGGCGATCCTCACGGTAGCGGACCACAGCCTTGAAGCTTTCGACACTCATTGCGGCGTTGCTCAGCCTGCTGGTGAGCAGCCTCGCCGGGGCCGACGACTACCGGGTCGTCACGGAAGACTGGGCCCCTTACAACTATCGGGAGAATGGGCAGATCACCGGACTTGCCACGGAAATTGTCCGCGCCATCATGCTGCGCACGGGCGACCGCTTCGAGATCGTCCTGCTGCCGAGCATGCGCACCACCCGCGACCTGCAACTGCGCCCAAAGACCATCATGTTCTCGTTGTTCCGCACGGCGGAGCGCGAGCCTCTTTACAAGTGGGTGGGGCCGATCGTCGAGGAATCCATTCACGCCTACCAGCTGGCCGGCGCCGAGCCGCCGATCACGACCCTGGCTCAACTGCGGCAGGCCAAGCGCATCACCACGCGCCACGCGGGCCTGGTCCCGGATACGCTGGCGGCGCAAGGCTTCGACAATCTCGACCCGCGGGCAGTGGAAAGCGAGCAGCTGTACCGCATGCTCCTGGCCGGCCGCACCGGCATCATCGTCGGTGACACCGACGCGGGCGTCGCCTATTACAGCAAGCAGCTGAACATCGCCGCGGGAACGCTACGGCGCATTCCCATCGAGCTCTATCGCTCTTCTCTGTACATCGCCTTCAGTCGCGACAGCGACGACGCCCTGGTTGCGAGCTGGGCCAGCGCTCTGGAGGAAATGCGCCAATCCGGCGAGCTGGAGCAAATCCGGCGCCGCTACGAACACGCTGACGAGCACTGAGTGGTTTCGTCGCCAGGGCGATCAGGCCCTGACGACAACCGCGCTCATCAATCCGCCTGCGAAACCTCCTCCTCGCGACGGTGGATCCACCGATACAACGCCGGCAGCACCAGCAATGTCAGCGTGGTCGAGGACAGGATGCCGCCGATCACCACGGTCGCCAGCGGCCGCTGCACTTCCGCGCCAGTGCCGGTAGCCAGCGCCATGGGCACGAAGCCCAGGGAAGCCACCAGCGCCGTCATCAGCACCGGGCGCAGGCGGGTCAGCGCGCCTTCACGGATCGCCGCATCGAGGCCGCGCCCCTCCTCCCGCAAACTGCGGATGAACGAGATCATCACCAGGCCGTTGAGCACCGCCACGCCCGACAGCGCGATGAACCCTACGCCCGCGGAGATCGACAACGGGATATCGCGCAACCACAGCGCGACCACGCCGCCCGTGAGTGCGAAGGGAATCCCGGTGAACACCACCAGGCCATCGCGGACGTTGTTGAACATCATCAGCAGCAGAGTGAACACCAGCAGCAACGCCACCGGCACTACGATCTGCAGACGTTGCGCCGCCGACTGCAACTGCTCGAACTGGCCGCCCCAGGTCGTCCAGTAGCCGGCCTGCAGCTTCACCTGCTGCTCGATGCTGCCGCTGGCTTCGGAGACGAACGAGCCGATATCCCGGCCACGCACGTTGGCGCTGACCACGACGAGACGCTTGCCGTTCTCGCGACTGACCTGGTTCGGCCCCTGCACCAGCTCCAGGCGCGCCACCTCTCCCAGGGTGATGAAACCGATGCGCGAATCGATGGCGTTGGCCGGAGCCGGCACCGGGATCAGCATGCGCGACAGGGCGTCGATATCGCTGCGCAGGTTTTCTGGCAGGCGCACGATCAGGTCGAAGCGGCGGTCGCCCTCGAACAGCGTGCCTGCCTCGCGCCCACCGATGGCCACGGCGACATTGTCCTGGATATCGCCGACATTCAGCCCATAGCGCGCCGCGCGCTGGCGGTCGATGTTGACGGTGAGCACCGGCAGGCCGCTGGTCTGCTCGACCTTCACCTCGGATGAACCCTGCACCTGGCGCAGTACACCGGCAATCTGCTCGGCAGTCTGGTTCAGCACGTCCATGTCATCGCCGAAGACCTTCACCGCCACGTCGCTGCGCACCCCGGAAATCAGCTCGTTGAAGCGCAGCTGGATGGGTTGCGACAGTTCGTAGGCACTGCCCGGTACGCCATTGGCAGCGTCCTGGATTTCCGCTTCCAGTTGCGCGCGACTCTTCTTCGGATCGGGCCACTGGTCCTTGGGCTTGAGCATCACGTAGGCGTCGGAGATGTTCGGCGGCATCGGGTCAGAGGCGATCTCGGCGGTACCGGTACGGCTGAACATGCGCTGCACCTCCGGCACCTTGTCGAGCACCTGGCGCTCCAGCCGTTCCTGCATGGCCACCGATTGCGAGAGGCTGGTGCCCGGCGTACGCAAGGATTGCAGGGCGAAGTCTCCTTCGCCCAGGCTGGGCACGAACTCGCTGCCCATGCCCCTGGCGAGCAACCCCGAGAGCACCACCAGCACGGCGGCGCCGGCGAATACCAGCGCACGGCGCGCCATCACCCAGTCCAGCACCGGCTCGTAGGCACGGCGCGCACTGCGCATCAGCAGGTTTTCCTCTTCCTTCACCTTGCCGGTGATGAACAGCGCGATGGCCGCCGGGACGAAGGTCACCGAGAGGATCATCGCCCCCAGCAGCGCCAGCACCACGGTGAACGCCATGGGGTGGAACATTTTCCCCTCGACGCCGGTGAGGGCGAGGATCGGCAGGTACACCACCATGATGATCAGTTGCCCATAGATCAGCGCGCGCCGCGCTTCCTTCGACGCGGCAAAGACCTCGTGCAGACGTTCGCTACGGGTGAGCATGCGCCCATGATGCTGCTGCGCGTGGGCCAGGCGGCGAATGGCGTTCTCGACGATCACCACGGCGCCGTCGACGATGATGCCGAAGTCCAGCGCGCCGAGACTCATCAGGTTGGCGCTGATGCGGTTGCTGAACATGCCGGTGAAGGTGAACAACATGGCCAGCGGGATCACCATGGCGGTGATCAGCGCCGCGCGGATGTTACCCAGGAACAGGAAGAGCACCGCGATCACCAGGATCGCCCCCTCGGTGAGGTTGCGCTTGACCGTGGCGATGGCCTTGTCCACCAGCTGCGTACGGTCGTAGACGGTCACTGCCTTGACCCCGGCCGGTAACGTGCGGTTGATCTCGTCCAGCTTGGCCGCAGCAGCCTTGGCGACCGTACGGCTGTTCTCGCCGATCAGCATGAACACCGTGCCAAGCACCACTTCGCGGCCATCTTCGGTGGCGGCGCCGGTGCGCAGCTCACGACCGAGGTCGACCTCGGCGACGTTGCGCAGGCGGATCGGCGTGCCGTCGACATTGGCGACCACGATGTTGGCGATGTCTTCCAGGCTTCCCACCTGCCCCGGTGCACGCACCAGCAATTGCTCGCCGTTGCGCTCGATGTAACCGGCGCCGACGTTGGCGTTGTTACGCTCCAGCGCGGCGATCACATCGGCCAGGGTCAGCCGGTAGGCTGCGAGACGGCGGGTGTCCGGGGCGACCTGGAACTGCTTGGCGAAGCCGCCGATGGTGTTCACCTCGGCCACGCCCGGCACGTTGCGCAGTTGCGGCTTGATCACCCAGTCCTGGATCACGCGCAGGTCGGTGGGCGTGTATTCGCTGCCGTCCTCCTTGCGCGCGCCCGGCTCGGCTTCGATGGTCCACAGGAAGATTTCTCCCAGTCCCGTGGAAATCGGCCCCATGGCCGACTCGACGCCCTCCGGCAATTGCTCGCGGGCCTGCTGCAAGCGTTCGTTGACCAATTGGCGAGCGAAAAACAGGTCGGTGCCATCCTTGAAGATCACCGTCACCTGGGACAGCCCCGAGCGCGAGATCGAGCGCGTCTGCTGCAGGCCGGGCAGTCCCGCCATGGCGGTCTCCACCGGGTAGGTGACGCGCTGCTCGGTCTCCAACGGGGTGAAGCCCGGTGCCGAGGTGTTCACCTGCACCTGCACGTTGGTGATGTCGGGTACCGCGTCGATGGGCAGCTTCTGGTAGCTGGCGATACCCAGGCCGGCCATGGCGAGAACGGCGAGCAACACGAGATAGCGTTGCTCGATGGCGAAACGAATGATGCGTTCGAACATGCTCTCGCTCCGTCAGTGCGCGTGGGACGCCGAGCTCTTGCCCAGCTCGGACTTGAGGACGAAGCTGCCTTCGGCCGCCACCTGATCGCCGGCGGCAAGCCCGGCCAGCACCTCGACCTGACCTGCGCTGCGCGCGCCGAGATCGACCGGACGCGGGGCGAACCCTTCGATGCTGCGCACGAAGACGCTGGGCTTGCCTTCCACCTCCTGGATCGCCTGCTCCGGCACCGCAACCGCCACCTGGCGCGCACTGCTGCTCACCCGCACATTGACGAACAGGCCGGGACGCCAGGCGCCATCGGGATTGGCCAGGGTGACGCGGGCCACCGCGCTGCGGGTCTGCTCGCCGAGCAGGTTGCCGACATAGCTGACGCGACCATCGACCTGCATGCCCAGGTCCGCCGCCTCCACCCGCGCCGGCTTGCCCACCTGCACCCGCGCCAGGTCCTGAGGCGCCACACTGAAACTGGCCCAGACCCGCGACAGGTCGGACAGCGTGAAGGCCGCCGTGGTCTCGCTGACCACCTCGCCGGGTACCAGGTGCTTCTCCACCACTACGCCGTCGAAAGGCGCGCGCAGTTCATAGCGATTGCCACCGGCGCTGGCCGACACGCCGCTGAGCGCGTTGGTCTTCTGCTGTGCGTTGGCCAGGGCGATGCGCGCCTCTTCCAGGTCCTGGCGCGCCTGCAGGTAGTCCTGTTCGGCGGAAATCTTCTCCTGCCACAGCTCCCGTTCGCGCTCGAATGTCCTGCTCGCCAGGGCCAGCCGGCGCTGGGCGGCAGCCAGCTCGCTGCGCAGCTCGGACACCTGCTGGCTGGCGATCACCGCCAGCAGCTGGCCCTTCTTCACGCTTTGCCCGAGCTCCACCGACACCGCTTCCACCACGCCAGGGGTGCGCGGCACGACGTGCGCGGTGCGGTCCTCATCGAAACCGATCTCACCGGGCAGGCTGAAGGCTTCATCCAGCGCCTGTGGGCCGGCGGTCACCAGCTGGATGCCGGCGGCCTCGATCTGCGCAGGGGTCAGGTGCAGGCCTTCCTCCTCGTTGTCTGTTTCCTCGGCGACGTGATGTTCACCATCGGCATGGCTGGCCGCTTCGGCATGGCTGGCCGGCGCAGGGTTGCCATGGTGCTCGCCGTCCGCATGGGTGGCGTCGTCGAGGTGTTTGCCGCCGGCCTGTTCGCTGCCCATCCAGGCGTAGGCGCTGACGCCTAGAGCGGAGGCCAGCAGAACGGCGGCGGCGAGAGGGGTTTTCTTGATCATGGAAGCTCCGGTAAATATCCCCCGACGCCGCGCCGTGGCGCAGGCACCGCAGGGTGATGGAGGGTGCTGAAGAGGTCATGGACGCACCAGTGCGCGGGCAGGCTCACGGTCGGCGCGGCAGCAGATGGCATCAGGGTCACGAGCAGCAGGCCGAGCCAGGCGCGACGGCGGTTAGCGGGCCGTGCCGACATCGCCGTAGACCCGTTCGATGCGTCCCCAGGCATCGCTGACCTGAGCCAGCGCACGCAGGTACTGGTCGCGGGCGGTGATCAGGGTGCGCTGGGCGTCGAGCACTTCGAGGAAGCCGAACTTGCCCATCTCGAAGCCGCGCGTGGCGCTTTCCACGGCGGTCTGGGCACTGGGCAGGATGGTCTGGCGGAAGGCATTCACCTCGCCCTGGGCGGTACTCCACTGCTGCAGCGCCTGCTGGGTTTCCTGACGCAGGCGCAGCTCGGTGGCATTGCGCAGGTCGCGGGCCTGATCGGCACGGCGCGATTCGGCGAGGATGTTGCCCTGGTTACGGTCGAACAACGGCAGCGGCAGGCTGAAGCCGATCACCGCAACGCGGTCGCGGTTGCCCTCCTCGATCGCTTCCTGGCTCCCCAGGCTGACATCGAGGTCGGGGATGCGCTGGGTCTTCGCCAGGCGCACGGCAGCTTCGCCTTCATCGATGCGCCCCTGCGCCAGGCGCATCGGCGCGCTATCACCGAGGCGGCGCAGCAGCTCATCGGGGGTTGGCAGCGCGGGCAAGGACTGCGCGCCGTCGTTGCGCACCCCGGTGAAGTCCGGCGACGCAAGCCCCATCAGCGCGGCCAGCGCCTGGTTGGCGTCGGCCCGTTCGCGACGGGCGCGCTCCTGCTCCAGGCGCACTTCGGCCAGTTGTACCTGCGCGCGGTTGGCCTCCAGTGGCGGCGCCTTGCCGGCACGCACACGGCCATCAGCGGCAGAGACGCCCCGCTGCGCCAACTCGACGGACTGTTGCGCCAGGCGCTCGCGCTCCTGGGCACGCAGGGCGGTGTAGAACACCGCGATCACCTCGCCACGCAATTGATTGCGCCGGGCTTCCAGGCTCAGCGCCGCCACATCCTGGCCGCGCTCGGCCAGTTCCACCCGTGCGCCGCGCTTGCCGCCCAGTTCCAGTGGCTGGCTGATACTGAGGGTGGTGGTGCGGTTGCGCGATTCGGTGCCCTCCTGCTCCCAGGACAGCGTCGGGTTGCGCAGCAGACCGGCCTGCTCGCGCAGCCCCTGGGCAATACCGATTTCCCGGCCGCTGGCAGCCAGCTCGGGGTTACCGCTGGCGGCCGCCTGCAGGGCATCCTCGATGCCGATCTCGCGGGCCTGCGCCCAGCTTGGCGACTGCCAGAGCAGCAACGCCAGCAGCGTCGCCTGCGCGGCGAATACAGAACGTCTTGAAAACACGGCGAACCTCGCACGGTGGAGTCAACTTCGACGGCATCCCGTCATTTCCACCGGCGAATCTAGAAGTGCCTCTCTAGCGACAAGGTGACTGGATAATTACAAACATGTAATTGGCCATCCGCCGACGTCCCGTTGTATGTATTTAAAAAGGCCGCACGCCGCTTCCAGGTAACTTCAGGAAACAATTCAAAGCATTCCAACGAAACCCTAAATCTCCTGAAATTCCTTGCAGACCAGCGATCTACAGAACTTTCAGCACTTCTTTCAGAACCGCAAATGCGACATCGCCATCGTTGACCCTGAAGTCGCTACAGCTTCTAGACTGCGCGCGTTTTTCGCAGTCCGGATGAACTTTCCTGCACCTGCGGCACCACTCTTCACGCAATTACCGAGTAACTATTCATGAAGATCCTGCTCATCGAGGACGACCACAAGACGGCCGATTATCTGCAACAGGGGCTGAGCGAAAGCGGCTATGTCGTCGACCGCGCCGACAACGGCGTCGACGGCCTGCACCTGGCCCGGCAGTGCGCCTACGACCTGGTCATCCTCGATGTGAACCTGCCGCAGATGGACGGCTGGGACGTGCTCGCCAGCCTGCGTCAGCACAGCGACATCCGCGTGATGATGCTCACCGCCCGCGGCCGCCTCACCGAGCGGGTCAAAGGCTTCGACCTGGGCGCCGATGACTACCTGCTCAAGCCCTTCGAGTTCCCCGAACTGCTGGCCCGCGTGCGCTCGCTGATGCGCCGCAGCGAGCGCATCGACCAGCCACAGGTGCTGGAGATCGGCGGGCTGGAACTGGACCCCGGCCGCCATCGCGCCTACCGCGACAGCCAGCGCATCGACCTGACCAGCAAGGAGTTCGCCCTGCTGTACCTGCTGATGAGCCGCAGCGGCGAAGTGCTTTCGCGCACGCAGATCATCTCGCTGGTCTGGGACATGAACTTCGACTGCGACACCAACGTGGTGGAAGTCACCATTCGCCGTTTGCGCGCCAAGATCGACGATCCCTTCGCCGACAAGCTGATCCACACCTTGCGCGGAGTCGGCTACGTGCTGGAGTCCCGCGCATGAAGCCGGCCAGCCTGTCGCTGCGCATCGGCCTGTGGGTCGGCGTGCTGGGTTCGGTGCTGACGGTACTGCTGCTCACCCTCGCCTACGTCGCCCTCGATCATCAGCTGGACCAGCGCGCCCACCGCGAACTGGAAGACAAGCTCGGGCAACTGCGCCACGCGCTGGAGGCCGACCCCGGCCTCGCCGCCCTGCCCCTGCGCGGCCATACCCTGCAGGACCAGTTGATGGGCCACGATAATCTCAGCGCTGTGCTGCTCGCCGAACAGCCTGGAAAATCGGCGCTGTTCAACAGTGGGTCGCCCGCTGATCTGCCGGCGCTCGATGCATTCGCCGGCACTGGCCGTGCGTTCGGCTGGAGCGCGCCGGATGGCCGCCGCCTGCTCACCGAGCCCAGCCTGATCCGCCTGCGCGACGGCAATACCCTGCGAGTATTCCTGACCCTGGATCGCCGCGAGGATGACGCCCTGCTCAGCGCCTTCCTGCGTTCGGCCTGGCTGGCGGTGCCGCCACTGCTGCTGCTGATCGCCCTCGGCGCGCGCCTGGTGGCCAAGCGCGGCCTGCAACCTTTGCGAAAATTCGGCCAGGTGGCTTCTCTGATCACCACTCAGGATCTCAGCCATCGCATCCCCGTGCAGGACCTGCCGCGGGAACTGGGCAAGGCCGCGCGGGCGCTGAACCTGATGCTGCACCGACTGGATGGCGGCGTGCAGCAGCTGACGCAGTTCTCCGACGACATCGCCCACGAACTGCGCTCGCCCATCGGCAACCTGCTGGGCAAGGCTCAGGTAACGCTGTCGCGGCCGCGGCAAAAGGAAGAGTACGAGACGGTGCTGGCTGCCAGCACCGAGGAGCTGGAACGAGTCGGGCGGATCGTCAGCGACATGCTGTTCCTCGCCCAGGTCAGCCACCCACGGGCACTGCTGCCGCAGGAGCCGGTACGGCTGGAAGAGGAAGCGGCGAAGGTCGCCGAGCTGTTCGACTTCAGCGCCGAGGAGAAGTCGCTGCGCATCGTCATCGAAGGTCACGGGCTGGTGGTGGGCGACCGCCTGATGATCCAGCGCGCCATTTCCAACCTGCTGTCCAACGCCATCCGCCACACGCCCAAGGGCGAGCGCATCAGCGTGCAGGTGCGGGGCGATGGGGAGGCCGTGACGCTACAGGTACAGAACCCCGGCGCGGGGATTTCCGCCGAGCACCTGCCGCACCTGTTCGAGCGCTTCTACCGGGTGGACAAGGGTCGCTCGCGGGCACAGGGCGGCACGGGCCTTGGGCTGGCCATCGTGCGCTCGATCATGGAGCTGCACCTGGGCACCGCCTGTGCGCAGAGTTCGGAGGAAGGGCCGACGCGCTTCCTCCTGAAGTTTCCTCCGCCACCTGACTGATCGCCGTCCAGCTCAAGATCAGCGGGTGGCACGGCAGGCGACGCGCTCGGTGCGGTACTCGATGGCCTGTTCCTCGCCGAAGGAGTCCTTGTAGCGCAGCTGCACCGGCACCACGCCGCAGTCGGCGCTCATCGGAGTCACCGCCACCACTTCGGCAATGTCCAGGTTCATCCCGTAGGTGTACTGCTTCGCCTCGGCGATCTGCGTCGGCGTGGGCGCGCTCTGGCGGGCCTGCATGACCTGCTGGCGGGCCTGTTCCATACGGGCGAAGGTGATGTCGCCGCCACCGTCGGCCAGCGCCAGGGAGGATACGCCGGTCAGAACAGCGATCAGGAAGAAGCGGGAGAGTTTCATGGCAGTCACCTCGTGGGTGGTTGGAAGTGACTCCACCTTAAGTGCCCGCCGCTAACGGGAAGCTGAGGCAAGGATGACGATTCGGTTATCCAGCCTTGATCGATCATTAGCAATTTCTCACCACTCATCCGCGCAATTTCCCACCGGTGAACTCTCGGCATCCGACAACTGTCTGTGTGCTGTCGGCCCACCGGGTGGGATCCCTGGCCATTGGCCACCCGGACAGCTCTGAATCCTTCGTTTCAAATAAATCGCCCGGCCGGCGTTTTCGCTCCCGCAAGGCGGGTTTCGTTCCAAGTCATGTGAAGATTGCCCATGTCCCTATCGCGTCGCTTCCCCGCACGAGTTTCTCCCCTCCAGACCCGCGCCCTCGGTGCCTGCCTGTTCGCCGGCCTGCTGGCAGCCGGCGCTCCGGCCCAGGCCGAGGAGCCCGCCAGCAACGCGCGCTGGGTGAACGACAGCCTGAGCACCTACGTGCGCAGCGGCCCTACCGACGGCTACCGCATCGTCGGCACCCTGACCTCCGGGCAGAAGGTCCAGTTGGTCAGCACGTCCGGCGACTACAGCCAGGTGCGTAGCGACAGTGGCAACACCGTGTGGATCGCCAGCAAGGACCTGCAGGAGAAGCCGGGCCAGGCCGAGCGCCTGCCCTCCCTGGAACAAAAGGTCACCGAGCTGACCACCCAGCTGCAGACCATCGACGACAGCTGGAAGAACCGCGTGCAGGGCATGCAGGAAACCCTGGACGCGCGCAAGAAGCTCATCGACGAACTGCAGGCCGCGCGCACTGCCCTGGACGGCGAACTGAGCCAGGCGCGCTCGCAACTGCGCGATGCGCAGGCGCAACTGGGCGATGAGAACAAACAGGTGCTGATGCGCTACATGGCTTACGGCGGCAGCATTGCCGGCGCCGGCCTGCTGGCCGGGCTGATCCTGCCAACCATGTTGCGGGTGCGCCGCAAGCGCAGCACCGAGTGGGTCTGACGCCTCAGTCCAGGCGCAACTCGTACTGCCGATAGCCCAGGGCGTCACTGCCCTGCGGCTCGAACCCGGCTCGCTCGTACAGGCGCCGCGCCGGGTTGTCCGGGCGCACGCTGAGCTTCAATCGCGTGTAGCCTTCCTGCCGGGCATCGGCGATATAGCGCTGCAACAGCGCCGCACCGACACCCTTTCCCCGCCACGCCACGCTGACACCCAAAGTGCAGAGCTCCGCGCTGCCCTCTTCGGGTAACCAGAGGCTGTAGCCGACACTCTCGCCTTCATGCTCGGCGATGGTCAGGCGCTCGAAGTGCTCCAGCCAGCGCGCCAGGTGCCGGTCGAAGTCTTCTCGCCAGCGCGCCTCGTGGGCAGGCTCCCACTGGCGGATATAGGCCTCCTCGCCTCGCTGGACGTAGGGCACATCGGTGATGCAGGCGGGGCGGAACGAGAAACTCATTGCAGGCGTCCATGAAAGGTTCCGGGCGGTACGATCAGACCCTCTCATCTGTCGCCCCTTGCAGGCAAGCCGACTGATCCGCCCGGACAGTCCCTGCCGATAATCGCTACCGTTGATTCGCCATTGGCCAGTGGAGCCCCCCCTCACGCCACCTCGCTCTCCACCCCCGCATCCAGGTCCACCAGCAGCTCGATCATCGCCCGCGCCGCCGCCGAGAGGCGGTCGCCGCTGCGGGTGACGATACCGCAGCGGGCCTGGAGGATATCGACGTTCTGCGGCAGGTTTCGAAAGTGCAGGCGCACCAGCTCCCCGCGCGCCATCGGCTCGCTCAGCGCCTCCTCCACGGCGATGCCGATGGCATCGGTCTGGCTGACGATGCGCACCAGCGAGGCCATGTCCTCGCACTGCACGTTGGTGCTGATGTCGATCTTGCCGCTGAGGTTGGCGAGCATCTTCCGCGCGCTGGGCGGGATCAGCGTGGCCGCCAGCGGGTAGGCGAACATGTCGTTGGTGGAGAGGCTTTCCTTGGCCAGTAGCGGGTGCCCCTCGCGGCAGAAGAACAGCCCGCTGCGCGGCTTCAGCGCGCGGGTCTGGAAGTTCGGGTCAGCCTCGAAATGGCGGATATCGGCGACGAAGAATTCGATCTCCTCGCGACTCAGACTGCGTGCCAGGCGCTCCCAGTTGTCAACACCGAACTGGATATGGATGCGCGGGTAGCGCTGGACGAAACGTGACACCGCATCGGACACCAGTTTCTGCGCCGGCGCCGGCCCGCTGCCGAAGCGCAGCTCACCCGAGTCCAGCTTGTTCAGCCGGGCCACCGCGTGGCTCAGGTTGTTGGCGCCCTGCACCAGGCTCAGCGCGTGCTGCAACACCACCTGGCCCTCGGGGGTCGGGCGCAGGTCCTTGCTGCCCCGGTCCACCAGGCGGCAGCCCAGCTCCTGCTCCAGGCCCTGGATGCTGCGGCTGAACGCCGGCTGGGTGATGCCCATGGCGTCGGCGGCGCGAACGAAGCTGCGGTGTTCGTTGAGGGCGATGAAGTAGCGGAGTTGGCGCAGATCCATGATGCATTTCCGGCATTGAAAATAGTGGGCAAAGGCATTTGCCGCTCGTTATGCGCTGGTTTTAAATGCAAGCTCTTATTCCGTCAACGAAGAATAAAACAAACATCTATTCTTTTATGAACTAAGAATATAGCTCAGACCAGGAGTCGCCCGATGCCAGCCTTGCACCGCCTCTCTTCGCGAATGTGCCTGTCCCGCTGTCGCTGACAGCAAAGCCGCACCCACCCACAACGAAAAACGTCGTTCGCCACTTTTGCCTGGCGCGGCCCCCTTTTGCCCGCGAACAGCGTGCAGAGACAAGGACACAGCATGACTTCGAGACACTCGCCCTTCCCCTTCAAACCGCGCCGGCTGCGGGCTCCGGACTACGCCGTGGTCCTGCTACTGGCCCTGGGCGGCGCCCTGCCCGTGCTCGCTGAGGAAACCGAGGACGCCACCACCGGCAGTGAAACCAGCAAGCCCGTCAGCGCCGCGCAGGCCAAGGCCGACGCCACCCTGGGCAAGGTCACCGTGACTGCCCGCCGCCGCGAGGAAGACTCGCAGAAGGTGCCGACGCCAATCACCGTGGTCGGCGGCGAGACCCTGGAAACCCAGCGGGTCTACAAGGTGCAGGATCTGCAGCAGATCCTGCCCAGCGTGAACGTCGCCTTCATCCACGCGCGGCAGTCGAGCATCGCGGTTCGCGGCATCGGCAACAACCCGGCCAGCGACGGCCTCGAAGGCAGCGCCGGGGTCTACCTGGACAACGTCTATCTCGGTCGTCCGGGCATGGCGGTATTCGACCTGCTGGACATCGAGCAACTGGAACTGCTGCGCGGCCCGCAGGGCACGCTGTTCGGCAAGAACACCACGGCCGGCGTGCTGAACATCAGCACCCGCGCCCCGACTTTCACGCCGGAACGCAGCGTGGAGGTCTCCGGCGGCCAGGACGGCTACTTCCAGGGCAAGGGCACCGTCTCCGGCGCGCTGACCGATACCCTGGCCGGGCGCGTTTCGGCCTACCGCACCCGCGACGACGGCTACATCAAGAACGTCCACGACGATAACTACCTGAACGGCGGCGAGCGCCAGGGCATTCGCGGGCAACTGCTGTTCAAGCCCAACGAAGACTTCGACCTGCGCTGGATCAACGACTACAACGAGGAGGATTCCAGCAACGGCAGCATGGTGGTGTATGGCGCCGCCGACCGCTTCTGGCAGCGCGCCGCCGCGGTGGGCGCCTCGCCGATTCGCGATCCGGACCGGCACAAGGTCAACATCAACAGCCGCCAGCACGTCAGCGTGCACCAGGGCGGCAGTTCGGTGGAGGCCAACTGGAACCTCAATGGCGGCTACAAGCTGACCTCCATCAGCGCTTACCGCTACTGGCACTTCACCCCGGCCAACGACGAGCAGCTCAACGTCTCGGCAATCAACAACACCGGGGTCGAAGTCCACGACCGCCAGTTCTCCCAGGAAATCCGCCTGGCCTCGCCTACCGGTGGCTTCTTCGACTACGTGCTGGGCGCCTACGCGTTCAACCAGAACCTGGGCAACAAGACCTTCACCGACTACGGCCCGCTCGCCGATCCTTACCTGCTCGGGGCAAACCTCAACGCCCTGAACAACACCTACTCCAAGGCCAACGGCAAGATCGAAACCGACAGCTTCGCGCTGTTCGCCCAGGGTACCTGGCACCTCACCGACAAGCTGGACTTCACCGCCGGCCTGCGTGGCACCTACGAGGAAAAGGACGCCAAGGTCGAACGCTTCGATCCGGTGGGTGGCGCACCGGTTACCGGCGTCGGCGCGGTGGTGCGGCGCAACCAGCTGGGCGCCTACGACTCGGGCGACCTGAGCCTCTACAGCTTCGCGCCCTCGGCGCTGCTGAGCCTGAGCTACCAGTTCACCGACGACCTGCTGGGCTATGCCTCGCTGTCCCACGGCGAGAAGTCCGGCGGTGTGAACCTCGCCGTGGCCAGTGCGCCAACGGCCGGCGCCGACTCCCTGCTGGTCGGCCCGGAGCGCGCCAATGACGCCGAACTGGGGATCAAGACGACTCTGTTCGACAACCGCCTGCAACTGAACACCAACCTGTTCTGGACCGGCATCCACGGCTACCAGGCGACCACCCTGTACCAGCCGCCGGGCTCGACCCAGCTGGTCTCGGTACTCTCCAACGCCGGCAGCGTGCGTTCGCGCGGCCTGGAGTTCGAAGCCACCGCCCTGCCGATCCGTGGCCTGACGCTGAACTTCAACGGCTCCTACAACGACGTCACCTACCTTTCGTTCAAGGACGCCCCGTGCCCGGCGGAAGTCTCCACTCAAGCCAATGCACCCGCCACCTGCGACCTCACTGGGGATCGGGTGGTCGGCGCCTCCAAGTGGATCGCCAACCTCAATGGCGAATACGCCTGGAACCTCGACGACGGCATCCGCCCCTACGTGACCGGCAGCTACTCCTACCGCTCCGAGGCCGAGGGCACGCTGGACAACTCCGACCTCTCGAAGATCGACGGCTACGGCCTGGCGAACTTCTCCGTCGGCCTGCGCAAGGACCTCGATGACGGCCAGCTGGACGCCTCGGTCTGGCTGAAGAACGCCTTCGACAAGGACTACTACCTGGCCGCCTTTGCCAGCATCAACGGCTCCTACACCGCCTCGGTAGGGCAGCCGCGCACCCTGGGCGCCTCCGTTCGATACGACTTCTGATCCCCATCCGCCGCGCTGACGGGCGCGGCGCTATTGCCACAGCAAGAGGACGATGAGATGAGCAACGCAGCACAAGCTATCAAGCAGGACCTCGCCAACCTGGACATCCACCCGGTCGCCGGGCGCATCGGCGCCGAAATTCGCGGCGTGAAGCTGTCCGGCGAGCTGGACGCCGCCACCACCGACGCCATCCAGGCCGCACTGGTGAAGCACAAGGTGATCTTCTTCCGCGACCAGACGCACCTCGATGACCAGGGCCAGGAGGCGTTCGCCAAGCTCCTCGGCAAACCCGTGGCACACCCCACCGTCCCGGTGCAGGAAGGCACGCACTATCTGCTGGAACTGGACGGTGCCCAGGGCCGCCGCGCCAACTCCTGGCACACCGACGTGACCTTCGTCGATGCCTATCCCAAGGCCTCGATCCTGCGCAACGTGGTGGCCCCGGAGTCTGGCGGCGACACCGTGTGGGCCAACACTGCCACTGCCTACGACGACCTGGCGCCGGAGCTCAAGGCGCTGGCCGATTCCCTCTGGGCGGTACACAGCAACGAATACGACTACGCCAGCGTGCGACCGAATGTCGACCCGGCGCGCCTGGAGGAATATCGCAAGATTTTCACTTCCACCGTCTACGAGACCGAGCACCCGGTGGTGCGCGTGCATCCGGTCAGCGGCGAGAAGACGCTGCTGCTGGGGCACTTCGTCAAGCGCCTGAAGGGCCTCTCGCAGCATGATTCGGCGCACCTGTTCGCCGTGCTGCAGAGCCACGTCACCCGCCTGGAAAATACCGTGCGCTGGCGCTGGCAGCCGGGCGACGTGGCCATCTGGGACAACCGCGCCACCCAGCACTACGCCGTGGACGACTACGGTACCCAACCGCGCATCGTGCGCCGCGTGACCCTCGACGGCGATGTGCCGGTGGGTGTCGACGGGCAGCGCAGCCGGACGATCAAGAAGCTTTGATGGTCCTCTGCCATTCACCCTCTCCCCAGCCCTCTAACTAGGCGTCCCCCCCCTGAAGGGAGAGGGAGCTTCCGCGTGAAGCGAGTTTCGCGTGCAGTCCTGTTGCCTCGTTTGCCGGCCTGCACCCCGGTTTCACCTGGCTCCGATCCAGTCCCCTCTCCCTTCAGGCAGAGGGTTAGGGAGAGGGCCACCCATGCCTGAATGGAGCACCAACGCATGACCCAATCCGCCCTCAAACACTCCACCGCCGAACCCTTCGCCATCGTCCCCCTCGACGCCCCACTGGGCGCCGAAGTACGCGGCCTCGACGCCCGCGAGCCACTGACGCCGGAACAGATCCTGGCAATCAAGCAGGCCCACCGTGAGCACCACATCCTGATCTTCAAGGACCAGCAACTCGACGATCAGCAATACCTGCGTTTCGCCACGCTGTTCGGTGCGGTGTTCCAGCCCCCAGCGGACGTACCGGTGCTGTCCTCCGGCGCTGATGGCAAGGCGCCGGACATCGTCAAGGTGGCCAACACCGAGGATGGCGAGCTGGGCAACTTCGCCCTGCCGGCCCACGTCGACCATCAGTGGACGCCGCTCCCCTCGTCCGGCTCCTTCCTCTACGCGCTGGAGGTACCCAGGACCGGCGGCGAAACCCAGTTCACCAACCTCGCCCGCGCCTATCAGACGCTCGATGAGGCGACCCGCGCCGAGATCGATCCGCTGCGGCTGATCAACTACAACCCCTTCATCCGCCTGAAGAGCGGCGGCTACAACGGCACCTTCGTGCGCTACCGCACCCCGGACATCGAGCCCATCCAGGGCACCGAGCACCCGCTGGTGCGCACGCACCCGGAGAGCGGCAAGCGCGTGCTGTTCCTCTCCGTGCACACCGAGGTGGAAATCCCCGGCGCCGATCCGCAGCAGGGCGCGGCGCTGGTGGAGAAGCTGCGCGAGCATCTGCAGAAACCCGAGCTGATCTACAGCCACAAATGGTCGGTCGGCGACATCGTCTGGTGGGACAACCAGGCCGTGCTGCACGGGCGCAACGCCTTCCCGGCCAGCGAGAAGCGCCGCCTGAAGCGCATCAGCCTGTCCGGCAGCCGGCCGTTCTGAAGCCAGCGTAGGGCGCATAACGCTGGTGCGTTATGCGCCCTACGGAGCAGGAGTTTCTGCGCGAGTGCCATTGAACCTGTAGGAGCGAGCTTGCTCGCGAACCGCCTAATGCCGGAGTACCCGGATAATTTGTTCGCGAGCAAGCTCGCTCCTACAAAACATCCGGCCTGTGAAATTCCATGAAACCGGCGCTTTCTATGCTTATGCGAAATCGTTTCTTGTCCTGAATCAATTATTCCTTTTATCCTTTCGGCAACTCGTCATAACAAGTTATGAACTATGGCCGAACTACTCCCCCTCTCTCCCGTTCCTCTCTACAGCCAGCTGAAGGAAATCCTGCGCACGCGCATCCTCGACGGCAGCTATCCGCCGCTCAGCCGCATGCCTTCCGAGGCTGAGCTGGGCAAGGCCTTCGAGGTCAGCCGGATCACCGTGCGCCAGGCATTGGGCGACCTGCAGAAGGAGGGGCTGATCTTCAAGATCCATGGCAAGGGCACCTTCGTCGCCAAGCCCAAGGCGTTCCAGAACGTCAGCACCCTGCAAGGCCTGGGTGAGTCCATGACCCAGCGCGGCTACGAGGTGATCAACCGCCTGCGCAGCTTCAAGACCGTGCCGGCAAATGCCCAGGTCGCCGCCCGCCTGCAGGTTGCCGAGGGCGAGAACGTGGTGCAGATCAAGCGTGCCCGCCTGGTCAACCGCGAGCTGGTGTCGCTGGAGATCACCTGGCTGCCCGAGCACGTCGGCAAGCGCCTGGAGAAGGCCGACCTGGTCAGCCGCGACATCTTCCTGATCCTCGAGAACGACTGCGCCCTGCCCCTGGGCCACGCCGATCTGGCCATCGACGCCATCCTCGCCGACGCCGAACTGGCCGGCGCGCTGGAAGTGGAAGAAGGCTCGCCAGTGATGCGCATCGAGCGCCTGACCCACACCGCAGACGGCGCCCCCCTGGACTACGAACACCTCTACTACCGTGGCGATGCCTTCCAGTACCGCCTGCGCATCGACCGCCACAAGGGACAGCATTCATGAGCCAGTTCGACCTCTCCCAGGTTCCCGAGGACAAGGAACTCGCCTACGACATCGTGGTGATCGGCGGCGGCACCGCCGGCCCGATGGCCGCGATCAAGGCCAAGGAAGCCAACCGCGAGTTGCGCGTGCTGCTGGTGGACAAGGCCAACGTCAAGCGCAGCGGCGCCATCAGCATGGGCATGGACGGCCTGAACAACGCCATCATTCCCGGCCACGCCACGCCCGAGCAGTACACCAAGGAAATCACCGTCGCCAACGACGGTATCGTCAACCAGGCGGCGGTTTACGCCTACGCCACCCACAGCTTCGAGACCCTGCAGCAGCTGGACCGCTGGGGCGTGAAGTTCGAGAAGGACGAAGTTGGCGACTACGCAGTGAAGAAGGTCCACCACATGGGCGCCTATGTGCTGCCCATGCCCGAGGGCCACGACATCAAGAAGGTGCTGTACCGGCAGCTCAAGCGCGCGCGCATCGAGATCACCAACCGCCTGGTGGTCACCCGCCTGCTGACCGACGCCGATGGCGCAGTCAACGGCCTGCTCGGCTTCGACTGCCGTACCGCGCAGTTCCAGGTGATCCGCGCCAAGGCCGTGGTCCTCGCCTGCGGCGCTGCCGGTCGCCTGGGGCTGCCCTCGTCCGGCTACCTGATGGGCACCTACGAGAACCCCACCAACGCCGGCGACGGCTATGCCATGGCCTACCACGCGGGGGCGGAGCTTTCCAACCTGGAGTGTTTCCAGATCAACCCGCTGATCAAGGACTACAACGGCCCGGCCTGTGCCTACGTCACCGGCCCGCTGGGTGGCTACACCGCCAACAGCAAGGGCGAGCGCTTCATCGAGTGCGACTACTGGAGCGGCCAGATGATGTGGGAGTTCCACCAGGAACTCGAAGGCGGCAACGGCCCGGTATTCCTCAAGCTCGACCACCTGGCCGAGGAAACCATCCAGACCATCGAGGACATCCTCCACAGCAACGAACGCCCCAGCCGCGGCCAGTTCCACGCCAACCGTGGCACCGACTACCGCCAGCAGATGGTGGAGATGCACATCTCCGAGATCGGTTTCTGTTCCGGCCACTCGGCTTCGGGTGTCTGGGTCAACGAGAAGGCCGAAACCAGCGTCAAGGGCCTGTACTCGGCCGGCGACATGGCCGCCGTGCCGCACAACTACATGCTCGGCGCCTTCACCTACGGCTGGTTCGCCGGCGCCAATGCTGCGCAATACGTGGCCGGCCGCGAGTTCAGCGAGGTCGATGCCACCCAGGTCGAACGCGAACGCGAACGCGTCTTCGCCCCGCTCAAGCGAGAGCACGGCCTGCCGCCGGCGCAGGTCGAGTACAAGCTGCGACGCATGGTCAACGACTACCTGCAACCGCCCAAGGTGACGAAGAAGATGGAGATCGGCCTGCAGCGCTTCGCCGAGATCGCCCGTGACCTCGACCAGCTCAAGGCCAACAACCCCCACGAGCTGATGCGCGCCATGGAAGTCAGCGTGATCCGCGACTGCGCCGAGATGGCCGCCCGCGCCTCGCTGTTCCGCACCGAAAGCCGCTGGGGCCTGTACCACCACCGCGTGGACTACCCGCTGCGCAACGACGCCGACTGGTTCTGCCACGCCCATCTGAAGAAAGGCGAGGACGGCGAGATGACCAGTTTCAAGAAACCCATCGAACCCTATGTGATCGCGCTGGATGAGGACGAGCAGCAGGCTTACGAGAAGCTGCGGGTGAAGAGCGAGGCGGCCTGATGATTTCCGACTGACCGCAGAGCCCCTCTCCCCCCGCCCTCTCCCGCAGGCGGTAGAGGGAGCCCGATCGGCGCCAGCAGTGAACACGGAGCCAGCCGACGAACACAGAAACATCCACGACTCCGAACGCCCCCCTCTCCCTTCAGGGAGAGGGCTGGGGAGAAGGTCTCGAGCCACCGCACCGAACCTTCGCCCGAACAACCAGCCCGCCGCCATGACGGCCGGCAAAGCAACACGATGAGGACCGCGTGCCATGGCCTACCAACCCCAGGAAGTCTTCTTCCGCTCCAGCGCCCCGGTGACGGTGGACGAGGACAAGTGCATCGCCGACAAGGGCTGCACCGTCTGCGTCGAGGTCTGCCCGATGGACCTGCTGGCAATCAACCCCGCTACCCAGAAGGCCTACATGGCCTTCGACGAATGCTGGTACTGCATGCCCTGCGAGAAGGACTGCCCGACCGGTGCGGTGCGCGTCGAGATTCCCTACCTGCTGCGTTGAGCTTGCGCTCAACCCGGGTATCGCTGTGCTCCACCCAGGCTACGGGTGCTTCGTAGGATGGCGTGGAGCGAAGCGATACCCATCATTCACATAAGAAACGCCATCCGGCCCCACCGCCGGACGCCTGATGCACTGCCCCTCGTTTCCCACCGCAAGGCCTGCGGCGGAGACGATTCCAACACTCATGATTCGAGGGGAACACCCATGACCTTGCGCACCACCCTGGCCGGCCTCGCGCTCGCCATTGCCAGCGTTACCACCGCTCAAGCCGAGACCATCCGAGTAGCCATCGGCACCCAGGACACCACCATCAACTGCGCCGCCGGCGGCCTGTTGATCCGCGAACTCGGCCTGCTCGACAAGTACCTGCCCCACGACGGCAAGTACCAGGACGCGCAGTACGATGTGCAGTGGAAGAACTTCACCAGCGGCGCACCACTGACCAACGAGATGGTCGCCGGCAAGCTCGACTTCGGCGCCATGGCCGACTTCCCCGGCTCGCTCAACGGCGTCGCCCACGAGGCCGCCGGCAAGCGCAGCCTGTTCATCAGCGTGCTGTCGGGCAGCATCGAGGGCAGCGGCAACGGCATCGTCGTGCCCGCCTCGTCCAAGGTACAGTCGCTGGCCGAGCTCAAGGGCCAGACCATCTCCGTGCCCTTCGCCTCCACCGCCCACGGTCTGCTGCTGCGCGCCATCGCCGCCCAGGGCTGGGACCCGGAAAAGGACGTCACCATCATCGCGCAGCCGCCGGAAGTCGCCGGCTCCGCGCTGCAAGCCAACAAGATCGCCGCCCACGCCGATTTCGTGCCCTTTGCCGAGCTGTTCGAAAGCCGTGGCATCGCCCGCAAGATCTACGACGGATCGCAAGCCAAGGCGCCGACCTTCCACGGCGCGCTGGTGGAAGCCGACTACGCGCAACAGTACCCGGAAATCGTCGAGGCCTACCTGCGCGCAACCTACGAGGCCAACCAGCTGCTGGCGAAGGACCCGGAGAAATACAGCGAGCTGATCGAGAAGGTCGCCGGCATCCCCGCCGAGGTGAACTACCTGTTCCATGGTCCGCTCGGCCTGCAGACCCGCGACCTGACCTGGAAGCCGGAATACCGCCAGGCCGTCGCCACCGCCATCGACACCCTGAAGCTGCTGAAGAAGGCCGACCGCGGGCTGAACGTCGAGCAGTTCGTCGACGACCGCTATATCCGCGCGGCCTTCAAGGCGTCCGGCGCCGACTATGACCAGGCGCTGAAGAACTACGCGCAGCAGCCGCTGCTGGGCAACGACGCGCTGACCGGCAAGCCGATCGGCGATACCCGCAAGGTCGCGCAGATCTGGGTACGCGGCGAGCCGAAGGTACGCAGCTACGCCACCGCCAGGGAAGCGCTGGGGCAGCTCGCCGAGCTGAAGAAGCAAGGCAAGGACATCCGTGCCGTCTACGCCCAGGCCAGTGACAGCGGTATCAAGCTGCTCGCCGGGCAGGCCTGGTTCGTGCGCGGCAAGGATGGCGCGCTGGATGCCTTCCTGCTGCGCGAACAGGCCGACGCCTTCGCCCGTCAACACGGCGGAGAAGTCGCCGACTTCGCCGCCGCCAGCCAGCAGGCCGTGGCCAGCCGCTGAGGTCAGCCACTCGGGTAGATCCCCGGCGCCCCGTGCGCCGGGACTCGACGGAGAACGATGATGAACACCACCACTCTCTCCCGCTGGAGCCTGCGCCTGGTCTCGCTGCTGGTCTGCCTCGGACTCTGGCAGGTGCTCAGCGCACGGCACGTGAACCTCGGTCTGGTCACCTTCGCCAACGTGCCTGGCCCGCGTGACGTACTCGATGCCGCCTGGAGCCTCGCGCAATCGAGCAAGCTCGGCCGCCACCTGGGCAGCAGCCTGCTGCGCGTGCTGGCCGGCTACCTGCTGGCGGCCTTCGCCGGCATTCTCCTCGGGCTGCTCATCGCCCGCGGCCGCTGGGCCCGCGACAGCCTGCTGCCGCCGCTGGAAGTGCTGCGGCCGATCCCCGCGGTGGCATGGATTCCGCTGGCGATCCTGATGTTTCCCAGCTCCGAGCTGTCGATGATCTTCATCACCTTCACCGGTGCGCTGTTCCCCATCCTGCTCAACACCATTCACGGCGTGGAAGCGGTGGACCCACGCCTGCTCGCCTCCGCCCGCAGCCTCGGCGCCGGCCGCCTGGCGTTGCTGCGCGAAGTGGTGCTGCCGGGCGCTGCGCCGAGCATCGTCACCGGCCTGGCCATCGGCATGGGCACCTCGTGGTTCTGCCTGGTCACCGCCGAGATGATCTCCGGGCAATGGGGCATCGGCTACTACACCTGGGAGTCCTACACCTTGCAGAACTACCCCGACATCGTGGTCGGCATGCTGCTGATCGGTGTGCTCGGCATGGCCAGCAGCCTGCTGGTGCGCCAGCTCGGAGCCCTGGTCACACCCTGGCAGCGTCAGGCCGGAGGCAAGCCATGACCCTGCCCGCCAGCGCACCGGGGCGCGTGCGCGTCGACGACCTGTCGATCCACCTGGGCAACGGCCGCGACGCCTTCGAGGCCGTGCAGTCCCTGAGCTTCTCCATCGAGCCGGGCGAATTCGTCTGCGTGCTGGGCCCGTCCGGCTGCGGCAAGTCCACCCTGCTCGGCGCATTGGCCGGGCACCTGACGCCCAGCGCCGGCAAGCTGGAAGTGGACGGTGCCAGCGTCGCCGGTCCCTCGCCCGAACGCGGCATGGTCTTCCAGCACCACACCCTGCTGCCCTGGCGGCGCGTGCGCGATAACGTCGCCTTCGGTCTGAAGATGCGCGGCGTGGCCCGCTCCGAGCGCCATCGCCAGGCCGACGAGATGCTCCAGCTGGTGGGCCTGAACGGCTTCGCCGAGCGCTGGCCGTCGCAGCTCTCCGGCGGCATGCAGCAGCGCGTGGAAATCGCCCGTGTGCTGATCAACCAGCCGCGCCTGCTGCTGATGGACGAACCCTTCGGCGCCCTCGATGCGCAGACACGGATGATGATGCAGGAACTGCTGCTGGACATCTGGACGCGCCTGCGCACCAGCGTGCTGTTCATCACCCACGACATCGACGAGGCGCTGTTCCTCGCCGACCGCATCCTGGTGATGAGCCCGCGCCCCGGACGCATCCTCGAAGACATCCGTCTCGACTTCCCGCGACCGCGCCACGCCGACCTGCTCACCACGCCTGAATTCTCCCGGCTCAAGCGCCACTGCCTGGAACTGCTGCGCCACGAAGACGGCCGCCAGTTGCCACGCCTGACGCCCCTGGGCCTGCCCACTCTTCAACGGATACCGCGATTCGCCATATGACTGCCTTCAACCCCTCTTACCACATCAGCACCGACAACCCCGACATCCTCGACCTGCAACCGCGCCTGCAGGATGCCGACCCCGGCGTGCGCCGCATCGCCCTGATCGAGCTGGCCGACCTGGAGGACCCCGATAGCCTGCCCTGGCTCGCCGCCGCCCTGAGCGGTGACGAAGCCGCCAATGTCCGCGCCGAGGCCGCACGCCTGCTGGAAGCCTGGGAAGAACCCGAGGTGGTGGACGCTCTCTGCCAGGCCCTCGCCGACAGCGACAACGACGTGCGTGAGGCTGCCGCCCAGAGCCTGAGCGAACTGAAGACCCGCGAAGCCGGCGTGCGCCTGCTGCCGTGGGCTACGCACAGCGATATCTTCGTCCGCCGCAGCGCCTTGCGCGCCTTGCGCGAACTGCGCCTGGAGGATGCCGCCGAACCTGCACTGACTGCGCTGGGTGACAGCGACGCGGGAGTGCGCCGTGAAGCCGTGGGCATCCTCGGCTGGCTCAAGCGTACCGACGCCCTGCCCCATCTGGCACGCCTGACTCGCGACGATCCGGACGCCGAAGTCCGCCGCGCCGCTGCCGGCGCCCTCGGCCTGGCCATCGACGCCAGCGTGCTGCCGGCCCTGCAAGCCGCACTGGCCGATCCGGCCTGGCAGGTGCGCGAGGAAGCCGCCGGCACCCTCGGCAAACTGGCCCTGACGGGTGCCGGCGAAGCACTGGTCAAGGCGCTGCAGGATGACTTCTGGCAGGTGCGCCTGCGCGCCGCCCGCTCGCTGGGCAAACTACGTTACCTACCGGCGCTGCAAGGCCTGACGGTCGTGCTCGGCCACGGCATCAGCAACCTGCGCAAGGAGGCCGCGCTGGCCCTGGGCGAGCTGGGTAGCGGAGACGCCGTGGAGGCGCTGCGCAACGCCGAGAACGACGGCGACCCGGAAGTCCGCAAGGCCGTGCGCATCGCACTCTCTCAGTTGGAGCAAAAGCCGCCGCTGGGGCAATCGGCATGAACACCCCAGTCGCCCTGCACCGCTCCAGCGCCGAAGGTGAGCTGCGCATCCGCTGGAGCGACGGCGTCGAACAGTGCATCGCCTTCGCCCGCCTGCGCGGCGCCTGCCCTTGCTCGCAATGCCGGGCATCGCGCCTGCAAGGGCGCATCGACCTGGTAACGGCTGGCGTCGGCCTGCAGCAACTGAACCTGCAGGGCTACGGCGTGCAACTGGTGTTCGACGACGGCCACGACCGTGGCATCTATCCCTGGGATTACCTGCGCGGTCTGGCCTGAACCGGACGCTCATGCAGATGACGCGCTGGCGCATCCAAACTGGCGTGCAGGAACATGCCGCGCGGCGGCAGGGTGATTAGCGTTCGCACCATACCCACAAGAACGCCAACCACCGAGCGCTATTCACCATGCATCCATCGCTTTCCCCGCGCGTCATCGCCATCACCGGAGCCTTCGGCAACCTCGGTGCGGCGCTGGCCATCCAGGCCGCCGAGGCCGGCGCGCAGCTTGTGCTGATCGACCGGGCCGAGACTCCACCCGTTGACTTCCGCGCCCCCGACGGCGCCCTCCTGCTGACCGGTATCGACCTCGCCTCGCTGGCCGATGCCCAGGCGGCTGCGCGCCTGATCGACGAACGTTTCGGCCGGCTCGATGCGCTGGTGAACGTCGCCGGAGGCTTTGCCTGGCAGACCCTGGCCGAAGGCGACGTGGAGTGCTGGGACCGCCTCTACACCCTCAACCTGCGCACCGCCCTGTGCGCTTGCCAGGCGCTGCTGCCGCTGATCCGCCAGTCCAGCGCCGGGCGCATCGTCAACCTGGGCGCCGGCGCTGCCAGCCGGGCCGGCTTCGGCATGGGCGCCTACGCCGCCTCCAAGGCCGGCGTGCTGCGACTGACCGAAAGCCTCGCCGATGAGTTGAAGGACCAGGGCGTCACGGTCAACGCGGTACTACCGAGCATCATCGACACGCCACAGAACCGCGCCGCCATGCCCGAGGCGGACTTCGGTCGCTGGGTCACAGCCGACCAGCTGGCGGGCGTCATTCTCTTCCTGCTCGGCGATGCGGCCGCCGCCATCACCGGCGCCGGGATTCCGGTCAGCGGCCGCGTCTGAGCGTGCCGACGGACGCCGCTGGCCTAGGCGGCGCCCGACTTGCTAGATTGCACCCGCTCTCCAACCGGACCACCGGACCGCCCCACACGCCATGCATCCCGCCACCGCCAGTGCCGCCTTCGTCAATCACGTGCTGAACACCGCCGAGCAATACGGCTGTGACGGCGAACTGCTGCTGAACGAAATCGGCTTGCAGCGCGAACGCCTCGCCGACCCGATCCTGCGTATCCCCATGCACCAGTTGCGGGCCCTGCTGGAGCTGTCGGTACGCATGAGCGGCCTGCCGCACTTCGGCCTGCTGGTGGGCGCAGCGGTGCGTCCCGGCAGCTATGGCGTTCTGGGTGCGGTATCGATGACCAGCGCCACCCTGGGCGAGTCCATGAGCATGATCCGCCGCTTCGGCAAGATCGTCTTCGACAGCCCGTCGAGCCAGACACACATCGTCATAGGGGACGGCCGCGTACTGCTGGAAGACCAGCGCATCACCGAACTGGAACCCTACTGCGCCTGCCAGCAGGACGCCGTGCTGGCAGGCTGGACGGCCTTCGGCCGCTGGCTGATCGGCAGCAGCGCGCCGCTGCTGGAAGTGCAGATGATCCACGCCGCGCAGGGCGACGCCGCCCTGTACGACGAGTTCTTCGGCTGCCCCGTACAGTTCAACGCCCCGCGCAACGCACTGGTGTTCCCCGAGGCGATGCTCGCTGCACGCATCCAGGGCGCCGACCCGCGCACCCACAAGAGCCTGCTGCTGGAGGCGGACCTGCAACTGGGTCGCTCCTACGCACCGCTCTCGGTGATCGGGCGCCTGCGGGCACTGCTGATCGAGCACATGCCCGGCGGTGAGGTCAGCCTGGAGGCACTCGCCAGCGAACTGGCCATGTCGCCGCGTACCCTGCAGCGCAAGCTGGCCGCCGAAGGCGAAAGCTTCTCCCAGGTGCTGGAAACCATGCGCATGGAGCTGGCCGATCATTACCTGCGGCGGACCGATTCCAGCGTCATGGAGATCGCCCTGATGCTCGGCTTCTCCCAGGCCAGTGCCTTCAGCCACGCCTTCCGCCAGTCGCGCGGCATCTCCCCGGCAGACTTCCGCAAGACCCTGCGCAGCGCCTGAGCCCCGGTGCCGGGCACTGACGTAGGGCGCATAACGCCCCAAGCGTTATCCGCCGGCCTGCAGGCCTTGTGCACACGGCGGATAACCGCAAGCGGTTATTCGCCCTACGTGAGTCAACCCAGGCCGCCGCTATACCACCTCATCACCCGTCCGAATTCCGAGAGGATTGACGTCGCGCGACATGCGCTCTGGCGCCCTGCATCACGCCCGCTTCTCGGCAGCGCGTTAGCCTCCTCGCATCATAAGAAGGAGGCAGAACATGCCCAACATGATCGTCTACGCCGTGCCGGCATTCCTCGTGCTGCTGCTGGTCGAACTGCTCTGGAGCTTCTGGCGGCGGCGCCAGACCTTTGCCCTGGCCGACAGCCTGTCCAGCGCCTCGCTGGGGCTCAGCGGCCAGGTCATCAACCTGTTCGTGCGTGCCCTGAACTTCGGCGTCTACCTGCTCGCCTACCAGTACCTGGCGTTGTTCGACCTCTCCACCTCACACTGGTGGGTCTGGGCCATCGGCCTGCTCGGCTACGACCTCTGCTACTACTGGCACCACCGCATGGGCCACGAGGTGAACCTGGTCTGGGCCTCCCACGTGGTGCACCACTCCAGCGAGGAGTTCAACTACTCCACCGCGTTGCGGCAGACCAGCACCGGCTTCCTGACCAACTGGTTCTTCTACTGGCCGCTGGCGCTGATCGGTATTCCGCCGACCGTGTTCATCGTCGCCGGCGCGGTGATCCTCGGCTACCAGTTCTGGATCCATACCCGCCACATCGGCCGCCTGGGCTGGTTTGACTACTGCTTCGCCTCGCCGTCCAACCACCGCGTGCACCATGGCCAGAACGCCTACTGCGTGGACAGGAACTACGGCGGCGTGCTGATGCTCTGGGACCACCTGTTCGGCACCTTCGCCAAGGAACGCCCAGAGTCGGAAGAGCTGATCATCTATGGCATCCACGGCCAGCTGAAGACCTTCGATCCGCTCAAGGCGAACTTCCACAAGTACCGCGACCTGCTCGCCGACGCCCGCCTGGCCGATAACTGGAAAGACCGAATCCGCGTCTGGTTCGCCCGCCCCGGCTGGCGCCCGGCCGCCGCGCAGCGACTCGATCCGAAGCCGCCCCATGACATCAGCGCCTTCCGCATCTACCGCCCGCGCATTTCCGCCGCCACGGCCTTCTACTGCCTGCTGCAGATGCTGTTGCTGATGGTGCTGGGCATGGGCTTCCTGGCCTTTGCCTACCAGTTGCCGCTGGCCGGGAAAATCCTCGGCGCGGTGTGGCTCATCGCTTCCCTCTGGGTACTCGGCCGTAGTCTGGAGAACGCACCGGGCAACGGGCGCTGGCAGCTGCTGTGGCTGGGATCGCTGGCCATTCCGGTGGCCCTTGCGCACCTGCAATGGGGCCTGCCGGTGGCCTGGGCAGTGGCGCTGTTCGTGGGCGCAACGCTGGGCCTGCTCGGCATGCTGCTGCGTTCGCTGCGCCAACCGCAACCGCTGGAGGCCTGAGATGAATACCAGCGTGATCTGCGAGCTGTTGCTGTGCGCCGCCAGCCTCTGGGCAGCGCTGGACAGCCTGAAGAATAAACACGGCTGGCGTGCCCTCGGGTTCGCCCTGATCGCCGTGACCGCGCTACTCGGCGCGCTGGTCTATGGCGGCCTGGAAGCGACACGGCCGGCGCACCAGGCGATGACCAGCCTTTCCGGACGCATCGCCTTGCTGCTGATCGCCATCGGCAGCCTGCACGGCGTCACCCGCCATCTGCTACTGGCCGCCCTCGCCGCGCTGATGCTGTGGCTGCCGGACAACCTGGCGCTGGCCGGCAACCTTCTGGCACTCATCACCATCGCCTGGCCCAGCCGGTCGCAACGCTGGCCGCTGGCGATGGCCGGTGCCCTGCTGTTCGTTCTCGCCGGCCTGGGTATCGCCGGTCGGGGCGAGTGGCAAGGCATCCCGCGCGTGGACCTTTATCACCTCACGCTGATGCTGGCGACGCTGTGCTGGACGCTCGCACGGCTGCGCGGCACGCGCTGGCTGCCTGGCAAGCCAGCTTCCCTCGCCCGCTGAGCAAGGGCGCTACCCGCTACTGGAGACCTACGCCCGGCGTGAACGCAACACGCCCATTGCCTTCGCAGAGCACTATCCGAAGGGGCGCCGCCACGAGGCCCCGTCTGATGACACACACAATAAGAACCCGTCGTTGGAGTAGCCTCACATGACCACCAGATCCCGCAAGCGTCGCTTGCAGACCGGGTCCGCCTTTGCCTGCGTTTTACCCCTGATGCTCAGCGGCCAGTCGAAGGCCGTCGAATTCAGTTTCCTCGACAACCAGCTCAGTGGCTCGCTGGACACCACCGTGTCCTACGGCGCGCTGTGGCGCGTGCAAGGTCAGGACAAGACCAACAACGACGTCAACAGCAACGACGGCAACCGCAACTTCAGCACCGGCCTGGCCTCGGAGGTGTACAAGATCACCTCGGACCTGGAGGCCACCTACCAGAATTACGGCCTGTTCATGCGCGGCTCGGCGTTCTACGACACGCAGATCATGGACAAGCGCAACGACTACTACGACCACAACGAGCCGCCACAGCCGTCGCAAAGCTACCCGCACAACGACCACTTCACCGACGCTACCCGCGACACCGCCGGCCACCGCGCGGAAATCCTCGATGCCTACCTCTACGGCAACTGGGATATCACCGATCATCCGCTGAGCGCGCGGCTGGGCAACCAGGTCTTCAACTGGGGCGAAGGCGTGTTCTACCGCGGTGGCATCAACACCACCAACCCGGTGGACGCCGCCAAGTTCCGCCTGCCCGGCTCGGAGCTCAAGGAAGTACTGATGCCCGTGGAGGCAGTCAGCTTCAACGTCGGCCTCACCGACAGCCTGTCGATGGACGCCTTCTACCAGTGGAACTGGAAGGAAACCCGCCTCGACCCGGCCGGCACCTTCTTCTCCGAGACCGACCTCTTCGCCGACGGCGGCAACACCGGCTATACGCGGGTGAAGGCGCTGTCCGACCCGACCTTCCAGAGCCTCTACCCGATGCTCTCGGCCAGCCACTTCGCCGGCCTGCAGGGCACCGACTACCTGGACCAGAACGGCTACTTCAAGGTCAGCCACATCGGCCAGGACATCAACGCCAAGAACGACGGCCAGTTCGGCGTGGCCTTCCACTACATCGCCGAGCAGCTCAACTCCACCGAGTTCGGCTTCTACTTCGTCAACTACCACGCCAAGGATCCGGTGATCTATGCCGACCTGAACAAGAGCTACGCCGGGCTGGACATGGACCAGTTGGCGCAGCTGGTCGGCTCGCCGTCCTACGACGCGCTGGTGCAAAGCGGTGGGCAGATGCTCGGCCTGATCAACGCCGCCGCCGCAGTGGACATGGCCAACCAGGCTAACGCCCGCCGCGAATATGTGGAGAACATCCGCATGTACGGCCTGAGCTTCAACACTACCCTGGGCGACGCTTCGCTGTTCGGCGAGATCGCCTACCGGCCCAACCTGCCCATCGGCGTGGCCACCACCAACGACCTGCTCGGCGACATGCTCGCCCAGGCCGGGAAGATCGCCGACGGGCAGAAGGTCAATGTCGGCGGGCAGATGGTCGGCCTCGGCGGCGCGGTCCACGACTACGAGCGCGTCGAGTCCTTCAACAGCTCGCTGGGCACGATCTACAACTTCGGCCCGTCGCTGTCCTTCGACTCGTTCATGGGCGTGTTCGAAGTGGCCGCCGAGCAACTGCGCGGCAGCAGCCTGCAATACACCGCGTATGACGGCAGCACACGCTACTACTCCGGGCGCAGCAATGGCGCGTACGTCTCCGGATTCGACCGCAGCGACCAGGTCAACCGCAACGCCTACGGCGCCACCCTGCTGCTGACCGGCACCTGGAACGATGTGTTCGCCGGGGTCAACCTCTCGCCCTACGCCGTCTACAAGGACGACTTCAGCGGCAACTCGCAGCAGGCTGGCAACTTCATCGCCGGGCGCAAGGCCTACACCCTGGGCCTCAAGGCCACCTACCTGAACAGCCTGGAAGCCGAGCTGCAGTACACCGAGTTCTACGGCGCCGGCCAGGAGAACGCCGCGCGCGACCGCGACAACGTCGGCTTCAACGTCAAATACTCCTTCTGAGCGGAGATTCACCATGGGCAACATCCGTACCCTGGCCGGCGCCGTGGCGCTGGCCCTCACCGCCAGCGGAGCGCTGGCGGCGGTCTCCCCGCAGGAAGCGGCCAGGCTGCAATCCACCCTCACCCCGCTGGGCGCGGAAAAGGCTGGCAACGCCGCCGGCAGCATCCCCGCCTGGACCGGCGGCATCACCCAGGCCCCGGCCGGCTTCAAGCCCGGCCAGCATCCGATTGACCCGTACGCGGCGGACAAGCCGCTGTTCACCATCACCAAGGCCAACCTGGGGCAGTACAAGGCCAACCTGACGCCCGGCCAACTGGCGATGTTCGACAACTACCCGGACACCTTCCAGATTCCGGTGTACCCGACCCGCCGCAGCGGCTCGGCGCCGCAGTGGGTCTACGACAACACGTTGAAGAATGCGACCAGCGCCAGGCTGGCCGAGAACGGCAACGGCTTCGTCGATGCCTTCGGTGGCATTCCCTTCCCGATTCCACAGAGCGGTGTGGAGGCGGTGTGGAACCACATCGCCCGCTATCGCGGCACCTTCATCGTGCGCCGCTCCGCCGAGGCCGCCGTGCAACGAAACGGCGATTACTCGCCGGTGGTGACCCAGCAGGAAGCACTGTTCAAGTACTACCAACCCGGCGGTAACTTCGAAGGTCTGGGCAACCGCATGTTCTACTTCCTCGCCTTCACCAAGAGCCCGGCGCGCCTGGCCGGCAGCGCCGCGCTGGTGCACGAGACGCTGGACCAGGTGAAGGAACCGCGCCAGGCCTGGGCCTACAACGCCGGCCAGCGCCGTGTGCGGCGCGCGCCCAGCCTGGCCTACGACACGCCCATCGCCTCGTCCGATGGCCTGCGCACCGCCGACGACACCGATATGTACAACGGCGCGCCGGACCGTTACGACTGGAAGCTGCTGGGCAAGCGCGAGATCTACATCCCCTACAACAACTTCCGCCTCGCCAGCGGCGAAGTGAAGTACAAGGACCTGCTCACGCCCAACCACCTCAACCCGCAATACACTCGCTACGAGCTGCACCGTGTGTGGGTGGTCGAAGGCACGCTCAAGCCAGGCGCGCGGCACATCTACTCCAAGCGCGTGCTGTTCCTCGACGAAGACAGCTGGGGCGCCGCCGAAGTGGATCAGTACGATGGCCGAGGCGAGCTGTGGCGCGTGTCCATGGCCTACCTGCGCAGCTACTACGAGCTGCCCACCACCTGGACCTCCATCGACGTCTTCCACGACCTGCAGGCGCGCCGCTACGTGGCGATGAACCTCGACAACGAAGAGCCGGCCAGCATCGATTTCACCCAGGCGCTGCCGGACGGCGAGTACTTCAGCCCCTCGGCATTGCGCCGCCGCGGCACCCGCTGACCCTCGACCCCGCGGGGCGCTGCGCCCCGCCAACCGCTGCAAGGAACTCCGATCGATGTCCAGACCCGCCCTCACCCTCAAATGGTTCGGCTGCTACCTGATGCTGCTGGGCCTGGCACTGATGCTGCTGCCCAACCTGCTGCTCGGCCTGTTCCACATCGCCGCCACGTCGGAGGTGTGGATACGCATCGTCGGCGTCCTGGCGTTCAACATCGGCGTCTACTACCTCGCCGCCGCCCGCAGCGAGTCGCGGCCGCTGTTCCTCGCCTCGGTGTATACCCGCACCCTGGTGCTGGCCAGCTTCGCGATCTTCGCCCTGCTGCAACTGTGCGAGCCCATAGTGGTGCTGTTCGGTGCCGTGGATTTCTGCGGCGGCCTCTGGACGCTGCACGCCCTGCGCACGGAGAACCGCGCACGCGCCATCAGGAACTAGACTTGCTGCTTTCCGCGTCACCAACGGAGGCCGCCGCCATGCAACCTGTCACGCTCACTTTCGCCACTTGCCTCGCACTCCTGGGTGCCCTGGCTGGGTATGCCCAGGCCGAGGGCGACGTCGCCAAGGACGTGCGCGAGCTGCACCGCGATCTCGACAAGGGTGTCGACCACGACGCCAAGGAGATCGACAAGGGCTACAAGCACGACAAGCACGAGGTGGACAAGACCGATGACCACCTCGACAAGGAGCGTCACAAGGAAGACAAGCACCTGGACAAGGAAATCAAGAAGGACCTCTGATCCTGTCTAGGTCGCCGTGCGCTGCAGGTGCTGGAGCACCCTCTCGACGGCCTTCTCCAGGCAACCCTTGAAGAAATGGTCGGCGCCGGCATAGAGCAGCACTTCGCGCTGGTGGGGCCGCGCCCAGGCCAGCAGGTTGGCCAGCGGCGCCATCTCGTCCGCCTCGCCATGCAGCAGCAGGCACTCGGCCGGCACCGCCTGCGCTTGGTAGTCGCGGCCGCCGGGAACCGTGCCCACCGGCAAACCCATCAGCACGATGGCATCCGCTGGCGGTGACAGCTCGCTGGCCACGCGGGCGAACACATAGGCGCCGAAGGAAAAGCCCACCAGCGCCAACGGCAGGCGGGGATACTCATTACGCAGATACGCGATCACCGCGAGCATATCCTGCGCTTCGCCGATGCCTTCGGCGTACGCGCCTTCGCTGCCCTCCACCCCCCGGAAGCTCGGCCGCACGGTCAGCCAGCCAGCACTGCACAGTTTGCGCGACAGGGTCAGCGGCACGCGGTGCTTCGGGCTGCCGCCCAGCAGCGGCTGCGGATGACTGATCAGGGCGATGCCCCGCACCGGCATGCCCGGCCGGTCGATCAGCAATTGCAGCTTGCCCACCGGGCCATCGATCAGTTGCGTGCGGCGCTCTTCTTCGGACATCGACTCTTCTCGCGGGGCGGGAACGGAGCGCCGATTGTAGCGCCCCGCCCGCATTCCAGGCTCGCAGAAGACCGCCCTGCAAACCGGGAATATCTGCGCGTGGCGTCGGGTCCTGTAGGAGCGAGCTTGCTCGCGAACCGCTTGATGCTGGAGCGGCCGGGCAATCCATTCGCGAGCAAGCTCGCTCCTACGAAGAGCTCCTGGGGCAGCACCCAGCAAGGTGCTGCGTTGGCGTTACAGGATCGACAGCGGGTAGTCGACGATCAGGCGGAACTCGTTGACGTCGCCCTCGGCCTGGTCGGCATTGCCGCGGTGAATCGCCTCGCGCAGACGGAACGACAGGTCCTTCGCCGGCCCGGACTGCACCACGTACTTGGCTTCCAGGTTGGTCTCGTGGTGCTTGCCGTCCTCGCCGTAGCCATAACCGCGATACTCGCTATCGGCGGCCATTTTCGTGCCGTCGATGCCGTGGCCGTTGACGTAGCGGGCCATGAAGCTCAGGCCGGGAATACCGTAGGTGGCCATCGCCAGGTCATAGCGCAGCTGCCAGGACTTTTCTTCCGGACCGTTGAAGTCCGAGTACTGGATGGAGTTGGCGAGGAAGATCGAGTCGCCGGTATCGCCGGGGCCGTTGACGCCGAAGGCCACGTAGTCGAACGGCGTGTCGCCGTGGACCTTCTGGTAAGCCAGCGTCAGGGTGTGGGCGGTGAGGAAGGTATACGCGGCGGCGGCAGACCAGGTGGTGTTGCTGATCTCGCCGGCCTTGGCGCTACCGTCGTCGTTGGTGCGGTAGATGTTGAAGTCGAAGTTCAGCGACTGGTCGTCCGCCAGCGGCAGCGTGTAGTTGGCGTTGCCGTAGTACTGGCGCCACACGTCTTCGAGCTTGGAGGCATAGAGCGAGAAGTTCAGCGTGTCGTTGACCGCGTACTTGCCACCCACGTAATCGATGCTGCTGGCCTCGACGTTGGCGTAGGAGGCCCAGATGCCGTGGTCGCCGTTGGTGGTCACCGGGCCGTTGCCGCCGGTGAAGTGGCCGCCGTCCAGGTCAAGCCCGGCGATCTCGCTGCTGAGCACGTTGAAGCCAGTGGCGGTCTGCGGGAACAGCCGGGTACCCCCGGCGGCGAACACCGGCGCGGTAGGTTGCAGGTCGCCCCAGCGCAGTTCGGTCTTCGACACGCGCAGCTTCACGGCGCCGCCGGCACGGCCGTATTCGCTTTCCGGCGAGCCATCGTCACGCACCGGCAGGTTGCCAGTGCCGGAGGTACCAGCGCCGCCATCCAGGCGGATGCCCCAGTTGCCGAAAGCCTCGACACCGAAGCCGACCGTGCCCTGGGTGAAGCCGGAGCTGTAGTTCAGCGTGAAGCCCTGGGTCCAGTCCTTGCGGTCACCGGCACCGGACTTGCGGTCGCTGTTGTAGTAGTAGTTGCGCATCAGCAGCAAAGCCGTGCTGCCTTCGATGAAGCCGGTGGCTTCGGACTGGTCGGAAACGACGGCGGCGTGCGCCAGTTGGAACGGCATACCGATGATCGATGCGCTGACGCAGGCACCGAGCAATGAGAGTCGGAACGCGGACATCTGCTACCCCTTTGTTGGTCTTGTCTTGGCAGGTCTATCGTTTTTAGTGCGAATAACTTTCTTATGTTTCCCCGCCATAGGCAGAGCGAGCGAAGAAATAACAATCCGCTGCTCCACCCTCCAACCAGCCTTGTCGATAGTTGATATCGAGACGAATGATTCAGCATTTGCCGCTATCGCCATTAAGCTTGCGCCCCGATGAAGAACATGAGTCCCGGATGCCCGCTCCAGAGCGTCCGGCCGATTGCTCCACTTCATCATCCTTTGGTTTGGCCGCCTCCCCAGGCGGCCTTTTTTTGCCTGTTGGAAAGTTATGGAACAGACGTTCCAGGCCATTTCCCGGATAATTATCCCGACCACTTCCAGAGTTGTTCGGACGGTACTTCCCGGTAACTTCCCCTGAACTTCTCCGGTAAGGTTCCGCAGGATCAGGCAACGCTTGTGCCTACCGGAAGTTCACCCGACACACCGTTCATCCCCTGTGCCATTCCTCCCGCGACGAGTCACTTGCGCAAAGCAAGTGACCGCTTTAGATTACACCCATAATCTTTTCCATCCAGACCTCGCCTGTCGCCTTGCAGGCCCGTTACAGGGCGGCCCGATTAGATGATGGCTTTAATTCAAATGGATTCAATCATGCGCAGAACCACCTTCGAACACCTGCCCTGCCCTGTGGCTCAGGCGCTGGATCTGATTGGCGACAGCTGGAACGTGCTGATCCTGCGCGAAGCCTTCTACGGTTCCACCCGCTTCGACCAGTTCCTCGCACGATTGGGCATTGCCAGCAACGTCCTCACCCGCCGCCTGCGCGCCCTGGTGGACAGCGGCCTGCTGCAACGCAGCCAGTACAACGATCACCCGCCCCGCTACGAGTACCTGCTTACCGAGAGTGGACGCGACCTGCGCCCGGTGCTGCTCACCCTGCTGCAATGGGGCCAGCGCCACGCCGGCATGGCCAGCACCGCCGAGCTGGTGGACACCCGCAGCGGCCAGCCGGTGCACATCGCCCTGGTGGACGCCGACAGCGGCGAACCTATCGGCCCGCAGCACCAGATCCATCGCCGCGAAGGCGACCGACTCGTCCCCGTCCATCACCGTCCCCAAGCCGCCCTTCCCCACGTAGATCACGCCTGAGCGAGCACTGCCATGAACCAGTCCGTTACCCTTCCCGCCTCGCCGGCCGTCGATACGGCCAGACCGAAATCGCGCAAGGCCCTCAAGCTCGCCGTCGCCACGGCTGCCTTGCTCGGCGTCGGCGCCTACGCCGGGCACTGGTGGCTCGACGGGCGCTTCCTGGAAAAGACCGACGATGCCTACGTCGGCGGCGACGTGACGGTGATCAGCCCGCGCGTTGCCGGGTACATCGCCGAGCTGAAGGTGAGCGACAACCAGCTGGTGCACGCCGGTGACCTGCTCGCCCGCATCGACGACCGCGATTACCGCGCCGCCCTGGCCAAGGCCGAAGGCGCAGTTCACGCCGAGGAAGCGGCGCTGGGCAATGTCGACGCCCAGGCCTCGCTTCAGGACGCGCTGATCCGCCAGAGCCAGGCGGAGATCGATGCGGCTACTGCCGAGGAAGTACGCACCCGCGACGACCAGCGCCGCTATGCCACCCTTGTACGCACCAACGCCGTGTCGGTAGAAGCCGCGCAACGCGCCGATGCCAGCTTCAAGTCCGCCCGCGCCAACAGCGACAAGGCCCACGCCAGCCTGCTCGCCGCGCGGCGCCAGCTGGACGTAATCCACAGCCAGCGGCAGCAGGCCCTGGCCGCGCTGGAGCAGGCCGTCGCCGCCCGCGACCTGGCGCGCCTGGACCTCGGCTACACCGAGCTGCGCGCCCCGGTGGACGGCTACATCGGCAACCGTCGGGCACGGGTCGGCAGCTACGTGGCCGCCGGCACCCAGCTGCTCGCCGTAGTGCCGGCGCAAGGTCTGTGGGTGGACGCCAACTTCAAGGAAGACCAACTGGCGCGCATGCAGCCTGGCCAGGCGGTGACCATCGAGGCCGACATCCTCCCCGGCAAGGTCTTCCACGGCCACCTGGACAGCCTCGCCCCGGCCACCGGCGCGCAGTTCAGCATCCTCCCGCCGGAGAACGCCACCGGCAACTTCACCAAGATCGTCCAGCGCGTGCCGGTGCGCGTGCACCTGGACGACGCCGACGGTCGCCTCGGCAACCTGCGCCCCGGCCTCTCCGTGCTGGTGGAAGTGGACACCCGAGCGCACGAGCATGGCTCGGCCGATCAACGCGTCGCCCAGGACACCCGGCCGTGAGCCTTTCGCGCAGCCAGTTCTGGAGCAACGACACGGTGCCGGTGGAAAGCCTTTCCACCGGGCGCAAGGTCATCTCCTTCGCCTGCATGTGCCTGGGGATGTTCATCGCCCTGCTGGACATCCAGATCGTCTCCGCCTCGCTGCGCGACATCGGCGGCGGACTCTCGGCCGGTGCAGATGAGCTTGCATGGGTGCAGACCAGCTACCTGATCGCCGAGATCATCGTCATTCCGCTCTCCGGCTGGCTGTCCAAGGTACTCTCCACACGCTGGCTTTTCGCCGCTTCGGCACTGGGCTTCACCCTCACCAGCCTGCTCTGCGCCATGGCCTGGAACATCCAGAGCATGATCGCCTTCCGCGCGCTGCAGGGTTTTCTCGGCGGCTCGATGATCCCCATGGTGTTCACCACCGGCTTCCTCTACTTCGACGGCAAGCAACGGGTAATAGTCGCCGCCACCATCGGCGCCATCGCCTCCCTGGCGCCGACCCTGGGGCCGGTGGTGGGCGGCTGGATCACCGACATTTCTTCCTGGCCCTGGCTGTTCTACATCAACCTGGTGCCGGGGCTGTTCGTCGCCATCGTGGTGCCGATCATGGTGCGCATCGACAAACCCGACCTGTCGCTGCTCAGGGGCGCCGACTATCCGGCGATCGTGCTGATGGCACTGTTCCTCGGCTGCCTGGAATACACCCTGGAGGAAGGCCCGCGCTGGAACTGGTTCAGCGACGACACCATCCTCGCCACCGCGTGGATCTCCGGCCTCTGCGGCATCGCCTTCATCTACCGCAGCCTGACCGCCGCGCACCCTATCGTCGACCTGCGCGCGCTGAAGGAACGCAATTTCGCCCTCGGCTGCCTGTTCAGCTTCGTCACCGGCATCGGCATCTTCGCCACCATCTACCTGACTCCGCTGTTCCTCGGCCGGGTGCGCGGCTACGGCGCGCTGGACATCGGCCTGGCAATCTTCTCCACCGGCATCTTCCAGATCATGAGCATCCCGCTCTATGCCGCCCTCGCCCGTCGCGTCGACCTGCGCTGGATCCTGCTACTGGGCATGGCGATGTTCACGCTATCGATGTATGAGTTCGCCCCGCTGACCCACGACTGGGGCTCGGCGCAGCTGATGTTCCCGCAGGCCCTGCGCGGCATGGCCCAGCAGTTCTGCGTGGCGCCCACCGTAACCCTGGCCCTGGGCTCGCTGCCGCCGGAACGGCTGAAGCTGGCCTCCGGGCTGTTCAACCTGATGCGCAACCTCGGTGGCGCCATCGGCATCGCCGCCTGCGCCACGGTGCTCAACGACCGCGCCAACCTGCACTTCCTGCGGTTGGCCGAGCACCTGAACAGCGGCAACGAAGCGCTCAACCACTGGCTGGCGCCGTCCATGGATCTCAACGGCGAACCCTCGCAGCAGGCGCTGAAACACCTGTGGGACCTGACTTGGCGCGAGGCACAGACATTGACCTTCGCCGATGCCTTCCTGCTGGTGGGCGCGTGCTTTGCCGTGACCCTGCTGCTGGTGCCGCTGATGAAGAAGATCGCCCCACCGACCCAGCCGAGTGCCGACAGTCACTGAGCCGCGAGGACTTCCTCGAGGAAGGCCACGAAGACGCGGATGCGGCTGGACTCGCGCAGGCTCGGCGGGTACAGGGCATTGATGCTGCCCACCGTGCTGCCGGGGTACACTTGGTAGTCCGGCAGCAGGCGACGCAACCGGCCGCTGCGCACGTCCTGGGCCACCAGCCAGTCGGACAGCAGGGCAATGCCGCCGCCAGCCAGCACTGTCTCTCGCAGGACATCGGCGTTGTTGCTCTGCAACCGGCCCTGCACGTTGAGTGCCCAGGTTTCCTGGCCGTCGCTGCAGGTCCAGGTCGAGTGCGGACCGCCGTAGTCGAAGCGCAGGCACGGGTGCTCCATCAGTTCCAGCGGATGCCTGGGCGTGCCGGCACGTTCCAGGTAGCCGGGGCTCGCCACCAGCCAGCGGTCGAACTGGCCGATGCGCCGGCTGATGATGTCGTCGCTGACCAACGTCGCCCCCAGGCGAACGGACAGATCGATCTGCTGTTTGGGCAGGTCGACCAGTTGGTCGTTCAGCGACAGACTGACTTCCAGTTCCGGATGCTGTGCCAGCAGACGCCCCAGGTGCGGGGCGATGACGCGGCGACCGAACTCCACCGGCACGCTGACCCGCAGTCGGCCCTTGGCCTCGCTGCCGCGGTCACTGACCAGACCATCGGCCTCCACCAGCGCATCGAGGATTTCCACGGCCTTGTCGTAGTAGGCCTGACCGGCCAGGGTCGGGCTGCTGTGGCGGGTGGTGCGGTTGAGCAGTGCGGCGCCCAGTTCCGCCTCCAGCGCAGCCACCTGCCGGGTCACCGAGGAAGTCGCTACCCCGAGCTTGCGGGCCGCCGCCGAGTAGCCGCCACAGCGCACGGTCTCGACGAACATCGACAAGGCCTGCAGTTTGTCCATGGCGGGACTCCGGTAGGGGGAAATCCCGGAGTGTACCCAATCACTTCTGCCGTTGCCTTGCACGCCTGTGCTCTCAGGCGTGGCCTTCACCGCGCAGCAGGAAGAGCAAGGTGGCAATGGCCGGGATCACCGCCGCACCGATGGCGAAAGGTGTCCAGCTGATGGCCTCGTAAAGCAGGCTGGCGACCAGCGAACCCAGCGCGCCGCCGACGAAGATGCTGGTCATATACACCGCGTTCAGGCGCGCCCGGCTATGCGGGTCGAGGGCGTATACCTCGCGCTGGCCGAGCACCATGTTCAGCTGCACGGCGAAGTCCAGCAGCACCGCGCAGACCACCAGCCAGAAGAACCCCGCGCCGGGCAGCGCCCCGAGCAGTAGGGCGAGCGGCGCCAGCAGCAGCGCCACGAGGGTGCCCTTGAAGGTGTGCCCGGCATCCGCCAGACGCCCGGCAATGGGCGCGGCGACGGCACCGACTGCGCCGACCAGGGCGAACAGCGCGACCTGGGTCTGGCTGAAACCGTGGTGGCGGATCAGCTCGATGGGCGCGATGGTCCAGAAGGCGCTGAATGCAGCGAACAGCAGACCCTGGTAGAGCGCACGCTCGCGCAGCACGGCGTAGCGCCGCGCCAGCGAGAACACCGAGCCGATCAGCTGTGGGTAGGTCGCGCTATGGGTCGGTACGCGGCGCGGCAGTGCCACCGCCATCACCAGCGCAATCACCAGCATCAGCACCGCTGCGGCGAGGAACACCCCGCGCCAGCCGAAGACTTCCGCCACCAGGCTGGACACCGGCCGCGACAGCAGGATGCCCAGCAACAGGCCGCCCATGATGTTGCCCACCACACGCCCCCGGGCCTCTTCCGGCGCCAGGTGCGCGGCCAGCGGAACGAGTATCTGCACCGCCACCGAGGTCAGGCCGATCAGCAGCGCGCAGGCCAGCAGCACCGAAGGCGAACTCGCCAGCCCGGCACCGGCCAGGCAAAGCGCGACCGCCAGGGTGAAGCCGATCACCAGCTTGCGGTTCTCCAGCAAGTCCGCCAGCGGCACGAGGAAAAGCAGGCCTATGGCGTAACCGAACTGGGTCAGCGAAACAATCAGGCTGGCGTGCTCGGTAGACAGGCCAATGGCCGGGGCGATCAGCTCGACGATGGGTTGTGCGTAGTAGAGGTTGGCAACCACCGCGCCGCAGCAGAACGCGAGCAAGGCCACCATGGCAGAGGAAAGGGTCGGTTGCGCAGGGGCAGCCGGGAGGGAAGTCGAAGCGGAGTTCATGACCATTCCTTGAGGGGAAAACAGTGGCGCCAGACTATGCCGCCACCCCCTCGCACAGAATCGGTCGGGCCGGCAAAACAGCGGTGCGCGAAACGCAACGCTGCGCGCCGGGGACTGTCTTCAGGCCATGTCGCTTTCGCCGAACTCCTCGGCAAGGAAATCGATCAACGTGCGTACCGAGGGCAGCAGGCCACGGCGCGACGGGAAGATCGCATGGACAATGCCGCACTTGGGCGACCAGCCCGGCAGCAATTCCACCACATTGCCGGCGGCCAGGTCCTCGCGTACCGCCACACGGGGTACGTGGGCGATACCGACGCCAGCCAGCACCGCATTGCGCAACGCCAGCAGGTCATCGGTGACCATCCGTGGCTTGTGCGAAATCAGCAGACGCTCGCCTTCATCGTTGAACAGCTCCCATTGATACTCGCGCTGCATGCCACCCCAGTGCAGGCTGGGCAATTGCCCCAGCCCCATGGGCGAGCTGTCGCCGGCCATGCGTTCGAGCAGTTCAGGGCTCCCCACCAGGCACTGGGTACTGTTGGCCAGCACCTTCATCACCATGTCGGTGTTTTCCAGCGGCGGGAAGCGCACCCGCAAGGCAATGTCGAAACCCTCGTGGAGCAGATCGACGCGGCGGTTGGTGCTCTCGATGAACAGCTCTACCAGCGGGTACTTGAGCATGTAGCGAGTGAGCATCGGCCCGACCCAGGAGTTGAGCAGCGTCGTCGGGCAGGCCAGGCGTACCAGGCCGCGCGGTTCGGCGCGGTTGCGCTCGATTACCTCGGAAGCCCCTTCCGCCTCGATGCGCATCGCCACGCAGCGCTGGTAGTACTCCTGGCCGATTTCCGTCAGCGAGCAGTGCCGGCTGGTGCGGTGCAGCAGGCGAACGCCCAGGCGTTCCTCCAGTTGGGCGATGCGCCGGCTGAGCTTGGACTTGGGGATGTCCAGCGCACGGCCGGCCGCGGCGAAACCACCCTGCTCCACCACCTGGGTGAAGTAATAGAGGGTGTTGAGGTCTTCCATGGATCGTTCTCCGGATGGAACGCTGGCAAAGTCCGGCAGCTTACCGCATCGGGCAGCAGCAGATGAAAGACGAGGCAACAACCTGCGGGTTGATCGCCTTCCCGCCCAGCGCCTAGAATTGCCGCGCCCACCTACGGGCATCCTCTCTGATCCATCGAGGTCCGAATTCATGTTGGAGATAGCAGTAGCCCGATAACCGCAGACGCCTTGCCCAGCAGGCGGGACGGTTATCGATGCGCACAAACACTGGCGGACACCCTCTTGTGCCCGCGGTTTCTACGCACCTACTGCAATCAGGTTTCCACCATGAACATTTCCAGATCGGAACAACGGACCCTGCACGTCCTCGCCAAGGGCGGCCACATTTCCTTCCAGCGCGACGACTCCGGTCGTATCGTCTTCGTCGAGTGCTATACCCGTGACGGATACGTACTGGCCGACTGCACCCTGGCGGTCTTCAGGAAGCTGAAGAACAAGCGCCTGATCCTCTCGCGCGGCGGTTCGCCGTACCGCATCAACGCCAGCGGACTGGGCGCCGTACGCCCACAACTGGACAACCGCTGACAGCCCCGGCCGGGCCGCCAGCGGCTGCCCGGTCGTTTTCACAAGGAATCGCACCATGCAATACGACATCCATCCCGAACGGCCCAACGATGCGGCCATCATCCGTCAGGTGACCGAAGCGGCCTTCGCCGTGGCCGAGCACAGCGACGGTACCGAGGGCGCCATCGTCGATGCGCTGCGCGCGGCCGGCGCGCTCAGCGTGTCGCTGGTCGCCACGCTCGCCGGCGAGGTGGTCGGCCACATCGCCTTCTCGCCGGTCACCCTCGATGGCGCGGACCTGAACTGGTACGGCCTCGGCCCGGTCTCCGTACGACCTGACCTGCATGGCCGAGGCATCGGCGCCGCACTGATCCACGCAGGGCTTGAGCAATTGAAGGCGCTGGGCGCGCGCGGCTGCGTCGTGCTCGGCGACCCACGCTACTACCGGCGTTTCGGCTTCGCCCAGGACGCTGCGATCCGCTATGCGGGTGTACCGCCGGAGTACTTCATGGCCTTGTCGCTGGACGGTTCGACAGCCGCTGGCAGCGTCGCCTACCACCCGGCTTTCTCCGCGTCCTGACGCGGGCCTGGCGGGCCTTTTCGCGAGGCCCGCCCTTTCATCGATCAAAAGAAGGAACGTTCATGAATGCGAGGATTCGCGCGGCCGGCGTGGCCGATATCGACAGCCTTTTCGACATCCGCACCAGCGTGCAACAGAACCACCTGAGCCGCAGCCAGTTGGCCGAACTGGGCATCACCCCGGCGGCACTGAAGGACGCGCTGGAGTCCGGCCCCTGCGCTTGGATCGCCGAGCTGGACGGCATTGCTGGAGGCTTCGCCATGGTGGATCTGGAGTCGGGGGAAGTCTTCGCGCTGTTCGTGCGACCGCACTGCGAAGGCCGGGGGCTGGGGCAGCTATTGCTGGCGGCGGCGGAACAGCAGCTGTTCCGCGAGCACGGGACGATCTGGCTGGTGACCGATGGCGGCGAAGAAATTCGCGCCAATGGCTTCTACCTCAAGCAGGGTTGGACACTGGCCGGGCGCATGGATGAGCGGGATGTGCGTTACGAAAAACATCGCCCTTCGTAGGCAGCAATCAAGCCCGTAGGATGGCGTGGAGCGAAGCGATACCCATCAGCTTCGCCGGGAACCTTTCGATAGGTATCGCTTCGCTCCACCCATCCTACGAACAGACTTGCCTCGGCAATCGGCAGTCTCAAAGCAGCGACTTGCCCTGGCTGAGGACCTTGTCGCACACCTGCTTGGTGACCTTTTCCTTGATGCCACTGCCGGACAGGTCGAGGCTCTTGCCGTCGCTGCCGGTCAGGATGCCCTTGGCGCCGTCCTTGTAGCCGCTGTCGCTGGTAGTGGTATTGCCTGGCAGTTTGCCCAGCAGCTTGTCCTTCACCTGGGTCGCCGCATCGGCGTTGAGGTAGTTGTTCTTGGCGCAGTACTCCAGCAAGCCGGCGACGTTGCCACTGCTGCCGGACGACACCGACGACAGGTTGCCAAGGCCGCCGAGGCTACCGGCAACATCGCCAAGGGAGGCTGCCTGGGCCAGCGTCCAGGGCAGCAGTGCGGCGGCAAGAACGGCGGGAATCAGTTGACGGGCATTCATGACGATCTCCTGGTTGCAGACGACGTGGCGCCAAGCGCCACAGCGAGTGTAGACATCAACGGCCACGGACCACGCGATAGACCAGCGCCCCGAGGCTGCCGCCGACCAGCGGAGCGAGCCAGAAGGCCCAGAGCTGTTCCAGTGCCCAGGGTGCGGCGTAGAAAGCCACGGCCAGGCTGCGCGCCGGGTTCACCGAGGTGTTGCTGACCGGGATGCTGATCAGGTGGATCAGCGCCAGGGTCAGGCCGATGGCCAGTGGCGCGAAGCCCGCCGGAGCGTCACGGTCAGTGGCGCCCATGATCACGAAGAGGAAGATGGCGGTCATGATCACTTCGCAGAGCAGTACTGCGCCCAGACTGTAGCCGCCGGGCGAGTGATCGCCGTAGCCGTTGGCGGCGAATCCGCTGGCTGCGTCGAAGCCGACCGCGCCGCTGGCGATCAGGTACAGCGCGCCGCCGGCCAGCAGACCTCCGACGAGCTGGGCAAGGATGTAGGGCAGTACGTCGGCGGCCGGGAAGCGACCGCCAACCATCAGGCCAACGCTCACCGCCGGGTTGAGGTGACAACCGGAGATCGGGCCGATCGCGTAAGCCATGGTGACGACGCTGAGGCCGAAGGCCAGTGCGACGCCGAGCAGCCCGATGCCATGCTCCCCGAAGTTGGCGGCGAGAACGGCGCTGCCGCAGCCGCCCAGGACCAGCCAGAAGGTGCCGATGAGTTCGGCGGCAAGTTTCCTGTACATGATCGTCTCCCTGGTACCGGAGCACCGGTTCCGCACGGAATATCGAAGGGGAACGGGAGGGCGTCAGTGCCCTCCCCGTGGGTCTTTGCCTACCAGAGGTAGCGGTAGCCCAGGGTCACGGCCCAGGGTTGCTCGAGGTGGTCGCCCTTGGCGTAGTCCACTTCCAGCGAGACCTTCTGCTGGCGGCTGACCTGCAGTGCCGCACCGGCCCCCAGTTCGCCGCGCGAGCCGGGCAGCTCGTTGTTGAGCTTCTCGCCGTTGACGCGGACATGGGTGTTGCCGGCCAACTCGTCGATGTAGGACGCGGTGGCGTAGGCCTGCAGACGCATGTCCCGGTCGAGCTGGATTTCCTTGCCGCCGCGCACGCCGAGCCGACCCTGCAGCGAGTCGGTGTCGCTGGCACGCACCTTGAGACCGTCGCTGCTGGTGTAGCGCGGACCTTCGAAGTGGGTGGCGCTGAGCTGCACCTGGGGTTCGACGAACCACTGGTCGTGCAGGTCGATGCGTTTTCCGCCCTCGACACTGACGCCGTAGGCGTCGGCCTTGTAGTCGCCTTTCACCGGCTGGCCGAGGTTGGTCGGGACCTTCACGTCGCCGTCCATGTGGCTGTACTTGATGACGTTGTCCAGGTACCAGCCATCGTCGCGCAGGTAGGTGGCGTAGGCGCCGACGCTGGTGCTGTCGAGATGTCCGCGGCTGCTCTCGGTGAAGCGGATGCGCGACTCACTGGCGCCGACCATGGCGCCCAGGTACAGGCGAGCGCCGTCGAGGTGGATGGCCTTGTCGGCGCCGATCTCGACGCCATCGAGGTTCTGTTCGAAGGCCCGGCCATAGTGCTCGCCCATGCGCATACGCTTGCCGATACCGCGAATCCAGACGCCGCCTTCGTCCTGGCTCAGGCGCAGTTCGCCCAGACGCTGCACCAGGGTGCCGAGCTCGGCGTAGTACAGATTGGCCGCGGCGCTCTGCATACCCAGGGCGACGTTGGAACCCTTGGAGATGATGTCCGGCTGGCTGGTGCCGCCGCCCCCGTTGGAGCCCTGGTCACCGCCGTCGCTGCCTCCCTGGCTGCCACCGTCGGTGCCGCCCTGGTTCCCGCCCGAGCTGCCGCCCTGATCGCCGCCGTCCGTGCCGCCCTGGTTGCCGTTTTCATTGCCTCCATCACCCGGATCAGGAGTGGTCGTCCCGGGCTCACCGCCATCACCGGGCCCCGTGGAGGGCTGGTCGGGGTCTACCGGATCGGTCGGATCGACCGGGTCGACCACATTCTTGCCGGACGCGACCAGGTACCAGTCGTTGCCCTGCTGCTCGAGGGTGTAGCGGTAGGCGCCGGCATCCACATGCTCGCCGTAGAGACTGAAGACACCAGGGCTGCCCTGGGTGCCAACGACGCGCAGTTGATCGCCGCCCGCTTCCTTGCCGCTGTCGGCGACCACCAGGGTATGGGCACCATAAGCCTGGCCGCCCACCAGGATCAGGTCGGTCTGCAGGCTGGAAAGATCGGTGTTCATGTCGAAAGTGCCGGCGCCGGTCAGGTCACCGGTCATCGACAGGGTGTGGTAACCATCGGCGCCGAAGGCAACGGTAGCGCCGTCCACGTCCAGGTTGCTCAGGCTGGAGTCGGCGTTCAGCTGCCAGCGGGCGTTGTGCAGTGTCATGTCGAGCAGGCCCTGGTCGCCGTCCTGCAGACGGGTGTCGCCGTGCAGGTCGCTGCCTTCGCTGGTCAGCTTCAGCGAGCCATTGCCGGCGACATCGGCCAGCAGACCGGAATCCCCGACGTCGAGGCTGGAGTCGGTCAGTGTGGACTGCAAACTGGCGCCCTCGGCGATGGCATAGCCGACGCCGTTGCCGGCCTGCAACTGGCTGCCCGTGGCATTGAAGGTGCCGGCGCTGCCGGTCTGTGCCGTCACCACGGCGGCATCGCTGGTCACGCGGCTGGCGCTCAGGTCCAGTTGTGCCTGGCTGCCGGGCTGGTCGCCCTGGCTGAAGAGAATGGCCGAGCCATTGCTCGAATCGATCTGGCTGGCACTGGCGGCCACCGTCCCGCCGTTGTCCAGGTGGATGCCCGCACCGCCGCTGCCGGTGCTGGAAAGCTGGCTGCCGTCGACGCTGATGGTGCCGGAGGCAGCGGCATGTACCGCCGCCGAGCCGGCGCCGCTGCTGCTCAGGCTGCTGTCGGTGATGCCGATGCTGCCGCCTTCGGCCGTCCAGGCGCCATCGGCCTTGACGCCGCGGGTGGTCACCTGGCTACCCTCGGACAATTCGATACGGGTGCCCTGCCGGGTGTAGAGGCCATGGCTGCCCTCGCCTTCGGTGACGATCTGGCTGTTCTGCACCTGCGCCGAACCGCTGGCGTTGTTGACCATCACCCCGATGCTGGCAGCACCGTGGGTGGTGACGCTTGAGTCCTTCAGGGAGTTCTCGGCGCTGTTGCTGGAGATGTGCACGCCATGGCTGCCCTGCCCGGCAGTTTCCAGGGTCGCGCCGCTGACCTGCAGCGAGGCACCGTTGTTGGCCTGGATGGCGGTGCTGTCATCACCGGAGGTGGAAACCTGGGAATCCCCCAGCGTCAGGGTGCCGTTGTTGTCCAGTAGTACGCCGGCGCTATGGTCGCCCACGGTACTCAGCGCACTGCCGGTGACCTGGGCCGCACCGTTGTTGTGGGCGTGCACCGCGGCGGCGTTGTCGCCGTCGGTAGCGACAACGCCGCGCACCAATGCAACCTGTCCGCCGCTCTGGGCGTCCAGGCCGTAGTCGTTGTCACCGTGGGTACTGACCTGGGAGTCGACGATGTTCACCGTGCCACCGTTGACCTGCAGGCCGAAGCTGCCGGCGCTGTCGACTTCCACGTGGTCGACCTCGTCCTGCTTGCCACTCCACAGGTTGAACAGCAGACCGCCGCCGCTGCCGGTGTTGTGCACCCAGCCACCGTCCATGCTGAATTCCATGTCGTTGACGGTAATGGCGGCCTGGCCGGCATTCACGTCGAAGTGGGCATCGTGCAATTCGCTGGTGTTGTTCTCCCAGGGGGAAAACGACTGCGGGGTATCGAAATCCTCAGCCAGCGACGGCAGCGCCGCCAGCGAAGTGATCACCGCTGCCAGCAACGTGGGAAGAAACGGCGGCGCGTGTCGGCTCGTCGGCGAAAGGTTGCGGGTGTTCATCTGGTAGCCCTCCAGAATCCATGTCTGGCCGGCGCGTGAGCCGGTCTCTGGGGCGATTCTTCTCGGAGCGATGAGCTCCGAAGATGGGAAAGCATTTACCGTTGCGTAGGAAACTTCCTACTCAAATTCTGCAGGACGGGCGGAAATGCTCTAGCGTTGAACGAGACTTCGACAAGGAAAAATGCCATGGGCCAGGTGCTGATCGCCGACGGACATCCGGTCACCCGCCATGCCGTCCGCGTGCTGCTGGAGAGCGAAGGCCACGCCATCGCCGGCGAGGCCGAGGACGGTCTGGACGCCCTGCGCCTGAGCCTGGAACGCCCCGCGGACCTGCTGATCCTCGACATCGACCTGTCGCGCCTCAACGGCCTGGACGTGATGGCGCGGCTCAAGGCGCACGGCGTCGACTTGCCGGTGCTCGCGTTCAGCGCCCAGGACTCGGAGCACATCGTCGGACGCTTCCTGCAGGGCGGTGCCTCGGGCTTCGTCAGCAAGCACGACGACTTGCGTGAGCTGAGCCTGGCCGTGGCCATGCTGCTGCGCGGCCGCAGCTACTTTCCCATGCGTCTGCTGGGCAACGTCAATCTGCCCCAGGTGCGCAGCGGTGAGCGCGAGCGGGTGGCCAGCCTGTCCAACCGCGAACTTTCCGTGCTGTATTTCCTCGCCAGCGGGCGCAACAACCACCAGATCGCCCATGAGCTGACCATCAGCGAGAAGACCGTCAGCACCTACCGCACGCGCCTGCAGCACAAGCTCAACCTGCACAGCCTGGCGGAACTGATCGACTTCGCCCGGCGCAACGCGCTGGTGGCCGCCCCCCAGGCCGAACCCGAGCAGCCGGCGCCGGCCAGCGACGAACTGGTGATGCTGCGCAGCCTGGTCGACAGCCTGCCCGATGCGCTCTACGTACGCGATACCGGTGGCCGCCTGGTGCATGCCAACCTCGCCTTCCTGCGCCTCTACGACGTCGACCTAGCCGAGGTGCTGGGCACCCGAGCCATGGACGTGGATTGGTACGCGCCGGCCCAGGCCGAACTGCTGCACCAGTACTTCCTACAGGCCGTGGCCGCCGAACAGGCCTTCGCCCGCGACATCGAGCTGCGCATCCACGGCCAGCGCCGTGTGTTGCACCACTGGGGCAAGCCCTACCGCGACGCCCAGGGGCGGCTGCTCGGAATGATCTGCGGCAGCGCCGACATCACCGGCCGCCAGGACCGCCTGCGCGCCATCGAGGCGGACAAGCAGCAGGCCGAGCTGAGCAACCGGCAGAAACTCAACTTCCTGGTGCGGGCGAGCAACGAGTTCAGCCTGCCGCTAGGGGCGATGCACGGCCTGCTGGAGATGGTCCTGCAGCGCGCCAGCCTGGAGCCGGCCGACCGCCAGGCGCTGGAGTGGATCGACGGCACCAGCCGCGACCTGCTCAGGCTGACCGCCGACCTGCGCCAGATCGCCCGCCTGGAAAGTGGCGAGGAGCAGATGCAGAGCCTGCCATTGAGCCTGGAAGAACTGTTGCACGCCGCACTGGCCAGCGCCGCTGCGCCGGCCAGCGTCAAGGGGTTGAAGCTTGAGGTCGAAGTGGCACCACCGCTGGATCAAGCGGTACTGGGCGATCCCTTGCTGCTGCGCAAGATCCTCGACTACCTGCTGGCCTACCTGATCCGCGAAACCACCGCCGGCATCCTGCGCATCGGCCTGCATGGGCAGGTCGAGCACGAGCACCTGTCCGTCCGTCTCAACGCAGCCCCCATCGCCAGTACCCCGGAAGACCCGCTGGCAGTCTACTCGCTGGAAGAACTGGCCGCCGACGCTGCACGACAGATGCTGCAGGACGCGCCAGTCGGCCTGATCGTCGCCAAACGACTGGTGGGGCTGCTCAAGGGCGAGCTGGTACTCGCAAGCCCTCCCGGCCAGGGGGCGACCGTGAGCCTGCACCTGTCCCTGCCGCTGGCGTAGAGCTCTCGCTGGACAGGTTGGGAGGCGTAGGGCAACAACGCGCCAGCGCTGCCCCCATTCGCTTTTCCTAGGATGGCGTGGAGCGCAGCGATACCCATCAGGCCCACGTGCCGGCAGCATGGGTATCGCTGCGCTCCACCCATCCTACAGATCGAGCCACGCCGCCCTCTTCCTTCAGTAGCCAACGGATTTCAGCACCTCGCCCACCCCCTGGCTCGGCGGGCGGCCAAGGAAGCGCAGCAACTGGTCGGTGCGATTGGTGAAGAAGCCGTCCACGCCGGCTTTGCTCAACTGGTCGAAGTCCACCGCGTCATCGACCGTGTAGGCATGCACGAACAGACCACGCTCATGGGCGGCCTGGTTCATCCAAGGCTGCACCAGGTCCATGTAGCTCTGGTCGCCACGGGCGGTCAGGGTCACCGAAGGGCCGACACCCAGGGCGCCATTGGCCTTGGCCCAATCCAGCCAGGCGAAGAGTTCTTCCCTGGATTTCACTTCCTGGCGGGCATAGAAGTCTGCTTTGATCTTCTCGCCGGACTGGGCGAAGGTCGTCGGGCTCTTCGCCGCCAGGTAGCCATCGCCCACCCACAACAACAGGATCTTCGGCACCTTCGGCATGCTCTTCTGCAGCAGCTCCAGGCTGCTCTTCTCGAAGGTCTGCAACACGATCTTGCCCTGGGGTTCGCCATCGGCGTTGAGCCAACCGCGGTTTTCCAGCACCTTGCGCAGGTCTTCCTCGATGCCCGGGAACTGCCCCGGCGCCTTGGTTTCCAGGTAAAGGCCCGGGGTTTCGCCACCGCCTTCGGCGATGTCGATCAGCTCATCGAGGGTCAGGATGCGTACACCCACGTACTTGGAACGCGCGCGCTCGGGATAGGCGGCGTTGAACCAGCTGCCGGCGTCCAGGCGCTTGAGCTCGGCCAGGGTGAACTGACTCACCGGCGCCTTTTCACGACCCGGGAAGACCTTGGCGACGTCGGTGGTGCGCTCCAGGGTGTCATCGTGCACCGCTACCAGCACGCCGTCCTTGGTGCGCTGCAGGTCCGCTTCCAGGTAATCCGCCCCCAGGTCGCGGGCCGCGAGGTAGGCCGGCGCGGTTTCTTCCGGGGCGTCGTGGGAAGCCCCCCGGTGAGCGATTACCGTCGGCCAGGGAACGCCGGCAGCCTCGCTCAGCGTGCGGCCGGGCGATTCCTCGGCGCTGGCGGTGACACTGGCGACAGCCAGTACGAAGGTGCCCAGTACAGCAGCGAGACAACGGCGCATAGGCGAAAGCCCCCCTTTCCCGATTGAGCGGCCCAGTCTGCCGGCGGCCTGTGAACATCCTGCGACGGCTGGAACGACAAGGCCCGCGAACGATCGCTCGTTCGCGGGCCTTTGCTCTTCCCTGCCCGATCAGCGCGGCAGGTCGAAGCGGTCGAGGTTCATCACCTTGGTCCAGGCCTTGACGAAGTCATGGACGAACTTGCGTTCGCCGTCCGAGCAACCATAGACCTCCGACAACGCCCGCAGCTGGGAGTTTGATCCCAGTAGCAGGTCGATGCGGCTGCCGGTCCACCTGGCTTCGCCGGTCTTGCGGTCGCGGCCCTCGAACTGGTCGTTGGCGTCCGAGGTCGGCTTCCACACCGTCCCCATGTCCAGCAGGTTGACGAAGAAGTCGTTGCTGAGTGTGCCGGGGCGCGCGGTGAACACGCCGTTCTGCGAGCCACCGGTGTTGGCGCCGAGCACACGCAGGCCGCCGATCAGCGCGGTGACTTCCGGCGCGGTCAGGGTCAGCAACTGCGCCTTGTCGATCAGCAACGCTTCGGCCGGCACCGAGAACTTCGACTTCTGGAAGTTGCGGAAGCCATCGGCCACCGGTTCCAGCATGCCCACCGAGTGCACGTCGGTCTGCTCCTGGCTGGCGTCCATGCGGCCCGGCGCGAACGGCACGCTGACCTTGTGGCCACCCTTGCGCGCGGCCTCTTCCACGCCGGCATCGCCGGCCAGGACGATCAGGTCGGCCAGAGAGATCTTCTTGCCGCCAGCAGCGGAGGCGTTGAACTCGGACTGGATTTCACCCAGCACGCCGAGCACCTTGGCCAGCTGTTCGGGCTGGTTCACCGGCCAGTCCTTCTGCGGCGCCAGGCGGATGCGCGCGCCGTTGGCGCCGCCGCGCTTGTCGGAGCCACGGAAGGTCGAGGCCGAAGCCCAGGCAGTGGACACCAGCTCGCCGACCGACAGGCCCGAAGCCAGCACCTTGGCCTTGAGCGCAGCAATGTCGGCATCATCCACCAGCGGGTGGTTGACCGCCGGAATCGGGTCTTGCCAGATCAGCTCTTCCTTCGGCACTTCCGGGCCCAGGTAGCGAGCCAGCGGGCCCATGTCGCGGTGGGTCAGCTTGAACCAGGCACGGGCAAAAGCGTCGGCGAACGCTTCGGGATCTTCGTAGAAACGACGGGAAATCTTCTCGTAGGCCGGGTCGACGCGCAGCGAGATGTCGGTGGTCAGCATCGACGGCGCGCGGCGCTTGGATTTGTCATGGGCATCGGGAATGCTGCCAGCACCCGCGCCATTCTTCGGTTGCCACTGGTGGGCGCCGGCCGGGCTCTTGGTCAGTTCCCACTCGTAGCCGAACAGGTTCCAGAAGAAGTTGTTGCTCCAGCGCGTCGGTGTGGACGTCCAGGTGACTTCCAGGCCACTGGTGATGGCGTCGCCGCCCGAGCCCGTGCCGAACTTGCTGACCCAGCCCAGGCCCTGGCTTTCCAGGCCGCCGGCTTCCGGGTCGACGCCGACGTTGTCCGCAGGGCCCGCGCCGTGGGTCTTGCCGAAGGTGTGGCCGCCGGCGATCAGGGCAACGGTTTCCTCGTCGTCCATGGCCATGCGGGCGAAGGTCTCGCGGATGTCGCGGGCAGCGGCTACCGGATCGGGGTTGCCGTTGGGGCCCTCGGGGTTCACGTAGATCAGACCCATCTGCACGGCGGCCAGAGGGTTTTCCAGGTCTCGCTCACCGGTGTAGCGCTTGTCGCCGCCCAGCCAGGTGGTCTCCTCGCCCCAGTACACGTCCATGTCCGGTTCCCAGACATCTTCGCGGCCGCCGGCGAAGCCGAAGGTCTTGAAGCCCATGGATTCCAGGGCGACGTTGCCGGTGAGGACGATCAGGTCGGCCCAGGACAGCTTGGCGCCGTACTTCTGCTTGATCGGCCAGATCAGCCGGCGGGCCTTGTCCAGGCTGACGTTGTCCGGCCAGCTGTTGAGCGGGGCGAAGCGCTGCTGGCCACGGCCGGCGCCGCCACGGCCATCGCCGATGCGGTAGGTGCCGGCGGCGTGCCAGGCCATGCGGATGAACAGCGGGCCGTAGTGGCCGAAGTCGGCCGGCCACCAGTCCTGGGAGTCGGTCATCACGGCGCGCAGGTCGGCCTTGACCGCTTCCAGGTCGAGGGTCTTGAAGGCCTCGGCGTAGTTGAAGTCCTCACCCATGGGGTTGGACTTGGAAGAATGCTGGTGCAGCAGGTCCAGCCTCAGCTGGTTCGGCCACCAGTCACGGTTGGAAGTACCACCACCAGCGGTCTGGTGGAACGGGCAGCTACCTTTCTTTTCTTCACTCATTGCAGGCTCCTTGGGGGCGCCTATCGTTGGCGCCTTGTATTCGCACAACCCATCAGAAGATAGATCAACTGGGCGAGGCTGCTATTGCAGTTTTCGATTGGCTCGGACGGTAAAAGGCTATCGATGGGGATGGCGAAAAGCCTTGTTACAGAGGGGATGCGCCGGAGGGGCCGGCGCTGGGCGGTTGGCGGGCGTGGCCCGCTCCTGCAGGTTGGGTTGAAGCGCTCGTGGCCTTGCAGGAGCCGGCCATGCCCCGCGATCGGCATACGGCCCTTGCGGACCGCACCGTTACTCCATCAGAAGGCGAAGCAGGAACAGCCGAAGGCGCCCCAGAACCCGGCGAAGTCGCTTACCGGCACGTCTTTGGTACGCGCCCGTTCATGGCTGTGGCCATGGACACCGCAGGAGCCGATGCACTGGTGCACGGCCTGCTGCAGCGGAGCCTGCGGCCGCCAGTGGCCGGGGACCATGGCCACCGGAGACCATTCCGGCACCACCGGGATGCTCGGCGGGGCCAGTTTGTCGAATTCTCGGTCGCCGTGGACGATCTTGCCGCCCACCACGGTGAGCACCGACTCGATGGTCTTGATCGCCTCTTCCTCGACGCTGAAGAAGTCCTCCGAGAGTACCGCCAGGTCCGCCAGTTGGCCGGCCTTGAGCATGCCCTTCTTGCCCTGCTCGCTGGAGAACCAGGCGCTGCCGTGGGTGAAGAGCTGGATCGCCACTTCACGGCTCAGCCCTTCCGGGTAGAGGCTCAGGCCGCCCACGGTCTTGCCACTGACCATCCAGTACAGCGAGGTCCAGGGGTTGTAGCTGGACACGCGGGTGGCGTCGGTACCTGCGCCCACCGGCACGCCTTCGGCCAGCATGCGCTTGATCGGCGGCGTCGCCTCGGCGGCCTGTTTGCCGTAGCGATCGACGAAGTACTCGCCCTGGAAGGCCATGCGGTCCTGGATGGCGATACCGCCGCCCAGCGCCCTCACCCGCTCGATGTTCTTCGGCGTGATGGTTTCGGCGTGGTCGAAGAACCACGGCAGGCCGTTGAATGGAATGTCGCGGTTGACCTTCTCGAACACGTCGAGCATGCGCGAGATGGACTCGTCATAGGTCGCGTGCAGGCGGAACGGCCAACGCTGTTCGACCAGGTGACGTACCACCGGCTCCAGCTCGGCTTCCATGGTGCCGGGCAGGTCCGGACGCGGTTCGAGGAAGTCCTCGAAGTCCGCCGCCGAGAACACCAGCATCTCGCCCGCGCCGTTGTGGCGCAGGAAGTCGGTGCCCTGGCCGTAGGTCACGCTGCTGGTCCAGTTCTTGAAGTCCGCCAGTTCTTCCTTGGGCTTCTGGGTGAACAGGTTGTACGCGATGCGCACGGTGAGCTGATCGGCGTCGGCCAGCTGCTGGATCACCTGGTAGTCGTCCGGGTAGTTCTGGAAGCCGCCACCGGCGTCGATCACGCTGGTCAGGCCGAGGCGGTTCAGCTCACGCATGAACTGGCGGGTCGAGTTGACCTGGTACTCCAGCGGCAGCTTCGGTCCCTTGGCCAGGGTTGCGTAAAGGATCATCGCGTTGGGACGGGCGATCAGCATGCCGGTGGGCTCGCCGTTGCTGTCACGGACGATCTCGCCGCCGGGCGGGTTCGGGGTGTCCTTGGTGTAGCCAACGACGCGCAACGCAGCGCGGTTGAGCAGTGCGCGGTCATACAGGTGCAGGACGAACACCGGGGTATCCGGCGCCGCCTTGTTCAATTCCTCGATGGTCGGCAGGCGGCGCTCGGCGAACTGGAATTCGTTCCAGCCACCCACTACGCGCACCCACTGCGGCGACGGCGTGCGCTGGGCCTGCAGGCGCAGCATCTCCAGCGCGTCGGAAAGCGACGGTACGCCCTCCCAGCGCAGTTCGAGGTTGTAGTTCAGGCCACCGCGGATCAGGTGCAGGTGCGAGTCGTTGAGGCCGGGGATGACGGTGCGGCGGTTGAGGTCGACCAGTTTCGTCGACTCGTCGCGGTAGGCCATCGCCTGGGCGTCGGTGCCAACCACCAGGAACTTGCCGTCGGCGATGGCCACGGCCGTGGCGTGCGGGCGCTCCGGGTCGACGGTGTGCAGCTTGCCGTTGAACAGGATCAGGTCTGCGTTGCTCATATTCGGGTACCTCAGTATTGCAGGAAGGCCAGCAGGTCTTCGTTGAGTTGTTGCGCGTGGGTCACGGCAAAGCCATGGGGTGCGCCGGCGTAGACCTTGAGTTCAGCGCCCGCGATCTGCTGGGCGGCCAGCTTGCCGGTGGTCTCGAACGGCACGATCTGGTCGTCGTCGCCGTGGATGACCAGGGTCGGCACGTCGACCTTGGCCAGGTCGGCGCGGAAGTCGGTCTCGGAGAAGGCGCTGACGCAGTCCAGCGTGCCTTTGAGCGACGCCAGCAGAGCGATGTTGAGGGTCTGGGTGAGCACGCCGTCGGAGACTTTCTGGCCATGGTTGGTGCCGTAGAACGGCGCCGCGAAGTCGGCGATGAACTGGGCGCGATCCTGCAGCAGGCCGGCCTTGATGCCGTCGAACACGCCCTTCTCGACGCCCTGGGGGAAGTCGGCGGACTGGCCGAAGATCGGCGTTACGGCGCCCAGCAGGACCAGGCCGGCGACGCGGGAGGTGCCATGACGGCCGATGTAGCGGCTGACGTCGCCGCCGCCCATGGAGAAGCCCACCAGCGTCACGTCACGCAGGTCCAGGTGCTCGATCAGGCCGGCGATGTCATCGGCGAAAGTGTCGTAGTCGTAGCCGTTCCACGGCTGGCTGGAGCGACCGAAACCGCGACGGTCGAAAGCGATGGTGCGGTAGCCGCGGCTGCTCAGGTACTGCATCTGGTATTCCCACATGTCGCCGTCCAGCGGCCAACCGTGGCTGAACAGCACAGGTTTGCCGCTGCCCCAGTCCTTGTAATAGATCTCGGTGCCGTCGCGGGTAACGAAAGTGCTCATGGAAACTCCTCTGCCTGCCATGCAGGACGATGGGATACGGGCGCCACGCGGGCGCCTGGGGAGGGAAAGCTCAGTTGGCATTCAGCCAGCCGGCACAGCGACGGGTCACCCACGGCATGATCAGGTAGACCACCGGGAGTACGATGCACAGGGTCACCAGCAGGTTGCTCGGCACCACGCCGGCCAGCACCGGGAAGCGCTCGAACGCAGGCCCCCAGAGCGGCGGGATGACCATGGTCAGCGGGCTGATCACCAGATAGGTGAGCAGGGCCTGCTTCCATTTCGGCGGCTGGCGCACGTTGCCGTGCTCGGGGGTGAACCAGAATTCGGCGTCGTTGTGGATCAGTGGGTGATCGCCCTCTTCCAGCAGCGGCAGGACTTCGGCGACCAGCTCGGCGCGCTCGCGGGAGTCGATCCAGGCTTGCAGCTGGCCGGCGCGGGCGAAGCGCACCACGGTGGTGAACATCGCGCCCTCGCCGTCCGGACGGATCACGTTCACACCCAGGTGCCCCGGCTGCCGGCGCGCCGCGGCGACAGTGCGGCGCAGCCAGGCCTCGTAGCTGGGCAGGGCTTCACAACGCACCTTGTGGTGCACCACCAGCGTCACCACGCTGTTCAGATCGATGGTTTCGGCGCTCATGGGTGTCCCGGACTCATGATTGAGGTCCGGTCACTATGAACGAGGAAGCTGCCGGCCTATTGGACGCATGTGCTGGGTTGGGGCCCTACTGTGGTGATGAGCCGACTTGTAGGAGCGAGCTTGCTCGCGAACCCGCTTCACGCGGGTCGATCCGGTATTGGGCGGTTCGCGAGCAAGGACTAGGCGTCCCCCTCGGTCCTACGAAAAGCGTCAATGTGCGCGACGGGAAGAACGGGAGGCCAGGCTCTTGCAGGAGCGGATCAGGCCGCAGAGCTGGCGACCTCGACCTGGCGCAGGTACGCACGGGCCGTGTTCGGCACGCGGTAGCGTACCTCGCACTCGCCCTGCTCCACCCACAGCAGCGACTTGTCCGCCAGTTGCCGCACGGCGGCGAACACGCATTCGCGGCACCAGCGCTTGTCATCCAGCGAGGCGACCGCGGTATCCAGGGTGAAGTCATCCGCCAGTTGGGCGAGCAACCCCAGGCAGCGCTGCTCTGCAGCGTCGAGCAGGCCGTAGCTCCAGTCGTAGGTCGCACGCAGGTTCTGCTGGCGCGCCGGGGCGGTGCGGCGGCCGGGCATCAACAGTTGCATCGGTGTGTCCAGCAGTGCCGGCAGCCCGGCGAGGCCAAGGATTCCCACCTGCCGCGCGGCCATCTCGATGGCCAGGGGAATGCCGTCCAGCCGCCGGCAGATGTCGATGATCGCGCGCACTTGCCCGGATTTGAGTTCAAAGCGGTCGCAGACCTCCCGCGCGCGCATCACGAACAGTTGCACTGCCGAACTGCACATGGCCAGCGCGAGCGGCGCATCGTCCTGCACAGGTACCTCCAGCGGCGGCAGGCGTACCACGCGCTCGCCCTCCGCGCGCAGCGGCTCACGACTGGTGGCCAGGATGCTCAGTGCTGGGTGCAGGCGCAACAGGTGCTCCACCGCCTCGGCGCAGCGCTCGGCGAGGTGTTCGCAGTTATCCAGCAACAGCAGGGTCGCTTCAGGGGCCGGCTCGCGCAGGAGAATGGCGAGGCTCTGGCTGAGGGAGACACCGTCGGGATCTGCGGACAGGTCGAGGAAGCGCACCTGGTTGAAATGCTTGCCGAGCTGCTCGGCGGCGTGGATCGCCAGGGACGTCTTGCCCATGCCACCGGGGCCGACCAGGGTCATCAGGCGCGTGGCGGGCATCTGCTTCACCACCCGCTCAAGCAGCGCCTGGCGGCCGACCAGGCCCATCAGCAGCACCGGCAGGTTGCTGGCGCGCACCTCGCAAGGCCGTGTCACCGCCCGCGCCGGAGCGACCACGCTCTCCACCACACCGACGAAGCCATAGCCGCGCAACGGCACGTTGGCGATGTAGCGCTCACCCGTGCGGCCTTCGCCGAGGGCACGACGCAGGGCCGCGATGTGCACACGCAGGTTGATCTCCTCGACCACGGTGTCACCCCAGACCTCCCCGATGATCACATCCTTGCCGATGATCTCGCCGGGCTGGCGGATCAGCACCTGGAGAATGTCCAGCGCCCGGCTGCCGATACGCACCGGGCGATCGCCCTGCAACAGCTGGCGCTTGTAGGGGTGAAACTGGAAGCGACCGAACTGCAGGATGGTCTCGGTGCGGTTTTCCGTGCTTGCGCTCATGTCCTGCTCACGTCTGCGGATCTGACGGATCGCTCTACAACGGGTCCTCCAGGCGATCTGGCCAGTACCGAGGTGACGCGCCCCTGATGATTGGTCAGGGTATTCTCCCGCCCCCGTGTGACAGCGCAATTCCCGCGGGGGGAAGGATTCGGCCAACTTGGGTGCGCCAGACGGTCAACCCGCGAAAATTGCGGCGCACTGCCATCAGGCGAAGCCGAATTGCTCGCGATACTGGCTCGGTGTCATGCCGATGCGCTCGCCGAACACCGTGCGCATGTGCCGAGGGCTGCCAAAGCCGCTGCGACAGGCTACCTGCTTGAGCGGCAGGTCGCTGCTCTCCAGCAGCTTGCGCGCGTGGTCGATGCGCGCGCTCTGCACGTACTGCATGGGCGTCATGCTGGTCTCGCGCTGGAAGGCGCGGGCAAAATTGCGCGGGCTCATGGCCACCCGCTCGGCCAGGCGGTTCACCGTCAGCGGCTCGTCGATGTGGTCCACCACGTAGGCCTGGGCGCGGGCGATCACTGAGCCGTCGCGCACCACCGAGACCAATAGCGGGCCGAACGGGGTCTGACCACCCTGGCGCTTGAGCACCACCAGCAGCACCTTGGCGACCTCCAGGGCGATCTCCTTGCCATGGTCCTCGGCGACTACTGCCAGCGCCATGTCGATGCCAGCGGTGACCCCTCCGGAGGTGATCAGGTTGCGGTCGATGACGTAGATGCGCTCGGCCTGTACCTGAGCGCGCGGGTAGAGCTGTGCCAGCCGTTCCAGGTAGTTCCAGTGGGTGGTGCAGCGGTAGCCGTCGAGCAACCCGGCGGCGCCGAGCAGGAAGGCGCCGGTGCACACTGCACCATAGCGTTTCGCGGCGCGCGCCGCTGTCGGCAGCCAGGCGTTGAGCATCTGGTTGTCGCCGTTGTAGGCACCGGGTCCGCCGGGTACCAGCAGCAGGTCCACACCGGCGAGCAGCGCTTCCAGCGGCAGGTCGGCGCTCATCTTCAAGCCACTGGAGGCACGCACACCGTCGGCCTTCGTCGCCACTGTCAGCAGACGGTAATGCCGCTCCGGCGGCAAGTAGCGATTGGCCATGGAGAACACCTCCATCGGTCCGGTCACATCCAGCGCCAGCACATCGTCGTACAGCACCATGGCCACTGTTTTCATTCTTCTACTCGCACGCAAACGGGGCTTGGCGGTCTCGCGTGCCCCGGTATCAGGAAAAAACCACTGTACCCATTCACCGCGTCGGCGAATCGCACATTTGCATCATTCTGCGCCGGCCGGGCTGAGCACACAGGTCCAATAAATGCCAGGCCGGCGACACCATAGTCTGCCCAATGCAGCCTGCGGGCAGGCCTTGCAGAACTGCAAAGTGCCCCTGCAAGGCTGTCTGTTCCGCACCTTTCGCCGATCGGCAAAGATGCCTCCACGGTTCGGCACCGACCACAACGGACCGGACCCAACGACCACTTGAACCCCATCATCCAGAAGGACGACCCCCATGACCGCCATCGCCAAAGCCGTTCCCGGCAAGACCCTGCTCAACCCTTCCGATCACACCCTGATCATGATCGACCACCAGTCGCAGATGGCTTTCGCCACCAAGTCCATCGACGCAGTGACCCTGCGCAACAACGCAGCCCTGGTGTCCAAGGCGGCCAAGGAATTCGGCGTCTCCACCATCCTCACCACCGTCGCCGAGAAGAGCTTCTCCGGCCCGATGTTCGACGAGATCAAGTCGGTCTTCCCCGACCACAACGTCATCGACCGCACCAGCATGAACACCTGGGAAGACCCGCGCATCGCCGTGGAAGTGAACAAGTTCGGCAAGCAGAAGATCGTCCTCGCCGGCCTCTGGACCTCCGTGTGCATCGTCGGCCCAGCCCTGTCGGCCATTGACCAGGGCTTCGAGGTCTACGTGATCGCCGACGCCTGCGGCGATGTCTCCACCGAGGCCCACGAGATGGCGATGCAACGAATGATCCAACTGGGCGCCCGCCCCATGACCTCCGTGCAATACCTGCTGGAGCTGCAGCGTGACTGGGCTCGCGGCGAAACCTACAACCAGACCGTCAAGACCGCCATCGAGAACGGCGGCGCCTATGGCTTGGGCCTGATCTACGCCAAGTCCATGTTCAACGCCAGCGAAGGCCACTGAGCCTGAGCGCCAGAAAAAGGGCGGCATTGCCGCCCTTTTTCTTTGCCCCGGACAACCCACCATGCCGACCCACGACCGCTCCCCTGCCCTGGCGCTCCTGTTCATGCGGGTGACAGCCGCCCTGCTGCTCCTGCAGGTACACGGGCTACCCAAGCTGCTGCACTGGCAAAGCGAGCTGCAGCACATCGAAGACCCCTTCGGCCTCGGCGCCGTGCCGACCCTGGCGCTGGCGGTGTTCGCCGAAGTGCTCTGCCCGATCCTGCTGATCCTCGGGGTTTTCGCGCGCCTCGCCTGCCTGCCGGTGATCGCCGTGCTGCTGGTGGCGCTGCTGTTCGTCCATCCGCAATGGTCGCTGGAAGAAGGCCAGTTCGCCTGGTGGATGCTGATTCTCTTCACCGGCCTGGCGATCGCCGGCCCCGGCGCTTATCGCCTTCCCCTGCCCCGTTTCGTGACAGCCCTGATGGAGCCGCGCCCGTGAAAAGCCCGCTGATACCCTGCCTCCTGGCGCTGGCCTGCACCCAGGCCCAGGCCGCCGACTGGTCGCTGCTGTCGCGCAACTACTTCCTCGACAACGACTACCGCAGCCCCGGCCCCAACGGCCAGAGCCTGCGGCGCGAATGGGCGCAGGGTTTCATCGGCAGGTTCAGCAGCGATGTCACGCCCGGCACCATCGGCCTGGGCGTCGATGCCCACGCCTTCCTTGGCCTGAAGCTCGACGGTGGCCGAGGTCACGCCGGCACCGGTTTGCTGCCGCTGGACAGCGACGGCCGCAGCGAGAGCGAGTACTCCGATGCCGGCGGCGCGCTGCGCCTGGTGCACGAGAAAACCAGCCTCGCCTGGGGTGAGATGGAAGTGGCAACCCCGGTGTTCGACACCGGTGACAAGCGCCTGCAACCCGAATACGCCACCGGCTGGTTTCTCGACGACCGGAGCCTGCCGGGCCTGCGCCTGCAAGCCGGGCGCTTCACCGCCTTCAAGAACCAGAATTCCAGCTCCAGCCACGGCGAGTTCGAAGGCTACGGCGCCAGCACCCGCTTCGGCGGCCTGAGCCTGGCCGGCGCCACCTGGAGCGCGCCGGATGCCACCTGGGGCGGCGCGCTCTACGCCAGCCAGCTGGACGACGTCTGGCACCAGGCCTATGCCAACCTCAACGGCCGCTTCGGTCGCTGGTCGGTGGACGCCAACCTCTACAAGACCGGCGACGCCGGCAGCGCCCGTGCCGGGAACATCGACACCCTGGCGTGGAGCCTGCTGGGCAAGGTCGCGCTGGGTAGTCACGCGTTGAGCCTGGGCTACCAGCAGATAGACGGCGACACGCCATTCGACTTCGTCGGCGGCGACTCTATCTACCTCGCCAACTCCATCAAGTACGCCGACTTCAACGGCCCCGGCGAGCGCTCCTGGCAGGCCCGCTACCAGTGGGACGGCGCCAGCTCCGGCCTTGCCGGGCTGACCCTCTCGGCGCGCTATGTGCGCGGCAGTGACATCGACGGCACCCACGCCCCTTGCGGCGGCGCCTACAACCCCATGGAAGGCGGCGCCTGCCAGCCCGCCTACGGTGATGGCGGGAAGCATTGGGAGCGCGACCTGGATGTTCGCTACGTAGTGCAGTCCGGCCCGGCCAAGGACCTGGCACTGAGCGTCGCGCAGGTCTCCCACCGCGCCAACGACGCCCAGGGTGGCGCGGATATCGACCGTATCTACGTGATCATCGAGTACCCGATCAAGGGCATGTTCTGAGCCTGCGGCCCCACCTGCGCAGGGCGGATAACGCGCCAGCGTTATCCGCCACAACTGAACCGGCGGATAGCCTGTTCCAGGTTATTCGCCTCACGATTCTGAGCCGTTTACGGGTAAGACCCGCTTGAGGATTCCACTGGAAAAGCACGTCGCAGGATGGAGTGGAGCGATACCCATCATTACCCTGCTCCATCGGCATGGGTATCGCTGCGCTCCACCCATCCTACAAATGCCGATGAATTCCGTTCACGGCACCGGCGCGCTCATGTACTCGACCATCCGTTCGCGCAGCCAGCGTTCGGCCGGGTCGTTGTCGTGGGCGGCGCTCCAGACCAGGGAGAGCTCAGCCGGCTTGATCTCCAGCGGCGGGTCTTCGGCGCGCAGGCAGCTGTCTTCCACCAGCGCGCAGGCCGCGTAGTCAGGGACGGTGGCGATCATCTCGGTGTTGCGCAGCAGCGCGCGCAGGCTGCCGAACTGCGGCACGGCGAGCACCACGCGACGACGGCGATCGATGCGCTCCAGGTCCAGATCGATGGCGCCGTTCAGGTCGCCGGAGAACGACACCATCACGTGCGGCCGCGAGCAGTATTCGTCCAGGCTCAGCGGGCCGGGTCGGCTGTCACCGCGCAGCACCTTCACGCCGATATCGCGCAGCTTGCGACGCTTGGCGTTGGCCGGCAGATCAGTGGTGTAGCTGACTCCGGCAGTGATCTCGCCGGAAGACAGCAGCGCCGGCATCAACAGGAAGTTGGCGCGGCGCACCACCACCGTGATGTTCGGCGCATCCTGCTGCAGGCGCGCCAGCAGCGCGGGGAACAGGCCGAATTCGGCATCGTCGGAGAGGCCCAGGCGGAAGACGTTGCAGCTGCTCTCAGGCTCGAAGGTCTTGGCGCGGCTGACCGCAGCGGAGATCACATCCATCGCCGGGCGCAGTTCCTCGAAGATGTGCAGCGCCCGACTGGTAGGTTCCATGGCGCGGCCGGCGCGCACCAGCAGCGGGTCGTCGAACAGGTCGCGCAGGCGCGCCAGGGCGGCGCTGACGGTGGACTGGGTGATGAACAGCTTCTCGCCGACGCGGGTGAGGTTCCGCTCCAGCATCAGGGATTCGAAGATCACCAGCAGGTTCATGTCCAGGCGGCGCAGGTCGTTTCGGTTCATGGCTGGTCGCTCGGGGCTGTGGGAGTGGGCATCTTTGCACAAGACGAGGGCCTCGCCAGTCGACCACGTAACACAGCGATCTTATTGGACGCATGTGCTTGATGGCGGCCTCTGAGCGCAATTCGATTGAGCATCGGATCACCTTGATTTACCTTGTGTTTTTCCTTAATCGAAGCCGCTTTACGCCGCCGCTGGAAGCTAACAGAAGAGAGACGCCATGCCCGCACCTGCCCACCAGGTAGCGACCATGCTCGCCCCCCAGACCCACCGCCTGGTCCGGCAGCTCATGGAGGAGCTGGAAAGCCAGGGAGACGGCCTCCACCAGGCCAGCCAGCGCCTTTGCCAGCACCTGCTGGAACACTACCGGCTGCCTGAGCCCCGCAACGATGGAGCAGATACCGGCGAACGCCTCGCCCTGGCCCCCTGGCAGGAGCGCAAGGCCAAGGACATCCTCGCCGGCAGCCTGCTCAGCCGCCTGTACATTGCCGATGTCGCCGAGCAGTGCGGCCTGTCGCGCAGCCACTTTTCCCGCGCCTTCAAACAGGCCACCGGGCTCGCGCCACGGGAATGGGCGCTGCGCCTGCGCATCGACCGTGCCCGCGAGTTGCTGGCCAGCGGCGACGCGCCAATCTCCCAGGTCGGCCAGGAATGCGGCTTCGCCGACCAGTCCCACTTCTGCCGCAGCTTTCGCAAGCTGGCGGGCTGCACACCGAACCGCTGGCGGCAGGCCAGTCGGGTGGGCGGGACACAGGAATTGGCCTCTTCGTAGGAGCGGACTCCGTCCGCGATGTTTTCATCCAACTCCGGATGGGTCCGAGCGGCCATGAGTTTCGTAGGGCGCATAACCTGGAACAGGTTATCCGCCAGACGCGCCACCGGCGGATAACTCTGGCGCGTTATCCGCCCTACCTTCTGTTCGCGAGCAAGCTCGCTCCTACAGGGTTGGCATGAAGGGATAACCCTGAGCTCGCCGATGCGCTCTTCGTAGGAGCGGGCCACGCCCGCGATCGCGGACAAGGTCCGCATATTCAGATTCAAATCTTCCATTCAGCTTCGTTCAGCCATGGTTCAGCGAGGATCGGCCGAATCTTGAGGTATGACAGTCCTACAGCGATTTCCTAGGTCTACGCTTCCCTGCAGTTAATCACCTTTCCCACTTGGCAGGAGCCGGGAGTCAGAGCATGACTGCACAGCAAACCACCGACGGCAAACCACAAACCACCGACTGGTACCGCAAGAGCGTCGACCAGACCCTGGCCGATCTGCAGACCAGCGCGGAAGGCCTCTCCCCCGACGAAGCCGAGGCGAGGCTGCTGCGCGTCGGCCCCAACGCCTTGCCGGCCAAGGACGTCGACCCACTCTGGCTGCGCTTCGCCCGGCACTTCAACGACGTGCTGATCTACATCCTCCTGGCCGCCGCCGTGGCCACCGCGCTGATGGGCCACTGGACCGACACCATCGTCATCCTGCTGGTGGCAGTGATCAACGCCGGCATCGGCTTCTTCCAGGAGAACAAGGCGGAGAAATCCCTCGCCGCCCTGCGCGGCATGCTCAGCAGCACCGCCCACGTGGTGCGCAACGGCAAGAAGATCGAACTGGACGCCAGCCAGCTGGTACCCGGCGACATCGTCATCCTGCGCCCCGGAGACAAGATTCCCGCCGACGTGCGCCTGTTCGACGTGCACCACCTGCAGGTCGAAGAGTCCATGCTCACTGGCGAATCACTCACCGTCGGCAAGCAGGCCGACGCGCTGGACACCGAAGCGCTGCTGGCCGACCGCCTGAACCTCGGCTTCTCCGGCACCAACGTCAGCGCCGGCAACGCCCGCGGCGTGGTGATCGAGACCGGCGGCAATACCGAACTGGGCCGCATCAACAAGCTGATCGCCAACGTCGACGAAAGCGAAACCCCGCTGCTGCGGCAGATCGCCGAGCTGGGCAAACGCATCTTCCAGCTGATCATCGGCATGATGGTGGCGCTGTTCATCATCGGCTTCTTCTGGCACGACTACCCGTTCGGCGAACTGCTGCTGTCGCTGATCAGCCTGGCCGTGGCCTCGGTCCCCGAGGGCCTGCCGGCCATCGTCTCGATCATCCTGTCGCTGGGCGTGCAACGCATGGCGCAGAACAAGGCGATCATCCGCAAGCTGCCGACCGTGGAAACCCTGGGCGCCATGAGCGTGATCTGCTCGGACAAGACCGGCACCCTGACCATGAACGAGATGACCGTGAAGAGCGTGCTGCTCGCCAACGGTCTCTACAGCGTCGAAGGCCAGAGCTACGAGCCCAAGGGCCGCATCACCTTCGGCGGTACCAGCGACGAGCTCGACTGGTCGCAGCACGGTGCGCTGGATGCCCTCATCCGCGCGGTCGACATCTGCAACGACAGCAGCCTGCAACTCAATGACGAAGGGCGCTGGGGTGTAGTCGGCGGCCCCACCGAGGGCGCGCTGAAAGTCCTGGCGCGCAAGGCGGACCTGCCGGAGATCGAGTTCCAGAAGTTCGGCAAGATTCCCTTCGACTCCGCCTACAAGTACATGGCGCGCCGTTGCGACGTTGCCGGCCAGAGCCTGATCTACCTCAAGGGCGCGCCCGACGTGCTGCTGCGCGTGTGCCAACAGCAACTCGGTGCCAACGGCGTGGAGCCGCTGGACCGCGAGTACTGGGAGCGCGAGATGAGCTTCATCGCCGGGCAAGGCCTGCGCATGCTCGCCGCCGCCTACAAGCCGGTACAGCCCGATGACGGCGTGATCGACCACGAGGACGTACAGGACGGCATGATCTTCCTCGGCGTTGCCGGCCTGCTCGACCCGCCGCGCCCGGAAGCCATCGAGGCCATCGCGCTGTGCAAGCGCGCCGGCATCCAGGTGAAGATGATCACTGGCGACCACCCGGACACCGCCGTGGCCATCGCCGGCATGCTCGGCATGGGCAACGACCTGCGCGCCATGACCGGCCAGGAGCTGGAACAGGCCGATGATACCCAGCTGAAATCCCTCGCCATGCAGTACTCGGTGTTCGCCCGCACCAGCCCCGAGCACAAGCTGCGCCTGGTGCGTGCACTGCAGGCCAACGAGGAAGTGGTCGGCATGACCGGCGACGGGGTCAACGACGCCCCGGCGCTGAAACAGGCCGACGTCGGCATCGCCATGGGCATCAAGGGCACCGAGGTGACCAAGGAAGCCGCCGACATGGTGCTCACCGACGACAACTTCTCCACCATCGCCGGCGCCGTGCGCGAGGGCCGCCGGGTCTACGACAACCTGAAGAAGACCGTGCTGTTCATCCTGCCGACCAACATGGCCCAGGGCCTGCTGATCGTCATGGCGATCCTCGCCGGCGCGGTGATCCCGCTGGCGCCGCTACAGATTCTCTGGATGAACATGGCGACCTCCACCACCTTGTCCTTCGCCCTGGCCTTCGAGCCCGGCGAGCCGGGGATGATGCGTCGGCCGCCGCGTAACGCGAAGGAATCGATCCTCAACGGCTTCGCGGTCTGGCGGGTGCTCTATGTGGGCGGCCTGCTCACCGCCGCGGCCTTCCTGCTGGAAGCCTGGATGGTCAGCAACGGCCAGGACACCGACCACATCCGCACCATGATCCTGCACACCCTGGTTACCGCGCAGTGGGCCTACCTGTTCAACTGCCGGTTGCAGGAAGAGTTCTCGCTGAACACGGCGCTGCTGCGCAACGGCGCGCTGCTCACCGTGACCCTGGCGCTGATCCTGCTGCAGTGCTTCGTGATCTACGTGCCCTTCATGCAGACCGCCTTCCACACCGTCGCCCTGCCCTTCAGCGGCTGGCTGATCTCGCTGGGCATCGGCATCGCGGTGTTCTTCGCGGTGGAACTGGAGAAACTGGTGATCCGCCGCTGGAAAGCCTCGCGCGGTTGACAGGCTTCTCGTAGGAGCGAGCTTGCTCGCGAACAGCCCCAAGCCCCTCCCTCGCCGGAGGGGCTTTTTTTGGCCTGTACGCACTAACCTGCGTGCCCTGTAAGGCAGACCGGCGTCAGCCCGTTCGCGAGCAAGCTCGCTCCTACAGATCGGCGCCAGTATGTGAGTCCATCTTCCGACCCGTAGGGCGCATAACGCGCCAGCGTTATCCGCCGTTGGAGTCGATGGCTACCATGGCGGATAACCTGTTCCAGGTTATCCGCCCTAAGCTCGCTCCTACCAGTCGAGTTTGCGGTCAGAGCAACGGCAAGGTGTAGCTGACGATCAGGCGGTTCTCGTCCTGGTCGCGCTGGGTCGGCGTGCCGGAGCCGCTGGCGGGCAGGCCGCTGCGCAGCATGGCGTTGCGCCAGGAGAAGCCCAGCCCCTTGAAGCTGCCCTCGGGGATCACATAGGACAGCGTCAGGTCGCGCTCCCACTCGCCCTCGTCGCCGCTGGCGGTCTTCACGTCGTCGCCCTTGAGGTAGATCGCCGCGAAGGTCAGGCCCGGCAGGCCGGCCTGGGCGAAGTCGTAGCCGTAGCGCGCCACCCAGGTTCGCTCGCCGGCATGCAGGAACTTGCCGATCTGCACGTCGGTGATCAGGTAGGCGCTGCCGCTGGCACCGTCGCCCCGGTTCAGGTACGGGAAATCGCTGTCACCGTTCATGACCTGATAGCCGGCACCGAAGCTGTGTCCGGACAGGCTGTAGGTGAACATTCCGCTGTAGGTGCGATTGTCCACCTCGCCCTTGGTCACCCGGTTACCGTAGTAGCCGCTGGAGAGGTAGCCGTCGGCTTGCCCTGAGGTGCTGCCGTTCTTGCCATCGGAATCGCTGTCGAAGGCGCGCAGGTCGGTCTTCAGCACACCGGGGCCGAGGTTCAGGCTGTGTTGCAGGCCGAGGAAGTGCTGCTGGTAGAACTCGCTGAGCTGGCCGTAGTAGTACTGCAGCGTCAGGTCCTTGCTCAGCTTGTAGTCGCCGCCGGCATAGTAGAACTCGTTGCTGTCGCGGGCCGTCGCGCCGCTGTTGGCGCCCTGGATCGACAGGCCGCGCCAGTCGCTGGAGTTGCGCCCGCGGGTGTGTTCCAGCTTGCCGGCCACCAGGCTCAGGTTGTCGATGTCGGCGCTGGTCACCTGCCCGCCCTCGAAGGTGCCGGGCAGCAGGCGACCGTCGTTGTAGGTCACCACCGGCAGCTTGGGCATCAGGGTGCCGTAGCGCAGTTCGGTGCTGGAAATCTTCGCCTTGAGGGTCGGACCGAAGCTGCTGAAATCGTTCACCGCCTCGCCGTTTCTTTTCGACGGGAACACGGTGCCGGCCTGCTGACTGGCGGATTCGTAGTGGGTGCCGCCGCCACTGTCCAGCCGGACGCCGAGCAGTCCGATGGCGTCGACGCCCACCCCCACGGTGCCCTGGGTGTAGCCCGAGGCATAGTTGAGAATGAAACCCTGGCCCCACTCTTCCTGGCGGCTCGGTTCGGCAGTGCCGTTGCGGTTGTCACTGTTAATGTAGAAGTTGCGCAGGGTCAGGCTGGCCTTGCTGTCTTCGAGGAAGCCGGCAGCCTGGGCGGCAGGCACGAGCAGGCCGAGGGCGGCGCAGGCGATGGCGGCGCCCAGGGTGGAGTTTTTCATTGTTGTCTCCGGATCGTGGATTTCAGGGTGAGCGCCGCCCGTCCCAGCAGAGCGGGCAGACGCGAGGTTTCTAGCTTTTTGTAGGAGCGAGCTTGCTCGCGAACGGGCAAGCTCAGGGCTACCCGCAGCGTCTGGCGGCGCTGCGGGCGTTCAGGCGCGGATCAGGTCACCGGAGCCGGATTGAACAGCACCAGGTCGTTGTGCAGGCGGTGGCGTTCAGCCCAGGTGTGCACCTTGCCGCTGGCCACGTCGAGATAGAGCTGGAAGATTTCCCAACCCAGTTCGTCGAGGGTCATGCGCCCGGAGGTGACCCGGCCGGCGTCGACGTCGATCAGGTCCGGCCAGCGCTCGGCCAGCTCGGTGCGCGTTGCCACCTTGATCACCGGCGCCATGGCCAGCCCATAAGGCGTGCCGCGGCCCGTGGTGAAAATGTGCAGGTTCATCCCGGCGGCCAGTTGCAGGGTGCCGCAGATGAAGTCGCTGGCCGGGGTGGCGCAGTATTGCAGGCCCCTGCCCTTCACCCGCGCGCCGGGCGAAACGACCCCGGCGATGGCGCTGTTGCCGGACTTGGCGATGGAGCCCATGGCCTTCTCGACGATGTTGTTCAGCCCGCCCTTCTTGTTGCCGGGCGTCGTGTTGGCGCTGCGGTCGGCCATGCCGCGGGCGAGGTAGCGGTCGTACCAGTCCATCTCGGCGACCAGTTGCTCGGCCACCTCGCGGGTGGCCGCGCGGGCGGTGAGCAGGTGGATGCCGTCGCGCACCTCGGTGTTTTCGGAGAACATCACGGTGGCGCCAGCACGCACCAGCAGGTCCGCCGCCACACCGAGGCCGGGGTTGGCGGTGACGCCGGAGAAGGCATCGCTGCCGCCGCACTGCATGCCCACCACCAGCTCCGAGGCCGGCACGGTTTCGCGGCGGCGCTCGTTCAGCACCACCAGACGCTCTTCGATCAGATCGAGGATCTGCGCCACCATGCCCTGGAAGCCGTTGCCGGACTCCTGCAGGCGGTACAGCCACTGCGCCTCGTCCTGGCCGGCGGTGAGCGCATCGCCGTCCATCAGTTGCACCGGCTGCAGCTTCTCGCACCCCAGGCCGATGACCAGCGCCTGGCCGCCTAGGTTGGGGTTGCGCGCCAGGTTGTACAACGTGCGAATCGGGATGATCGCGTCCGGCGCGTTGATCGCCACGCCGCAGCCGTAACTGTGGGTCAGCGCCACTACGTCATCGACGTGCGGGTACTTGGGCAGTAGCTCGCGGCGGGCGCGCTCCACGCAGTGGTCCAGCACGCCGGTCACGCACTGTACCGTGGTGCTGACGCCCAGCAGATTGCGCGTGCCGACGCTGCCGTCGGCGTTGCGGTAGCCCTCGAAGCTGTAGCCGGTCAGTGGCTCGGCGGCGGGCGGCACGTCGGTAGCCAGCGGCAGCGCATCCAGCACCGGCGGCTCCGGCAGGCTGAGCAGCTGCTCGGTGACCCAGCGACCCTTGGCGATGGGTGCCAGCGCATAACCGATCACCGTGCCGTAGCGCAGCACCGGCGCACCTTCGGCTATGTCCACCAGCGCCACCTTGTGGCTCTGCGGGATCGACTCGGCAGCTACCAGTTCGTCTGGAAAGCGACCGCCAGCGGCCACGCCCTGGTCGTTGACGACGATGGCGACGTTATCGTCCGCGTGCAATTTCACGTAGCGCGGCGAGTCCTGGTGCGGGATCAACTGCATGACACTCATCTCCGAAATACCCCCGGAACTGCTCAGGAATTGGCCGGGGCCAGACGTTTTTCATCGACACGGCGCGGCGACTTGGGCGCTTCGTCGCTCAGCTCTACCCGCTCGATACGGCCGACGATGAACAGGTAGCTCAGCACCGCCACCAGGGCGTTGGCGCCGACGAACACCAGCGCCCACTTGAACGAGCCGGTGGCGCTGATCAGGTAGCCGATGACGATCGGCGTGGTGATCGAGGCCAGGTTGCCGAAGGTGTTGAACAGGCCACCGGAGAGGCCGGCGATCTGCTTGGGCGAGGTATCCGCCACCACCGCCCAGCCCAGCGCACCCAGGCCCTTGCCGAAGAACGCCAGGGTCATGAAGCCGACCACCATCCACTCGGCATCCACGTAGTTGCAGAACACCATGGTGGTGGACAGCAGCAGGCCGCAGACGATGGGCAGCTTGCGGGCGAAGGTCAGCGAATGGCCGCGGCGCAGCAGGTAGTCGGAGATGATCCCGCCCAGTACACCACCGAGGAAGCCCATCAGCGCGGGCAGCGAAGCGATGAAGCCGGCCTTGAGGATCGACATGCCGCGCTCCTGCACCAGGTACACCGGGAACCAGGTGAGGAAGAAGTAGGTGATCGCGTTGATGCAGTACTGGCCCAGGTACACGCCCAGCAGCATGCGGCTGCGCAGCAGCTGGCTGACGTAGTGCCATTTCGGGCCGTCACTGGCGCGCTTCTGGTCCATGTCGACCATACCGCCGCCCGCCTCGATGGCTGCGACTTCAGCGGCGTTGGTGCGCGGGTGTTCCTTGGGGTTGTAGATGGTCTTCATCCAGATGCCGGCGAAGACCATGCCCAGCACGCCCATCACCACGAACACGTGCTCCCAGCCGAAGTGGAAGACGATCCAGCCCATGATCGGCGCGAACAGCGCGGTAGCGAAGTACTGCGCCGAGTTGAAGATGGCCGAGGCCGTGCCGCGTTCGGCGGTGGGGAACCAGGCGGCGACGATGCGTGCGTTGCCGGGGAAGGACGGCGCCTCGGCGAAGCCCACCATGAAGCGCAGCAGGAACAGTGCGATCACCGCGCTGGCCACCGGCAGGTAGCCGACGAAGCCCTGCAGGAAGGTGAACAGCGACCAGATGAAGATGCCCGCCGCATAGACCTTCTTCGAGCCGAAGCGATCCAGCAGCCAGCCGCCGGGAATCTGCCCGGCCACGTAGGCCCAGCCGAAGGCGGAGAAGATGTAGCCGAGGGTGACCGCGTCGATGCCCAGGTCCTTCTGCAGGCTGGAGCCGGCGATGGAAATGGTGGCGCGGTCGGCGTAGTTGATGGTGGTTACCAGGAACAGCATCAGCAGGATCAGGTAACGCACATGCGTCGGTTTGGCGGTTGCTTGGCTCATCGATTGCGTCTCGTGTCTTGTTTTTATGGGAGCGACCGGCGCATGCCGGCCAGATTATCAGCCAGCCCGCTGCGGCGAGCCGTTACCGCCTCCTTGCCGACGTACGGCGGCCGGGGCCGGTACGTCCGTTCCGACTCGCGTACTGACGACATGCGCGAGCGACACAGGAAAGTGCGCGCCATGGCCGGCAGGCAGCCGGATGGCGAAGTGCTTGAGAGCGTGGAGCGAAGAAAACAGCCCCGCCGGGCGTCTGCCGAGCAGGCAAGACGGCGCGACGCGGCCAAGGAACGGGCGCGGGGGAAGCCGGCGCGCGACGGCGCGGCGATGTGCAATCGGATGTGTGATCGATTGATTCAGCATGACGACCTACCAGCGAAAGTGAGCGGAGTGGGAAGCTCGCGGCGCGTTCAGCGCCTGGGTTCGCGGGTACGTGTCGACTGCGGGCAGACGATGGTCATGGTGGTTCCCCTGCTTTGTTCTTGTATCGGGGTTACGGGTGCTTTCGCAGCGAGCGGCCATGGCAAGGGCCGCTCGCTGAGCCGGTCAGGCGCCGACGTAGGCGGTCTTCACCGTGGTGTAGAACTCCTGGGCATAACGACCCTGCTCGCGCGGCCCATAGGACGAGCCTTTGCGACCGCCGAACGGCACGTGGTAATCCACCCCGGCGGTAGGCAGGTTGACCATCACCATCCCGGCCTGGGCATGCCGCTTGAAATGCGCCGCGTGCTTGAGCGAGGTGGTGGCGATCCCGGCGGAGAGACCGAATTCGGTGGCGTTGGCCTGGGCCAGCGCTTCGTCGTAGTCCTTCACCTTGAGGATGCTGGCCACCGGGCCGAAGATTTCTTCGCGGTTGATGCGCATCTCCGGGGTGGTCTCGTCGAACAGCGCCGGGGCCATGTAGTAGCCGTCGGTGGCCAGCGCCAGACGCTCACCGCCGAACAGCAGGCGCGCGCCTTCGTTGCGGCCGATCTCGACGTAGTCCAGGTCCTGGCGCAGCTGCGCTTCGGAGACCACCGGGCCGATGTCGATACCTTCATGCAGCGCGTTGCCGACCTTGATCCTGCGCATGCGCTCGACCATGGCCTCGACGAAGCGCGGGTAGATACCTTCGGTGACGATCAGCCGGCTGGAAGCGGTGCAGCGCTGGCCGGTGGAGTAGAAGGCGCTCTGCACCGACAGTTCCACGGCGCTGGCGAGGTCTGCGTCGTCGAGGATGATCTGCGGGTTCTTGCCGCCCATCTCCAGCTGCACCTTGGCACCACGGGCCACGCATTGTGCGGCGATGCGCCGGCCGACACCGACCGAGCCGGTGAAGCTCACGGCGTCCACCTGCGGGTGGTTGACCAGGGCTTCGCCAATCACGCTGCCACGGCCCATCACCAGGTTGAACACGCCATTGGGGAAACCGGCGCGGGAGATGATTTCCGCCAGCGCCCAGGCACTGCCGGGCACCAGGTCGGCGGGTTTGATCACCACGCAGTTGCCGTAGGCCAGGGCCGGCGCGATCTTCCACGCGGGGATGGCGATGGGGAAGTTCCACGGGGTGATCAGGCCGACCACACCGACGGCTTCGCGGGTGACCTCGACACTGACGCCGGGACGGACCGAGGGCAGCAGGTCGCCGGCCAGGCGCAGGCATTCGCCGGCGAAGAACTTGAAGATGTTGCCGGCGCGACCGACCTCGCCGATGGCTTCGGGCAGGGTCTTGCCCTCCTCCCGCGCCAGCAGCGCACCCAACTCGGCGCGGCGCGCGAGGATCTCGCTCCCGACCTTGTCCAGCGCATCGGCGCGGGCCTGCACATTGCTGTTGGACCAGGCCGGGAAAGCGGCGCGGGCCGCCTCCACTGCCTGGTTGACCAGCGCGGCATCGCCCAGGGCGTAGTCGCCGACCACGTCGGAGAGGTCGGACGGATTGCGGTTCGGGGTCGCGTCGGTAGCGGCCAGCCACTGGCCGTCGACGTAGTGCGAATACTGTTGTGCCACGGGGACCTCCGGCTTACTGCGGGCCGAGTTTCTTGATCAGCGCGTCGAGCATCTCGACTTCTTCGCCGGTGAGATCGGTCAGCGGTGCGCGCACCGGACCCGCGTCATGGCCGACCAGCTTGGCGCCGGCCTTGATGATGCTCACGCCGTAGCCTTCGCAACGGTTGCGGATGGCCAGGTAAGGCAGGAAGAAATCGTCGATCAGGCGGTTGACCGTGGCGTGGTCGTCAGCGGCGATGGCGTTGTAGAACTCGATGGCAGTCTTCGGGATGAAGTTGAAGACGGCGGAGGAATACACCGGCACGCCCAGGGCCTTGTAGGCCGCCGCGTACACTTCGGCGGTCGGCAGGCCGCCCAGGTAGGTCAGGCGCTCGCCCAGGCGGCGGCGGATGGCGACCATCGGCTCGATCTCGCCGATGCCGTCCTTGAAGCCGATCAGGTTCGGGCAGCGATCCGCCAGTTTTTCCAGGCTGTCGGCGTTCAGGCGGCAGACGTTGCGGTTGTATACCACCACGCCGAAGTCCACCGAGCGGCAGACCTGCTCGACGTGGGCCACCAGGCCTTCCTGGCTGGCTTCGGTCAGGTAGTGCGGCAGCAGCAGGATACCGGCGGCGCCCTGCCGTTCGGCTTCCTGGGCGTAGGCGATGGCCTGGCGGGTCGGGCCGCCAGCGCCAGCGAGGATCGGCACCTGACCACGGCAGGTGTCCACCGCGGTCTTGATGATCGAGGAGAACTCGTTGGGTTCCAGCGAGAAGAACTCGCCGGTGCCGCCGGCCGCGAAGAGTGCACTGGCGCCGTACGGGGCCAGCCACTCCAGGCGGCGGGCGTAGGTGTCCGCGCGGAAGTTGCCCTGGGTATCGAAGTCCGTCACGGGGAACGACAGCAGACCGGACGAAAGGGTGGACTTCAGTTCTTGTGGATTCATTGGCGATCACCCTGCAAAGCGAATTTTTATAGGAAGAGGTGGAACGACAATCGGCTTATGGCGTCTTGTTGTCAGTCATCGTACAACTACAAATAAAAGACGGCAAGTCATCAGACAACCTTTTCTTCCGCCCGCTCGTCAGCCGAGTTTTTCTTCGGCCGATTCGTGGGCGCGGCGCAGGCGTTCGCGGGAATTGGTGAGGTGCAGGCGCATGGCGGCGCGGGCGGCGTCGCTGTCGTGGCGGGCGATGGCCTCGAAGATGTCTTCGTGCTCGCGGTTGACCCGCGCCAGATACTGGCCCTGGTCGTCATGGGCCAGGCGCGCGGAGTTGAGCCGGGTACGCGGGATGATGCTCGCCCCCAGGTGGCTCATGATGTCGGTGAAATAGGAGTTGCCGGTGGCCTCGGCGATGCGCAGGTGGAACTGAAAGTCCGAGGCCACTGCGTCGCGGCCGTGGGCCTGGCTCTCTTCCAGGGCGTCCAGGGCTTCGCGCAGGCCCTGCAACTGCTCCGGCGTGCGGCGCTGGGCGGCGAGCCCGGCGGACTCCACCTCCAGGCTGATGCGCAGTTCCAGCACGGCGAGCACATCGCGCAGGGTCACGATGGTCGCCGGGTCGATGCGGAACGGGCCGTCCTTGGGCGTGTCCAGCACGAAGGTGCCGATACCGTGGCGCGTCTCCACCAGCCCTGCAGCCTGCAATCGGGAGATCGCCTCGCGCACCACGGTGCGGCTGACGCCCTGCTCGGCCATGATCGCCGACTCGGTGGGCAGCTTCTCCCCCGGCTTGATGCGGCCGTCGCGGATACGCGCGGAAAGCTCGGCGACCACGTCGTGGGCGAGGCTGCGGGAACGTTTGCGGGGAAGCGGGCTGGTGGGCATGGGAGTCGCTGGATAAGAAGAGAGGCAGTCATCGTACAACATCAGGCGCCACGGGGGCCATGGCCCGCCAGGTTGTGTGATGACTGCCCTGCCCCACGCTCCCAGCTTCTTTATGTAGGAGCGAGCTTGCTCGCGAACGATTTTCCCGGTAGTTCCGGCGCTGGGAGGTTCGCGAGCAAGCTCGCTCCTACAGGAAGAACCGTAGTGGTGGATGCGAGGATCGACTGGCCGCCGTAGGAGCGAGCCGACCGCATGCCCCGCCCGGACATCCATGGCAGGTCGGCTCGCCCCTACAGTGCCACGCCCTTCCCTCCCCAGGTCCCCGGCCCTTTCCCGTCCGGGAAAGGAGGCGTACGCCGGGTGTTTCCGTGTTCACCTCATGGCCCGCCGGGCCATCCCCGGATGACCGTTCGTGCGGGGTACCTCGCTACATCAACCGCGCCTTGAGCAACGGCCGCAACAGGTAGTTCAGCACGCTGCGCTTGCCGCTGAGGATGTCCACTTCGGCGACCATGCCGGGGATGATCGGCAGCACCTCGCCGTTACGCGTCAACTGGCTGCCGTCGGTCTTGATCAGCACCTGGTAGTAGTACTCCTTGCCGTGCACCGTATCTTCTTCGATCGTGTCGGCGCTGATCTGTTCCAGGGTGCCCTTCAAATCGCCGTAGATGCTGTAGTCGTAGGCAGTGATCTTCACCTTGGCCGGCATGCCCGGCACCAGGAAGGCCACGTCGCGCGGCTTGACCTTGGCCTCCACGAGCAGGCGTTCCTCCACCGGGATCACTTCCATGATCGGCTCGCCCGGCTGCACCACGCCGCCACGGGTGCTGATCAGCACGGTGTTCACCCGCCCGCGCACCGGCGAGAGAATCTCCGTGCGGCGCAGCTGGTCCTTGCGCTGCTGGACGATGGGCTCGATCTGCGCCAGCTGGGCCTTCTTCTCCTGGCGCTCGGTGTAGGCATCCTGGAAATAGCTGTTCTTCAGCTCGGTGAGCTTGCCGCTCAGGGTGGCGATGTCCTGACTGAGCTTGAGCGCCTCCATCTGGCTCACCGCGCGGCGCTCCACCAGCGGCTTGACCAGCGCCAGCTGGCTCTGCGCCAGGCGAATCTGCTGCTGCAGCGAACGGGTGTTCTCCTCCAGCTTGTCGCGCCGCGACTTGAACAGCTCGCGCTCGGAGCGCGCCACCGGGCCGTCCGCGGACATGCCTTCAGGGAAGACGATGTGGTCCTGGCCCATCACCTCGGCATCCAGCCGGGCAATCGCGGCGCCGAGCACTTCGGCCTGGTTGGCGGCTTCCTGCCAGGAGGTCTCGAAATGCGTGCGATCCAGGCGCACCAGCGGCTGGCCCACCTGCACCAGCTCACCCTCCTGCACCAGCAGGCGGTCAAGAATGCCGCCCTCCAGGCTCTGGATCTTCTGCATGCGGCTGAACGGCACGACCCGGCCGTCGCCACGGGTCACTTCGTCCAGCTCGGCCCAGGCCGCCCAGGCGATGGCGGCGACCAGGCTCAACAGCAGCGCCCAGAGCAGTGGTCGCGACACCGGATGACTGGCAGCCAGCAGCGGGTCCTGCAACTCTCGGCGCAGGCGTTCGGCAGCGCGGGATTCACTGGCCATGGACGGCTCCTTCCTGTCCGGGAATATGGACCGTGCGGTCCTTGACGATCTGGTCCAGGGTGCCGTCCATCACCACCTTGCCCTGGCTGAGCACCACGGCACGGGTGGCCACGGCGAGCATGGTCTTCTTGTGCGTGGTCATCACCAGCGTGCGGCCTTCCAGCCAGCGCTGCAGGTAGCCGATGACGTGCAGTTCGGTGCTCTGGTCGAAGGTCGCGGTGGGTTCGTCGAGCAGCACCACGGACGGGTCCTGCAGCAGCACCCGGGCCAGCCCCACGGCCTGGCGCTGGCCGCCCGAGAGGCTGCCGTTGCCCAGCAGCGGAAGGTCCAGCCCCAGCGGGTGGGAACGGATGAAATCGCCCAGGCCGACACCGTCCAGCGCCTCGAACATCTCCTCGTCGCTGATCGCCGCGCCTTCCAGGTTGAGGTTGTCGCGCAGGGTTCCATAGAACAACGCCACATCCTGCGGCAGGTAGCCGATGTGGCGGCGACGGTCGGATGGGTCGATCTGCGCAATCGCCACATCGTCCAGCAGCAGGCGACCCGATTGTGCGTCGTACAGACCGGCCAGCAGGCGCAGCAGGGTCGACTTGCCGGCACCATTGCCGCCCAGCAGCGCGATGCGCTCGCCGGGGCGGATCTCCAGCGCGGAGACATCCACCGCCGGCGGGTTCTCGCCATGGGCCAGCTTCAGGGCCTCCAGGCGGTAATGCCCGGCAAGGCGTTCCTTGCGCACGAAGCGCTTGTCCTGCGGGCGCTCGCTGGGCGCCTGCATCAACTGGTCGAGCCCTTCCATGGCCACCCGGGTGTGCTGCCAGCGGCCGAGAATGCCGGCGGCCTGAGACAACGGCGCCACCGCGCGGGACGCGAGGATCGAGCAGGCCACCAGCGCACCGACGCTCAGCTCACCCGCGCTGATGCGGTAAACGCCGAACACCACCACGCCGACGTAGCACAGTTGCTGGACGATGCTCGCACCGTAGGACAGCGCGGTGGTCAGGGTGTGGGTGCGCATGGCGTTGCCGGCCAGCTGCGCGGTGAGGTTTTCCCAGAGGTGCAGGCAACGGCCTTCGGCGCGGGTGGCCTTGACCGATTCGAGGTTCTCGATGGATTCCAGCAGGATGCCGTTCTTCACCGCGCCCTCGCGCAGGTTCTCCCGCGACAGCCGCGCCAGCAGTCCCTGGCAGAACAGGCCGGGCAGCAGCATCAGCAGCGCCGCCACTGCCGGCACCCAGACCAGGTACCCGCCGATCAGCGCGATGATCAGCAGGAACAGGAACACGAACGGCAGGTCGCTGATCATTGCCGCACTGGATGCGGTAAAGAACTCGCGCACGCCCTCGAACTCGCGCACCTGCGTACTGAACGCGCCCACCGAGCCGGGTTTGGCGGCCAGCCGGGTATTGAGCACGCGCTCGAACAGCAGCGTCGACAGTTGCAGGTCGATGCGCTTGCCCATGGTCGTCAGCAGGTGCCCGCGCAGGGCACGGATCACCCCCTCCAGCACGATGGCCAGGCCCACGCCGGTGGCGAGGATCCACAGGGTGTCCATGGCCGCGTTGGGCACGACACGGTCATATACCTGCATGGCGAACAGGGCTGAAGCAATCGCCAGCAGGTTCGCCATCATCGCCGCCATGGCGACTTCGAAATAGGAGCGCCAGAGCCGCTTCAGCGGGCCGAAGAACCAGTGGTCCGGCTCACGCCGGGCGAAGTCTCCGACGCGCCCGTCCGCGCGGTAACGGCACTTGGCGAAGATCGCCACGCCGCTGTAGCGCTGCGCCAGCTCCGCCAGCGCAATCCGTTCGGCGCCGCCGTCGCTGTGCGGCACCAACACGCTGGCCGTCTGCTCATCCTGCTCGCAGAGCACCAGCGTACCGCCGTCCTCAAGCAGCAACAGCGCTGGCAGCAGGTAGTTGTCCATCTTCGCCAGGGCCAGGCGCTCGACCCGCGCGACGATGTCTGCGCGGCGCAAGGCTCGGGGTACGAAGCGCAGCGGCAGGCGGCCCTGGTGCAACGGCATGCCCTCTCCCAGCTCGGCCACGCCCAGCGGCCGACCCAGTTGCCGACAGAGCAGGGAAAGCCCCTGGCGCAGCGGGTCGGCCTCGACCTCGTACTCCGCCAGCAGTACCACATTCTCGGCGCTCATCAGGAGGCTCCCGCAGACAGGTGATGTTCCAGCAATGGCCCGAGCAGGCCGATCTGCGCGGCGGCACGGTATTCCACGCGCTTGCGCTCGAAGCGCAGGTTGGCCAGCTGGCGTTCGGCCTCGAAACGCTCGCGCTGCACGTTGAGCAGGTCGATCACGTCACGCCGGCCAACTTCGAACTGGTCGCGGTAGACACCGCTGACCTGATCCGATTCGCGCACTTGCTGCACCAGCGAATCCTCGCGCCAGCGCAGGGTGTCGTCGGTGTCGAACAGCGTCTGCAGCTTGCGCTTGATATCGCGCTGCATGGCGTCGCGGGTCCAGCGGGTGGCCTCCAGATGCTGCTGGGCAGCGGTGGGCCGACGGAAGTTGGACAGGCCCTCGAAGGTATCCATGCGCAGGCGCAGCGACACGACCGAGTCGTTCTCCAGGTGCCCGCCGATCTCCCGGCGCAGCGAGGATGCCTCCAGGTTTACCTGCGGCAGGAGCGATGCCTTGCTCTCGCGCAGTTGGGCCTCGGCCACGTCGGCGTCCTCGGAGGCCTTGCGGTACAGCGGACTGTCGACGATCAGACGATTCATGTCAGTCCCCACCAGATAGCGTTGCATGGACAACGGTTCCGGTTCGGCGAGGTCGGCCGGCGGCTTGCCGACCAGTACCTCATACTGGTTGCGGGCATCCTGCAGGGCCCCCTTCTCCAGAGCCAACTGCTCCTGCGCGCGGGACAGTTCGAGGTTGGCGCGGTCCAGCTCGCTGCGGTCGGAATAGCCATCACCGCCGCGCGCCTGGGTCATCTCGCGGATGTCGCCCAGGCGCTGGATGTGCTCGCGAACCGTCTCGATCCGCGCCTGGGCGGCGAGTACGTCGAGATAGGTCTCGACGATCTCCAGCGCCGCATCCTCGCGCTTCACCAGGGCCGTCTCGTCGAGCTGGCGATGAGTGGCCTTGGCGCTGTCGACCTTGCTTTTCATCCGGCCCCAGTCGTAAAGCATCTGCGATGCGGTGAGGTCATAGACGACTTCACCGAAATCGAATTCATTGGGCCCGCCGGACATGCTCACCTGCGGGTAATACCCTCCTTTGCTGATTTCCACATCGGTCTTGCCGCGTTGCGCTTCCGCCAGCGCGGCGCGGACTTCGGGATGGATCGCGAGGCCGGCGCGCACGGCCTCGTCCAGTGTCTGCCCCTGGCCTGCCGCGCTCGTGAGCAGCAGGCCATACAACCAGGCGTTGCGTAATGTCATGCAGGACTTTCCTTCTCCCGGAAACGACGGCTCAGGACACGACGACGTGGACGGTGTTCTCCTCCACCAGCAGCGTGGTGTTGCCGAAGGTATAGACGTCGTAGCTGACGCCGCTGTGGACCTGGTTGACTCCGGTATCCACGGCACCTCTCACCGTGAGGGTGTCATTGCTGTCACCGGTGACCTGCAGGACATTGTTGGCATCGGTGACCGCGTCCACCTGGGCGGCGGTGAGCGTCAGGCTGCCGCCGGTATCGCCCTTGCCCATGTCCACCCGCTCGATGTTGGTCCAGGTGCCGGTGCCGGCCGCGCCGTAGTTGAGGGTGATGCCGTGGTCGAGCATCACGGTGTCGAAGCCGGTACCGCCGTCGATGGACTTGAAGTTGGTGGCCTGCAGCTGGACGGTGTCGTTGCCATCGCCGGCCTGGACGATGTCGCCGGTACCGACATGGAGGAACAGGTCCGCCCCGGCATTGCCGTAGAAATGCTCGGCACCGCTCTGCCCGACGAACACATCGGCACCCGCTGTCCCGGTGACACTGATCTCGCCGATGGCCAGGCTCAGCCCCGAGCCGGTGAGCGAGATGCCGTAGGTCGCGCTCTGGTGACCGCTGGCGTCATAGGCGATCAATTGCAGGCTGAGCTGGCTGCCCAGGTTGAGGATCTGCGTGACGGACAGGCCGAGCTGCCCCAGCAGGTCCGCCGCCAGCAGGTTGATGGTGAAGTGCCCGGTGGCATCGACAACCGGGTGCAGCGTGACGTTGGCCGCCGGCGTGATCACCTGCACCGCGAGGCTGCCCCCGGCGATCGCCGTGCCGCTGATGCCCAGTGCCGGCGGCAGCAACCCGACGGCCAGGCCGAGCCCGCCGATGGTCACAGTGTTCTGCGTGAGCACATTCTCCAGGTTGATGCTCGCCAGGTTGCCGAGGTTGCCGGCGGCATCCCGCGATCCCACCGACACACTGGCGTCCAGCAACTGGTCCCAGGTCAGGCTCAGGCCCAGGCCGCTGAACAGGTCCACCTGGGCGAGGCCCGCGTTACTGGCAGTCAGTTCGGTGTGCGAGGTCAGCCCACTGACGTTCACGTCCACCACCAGCGTGCTGTTGGCCTCACCACTGATACCCAGCAGGTTGCTCGCCAGGGTCAGTACCGGTGTGGCCGGCGCAAGGGTGTCGAGGACGAAGCTGGCCGGCGTCGCCGTCAGCCCGCCATTGACGTCGGCGGTGAGGGTCGCCGCGCCCTGCGGGATCACACCCACTCCGGCGGCAGGCAGCACGGTTACCAGGGCCACTCCCGCCAGAATCTCCGCGGCAGTGAGCACGTGGGCCTGGGTGTAGCTGTAGCCGCCCGGCCCGCTGTAGCGCAGGGTCAGGGTCTGCCCGGCGCGGGCACCAGCGGTCAGGCCGACACGCACCTGGATGCCGTCGCTCAGCTCGGCCTTGTTGATGTAGCCGTCGGCGGCCTCGGCGATGGTCAGCACCGGGCGCGTCAGGTCCGGCGCCTGGATCTGGATCGCCGCGCCGGCATTGCCGGCGGCATCCACGGCGTTCACCGTCAGCAACTGCCCTGCGGTCAGGGCCGGGCTGAGGTTGACGGTGAAGTTGCCGCTGGCGTTGGCCTGGACAGTGATCGGGTTGGCCGTGTCGCCGTTGATGATGACCTTCACCGTGCTGTTCGCTTCGGCGATGCCGGTGAGCACTGTGCCATTGGCGGTCACGCTCAAGCCGCTGGGCGCGACCGGCGCCACGCTGTCGATGCCGATGGTGGTTGCCACACTGGTGTTGCCGGCAGCGTCCTTGGCCGTCACGCTGACCTGAGTGTTGTTCGCCAGCGGGCTGCCGGGCGTGAAGCTCCAGTTCCCGGTGGCATCGGCGGTGACCTGCGCGATGATGGCGCCGCCGACCTTGAGGATTACCGTCGAACCGATCTCCGCCGTGCCGCTGAGTACACTGCCGTTGCTCGGGGCGACTACCGGAGCGGTGGGCGCCACGGCATCCACCGTGACACTGGCGGCGACGCTGATATTGCCCACCGCATCCTTGGCCACCACGCTGACCTGGGTGTTGTTGGCCAGCGCCACGCCAGGGGCGAAGCTCCATTGCCCCTGAGCGTTGGCGGTGACCTGGCCGATGATGTTGCCGCCCACGCTGAGCACCACCGTGGTGCCCGCCTCGGCCGTACCGGCGAGCAGCACGCCACTGCTGGGATTGATCACCGGGGTGGCCGGCGGCAGTGCATCCACCGTGGTGCTGGCGGCGACGACGCTGACGTTGCCGGCGGCATCCTTCGCCACCACGCTCACCACCACGCCATTGCCCACCGGTACTCCCGGTGTGAAGCTCCAGAGGCCGCTGGCATTGGCCGTTACCTGGCCGAGCAACGCGCCATTGGCTCCCGTGATGATGATCGTGGAGTTGGCTTCGGCGGTTCCGGTGAAGGTGATGCCGTTGCTGGCGGCAATGGTCGGTGTGTTGGGCGCGATGCTGTCCACTGTGACGCTAACCGCGCCGCTGGTGTTGCCCGTCGCATCCCGAGCCACCACGCTGACCTGCACGCCATTGGCCAGGGGCACACCGGGCGTGTAGGCCCAGTGGCCGGTGCCATCGACCACCACCTGGGCGATAGGCACGCCCCCGACGCTGAGCACCACCGTGGCGCCCGCCTCGGCCGTGCCGGCAATCTGTCCGCCATTGCTCGGCGAGACCACCGGTACGTTCGGTGCCAGCGCATCGACCACCAGGGTCGCGGCGCCGCTGAGGTTGCTGCTGGCGTCGCGCGCCACGGCGCTGATCACCGCGCCATCGGCGAGCGGCGCTGCAGGCGTGAAGCTCCAGCTGCCGTTGGCTTGCGCCGTCACTTGGCCGACGAACACACCGTCGACGCTCAGCAGGATAGTGACGTTGGCTTCGGCGGTGCCGCTGATCACTGTGCCGTTGCTCGGTGTGATGACCGGCACGGCCGGCAGGCTGGAGTCGATGACCACGCTGGTCGCCAGGCCTTCGTTGCCTACCGCGTCACGGGCGCTGATCACCACTTCCAGACCGTTGCCCAGCGGTGAGCCCGGCACGTAATGCCAGTTGCCATTGGCATCGGCCTTCACTTCGACGATCAGGTTGCCGAAGCCATCGCGCAGGATGACCGTGGCGTTGGCTTCCGCGGTGCCGGCGAGTACGGAGCCATCGCTGGGCGTAACGGTGGGTACCGCTGGCGCCAGGGCGTCGATGGTGACGCTGACGCTGGCACTCAGGTTGCCCGTGGCGTCCACCGTCAGCACATCCACCACCGTGCCGTTGGCCAGCGCCGAGGGTACCGGGAAGGACCAGGTCCCATCGGCCTGCACCGCAACCCGCGCCAGTTCCACACCATTCACGCTGAGCACCACGGTGACGCCCAGTTCGGCGCTGCCGCTGAGCAGCGTGCCATTGCTGGGGTCGACCACCGGTGGCTCGGGCGCCTGGCTGTCGACCACGGTGGACGCAGGGCCGCTACTGTTGCCGGCGGCGTCCTGGGCCACGGCGGTGACCGTGGTGCCGTTGGCCAGCGCCGGGCTGGGACTGAATGTCCAGTCGCCGCTACCGTTGGCCTGGGTAGTGCCGATGAAGTTGCCGTTGCCATCGCGCAGGATGACGGTGGCGTTGATTTCGGCGGTACCGCTCAGCACGGTGCCATCGCTGGGCTCGATGGTCGGTGGCGGCGGCGCGACGTTGTCGACGGTGGTGCTGACCGCTGCACTGGTATTCCCGACCGCATCGCGCGTGGCGGCCTGGATGACCACGCCATTGCCCAGCGGCGTGGCCGGATCGAAGGACCAGTTGCCGGCGCTGTCGGCGACGGCGGTGCCGATGGGATTGCCGCCGCCATCGGTGAGCACCACGGTAACGCCGGCCGTGGCGGTACCGGTGATATGCACGCCATTGCTCGGGGCAATGGTCGGGACGGCCGGCGCCACGGCGTCCACCGTGGTGCTGGCTGAGCCGCTGGTATTGCCGGCAGCATCCCGCGCCACGACGTTGACCACGGTGCCATCGGGCAGCGCTGTGCCGGGTGCGAAGGACCACTGCCCCGCCCCATTGGCGCTGACCTGGCCGATGGGATTGCCGTTGCCGTCGGTGAGAATCACCGTGGCGTTGGCCTCGGCGGTCCCTTCGAGCAGCGTGCCGTTGCTGGCGTCAATGGTCGGGGTCGGCGGCGCCAGGTTGTCGACCGTGGTGCTGACCGGGCCGCTGGTGTTGCCGGTGGCATCCTGCGCCACTGCGTTCACCACGGTGCCATTGGCCAACGGGGTACCGGGTGTGAAGCTCCAGTTGCCGCTGCCGTTGGCCGTGGCCTGGCCGATCAGGTTGCCGTTGCCGTCGGTGAGGATGACGGTGGCGTTGATCTCGGCGGTGCCGTGCAGCTCGGTGCCGTTGCTCGCCGCGATGGTCGGTGCGGCGGGCGCGACCGAGTCCACGGTCGTGCTCACCGTGCCGCTGGTGTTGCCGGCGGCATCCTTGGCCTGGGCAATCACCTGCGTACCGTTGGCCAGCGCCGGGCTCACCGCCAGGCTCCAGGCGCCGTTGGCACCCGCGCGTACCTGGCCGATGGCGTTGCCATTGCCATCGGTGAGCAGTACCAGCGCATTCGCTTCGGCGGTGCCGGTCAGCAGCGTGCCGTTGCTCAGGTTGATGGTGGGGTCGGCCGGGGCGGTGGTGTCCACGGTGGTGCTGACCGAGGCGCTCTGGTTGCCGGCGGCGTCCACCGACACGGCATTCACCGTCGTGCCATTGGGCAACATCGTCGACGGCGTGAAGCTCCACTTGCCGTTGCCATCGACGCTGACCTGGGCGATCGAGTTGCCGTTACCGTCAGTGAGCACGATGCTCGAACCGGCCTCGCCGGTGCCGCTGAGCACAGTGCCGTTGCTGGGCAGGATGGTCGGCGTGGTCGGCGCGGTGGTGTCCACCTGGGTGCTGGCCGGGCCGCTGGTGTTGCCGGCGGCATCCTGGGCGATGGAGATCACTGTGGTACCGCCGAGCAGCGGTGGGTTGGGCGTGAAACTCCACTGCCCGGTGCCGGCATTGGCAATCACCTGGCCGATGGGGTTGCCGTTGCCGTCGATGAGGATGACCGTGGCCCCCGGTTCGGCGCTGCCGGTGAGGACGTTGCCGTTGCTGGCGTCGATGGTTGGTGCGGCCGGTGCCAGCGCATCCACCGTGGTGCTGGCGGGTTGGCTGGTGTTGCCGGCGGCGTCCTGCGCCACGGCATTGACCACCGTGCCGTTGGCCAGCGGCGCGGCGGGCGAGAAGCTCCAGTGCCCGCTGGCGTCGGCGGTGACCTGCCCCACCGGGTTGCCGTTGCCATCGCTGAGGATCACGGTGCTGCCGGCCTCGGCAGTACCACTGAGAGCGGTGCCATTGCTCGGATCAACGGTGGGAGCGCCGGGCGCAAGGCCATCGATGGTGATGCTGGTTTCACCGCTGACCTGCCCGCCCTCCACCGCCACGGCGGAAATTTGTGTGCCATCGGGGAGCTTCGAGGGCGGCGTCCAGCTCCACTTGCCGTCGCTACCGGCGCCAACTTCGATCAGCATCACGCCGTTGCCATCGAGAATGCGCACGATGACGTTGGGCTCCGCGGTCCCGCTGATCACGCTGCCATCGCTGGGAGAGATGATCGGCGCACTCGGCAGCGTGGCGTCCACCGTCACCGTCGCTGGCGGGCTGATGTTGCCCGCCGCATCGCGGGCCAGGGCAGTCACCAGGGTCGTGTCGGCGATCGGGCTGGCCGGTGTGAAGGTCCAGTGCCCACTGGCATCCGCCGTGGTCTGGCCGATGGCAGTGCCACCCACGCTCAGCAAGACGGTGCTGCCCGCCTCCGCCGTGCCGCTGAGCACTTCGCCGTTGCTGGCGCTGAGGGTCGGTGCGGCAGGCGGGTCTGCATCGATGGTGACGCTGGCCGGCGTGCTCTGGTTGCCTGCGGCGTCCCGCGCGATGACTTGCAGCACGTCGCCATCACCCGGCTGCGGGCTTGGGTTTAGCGTCCACTGGCCGTCCGGGCCTGCGGTGGTGCGGCCCAGTTCCTGGCCGCCCGCGGTGGTGACGATGACCGTGCTGCCCACCTCTGCCGTGCCGCTGAGTGCGCTGCCGTTGCTCGGTGCGACTGTTGGCGCCGCCGGGGGCGCGGCATCGATGACGATGCTCGCCACGGCGCTGGCGTTGCCGGAAGCATCCTGGGCAATCACATCGATCCGGGTGCCGTCGGCCAGGGGCGGACTCGGGGTGAAGGTCCAGCTGCCGTCCGGGCCGGTGGTAGCCTGGCCGATCAGCACGTTGTTGGCGTAGACCAGCGTAATGGTGCTGGCGATCTCGGCGGTGCCGGTGATCACCGTGCCATTGCTCGGGTCGATGCTCGGGGCGACGGGCGCAGCGGAGTCCACCACCACACTGTCACTGCCACTGATGTTGCCGGCGGCATCCTGTGCGACTGCGCTGACGGTCACGCCGTTGCCCACCGCTGGAGTGGCGGTGTAGGTCCAGTGGCCCTCGGCATCCACCAGGGCGCGGCCAATCTCGCCGCCCGGCCCGCTGAGGATGACGGTGCTGCCCGCTTCGGCGGTGCCGCTGAAGGTGGTGCCGTTGCTCGGCAGGATATCCGGCGCGCCGGGAGCGACGCCGTCCACGCTGCCGTTGACGACAGGCGTGGTGTTGCCGGCCGCGTCGGTGCCCTGCACCGAGACGGCCGTGCCGTCGCCCAACGGGCTGCCGGGCGTGTAGCTCCAGCGGCCGTCCTGGCCGACCTGCACACGGGCGACCTCACTGCCGGCGACGCTGACGATGACCGTACTGCCGATTTCCCCGGTGCCGCCCAGGACGCTGCCGCTGCTTGGGTCGAGGGTCGGCGTGGTGGGCGCGCTGGAGTCCACCGTCACCTGGACCGGGCCGCTCTCGTTGCCTGCAGCATCGCGGGCGACGATGGTCACCACGGTGCCGTCGGCCAGAGGCTGGTCCGGGGTGAAGGTCCAGTTGCCGCCCGCACCGACGGTGACCTGCCCCAGCACATTGCCGGCGCCGTCAGTGAAGACCAGGACACTGCCCTCCTCGCCGGTGCCACTGAGCACGGTGCCATTGCTTGGCGTGGCCGTCGGGTCCGTCGGCGCGCTGCTGTCGATGGTCACCACCGTGCCGTTGCTGGCATTGCCCGCCGCATCGGTGGCGACCACCGTTACGCTGCTGCCATTGGGCAACGGTGATGCCGGGGTGATGCTCCAGTTGCCCTGGCCGTCGGCGGTGGTCTGGCCCACCGGGTTGTTGTTCGCATCGGTCACCGTGACCGTGCTGCCCGGTTCGGCGGTGCCGCTGATCTGCGTGCCGTTGCCGGGGTTCACCTGCGGGTCTGCCGGCGGCGTGGCGTCGACGGTCAGCGTGGTGGTGTCGCTGCGGTTGCCGGAGGAGTCCACCGCGACCACGCTGAGGGTCGCACCATCGGGCAGCGGCGTGCTCGGGGTGTAGCTCCAGCTGCCGTCGGGCCCTACCGGTACTTCGGCGATCACCTGGCCATTGGCGGAAATCACCACCACCTGCGCGTTGGGTTCGGCGGTGCCGCTGAGCTCGCTGCCGGTGCTGGGAGTGACCACCGGCGCGGCCGGTGGCTGCGCGTCCACGGTCACACCCGCCGTGCCGCTTTCATTGCCCGCCGCATCGCGGGCCATGACCGTCACCTGGGTGCCGTTGGGCAGCGCCGGTTGCGGGGCGAAGCTCCAGACGCCACCCGCGTCGGCGAGCGCCTGGCCGATCACATTGCCGCCGGCATCGCGCAGGATCACCGTGGAGTTGGCCTCGGCGGTGCCGGTGAAGAGCTGGCCATTGCTCGGATCGACCAGCGGGGTCGGCGGCGCCACGGAATCCACCGTGGTGCTCGCCGGCTGGCTGACATTGCCGGCCGCGTCGGTGGCCGTCACGTTCACCTGCGTGCCGTTGGGCAGCGCGGTACCGGGTGTGAAGGTCCACTGCCCGTTGCCATCGGCCGTGGCCACGGCGATGGGATTGCCGTTGCCATCGCTGAGCGTGACGGTCGAGCCGGGTTCCGCCGTGCCCGACAGCGTCACGCCGGTGCTGCCGTTGATGGTCGGTGCGACCGGCGCCACGGCATCCACGGTGCCCGTGACCGGTACGCTTTCATGGCCACTGACCGGGTCGACGGCCACCACCTGGTAATCCGAACCGTTGGGCAATGGCGTCGCCGGCGTGACACTCCAGTGGCCATTCCCGTCGGCCGTGGTGCGGCCGATTTCATTGCCGTTGGCATCGCGCACTATCACCTGCTGGCCGGCCTCGGCGGTGCCGCTGATGACGCTGCCGTTGCTCGCATCCGGTGTGGGCGGCGTGGTCAGGTCGCTGTCCACCGTGGTGGTGGTTTCCGCACCAACGTTGCCGGCCGCATCACGCACCGCCAGGCGCAGCACGAAGCCACTGGGCAGCGCCTGGTTGAAGCGGAACAGCCAGGCTCCATTGAGCCCCACCGCCGCCTCGCCCAAGGGGTTGCCGGCGGCGTCCATGATGACGACGGTGCTGCCCGGCTCGGCGGTGCCGCCGATCTGCGTGCCGTTGCTTGGCCCTGCCGTGGGGGCATTGGGTGCCAGGTTGTCGACGGTGATCTGCCCCACCGGGCTGACGTTGCCGGCCGCGTCCGTCGCGGTGGCGAGCACCTGGGTGCCATTGCCCAGGGGTGTACCCGGCGTGTATGACCAGTCCCCGGTCACCGGATCGGCGGAAACCTGGGCGATGGGATTGCCGTTGCCGTCGGTGAGGGTCACCGTGCTGCCCGGCTCGGCGGTGCCATGCAGGACATCGCCGTTGCTCGCGTCGATCTGCGGGGCATTGGGGACCTGGCGGTCGATGACCACGGGGGTTGGCTGGCCGACGTTACCGGCGGCGTCACGGGCGACCACGGAAACCTGCGTGCCGTTGGGCAGGGCCGACGGCGGCGTGAAGGTCCACTGCCCGGTGGCAGCGTCGGCGGTCACCTGGCCGATGGGATTGCCGTTGGCATCGAGGATGATCAGGGTGGCGCCGCGTTCGGCCGTACCGCTGAGGACAAGGCCATTGCTGGCATTGACCTGCGGCGGCGGAGGCGCGGCGGCGTCGACCACCACGCTGGTGGGCTGGCTGGAGTTGCCGGCGGCGTCGGTGGCGGTGACCACCACCACCGTACCGTCTGGCAACGAAGCCCCCGGCGTGAAGGACCACGCACCGCTGATGCCGTCGGCGCGGACCTGAGCAATGAGGTTGCCCTGTGGGTCGGTGAGGCTGACCAGGCTGCCGGGTTCGGAGATACCGCTGAGGACGGCGCCATTGCTGGTGTCCACCTGGGGCGCAACGGGTGCCACCCCGTCAACGACCAGCCCGATCACCGGGCTCTGGTGGCCGCTCAGCGGGTCCACGGCGACGACCTGCAACTGGGTGCCGTCAGGCAGCTGAGCACCGGGGGTGTAGCTCCAGTGGCCTCCTCCATCGGCAGTGACGGAGCCGATCAGGTTGCCGTTGCCGTCGCGGATCTCCACGCGGTCCCCGGCATCCGCCAGGCCACTGATGCTCAAGCCGTTGCTGGGGTTGACCGTGGGCGCCGAGGGAATGCTGGCATCCACCGTGACGCTGGCCGCCGGCCCGGTGTTGCCGGCGGCGTCCCTGGCGCTGACCGAGACCTGCACACCGTCGCCCAGCGGGGGGCTGAAGGAGAACTGCCAGTGGCCGCTGCCGTCGACCTGGGCCTGGCCGATCACCTGGCCGGAGGCATTGGTCAGCAGCACCGTGCTGTTGGCTTCCGCGCTGCCACTGAACAATCCGCCATTGCTCGGGTTGACCGTGGGCGCTGCCGGGGGCTGGGTATCCAGGGTGATCTGCGCCGGGCCGCTGAGGTTGCCGGCCGCGTCCCTGGCGACGACGGTGACCTGGGTGCCATTGGGCAATGGTGAGCCGGGCTGGTAGCTCCAGTGGCCGTTGCCGTCGGCGACGACGGTCGCCAGCGGGGCGCCGTTGCCGGTGGTGAGCACCACGGTCGCGCCGGCTTCCGCCGTACCTTCCAGCCCGGCGGCATTGCCCGACGTGATCAAGGGCGTGGGCGGAGCCACCGCATCCACCGTGACGCTGGCTGGGCCGCTCTCCCCCTGCGGGCCGCGTGCTACGGCAGTGACCACGGTACCGTCGGCCAGCGGCGTGAGCGGGGTGAAGCTCCAGTGGCCGTCGCCGCCCACCAGGGCCACGCCGATCAGGATGCCCTGGGCATTGCTCAGGTAGACCTGGCTGCCCACAGTCGCCGTGCCCTGGAGGACATGACCGTTGCTCGGCTCGATGACCGGCGCCGGCACGCCGCCGCCCGGCGCGCTGACGGTGGCAATCGGGCTGGCGTTGCCGGCGGCGTCGCGAACGATGATGGAAATGACCTGGCCGGCCGACAGCGGCGACTCCAGGCTGAGATTGAAACGCCCATCGGGACCGACCTGCACGGTCAGGTCGGGGACGCCGTCATTGTTGAGATCGATGGACAATGAGCTACCCGGTTCGGCGATACCCGCAAGGCCACGACCGTCGGCGCTGATCGCCAGGTTATGGGCGGCCTCCGGTGGCGTGGTATCCGGCGCACTCACCACGGTGGCCGGTCCGCTGTTGCCGGCCGGGTCGGTGACCGTCACCGTGACGCCCTGGCCATTGTTCACCGGGCTGGGCAGGGTGATTTCGAAATGCCCGTCGGAGCCGGCGACCCCGGTCGCATCGGGGATGCCATCGCCGTTGGTGTCGACCTTCACGGTGGAACCAGGCTCGGCGCTGCCGCTGACCTTGCTGCCATCTTCCGACACCGTGACACCGGTCGCGGCGCCAGGAGCCGTGGTATCCGGCGCGGTGACGGTGGTACCGGAGCTGGCACTGCCACCATTGGGGCCGCGCACTACCACGGTGACATTTTCGCCGTTGCTCAATGGCGGGCTGACCGGTATCTGGAAATTGCCGTTGCCGTCCACCGGCGCGGTGTAGTCGGGCTGGCCGTCACCGTTGACATCCACCTCGACGGTCGTACCCGGCGTTGCACGGCCGGTGATCACGCTGCCATCAGGGCTGACCGTGACATCGGTCGCCGGCGCGGGGGGCGCTGGAGGGTTGCTGCCGCCGCCACCGCCGCCGCCCCCGCCCCCACCGCCGCTGCTGGCAATGGCAGCGCCGCCAGCAATCACTGCGGCGCCGGCGAGGATGGTCCCGGCCGTGCCCAGCCCGGCGATGCCACCTGCCGCAGCGCCGGCCTCGGCACCGGTCAGGGACTCAAAGCCGGCGTCGATGGGCGCGGAGACGTAGGTGGGCATCAGCGTGCCGTCGGCCGCAACAGCATCCAGTTCGGTCACCACCAGGTCGCCCTTCTCGTCCACGAGATAAAGCTGGCTGGGCGGCTGCCCTTCGGCGAAGAAATTGGCGATGCGGATGGTCTCGCCATCCTTGAGCTGCACCACCAGGTCCGCACCAACCTGCTGGTAGCTGGCGACCGCGTCGGCGGTGACATCCAGGGCCACGTTGCTGGCCTGCTGGAGAACGATGCTTCCTTGTACCGTCTGCTGCGTGGCGGTGGCCACCTGCACTTGAGATGCCACGACCTTCGCCTGGATCGCCATGTTGACTTCCTCTGACCGGAATATTTTTTTGTTTATGGCCAGAAAGAGATAGCAGCTTCTGTACAAGGCGCCGGGAGCACTCTCAAAGGCTCCTGGCCAAAAGGTTTAATCGAAAGGTAGTAACCTAAGCACCCGCTGAAAAGTTCAGAGTTTATTGTCCACTCGCAGATATAAGCGCTGATATCAGGTCGGTTTACTCTCGACAATTAATTGACATTCTCTGTAAGCAGCGCCACTTACGGGGCTTACTCCCGCTATCGCGAATTGGTCGTCGCACTTCGCCGCCCCGACACGTCCACGACAATATTCAGTCGCTTGTTTGACTATCGCCAATGGCTTACACGACTGTAGTCCCTGGAGTACAAATTACCGTTCGTCGGAAAATATGAGTCCAGCAAACCTGTCGGTACGGTCATGCCAATCCACAGACCAGAGGGTCGCTGAAGCCCGGCGCAGAGCGAAGCGGCGAAACAGACGGGTTGACATGCAAAATTGAATGTAAAGGCCCAGCCTCCCACGGTTCGAATAGCAGTTCGTCACCGGCGTAGGCGCGAGCGCAAAACTTCGACTATTGCGCGGATTCGCCCTGTTCATTAATTCACCAGGGCAGGATCTGCGGTTTCGAAGTTGCCCGGCAGTTCACAGGACACTCGGACATCAAGGGAAGTGAGAGATAAAGCGGGAAGCCCGAGCGTTATACCGGGCAGATCGCCCTGACTAAAGTTCGGCAAATGGCGAAATAGAGGATGTTCAATAAAGGAATTCCGAAGACCGAACTTTAAGTCTGGCCTTCGGAACTCGCTTATTCAGCGAGGCAATTTAAAGCGCCATATCGCTGGAGGCCTTTTCCGGTGCCGGAGCGGCGTCGGTCGGCTGTGCAGCCGGAGCCTGGTCGATGGCCGGCGGCGGGTCCAGTTGCAGGACCTTGGCGGTGTAGCTCCACTCCTGGAAGGTTTTCTCCGGGCTGTCGTTGAGCTTGGTGCCGTAGCTGGGGACGATCTGGTGGACCTTGGCCTGCCACTCCGGGGTAGCCAGCTTGTCCTTGAACACCTTCTCCAGCACGTTGAGCATGATCGGCGCGGCGGTGGAAGCGCCCGGCGATGCGCCCAGCAGGCCGGCGATGCTGCCGTCGGCGGAAGCGACGATCTCGGTGCCGAGCTTCAGCACGCCGCCCTTGTCCGCGTCTCGCTTGATGATCTGCACGCGCTGACCGGCCTGCCACAGACGCCAGTCCTCGGCCTTGGCCTCCGGGAAGTACTCGCGCAGGGCGGCGAGGCGGTCGTCGTCAGACAGCATCAGCTGGCCGGCGAGGTATTCCACCAGCGGGTATTCGTCGATGCCTACGCGGGTCATCGGCCAGACGTTGTGGACATTGGTGCTGCCCAGCAGGTCGAGGTACGAGCCTTCCTTGAGGAACTTGGTGGAGAAGGTGGCGAACGGCCCGAAGAGGATCACGCGCTTACCGTCCAGCACGCGGGTGTCCAGGTGCGGCACGGACATCGGCGGAGCGCCGACCGATGCCTTGCCGTAGGCCTTGGCCAGGTGCTGCTGGGCAATGGTCGGGTTCTCGGTGACCAGGAACGAACCGCCCACCGGGAAACCGGCGTAGTCCTTGGCTTCCTCGATGCCGGATTTCTGCAGCAGACGCAGTGCACCGCCGCCGGCGCCGATGAAGACGAACCTGGCGTCGGTTTCGGTGACGCTGCCGTCCTTGAGGTTCTTGTACTCGACGCGCCAGGTGCCGTCGTCGTTGCGGGTGATGTCCTCGACTTCGCTGGAGAGCTTCAGGCTGAAGTTCGGCTTGGTCTGCAGGTAGCCGGCGAACTGGCGGGTGATCTCGCCGAAGTTCACATCGGTGCCAATCGGCGTCCAGGTGGCGGCGATCTTCTGCGCCGGGTCGCGGCCCTGCATCATCAGCGGCACCCACTTGGCGATCTGCGCCGGGTCCTCGGAGTACTGCATGCCACGGAACAGCGGGCTGGCCTGCAGCGCCTCGTAGCGCTTCTTGAGGAAGGCGATGTTGTCGTCGCCCCAGACGAAGCTCATGTGCGGGGTGGAGTTGATGAACGAGCGCGGGTTCTTCAGCACGCCGTTCTGCACCTGCCAGGCCCAGAACTGACGGGAGATCTGGAAGGACTCGTTGATCTCCACCGCCTTGGCGATGGTGACGTTGCCGTCTTTATCTTCGGGGGTGTAGTTCAGCTCGGCCAGGGCGGAATGGCCGGTGCCGGCGTTGTTCCAGCCGTTGGAGCTTTCCTGGGCGACGCCGTCCAGGCGCTCGACCATCTCCATGCTCCAGCCCGGCTCCAGCTCGTTGAGCCAGACGCCCAGGGTGGTGCTCATGATGCCGCCGCCGATCAGCAGCACATCGACCTTCTTGGTTTCCGCGAACGCGGGCGCGCAATTCACTGCCAGAGCGAGGCCCAGCAGCGCCCCGCTAACTTTCTTGATCATCGAAAGGTTTCTCGTCGTTAGGGCTTGGCCTTCCCCACCAGCGTCATTCAGCGTGAAGGCCGGACCCCGCGCACAGGGCGCGAACGATGGGCAAGGCGACAGATGACGAGGATGAGTCGGGACTCAGTTCCCTCCTCCGCCGGCTCTGAGGCCTGCTTGATGGAATGAGGGACGTCCTGCGCAGAGAGACACGCAAAGCCTTCGGCTTTGGCTTTTGTTGTGGGAGGGATGCATGGTCTGCTGAAACGTTTGCGCATTCTATAGAAAGCGCACCTCATCACCAACCGTTTCGCTCAACTATCCGTTACGCGGTGTTCCTGCCAGCTGTCGCGCCCCGGTCGCAGGTCGCGCACGGCACTGGGCACCCGCCCCGTCCAGCGCTTGAACGAGCGACGGAAGTTGGTGGTGTCGGTAAAGCGCAGGTACTCCGCGACTTCCTCGTTGCTATAGCCCTGTGACCAGTACAGATAAAGCGCCACGTGCTTGCGCACCTCATCGTGCACAGCCTGGAAGTGCGTCTGGTGCTTCTGCAGCTTGCGCTTGCAGGTGGCCGGGCTGATGCCCATGCGCTCGGCCAGCTGATCGAGGCTCAGCGGATCGCGGGCCTCGCGCTGCAGCAGGCGGTACACATGTTCCAGCACGCCTTCGCGCAGGCCCAGTTGGTCCTGCTCGCGCCGGGCATCGCGCTGCGCCGCCTGGCCAGCGGTGAGTGAGGCGCGCGGCCAGGGTTTCACCAGGTATTCGCGGGGGATCAGCATGGCGTCGACATGGCAGTCGAACTGCAGGTTGAGCCCCAGGTGCGCCTGGTACTGCTCGATATAGTCAGGTCGTTCATGGGCGAACAGATACTTCCACGGCAGGCGCTCCTCCGACAGCCAACGTGACAATGAGGTGACCGCCGTCATGCCGCTCTCCACCAGAAAACGCCGGGCACCACCGATACCGCAGGCATCCACCCAGTACAGACAGGCAACGCGCTCCTCCACCAGCAGGCGCGGTGCAAGCAGCGGGCTGAAACGCGCACGGTGGCGGATCAGCAACTCCAGCGCCTCCTGCAGGTTGGCCGCGTGCATCAGCGCACCACTGGCGGCGCCCTGATGCCCCGGCAGCAAGCGCTGGCCAAAGAGAAAACCCAGTTCCTCGCCGCCGCTGCCCTGCCGGCAATTGTCCACCAGCCGCAGGTACTGCTCGACGCTGATCAGCCGCTGGCCCGCGATGATGTCTTCCTGGAACAGCCCCGTGCCACGCAACAGGCGATGGCTGTCCAGTTCGCGGCTGAGCGCCAGGTCGAGCAGGCAGGCGGGCTGGTGCTGCGCCGGGATGAAGCGCAGGTCGCGCTCGTAGTAGTTCAGTCGGGCATCCATGCGGCACACCTCACGCGCTGCGCGCCAGTCGCGGCCGCGATTTGGCCCGCGCCATGGCCAGGCTCAGGCGCTCCAGCAGGTTGTCCGCTGATTCATCACGCGCCATGCAGGCCACGGCAGTGGCACTGAGGGCGAGGCTTTCGCCCTGCGGCATGCTCTTGTGCGCATAGGAACGCACCGCGCGCTCCAGCTCCCCGGCGATGCGCCAGGCCTGGGCCTCGCCAGTGCCAGGCAGGAGTGCGACGAAACGGTCGCCCGCCAGCCGGCACAGCAGATCGGAGTGGCGCAGGTTGAGCAACAGTAATTGGCTCACCGCCTGCAGCACCCGGTCACCCTCGGCATGACCATGCTGGCGATTGAAGGGCGCGAAATCGTCCAGGTCCACCAGCACCAGGGAAAACGCCTGTTGCTCCTCGCCAGAGCGACGCTGCTCCAGCTCGATCTGCCGGCGCAGGTAGGCCGCGCCATTGAGCGGAGTAAGGCGGTCATGGTGCAGGTGCTCGCGGAACAGCCGCTCGCGCTTGCTCAGCTGTTGGCCGAGGGCCTTCTGCTCCTTGCTCCAATGGTACAGACCCAGGGTGATCAGCAGCAGGCCGATGGGCATCGGCGCCGACTCGAGCCAGTGGTCCCAGGAAATCTCGGCGGGCAACTGGATGAACTCGTCGAGAGCGTCCATCCACATGGAGAAGAACACCGCGCCCAGCCCCACCGCCAGCAAGGTAGTGACTCGCCCGGTAGGCCGGTGCGCGAGCACCAGGCATACCCAGCAGAACGCCAGCAGCGCCGACCCACCCTCGCCCACCACGTCGAGCCAGTCGATCCGCTCCCAGGTCTTGATGTGCCCGGCCGCGAGGTAGAGCAACAGGCCAATGTTGGCGAGCGCCACCAGCGCGATCAGTTTCAGCCGGTGCAGCTTGAGCAGGTTGGACATGGGAGTGGTATCCGCGAACGAGTGACGGAGGCCAGCCAAACAGGTCCGCGTGATGCTTTGATGACAGTGCCGAGGGTGCAATCGGCTCACTCGAAACTGCCCTCATCCTGCAAAAAAAACCTGTGCCGCCAACACCGACGCCACGCGGCGCGACCTGCCGCCGGGGCTGAGCCGAACGCACCGGGTCAATTGGGCTCAAAAACACCCTTGTCACGGCTGAAACCCCGGTATTCCGGGGCTCGCAGGCCATCGCTGTCACGTAACCGTCATTCCCGCTGCCTAGCTTCCGCTCCCCAGTTGACCGGGCCGAATCGCCCCGGTCGAAGGAACGGGCACAAGGGGAAATGCCGTGATCGATCAACAATTGCCGCGGACGCTGCGTCCGCTGTTCAAGGTCAGCGCCCTGGCGCTGGCGATCGCCGCCACACCGTCGGGCTGGGCCGAGGAAGCTGCCGAGGTTGGCGAAAGCGTCACCGTGTACGGTCAGGCCGACAGCCTCGACAAGGCCCTGCGCCAGCAGCGCCGCTCCGACAGCGTGGAGAGCGTGGTACACGCCGACAGCATCGGCCAGCTGCCCGACAGCAATGCCGCCGAAGCCCTGCAACGCGTACCGGGGACCTCCATCGAACGCGACCAGGGCGAAGGCCGCTTCGTACGGGTTCGTGGCCTCGGCCCGGACCTCAACGCCGTCACCATCAACGGCACCCTGGTGCCCTCGCCCGAGGCCGGACGCCGTGCCGTGGCGCTGGACGTGCTGCCCAGCGAACTGATCCAGTCGCTGTCAGTGGTCAAGACCCTGACCCCGGACATGGACGCCAACTCCCTGGGCGGCACCATCGAGGTTGAAAGCCTCTCCGCCTTCGATCACGACGGCCTGTTCTTCAGCGGCACCGCACAGACCAGCTACGACGAGAACACCAACCGCTTCAGCCCGAAATACTCCGGCGCCGCCAGCCAGCGCTTCAGCCTCGGCGACGGCATCGACAACTTCGGCGTGGCCGCCGCACTGAGCTGGCAGAAGCGCAAGTTCGGTTCCGACAACGTCGAGACCGGCGGCGACTGGGATTTCGACGACGGTGCCCGACTCAACAGCCTGGAGCAACGTGACTACGACATCCAGCGCGAGCGCAGCGGCGGCGCGCTGAACTTCGACTACCGCCCCGACGACGACAGCAAGCTCTGGCTGCGCACTCTCTACAGCGAGTTCAAGGACAACGAGACACGCCAGTCCACCAAGATCGACTTCGAGGACGCCCTGGCCGAAGGCGAAAGCGGCGAAGCCGAGGTGGAGCGCCGCCTGAAACACCGCGAGGAAACCCAGACCATCCAGTCCTACGTCTTCGGCGGCGAGCAACGTCGCGGCGACTGGACCTTCAGCGGCCAGGCCGGCTGGAGCAAATCCGACGAGGACAGCCCCGGCCACATCGACCCGGCCGTTTACAGCGGCGGCGACATGGACAGTGGCTGGTACGACAGCGAGAAGCCACGCCTGAACATCGACCCGGCGTTCTACGACCCGAGTCAGTTCAGCCTGGACAAGGTCGAGTGGGGCAAGTCCTACACATCAGACCGCGAGAAGAACCTGCGTCTGGACCTGGCCCGCGACTACGACCTGGCCGGCAACCCGTCGACCTTCAAATTCGGCGGCAAGCTCAGCCGGCGCACCAAGGACAACGACGAAGAGGTCTGGCAGTACGAGGACCTCGCCGACGCCGGCCTGAGCGACGACCAGCTGAACCTCGCCAACGCCCTGGACGGCACCGTGCACTACCGCCTGCAGAAGTTCGGCCAGGGAATATCCGCCGACGCGGTCAAGCGCCTGATCGGCGGGCTGGATTCGGCGCAGTACTACGACGAGGAAGCCTCCACCATCAATGACTTCCGCATGCACGAAGACATCGACGCCGGCTACTTCATGAACACCGTGGACGTCGGTGACTGGCGTTTCATCGCCGGCCTGCGCTACGAGGGCACGCACTTCGAGGCCAGGGGCACCGGCATCGACAACGGCGACTACCAGGCCATCGAGCGCAAGCGCGACTACCACAACTGGCTGCCAGGCCTGCATGCCCGTTACCAACTGGACGACCAGACGCAGATTCGCGCCGCCTGGACCAACACCGTGGTACGCCCGACCTTCGAACAACTCGCGCCCGGTTATGCCATCGATGGCGACGAAGCGGAGTTCGGCAACCCGGACCTCGCCGCCCTGCGCTCGCACAACCTGGACCTGGCCATCGAGCGCTACCTGGGGCGCGCCAGCGTGGTTTCGGCGTCGCTGTTCTACAAGGACATCAAGAACTTCGTCTACAACACCGACCTCGCCGGCAGCGGCGCCTGGGCGGACTTCGACGAGGCGTCCACCTTCGCCAATGGCGACAAGGCCAAGGTCTACGGCCTGGAACTGGCCTGGTCGCAGAAAATGGTCATGCTCCCCGCGCCCTGGGACGGCCTGCTGCTGGGCGCCAACGCCACCTTCAGCCGCTCGCGCGCCGAGATCGCCGATGCCGACGGCAACCAGCGCAACATTGACTTGCCCAGCCAATCCGACGTCACCGGCAACCTGCTCATCGGCTACGAGAAGGACCGCCTGAGCCTGCGCCTGACCGCCAACTACAAGTCCGACTACCTCTATGAGGTCGGCAACGTCAGCGACAAGCACTACGACAGCCGTGTCGACGACCAGACGCAGATCGACTTCAGCGCGCGCTACTCGCTGACGGACAACCTGCAGGTGTTCTTCAACGCCGAGAACCTCGGCGATGAGCCTTACTACATCTACAGCGGCCACCGTCGCTACAACTACCAGTACGAAGAGTACGGCCCGACCTACACCGTCGGCCTGACCCTCACCCACTTCTGAGGACCGCGCACGCCGGTCCGCCGGCGTCCGCGCAGCACCACAAGGACAGACGCCCTCCATGAAACGCCGCTACTCCCTTGCTCCGCTGCTCGCCGGCCTGCTGCTGGCCGGCCATGCCTGCGCCGAATCCGTCGCCCTGCAACCCTGGCCGACCCGTGCCAAGGCCCAGGCCATCGCCTTGCTGCCCGGCGCCGGCAGCGTCGTCGCCAGCAAGCGCGACGGCCTCCTGCTGCTGGACGAGACAGGTAGCGAACGCGGTCGTCTCGCCGGCCGCTACGACTTCCTCGACCAACGCCCCTGGGGCGACGGTAGCCTGCTCGCCACTTTCGACCGCGAACGCCAACAGCCGCTGTTGCAGCCGTTGGCCGGCAACGGCCACTGGGGCGCTGCGCTGCGCCTGCCAAGCCCGGACTTCGCGGTCAACGGCCAGTGCCTCTACCGTGACGCCAGCGCCAACCTCTACCTGTTCCTGGTCGGCGAGAACGGCCAGGGCGAGCAATGGCTGGTCGGCCACGGCCAGCGACTCGAACGCGAGGCGCGCAAGGTGCGACGCCTGGCCCTGCCGCCGAGCGCCGAGCTGTGCCGTACCGACGACAGCGACGGCACCCTGTACGTCGACGAACCCGGCATCGGCCTGTGGGCCTATGGTGCCAACCCGGAGGCAGACGGCAGCCGCCTGCCGGTGGACCTGAGCGCGCCCTATGGCAATCTCGCCGGATCGGTCAGCGGACTGGCGGTGGTATCCGGCGGTGTGCTCGCGCTGGACAAGGGCCCGGCCCTGCAACGCTACGTGCGTCAGGGCAACGGTTGGGAGAACCTCGGCGCGATCGCACTGAGTGGCCCGAAGAAAGCCGAACAACTCGCAGCCGCCGAACAGGCCGGCACGCTGCGCATCGTCCTGCAGGACGATACCAGCGGGCACTACTACCACGCCGAAGTCCCTGCCCTGCCCGCACACGCCGAAGGCCCCCGCGCGCTGCCCGAGGTGATGCCGGCGGTGCAGACGCAGAGCGTGCAGCGTCATGGCGACGCCGCCGATGACCCGGCGATCTGGGTCAGCGCGAAAAACCCGAAACTCAGCCGCGTACTGGGCACCAACAAGCAGGAAGGCCTGCTGGTCTTCGACCTCCAGGGTCGCCAGTTGCAGAGCCTGGCTTCCGGTCTGGTGAACAATGTCGACGTGCGCCACGGCTTCCGGCTCGGCAATCGCCGCGTCGACCTGGCGGTGGCGAGCAACCGCAGCGACAACAGCCTGACGCTGTTCGCCATCGAGCCGGCTGACGGCAAGGTGCGCGAGATCGGCCGCGTGCCAACGCCACTGGAAGAAGTCTACGGCCTGTGCCTGTACGCCCCCCGCGACGGCGACATTCAGGCCTTCGTCAACGACAAGGACGGTCGCTTCCAGCAATACCGCCTCAGTGCCCCCAACGGCAAGGTGAAGGGCGAGTTGCTGCGCGAGTTCCGCGTCGCCAGCCAGCCCGAGGGCTGCGTTGCCGATGATCGCAACCAGCGTCTGTTCCTCGGCGAGGAAGACGTGGCCGTCTGGACCCTCGGCGCCGAGCCCGACACACCTGGCGTGCCGGAACAGGTACTGGCCGTGGGCGACCTGCTGCATGACGACGTCGAGGGCCTGGCCCTCTACCAAGGCGCCAAGGCGAGCTACCTGCTGGTCTCCAGCCAGGGCAACGACAGCTACCTGGTGCTCGACGCCAAAGCACCCTACCGCGTGCGCGGTGCCTTCCGCGTTGGCCTGAACGCCGCTGCCGGTATCGACGGCACTTCGGAAACCGACGGCATCGAGGTTACCTCGGCCAACCTGGGCGGTGCGTTCGGCCAGGGCATGCTGGTGGTGCAGGACGGCCGCAAGCGCCTGCCCGAAGGCACGCAGAACTTCAAGTACGTGCCCTGGGCGGAAGTCGCCCGTGTCCTCGATCTCGACTGACCACCGCGCTCCCCTCAAGGGGAGCCCTACCGGGAGACCACCATGCAAGCCACACTCGAACATACCAGCCTCTGGGGGCTGGTCGAAGCCGCCAGCCCGCTCGCCCAGGCCGTGCTGCTGATCCTCCTGGCCGCCTCGCTGTTGAGCTGGTACGTGATAGTCCAGCGCAGCCTGTTGCTGGGCAGCGCCCGTCGCCGCCTGCGCACCTTCGAAGCCCGCTGGCGGGCCAGCGGTGACCTGCCGCGGCTGTTCCGGGAAACCGCCGAGCCCGGCGAGGACGCTGGCGTCGAACGCATCTTCCACGCTGGCTACCAGGAATTCCTGCACCTGCGCGACGAGCCGGGAATCGACCCGGCGCTGCTGATCGAAGGCAGCGAGCGCGCCATGCGCGTGGTCATCGCCCAGGAGGAAGAACGCCTGCAGCGGGGCCTGCCGTTCCTCGCCACCGTTGGCTCCACCAGCCCCTACATCGGCCTGTTCGGCACCGTCTGGGGCATCATGAACGCCTTCATCGGCCTCTCCGGCGTGCAACAGGCCACACTCTCCACCGTCGCACCGGGCATTGCCGAGGCGCTGGTGGCCACCGCCGTCGGCCTGTTCGCGGCGATCCCGGCGGTGATGGCCTACAACCGCTTCGCCGCCGGTTCCGATCAGCTGCTGGGGCGCTACTGCGCCTTTGCCGAACAGCTGCAGGCCCAGCTCAACCGCCGCATCCACGCCGCCCCGGCGCTGGCCGCGGCGGCCTGAACGGAGGCCGGCCATGCGACGCATACGCAGCAAGCACGCGCCCAAGGCGGAAATGAACGTGGTGCCCTACATCGACGTCATGCTGGTGCTGCTGGTGATTTTCATGGTCACCGCACCCATGATCCAGCAGGGCCTGAAGGTGGAGCTGCCGAAGGTGGCCAGCGAAGCGCTGCCCAGTGAAACCGAGCGCCCGGTGCTGACCCTCACGGTACAGGCCGACGGCGGCTACCACTGGTACCTGGGCAGCCAGGTGGACACCGAGCAGCGCACCGACGTTGCCGGCAGCCTGGACGAGCTGACCGCCAAGCTCACCCGCCTGGGTACCGACACCCAGGTGCTGATCCGCGCCGACCAGGCGGTGGACTACGGCCGGGTGATCGCCGCCATGGCCGCGCTGCAACGCGGCGGCGTCAGTGATGTCGGGCTGATCACCGAGGCCCCGCAATCGTGAACCCGAGGATCACCCGCCGCGCCCTGCCGGCCGCCATCAGCGCGGGGCTGCACGCCCTGGCGCTGGTCGGCCTGTACATCGGCTTCCATCCATCCGCGCCGACGACACCGGCGCCGAAGGTGATGCGCACCGCGCTGGTCAGCCTGCCGAGCCCCTCCCCCGTGGTCCCGACGCCCCCCGCGGTGCAGCCTCCCGAGCCCGTCACCACGCCAGCACCGCAGGCCGAGCCGCCCCCGTCCAAGCCGCAACCCGATGTGGCCCAACTGGCCAGGCGCAAGGCCGAACAACGCGAGCGCGAGGATCGCCAACGCGAAGAGCGACGCCAGGAGCAGCAGCGCCTCGCCGAGCAGCAACGCCGGGAACAGGAGCTGCGCGAACGTCAGCAGGCCGAACAGCAGGCCCGTGCCGAGCGCGACCGCCAACTTGCCGCGCAACAAGCCGCTGCCGCCGAAGCTGCCCGCGCCGCGCAGAACTACCAGCCGCTGGTGAAGAAGGCCCCGACTTACCCGGACACAGCCCTCGATCGGCGCCTGGAGGGGGACTGCACAGTGGAATACACCGTCACCCCCAACGGCTCGGTGCGCGACCCGCGCGTGGTGCCCGGCGCCTGCAGCCACAGTGTATTCGAGCGCCCGTCGCTACAGGCCGCCACCCGTTTCCGCTACCAGCCACGGGTGATCGACGGCCAGGCCGTCACCGTGGCCAACGTGCGCAACACCTTCCATTACCGGATCCAAGAGACGTCCCGATGAGTGCTGAACCAACCGATTTCCACGCCCAGCTTTCCGCCTTCGACGACCAGCCGATCAACCCCTCCGGCAACGTGCCGATGAGCGAGCTCATCGATGCCTCACGCCGCCGCCTGCTGAAGAACAGCCTGGTGCTGGGCGCCGTCGGCTTCCTTGG
>NZ_SWDV01000029.1 GCF_005877905.1 Pseudomonas nicosulfuronedens | reverse complement strand
TTTTGCGCCAGGCGGTGTGTCAGCTTTTCCCATGCGGCAATACCCGCCAGCTCTATCACCAGATCAACGTCTTCGGTAAAGCGAATGTCTTCGAACACGGCATTATCCGTGACCAGCATTGCTGTCGTGGTGCCGCCTACAAAGGCTACCTCCGCGAGAAGTTCGTCTCCTAACCCGTCCGCAACGAACTCGATCATCTGATAGATGTGACTGACATTCGACGTCATAACCCCATCCCAGCTTTTAACAGATCAACTGCAACCTTGCTTTCCCTGGGGCCTCCCACGCGTATCGCATCGGCGAGCGCTAGGTAGTGATACAGCGTCCGATCTTTTTTGACTGCCTCAGGTACTGATTTATATAACGGCTCAATGGCCTGTCCCCTTTCTTTACCCAGAGGGTCCGGCCAAACAGGTATCAGGTCCCCCGCACTTTTCAGGTGCTTGGCCAGTGCCGGTGCTGCAAATCCGGTCGGGATGCCGCGCACGATTGCGCCCAGTCTTACGGGGAAGAAGAACTTCAGTGCGTACTCTGCAATGCCTAGCAGCGCTCGACGGTTAACTCTGGGTAATGAGGTCTCGAAATCATTGATTAGCAGGCCTGCTTCACGGCACCGACCGATAGAGTTTGAAATCTCGCTTTTGCTCAGGCCCAAAGAGGCCGAAAGCGCTCTGAGCGAATAGCCTTCTGCCCAGCTGGAAAATTTTGGCAAGGGTTGCGGGTCATCCCACCCCTCCCAGCTTTCCGAGCCCTGCTCCTCCCAAGCCTCAGGGGAAGAGTCGAATAGCGCCCAGTCGGGATGGCGTGTCGGTAGGCCATCCGCGACGGCATAGCGATCGGCGACGAAGTCCAGGGTCAGAGAGGGGCCCTGCGCCGCCTCGCTTTCTTCTTGAGCGTGCAGACTGGCCATCTTGAACAGCAGGAAAATATCTTGACTCTTCATTGGTTGGCTCTTTTTTGATGTCCACGGTCCATGGAATGTGGACATCTAATGCTTGAGGAAAAGCAGATAGTCAAGACTCTTAGGGTAGGTGAGAGCCCTCGAAAGTCATGTGCGCGGCCGTTTTCGGCTGGTGTGGGGCGCTCTTCAGAAGCTGGATCGCAATGGATGCTCGATGCTTCCAATAAAAATCCCCGGCGTGCCGGGGATTTTCTACAAGCTCAGTTCTCAAGCGCGTCGATGCTTTTTCTCGAAGTCGGCCTGGTACAGCGATTGCGCATCGGAGGCCAGCAAGAGCAGGGCGCGGCTGATCAGGAAAACGTTGCTGATCGGTGCATCGTCCTGATCGATTCTTTCCAGCACGGACAGCAGGTCGATCACCGCGCTCAGCCTGTCTATCGCTGCTTCATACAAGGCATCAGTAGGCGCATTGGTATTCAGGTATAGCGTGGCATCGCGGGAGATGTAGCAATGTTGTGATGCCGTTGCCAGCGGGATAAAGCCGTGGGTGGCGGGATGTGCGGGTGGCGTATGATTGGCGTCAGCCATGGTCAGCTCCTTAATGGTCAGCTCCTTAAGAGCCGATTGTGGTTAGCGGCCTCAGGGTGCTCGAACACCTTGGGGTCGCGTCTTTTTGCGGTATCGCAAAACTCCTTTTTGATCCGCGCCATTCGGCAGTTCTGGGATCATATCTATGTTGGTACGCAGCATCCGCTGGTAGGGCGACTCTTTGCGAACGCGCCTTTAATGAGCGGGGTACTGAAGAGAATATGTCGTTATTTTATCGCTGCAGTCGGCACAGCTGCATGCTTGAAAGCGGGTTCCACCGTATCCTGCAAAGCCTTGGGAAATGGCTGACGAGGTTCCCTATTGGCTGTCGGTAAGGCGATTCCTGAGGGCGAGCGGTAAAGGTTGGTGCTGGCCGAGAGGGTGCAGGATTGGGGCGATGCGGTGGGCGCGAACTCGCGTTGGCTTCGCAGTCGACGACTTCAAGCATGGCATGAAGCGCCGGGATGACTGAGAGAAATGGACTGCCTGGGATCAAGCAGGGGTGTTCTCCGCCAGCCAGCCCTCCAGCAGCAGGGCGGCGGCCAGGGCGTCCACCGGGCGCTCGCGGTAGCCACCCGTCTGGCCCTGGGCCAGGCGTTCGCCCTTGGCGGCGTAGGTGGTCAGGCGTTCGTCGTGGGTGTGTACCGGCAGGTTGTAGCGGCCGTGCAGGCGGCGGGCGAACTTCTCGGCGCGCTCGCTCATGTCGCTGGGGGTGCCGTCCATGTTCAGCGGCAGGCCGACGACGATGGCGTCGGGCTGCCATTCCTTGATCAGGGCTTCCACGCGGTTCCAGTCCGGCACGCCGTTCTGTGCCTTGAGCACGCAGAGTTCGCGGGCCTGGCCGGTGATGGCCTGGCCGACGGCGACGCCGATCTGCTTGGTGCCGTAGTCGAAACCCAGGAGCAGGCGCAGGGGTTTGCTGCTCATCAGGCGTGCCCGGCCTGGGCGGTGAGCAGGCTGAGGTTGACCCCCAGGCGCTCGGCGGCCGCCGATAGGCGCTGTTCGGCCGGCACTTCGAAGAGTACCGCAGGGTCGGCGGGGCAGGTCAGCCAGGCGTTGTCGGCCAGTTCGGCTTCCAGCTGGCCGGCTTCCCAGCCCGCATAGCCGAGGGTGATGAGGTGCTGCGCGGGCCCGCTGCCGTCGGCGATGGCGAACAGCACGTCCTGGGAAGTGGAGAGCGACAGCTCGCCCAGCTCCAGGGTGGCCTGGTAGCTGCGCCCGGCAGGGTGCAGGACGAAGCCGCGATCGGTCTGTACCGGCCCGCCGGTATAGATGGTAACGCCCTGGCAGCGCACCGGCGGCAATTCATCCGGGCGCAATTGTTCGAGCACATCGGCGAGGCTCAGGCCGCTGGGGCGATTGATGATCAGGCCCATGGCACCCTGCTCGTTGTGCTCCACGAGGTAGGTGACGGTCTGGGCAAAGTTGGAATCCGCCATGTGCGGCATGGCGATCAGGAAATGGTGCTTGAGGTAGCTGGCGGCTGTGCTTTTCATGCCGGCTAGTTTCAGGCCTGGGGGCCAAAGGGACAAGACTTGAAAGCATCAGCCGGCGCTATCCGGTGCGCGGCTTCAGTTGCTGGACAGGCGGTCACCGCGCTCGAAGCGCCAGGTGCGGATGATTTCCAGGCGGTCGATGTCGTTCAGATCACCCGAGAAGGGCGCGAAGGGCGCGGCCAGTCGCACGATGCGCTGGGCGGCCTGATCGAGCAGGGGCTGGCCGGAGGATTCCAGTACCTGGACTTCATAGAGGGAGCCGTCGCGGTTGATCGACACCAGCAGACGCAGGTTGCCGTAGATGCGCTGCCGACGGGCTTCGTCCGGGTAATTGAGGTTGCCGATGCGCTCGATCTTCTTGCGCCACTCTTCCTTGTACCAGGCGCCTTTGTCGCGCATGGTCGAGGCGGCGCTCAGGCGGTGAATGCGCGGGCGCTTGGCGTAGGCCTGCTGCTCACGGGCGAGGTCGGCCTCGAGGCTGGAGATTTCTGCCGACAGCTGGCTGGAGTCGAACTGCGGCGCCGGCTTGGCGACGGTCTCGGCCTTGGGCGTCTGCTGTTTGGTCTGCACCTTGTCCGGGCGCGGGGTGCGGGTGGCGACGGCGGCCTTGGGCGCTTCCGGGCTCTTGGCCTGGCGCGGGGTGGCCGGCGGCGAGACTTTCTTGACCTCGGTGTCCTGGAATGGCGCCTGCTCGGTGGTCTTGGGGATCGCCTTGTGTTCCAGGGTGCCGCTGCCCTGCTGGTTCATCTGGGCGAGGTAGTCGGCCTTTTCCGGCGCCTTGTCGCTCTTGAAGCTGGCCAGGGTAATTTCCAGGGTTTTGCTCAACTGGCTGGGGCTGGGCATGGTGAAGCCCACCCCCAGCAGCACGGCCACGTGCAGGATGGCCGCAACGAACAGGGTGAAACCCAGACGGTCCGCCGGACGTACGCCGGAGGACACGGGGAAGTCTTGGTGGGTTGCAGCGTTCATTGCGGGTCGCGTAGGCCAGGGTGGGGCGGAAGTCTGCCGACGAGGCTTATAAAAGTCTATGACGCACTGCGCGCCTTGAGCTTTTCGTCGATGACTGCCATCAGTCTCTCACCGATGCGCGTGTCGTAGGCTGCATCGATCTCGCGGATGCAGGTCGGGCTGGTGACGTTGATCTCGGTGAGGTTCTCGCCGATCACGTCCAGGCCGACGAACAGCAGGCCGCGCTTGCGCAGTTCCGGGCCGACCTGGGCGGCGATCCAGCGGTCGCGCTCGGTCAGCGGCTGGGCCACGCCACGACCGCCGGCGGCCAGGTTGCCGCGGGTCTCGCCCTGGGCGGGAATGCGCGCCAGGCAGTATTCCACCGGCTCACCGTCGATCATCAGGATGCGCTTGTCGCCGTCCTTGATGGCCGGCAGGTAGCGCTGCGCCATGACCTGTTCCTGGCCGTGGCGGGTCAGGGTCTCGAGGATCACCGAGAGGTTCGGGTCGCCTTCGCGGTGGCGGAAGATCATCGATCCGCCCATGCCATCCAGGGGTTTGAGAATGATGTCACGATGCTCCGCGGCGAATTCGCGGAGAATGTCGGACCGGCGGCTCACCACCGTCGGTGGCGCGCACTGCGGGAACAGCGTGGCGAAGTACTTCTCGTTGCAGTCACGCAGGCTCTGCGGCTTGTTGACGATGAGGGTGCCGGCGGTTTCAGCCTGTTCCAGCAGGTAGGTGGAGTAGACGAACTCGTTGTCGAAGGGCGGGTCCTTGCGCATCAGGATCACGTCCAGGTCCGACAGCGGTTGGTCGACTTCCTCTTCCAGTTCGAACCAGTGGGCCGGATCGTAGAACACCTTGAGCGGGCGCATGCGGCCACGGGCGACGTTCTCTTTCTGGTAAAGGTCCTGCTGTTCCATATAGAAGAGCTGCCAACCACGGGCCTGGGCGGCCAGCAACATGGCCAGCGAGCTGTCCTTCTTGAAACTGATCTGCGCGATGGGGTCCATCACGATCCCGAGGCGTACGCTCATGGGATGTCCTCCTAGGGGAAATTCGTCGGCTTGGGGCTGCGACTCGGGGTCGCGCCGCAAAGGCTGAAAATGGACGCTCAGGGTGGCGCTGGATGTGCGCTCGGTCAAGGAAAAAGCCTGCGCGTTCGGGGTCTTATGGCCTGAATTTGCTGGGCGTGGTAAAGATTCTGACGATTGTGGTAAAAGGTTCCCACGATTGGGTCGCAGCCCGACGGTGGCAGGGCGCTTGCGCACTGAAATAAAAAGCGGAAAAACGACTCACCGAGATGGTAAGGGCGAACATGGAACAGCATTCCGACGGTTTGAAAGTAATGGTGATCGACGATTCCAAGACGATTCGTCGCACGGCTGAAACCCTGCTGAAGAAAGTCGGCTGCGATGTCATTACAGCCATCGACGGCTTCGACGCGCTGGCCAAGATCGCCGATACCCATCCCAGCATCATCTTCGTTGACATCATGATGCCGCGCCTGGATGGCTATCAGACCTGCGCCCTGATCAAGAACAACAGTGCATTCAAATCCACGCCGGTGATCATGCTGTCCTCCAAGGACGGCCTGTTCGACAAGGCCAAGGGTCGCATCGTCGGTTCCGATCAGTACCTCACCAAGCCCTTCAGCAAGGAAGAACTGCTCGGCGCGATCAAGACCCATGTGCCCGACTTCACCCCGGTGGAGCACGCTTCCTGAAGTCCGGCGCGAGCGCCGGTGACGCCTATTCCGTATGGGGACCACAATGGCTCGAATTCTGATTGTTGATGACTCGCCGACCGAGATGTACAAGCTGACCGCGATGCTGGAAAAGCACTCGCACCAGGTACTCAAGGCCGAAAATGGCGCCGATGGCGTGGCCCTTGCTCGCCAGGAAAAGCCCGACGTCGTCCTGATGGACATCGTCATGCCCGGCCTGAACGGCTTCCAGGCGACCCGTCAGCTGTCCAAGGACCCGGAAACCAGCGCGATTCCGGTGATCATCGTCACCACCAAGGACCAGGAGACCGACAAGGTCTGGGGCAAGCGCCAGGGCGCTCGCGACTACCTGACCAAGCCGGTGGACGAAGAGACACTGCTCAAGACCATCAATTCGGTGCTGGCCGGCTGATACAGCCGTACCTGCACGACCAGAACATAATTATTAGAGAAGGCCAGGGCCGGCATGGCGGAAGTCCAGAGTCCTTTCGAGGTTCTCGTCCAGATCGATCAGCGCTGTCGTCAGCTGGCCGCGGGTCTGCCCGCGCAGCGCGAGGTGGTGCAGAGCTGGAACGGTATCGGCTTTCGCATGGCTGGGCGCCTGTTCGTGGCGCCCATGGGGGAGGTCGGCGAGGTTCTTCACGAACCGCGCTACACTTTGCTGCCCGGTGTCCGTGACTGGGTGAAGGGGGTCGCCAACGTGCGCGGCCGCCTGTTGCCGATCATGGACCTGTGCGGTTTCCTCGGCGCGGAGCTTTCGCCTCTGCGCAAACAGCGGCGCGTGCTCGTCGTGGAACACCAGGAAGTCTTCGCCGGCCTCATCGTCGATGAGGTGTTCGGCATGCAGCACTTCCCGGTGGACACCTTCTCCGAGCAGCTGCCGCCCCTCGAAGCGGTCCTGCAACCCTTTATTCATGGCGTCTTCCACCGGGAGCAACCCTGGCTCGTGTTCAGTCCGCATGCGCTGGCTCAACACCCGGGGTTCCTGGATGTCGCCAGCTAGCGTTTGACCGGTTGGGCCGGCGTTGCCGGCCCTTGTTGTGACATGGAATTCGTAATCGTGGTGGGTCCAGGCGGGGGCCGAATATGAAAAATATAAAGGCAGGCAGTCTTTTTTCGGGTGCGCGTAGCAGCTCGCTGATCCTCGGACTCTTCGTGGTCCTGATCGTGGCGATCGTCTTGCTGTTCGCCAACTTCGCTTACCTCAACACCCAGGCGAACCACGACAAGCAGTACATCGGCCATGCCGGCGAACTGCGCGTGCTGTCCCAGCGTATCGCCAAGAACGCCACGGAAGCCGCGGCGGGCAAGGCGGAGGCGTTCAAGCTGCTGAAAGAAGCGCGCAACGACTTCGAGAAGCGCTGGAACATCCTCTCCAAGGGTGACGAGAGCACCGGCCTGCCGCCGAGCCCGGATTCGGTACAACCGCAGATGGCGGATGTGCAGAAGGACTGGGACACCCTGCGCAAGAACGCCGACTCCATCCTCGCCAGCGAACAGACCGTACTGTCCCTGCACCAGGTAGCCGCGACCCTCGCCGAAACCATCCCGCAGCTGCAGGTGGAGTACGAAGAGGTCGTCGACATCCTGCTGGAAAACGGCGCCCCGGCCGACCAGGTCGCGGTAGCCCAGCGCCAGTCGCTGCTGGCCGAACGTATCCTCGGCTCGGTGAACAAGGTGCTGGCCGGTGACGAGAACTCGGTGCAGGCCGCCGACAGCTTCGGCCGTGACGCCAGCCTCTTCGGCCGCGTACTCAAGGGCATGAAGGAAGGCAACGCGGCGATGAGCATCTCCAAGGTGACCAACGCCGAAGCGGTGGATCGCCTCAACGAGATCGCCGAACTCTTCGAATTCGTGTCCGGCTCGGTGGATGAGATCCTCGAGACCTCCCCGGAACTGTTCCAGGTCCGTGAAGCCGCCAACACCATCTTCGGTGGCTCGCAGACTCTGCTGGACAAGGCTTCCAGCCTCGCCGCCGGCTTCGAGAACCTGGCCGAAGGCCGTGTGTTCAACCAGGTCGCCAGCGCCGCGCTGGGTATCATCGCCCTGGGCGCAATCATCCTCATCGGCCTGGTGATGGTGCGTGAGACCAACCGCCGACTGGCCGAGACCGCCGAGAAGAACGAGCGTAACCAGGCGGCGATTCTGCGACTGCTCGACGAAATCGCCGACCTCGCCGACGGTGACCTGACGGTGGCCGCGACGGTAACCGAGGACTTCACCGGTGCGATCGCGGACTCCATCAACTACTCCATCGACCAGCTCCGAGAGCTGGTGGAAACCATCAACCTGACCGCCGTGCAGGTGGCCGCCGCCGCCCAGGAAACCCAGGCCACCGCCATGCACCTGGCCGAGGCTTCCGAGCACCAGGCACAGGAAATCGCCGGCGCCTCCGCCGCGATCAACGAAATGGCCGTGTCCATTGACCAGGTATCGGCGAACGCCTCCGAGTCCTCGGCGGTAGCGGAACGTTCCGTAGCCATCGCCAACAAGGGCAACGAAGTGGTGCACAACACCATCACCGGCATGGACAACATCCGTGAGCAGATCCAGGACACCTCGAAGCGGATCAAGCGCCTCGGTGAATCGTCCCAGGAGATCGGTGACATCGTAAGCCTGATCAACGACATCGCCGACCAGACCAACATCCTCGCCCTGAACGCCGCGATCCAGGCGTCCATGGCGGGCGACGCGGGCCGCGGCTTCGCCGTGGTAGCGGACGAAGTACAGCGTCTGGCGGAACGTTCTTCCGCAGCGACCAAGCAGATCGAAGCGCTGGTTAAGACCATTCAGACCGACACCAACGAAGCGGTGATCTCGATGGAACAGACCACCTCCGAGGTGGTCCGCGGTGCCCGCCTGGCGCAGGACGCCGGTGTGTCCCTGGAAGAGATCGAGAAGGTATCCAAGACCCTGGCAGCGTTGATCCAGAACATTTCCAACGCCGCCCGTCAGCAGGCCTCCTCCGCCGGCCACATTTCCAACACCATGAACGTGATCCAGGAGATCACCTCGCAGACCTCTGCCGGTACCACCGCTACTGCGCGCAGCATTGGTAACCTGGCCAAGATGGCCGGCGAGATGCGCCACTCCGTATCCGGCTTCAAACTGCCGGACACCGCCGAACAGGCCTGAGCAGAGGAGGTGCGCTGCTCTTTGCCGGGTAGCGCACGACAATCTTGAGCGAGGGGCGCGACATGCAGGCAAGTGGCGTCTGGTCGTTGCAGCCGTTGGCCGACATGTCGGCCGCGGACTTCCGCGACTGGCAGGCACTGTTGGAAGACCGGACCGGCGTCGTGGTCAACGAGCAGCGCCGTGCCTTCCTGCAGACCAGCCTGGGCGCGCGGATGCGCGAACTGGGTATCGCCGACTATGGCACCTATTACCGCCAGGTCACTGACGGCCCACGCGGCGCCGTCGAGTGGTCGAACCTGCTGGACCGCCTCACCGTTCAGGAAACCCGTTTCTTTCGCCACAAGGCATCCTTCGACGTGCTGGAGAGCTTCCTGCTCCGGCGCCTCGCAGAGGTCGGCCCGAGCCGGCCACTGGCCTTGTGGAGCGTCGGCTGTTCCAGTGGCGAGGAGCCTTACTCCCTCGCCATGGTGGCCGCCAAGGTACTGGAAGATGCAGGTCTGGCGCCGCTGTTCGGCGTGACCGGCACCGACATCAGCCTCAATGCCCTGAACCGGGCGCGCGAGGCGAGCTACGCGGCACGCAAGCTGGAGGATATCGACCCGGAACTGGCCACGCGCTACTTCAGCGCGCAGGATGACGGTCGATACCGTGTGATACCCGATCTCGCCGGGCGCGTCTGTTGCGCGCGGCTGAATGTGCTGGAACTGGCCAAGGCGCCAATGTCCGGCATGGACGTGATTTTTTGCCAGAACCTGCTGATCTATTTCCGCCGCTGGCGGCGGCGGGAAATCCTCAATCGCCTGGCCGAGCGGCTGGCGCCTGGGGGGCTGCTGGTGATCGGAGTGGGCGAGGTCGCCGATTGGCACCACCCGCTGCTCGAACCGGTCGCCGATGAGCGCGTTCTGGCCTTTACCCGGAAGGGATGACACAGACACATGAGTGGAGTGGCTATGGGTGATCGGCACGATTATGTCGCCCTGGAATGGGTAAAAGGCGAGATTGCCGAAACGCTCAAGCAGGCGCGGCAAGCCCTCGAATCCTACGTCGAGAACCCTCAGGACCCGACGCGGATGGGCTTTTGCCTGGCCTATATCCACCAGGTGCGCGGCACGCTGCAGATGGTGGAGTTCTACGGCGCGGCCCTGCTCGCCGAGGAAATGGAGTACCTGACCCAGGCGCTGATCGACGGCAAGACGTCCAGCCAGAGCGAAGCGCTGGAAGTGCTGATGCAGGCCATTCTGCAGCTGCCTGCCTACCTGGAGCGCATCCAGAGCGCCCGCCGCGACCTGCCGCTGGTGGTGCTGCCGCTGCTCAACGACCTGCGCACCGCCCGCGGCGAGAAGCTGCTGTCGGAAACCAGCCTGTTCTCCCCCGACCTGTCCCGCGAATCCCCGGTGCTGCCGGTGGACGCCCTGGCGCGCCTGCGCACCGCTGAACTGCCGGCGCTGCTGCGCAAGCTGCGGCAGATGCTGCAGGTCGCCCTGGTCGGCGTCATCCGCAACCAGGACCTGCCGACCAACCTGGGCTACCTGGCGCGCGTCTTCGCCCGCCTCGAGTCCCTGTGCAAGGACGCCCCGCTGGGCCGCCTGTGGGTGATCGCTTCGGCGATGATCGAAGGCCTGGCCAACGGCAGCATCGCCAACGGCACCTCGGTGCGTAACCTGCTGCGCCAGGTCGACCGCGAGTTCAAGCGCCTGGTCGACCAGGGCGCCGACGCCATGAACCAGCCGGCGCCGGAAGAGCTGATCAAGAACCTGCTGTTCTATGTGGCCAAGGCCTCCGACCACTCGCCGCGCGTGCGGGCGGTGAAGGACGAGTACCGCCTGGACGACGCCCTGCCGGGTGCAGCCCTGGTGGACGAGGAACGTGCCCGTCTCGCCGGCCCCGACCGCGACGCCATGCGCTCGGTCGTTGGCGCGCTGTGCGAGGAGCTGGTGCGGGTCAAGGACAGCCTCGACCTCTTCGTGCGCAGCGATCGCAGCGGCGTGAACGAGCTGGGCAGCCTGCTGGCACCGCTCAAGCAGATTGCCGACACCCTCGCCGTGCTGGGCTTCGGCCAGCCGCGCAAGGTTATCCTCGACCAGATCGACGTGGTCAGCGCGCTCGCCCACGGCCAGCGCCAGCCCAACGACGCCACCCTGATGGATGTCGCCGGTGCGCTGCTCTATGTCGAGGCCACGCTGGCCGGCATGGTCGGCCCGAGCGAAGAGCCGGGCAGCGAAGAGAACGTCCTGCCGACCACCGACGTCGAGCAGATCCACCAGGTGGTGATCAAGGAAGCGCGCAACGGCCTGGAACTGGCCAAGGACGCGATCATCGAGTTCATCGCCTCGCAGTGGAACCACGAGCACCTGGCCCGCGTGCCGGAACTGCTCACGCAGGTTCGTGGTGGCCTGGCGATGATCTCCCAGGAACGTGCGGCGAAACTGCTGGAAAACTGCAATCGCTACATCCAGGAACAGCTGCTGGTGCGCCAGGCCGTGCCGGACTGGCACAGCCTGGACACCCTGGCCGACGCCATCACCAGTGTCGAGTACTACCTCGAGCGCCTGTCGGAAGACCACAACACCCAGGGCGACATGATCCTCGACGTGGCCGAGGAGAGCCTGGACAGCCTGGGCTACTCGCTCAAGCCGCGTCCGTCGATCCTCGATGCCGAGCCGAGCGCCTTCGCGCCCGCTCCGCTGGACAATCCGCTGGACGAGATCGACGTGCTGGCCGCCCAGCCGCTGGCCGAACCGACCGAAGCCGTGCCGGTGGAAGCGGTGCCGGAACTGGCCGCGCCGGTGGAAATCGCCGACAGCTTTGAACCGTCCAGCTTCGAGGCAGCTCCGCTTGAGGAGCCGTCGTACGAACAGCCAGCCCAGCTGGCTCCGCTCGAAGAGCTGGCTCCGGCCGAAGAACCGATCCTGGACCTGGCCGACATTGACGCGCCGCAACCCGCCGTCGAGAGCGCAGAGAGCTTCTCCTTCGCGCCGGTCGCCGAGCCTGCTGCCGTGGAAGAGCCTTCGCTGCTGGCCGATTTCGACCTCCCTGTGGAGCCCGAAGAGCAGCCTGCCGGCGAAGTCGAATCCAGCTTTACCTTCGAACCCCTGGAGCTGGACTCCGGCCTGCCTCCCGCCGAGCCCACCGCCGAACCGGGTGCCTGGACCCTCGACGACGTCGAGCCGCTGGCCGCTTCTGCCGTCCCGGACGAATCGAGCGCGCCGACCGCCACCCTGGAGCCGGAAAGCCTCAGCTGGGACATCGAGCTGGAGCCGGCTGCACCAATTACCGACACCACCCTGGCAGACCAAGGCTGGTCGCTGGACGACAGCCACAAGGCCGACAGCATCGAGTTCAGCCTCGAAACGCTGGAAGAAGCCCCTGCGCAACCGCAGACCGATGAGCTGAGCTGGAGCCTCGACGACGCCGTTCCACTGGCCGAGGCACCGCGCATCGACGAACCGGTACAGGCGGAGTCCCCGGTTACCGAACAGACCTGGGAAGCCCTGGATCTGTCCATGGCACCGAGCGAAACCCCGGCAGCCCCGGAACTGCTCGAAGACTTTGCCAGCCTGCCGTCGCTGGAGGCCACTCCGGCCCCGGTGGACGAGCTGAGCTGGGACATGGAGTCGCTCACCCCAACCGGCGAGAAGCCCGCCGAGGAAGACTGGTTCAGCATCGACCTGAGCCAGCCGGCTGCCGAATCGCCCGCGCCTTCCCTGGAGCTTGACGAAAGCTTCGCCAGCCTGGAAGCGCACGAACCCGCCCCGCTGGCGACCCTGGAGTCCCTGGACGACCTGAGCTTCGATGCCCAGCCCGTCACCGATGCGCCGTCCACAGCCGAAGCTTCGCTGGTCAGCGATGACAACTGGACGCTGGGCGAGCTGAGCGAACCGACCGCGCTGGACGCCGGCGTCGATCTCAGTCTCGACGCGCCGCTGCAACTGGAGCCGCTGGAGCCGCTGGCCGAAGCCGAAACGCCGTCGTTCCAGGCCCAAGCCTGGAGCGACGAGAACATCGCCGACCTGGACCTGCCGGAAGTCGAGCTGCCCAGCCCGCCGGCGGAGCTCGAGCCGGCCGCCGAGGCACCGGCCAAGCCGTTGTCCCTGGCCGAAGTCATGGCTGCTCCGGTGCAGGCGATCAACCCGCCTGCCCAGGATGTGCCCCCCAGCCTGCTGCCACCGCCCGCCGACGAAGAACCGATCGACGAAGAGCTGCGCGAAGTCTTCATCGAAGAGGCCGGTGAAGTGCTGGAGACCATCGGTGAACACCTGCCGACCTGGCTGGCCAATACCGATGACCGCGACTCGCTGACCGAAATCCGCCGTGCCTTCCATACCCTCAAGGGCAGTGGCCGGATGGTCCGTGCGCTGGTGATCGGCGAGCTGGCCTGGTCCATCGAAAACCTGCTCAACCGTGTGCTGGACCGTAGCATCGTCGCCTCGCCGGCTGTGTTGCAGGTCATCCAGGATGTGGTCGCGCTGCTGCCCGAACTGGTCGACGAGTATGCCGCCAGCGCCCAGCGTCAGCGCGACGATGTCGACCGCCTGGCCGCCACCGCCCACGCCCTGGCCAAAGGGCAGCCGGTACCGCCGCCCGGCGGCGGGTTGCCGGAGTCGGCGCCGCAGGTCGAGGACATCACCCCCGAGCTGGCTGAAGTCGAGGAAATTGCGGCGCAAGCAGCCAACGAAGGTCTCGACGAAAGCCTCGATCCGCAGTTGCTCGAGATCTTCCGCAACGAAGCGGAAGCCCATCTGGAAACCCTGGTCGGCTTCCTTGCCGATTGCGCGCAGCAGCTGCCGCAGCCGGTGACCGACGACCTGCAGCGCGCCCTGCACACGCTCAAGGGCAGCGCTCACATGGCCGGCATCCTGCCGATCGCCGAAATCGCCACGCCGCTGGAGCGGCTGGTGAAGGAGTTCAAGACCAACCTGTTGCAGGTCGACCTGCGCGAGGCCGAGCTGCTGCACGCCGCCGAAGGCCTGTTCCGCGTCGGTCTCGACCAGCTCGTCGAAGGCCGTCCGCTGGCACCCATCGAGGGCAGCCCGGAGCTGCTGGCGCGCATCGCGCAGATCCACCAGGAACGCCTGGAGGCCGCCGAGGCCAAGCGTCGCGGTGAAAGTGGCGAAGGCAGCGGCAACGACCCGCAGATGATCGGCATGTTCCTCGCCGAGGGCATGGACATCCTGCTCGACGCCGAGGATCTGCTGCGCCGTTGGCGCGAGCACCCGCAGGAGCGCCACGAACTGGGCGCCCTCTACGACGAACTGGAAACCCTCAGCCGTGGCGCACAGATGGCCGAGCTGCCGCAGATGGCAGAACTCGCCGACGCGCTGCTGGCTGTCTACGGCGCCGTGCGCCAGGGTCGCCTGGAAACCGGCGATGCGTTCTTCTCCGCCGCTGAAGCCGCCCACGAGGCGCTGATCGGCATGATGGACCAGGTGGCCGCCGCCCTGCAGGTCAGCGCTCGCCCGGAACAGGTCGAAGCGCTGCACCGCCTGCTGGACGCTCCGGTCACTGCTCCCGAGGAGATTGCGAACGAGCTGCAGGACGCCTCGGACATCGAGTTCGTCGACCTGGAAAGCCTGACCGCCGACGACTTCCCGGCCGAGGACGAAGAATTCCTTCTCGACAGCCGCCAAGTGGACGACGACAACCTGCCTGACGGCCTGAGCTGGTCGGCGCGGGGTGACAACGACGGCGCCCCGCGCGGTGCTGCCGACGATGACGACGATGACGTCATCACCGCCGAGACGCCACATGCCCATCCGGCCCCGCAGCAACCGCCGCGCGCGCTGGACGAGGAAATGGTGGCGATCTTCCTCGAAGAGGCGGTCGACATCCTGGATAACGCCGGCCAGGCGCTGGACCAATGGTTGGCCTCGCCCGAAGGGCTCGCCGCACTTTCGACCCTGCAACGCGACCTGCACACCCTCAAGGGTGGTGCGCGCATGGCGGAAATCCGCGAAATCGGCGACCTGTCCCACGAACTCGAATCGCTCTACGAAGGCCTGCTGGACCATCGCTTCCAGCACAGCCCACCGCTGGGCGAGCTGCTGCGCACCTGCCACGATCGCCTGGCGACCCAGCTCGACCAGCTGCAGGCTGGCCAGGCGCTGACCGATCCGGCCGACCTGGTGCAGACCATCCGCACCTTCCGCCAGAATCCGGCTGCCGGCCTGAATCTGCCGCAGGCTCTGGCGGCGCAGCAGGAAGCCGTGGCTGAGCAGGAAGAAACCCTCGAGCTGCCGCCAGTCATCGAAACCGAGATCGAGCTGGAGCTGCCCACCGAGGCGGCGCCGGAAGCTGAAGCTGTCGAAACCGTCGAAGCTTTTACCCCAGAAGACCGCGAACCCGACAGCATCGACCTGGAGAGCAGCGTTCCCGATGCCGCGGTCGAGCCGCAGCAGCAATCCGCCTCGGAAGACCTCGACCTGCAGGCCTTCCTCGACCAGGCCGAAGCTGAAATCGCCGAGTCGTCGCAGGCTGAGCCGGAGGTCATCGAGCCCGCTGCACCGGTCGCTAGCGCGGAAGTCGCGGGCGTGCAGGACAGCGAGTACGAGCTGGCTGAAGACCGCGACCTGGAACTGGTGGAAATCTTCCTCGAGGAAGGTTTCGACATCCTCGAAAGCTCCTCCGGTGCCCTGCACCGCTGGATGGAAAGCCCCGACAACAGCGTCGAACTGGAAGCGCTGCAACGCGACCTGCACACCCTCAAGGGCGGCGCGCGGATGGCCGAGATCCGCCCCATTGGCGACCTCTCCCATGAGCTGGAATTCCTCTACGAAGGCCTCTGCGGTGGCCGCCTGCGTGCCAGTCCGACACTCTTCGAGCTGCTGCAGCGCTGCCACGACCGTCTCGCCGAGATGCTCGAAGCGGTCCAGCAGCATCGCCGGATTCCGGGAGGTGAATCGCTGATCGATGCGATCCACCGATTTCGTGCCAACCCCGAAGAACAACTGAGCATTCCCAGCAGCGTCAGCCTGCACGCGATCAGCTCCACCCCTGCCGCGCCGGAAGGCCCGGAAGCCGACATCCTGGATATCTTCCTGGAAGAGGCGGACGACCTGCTTGAAGGCATGGAACAGGCCCTGGGCCGCTGGGACGCCGAGCGTGAGAACGGTGCGCTCGACGAGCTGCTGCGCATTCTCCATACCCTCAAGGGCGGTGCGCGCCTGGCTGGCCAGACCAGCCTGGGCGACCTGGCCCATGACCTCGAACAGCACCTGAGCGAAGCCCAGCAACAGGGCGCGCCCTGGCCGGAAAGCCTGCTGATGGACGCGCAGTCCGGCTTCGAAGGCCTGCAGGCCGAAGTCGACCAGCTGCGCCTGCACCTGGGTGAAGTCGAGACTGCCGATAGCCAGCACGAAGACCTCGCCGAGGAGCCGATCGCCGAACAGCCGGCCCCGGTGAGCCTGCCGGCATTGCCCGAAGCCATCATGGCCGCGGCCGTGCCGCAGCGCGTCGACGCGCCGGTGGTGCTGCCCTTCGTTCGCCGTGCCCAGGAAGCCGCCCAGGAAGCCGCTGCGCGCCGCGCGCCGCAGGAGCTGGTGAAGGTGCCCGCGCAACTGCTCGAAGGCCTGGTCAACCTTGCCGGTGAGACCTCGATCTTCCGTGGTCGCGTCGAGCAGCAGGTGAGCGACGTCGGTTCGACCCTGGGCGAGATGGACGCCACCATCGAGCGGGTTCGCGATCAGCTGCGCCGCCTCGATACCGAAACCCAGGCGCAGATCCTCTCGCGCCACCAGGCCGACGCCGAGCGCGCCGGCTATGAAGAGTTCGACCCGCTGGAAATGGACCGCTACTCGCAGCTGCAGCAGCTTTCGCGCGCACTGTTCGAGTCCGCTTCCGACCTCTTCGACCTCAAGGAAACCCTGGCTGCCAAGAACCGCGACGCCGAGACCCTGCTGCTGCAACAGGCGCGGGTCAACACCGAGCTGCAGGAAGGCTTGATGCGCACCCGCATGGTGCCCTTCGACCGCCTGGTGCCGCGCCTGCGCCGGATCGTCCGTCAGGTGGCTAGCGAGCTGGGCAAGCAGGTCGAGTTCGTGGTCAGCAACGCCGAAGGCGAGATGGACCGTACCGTGCTCGAACGCATCGTCGCGCCGCTGGAGCACATGCTGCGCAACGCGGTCGACCACGGCATCGAGTCCGGCGAGGCGCGGCGCATCGCCGGCAAGCCGGAGCAGGGCACCATTCGCCTGACCCTGGGCCGCGAGGGTGGCGACATCCTCCTGACCCTGGCCGACGATGGCGCTGGCGTTCGCCTGGAAGCCGTGCGCCGCAAGGCCATCGAACGCGGCCTGATGACCGACGACAGCGAGCTGAACGACCACGAGGTGCTGCAGTTCATCCTCGAGGCCGGTTTCAGTACCGCCGAGAAAGTCACGCAGATTTCCGGCCGTGGTGTGGGCATGGACGTGGTGAACTCCGAGGTGAAACAGCTCGGCGGTTCCATGAGCATCCATTCCAGCGTCGGCGAAGGCACGAAGTTCGACATCCGCCTGCCGTTCACCGTGTCGGTGAACCGCGCGCTGATGGTGCTCTCCGGCGAGGACCTGTATGCCCTGCCGCTGAACACCATCGAAGGTATCGTGCGAGTCTCCCCTTACGAGCTGGAAGCCCTCTACGAGCAGGCTGCCGCCGACGAGACCGGCGCCGCGCCGAGCTTCGAGTACGCGGGCCAGAGCTATGAACTGAAATACCTGGGCGACCTGCTCAACAACGGCCAGCATCCCAAGCTGGTCGGGCAGTCGCTGCCCTTGCCGGTGATCCTCGTGCGCTCGGCAGACCATGCGGTCGCGGTGCAGGTGGATGCCCTGGCGGGCTCGCGCGAAATCGTGGTGAAGAGCCTCGGTGCGCAGTTCGCCGGCGTCAGCGGCATCTCCGGCGCGACTATCCTCGGTGACGGTCGCGTGGTGGTGATTCTCGACCTGCTGGCGACCATCCGCGTGCTCCATGCGCAGCTGGTCCAGCATGCCCCGCGCCGCCAGCTGGCCGGCCCGACCGCTGCGGACATCGAGCACCAGCGCCCGACTCTGGTCATGGTGGTGGACGACTCGGTCACCGTGCGCAAGGTCACCAGCCGCCTGCTGGAGCGCAACGGCATGAACGTGCTCACCGCCAAGGACGGGGTGGACGCCATCGCCCAGCTGCAGGAACACAAGCCCGACATCATGCTGCTGGACATCGAGATGCCGCGCATGGACGGCTTCGAAGTGGCCACCCTGGTGCGCCACGATGAACAGCTGAAGGACCTGCCGATCATCATGATTACCTCCCGTACCGGCGAGAAGCACCGCGACCGTGCCCTGGCCATCGGCGTCAACCAGTACCTGGGCAAGCCGTACCAGGAATCCGAGCTGCTGGAGAACATCCACAAGCTGGTGAAGGCCCATGTCTGAGCAGAGCACGCCGCGGATCGCGGTGATTGCCGATACCTCGCTGCAACGCCACGTGCTGGCGCAGGCCCTGGCCGGCCATGGCTACCAGGTGGTGCTCAATGCCGACCCGGCGCGCCTTGAAAGTGACCAGTTGGACGCCTGCGAGACCGACCTGTGGCTCGTCGACCTGGCGCAGCAGGAAGACTCGCCGCTGGTGGACAACCTGCTGGAACAGTCGCGGGTGCCCGTGCTGTTCGGCGAAGGCCATGCGCCGGAGCGGCATTCCGAACATTACCCACGCTGGGAACGCCGCCTGGTGTCCAAGCTGCGCAAGCTGGTAGGCGACCCCAGCGCTGGCGTCGGCCGCAGCCTGGCGGCTTTGCTCGACGAGGCGCAGCGCCCGAGCCGTGTGGCGCTGCCCGACGACCTCGCCGCCTCGCCGCTGAAAGCCGGCGAGCCTGCTGCGCAGGTCTGGTTGCTGGCCGCCTCGCTCGGCGGCCCGGCGGCGGTGAAGACTTTTCTCGATGCGCTGCCCGGCGGCCTGCCGGTGGGTTTCCTGTATGCCCAGCACATCGACGCTTCCTTCGAGGCGAACCTGCCGCAAGCGGTCGGTCGCCACAGTCAGTGGCACGTCAATACCGTGCGCGACGGCGATCCGGTGCGCTGCGGCGAAGTCGTGGTCGTGCCGATCTCCCGCGAGCTGGGCTTCGACGCCTCGGCGCGCATGCGCGTGGAAGAGCGCAGCTGGCCGGAGCCCTACAGCCCGTCCATCGACCAGATGATGCTCAACCTCGCCCAGCAATACGGCGAGCGTTGCGGTGTGATCGTGTTCAGCGGCATGTGCAGCGATGGCAGCGCCGCCGCGGCCTACGTCCGCCGGCAGGGTGCACCGATCTGGACCCAGCGCGCCGACAGCTGCGCCTGTTCCAGCATGCCCGACAGCCTGCGCGAAGGCGGCTACAGCACCCTTTCTGGCGACCCGCGCGAACTCGCGGCGGCGCTGGTCAATCATCTCGCCGAACAATGCGTCGGCGCAGTTACGCAGTGAGATAAGGCCCGATGAGTGATCTTCCCGTCGCCAATACCGCCGTTGCCAATGCTGCTGTGGCCAACGCCGCCCCCAGCAGCCTGACCGGCCTGCTGGTGCCGCTGGCCGACCGCAACCTGCTGCTGCCCAACGTGGCGGTGGCTGAGCTGATCACCTACCGTGCCCCGCACCCGGTGGACGGCCTGCCATCCTGGTACCTGGGCCAGGTGGCCTGGCGCGACCTGCGCCTGCCGCTGCTGTCCTTCGAGGCGGCCTCCGACGGCCAGGCCGAAGTCAGCCCCGGTGCGCGGGTGATCGTGATCAACGCCCTGGGCGGGCGGCCCAATGTGAAATTCTTCGCGCTCCTGGTGCAGGGTATCCCGCGGTCGCTGAAGGTCGGCTCCGATCTCAAGCGCCTGGACGTGCCGCTGGCGCCGCTGGAGCTGGACGCGGTGGACCTGGGCGACGCCCACGCGCGCATCCCCGACCTGGTCGCGCTGGAGCAGAAACTGGCCGACTCCGGCCTGATCTGAGCCCGCCATGAGTGGCAGCCTGCGCCTTGCCCAGCTGGGAGACCAACCCGGCTTCGAGGTTGCTGGCGCCACACTCGGCGGCCACCGTTTCGAGCGCCATAGCCACGACGAATTCGTCATCAGCGCCAATCTGCGCGGCGAGGAAAGTGTCTGGCTGGACGGCCGAACCTTCGATGCCGGCCCTGGCTGTTTCACCTGCTACAACCCCGGACAGATTCAGGGTGGCGGCGTCTCCGAAGGCCAGCCCTGGCAGTTCGTCAGCCTCTACGTCGCTTCCGACCAACTGGCGGCGATGCTCGGCCTGCAACGCCTGGAGTTTGAACGGTCTACCGACCGCCTGCCCGTCCTCACTGCCGCCACGGCCGACGCCGTCGAGCGAGCGTTGGGCGACGACGCCTTTGTTCGCCAGCGCGGCGAGGAGCGACTGACGCTGTTGCTGGCTGAAATCGCCCGCGCCATGGGGGTGCGGCTGCCGCAGGAGCGTTTGGAGAGCGGTGGGCGGATCGCCGATCTGCAGGACTGGCTGGCCGCCGACCTCGCGCGTCAACCCAGCCTCGACGAGATGGCGGCCTACCTCGGCCTGTCGCGTTTCCACCTGCTGCGCAGCTTTCAGAAGCAGGTGGGCCTCAGCCCCCGACAATGGGCCATGCAGCTGCGTACCCGCCGCGCCCAGGCGCTGCTGCGCGCCGGCCTGCCGGCCACCGAGGTGGCGCATGAGCTGGGTTTCGCCGACCAGAGCCACCTCAACCGGCACTTCCGCGCCGCCTATGGCGTATCGCCGGGCAGCTTCCAGCGCGCCGTACGCTGAGGGGCGCAATCTGGTTCAAGTCGCCGGCGAAACACTCAGGCAGACTGGCTCCATCGCCATCCCGTCTGAGAGTCGATTCCATGCTGACCCTGTTTTTCGCTGCGCTGCTGTTCGGCGCCGTCTTCTGCCTGTCCCCCGGCGCCGTGCTCGCCGAAACCCTGCGGCGTGGCCTGAAGGGCGGCTTCCGCCCGGCGCTGCTGGTGCAATTCGGCTCGCTGATTGGTGATGCGGTCTGGGCACTGATCGGCCTGACCGGCCTGGCGCTGTTGTTCGGCCATGAAACCTTGCGCCTGCCGCTGACCCTGGCCAGCGCCGCCTACCTGGCCTGGCTGGGCGTGCAGAGCCTGCGCGATGCGCGCGAGGTCGGCGCAGTGAAGGAGGGCGAGCCTGGCGATCACCACGCCGGGGCGTTTGCTTCCGGGGCCATGCTGTCGCTGTCGAACCCGAAGAACATCGTCTACTGGGGCGCGCTGGGCGGTGCCATGGCCGGGCTGGTGAATGGCGTGCCGACACTGGCGGATTCGCTGGTGTTCTTCGCCGGCTTCATGACCGCCTCGGTGCTCTGCTGCTTCCTCTGCGCGGCACTGGTGGACTGGCTGCGGCGCAACGCTTCGCCGCGCTGGCACCGGGTGAGCCATGTGTTGTGTGGACTGGTTTTGCTGGTGCTGGCGGGGTTGGCGTTGCGGGGCGTCTGATCTGGTTGGATGTACGAGCGCTGAGCGGTTCGCGAGCAAGCTCGCTCCTACAGGCAGCCAGCTAGCTCGGGGTGCTTTTCGTAGGAGCGAGCTTGCTCGCGAACCCGCCCAGCGTCGAAGCGCTCAGAAATCCCCCCACAACTGCTGCGCGACACTCAGCGCGACCACTGGCGCGGTCTCGGTGCGCAGCACGCGCGGTCCCAGTCGCGCGGCATGGAATCCAGCCGACTTGGCCTGCTCCACTTCCGCGTCGCTCAAGCCGCCTTCCGGGCCGATCAGGAAGGCCAGGCTCGCCGGCTTGTCATGGCTGGTCAGCGGCTCGGCCACCGGGTGCAGCACCAGCTTGAGCTGCGCTTCGCAGCTTTCCAGCCATTCGGCGAGGGTAATGGGCGCGTTGAGCACCGGCAGGACCGAGCGGCCGCATTGTTCGCAGGCGCTGATCGCCACCTGGCGCCAGTGGGCCATGCGCTTGTCGGCACGTTCGTCCTTGAGGCGCACTTCGCAGCGTTCGCTGACGATCGGGGTGATTTCGCTGGCGCCCAGCTCGGTGGCCTTCTGGATCGCCCAGTCCATGCGCTCGCCACGGGACAGGCCCTGGCCCAGGTGCACGCGCAGCGGTGATTCGGCCTGGCCGTCGAAGGTTTCGCGCAGGTCCACGCGGACGTTCTTCTTGCCCACCTCGATCAGTTCGCCCAGGAATTCGCGGCCCGAACCGTCGAACAACTGCACCGCGTCACCCGTGCTGTGGCGCAGTACGCGGCCGATGTAGTGGGCCTGGGCTTCGGGCAGCTCGTGCTGGCCGAGGGAGAGCGGGGCGTCGATGAAGAAGCGGGAGAGGCGCATGGCGATGTCGAACTGATGGGGGAAAGCGGCAAGCTTAAAGCTTTCGGCCTGCCGCTTGTAGCCGATCAGCCCGGATCGCGATGCTCGGGGAAGCGTTTGCTGACCGCTACGCTCACGCTGTCGCGGGTGGCGATGTCGATGCCTTCGCTGGCAACTTCGGCGAGGAAGTCGATCTGCTCGGGGGTGATGATGTACGGCGGCAGGAAGTACACCACGCTGCCCAGCGGGCGCAGCAGCGCACCGCGTTCCAGACCGTGCTGGAAGACCTTCAGGCCGCGGCGTTCCTGCCAGGGGTAGGCGGTTTTGCTGGCCTTGTCCTGAACCATCTCGATGGCGAGGATCATGCCGGTCTGGCGGATTTCCGAGACGTGCGGGTGGTCGGCCAGGTGCGCGGTGGCGCTGGCCATCTTCGCCGCCAGGGCCTTGTTGGCCTCGATCACGTTGTCCTGCTCGAAGATGTCCAGGGTCGCCAGGGCGGCGGCGCAGGCCAGCGGGTTGCCGGTGTAGGTGTGCGAGTGGAGGAAGGCGCGCAGGGTGGCGTAGTCGTCGTAGAAGGCCTGATAGACCTTGTCGGTGGTGAGCACCGCGCTCATCGCCAGGTAGCCGCCGGTCAGGGCCTTGGACAGCACGAGGAAGTCCGGGGTGATGCCGGCCTGTTCGCAGGCGAACATCGTGCCGGTGCGGCCGAAGCCGACGGCGATCTCATCGTGGATCAGGTGCACGCCATAGCGGTCACAGGCCTCGCGTAGCAGCTTGAGGTAGACCGGGTGGTACATGCGCATGCCGCCGGCGCCTTGCACCAGCGGTTCGACGATCACCGCCGCGACCTCTTGATGGTGCTGCTCCAGCGCCTGCTCCATGGCGGCGAACATCGTCCGCGAGTGCTCCTCCCAGCTCACGCCTTCGGGGCGCAGGTAGCAGTCGGGGGTCGGCACCTTGATGGTGTCCATCAGCAGCGACTTGTAGGTCTCGGTGAACAGCGCCACGTCACCCACTGACATCGCGGCGACGGTCTCGCCGTGATAGCTGTTGGTCAGGGTGATGAAGCGCTTCTTCTCCGGCTGGCCGAGGTTGTGCCAGTAGTGGTAGCTCATCTTCAGCGCCACTTCGATACCGGCCGAGCCACTGTCGGCGTAGAACACCCGGGAGAAACCGGCTGGCGCCAGGCGCAGCAGGCGTTCGGACAGCTCGATCACCGGCTGGTGGCTGAAGCCGGCGAGGATCACGTGCTCCAGCTGGTCCACCTGGTCCTTGATGCGCTGGTTGATACGCGGGTTGGCGTGGCCGAAGACGTTGACCCACCAGGAGCTGACTGCGTCCAGGTAGCGCTTGCCTTCGAAGTCCTCCAGCCAGATGCCTTCGCCGCGGCGGATCGGGATCACCGGCAGGCGTTCGTGGTCTTTCATCTGGGTGCAGGGGTGCCACAGCACCTCGAGATCGCGCTGCATCCACTCGGCGTTCAGGCCCATGGGCTGCTCCTTACTGATGGCGGCATGTCCGTGTCGACTTGCCCGGATCGCGCAAGCCTATTCAATGCACCTGAGATGAACAAGGACACGTCCTACGACACATGCCGTAGGTTGCCGACCAAGACGGCTATTCGGCCATCTGGCGCTGACGTATGCTTCGCGCCTTTGCACTTTTCTGGGGATCGGCTCGATGAAGATGGGATGGCTGCGCGCTGCTGCGCTGGTCGCTCTGGGGGCGTTCAGCGCGGTGGCGCTGGGCAAGGACAAACAACCGACGGCCATCGTGATCGGTGGCGGTCTCGCCGGCCTTTCCTCGGCCTATGAGCTGCAGCAGGCCGGCTGGCAGGTCACCCTGCTGGAAGCCAAGCCGCAGGTGGGTGGTCGTTCCGGCCTGGCCACCAGCGAGTGGATCGGCAACAAGAAGGTTCAGCCGACCCTCAATGGCTACCTGGACACCTTGAAGGTCAATTCGGTGCCGGCGCCGGACTTTGTCCGTACCCCGAGCTATCTGATCGATGGCGTCTACTACACCAGTACCGACCTGAAGGCCAAGATGCCCGCCGTCGCCGCTGACCTGGAGCGCTTCGAGAAGTCCCTGGACGACCTGTCGGCCTCCATCGATGACCCGCTCAACCCGCTGGCAACCAAGACCACCCAGGCCCTGGACGCGCTGACCGTCGCCCGCTGGCTGGACAAGCTGAACCTCTCGCCGGTGGCACGCCTGCTGGTCAACCAGCGCATCCGCTCCCACTATGAAGAGCCTTCGCGCCTGTCGCTGCTGTACTTCGCCCAGCAGGGGCGCGTGTACCGCAACGTCGATGACCGTGACATGCGCGCCTCGCGCCTGCCCGGTGGCAGCCAGGTGCTGGCCCAGGCCTTCGCCAAGCAGATCAAGACCATCAAGACCAATGCCAAGGTCACCGGTATCACTCAGGACAAGGACGGCGTGACCGTCAAGGTCGGTGCCACCGGCTACAGCGCCGACTACGTGGTACTGAGCGTGCCGCTGGCGGCCGTCGGCAAGATCCCGATGACCCCGGGCCTGACCGCGCCGCAGCAGTCTTCGATCACCAACATGCCCTATGCCTGGCGCGACCAGATCCTGATGAAGTTCAAGCGCCCGGTGTGGGACGACAAGTCGCGCCTGTCCGGCGAGATCTTCAGCGACCAGGGCCTGGGTATGATCTGGGTCGAGCCTGCGGTGAAGGGCGGCGCCAACGTGCTGATCAACCTGTCCGGCGACAACGCCCGTGTCATGCAGGCCTTCGGTGATCGCCAGGTACTGGAGCAGGTGCTGATCCGCATGAACAAGTACTACCCGAAGATGCGCGGTGCGTACGACGGCTACGAGATGCGTCGCTACAGCGCTGACGCCGGCACCGGCGGTTCCTACGTGACCTACGGCCCAGGCGACGTCACTAACTTCTGGCGTGTCTGGGAGCGTCCGGTGGGCCGCGTGGTGTTCGCCGGCGAGCACACCGATGCGCTGTATCCGGGCACCATCGAAGGCGCCCTGCGCAGCGGCAAGCGCGCGGCCAGCCAGGTGCGCGACCTGCAGTCGGGCAAGGCCCCGGTGCTGGAAACCAAGGCTCCGGCTCCGGCCGCCAGCGACAAGCCGGGAGAGGCCAAGGGCGAGAAGAAGGGCATCATGTCCTGGCTGCCGTTCTGATCTGATCGGTTGCACCCAGACAATGCCGGCGAAAGCCGGCATTGTCGTATCTGGCTCTGGGACGGGCGTTTCAAGCGTGACCTATCTTGTCAGTCGATGTTTCAAAGCAGGATTTTCTGCTTTTATTCGATGGATTAGCCGCTAGTCTTGAATTCCCGTTTCAAGGATGTCGATCGATGCAATGGCGTAATTCCCCCGCTCGTTACGGACTGGTCAGCCTGTTCCTGCACTGGGGCAGTGCGCTGGTGGTGTTCGGCCTGTTCGGCCTTGGCCTGTGGATGCGCGAGCTGGACTACTACGACACCTGGTACCACCGCGCTCCGGAAATCCATAAAAGCATCGGCATCCTGCTGGCGATCGCCCTGATCGTGCGCGTGCTCTGGCGCTTCATCAGCCCGGCGCCGCCGGCTCCAGCCAATCATGGCCAGATGACCCGCGTGGCGACCAAGCTCGGCCACCTGGCGCTCTACGCGCTGCTGTTCGCCGTGATCATCGCCGGTTACCTGATCTCCACCGCCGAGGGTAAGCCCATCAGCGTTTTCGGCTGGTTCGATGTGCCCGCGACCCTGAGCGGCATCACCGACCAGGCCGACATCGCCGGCGCGATCCACCTCTACCTGGCCTGGGGCCTGGTGGTGCTGGCCGTGCTGCACGCCCTGGCGGCGTTCAAACATCATTTCTTCGACCGCGATGCGACCCTGGTACGCATGCTCGGTCGTGCCGCGAAATAACACCTCACCCCAAAGGGAGATTGCTTCAATGCTGAAGAAGACGTTCGCCGCTCTGGCGCTGGGTACCGCCCTGTTCTCCGCTGGCCAGGCCATGGCCGCGGACTACAAGATCGACAAGGAAGGCCAGCACGCCTTCATCGAATTCCGCATCAAGCACCTGGGTTACAGCTGGCTGTACGGCCGCTTCGACGATTTCGACGGTGCCTTCACCTTCGACGAGAAGAACCCGTCTGCCGACAAGGTCAAGGTGACCATCAACACCAACAGCGTGAACTCCAATCACGCCGAGCGTGACAAGCACTTGCGCAGCCCGGACTTCCTGAACGTCTCGAAGAACCCGACCGCGACCTTCGAATCCACCGCCGTGAAGGCCGATGGCAAGAACGCCGAGATCACCGGCAACCTGACCCTGAACGGCGTAACCAAGCCGGTCACCATCAAGGCTGAACTGATCGGCCAGGGCGATGACCCGTGGGGCGGCTACCGTGCCGGCTTCCTCGGCACCACCACCCTTAAGCTGAAGGACTTCAATATCCAGCGCGATCTCGGCCCGGCTTCCCAGGAAGTCGAGCTGACCCTGTCGGTAGAAGGGGTGCGTCAGTAAGACGCAAGGAAGTGAAAACGCCGGCGAATGCCGGCGTTTTCGTTTGTGCGGTCAGTCGGCGTGCCCCTGCAGGCACTGCCGCAGGAGCTGGGTGAGGGTGCGTTGCTCCTCGTCGTCCAGCGGCGCGAACAGACTGTCATGGGTACGTGCGAGGATGGCCTGGGTGCGCTCTTCGATACGGCTTCCGGACTCGGTAAGGAACAGCTGGAAGCTGCGCTGGTCGTCCGGGTTGCGCTCGCGGCGAACCAGGCCCAGGGTCTCCATCTCGCGGATCTTGCGGGTCACCAGTGCCTTGTCGCGGCACATCTTGCGGCCGAGGCTCTGCAGGCTCTGGCCGGCGTCGGCACCGATGAGTTCGAGCAGGCGGATGTCCGGTGGCGTGAGGTCGATGCCCTCGGCACACAGTTCGTCCTGGAGGCTCTCGCGCAAGTGGTCGAGGACCTTCATCAGGGTCTGTGGCAGGTCGGGATTCACGCTATGGGTCATTGGCTCGGTCACGGTAAGTCTTGTGTAAATCAGGTTGATTGGCTCAACCATTTTTTCGTATTTTAGTTGATGTTATCAACTTTGTTCGTCGCCGCGACTGCCTTGCGGGAAACCTACTGCGATATCGGCCTATGGCTAAATCGTTTCAGTAGTTTTCCCTCAGGGCTTTCGGACGTTTACAAACACGGCTGAATGTAAGTATTTTTGCCAGCTTTTCCGGACCGGCAAGCCCACAGCCAAACCGGATGCTTTGCTCACGAGGACAACGATATGCAACGAAAGCCAGCCATGCGCGCCCTGGTCCCGGCCCTGCTCGTCGCCATGGCCACTCTTGCCGGCTGCGACAAAGCCCAGGCCCCGCAGGAGAAGCAGATCCCCGAGGTCGGTGTGGTGACCCTGCAGCCGCAGGAAGTCACCCTGAGCACCGAACTGCCGGGCCGTACTACCGCGTATCGCATTGCCGAAGTTCGCCCACAGGTGAACGGCATCATCCTCAAGCGCCTGTTCAAGGAAGGCAGTGACGTCAAGGAAGGCCAGCAGCTGTACCAGATCGACCCGGCCACCTATCAGGCGACGCTGCAGAGCGCCCAGGCCAACCTGGTTTCCACCCAGCAGCAGGCCGAGCGCTACAAGGAACTGGTCAAGGACGAGGCGGTGAGCAAGCAGCAATACGCTGACGCCCAGGCCGCCTACCTGCAGGCCAAGGCCACCGTCGACAGCGCCCAGATCAACGTGCGCTACACCAAGGTCTATTCGCCGATCTCCGGTCGCATTGGCCGCTCCAGCGTGACCGAAGGCGCCCTGGTGCAGAACGGCCAGGCCACTGCACTGGCCACCGTGCAGCAACTGGACCCGATCTACGTCGACGTCACCCAGTCCTCCACTTCGCTGATCCGCCTGCGCCGCGAACTGGCGGCCGGGCAGCTGGAGAAGGCTGGCGAAAACGCCGCCAAGGTCAAGCTGTTCCTGGAAGACGGCTCCGAGTACCCCGTCGAGGGCAAGCTGGAGTTCTCCGAAGTGTCGGTCGACCAGGGCACCGGTTCGGTGACCGTGCGCGCCATCTTCCCCAACCCGAACAAGGAGCTGCTGCCGGGCATGTTCGTCCATGCGCAGCTGGAAGAAGGCATCAAGAAGCAGGCCATCCTGGCGCCGCAACAGGGCGTGACCCGTGACTTCCGTGGCATGGCGACCGCGCTGGTGCTCAACGCCGAGGACAAGGTCGAACTGCGCACCATCAAGGCCGATCGCACCGTCGGTGCCTATTGGCTGGTCAGCGATGGCCTGAAGCCGGGCGATCGCCTGATCACCGAAGGCCTGCAGTACGTCCAGCCGGGCGCCCAGGCCAAGGCCGTACCCGCGAAGAACGTGGCGCCCACCGCTGGTGCCGCCGACAAGCCCGCCGCCGCCGAACCGGCCAAGCAGGGTTAATCAAGGGGATTCGTAATGTCGAAGTTTTTCATTGACCGGCCCATCTTCGCCTGGGTGATCGCCCTGGTGATCATGCTGGCGGGCGGTCTGTCGATCCTCAAGTTGCCGGTGAACCAGTACCCGGCCATTGCCCCGCCGGCCATCGCCATCCAGGTGAGCTACCCGGGCGCCTCTGCCGAAACGGTGCAGGACACCGTGGTGCAGGTCATCGAGCAGCAGATGAACGGTCTCGACCATCTGCGCTACATCTCCTCGGAGTCCAACTCCGATGGCAGCATGACCATCACCGTGACCTTCGACCAGGGCACCAGCCCTGACATCGCCCAGGTCCAGGTGCAGAACAAGCTGCAGCTGGCCACGCCGCTCCTGCCGCAGGAAGTGCAGCAACAGGGCATCCGCGTGACCAAGGCGGTGAAGAACTTCCTGATGGTGGTCGGCGTCGTCTCCGAAGACGGCAGCATGACCAAGGAAGACCTGTCGAACTACATCGTCTCCAACATCCAGGACCCGCTGTCGCGGACCGCTGGCGTGGGCGACTTCCAGGTGTTCGGTTCGCAGTACGCCATGCGTATCTGGCTGGACCCGGCGAAGCTCAACAGCTTCCAGATGACCCCGGGCGACGTGAAGACGGCGATCCAGGCGCAGAACGTGCAGATTTCCTCCGGGCAACTGGGTGGCCTGCCTGCGGTGAAGGGGCAGCAGCTCAACGCCACCATCATCGGCAAGACCCGCCTGCAGAGTGCCGAGCAGTTCAAGGAAATCCTGCTCAAGGTCAACGCCGACGGCTCCCAGGTTCGCCTGAAAGACGTCGCCGACGTTGCCCTGGGTGGCCAGGACTACAGCATCAACGCCCAGTTCAACGGCAAACCGGCCTCGGGTATCGCGATCAAGCTGGCTACCGGCGCCAACGCGCTGGATACCGCCAAATCGATCCGTGCCACCCTGGCCACGCTGGAGCCGTTCTTCCCGCAGGGCATGAAGATCGTCTACCCGTACGACACCACCCCGGTAGTCTCCGCCTCCATCCATGAGGTGGTGAAGACCCTGGGCGAAGCGATCCTGCTGGTGTTCCTGGTGATGTACCTGTTCCTGCAGAACTTCCGCGCCACGCTGATCCCGACGATCGCCGTGCCGGTGGTACTGCTGGGCACCTTCGGTGTACTCGCCGCCTTCGGCTTCTCGATCAACACCCTGACCATGTTCGGCATGGTGCTGGCGATCGGCCTGTTGGTGGACGACGCCATCGTGGTGGTGGAAAACGTCGAGCGGGTGATGGCCGAGGAAGGCCTGTCGCCCCGTGAGGCGGCGCGCAAGTCCATGGGCCAGATCCAGGGTGCGCTGGTGGGTATCGCCATGGTGCTCTCGGCAGTATTCCTGCCAATGGCCTTCTTCGGCGGCTCCACCGGGGTGATCTACCGCCAGTTCTCCATCACCATCGTCTCGGCCATGGCCCTGTCGGTGATCGTGGCGCTGATCCTGACCCCGGCGCTCTGCGCCACCATGCTCAAACCCATCGAGAAGGGTGACCACGGCGAGCACAAACGCGGCTTCTTCGGTTGGTTCAACCGCAAGTTCCTCGCCACCACCCACGGCTACGAGCGTGGCGTCACCTCGATCCTCAAGCACCGCATGCCGTACCTGCTGATGTACGTGCTGATCCTCGGCGGCATGATCTACCTGTTCACCCGCATCCCCACCGCGTTCCTCCCCGACGAGGACCAGGGCGTGCTGTTCGCCCAGGTGCAGACCCCGGCCGGTTCGTCCGCCGAGCGCACCCAGGTGGTGGTGGACTCGATGCGTGAGTACCTGCTGGAGAAGGAAAGCAGCTCGGTCGCCTCGGTGTTCACCGTGACCGGCTTCAACTTCGCCGGCCGCGGCCAGAGTTCGGGCATGGCGTTCATCATGCTCAAGCCCTGGGAAGAGCGTCCGGGCGCGGAGAACAGCGTGTTCGCGCTGGCCCAGCGTGCGCAGATGCACTTCTTCAGCTTCAAGGACGCGATGGTGTTCGCCTTCGCCCCGCCGGCGGTACTCGAACTGGGTAACGCAGTGGGCTTCGACATCTTCCTCCAGGACCAGGCCGGCGTCGGCCACGAAGTGCTGATGCAGGCGCGCAACCAGTTCCTCGGTATGGCCTCGCAGAACCCGGCCCTGCAACGCGTGCGCCCCAACGGTCTGAACGACGAACCGCAGTACCAGCTGCTGATCGACGACGAGAAAGCCAGCGCGCTGGGCGTGTCCCTGTCGGACATCAACACCACCGTGTCCATCGCCTGGGGTTCGAACTACGTCAACGACTTCATCGACCGTGGTCGGGTGAAGAAGGTCTACCTGCAAGGTCGCCCGAATGCGCGGATGAGCCCGGAAGACCTGGACAAGTGGTACGTGCGCAACAGTGCCGGCGAGATGGTGCCGTTCAGTGCCTTCGCCACCGGCGAGTGGAGCTACGGTTCGCCGAAGCTGGCGCGCTATAACGGCGTGCCGGCCATGGAAGTCCTCGGTGAACCGGCCCCGGGCCGATCCACTGGCGAGGCCATGGCGGCGGTCGAGGAGATTGTCAAGCAGTTGCCCAAGGGCGTTGGCTACTCCTGGACCGGCCTGTCCTACGAGGAACGGCTGTCCGGGTCGCAAGCGCCGGCGCTCTATGCCCTGTCGCTGATCGTGGTGTTCCTCTGCCTGGCGGCGCTGTACGAGAGTTGGTCGATTCCGTTCTCGGTGATGCTGGTGGTGCCCCTGGGCGTCATCGGTGCCTTGCTGGCGACTTCCATGCGCGGGCTGTCCAACGACGTGTTCTTCCAGGTGGGCCTGTTGACGACCATCGGTCTGTCGGCGAAGAACGCCATCCTCATCGTGGAATTCGCCAAGGAACTCCACGAACGAGAGGGCAAGCCCATCGTCGAGGCCGCCATCGAGGCGTGCCGGATGCGTCTGCGGCCGATCGTCATGACCTCCCTGGCCTTCGTCCTCGGCGTGCTGCCGCTGGCGATCTCCACCGGCGCCGGTTCCGGCAGCCAGCACGCAATCGGTACCGGCGTGATCGGCGGCATGATCACTGCCACCATCCTCGCGATCTTCTGGGTACCGCTGTTCTACGTGGTGGTCAGTACCCTGTTCAAGGACCAGCTGTCCAAGGAACAGGAAGCCACCGAGAAGGGGCATTGATATGAGAAAGTCCTTTTTGTCCCTGGCGGTCGCGGCAGTCGTGCTGTCCGGCTGCTCGCTGATCCCCGACTACGAGCGCCCCGAGGCGTCCGTGGCCGCGGCCTATCCGCAGGGCGATGCCTACGATGCGGCGCAGCCGGCCAATGCCGGCGCCGATATCGGCTGGCGCGAGTTCTTCAAGGACCCGCAACTGCAGCGCCTGGTCGAAGTGTCGCTGGAAAACAACCGTGACCTGCGCGTCGCTGCACTGAACATCGAAGCCTACCGGGCGCAGTACCGCATCCAGCGGGCTGACCTGTTCCCGGCGGTGGACGCCAGCTTCGACGGCTCGCGCCAGCGCCTGCCGGCGGACCTGTCGCAGACCGGCAGCTCGATGATCAGCAGCCAGTACGGCGCGACCCTGGGGATCACCTCCTGGGAAGTCGACCTGTTCGGCCGCCTGCGCGCCCTGCGTGACCAGGCGCTGGAGCAGTACTTCGCCACCGAAGAAGCCCGTCGCAGCACCCAGACCAGCCTGGTGGCCAACGTCGCCAACGCCTACCTGACGCTGCGCGCCGACCAGGCCCAGCTGGAGCTGACCCGCAACACCCTGGGCACGTACCAGAAGAGCTATGACCTGACCAAGCGCAGCTACGAGGTCGGGGTCGCCTCGGCCCTGGACCTGCGCCAGTCGCAGACCCAGGTGGAAAGCGCGCGGGCTACCCTGGCGCAGTACACCCGTCTCGTTGCACAGGATCAGAACGCGCTGGTCCTGCTGCTTGGCTCCGGTCTGCCGGGCGACCTGCCCCAGGGCCGCCAGCTGTCCGACGAGCTGCTGGCCACCGTGCCGGCGGGTCTGCCCTCCGACCTGCTGCAGCGCCGCCCGGACATCCTCGAGGCGGAGCACCAGCTCAAGGCGGCCAACGCCAACATCGGCGCGGCGCGGGCGGCGTTCTTCCCGAACATCAGCCTGACCGCCAACGCCGGTACCCTGAGCCCAGACCTCGGTGGCCTGTTCGACGGCGGTTCCGGTACCTGGCTGTTCAAGCCCTCGATCAGCCTGCCGATCTTCAACGCCGGCAGCCTGCGCGCGAGCCTGGACCTGGCCAAGGTGCAGAAGGACATCAACGTCGCGCAGTACGAGAAAGCCATCCAGACGGCCTTCTCCGAAGTCGCCGATGGCCTTGCCGCCCGTGGCACCTTCAACGAGCAGCTGCAGGCGCAGCGCGCGCTGGTGGACGCCAGCAGCGAGTACTACCGCCTGGCCGACAAGCGCTACCGCACCGGTGTGGATAACTACCTCACCGTGCTCGACGCGCAGCGTTCGCTGTTCAGTGCCCAGCAGCAGCTGATCAGCGACCGCCTCAACCAGCTGACCAGCGAGGTGAACCTGTACAAGGCCCTCGGCGGCGGATGGCAGGCCACGGCCGCTCAAGCCAAGCCGATCTCCAGCGAGGCGCCGGAAGGCCGATTGTTCTGATCGGAAACAGCAACGCCGCCCTTCGGGGCGGCGTTTTTGTACGGGGACAGGCGATAGCAACACGTAAGGCGGATCACCCGGAGTGGGTTATCCGCCGCTGCCGCTCTCGTAGGATGGTGTGGAGCGCAGCGATACCCATCGATTGGCGCGCAGGGCGAATGCCCAGAGACCCCAATGGCGTATAACGCCACAGGCGTTATACGCCCTGCGATGGAGTTCGGCGCGGGAGGGTGCCGCTACCAGATCGCGCTGCGCGTGGCCGGTTGGATCTGGTTGTCTGCCAGCCAATCCAGCGCACACTCGCGCAGCCGCTCGCCCTGGTAGACGTACCAGGCTTGCAACAGCTCCGGATAACCCATCAGCACATGACGGAAGGCCTTGAACGGCTTGCGCCCCTCGATGGCGTTGGCCAGCGCGGAGTAGGCATGGGGTTCGGGTACTTCGCGGAGGAAGTCGCGCATCAGCTCCAGCGACTGGCCGCTGCTCAGCGGCTCGATGGGCAGCAGGCGCTCCGGTTCGCGGTGCAGCAGCTCGGCCAGCTCCGGATCGGGGTCTTCTTCGGGAATCAGCAGCACCTGGCCACTGAACAGATCGAGGTAGTGATCGATACCCTGGGTGTCGAGCGCGAAGGCCAGTTCGTCGAGGTCGATGGTCAGCGGGCGCATGGTCACTCTCCCAATATGGCGAGTGACCGATCCTACGCCATGCGCATGACAGCTGTCCTGCCGTTGTCGGTCGGCGCGGGCGCACCGACCGACTGGTGCTTCACAGGCGGAAGCGGCCTACCTGCAACTGCAGCTCATTGCCCAGGCGCGCCAGCTCGGTGCTGGAGCTGGCGGTCTGCTCGCTGGCGGCGGCGGACTGGTCGGCAATCTCGCGCACCTGCACCACGCTGCGGTTGATCTCCTCGGCGACGCTGCTCTGTTCCTCGGCGGCGGAGGCGATCTGCAGGTTCATGCCCTGGATGTCGGCCACAGTGCGGGCAATCACGCCCAGCGCCTCGCCAGCGCGACGGGTCAGCTCCACCGAGCTGCCGGTCAGGCGTCGGCTGTCGTCCATGCGCGTTACCGCTTCCTGGGCGCCGCGTTGCAGGCCGGCGATCAGACCCTCGATCTCGGCGGTGGAGGACTGCGTACGCTGGGCCAGGCCGCGCACCTCGTCGGCGACCACGGCGAAACCGCGCCCGGCCTCGCCGGCTCGGGCGGCCTCGATGGCGGCGTTGAGTGCCAGCAGGTTGGTCTGTTCGGCCACTGACTTGATCACGTCCAGCACGCTGCCGATTTTCTCGCTTTCCTTGCGCAGCAGTTCCATGGCCTCGGCGGAGCGATCCACCTCGATGGCCAGGCGGTCGATCTGGTTCACTGCGTCCTGCACCACCTGGTCGCCCTGGCGGGCCTGCTGGTCGGCCTGCTGGGCAGCGGCGGACGCCTGCTCGGCGTTGCGCGCGACCTCCTGCACGGTCGCGGCCATTTCATGGATGGCGCTGGCGACCTGCTCGGTTTCCACGCGCTGGCTGTTCACCCCGGCGCGGGTCTGCTCGGTGACGGCGGAGAGTTCGTCGGCAGCGGTGGCCAGCTGGCTGACGCTGCCGCCGATGTGGCCGAGCAGCTGCGACAGGCTCTCGCGCATGCGCAGCATCACCCGCTGCAACTGGCCCAGCTCGTCGCTGCGCTGCACGTTGAGGTCGCGCGACAGGCCCTGGGAGAGGTCACCCTGGGCGATGCGCTCGGCCAGCTCCAGGGCCTCATGCAGCGGGCGGACGATCTGCCGGTTGATGGCCCAGCCGGAGAGGAAGCCAAAGGCCAGGGCGAGCACGGCAATGAGAATCTGCCGGGTCTTGGCGGCAGCCGTTTCCGCCTCATTGCGCTTCAGGGTGTCGTCGTACAGACGGTCGCTGGCCGACAGCAGCGCTTCGCTGGCGCCGTTCAGGCCCTGGCGCGCCTGGACGGTAGCGTTCACGCCATCGCGGAAGTGCTCGATGCCGCTGCGGTAGTTCTGCAGGTCCTTGAGCGCAGCGCCCAGGCCGTCGGCGGCGATGGCCGGCAACTGGCTCTGCAAGGCGGTACCGGTGTCGCGCAACTGGTCGAAGGCAGCGAAGGCGGCCTGCTCGGCGCTGGCGGATTGTTCGAAGACATAGCCGCGTACCTGGTAGCGCACCAGCAGCAATTGCTGATGCAGCTGGCCAACGGCCTGGGCGCTGTGCAGCAGCTGGGGATCGCCGGGTTGTTCGGCGAGCAGGTCGAAGAGTTGCTTGTCCAGTGTCTCGAAGGCCTGCAGGGCGCTCTGCGCGCTGCCGACCAGAGTGCTGCGGGCCTGAGTGCGTTGGTCCACCGCGCGGGTGAGGGCGCTGAAAGCCTCGCGGTATTGACTGACTGCCTGGCGCGCGGCTTCCAGCTGGCGAGCGTCGATGTCGCTTCCCTTCAGGCGCTGTTCGATCAGCTCCAGCATTTTCGTGCTGTGCTGTTCGACGCGCTCGGCCTGGCTGCGATCACCGCCCAGCTCGAATTGCAGGCGCGCGAGATTGGCCTGCTGGCTGAGGTCGTTGAGTTCGGTGATGGTCGCCATCTGCTCGCCGCGTCCGGCCTGGTTGTCCAGGCTGTGCAGGCCGCTGAGCAGCACCAGCAGGGTGAGGAAGAGGAGGATGCCGAAGCCCACCACCAGCTTCAGGCTGACGTTCAGGCGTCCCAGCTGTACTACTAGCCAATCGTACATGTCGAATACTCCAGGCAGGCGTCGCCACGGGATCGACGGCCCGTGGCTGGCAAGAACAAGTGTGCAGAGGCGAGGTGGAATTGTCGGGACGCATCTTCGTGCGTCAGAGGCTATCGGCGGGCGATTGAGAAACTGAAGGCGGGAATTCGTCGCGGCATGTCCGACGCGTTGGCGCCCCGGCGAGCTTTCGTAGGATGGCGTGGAGCGCAGCGATACCCATCGCAGACCACGCCAATGGGATGATGGGTATCGCAAGCTCCACCCATCCTACGGTCAGGTCCTGCACAAGGGTCTGGCAGGCGCAGCTGTATCGACTGTCCATGAAAAGGCCCGCATTGCGCGGGCCTTTTTCGTTGCGGGACGAATCAGACGCGGAAGCGGCTGACCAGCACCTGCAATTCGTTGCCCAGTCGCGCCAGCTCGACGCTGGAGGCGGCGGTTTCCTCGCTGGCGGCAGCAGTCTGCTCGGAGATGTCGCGCACGTTCATCACGCTGCGGTTGATCTCCTCGGCCACGGCGCTCTGTTGTTCGGAAGCGGCGGCGATCTGCTGGTTCATCGACTGGATGGTCGACACGGTGCGAGTAATGGCACCCAGGCGCTCGCCGGCGCGGCGGGTCAGGTCGACGGTGCTGACGGTCAGGTCGCGGCTGGTTTCCATCATCTGCACGGCCTGCTGGGTGCCGCTCTGCAGGCCGGCGATCAGCTCCTCGATCTCTTCGGTGGAGGACTGGGTGCGCTGCGCCAGGCCGCGTACTTCGTCGGCCACCACGGCGAAGCCACGGCCGGCGTCACCCGCGCGGGCGGCTTCGATGGCGGCGTTGAGGGCCAGCAGATTGGTCTGCTCGGCGACCGCCTTGATCACATCCAGCACGCTGCCGATCTTCTCGCTTTCACGCTTGAGCTTGAGCACCGATTCGTTGGTGCGGCCGACTTCGCCGGCCAGACGGTCCATCTGGGTCACGGCTTCGTTCACCGCGCCTTCGCCATCGCGAGCCTGACGGTCGGCAGCGGAGGCGGCCTCGGAGGCCTCTTCGGCGTTGCGCGCGACTTCCTGCACGGTGGCCGCCATCTCGTTCATGGCGGTGGCGACCTGGTCGGTCTCGGTCTTCTGGTTGTTCACCCCGGCGCTGGTCTGCTCGGTCACCGCGGACAGCTCCTCGGCGGCACTGGCGATCTGGGTCACGCCGTCGTGGATGCGGCCGATCAGCTCGCGCAGGGACAGGTTCATGCGCTGCATGCTCTTCTGCAGCTGGCCCAGCTCGTCGTGGCGGTTAGTGGGGATGTCACGGCTGAGGTCGCCGACGGCGATGCGCTCGGCATGGCCCAGCACGTCGCGCAGCGGGTTGACGATCTGCCCGGTGATGATCCAGGCGGCGATGCTGCCCATTACCAGGGCGATCAGGGCGGCGAGGCCCAACAGGGTCTTGGCCTGGGCGACGCCGGCGTCGCGCTTGGCGGTCTGGGTGGTGGTCAGCTCGTTGCTGAGTTTTTCGATCTGCTGGCCGCTGTCGCGCATGCGGTCGCGGGCAGCCTGGCTGTCGTTGACCTCGTTGCGGTAGTTGGTCAGCGCGTTGCGGTAGGTTTCCAGCGCATCGAGGGTGGCGCGGAATTCGCCATTCAGCTCGGCCGGCGAGGTGCTCATGTCGCTCTTCACGCCGTCGATCAGCTGCTGCAAGGCGGCGAAAGCGGGTTGCTCCAGGTTCTGCGCGTCGGTGCTGGTGTAGGCCATGACCTGCAGGCGCGCCTGCATGACGGAGCGGCCAATGCCGGCGAGGTCTTGCAGGTGCTGCAGGCTCTCGGCGCTGCCACCGGTGACCAGCTTCTGCTCGGCCTTCTGCAGCCCCTCGCTGACTGCGCCAGCAGACTTGATCAGGACCTGCTTGGCGGCGTCTCGCTCTTCGAAGGACTTCAGCAGCTGAGCATACAGCTTGCGGTACTCGACGCTCAGCTCATGCTGCTGATCGATGACGCGGCGGTCCTCCGCTTCGGTGAACCGTTCGTTCAGTGCGCGGTGACGCTGGTCCAGCTTGTCCAGGGTGTCGAGTACTAGCTTGGCGTCTTCCGGTGCGCGTGTGGACTGGAATTTCAGGCGGGCGATGCGCAGGTCCTTGGCAATGGCGACCAGCTCGGAAATCTCGCCGAGCTTGTCGCCCCGGCTGATCACGTTGCCCAGGTTGATCCAGCCGGTGAGGGCGATCAGCAGGGTGAGCAGCAGCACCAGGCCGAAGCCCGAGGCGAGTTTGAGTTTGACAGTCAGGTTGTTGAACCAACGAAACATGAAGGCGGCGCTCCAGCGATGAACAGGGCCGGTACGCATGGCTGAGCAGGAAATGCGCAGAGTGGGGACGACCGGTACCGCTGATATCGGCTTCGCTGCGTGGAACTGAAGTGTTCTACGGTAATTTTCTGACTGGTGGTTCACGCTGGAGGCCGCGTGGTTACTGGCCTCTAGCCATTTCCAGTTAGAACAGTCGTGCCAAAAGTGCGGTCACGGCAGTCTCGACGCGCAGGATGCGCTCGCCCAGCTGAACAGGGTTCAGGCCGGCCTCGCGCAGCTTGTCGACTTCGTAGGGAATCCAGCCGCCTTCAGGGCCGATGGCCAGGGTCACCGGCTCGCTCAGCGCCCGTGGGCACTCGGGCCAGGGGCCGGGATGGCCGATCAGGCCGAGGCTGCCGGCGGCCAGCGCGGGCAGGCGGTCTTCGACGAAGGGCTTGAAGCGCTTCTCGATGATCACTTCGGGCAGCACGGTATCGCGGGCCTGTTCCAGGCCCAGGATCAGTTGCTCGCGCACAGCCTCGGGTTCGAGGAAGGGCGTCTGCCAGAAGCTCTTTTCCACCCGGTAGCTGTTGAGCAGCACCAGACGCGGCACGCCCATGGCGGCGACGGTCTGCAGCACGCGGCGGAGCATCTTCGGACGGGGCAGGGCAAGCAGCAGGGTCAGCGGCAGTTTCGCCGGCGGGGCCTGGTCGAAGCTGACCTGCAACTCGGCCTCGTTGGCTTCCAGGCGCAGCAGGCGACCTTCGCCCATCTGTCCGCCAAGGCGACCGACGCGCAGGCGGTCGCCACTTTCGGCGCGGTGGACTTCCAGCAGGTGGGTCAGGCGGCGGTCGCGCAGGATCACGCGATCCGCCGCCACGAAGTCGGCGTCGTCGAGCAGCAGCAGGTTCACGGGCGGGTGGCCGGCGGCTGGTCGCCCTTGGACTCTTCTTCCTCTTCCGGGCCGCGCTTGCGGATCAGATGGCTGAACAGCACGCCTGCTTCGAACAGCAGCCACATCGGCACGGCGAGCAGGGTCTGCGACAGCGGGTCCGGCGGGGTAAGGATCATGCCGACCACGAAGCAGCCGATGATCACGTAGGGGCGGATCTTCTTCAGGTAGGCCACGTTGACTACCCCGATCCACACCAGCAGCACGGTGGCGACGGGAATCTCGAAGGCCACGCCGAAGGCGAACAGCAGGGTGAGGAAGTCCAGGTAGCTGTTGATGTCGGTCATCGGTGTCACCCCTTCCGGGGCCTGGCCGAGGAAGAAGTGGAACATCAACGGGAATACCAGGAAGTAGGCGAAGGCCATGCCCGCGTAGAACAGCACGATGCTGGAAGCCAGCAGCGGCAGGGCGACGCGCTTCTCGTGCTTGTACAGGCCCGGTGCGATGAAGCCCCAGACCTGGCCGAGGATCACCGGCATGGCGAAGAGCACGGCGACGATCATGGTCAGCTTCAGCGGCGCGAGGAAGGCCGACGCCGGGTCGATGGCGATCATGGTCGCGCCTTCGGGCAGGAAGCGGCGCAGCGGCTCGGAGGCCAGTGCGTAGATCTTCTGCGAGAAGTACAGCAGGCCGATGAAGATCACGAAGATCGCGACCACGCAGCGCAGCAGGCGCGTGCGCAGCTCGGTCAGGTGCGAGACCAGGGGCATTTCCTGGTCGTGTTCGGGCTGGTCGGGTTTTTCAGCGCTCATGGGGTACGCGGCGTCTCGGACGAAGCGGGCGGCTGGCTCGCGGCGGTCGGTTGGCTCGGCTGGCCGGCTTCCGGTGCCTGCACTGCAGCGGCAGGAGTCTCAGGGGTGGCAGACGCAAGGCCGGCGCCCGGCAGGCTGTTCAGACGGCTATTGGGCGCGATGCTCGGCGCCGCGGGCGGCTCGACTGGCGTGCCCTGGCCTTCGGGTTGAGCTGGCTGATGCGGATTGAAGGCCTCACGAGCCTGGTCTTGCAGGTCGGTCAGCGGTGCCATCAGCTTCTTGGCTTCCTGTTCCATCTGCAGGATGTGCTCGTTGTGCAGCTGGCGGCGGATTTCATCCGCGCCCAGCTCGCGCTCCACTTCCGTCTTGATGGCGTTGAAGCTGCGCTTGAGCCGGCCGATCCACAGGCCTGCCGTGCGCGCGGCACCCGGCAGGCGGTCGGGGCCGAGCACCAGCAGGGCGACGAGGCCCACCAGCAGCAGTTCGCTGAAGCTGATACCGAACATGAATCAGTCCTTGCGCGCCGGCTCTTCGACCTTGTGCGCCTGGGCGTCGATGGTGTGCGGCTGGTTCAGCGGCGGGGTGCCGGCAGCGGCGTTCGGGTCCTTCTTCTCGTCTTCCTCGGTGTTCATCGCCTTCTTGAAGCCCTTGATGGCTTCACCGACGTCCGAACCGAGGTTCTTCAGGCGCTTGGTGCCGAAGACCAGGACCACGACGATCAGGATGACGACCCAGTGTTTCCAGTCAAAGATGCCCATCTTGTTTTCCTCGCAAAGTTGTCGGGTTCAGGCAGACGGTTGGCGCGCGGCTTTCTCGTCGTGCCCGGAAAGGCCGAAGCGGCGGTCCAGCTCGTCCAGTACCGCCTGTGGGTGCTGGCCGAGGGCGGCGAGCATCACCAGGGAGTGGAACCAGAGGTCGGCCGTTTCGTAGATCAGGTCCGTGCAGTCACCGCTGGTGGCGGCGTCCTTGGCGGCGAGAATGGTTTCCACCGACTCCTCGCCAACCTTCTCCAGGATCTTGTTCAGGCCCTTGTGATACAGGCTGGCCACGTAGGAGCTGTCCGGTGCGGCATTCTTGCGCGCTTCGAGGACTTCCGCCAGACGGGCGAGGGTATCAGTGCTCATGGGGTTTTCCTGTACCTACGTGGGAGTAGATGGCATCCGGGTCCTTGAGGACCGGGTCGACGGTCTGCCAGGCGCCGTTCTCGAATACCCGGTAGAAGCAGCTCTCACGGCCAGTGTGGCAGGCGATGCCGCCCAGTTGCTCGACCATCAGGATTACCACGTCGGCGTCGCAGTCCAGGCGCAGCTCGTGCAGCTTCTGCACATGGCCGGAGTCCTCGCCCTTGCGCCAGAGCTTGCCACGCGAGCGCGACCAGTAGATGGCGCGGTTCTCGGCGGCGGTGAGGGTCAGGGCCTCGCGGTTCATCCAGGCCATCATCAGCACGCGGCCGGTGCGATGGTCCTGGGCGATCGCTGGCACCAGTCCATCGGCATTCCACTTGATTTCGTCCAGCCAGTCTTTCATCTCGGGTTCCGTACAGCGAGCACGCGTGGTGCCCAGAGCCACTTTGTATAGCGGTTAAGTGTGCCAGCCACCGGAGCGACTGGCTATCGGCGCAGAATCAGATACAGACCACCGGCCAGCATCGCCCAGGCCGGCCAGGCGGCGAGGGAATGAGTGGCCAGCCCCGTCTCGGCGGCGCCAGCGACCAGCACCGCGCCAATCAGCCGCGCCGGCCAAGCGTTGGCCATTCCGGGTTGAGTGACGGTCAGGCGTGCCTCGGGTTGCGGCTCGCGGGACAGGCGCTCAAGCGTGTCGCGGGTCATCTGCGCCAGGTGCGGCAGCTGCTCGATGTGTTGCTGGGCGTTGCGCAGCAGGGTGCCGGGGCTGACGCGCTCACGCATCCAGCGCTCCAGGAAGGGCTGCGCGGTGGTCCACAGGTCCAGCTCCGGGTAGAGCTGGCGGCCCAGACCTTCGATGTTCAGCAGGGTCTTCTGCAGCAGTACCAGTTGCGGCTGCACTTCCATGTTGAAGCGCCGCGCGGTCTGGAACAGGCGCAGCAGCACCTGGCCGAAGGAGATATCCTTGAGCGGCTTCTCGAAGATCGGTTCGCACACGGTGCGGATGGCCGCCTCGAAATCGTTGACCTTGGTTTCCGCGGGCACCCAGCCCGAGTCGATGTGCAGCTGGGCGACCTTGCGGTAATCGCGCTTGAAGAAGGCGATGAGGTTGCGCGCCAGGTAGTCCTGGTCCTCGTCGGTGAGGCTGCCGACGATGCCGCAGTCCACTGCGATGTATTGCGGGCTCCAGGGCGTGCGGGTACTGACGAAGATGTTGCCGGGGTGCATGTCGGCGTGGAAGAAGCTGTCGCGGAACACCTGGGTGAAGAAGATCTCGACGCCGCGTTCGGCCAGTGCCTTGAAGTCGGTGCGCTGGTCACGCAGGGTGTCCAGGTCGGTCACCGGGATGCCGTAGATGCGCTCCATCACCAGCACCTTGGGGCGGCACCAGTCCCAGTAGACCTGGGGCACGTAGAGCAACGGCGAGCCTTCGAAGTTGCGTCGGAGCTGCGAGGAGTTGGCCGCTTCACGGAGCAGGTCGAGCTCGTCGTAGATGGTCTTTTCGTAATCGCTGACCACTTCGGCCGGATGCAGGCGGCGGGCGTCGGCGGAGATGCGCTCGGCGGTGCGGGCGAGGATGTGCAGCCAGGCGATGTCGGAGCGGATCACCGGCTCCAGGTTCGGGCGGATGACCTTCACCACCACCTCTTCGCCGCTCTTGAGCTGCGCGGTGTGGACCTGTGCCACCGAGGCGGAGGCCAGCGGCTCGCGCTCGAAGCGCGAGAACACCTGCTCGATCTTCGCGCCGAGCTGCTGCTCGATGAGCGCCACGGCCTGTTCCGGCGGGAAGGGCGGCACCTTGTCCTGCAGGAAGGCCAGCTCCAGGGCGATGTCGTCGGGGAGCAGGTCGCGGCGGGTGGAGAGTATCTGGCCGAACTTGATGAAGATCGGTCCGAGGTCCTCCAGCGCCAGGCGGATGCGTGCGCCACGGCTGAGGTCCAGCGGCTTGCGCGGCAACCAGCGCCAGGGCAGCAGCCCGCCGACCAGACGCAGCCACCAGGGCAGGAAGGGCAGTTCGAGGACCATGTCGTCCAGGCGGTAGCGGATGGCTACGCGCTGGATGCGCAGCAGGCGGCGGAAGGCGAGCAGCTTCATGCGTCAGGCTTGATCTTCTGGGTCAGGCGGGTGATCCGCGCGTCGAGGCGGTCGAGGGACATCTTCAACTGGTCCAGCTCGGCGAAGCGTGCTTCGGCTTCGTGCTGGCCGACCAGGCTGCGGCTCTCCTCGGCGAGGTAGTCGGCGAGGCTCAGGCGCAGGCTTTCCAGGCTGTCGCCGGCCCAGGCCATGCCGCCGCGCAGGCGCGCGCCGAGCAGGTGCGCGGGCACCGGGCCGAGCCAGCGGGAGACTTCGTACTCCCAGTCCAGCTCCAGGCTCTGGAGGATATCGGCCAGCTCCAGCAGCATCGCGCTGTCGCCGCCCATGGTGACTTCCGGGCTGTGCAGGACACGGGTCTTGTCCTTGGCCAGCGCCAGTTGCAGCAGGCTGCCGGCTGGCGCGACGAGGGTGCAGTCGGCCGCCGCCTCGTGGTGCGCGGCCAGGTGCAGGCCGTCGGCGTCGGGCAGGATGAACAGCCGCAGTGCAGGCGCCTGGCAGTCCACTTCCAGTACCTTGCCGGCAAGCCGGCCGAGGCGGCGCAGGGCCACGCCGTCGAGCCGCAGCACGCGGTTGACGGTGGCTTCGGCGCTGGCCAGGGCGGCCTGCAGGAGCAGGGTCATCAGGGCTTGATGCCGCGGTGCAGGGCGACCACGCCACCGGTCATGTTGTGGTAGGTGACGCGGTCGAAGCCGGCCTCCACCATCATCGACTTCAGCGTTTCCTGGTCGGGGTGCATGCGGATCGACTCGGCGAGGTAGCGGTAGCTCTCGGAGTCGTTGGTCACCAGCTTGCCCATCAGCGGCAGCAGGGTGAAGGAGTAGGCGTCATAGGCCTTGGACAGCAGGCTGCTGGTGGGCTTGGAGAATTCCAGCACGAGCAGGCGGCCGCCGGGCTTGAGCACCCGCAGCATGGAGCGGATGGCTTCATCCTTGTGGGTGACGTTGCGCAGACCGAAAGCGATGGTCACCGCGTCGAAGTAGTTGTCGGGGAACGGCAGCTTCTCGGCGTCCGCCTGGACGAAGTTGACGTTGCCGGCGACGCCGCTGTCGAGCAGCTTGTCGCGGCCGACCTTGAGCATCGAGGCGTTGATGTCGGCCAGTACCACTTCGCCGGTCGGGCCGACCAGGCGGGAGAACTGGCGGGTCAGGTCGCCGGTGCCGCCGGCGATGTCCAGTACCCGATTGCCGGCGCGCACGCCGGACAGCTCGATGGTGAAGCGCTTCCACAGACGGTGGATGCCGCCGGACATCAGGTCGTTCATCAGGTCGTACTTGGCGGCGACCGAGTGGAATACCTCGGCGACCTTCTCGGCCTTCTCGCTCTCGCGCACGGTCTTGTAGCCGAAGTGCGTGGTGGGATCGGCGCCGTCCTGGCCGGCTTGGGGCTTGCGCGGTTCGCTCATGGCATTTCTACCCTGGAAGTCAGTGGCGGGCATTCTAACAGGAAGCACGGAAAACGCCGCCCCGCTGAGCGTGGCCGCGGGGTGCGGCGATACGGCGCGGCGCGTATGATCGGCAGGGTCAGTCAATCGCGGAGTTCCAGCATGTCCCGTATCCACGTCGAACGTTCCCACTCCCTCGGCCTCGAGGCCGCCCGCGCCAAGGCAGAGAAGCTCGCCGACAAGCTCACCCGCGAGCACGGCGTGAGCAGCGAGTGGCAGGGCGACACCCTGCTGTTCAAGCGCAGCGGCGTGGACGGGCGCATCGAAGTGGGTGCGGACAAGGTCGCGGTGGACGTCAAGCTGGGCCTGATGCTCTCGGCCATGGGGGGCCTGCTCAAGGGCGAGATCGAGCGTGCGCTGGACAAGGCGCTGGCCTGATTCCTTCCGGCCCCGTTTCCGGCGGGGCCATGTCGTTTTCGGGCGGTGCCGGTCTTCCTACAAAGGCTGGTATGTGTTTTCTAATTTTCCCCGATACCTTGGCTCACAGTCCCGCCTGATGCGGGCAGCTTTCGACATCATCGAATCTGAATCCTGTGAGGTGCCACCATGGCCAAGGCTGTCAGCAAGAAGAAAGTCGCAGAACTCGAATCCTCCCTGTACTCCGATGCCAAGCACTACGCCCGGCAGATCTGGCTCGCGGGCCTGGGCACCTACGCACGCGTGGGCGCCGAAGGCAGCGAGTACTTCAAGGAACTGGTCAAGTCCGGCGAGTCCGTCGAGAAGAAAGGCCGTGACCTGGTGAGCACCCAGATCGACGCCGCCAATGACAGCGTCAAGGGCCGCCTGCACAGCGTCAAGGCCAAGCTGAACTTCGACAAGATCGAAGAGGCGTTCGACGCGCGCGTTGCTTCCGCCCTCAATCGCATCGGGATTCCCTCCAGGCGTGATGTGGAGGCGCTCTCTGCTAAGCTGGATGAGCTGAGCGCAGTGCTCGAGCGTGTCGCGAGAACCCAATAAGGAGAGCAGGATGGCTGGCAAAAAAACTACCGATAAAAAAGAGTCCAGTTGGATCGGCGAGATCGAGAAATACTCGCGGCAGATCTGGCTGGCTGGCTTGGGGGCCTACTCGAAGGTCAGCAAGGACGGCAGCAAGGTGTTCGAGACCCTGGTCAAGGACGGCGAGAAGGCTGAGAAACTGGCCAAGACCGAAGTCGAGGGTGCGGTGAAAACCTCCACCCGTTCCGCGAAGGCGCGCGTCGATGCCGTCAAGGGCGCCGCGATCGGCAAGTGGGGCGAGCTGGAAGAGGCCTTCGACAAGCGCCTGAACAGCGCGATCTCGCGCTTGGGCGTTCCGAGCAGCCGTGAAGTGAAAGACCTGCACAGCAAGGTCGACAGCCTCACCAAGCAGATCGAGAAGCTCACCGGCGTCAGTGTCGCCAAACCGGCCGCCAAGGCCGCCGCTAAACCCGCAGCGAAAGCCGCCGCCAAACCGGCTGCGAAACCTGCTGTGAAGACTGCGGCTTCCAAGCCGGCTGCCAAGGCTGCTGCGAAGCCGGCCGCCAAGCCCGCCGCTAAAGCCGCCGCCAAACCGACCGCCAAGGCTGCGGCGAAACCCGCTGCCAAGCCTGCTGCGAAGCCGGTTGCCAAGGCTGCGGCCAAGCCTGCCGCGAAACCGGCTGCCAAGCCCGCTGCTGCGAAAGCCGCTGCGAAGCCTGCCGCCAAGCCCGCTGCAAAACCGGCTGCTGCCGCCAAGCCTGCTGCTGCGAAACCTGCAGCCAAGCCGGCCGCGGCGAAGAAGCCTGCCGTGAAGAAGCCCGCTGCACCCAAGGCTGCCGCCAAGCCGGCCGCTGCGAAACCGGCAGCCGCTCCGGCCGCCACCCCGGCACCGTCGGCTCCCGCCGCCGCGCCGGCCGTGACGCCGTCCGCCGCTGCTCCTGCAACGCCGCCGTCCCAGGCCTGATCGGTCTGCTGCAACACCCACGCCCGGCCTCGCGCCGGGCGTTTTCATTTTCTCAAGGGAAAAGCATGCGCGGAGCGGATCAGGGCGTGAGGTAGCGCCTGGCGAGGCGTTCGGCGACCAGCTGCGAGTCCGGGCGCAGGTGCGGCGCCACCAGCATCATCACTTGGAACACTACCTGGCGGACGTCGCCCTCGTGGCCGAGGATGCGCTGGTAGTCGAGGGAGAACAGCAGCGTCAGGGTGATCTGCTCCACCAGTTGGCCGAGGGCTTCGGTGTCGCTGACCAGCTCGTCCTGCGCCTTGAGCTGCGCCAGCAGGGTGGCCAGTGTGCGCTTGAGCTGGTTGAGCCAGGCGCGCACCCCGCGGGCCAGCTTCGGCAGCTTGCCAGCGAGGTTGGAGAGGTCCTGGAAGAGGAAGCGGTAGTGCGCCAGTCGCTCGACGATCAGGTGCAGGAACAGCCAGTAGTCCTCGGCGCCCAGTCGCACGTCTTCCGGCGGGTCGAGCAGCGGCGCCAGTTCGTCCTGGAAGCGCTCGAACAGCGCCAGCACCAGCGGTTCCTTGCCGTGGAAGTGGTAGTAGAGATTGCCGGGGCTGATGCCCAGTTCGGTGGCGATCTCCAAGGTTGAAACGTTGGGCTCGCCCTGTTCGTTGAACAGCTGCAGGGCGCATTCGAGAATCCGGTCGCGCGTTTTCATCCGTGTTCTTGTTCCAGCCGCAGTGGGCCGACGATAGCCGCGGGGAAGGGTGGATGCCAATGGCCTCGCGGCAAACTTCTGCATGGAGCGCTCTTTGCGCTCCGCTCCAACGGACGCCGGGAGAACTTTTCGTAGGATGGCGTGGAGCGCAGCGATACCCATCAGTTCGACGCGCCGATGGCATGGGTATCGCTGCGCTCCACCCATCCTACAACAGCGTTTGCGGCGCCAGCTGTGGAGGTGGGCGGGCAAATTCGTACCGGGTTGTCGCGCTCAACGTACGTGCACGTAGGTTCCCGGCGCCGCTTCCTTGGCCGGGTATTCGGCGTTGCCCAGCTCGAAATTCACCGCGCGGCGTTCGCCCGAGCGTTCCTGGATCCACGCCAGCCACAGCGGCCACCAACTGCCTTCCTGGCGCTTGGTGTCGTAGTACCAGGCACGCGGATCGGAACTGATTTTGCCGTTCTCGAAGTAGCAGGCCTTGGGGTTGCCCGGTGGGTTGAGGATGCTCTGGATGTGCCCGCTGTTGGACAGCACGAAGCGCGTCTCGCCGCCCAGCAGTTGGGCCGAGCGGTACACCGCGTCCCACGGAGTGATGTGGTCGGTGATGCCGGCAACGTGGAAGTTGTCGACCGCGACCTTCTTCAGGTCGATGGCGGTGCCGTTGACCTCCATGGCGCCAGGGCGGGCCAGCGGGTTGTGCTTGAAGAAGTCGAGGAAGTCGCCGTGCAGCGCGGCGGGCAGCCGCGTGTTGTCGTTGTTCCAGTAGAGGATGTCGAAGGCCGGCGGCTGCTTGCCCAGCAGGTAGTTGTTGACCCAGTAGTTCCAGATCAGGTCGTTGGGCCGCATCCAGGCAAATACCTTCGCCATGTCGCGGCCGTCCAGGACGCCGTGCTGGTAGGAGCGGCGCTTGCTGGTCTCCAGGGTCTGTTCGTCGGCAAACAGCGCGGCCGGGGTTTCCACCTGGCTGTCCAGCAGGCTCACCAGGTAGGTGGCGCTGGCGACCTTGCGCAGTTGCCGGCGCGCCTGCAGGTGGCCCTGGAGCGCGGCGATGGTCAGGCCGCCGGAGCAGGCTCCCATCAGGTTGACGCTGCGACTGCCGCTGATGGAGCGGCACACGTCGATGGCCTCGTCCAGTGCGGTGACATAGGTCGACAGGCCCCATTCGCGGTGGCGCGCGTCGGGGTTGCGCCAGCTGACCATGAACAGCTGCAGATTGTTCTTCAGGGCGTACTGGACGAAGCTCTTCTCGGTCGTCAGGTCGAAGATGTAGTACTTGTTGATCTGCGGCGGCACGATCAGCAGCGGCTTGGCGTGCAGGTGCTCGCCCATGGGCTTGTACTGGATCAGCTCCAGCACTTCGTTGCGGAACACCACCGCGCCGGGCGTGGTGGCCAGGTTCTGGCCGATCTCGAAGGCGCTGCGGTTGACCTGGCTGGGCATGCCGCCGTTATGCATCAGGTCGTCGAGCAGGTGCTGCGCGCCCTTGAGCAGACTCTGTCCGCCGGTGTTGAACAGCTCTTTCACCGCCAGCGGGTTGAGCAGGGTGTTCGATGGCGAGGCGGCGTCGGAGAGGATCGACAGCAGAAAACGCGCGCGAGCGCGGTCGTCGCTATTCAGGTCGCTCTCGTCGACCCAGGCCAGCAGCTGCTTCTGCCAGGCCAGGTAAGCCTGCACGGTGCGCCGGTAGAAGGGGTTCAGGCGCCAGGACGGGTCCTGGAAGCGCGCGTCCTGCGGGTTGGGCTGCAGCGGCGAGTCGCCGATCAGCACCTTGCCCACCTGTTTGCCGAAGGCCGCCAGATGCTTCGCCGAATGGACCGGCTGGCGCACGCCCTGCAGCGCCAGCATACGCAGGGTGGACAGCATGTCCTTGCCGCGCAGGCCGACCATTGCACTCTGCGCATTCATGTACTCGGTGGGGACGGGGACGCTACCAGGCTCAGCTTTCTCTCGCATGAACAGCACTCCGTAAAGGGTCCGACCTGCTAATGGCAAAGCAAGGGCTGTACCGGAGTCGCAAGGACCCCGTTCCAGACGCCTGCCGCCGGTTCGAGGGGTGTGCACGGGTATCGACGCGAGAGGGCAACTGCCCGAAAACAGGGCAGCGGATCAGCAGCCGGGTTGCCCTGCGGTCACCTTCGGAGGTGGCCGCAGCGCTGGTCCCGAATCAGGCGCTACGTGTCGATACCCGTGAACACGCCTGTTTGTTGTTCGGCTCTTTAAAAAAAGTGCCTGCAGAGCGATCGGTCAAGGCAGGATGCCCACCGACTGTGACGAAGCTGTGATGCTTCAGCTGGCTTTGGGCGCGAAAGGACGCGGGTGAATGATCGCGCGCTGCCGTTCTTCCTGGAGGAATTTCATGATGATCGGTGCGACGGTTTCCGCGCGGGTCACCAGGAACAGGTGGCCGTCGTCGATCACATGCAGCTCGGAGTTCGGGATGCGCCAGGCGATCATGCGCATGTTGATCAGCGGGATGATCGGGTCGTCGTCGCCGGCCAGGATCAGCGTGGGCTGACGGATCTTGTGCAGCCAGTGGATGCTGGTCCAGCCAAGGCCGGCGAACAGCTGCCAGTAGTAGCCCATCTTGCCGGACGAGCGAACCTTGCTGGCAAAGGCCATGGCCAGCTTCGGGTCGCGGCGGAAGGCTCCGCCATAGATGTCCGGGGCGATGTGCACGCCATAGGATGGTTGGATGTAGCGGCGCGGGCTGGCCATGCGCCAGAGCACTGCCGGCTTGCCCGGCACCATCACCGCCCCAGCGGCGGTGGCGGCCAGGATCAGCTTCTTGCAGCGCTCGGGGTAGTCATGGGCGAACTGTTGCGCCAGGGCGCCGCCCCAGGACACGCCGATGGCCGTCACCTGGCCGTAGTCCAGGTAGTCGAGCATCCGCGCGGCCAGCTTGGCCAGGCCAGGGAAGCGGTAGGGCGTGCTGGGCGTGGATGAGCCGCCGACGCCGGGAACGTCGAAGGCGATCACTTCCAGGTCCGGGTCCAGCGCGGCGACGAAGGGGAAGACCAGTTCCAGGTTGGCGCCGATGCCGTTGAAGATCAGCAGCGGCGTCATGTGCGGCTTGCCCGGACGCACGGCGGTGCGGATGGTCTGCCCGTCGAGCTCGATGGTGCGGAACTCGAAGGGCTGCGCCGCCGGCGCCTTGCTCGGCAGGATCTCCTCGTCGCTGCGTTTGCTGCGCGCACGCCGGCTCGTCGGCGCGGCCACTTCCACGACCGTCGACGATTCTGGGATGTTGGCGTCGTCCACGGCGCCGGCTTGCGGGAGGAGTTCTGTTTTCATCGTTCGTGTACGTAGGTTCCGGGAGAGGCTTCGCCGGCTGGGTAGGCTTTGTTGCCCAGGACAGCGGGTGCCTTTTTCAGCTTGCCTGCGCGTTCGGCCAGCCATTGTTGCCAGTGCAGCCACCAGGAGTCGGCGTGCTTGCTGGAGTTTTCCTGCCAGGTCTTGGAGTCGACGGAGAGATCCGGACCGGTCATGAAGCGCGCCTTGGGGTTGCCCGGCGGGTTGAGGATGCTCTGGATATGTCCGCTGTTGGAGAGGATGAATTCACACTTGCCGCCCAGCAGACGAGCGGAGCGGTAGCAGGCTTCCCAGGGAGTGATGTGGTCGGACAGGCCGGCCACGCAATAGAAATCGCAGGTGACCTGCTTGAGGTCGATTGGCGTGCCGGAGACTTCCAGCGCGCCCGGACGGGTCAGCGGGTTGGTCTTGAACATCTCCACCAGTTCGCCGTGCAGCGCAGCCGGCAGGCGCGTGGTGTCGTTGTTCCAGAACAGGATGTCGAAGGCCGGCGGCTCGTTGCCCAGCAGGTAGTTGTTGACCCAGTAGTTCCAGATCAGATCGTTCGGCCGCATCCAGGCGAACACTTTGGCCATGTCCTTGCCTTCGAGCACGCCGGACTGGTACGAGCGGCGCTTGGCGGCCTCGAGGGTCTTCTCGTCGGCGAACAGGGCGACCTGGGTGTCCAGTTCGAAGTCGAGCACGCTGACCATCTGCGTGAAAGCATTCACCTTGTTCTCGCCCAGAGCGGCGTAGTGGCCGAGCAGGGTGACGGTGGTGATGCCGCCCGAGCAGGCGCCGAGCATGTTCAGGTCCTTGCTGCCGGTGATCTTCAGGACCACGTCGATGGCTTCTTTCAGCGCCTCGATGTAGGTGGTCAGGCCCCACTCGCGCTGTGCCTTGGTCGGGTTGCGCCAGCTGACGATGAAGGTCTGGATCTGGTTGCGCAGGCTGAAGCGCGCCAGGCTCTTCTCCGGCGACAGGTCGAAGACGTAGAACTTGTTGATCTGCGGCGGCACCACCAGCAGCGGGCGTTCGTGCACGCTTTCGGTGATCGGCTTGTACTGGATCAGCTCCAGCACGTCGTTGCGGAACACCACCGCGCCTTCGGTCAGGGCCAGGTTCTTGCCGACTTCGAAGGCATCCATGTTGACCTGGCTGGGCATGCCGCCGTTGTTCACCAGGTCCTTGGCCAGATGGGTGAGGCCGTCGAGCAGGCTCTTGCCGCCGGTCTCGAAGAAGCGTTTGACCGCTGCCGGGTTGGACAGCGTGTTGGTCGGCGCCATGGCTTCGGTCATCAGGTTGATGACGAACTGGCCGCGGCTGATGTCCTGGGGCGACAGGTCGCTCTCGCCCATCCAGGTGTGCAGCTCCTTGCGCCAGGCCAGGTAGGTCTGCAGGTAGCGGCGATAAAGCGGGTTCTGGCTCCAGGCCGGGTCGTTGAAGCGGCGGTCGTCGTCGGCCGGCCTCAGTTCGGATTTGCCGAGCAGCACGTTCTTCAGTTCGAGGCCGAAGTGGGTCACATGCTTGGCACTGTGGAAGGGCTGCTTGATCGCTTGCAGCAGCACCATCCGGGCAGAGGTGAGCAGGTCCTTGCCGCGAATCCCGATCACCGGGTTCAGGGCGAGGGTATTTTCCGCGGCTTGCTGGGGTAGATCGCTATTGTTCTTCTGGGTCATCGGCGACGCTCCATTGTCCTGAGACACATACTGGCGGGGCTCACCTGGGTGACGTAGGGCCAAGTACTTCTCGGGGTTGCGGAACGTGGAGAGGGCTCCACGCGATTCATCTACTTGGCGGTATCACTGGAAGATCAGGAAACCACGCTCTGTGCACTGTAGCTCCATACATTGCACTGCCTTGGTTACCCGAGTTTCCTTCGCCGCGCAAGCTGGTGCAGCGTGGGCCAACTCCTAGGAGTATGTCGGGAAAAGTTAGAAAACGCGCCCTAGAGCGGGGGCATCTCGCCAGTCCCCTGACGGCGGCCACGCGAGCAGCAGTCTGCAGGACGAATGTTGCAAATGGCGTGCCTCGGAGCGAATGCCCGACGAAGGTTGGTGCGGAGAGGGGATGGGCCCGAGTGACAGGCCACTACGTAGGATGGCGCGGAGCGAAGCGATACCCATCGATTTAGGCGCTGATTGTGTTGATGGGTATCGCAAGCTCCACCCATCCTGCGTCCAGCCATGTGCGTCAGCCGAAGCCTTACAGCATCAGCTTGACCACGGACTCCGACGGGTCGCGCGACTTGCCGGCCTTCTCCAGCTGCGCCAGGTAGTCGGCCCACATCTCGTCGTGGCGCACGCACAGCTCGTAAAGGTAGTCCCAGGTGAACAGTCCGCTGTCGTGGCCGTCGTCGAAAGTCAGCTTGAGCGCGTACTGACCGGCCGGCTCCAGGTTGCTCAGGCCGACATTCAGCTTGCCCACCTGCAGCACCGGATTGCCGTGGCCCTGGACTTCCGCCGATGGCGAATGCACGCGCAGGAACTCGGCGGGCAGGTCGTAGGACTGGTCGCCATAGGTCAGCGAAAGCTTCTTCGAGGCCTTGTGCAGCTTGATGGCGGAAGGAATGCGCATGGACGGCTCCTGAACGGCGATCCCGGCATTGTAGCGCCGGCAGAAAATAAACGGGGCGCCCTGAGGCGCCCCGTCGCTGTGGCGTCGATCCGCTTACAGGATGTAGCGCGACAGGTCCTCGTCCTGGGCCAGCTCACCCAGGTGGCCGTTGACGTAGGCCGCGTCGATCACGATGGCCTTGTCGCTGTGCTCACTGGCCAGGTCAGCGGCGTCGAAGGACACCTCTTCGAGCAGACGCTCGAGCAAGGTATGCAGGCGACGGGCACCGATGTTCTCGGTCTTCTCGTTGACCTGGAAGGCGATCTCCGCGAGGCGCTTGATGCCGTCGGCGGCGAACTCGATGTCCAGGCCCTCGGTCTTCAGCAGCGCGGTGTACTGCTCGGTCAGCGACGCGTGCGGCTCGCTGAGGATGCGCTCGAAATCGCTCGGGCTCAGGGCTTTGAGCTCGACGCGGATCGGCAGGCGACCCTGCAGCTCCGGCACCAGGTCGCTGGGCTTGGACAGGTGGAACGCGCCCGAGGCGATGAACAGGATGTGGTCGGTCTTCACCATGCCCAGCTTGGTGTTCACCGTGCAGCCCTCGATCAGCGGCAGCAGGTCACGCTGCACGCCCTCGCGGGAGACGTCGGCGCCGCCCACGTTGCCGCGCTTGGCGATCTTGTCGATCTCGTCGATGAAGACGATGCCGTTCTGCTCCACGGCTTCCAGGGCGCGGGCCTTGAGGTCTTCTTCGTTGACCAGGCGTTGCGCTTCCTCGTCGCGGATCAGCTTCATGGCCTCGGCGACCTTCAGCTTGCGGCTCTTGCGCTTGCCCTTGCCCATGTTGGAGAACAGGTTCTGCAACTGGTTGGTCATCTCTTCCATGCCGGGCGGGGCCATGATCTCCACGCCGGAAGGAATGTCGGCGACCTCGATGTCGATTTCCTTGTCGTCCAGCTGGCCTTCGCGCAGGCGCTTGCGGAACAGCTGGCGGGTGTTGGAATCCTCGCGCGCCGGCTCATCGCCGAAGCCGGTGGTGCGCGCCGGCGGCAGCAGGGCGTCGAGGATGCGCTCTTCGGCGGCGTCTTCGGCGCGGTACTTCACCTTCTGCACTTCCTGCTCGCGGAGCATCTTGATCGCAGCATCGGCGAGGTCGCGGATGATCGACTCGACGTCACGGCCGACGTAGCCGACTTCGGTGAACTTGGTGGCTTCCACCTTGATGAACGGCGCGTTGGCCAGCTTGGCCAGGCGACGGGCGATCTCGGTCTTGCCGACGCCGGTCGGGCCGATCATCAGGATGTTCTTCGGCGTCACCTCGGCGCGCAGTTCAGCCGGCAGCTGCATGCGCCGCCAGCGGTTGCGCAGGGCGATGGCGACGGCGCGCTTGGCGTCGTCCTGGCCGATGATGTGGCGGTTGAGTTCGTGGACGATCTCGCGGGGAGTCATGGACATTGGACGGGCTACTCCGGAACGACAGCGCTTAAACGGCGCTGTCGAGCTCCTCAAGGGTCAGGTTCTGGTTGGTGAACACGCAGATGGAGCCGGCGATGTTCAGCGCGGTCTCGGCGATCTCGCGGGCGCTCATGTCGTCGCTGCCTTTCTGCAGCAGGGCCAGGGCCGCTGCCTGGGCGAAGCCGCCGCCCGAGCCCATGGCGATCAGGCCGTGCTCGGGTTCGACCACGTCACCGTTGCCGGTGATGATCAGCGAGGCGTCCTTGTTGGCCACGGCCAGCATGGCTTCCAGGCGGCTCAGGGAGCGGTCGGTACGCCAGTCCTTGGCCAGCTCGACAGCGGCGCGTACCAGGTGGCCCTGGTGTTTCTCCAGCTGCTGCTCGAAGCGTTCGAAGAGGGTGAAGGCATCGGCGGTGGCGCCGGCGAAACCGGCCAGTACTTCACCGTGGTACAGGCGACGGACTTTCTTCGCGTTGCCTTTCATCACGGTGTTGCCCAGGGAAACCTGGCCGTCGCCGCCCATGACGACTTTGCCGTTACGGCGGACAGATACGATGGTGGTCAAGGGTCTTACTCCACACTAGCGGGGCGATGTGCCCGAATGCAGAGTCAGATGGGGACTAGGAAGGCGGGGTTCAAGTCCTGCGCCGGACGAGTAGCGCGCATTTCGCGCGCCGCCCGTCGGCGCAAGCCCTGGCGTAGCTGGGGTTCAGCGGGTCTGGCGCTGCTGTAACAGCAGGTTGCTGAAACCGTTGCCGGCGAGCTGTTTCTGCGCGGCGGAGGCCTTGGCACGGTCGCCGTAGGGGCCGACCATGACGCGGTACCAGGTTTCGTCGCGGACGGTGCCGGACTCCACGCGGGCGTTCTGGCCCATCATGATGATCTGCGCGCGCAGGTGGTCGGCGTCGGTCTGTTTGCGGAACGAGCCGGCCTGCAGGTAGTACTGGGTCGCAGCCACGGCCGGTGGCGGTGTCGGCTTGGCCGGTGCGGTGTCGCTGGCCGGAGCCTGCGGCAGCGCCTGCTTCTGCGCGCTGGCGACCTGGGTCGCAGGCGGCGTGGCGGGCGTCGCCGGCTTGACCACCGCGGGCGGCGGTGGATTCTGCCCGCTCAGCGCTGCCAGGGCGCGCTGGGTGTCGATCTTCTCGGCTTCTTCCTTGGTCGCGACCACGGTCGCCGGCTGCTGCGGCTTGGCCGGCGGCGGCACGGCTTCCGGCGGCACGGCGACTTCCGAGCCCGGCAGCAGGGTGTAGAAGTCGTACTTGGGCTTCACCCCGGTCGGCGCGGCCGGTTGTTGCGGCTGCACGGTACCGGAGGGCTTGTTGGAGCCGACCACGGTCTTGGGCGCGTCCGGCTTCTCGCGTTTGACGTCGTTGCGACCCGGCTCCAGCTTCATCAGGAACATGATGAAGCCGCCGATGGCCAGGCCGGCGACCAGCCAGACCCAGCCGGGGACCGATGTCTTCTTGGCCGGGGCCTGGTAGCGGCTGGCGCCGCGCTTGGGAGCGGGTTTCTTCTTCGCCATGGGTGCTTACATGCGCTCCAGGGTTTCCAGGCCCAGCAGCTCCAGGCCCTGCTTGAGGGTACGGCCGGTCAGCGCGGCGAGGCGCAGGCGGCTTTCCTGTTGCGCCGGGTCTTCGGCGGTGAGGATCGGGCAGTGCTCGTAGAAGCTGGAGAACAGGCCGGCCAGCTCGTACAGGTAGGCGCAGAGGATGTGCGGGACTCCCTTCACGGCGACGTTGTTGAGCACATCGGCGAACTGCGCCAGCTGCGCGGCCAGGGCGATTTCCTGGGGCTGCTGCAGGACGATCTTGCCGCCAACCTCGTCGTAACCCTTGCCCAGCTTGCGGAATACGCCGGCCACACGGGTGTAGGCATAGAGCAGGTAGGGGGCAGTGTTGCCCTCGAAGCTCAGCATCAGCTCGAAGTTGAAGCTGTAGTCACTGGTGCGGTGCTTGGACAGGTCGGCGTACTTGACCGAGTCGATGCCCACCACGTGGCCAATGCGGCGCAGTTCTTCCTCGTCGAAGGGCGTTTCGCCTTTCTCGATGCGCTTCTCGTTAAGGCCTTTGACCAGGGCGTAGGCGCGCTCCTCGGCTTCGATCAGCAGGTCGATCAGCTTCACGGTGCCGCCGTCGCGGGTCTTGAACGGCTTGCCGTCGGCGCCGTTCATGGTGCCGAAGCCCATATGCTCCAGGTCCATGCTGGCCGGCACGAAACCGGCGCGGCGGGCGACTTCGAACACTTGCTGGAAGTGCAGGGCCTGACGCTGGTCGACGAAGTACAGCACGCGGTCGGCGTGCAGCACCTTGTGGCGGTAGCGCATGGCGGCCAGGTCGGTGGTGGCGTAGAGGTAGCCGCCGCCGGCCTTCTGCACGATCACCGGCAGCGGCTCGCCTTCGGCGTTCTTGAATTCGTCGAGGAACACGCACAGGGCGCCGTCGCTCTCGACCAGCAGGCCCTTGGCGGTCAGGTCGGCCACCACCTGCGCGAGGTCGTCGTTGTAGGCGCTCTCGCCCTTCACGTCGGCCATGGTCAGCTTCACGCCCAGCAGGTCATAGACCTTCTGGCAGTGCGACAGGGAGATGTCGTTGAAGCGGGTCCACAGGGCGATGCACTTGGGGTCGTTGGCCTGCAGCTTGACCACCAGCTCGCGGGCGCGGTCGGCGAACTCGGGGGATTCGTCGAAGCGCTTCTTGGCGGCGCGGTAGAAGACTTCCAGGTCGTGCAGCTCGGCCTGGGCGTCCACCGGTTGTTCTTCCAGGTAGGCCAGCAGCATGCCGAACTGGGTGCCCCAGTCGCCCACGTGGTTCTGGCGAATCACCGTGTCGCCGAGGAATTCCAGGACGCGGCTGACGCCGTCGCCGATGATGGTCGAGCGCAGGTGGCCGACGTGCATCTCTTTCGCCAGGTTCGGCGAGGACAGGTCCACCACCACGCGCTGCGCGGGGCCGGCCTTGCGCACGCCGATGTGCGCGTCAGCCAGGGCCTTGTCGAGGCTGGCGGCGAGCCAGGTCTGGTCCTGGAAGAAGTTCAGGAAGCCGGGACCGGCGATCTCGACCTTGGCCACTTCCGGGCTCTGCGGCAGCGCCGCGACCAGCTTGGCCGCCAGGTCGCGCGGCTTCATCCCGGCCGGCTTGGCCAGCATCATGGCGATGTTGCTGGCGAAGTCACCGTGGGTTCGGTCCTTGGTGTTCTCCACCTGGATGTCGGGCGTCAGGCCGGCCGGCAGGGTGCCGTCTTCGGTGAGGCTGACAAGGGCTTGCTGGATCAGGTGGCGAATCGTGTCTTTCATGGTTTTCTCCGTGCTCGCGTGCATCCGGCGCGCGCGACCGGTTATCGGGCTCAGAACCGCGCATTATCCGTGGCCGGGCATGGCTTGCCAACCGCGGAGCGCTCCAAGTTCAGTCTCGCCGCTGTGCCATCCGTCGCGGCTGATGGAAGTCAATGTAGGACGGTTCCGGCTCGGCAGCCGGGTTCCCAGGCGTAAAAGAGCGCTGTCAGAACAGATCGATGGGGTCCACGTCCAGTGACCAGCGTACCTGGCGCCCACTGGGCATACCTTCGAGGGTCTGCAGCCAGGGTGTGAGTAGGCGGTGCAGCGGTGCGCGGGCGGTGCTCATCAGCAGCAGCTGCGCGCGGTAGCGGCCGGCGCGGCGCTCCATGGGGGCCGGCACCGGGCCGAGGAGCTCCACTTCGTGGCCGAGCGTGGCTTGCAAGCGCTCGGCCTCGGCGCAGGCTTCGTCGAGGAAGCCCTCGGCCTGCCCTGGCTTGTGCGCCTCGGCGCGCAGCAGGGCAAGGTGCGAGAAGGGCGGAAGGCCGGCGGAGCGGCGCTCGGTGAGGGCCTGGTCTGCGAAGGCAAAGTAGCCCTGTTCGGTGAGCTGCACCAGCAACGGGTGGTCGGCCAGGTGGGTCTGGATCAGCACGCGGCCCGGTTCTTCGGCGCGCCCGGCGCGGCCGGCGACCTGGACGATCTGCTGGGCCATGCGTTCGCTGGCGCGGAAGTCGGCGGAGAACAGCCCGCCGTCGGCATCGAGGATCGCCACCAGGGTGACCCGCGGGAAGTGGTGTCCCTTGGCGAGCATCTGGGTGCCGACGAGGATGCACGGCTCGCCTTTATTGATGGTGGCGAACAGGTCGCGCATGGCGTGCTTGCGCGAGGTGCTGTCGCGGTCGATGCGCAGCACCGGGTAGTCGGGGAAGAGGATGCGCAGGCGCTCCTCGGCGCGCTCGGTACCGGCGCCGACCGGGCGCAGGTCCACCGTGCCGCATTTCGGGCAGTTGCGCGGTGGCCGCTCGCGGTGGTCGCAGTGGTGGCAGCGCAGCTCGCCGCTGCCCTGGTGCACCGTCATCCGCGCGTCGCAGCGCGGGCATTGGCTGATCCAGCCGCAGTCGTGGCACAACAGGGTCGGCGCGAAGCCGCGGCGGTTCAGGTAGACCAGTACCTGCTGGCCGGCGGCCAGGGTTTCCTTGATCGAGCGCTGCAGCGGCATGGAAATACCCGAATCCAGCGGCAGGCTCTTCACGTCCAGGCGGTGGAACTTCGGCTGGTGCGCGCCGCCGGCTCGCTGGGTCAGGCGCAGCAGGCCGTAGCGGCCGCTCTGGGCATTGTGCAGGCTTTCCAGCGCGGGGGTGGCCGATCCCAGCAGGATCGGCACGTTTTCCAGGCGCGCGCGCACCATGGCCAGGTCGCGGGCGTGGTAGCGCAGGCCTTCCTGCTGTTTATAGGAAGCGTCGTGTTCCTCGTCGATGATGATCAGCCCGGGATTCTTCAGTGGGGTGAACAGCGCCGAGCGGGTGCCGATGATGATGTCCGCGTCGCCGTCGCGAGCCGCCAGCCAGGCGTCGAGGCGCTCGCGGTCGGTCAGCGCGGAGTGCAGCAGGGCGATGCGCGCATTGAAGCGGCGCTCGAAGCGGCTCAGGGTCTGCGGGCCGAGGTTGATCTCGGGGATCAGCACCAGTGCCTGCTTGCCGGCTTCCAGCGTCTCGCGGATCAGTTGCAGGTAGACCTCGGTCTTGCCGCTGCCGGTGACGCCAGCGAGGAGGAAACTGTGGAAGCTGCCGAAGCCGGCGCGCACGGCCTCGAAAGCGGCGCGTTGTTCGGCGTTCAGCGGCAGTTCCGCCTGCGCCAGCCACGGGCCATGGTGCGGCGGCACACGGTGTTCGCGCACCTCCAGGGTGACCAGCCCCTTCTCCTGCAGCAGGTCGAGGCTGTCCTTGTTGATCTGCAGCTGGCTCAGCAGGTCGTGGGCGACGCCGTGGGGATGCTGCTTGAGGATCTTCAGGGTCTCGCGCTGGCGTGGCGCGCGCGCCAGACGTGGGTCTTCCTCGCGGGCGCCAGGTTCGGCGTGCCAGAAGCGCTGCTGGCGCGCCTCGGCCGGGTCGCCCTGGCGCAGCAGGTTGGGCAGTGCCCAGGAAAAGGTGTCGCCCAGGCTGTGCTGGTAGTACTGCGCCGTCCAGCGGCACAGCTCCAGCAGGTGCGCCGGCATCGGCGGTTCGCGGTCGAGCACCGCCAGGGCTGGGCGCAGCTTGTCCGCCGGCACGTCGGAGGCTTCCACTTTGTCCACCAGCACGCCGACCATCTCGCGGCGGCCGAACGGCACGCGCAGGCGTACGCCGGGCTGCAGGCGTGCCACGTCGACCCCGCGCGGTGGCAGGTAATCGAACAGGCGGCGCAGCGGCGAGGGCAGGGCGAGACGCAGGATGGAGGGTGTGGGCACGCGACGGATTCCGGGGCGGCTGGGAGCGCTGGATGGTAGCATGGGCAATACGACGGTCGGTCATGCCTGATCTTGCGTTGAAAGCGATCTCTGGTATGATCCACGCCCTTAATTTGCGTGCGGTGCCCGGTAAAAGATCCCGCCCGCGGTCCTTGATGGCCGTGGCTCGGCTTCTGCCAGAGACTGGGTGGCGGCACACCACCGAGAGGAAGAGACCATGAAACCGGAAATCCATCCCGCGTACGAAGACATCGAAGCTACCTGCAGCTGTGGCAACGTGATCAAGACCCGTTCCACCCTGTGCAAGGGCATTCACCTGGACGTCTGCTCCGAGTGCCACCCCTTCTACACCGGTAAGCAGAAAGTTCTGGACACCGGCGGCCGTATCGACCGCTTCAACCAGCGCTTCGCCATGTTCGGCGGCAAGAAGTAAGATCGATTTCCGGGAAAGGCCTACGATGGTTTTTCACGGTAATTCGAAAAAGGCGTCCCTCGTGGGCGCCTTTTTTATGGCCGTCCTTTTTTCCCTGGATGCCAGCGCCGCTGCCTGCCCGAAGCCTGCGATGCCTGAAACGGTGCGCGTGGCGCGGGTGGTGGATGGCGACACGCTCAGGCTAGTCGACGGCCGCAGCGTCCGCCTGATCGGCGTCAACGCCCCGGAACTGGCCCATCATGGCCGCTCCGAAGAACCCTTCGCCGTTGCCGCCCAGCGCCGCCTGCAGGAGCTGGTGGCGGCCAATGATGGCGAGGTCGGGCTGGTTGCCGGCCGGCAGGGCAAGGACAAATACGGCCGCACCCTGGCTCACGCCTACGACGCCCGCGGCAACAATCTCGAATCCCGCCTGCTCGCCGAAGGCCTGGGCTACCTTGTAGCTATTGCACCGAACAACGACCTCACCGCCTGCCAGCAGGCCGCCGAGCGGCAAGCCCGCAGCGCCGGGCTCGGTCTGTGGAAGCGCGCGCCGGTGCAGACGGCGGAACAACTTCACGAAAGCGGGTTCGCGGTGGTACGCGGGCGGGTCGAGCAGGTACAACGCAATCGCGGCGGCCTGTGGATCGATCTCGACGGCCCGCTGGTGCTGCGGATCGAGGCGAAACTCGTGAAGCGCTTCGACGATGCAACCCTGCGCGATCTCAAGGGTCGACAGGTGGAGGCGCGCGGCTGGGTCATCGACCGCGCCGAGCGTGGTGGCGTGAAACCCGGACAGGCGCGCTGGATGCTGCCTGTGACCGACCCGGCGATGATGGAGGTATTGCCATGAGCATGCGCTCGTTCGGAATCCTGACCCTGCTGGCGCTGCTGAGCGTCCTCGGCGGCTGCGCCACCAATCCGGCCACCGGCAAGTCCGACTTCGTGATGATGAGCGAGCAGGGCGAGCTGGAGATGGGCCAGAAGTACAGCCAGGAGATCGGCAAGCAGTACCCGCGCTATGAGGATGCGAAACTGCAGGCCTACGTCCAGCAGGTCGGCGAGCGGGTCGCCCGCGCTGGTGACCGTCCGCAGCTGCAGTACCACTTCACCGTCATCGACACTCCCGACATCAACGCCTTCGCCCTGCCCGGCGGCTACATCTATATCCATCGCGGGCTGATGGCGTACCTGGGCTCGGAGGCGGAACTGGCGGCCGTGCTCGGCCACGAAGTCGGCCACGTCACCGCTCGGCACAGTGTCAAGCAGCAGAGCCAGTCCAGCGCCTGGGGCATTCTCGGGCAGGCAGTGGCCATCGGCACCGGCGTGGGCGCCGCGGCCGACCTGACCAACGTGCTCGGCACCGCCTTCGTCCGTGGCTATGGTCGCGACATGGAGCTGGAGGCCGATGGCCTCGGCGCCAAGTACCTGGCCCGCGCCGGCTACGACCCCACCGCCATGATCCAGGTCGTACGGGTGCTGAAGAACCAGGAAGACTTCGCCCGCGACGAGGCCGCGCGCAAAGGGCAGGCGGCCCAGCCGGTGGGTTACCACGGATTGTTCGACACCCACCCTGACAACGACCAGCGCCTGAAACAGGTGATCGGTCCGGCCCAGGCCCTGGCTGTCAGCGGCCAACGCGAAGTCGGTGCCGAGCGCTACCTCAAGGCCATCGACGGCATGCCCTTCGGCGACTCCGCCGCCAGCGGCGTGCGCCGTGGCCAGACGTTCTATCACTCGGAGCTGGACTTCACCCTGACCTACCCGGCGGGCTGGGGCATCCTCAACCAGCCGACCGCGCTGGTGGGCTACACCGCCGACCAGCAAGCCTACATCGGCATGAAGCTGGTGCCCCGGGAAGGCCAGCTGACCCCGGCCGAGTACCTGCGAAAGGGCGCTGGTGGGCGGTTATCGAACGAAGAAAGCTTCCAGCAGAGCGGCCTCGACGTCGCCACCGGCGTGGTGCCCGGCAATCCGGCGCGGCGCGCGGCGGTGATCTACCAGAAGGACCATGCCTACCTGTTCATCGGTGTGGTCAAAGGTCGCGCCTCGCTGGAGAGCGAGGACGACCACTTCATGCAGGTCATTCGCAGCTTCCGGCCGATGCGCGCCGACGAGCAGAAACTCGCTCAACCGCGCCGGATCGCCGTCGTTCAGGTCAAATCCGGGCAGACTGTCGAGCAGTTCGCGAAGGCAGAATCCGGTCCGGAATCTGACTCGATAAATCGTATACGTTTATTGAATGACTTGTATCCAACTGGTCAGCCAAAAGCGGGCGACTGGCTGAAAGTCGTACGCTAGAGGTCTTGACAGCAGGGGCTTGGGCTACCTTGGCAGGTGCAGGGTTTGTGCGTATGCTCGGGCCCCCGTCTGTCCAACAAGCAACAAAAGCGGAAGTGCCCAAATGTCTGATCTCAAGACCGCTGCCCTCGAATATCACGCCCAACCCCGCCCCGGTAAACTGAGCGTCGAGCTGACCAAGCCGACCGCCACCGCTCGCGACCTGTCGCTGGCCTACAGCCCGGGTGTCGCCGAGCCGGTGCGCGAAATCGCGCGTGATCCGGAACTGGCCTTCAAGTACACCGGCAAGGGCAACCTGGTCGCGGTCATTTCCGACGGCACTGCCATTCTCGGCCTGGGCAACCTCGGCCCGCTGGCCTCCAAGCCGGTCATGGAAGGCAAGGGCGTGCTGTTCAAGCGTTTCGCCGGTGTCGACGTGTTCGACATCGAAGTCGACGCCGAGAGCCCGCAGGCCTTCATCGATACCGTCAAGCGCATCTCCATCACCTTCGGCGGCATCAACCTGGAAGACATCAAGGCACCCGAGTGCTTCGAGATCGAGCGCGCGCTGATCGAGCAGTGCGACATCCCGGTATTCCACGATGACCAGCACGGCACCGCGATCGTAACCGCCGCCGGCATGCTCAACGCACTGGAAATCGCCGGCAAGAAGCTGGAGACCGCGAAGATCGTCTGCCTGGGCGCCGGCGCTGCCGCCATCTCCTGCATGAAGCTGCTGGTGAGCATGGGTGGCAAGGTCGAGAACATCTACATGATCGACCGCCAGGGCGTGATCCACGCCGGCCGCAACGACCTGAACCAGTACAAGGCCGTGTTCGCCACCGAGACCGACAAGCGCACCCTGGCTGACGCCCTGGAAGGCGCCGACGTATTCGTCGGCCTGTCCGGCGCCAACCTGCTGAGCCCGGAAGACCTCAAGCGCATGGCGCCGAATCCGATCGTCTTCGCCTGCTCCAACCCGGACCCGGAAATCAAGCCGGAACTGGCCCACGCCACCCGCGATGACGTGATCATGGCCACCGGTCGTTCGGACTACCCGAACCAGGTGAACAACGTACTGGGCTTCCCCTTCATCTTCCGCGGTGCCCTGGACGTACGCGCCACCCGCATCAACGAAGAAATGAAGATCGCCGCCGCGCTGGCCCTGCGTGACCTGGCCAAGCTGCCGGTACCCCAGGACGTGTGCGACGCCTACGGCGTGAGCGGCATCGAGTTCGGCCGCGAGTACATCATTCCGAAGCCGATGGACAAGCGCCTGATCACCGTCGTTTCCGATGCCGTGGCCAAGGCCGCCATCGAGACCGGCGTGGCGACCCTGCCGTATCCGAAGCACTACCCGCTGCAGTCGGTGGAAGACGTCTTCAAAGGCTGATTCCGTCTGATTTGAAAAACCCCGCCTTGGCGGGGTTTTTCTTTTTCCACTGAAGGAAATGAAGAGTTACCGATTAATGACTGAAGGCAGGGGCCTTCGGAATCGACCCGACTATGCTTCCCCGCTCATGCATTGACGCGTCTGCTGCTCTGGAGCGGGCCGGGCGCATGGGGGAACATCATGAATCGGACTTTGCTGGCAGTCGCCACCCTGGCGGCCAGTGTCGCGCTCATCGGCTGCGCCGGAGCACCGCAAATGAGCTGGCAGCGGGTGGGGGATTCGGCGCAGCGCGCCGCCACCAGCGCCGACGTCTGGGGCCCGGTGGCTGGCGCGGCAGTGATCGCCGCGGGTAACTGGGACCACAAGTGGCAGAAGTCGGCGAGTAACCACGATTGGTTCTTCGGCGGCGACGCCAACCAGGCGGCCGACCGCATGCTCAACCTAGCTACCGGCCTGAGCGTCGTCACGGCTCTGGTGGTCTCGCCCAAGGATGTGAGCACCGAGGAGAAGTGGAGCTGGCGCGGTCGCAACCTGTCGCTGCTGCTGGTAGACCGCTATGCCGTCACCGGCTTCGTCGAGGAAGCCAAGGAGTGGTCCGGGCGTGAACGACCTGACGGGATTCCCGATGACTCCTTCCCTTCCAAGCACACTGCCGTGACCGCAGTACACAACAGTTTCACCCGCCGCAACTTGGACTACATCGACATGGACCCGACCTGGCGCTACACCGCCAAGGCCGGGCTCTATACCCTCGACGGGCTGACCGCACTGTCGCGGGTGGAAGGGGACAAGCACTACCCCACCGACGTGCTGGTCGGCATGGCGGTGGGTAATTTCTTCGCCAACTTCACCTACAACCTGTTCCTCGAGGGGCCGGAAAGCGAGCGCTACAACGTGGCGGTGGTCCCGGAAACCGGCGGCGGCATGAGTCTGCGCGCGGCAATGTTGTTCTGAGGTTGGCGCGCCGGGGCGAGCAGCGTCTAGTCTTGAAAGCTTCTCCCTGGACGACACGCCCGATGCCGCTGCGCCTGCTGCTGATTCTGCTGTTCCTGTGCGTTTCCAGCGTGGCGCGGGCCGGGGAGGTGCTGCGCATCGCGGCGGATCGCTGGCCGCCCTACGCAGACCGCCAGTTGCCCGGCAACGGTGTGGCGGTGCACCTCGTGCAGGCGGCGCTCAAACGTGCCGGTTATGCCAGCGAGTACATCGAAGTGCCCTGGCCGCGAGTGCTGCATGGCGTGACGAACGGCGAGTACGACCTGGTGGCGGATGCCTGGTATTCCCCGGAGCGGGAATCCTTCGGTGTGTATTCCCAACCCTACCTGGTCAACCGCGTGCGCCTGATCAAGCGCCAGGGTTCGCCCATCACCTTCGGCAAGCTGGCTGATCTCTATCCGTACCGCATCGCCATGGTGCGCGGCTACGCCTATTCCGAGGCCTTCGATCGCGACCCAAAACTGCAGCGGGTGCCGGTGTTCAGCTTCGTCAACGCCGCGCTGATGCTGCAGGCCGGCCGTGTGGACCTGACGCTGGAGGACGAGATCACCGCGCGGGTGCACTTTAACGGTGACCTCGCCGAGCTCAAGGGGCAGCTGGAGTTCCTGCCGATGCCCCTGGCGGAGAATGGTCTGCATATCCTGGTAGGCCGGCACAATCCGCACCATGCCGAGATAGTCGAGGCGTTCAACAAGGCGATCCGTGAAATGCGCGAGGACGGCAGCTACGACCAACTGATGCGCGAGCACGGTCTCTGACGGGGCTTTGGGCTCCTACAAAAGCGTCAGGCGGCTTCGGTCTGCTCCGCGCCGATGTCCCTCTTCAGCAGGTGTGCTGCCAGGGTTCGCAGCGGTGTGAGCTGTCGGCAAATGAGTGCCAGCTGGGTCTGCACCAGCCGGTGGGCGTCATCCTGTTCGTCGGGCAGTTCTTCCAGGCGCTTGGCCAGCGCGTCTTCCTCGTCGCTGTAGATAGCCACCGGGCGTCGCTCGTTGAGGCGCGCGGCGATGTCGTCGAGACTGCTGGTCAGGCGCTCGGCAGCCTCGGCGATGAGGTCGTCGTTGACGTCCGGCGGCAGCTGGTTGCGGTGCGCGCCGAGGGCGGAGAGGTAGCTGAGCAGGGTGTGCGACAGCACCAGGAAGCGGAAGCCGATCTCCGCGTCCTTCCGGAAGTGGCCGGGCTCCAGCAGCATGTTCGACAGGGTGGTGGAGAGCGTTGCGTCGGCGTTGTGAGCGTTGCGCCGGGCGGTGCGGTAGGCGAGGTCGTCGCGCTTGCCGTTGGCGTACTGCTGCATGATTTCCCGCAGGTAGCGGCTGTTGCACGCCAGGGTGCCACCGACCAGGCGGTGCAGGCTGCGCCCGTGCCAGTCGGGCAGTACCAGGAATACGGCGATGCCGGCGATGAGCGCGCCGAGCAGGGTATCGAACAGGCGTGGCAGGATCAGCCCGTAGCCGTCGCCTACCTGGTTGAAGCAGAACAGCACCAGCAGGGTGATTGCCGCTGTCGCCAACGTGTAGCGGGTGCTTCGCGTGGCGAAGAAGGCGACTCCGGCGACCACTGCCAGCAGCGATTGGATCAGCGGGTTGGGGAACAGGTCGATCAGCGCCCAGCCCGCTACGAGGCCGACCAGCGTGCCGAGAATCCGCTGCACCATGCGGATACGCGTGGCGCCATAGTTGGGCTGGCAGACGAACACCGTGGTGAGCATGATCCAGTAGCCCTGGGTCGGGTGGATCAGGTGCAGCATGCCGTAGCCGGCGGCCAGTGCCAGCGACAGGCGCAGGGCGTGGCGGAACAGCAGCGAGGTCGGCGAGACCTGCAGGCGGATGCGCTCCAGCGCGTCCTTGAACGAGCGCGGCGAACGGTCCAGCAGCGTGCTGTCCTGCTCGTCGTCCAGTGCGTCGGGGTTACTCGCGCCACTGAGCTTGCGGTCCAGGGTGGTGAGGTTGGCCGCCAGCGCGCCGAGGGAGCGCAGCAGTCCGCGCCAGGCCGGGTTGTCCTGCTGGCGCAGGTGTTCCAGTGAGGCATTGAGGTCGGCCAGGGCCAGTTCGCTGTCGTTGTAATCGAACGGCTGGCGCAGCTGGATCGCTTTCGCCAGTGCCTTGCACGCCTTGCCCTGCTGGTTGAGCAGGCGTTGGCAACGGAACAGCACGTCGCTGTGGAAGAAGGCCTCGGCCAGCTGGTTGTACGGGTAGTGCGAGGAGCTGGCGCGCTCGTGGATGTCCTGGGCGATGAAGTAGAGCTTCAGGTAGCGGCTGATCTTCGGGCTCGGCCTGCCGTGGGAGAGGCGCGCGAGGATGGTTTCCTTGGCCTGGTTGAGCGCCACCACGACCCGCCCGTTCTGCCGCGCCAGCGCGAGGCGCTGGGCCTCGACGTCGAGATGGCGCAGCGGCTCCAGCAGCGTCGACTTGATCTTCAGGTACTCGCCCAGTTCGAGGAACAGCTTCGCCAGGCTCTGCTGCACCGGCTGGTTGGCGAACAGCGCGTTCCACAGCACCGAGAGCAGCCCGTACCAGCCCGCGCCGGCCACCAGCAGCAGCGGCTCGCGCCAGAAGTCGCTGGGCGTGCCGCCGCGCTGGTCAACGCCGATCATGGTGTAGATCGACAGGATCAGCGTGGCCGAGGCAATGGCCGCATAACGCTCGCCCAGGGCGCCGAGCAGGGGCATGGCGAAGGTCGAGAGCGCGAGCCCGGCGACGAACAGGAGCGGGTAGGGGAACAGCAGCTCCACCGCCAGCGCGGCGATGCTGAAGCAGGCCAGGGTCACCAGCAGGGCCTGCAGGCGGCCGAGCCAGTGGTCGTCGGTTTCCGCCAGTGCGCTGGCGATGACGCCGAGGAACAGCGGGATCACCAGCTCGGGCCGACCCTGCAGCCAGCACGCGAGCATGACCCCGCTGAGGGCGACGAACACCCGCAGGCTGTAGGCGAACTTGTCCAGCGCCCAGAGGCGCCGCAGAGACTGGAGCAGTGGGGAGGAGAGCATGCGCGTGCGGGACTTCCGGATGTCTGTTGCTCAGACTAGCGGATCGCTCCGGGCGCGGCTATCGCGAGCGCGACAGGTTGGGTGTCGCGTCTGCAGGAGCGGGCCGTACGCGCGACTGCCGGCGTGGCGCACTCCTGCAGGGCGAACGATGTCAGAGGATGCGTGCCTTGAACGAGCGGCCCTTGATCTTGCCTTCGTTGAAGTGCTTCAGCGCTTGCTTGGCCACGTCGCGTTCGACGGCGACAAAGGCCTGGAAGTCGAAGATGGCGATCTTGCCGACCTGGGTGCCCTTGAGCCCGGCGTCACCGGTCAGCGCGCCAAGGATATCGCCGGGGCGCAGTTTGTCCTTGCGCCCGCCGGCGATGGCCAGGCTGGTCATCGGCGGCAGCAATGGAGCGTCGTTGGCCTTGAGGAAGTCGATGCGCTCCCAGTTCAGTGGCGCGCCCTGCAGGTCTTCGATGGCCTGGGCGCGGCTGGCTTCTGCCGGGGTCACCAGCGAGAGTGCGAGGCCCTTCTCGCCGGCGCGGCCGCTGCGGCCGATGCGGTGCACATGGACCTGTGCGTCGCGTGACAGTTCGACATTGATCACGGCTTCCAGCGCAGCGATATCCAGCCCGCGCGCGGCCACGTCGGTGGCCACCAGCACGCTGCAGCTGCGGTTGGCGAACATGGTCAGTACCTGATCGCGCTCGCGCTGCTCCAGGTCGCCATGCAGGGCCAGGGCGGAAATCTTGCGGGCATTGAGTTGCTCCACCACTTCCATGCACTGCTGGCGGGTATGACAGAAGGCGACGCAGGATTGCGGGCGGAAATGCTGAAGCAGACGTACGACGGCATCGAGGCGCTGCTTGGGGTCGATCTCGTAGAAGTGCTGTTCGATCTGACTGTCGTCGTGCAGCGCTTCCACTTCCACGCGCTCGGGGTTCTTCAGGAACTTCGCCGCCAGTTGGTCGATGCCCTCGGGGTAGGTGGCGGAGAACAGCAGGGTCTGCCGGCGCGCCGGGGCCTGGCCGATGATGTCGGCGATGCTGTCGTAGAAGCCCATGTCGAGCATGCGGTCGGCTTCGTCGAGCACCAGGGTATTGAGGCCGTCGAGCTTCAGGGTGCCGCGGCGCAGGTGTTCCTGGATCCGCCCCGGCGTGCCGACCACCACGTGGGCGCCGTGCTCCAGCGAGCCGATCTGCGGGCCGAATGGCACGCCGCCGCAGAGGGTCAGCACCTTGATGTTGTCGGCGGCACGGGCCAGGCGGCGGATTTCCTTGGCCACCTGGTCAGCCAGCTCGCGGGTCGGGCACAGCACCAGCGCCTGGCAGCCGAAGTAGCGCGGATTCAGCGGGCTGAGCAGGCCAATGCCGAAGGCGGCAGTCTTGCCGCTACCGGTCTTGGCCTGGGCGATCAGGTCGCGGCCCTTGAGGATCGCCGGCAGGGCGGCGGCCTGGATCGGCGTCATCTCGCGATAGCCGAGAGAGTCGAGGTTGGCCAGCAGGTCGGCCGACAGCGCGAGGCTGGAAAATGCGGAGGTGGTCACGAAGGGAGCCCGGGTGAATCCATATGGCCGCGCAGTGTAGCAGGAGAGCACCCTCAGGAGGGCTGAGAAGCTGATATGGCAAGGGTTTGAGGCCACTCGTCCGAATTTCCAGAAGCCGCGATAAACGGTTTTTCCAAGAGATTCGCTTTCCTCAGATTTTTGTCGTAGAGTTTCCGGACTGTGTTTGCATGGGTCGCCGTCGATCGTGACCTGATGCGGTCGGTTATTCCACCCCGTCCTGCTCGACTCCTTGTAACGCCTTGCAACTCAGTTCCTGGCCGCTCACGTGGCTAATTTTTAAAGATTTGTTCCAAGGAGAACACCATGTCGAATCGTCAGAACGGCACCGTCAAGTGGTTCAACGAGACCAAAGGCTACGGCTTCATCACTCCGGAAAGCGGCCCGGACGTATTCGTTCACTTCCGCGCCATTGAAGGTACCGGCTTCAAGACCCTGGCCGAAGGCCAGAAGGTCAGCTTCGAAGTCGTGCAAGGCCAGAAAGGCATGCAGGCTGAGCGCGTTCAGGTGGTCTAAGACCCCTGGCGTCAGCCAAAAGAACCCCGGGTGGAAACATCCGGGGTTTTTTGTTGCCTATGATCTTGTTGCCCATCGTGTCGCCATCGATTTTCCGGAGCTGTCATCCATGCCATCGCCCGCTTTCCGCCTGCTGCTCGCCGGCCTGCTCATCTCGGGCAGCGCCCTGGCCGCCGACGCCCCCGTGCAGCCCACTACCTGGGGCTGGGTGGAAACGCTCACGCTGATGCCCGAGCAGGCGCCGCTCAAGGCCAAGCTGGACACTGGCGCGCAGACCTCGGTGATGGATGCGCGCAACATCGTCCGGATCAAGAAGAATGACGAGCGCTGGGTGCAGTACGACGTGATGCTCACCGACCCGGCCACCGGCAAGGAAGAGCGCCTGCCTTTCGAGCGGCGCGTCGAGCGCGTGCTCAAGTTCAAGACCGCCAGCGGCGCCGAGCGAGCTCCGGTGGTGCTGATGGATGTTTGCCTGGGCGGCAAGGTCTACCGCGAGCAATTCACCCTGCGCGACCGCCAGACCCTGGATTACCCGGTGCTGCTGGGGCGTCGTACCCTTGAGCACCTGGGCGCGGTGGATGCCTCGAAGACCCAGACCGTCGTGCCCACCTGCAAGCCCTGATCAGTGCTCGGTGACATCGGTCTCCGGATCGACCCGGCGCGGTGTGGTCCGACCATCGTCGGCGTTGAGCTGGAAGAAGATCGCCGCCGCCAGCATGGACAACAGCCCGACGCTGAAATAGGTAGCGTGGAAGGCTGACAGCACATCCCCCTGCGCGCTTTCGACATCCCCGCTGAACCCGCCCAGTAGTGCCGCGGCACAGGCGATGCCCATGCCGATGGACAGCTGCATGACAACCGAGAGCAGGCTGTTGCCGGCGCTGGCATTGTCGTCGCGCAGGTCGATCAGGCTCAGGGTGTTCATCGCGGTGAACTGCAGCGAGTTGATCCCGCCCAGTATCGCCAGTTGCACCAGCAGCAGTGCGTATGGAGTTTCCTGGTTGACCAGCCCGAGGCTGGCGATCATCGCGCCCAGCAGCAGGGTATTGCCCACCAGCAGCCGGCGGTAGCCGAACCAGTCCAGCAGCGGCCTTGCCAGCGACTTGATCACCATCGCTGCCAGCGCCATGGGAATCATGGTCATGCCGGCCTTCGACGGGCTGAACCCCAGGCCGAGTTGCAGCAGCAGCGGTGTGAGGAAGGGCAGGGAGCCGCTGCCCAGGCGTGCGAACAGGTTGCCCAGAACCCCGACCGCGAAGGTGCGCGTCTGGAACAGCGAGGGCGGGAACAGCGGCGCCTCGATTTTCAGCGCGCGCAGCCAATAGGCCGCCAGCAGCACCAGCCCGCCCACCAGTAGCAGGACCACGCGCACGTGGGGCATCTGCAGTTCGCCCAGCCCTTCCAGGGCGATGGTGATCAGCACCATGGAGCCGCCGAACAGCAGGAAGCCGATGGTATCGAAGCGTGTCGCGCGCACGCCATGCAGGTCCGGCATCAGGCGCAGGGCGACGATGAATCCCACCAGTCCTACCGGCAGGTTGATCAGGAAGATCCAGTGCCAACTGGCGTACTCCACCAGCCAGCCGCCCAGCGTGGGCCCGGCCAGCGGACCGAGCAGGCCGGGGATGGTGACGAAGCTGAGGATGCGCACCAGGTCCGTGCGCGGGTACACACGCAGGATCACCAGGCGTCCCACCGGCATCATCAGCGCGCCGCCGATACCTTGCACCACGCGGGCGCCGATCAGGGTGCCGAGGCTTGGCGACAGCGCGCAGAGCAGCGAGCCGAAGCTGAACAGGAAAATTGCGAAGAGGAACACCCGACGCGTGCCGAAGCGGTCGGAAATCCAGCCGGAGGAGGGGATCAGCAGCGCCACGGTGAGCAGGTAGGCGATCACCACGCCCTGCATGCGCAGCGGGTCTTCTTCCAGCGAGCGGGCCATGCTCGGCAGCGCAGTGTTGAGGATGGTGCCGTCCAGGGCCTGCATGAAAAAGGCGATGGCCACCAGCCAGGGCAGCAGGCGAGCCACGCGGGGCGTGAGGATGAAGGGTTCGCTCATGGTTGGTCCGTCAGGCGGGGATGGCTCTAGCTTAGGGAATCTTTGGCGGTCGTGGGGGAAAACGCCAAGGTTGTGACAGGACGATTCTCCCGTGGAGTCTTGCCCGATGATTGTACGAATGGCTTTCCGGCGCCGGGCGGCAAGAGAGTTCCCTGTCGCTGCCTGGCGAGGTAGATCATTGGCAACCCTGTGACCGGACCGTGCTTTTCCCCCGTATCGCCGCCCATGGCGGAACAATGGCCTTGGCTTCCGGTCGATATGGCGTCCGGAACCCCCAGGAGACAGCGATGTCCGTCAAACCCCGTGTCACCCTCGCACTGGCCGCCCTGCTGGCGGCTTCCTCCGCGTTCGCCTTCAATTTGGGCGATGCCGCCAAGGCGGTGTCCGGCGCGACCGGCGCCGACCCCTCGCGCGTTGCTTCGACGCCGCAGACCAGCGGCCTGCTCGGCGCCCTGACCGGCCAGCTCGGCGTCAGTGACGAACAGGCACTCGGCGGTACCGGCGCCCTGCTGGGCCTGGCGAAGAACAAACTGAGCACCGCCGATTATTCGCAGTTGGCGAAGACCGTTCCCGGCCTCGACAAGCTCACCGGCAGCAACGCCCTGGGTGGCCTCGGTGGCCAGCTCGGCGATCTGGGCGGCGGCGCTTCCAGCGGCCTGCTGGGCAACGTCAGCAGCATGGGCGACGTGAGCAAGGCATTCGGCGCACTGGGCATGGACCAGGACATGACCGGCAAATTCTCCAGCGTGCTGCTGGATTACCTCGGCAAGCAGGGGGCCAACAGCAATCTGCTCGGCACCCTGGGCAGCCTCTGGGGCACCGGCGCCTGATATCCGCCAGGCGGCGTGGAACCGCCGCGCTGCCCCCCGGTCCTATCGACGATCCGGCCCCGCCCTGGGGCCGGAATTCCGTATTCCGGAGCCGTCGATGCCCACCCGTTCCGTCGTCTTCCTGGCTGCCGCCTGGCTGGCCGCTTCTCCCGTGTTCGCGGCCACTTTCACCGAAGCCAGCGAACCCGTCACCGAGACGCAAAATGTGCCGCCGGCCGCTAGCGCGCTGCTGGGCAACCTCACGAAGCAGTTGGGTGTCAGCGAGCAGCAGGCTATCGGTGGTACCGGAGCGCTGTTGGGGCTGGCGATGAACAGCCTGAAGGAAACGGATACGGCGCAGCTGCAGAATTCGCTGCCGAATCTCGACCAGCTCGCCGGCAACAGCTCGCTGGGCGATCTGGGCGGCGCACTGGGTGGCTTCGGTGGCCTGGGCAGCGCCGCGGCGCTGCTGGGCGGGATCAACAACCTGCAGGACGTCGATCAGATCTTCGGTGTGCTGGGCATGGACCAGTCGATGATTGGCCGCTTCGCCGGAGTGATCCTCGACTACTTCACCGAGCAGGGCCTGAGCAGCCAGCTGCTGGGAACGCTCGGCGGACTCTGGGGGACGCCAACGGCTCCGCTGACGCCGGCTGCGCCGGTGGCCGGGCGGGGCGCGTAAGCCGCTTCAGAACTCCTGGCGCAGCTGTTCGATGCGCGCATCCTTCTGCTCCCACAGCTGTGACACCCAGTGCTGCACGTACTGGCGGAATTCCGGATCGTTCTCGTAATCACCCTGCCACAGCGCGGGGTCGATCTCGCGCGCCTGGATGTCGACGATGACGCGCGGCACGCGGCCGCACAGCAGATCCCAGAAGCCCGGTCGCGGACCTTTCGGGTAGACCAGGGTGACGTCCAGCAGCGTATCGAGCTGTTCGCCCAGCGCCGCCAGCACGAAGGCCACGCCGCCGGCCTTGGGGCGCAGCAGGTTCTGGTAGGGCGACTGCTGCTGGGCCTGCTTGGCCGGGGTGAAACGCGTGCCTTCCAGATAGTTCACCACGGTCACCGGCATGCGCTTGAACTTCTCGCAGGCGGCCTTGGTGATGTCCAGGTCCTTGCCCTTGAGCTCCGGGTGCTTCTCCAGGAAGGCCTTGCTGTAGCGCTTCATGAAGGGGTAGTCGAGCGCCCAGAAGGCCAGGCCGAGGAAGGGCACCCAGATCAGCTCCTTCTTCAGGAAGAACTTGAAGTAGGGGGTCTTGCGGTTGAAGGCCTGCACAAGTGCTGGAATGTCGACCCAGGACTGGTGGTTGCTGACTACCAGGTAGGAGGTGTCGCCGCGCAACTGGGCGTCGCCGCGGATGTCCCAGACGGTCGGGGTCATCAGGGCGAAGATGGCCTTGTCGATCTCCGCCCAGGTCTCGGCGATCCACATTACCCCGCGCGAGCAGGCGTCCTTCGCGGCCTGGCCGGGGACGACCAGCTTGAGCAACGCGATCAGCATCATCGGCCCGATCAGGATCAGGGTGTTGAGCAACAGCAGTAGGCTGGCGATGACGCCTTTGACGGCCGGCATGGGGTCCATTCCTTGTGCGACGGTGGCGCGGCCATGATACGCAGACAATTGTTCCGGCCCAAGCGGCGCAGGTATGGCGAACCAATGGCCGGCGTGCTAGTCCTATGCGACGTATTCCACCCCGGAGATTTCGCGTGAAACGCGCCCTCGCTCTGCTTACGCTCATCGCACTGCCCGGCCTCGCACTGGCCGCCGAGACCAAGCTCTACGGCCGCTACGAATGGGTCAGCCTGCCCGAACTCGACCAGACCCTGCAGGCCAAGATGGACACCGGCGCCTACACCTCCTCGCTGTCGGCCAAGGACATCCAGATCTTCCAGCGCGACGGCGAGGACTGGGTACGCTTCAAGCTGGCGACCAAGGACGGCGGCGACTCGGTGTACGAGCACAAGTTGGCGCGCATCTCGAAGATCAAGAACCGCTCCGATGGAGCCGGCGAGGATGAAGAGGAAGAATCCAGCCCCGGCCTCAGCCAGCGTCCGGTGATCGAGCTGCCGGTGTGCCTGGGCGGTGACCAGCGCACCATCGAGGTCAACCTCACCGACCGCAGTCACTTCAACTACCCGTTCCTGATGGGCGCCAAGGGCCTGCGCAAATTCCATGTGGCGGTGGATGCGGGCGAGCGCTTCGTGGCCGGCAAGCCGGACTGCTCCTGATCCTCGATTGACGCGGCGCGGGGCTTGGTGGACCCTTTCGGGACTTTCCCGGGAATCGGAATCCCATGCCCCACATCCTCATCGTCGAAGATGAAGCCGCCATCGCCGACACGCTGCTCTATGCCCTGCAGGCCGAAGGTTTCGAGACCACCTGGCTGAACCTCGCCGGCCCTGCCCTCGAACGCTTGCAGCGCGACGTCTTCGACCTGGTCATCCTCGACGTCGGCCTGCCCGACATCAGCGGTTTCGAAGCCTGCAAGCAACTGCGGCGTTTCTCCGAGGTGCCGGTGATCTTCCTCACCGCGCGCAACGCCGAGATCGATCGCGTGGTGGGCCTGGAGATCGGCGCCGACGACTACGTGGTCAAACCCTTCAGCCCGCGCGAAGTCGCCGCGCGGGTGAAAGCCATCCTCAAACGTACTGCACCGCGTGAAGCGCCTGCCATGGCACCCGCTGGCCATGGCCCGTTCGAGGTGGACGAGGAGCGCTTCCAGATTCGCTACCACGGCCACTCGCTGGCCCTGACCCGCCACGAATTCCGCCTGCTGCAAACGCTGCTGGCGCGCCCCGAGCGCGTCTTCAGCCGCGAGCAGTTGCTCGATGCCCTGGGCATCGCCGCCGACGCGGGCTACGAGCGCAACGTCGACAGCCACATCAAGAGCCTGCGCGCCAAGCTGCGCCAGGTCGCCCCCGCCGCCGAACCGATCCAGACCCATCGCGGCCTGGGCTACAGCTACGCGCCGGACAAGAGCTGATGCGCCTGTCACTGCGGATATTCCTGGTGTACTTCTTCTTCGTCGGGCTGACCGGCTGGTTCGTCCTGCGCACGGTGATGGACGAAATCCGTCCCGGCGTGCGGCAGTCCAGCGAAGAGACACTGGTGGATACCGCCAACCTGCTGGCCGAGATTCTCCAGGCCGACGTGAAGAGTGGCACCCTCGATCAGAGTCGGCTGCCCGACATGCTCCGAGCCTATGGTGCGCGCAGCCCGCAGGCGGACATCTGGGGCGTGAACAAGACGGCGGTGAACCACCGTATCTACGTCACCGATGCACGCGGTGTCGTCCTGCTCGACTCCCTCGGAAAGGCCGTGGGCCAGGACTATTCGCGCTGGAATGACGTCTATCGGACGCTGAACGGCGAATACGGGGCGCGCTCCAGTCGCGAATCGGCGGACGATCCGGAGTCCTCGGTGATGTACGTCGCCGCGCCGATCCGCGATGGTGAGAAGATCATCGGCGTGGTCTCGGTCTCCAAGCCCAACCGCACACTGCAGCCCTATATCGATCGCTCGCAGCGCCGGCTGGCGTGGCTCGGCGCCGGGCTGATCGCGCTCGGCCTGCTGGTGGGCGCGGGGCTGTCCTGGTGGCTGAGCCGCTCGCTGGACCGCCTGACCCGCTACGCCCAGGCGGTCAGCGAAGGCCGCCGTGCCGAACTGCCGCGCTACCGGGGGGGCGAGATGGCGCAACTGGCCGGTGCGGTGGAGCACATGCGCGTGCAACTGGAGGGCAAGGACTACGTCGAGCGCTACGTGCATACCCTGACCCACGAACTGAAGAGCCCGCTGGCGGCGATTCGCGGAGCGGCGGAACTGCTTGAGGGCGAGATGCCTGCCGAGCAGCGTGCGCGCTTCGTCGGCAACATCGCCGGGGAGAGCGAGCGTCTGCAGCAGCTGATCGAGCGCCTGCTGAACCTCGCTCAGGTGGAGCAGCGACAGGGGCTGGAAGAGCACGTACCGGTGAGCTTGCAGGAGCTGGCGAATGAGCTGATCGGTGAACGTCTGGCTCGCGCGCAGAGCGTGCAGCTGGAGAACGCGATCCCCCAGCAGGCAACCGTGGTGGGCGAGCGTTTCCTGCTGCGCCAGGCGCTGGGCAACCTGCTGGACAATGCGCTGGATTTCACACCGGCGGGGGGCGTGATTCGCTTCGACGCGCAGCCTGACGGCGAAGGCTGGCGCGTGGATTTGTTCAACCAGGGCGAAGCCATTCCGGCGTTCGCCCTGCCGCGCCTGACCGAGCGTTTCTATTCCCTGCCGCGCCCGCTGAGCGGGCGCAAGAGCACCGGTCTCGGCCTCAATTTTGTCGCTGAGGTAGCGGCGCTGCATGGTGGCGAGCTTCGCGTGGAGAATGTCGAGGGCGGGGTGCGCGCGAGCCTGTCGCTGCCGCAGCCGTAAGGTTTTGCCTACAGGTTGTTCCACCTCCACAGAATCCCCACACAGTCTCCACATTCCCACCTGAGCGTCCTCACGCGCAGGCCCCAGGCTTGCTCCGTCGTCCAACTACGGAGAAGCCCTCGATGAACCGCCATCTCGGCATCAAGCTCGGCGCCATCGCGCTGTTGATCGTCCTCTTGCTGATACCCCTGCTGATGATCGACGGCCTCGTCGACGAGCGTCAGAGCTACCGCGACGAGGTCCTGCAGGATATTGCCCGCAGCGCCAGCTACAGCCAGCAGCTCACCGGCCCGCTGGTGGTCGTGCCCTACATCCGCACCATTCGCGGCTGGCGCCTGGACAAGGCGAGCCAGCAGCGCGTGCTGCAGGAGCGCGAGGTGCGTGGCCGACTGTACTTCCTCCCGGAAGTCTTCAGCCTCGACGGGCAGATGCGCACCGAGCTGCGCCATCGTGGCATCTACGAGGCGCGCCTGTTCCATGCCGACAGCCAGGTCAGCGGCAGCTTCGTGCTGCCGGCCAACTACGGCATCACCAGCGACCTGGGCAGCTACCGTTTCGATGACCCGCTGCTGGCCGTCGGCATCAGCGATGTGCGCGGTATCGAGAATGCGCCGAAGCTGAAGGTCGGTGACGAGCTGCGCGACTTCCAGCCGGGCACCCAGAGCCAGTTCCTCGGCAATGGCGTGCATGCGGTCCTGCCGATCAAGGCCAGCGACCGCGAGCAGCGTTTCGATTACTCCTTCGAGTTGGCGCTGCTGGGCAGCAGCCGACTGGACATCACCCCGGTAGGGCGCGATAGCCAGGTCAATCTGGTCTCGGACTGGCCGCATCCCAGCTTCGGCGGCGAGTTCCTGCCCATCGAACGCAGCATCAGCGAGAAGGGTTTCAGCGCCCGCTGGCGCACCAGCTTCTTCGCCACCAACCTGGAGGACCAACTGCGTGCCTGCACCGCGCCGGCCCAGGCGGATGTTGCTCGCGCGGTTGGTGCGGATGATCCGGATACCTCCCGCGCCAGCTCCGCCGAGTGCAGCGAGTTCGGTCAGCACCGTTTCGGTGTGGCGCTGGTGGACCCGGTGGACCAGTACCTGAAAACCGACCGCGCAGTGAAGTATGCCCTGCTGTTCATCGTCCTCACGTTCGCCGGCTTCTTCCTTTTCGAAGTGCTCAAGCGCCTGTCGGTGCACCCGATCCAGTACGCGCTGGTGGGCATGGCGCTGGCGTTGTTCTACCTGCTGCTGCTGTCGCTCTCGGAGCACGTCGGCTTCGAGCTGGCCTACCTGCTGTCCGCTGGTGCCTGTGTCGGTCTGATCGGCTTCTACCTCTGTCACGTGCTGCATAGCCTTTGGCGTGGCGCCGGATTCAGCCTGAGGCTCGCCGGGCTCTACGGGATGCTCTACGCGCTGCTCAGCGCCGAGGACTACGCGTTGTTGATGGGTTCGCTGCTGCTGTTCGGTGTGCTCGGCGGTGTGATGGTGCTGACCCGTCACCTGGACTGGTATGGCATCGGCAAGCCCCGTGGCGATGATCTCGACTTTTCCCTGGAAGGCGTGCGCGTGCAGCGCTGAGGAGAATGGAGATGCCCAACCTGATGCGTTTTTCCCTGTGCCTGTTCGCCGGCCTGCTGGTCAGTGGGCTGTGCCTGCCCGTGCTGATGCTGCTCGGCCGCTTCGACTGGATCGCCCTGCTGGTGGCCACCGGCAAGCCGCTGGCGCACCTGGCGTTGTTGCTGCCGGGCGACCTGTGGACTCAACTCACTGGTGTCGAGGACGCGGCGAACAATCCTCACGTGCGCTCCTTCCTGGAGATGTGCATGGGCGTGGCACAACTCGGCCTGCTGCTGGCGCTGCCGATCTACCGGCTGGGGAGAAAGTCATGATTGGATTGCGCGAAGAGCGCGAAGCAGGACGGCGGCTGGCGCGGCGGATCGCCGGGTTGTTCGAGCAGGGGATGGGGCGGAGGGCGGTACGCGACGAGAGATTTCAGCGGCGGGTGGAGCGGCGTGGACGCCCCGTGGTGAAGTCATGGCGCGCGGGCTTTGCCCTCACCCCAACCCTCTCCCGAGGGGAGAGGGGGCTGGGCGGTTCAGGCTGGCGGGTCTGGAGCACGCCAGCCTGCTCTCTGAGCTGCGTCCCGTAGGATGGGTGGAGCGCAGCGATACCCATCGTCAGTCAGCCCGGCACAGTCGCCTGCATCGACGGCCGCTGGCTGATCTCGGCGAACCACTTCGCCAGCTGTGGGTAGTCGCTGCGCCAGTCCCAGTGCGGCTGGCGGAAGTCCAGGTAGCCCAGCGCGCAGGCCACGCCAATGGCCGCGATGTCGAAACGCTCGGCCAGCTCGATGCAGGCCGGGCCGTCGAAGTAGGCAAGGGTGCGGACGATCTTCAGCTGTTGGTTGTCCAGCCACTTATCCCAGTGCTTTTCCGGCGGGCGCATAGCGGTTTCGTAGCGGATCAGCACCGCCGCATCAAGCACCGCGTCGGCCAGCGAAGCGAGGGTGAGACGACGCCAGCGCGCCGAGCCTTCGCGAGGAATCAGTGGTTCGCCGGCGTGCTGCTGGTCGAGGTATTCGAGGATCACCCGGCTGTCGTGCAGGGTCTGCCCGTCGGTCAGTCGCAGGGCGGGAATCTTGCCGGCGGGGTTGTCCTGCAACACGCCGGCGTCCGGCGCGATGGGCGTGTGGACAGCGGCGTACAGCTCCACGGAATCGACCTGGCCGGTCTCGTGCAGCAGGACCATGACCTTGCGCACGAAGGGCGAAGCGGCAGCGTGGAACAGGACGGGGCGGGTGGTCATCGACAGCAACTCCTGGGTATCGGTCATGGGCTCAATCGTGGATCTGCACCAGGCGATCGGTGCCGGATTCGGCGCCCCATACTTCGCCGGGGCGGCCGAGCAGTTGGCGCACATTGGCGTGTTCGTGGTCGCTCGGGTAGGTGGTGAAGCGTTCGCTCTGCGGGTCGAAACGCAACAGCGCGTTGGCGGAAAAATCGCTCAGCCACACCTGGTCCATGGCATCGACATAGACCGCATAGGGCTGGGGATGATCACCCGGCAGCTTCCAGGTTTTCCACTGGTTGTCGCTGGGGTCGAAGCGCGCCAGGCTGCCGGCATTCCACTGGCTGACCCAGAGCCGTCCCACCGAGTCGGCCCAGAGGCGGCGCGGCCCGCCATCCTTGTCGGGCGAATCGAAGGGGGTGGCGCTGCCCTGGATGCCGTCGATCTGACCGATGTAGTTGCCCGCCAGCGACGCGTACCAGAGGCCGCCATCCGGAGCCACGGCGATGCCGTACGGGCCCTTGCCGCGGGGCGCCGGCCAGACTTTCAGCTCCCGGCTGCTCGGATCGAGGCGACCGTAGAAACCGTTCTGCCCGGTGAACCACAGCACGCCGTCGTCATCGAATACCGCAGTGTTGAGGTTGGCGTTGGCGGCTTCCTTGGGTAGCGGAATGACCTCCACCCCAAGACGTTGTGCGTCCACGTGGACAATGGCGTTCAGGCCGCTGTCGGTGATCCAGGCGTCGCCGTTGCCGTCGGCGATAACGCCGTGCGGGGTGGAGCCCTTGCCGAGGCTGATCTGCTCGCTCTGCCCGGTCTGCGGATCGAGCCGGCCGAGCACGCCGAGCTTCTGCGCGGTGTACCAGACCTTGCCGTCCTCGGTGGGGGCTACGTCATGCGGGGCGGAGCCCTTGGGCAGGTCGTAGTACTTCACCTCGGTGGCTTGTGCGCCGGTGGCCAGCAGCAGGCCGGTGAGGAGCAGGCAGCTCAGGGGGAGGGGCAGGACGCGAAGCATGGGGCTCTCCTTGGCAGAGTCCGGACTCAGGTGAGACTGTACGCCGGTCAGTGTGGCCGACAAAACGAAGGAGAACGGTTGTGACGACGATTTCCGTATGGGGGGCGGCCTGCCGCCAAGGCTCGCCGGTGAACGACGACGCCATCGGCTATACCACCACTTCGGCTTGGGTGCTGGATGGGGCGACCAGTCTTGGACAGGGGCTGGTGGGCGGCGAGAGCGATGCCCGCTGGCTGGCCCAGAGTGCCAATGCGCACCTGCAACAGCTGTTGGAAGAGCAGCCTTTTCAACCGACCGAGGAGTTGCTGGCGCAATTGCAGGCGGGCATCGCTGCGGATTTCCAGCGCGACTCTGGCATGGCCGTGAGCCTGGACCTCAACTTGCCCACCGCCTGTCTGAGTCTGCTGCGGGTACTGGGTGACGGTTCGTTGGAGCTGCTCAACCTCTGCGACACCTGCATCCACTTGGCTTGGGAGGACGGCCAGGTCGAGAGCTTCGGCGATACGCCGCTGGAAGAGATCGATCGCCAGTCAGTGCAGCGCCTGCTGGCGCTGCGCGAGGCGAACCCGGAATGGAGCCACGCGCAACTGTGGCAGGCCAGCCGCGAATGGGTGCGGCGCAACCGCACGCTGGCCAATACGCCGGAAGGCTACTGGTGCCTCGACCCGAGCGAGCGCTGGATTCCGCACGTGCAGCGCCGAGTGCTCGACCCCGTGGGACTGAAGGCGTTCATGCTGGTGACCGATGGTTTCGACCGGCTGCTGGATTTTCGCCGCTACGACCTGGACGCGCTGTTCGCGGCGTTGCCCGAGCGTGGTGTTGAGGCACTGATCGATGAACTGCGCGCGCTGGAAAGCGCCGATGGCCAGGCGTTGGACTATCCGCGCCTGAAGATCCATGACGATGCGAGCGTGGTGTGGGGGGCGGTGCGGCGCTGAGGCGTACTCGGCAACACGATGCAGGTGCGTAGGAGCGTTCTGTGCACGGACCACCCCTCACCCTAACCCTCTCCCAGAGGGAGAGGGGACTGTTCGGCGCAGGATGAAGTCATGGCCTGAGCCGGCACCATCAGCTCCCTCTCCCCAAGGGAGAGGGCTGGGGTGAGGGGAATCACAGGCACGGGCTGACCTGAAAAAACAGTTGCTCCTGCAAAAGGAAAAGCCCCGCTCCGAATGGGGCGGGGCTTTCAGCGGGTAGCCAAGGGGTAGCCGCGTGTTGGAGCTACCCGGCAGTGCCTATCACCACTTGTAGGTCACGCTCGCCACCACTTTGCGCTGATCGCCGTAGTAGCAGTAGTAACCGTCGCAGGTGGAGATGTAGTCCTTGTTGAACAGGTTGGTGGCGTTGACCGCCACCGAGGTGCCGTTGAGGCTGCTGTCCAGCTTGCCAAGGTCGTAGTGCACTGCGGCGTCGTACACGGTATAGGAACCGGCGTAACCGTCGAAGGTGTTGGCCTGGTCGCCATAGGTGTCGCCCACGTAGCGCACGCCGTAGCCGACGCCGAAACCGTTGAGCATACCGGCGTGCCAGGTGTAGTCGGCCCACAGGGATGCGGCGTTGCGCGGGATCAGCTGCAGGCGGTTGCCGGCGTACTGGCCCTTCTTCACCTCGGTGTCGGTGTAGGTGTAGCTGCCGATCAGCTTGAGGTTTTCGGTCAGGTTGGAGTTGGCTTCCAGTTCCAGGCCGGTGACCTTCACTTCGCCGGTCTGGCTGGAAACCGGCACACCGCCGACGTTCTCGGAGACGGTCACGTTTTCCTGGCGCAGGTCATACACGGCAGCGGTCAGCAGGGTGTCGCTGCCCACCGGCTGGTACTTCACGCCCAGCTCCCACTGCTTGCCCTCGGTCGGCTTGAACGACTCGGTGCTGGAGACGTCCGCGCCGGTGGCCGGCTGGAACGACTCGGAGTAGGACAGGTAAGGCGCAATGCCATTGTCGAAGATGTAGCTCAGCGCCGCGTTGCCGCTGAACTGGCGATCGGTACCGGAAGTGGTGGCATCGCCCTTGTTGCGGAACTTGGTGTCGGTGTGCACCCAGTCATAGCGGCCACCGAGGGTCAGGCGCCAGTTGTCCAGGGCGATCTGGTCCTGCACGTAGGCGCCGGTCTGGTCGATCTGCTGGCGGTAGTCGTAGAACGCGGTGGAGCGGTCCGGGGTGACGATGGGCTGGCCATAGATCGGGCGCACCACGTTGGTCGGTGGCACCGCGTAGCCGTAGATCGAGGTGTAGCTGGTGTCCATGCGGTTGTGGTCCAGGCCCAGCAGCACGGTGTGCTTGAACTCGCCGGTGTCGAAGTCGGCCTGGAAGTTGTTGTCCACCACGAACTGGTCCAGGTCCTCGTTCACCGAGGTGCTGACACGGTTCAGGGTGCCGTCGTCGCTGACGGTGTCGAGGTAGCCGCCAGGAGTGAGCGCGTCGAACGACAGGTCGTTCTTCATGTAGCGCAGGTTCTGGCGGAACTGCCAGACGTCATTGAGACGATGCTCGAAGGCGTAACCCAGCCACCAGGTGGTGCGGTCGTAGTTTTCCCAGTCCGGGTCGCCCAGGTTCTTGTGGTGCGAGATATCGCCGAAGGGGGCATCGTACTTGGTGCCCTTGAGCGGCAGGAACTGGGTGGTGATGCCGGTATCGTCACGGGTGAACTGGCTGAGGAAGGTCAGCTTGGTATCGTCGTCGATGTTCCAGGTCAGGCTCGGCGCCAGGTTGTAGCGCTTGTCCGGGATGTGGTCGATCTGTGTGTTGCTGTCGCGCACCACGCCGCTGACGCGGTAGAGGAAGCGACCTTCGTCATCCAGTGGGCCGGTGCTGTCGAAGTTGATCTGCTTGTGGTTGTAGTTGCCGGCCTGCAGTTGCACGGCACTTGCCTGCTCGGCTTGCGGGCGCAGGCTGGTCATGTCCAGCAGGCCGCCGGGCGGAGTCTGGCCGTAGACGGAAGAGGCCGGACCGCGCAGCGCGGCAACGCGCTCCAGGTCCCAGGTGTCCAGCTTCGGGTTGGCATAGACGCCGGTGGCCATCGGCAGGCCGTCGAGGAACTGGGTCGGCTCGAAGCCACGGATGCGCAGCCAGTCGGAGCGGGTGTCGCTGCCATAGCTGCTGGCGACCGTGCCGGGCATGTAGCGCACGGCGTCGTCGATGTTCTGCACGCCACGGTCCTGCATTTGCTCGCGGGTGGCGACGGAGATGGACTTGGCGGTCTCCAGGATCGGCGTGTCGGTCTTGGTGCCAATGCGCGAACGAGTGGCGACGTAGCCCACCGCGGGGCCGTCCGGATCTTCCTGGGCGGCGCTGATGGTGGTAGCGGACATCGACAGGGTGTCGCTCGGCACCGGGCGCAGGCTGTAGCTGCCCGATTCGTTTTCCACCAGCTCCAGCCCGCTGCCCTGCAGCGCCTGACGCAGTGCGCCGGCGGCGTCGTAACGGCCCTGCACGGCGTGTGCGCTACGGCCCTGGGCCAGCGCCGGATCGAGGCTCAGGCTCAGGCCGCCCTCGGCGGCGATGCGGTTGAGGGTGCTGGCCAACGGGCCGGCAGGCATCTGGTAGTCACGCACGGCGTCGGCGGCGATGGCCGAAGAGGTGGCCAGCAGGATAGCGGTGGCCAGCAGGCAAGGGCGGAGCGACAGTTCGAACGGGCGGCGCATTGACAACGACTCCTGAATGAAAACGGTTCTCGATGCCTCCTTGCCGGACGAGATTCAAAAAGTGATAGGGCTGGGTGAAAAAAATTTCCGGATGGCTTTTCGTAGGACCGAGGGGGGCGCCTAGCCCTTGCTCGCGAACCCCTGGCGCCAGCGCAGCCGGGGAAGCCGTTCGCGAGCAAGCTCGCTCCTGCACAGAAGTGTTCAGCCGCGCGGCACTACGCGGGACCACCACTGGCCGTGCTTCTCGATACGCACCGGCAGCGTTGGTTCCAGCGAGCTGAGCGCCAGGTCGATATTCTTTAGCGGGAAGCTGCCGGTGATGCGCAGGTCGGCTAGCGCCGGGTCCACTGCCAGGTAGCCCGGGCTGTAGCGCGCCAGTTGATCGATCAGCTCGCTCAGGCGCACGTTGTCCACCACCAGCATGCCGTGGGTCCAGGCATCGGCGGTGGCGCTATTGGCCTCCACTGCGCCGAAGCCGTCGGCGCGTACTCGTATCTGCTGGCCCTGGTTGATGACGCGCTCGTCCGGCAGTTGCTCGGGGCGTGCGGCCACGGCGGATTGCAGGACGCTGAGCAAGGTGCTGTCGCCGTCATCGCGCTCCACCAAAAAGCGTGTACCGAGGGCGCGCAGGCGGCCTTCGTCGGTTTCGACGATGAACGGGCGGCTGTCGCCGTGGGCGGTCTCCACGAGAATTTCGCCGCTGAGCAGGACGATGCGCCGCTGCTCGGCGTCGAAACGCACATCGACGGCGGTGCGGCTGTTCAGCACCAGTCGGGTGTTGTCCGGCAGGCGCAGTTCGCGCTGCTCGCCGGTGGCGGTCACCAGGTCGGAGAAGGCATAGCGTATGGGTGTGTAGCGGTTGCCGACCCCCAGCGCCAGCGCGCCGACCAGCAGCAACGACAAGCCGGTGCCGGCCAGGCGGCGAACCTTGCGCCGGGACTCGCCCGGCGAGCGCAGCAAGGCGTTGCGCGCGGCCTTGGGTGCGGCGCCAGCAAGGCTGCGGTCGAGCATGCCCAACTGGCTCCAGGCGCGGGCGTGTTCGCTGTGGGCCGAATGCCAGCGAGCGAAGGCAGCTTCATCGTCGGGGCGCGATTCGCCGGAGCCCAGGCGCAGCTGCCAGCTGATCGCCTCGTCGAGTATCTGCAGGGAAACCGGTCCCTTCACGTCGGCTCGCCGTACAGCGCGATGTAGCACTGGCGCAGGCCCTGGGCGATGTACTGGCGCACGCGCGGCACAGAGACGCCCAGTTGCTCGGCGATCTCGGCGTGGCCCAGGCCGTCCAGGCGGTTGAGCAGGAACGCGCTGCGCGCGCGGGTGGACAGCTTGCCCAGCAGGCGGTCGATTTCGCGCAGGTCGGCGAGGATCAGGCAGTGATCCTCGGCGGAGGGCTGCACGGCCTCGGGCAGGCATTTCAGTTCTTCGAGGTAGGCTTGTTCCAGCGCCACGCGGCGCCAGTGATCCACCAGCAGGCCCTTGGCAACGGTGACCAGGAAGGCGCGGGGTTCGCGCAGGGAGGGCAGCTCGCGACGGCCGAGCACGCGGACGAAGGTGTCGTGGCTCAGGTCTTCGGCGCGCTGCGGACAGCCCAGGCTGCGATTCAGCCAGGCCGTCAGCCAGTCGCGGTGATCGCGATACAAGGCGCCTACGAGTTCGCCGCTACCCATCTGGATGGCCGACAAGCTACTCCCCCAATGATCTCGAATGGGATCAAGTTAAAAAACGATAACCATTCGCAAATGATCGCAAAGTGCAGTCACGCGCGCAATTGGCACCCGTCGGCTTTTGTCCGCTGCTCGTGGCGCGATCTACAATCGGGCGCCCATTCCTATAAGAAGAACCGTCATGTCCGAACCGCTGCTGCTGATTGGCTCCTACCTGTCCCCCTACGTGCGCAAGGCGCTGGTGCTGCTGGAAATGAAGGGGGTGGACTACCGTATCGATTCCATCGTGCCGTTCTTCGGCAACGAGGATTTCGAGAAGCTGAGCCCGCTGCGCCAGGTACCGGTGCTGGTGGACGGCGAGCTGGTGCTCAACGACTCCTCGGTGATCTGCCAGTACCTGGAAGAGCGTTATCCACAGCCCGCGCTCTACCCGGCGGACATCGCCGAGCGCGCCCGTGCCCGCTGGATCGAGGAATTTGCCGACAGCCGCATGGGCCAGGTGGTGATCTGGCAGCTGTTCGACCAACTGGTGATCGGTCGTGGCGTGTGGGGACGCGAGCCCGATGTGGGGGTATTGGAGAAGACCTACCAGCACGACCTGCCGGCGGTCTTCGATTACCTGGAGGCGCAGTTGCCGGCGAGCGGCTGGCTGTTGGGCGAGTTGTCCATCGCCGACATCAGCGTCGCCTGTTTCATGCGCAACGCGCAGTTCGCCCGCTACGAGCTGGACGCCCAGCGCTGGCCGAAGCTGGCGGCGATGCTCGCGGCAGCCTTCGCTCTGCCTGCATTCCAGACGCTCAACCAGTTCGAGCGCGCTATCGCCCGCACGCCCATCGCTCAGCAGCGCGAGGCGCTGATTGCCGCCGGCGCGCCGGTCAGCGAGGTCTGCCACATGCGCGAGCAACCGGTGCGCGGGCCGATGAGCCGTAGTTGATCAGGACTCCCGCAGGAAGCCCCAGAGCCGTTGCGCGACCGGGCCGTGGGCACGGTCGCGCCGGCGCGCGGCGACCAGCTCTTCGCGGCGACCGGGCAGGTCCGGCCCGCTGAGATCGCACAGGCGTCCTTCGGCCAGTTCCTCGGCAATCAGATGGCGCGGCAGGTGACCCCAAGCCAGGCCGTGCAGCACCAGCTCTTTCTTCATCGCCTGGTCCGGCACCGTGCATTGCGGTGCGCCGTCGAGGGTGAAGTAGTCCGCCGGTGGGGAGTGCCGGGCGCTGTCACGCATCACGCACTGGGTGAGCGCGCGCAACTGTTCGGGACGGATGTCCGTGGTGTTCGCCAGCAGCGTCGGCGCGATCACCGGGATGAAATCCACTTCGCCCAGGTGCAGCCACTCCAGGCGCGGGTCGGCCTTGTCCACGCGGTGCAGGATCAGATCCGCCTCACCGTCGAGCAGCCGCTCCAGCGGACCGCTGACGCTTTCGAAGTACAGCTGCAGGCGCGTGTGAGGCTGCGTGGCGAAGAAGCGCGCAAGCTTTTCCAGCAGGGCAGCTCGTGGGCAGAAGTCGCCGAGCACCACGCGCAGTTCGCTCTCCTCACCGGCCGCCAGGTGCGCGGCGTGGTCCCGCAGGCTGCCCAGTTCGCGCAGCAGGTCCCTGGCGCGGCGGTGGAAGGATTCGCCGGCGCCGGTCAGGGCGACGCGGTAGCCGCTGCGGTCCAGCAGCTCGAAGCCGAGCTGCCGCTCCAGGCGGGCGACAGCGGCGAAAACTGCCGGGTGCGAGCGGTGCAGTTGCTGGGCGGCGGCCTGGAAGCCGCCGGCTTCAACCACGGTGTCGAAGCACTGCAGGTCGTGCAGGGTGAAGTCGTGCATGTCAGGTTTCTTGACAAAGTTGTTCAGTGCTTTGTAATTTCTTCGGAATACGACCGCAACTACCTTCGTCTCCACATTCACTTGAGGAGACGCTCCCATGAGCCCGCTTCATTACCTGGTCACCCGGGATAACGCGCGCATCGCCTATCGCCTGGACGGGGCCGCCGAGCGCCCGCTGCTGGTGCTGTCCAATTCCATCGGCACCGACCTGCATATGTGGGACGGACAGATCGCTGCGCTGAGCGAGCACTTCCGCGTGCTGCGCTACGACGCCCGGGGGCACGGAGCATCCAGCGTTCCCCCCGGCCCCTATTCGCTGACGCGGCTGGGGCAGGACGTGGTCGAACTGCTTGACTCGCTCGGCGTGCAGCGTGCGCATTTCCTGGGGCTTTCACTCGGCGGGTTCGTCGGCCAGTGGCTGGCGCTGAATGCTCCGCAACGCATCGAGCGACTGGTTCTGGCAAACACCTCCGCCTGGCTCGGGCCGCAGGAGCAGTGGGATGCGCGCATCGCCGAGGTACTGGCGGCGGCGGATATGCGGGGCACCGCGGCAACCTTCCTCGCCAACTGGTTTCCGGCGCTCTGGCTGGAGACGTCGAGACCGGAGGTAGAGCCTTTCCGCGCCACGTTGCTGGCGACCAATCGGCATGGATTGGCCGGCTCCTTCGCCGCCGTGCAGGAAGCCGATCTGCGCAGCGCATTACACGATGTCCGCCTGCCTACGCTGGTGGTCGCCGGGCAGTTCGACACCGTGACTGCCGCCAGCCACAGCGAACTGATTGCCCAAGCGATCCCCGGTGCGCGCGTGTTCACGCTGCCGGCGGTGCACCTGTCGAACGTCGAGTTTCCCCGTGAGTTCGAAGGCGCCGTGCTGGACTTCCTGCTGGCGCCCTGAATGAACAAGGCCGCCCGAGGGCGGCCTTGTCGCTTATCCACAGGCCGATCAGCACAAGATCAATGATGCGCAGCGTCTACCGCGATGGATTCGCCGGATACGTCCGAATAGACGCGCTTGCGGTCGGCCAGGGCATAGTGGATCAGCGCACCGAGACCGGCGCCGAAGAACCAGGAGAAGTGCGACAGCGCCTCGAAGGCCGGCACCAGCGCGAGGACGATGGCGATCAGCGCTGCCGGAACGAACGCCGCCACTGCTCGCAGGTTCACGCCGCCGCTGAAGTGGTAGGTCGCCTCGCGGCTCTCGCTGTACAGCTCCGGCAGGTTTACCCGGCTGCGGCGCACCAGGTAGTAGTCGGTGACCATGATCCCGTAGAGCGGGCCGAGCAGGGCGCCCAGGCCGCCGAGGAAATACACGATCACCGCCGGACTGTTGTACAGGTGCCAGGGCAGGATCAGCACCGCGATGGTGGCGCTGAGCAGGCCAGCGCGGCGGAAGTTCAGCAGATTGGGCGCCAGGTTGGTGAGCACGTAGGCCGGGGCGACGAAGTTGGCCATGATGTTCACCGCCACGGTGACGATCAGGAAGGCCAGGCAGGCCAGTACCAGGCCGAAGGTGTTGGGGATCGCGGCGACGATTTCGGTGGGGTTCTGCACCAGCTTGCCGTCGATGCTGAACTGCGCGCCGGCCAGCACCACGGCGATCAGCGCGAAGCCCAGCATGTTCACCGGCAGGCCCCAGAAATTGCCCACGCTGATGGTGCGGCGGTCCGGGCAATTGCGGGTGAAGTCGCAGAAGTTGAGGATCATGGTGCCGTACAGCGAGACCCACAGCGCAGCGGCGCCCAGTACCTTGAGCCACATCGCAGAGCCGGTTGGCGCATGGCCGCTGGACCAGGCAATCGACAGGCCGGCGCGCCAGTACATCCAGCCGGCGAGGCTGGCAAAGGCCACCAGGATGATCGGGCCGGCGAAGGATTCGTAGCGGCGCACCATCTCCATGCCGTAGGCGAAGATCACCAACTGCACGCACCAGATGCCGAGGAAGGTGATCCAGCCGAGGGTCGACAGGCCGAGGATCGAGTCCTGGTCATAGGCTGCAAGGCTCGGTGCGATAGCGGTGAGCAGCACGCGCAGCACTACCGAGGCGAGGTAGGTCTGGATGCCGAACCAGGCGATGGCGATCACCGCGCGGATCAGCGCCGGCACCTGCGCGCCGTGGATGCCGAAGCTGATGCGGCACATCACCGGGTAGGGCAGGCCGGTCTTCTGGCCCATGTAGCCGGAGAGGTTCATCAGGCCGTAGATCACCAGCGCGCCGAGGGCGAATGCGGCGAGGATCTGCGCGCCGCTCATGCCCAGCGCGAAGAGGCCGATGGCGAAGGAGTAGTTGGCGATGTTGTGCACATCGTTGGTCCACAACGCGAACAGGCTGTAGCGCCCCCAACTGCGGCCGGCAGCCTTGGTCGGTGCCAGGTCGGCGCTGTACAGGCGCGGGCTCAGGGTCGGCGCGGCCACCTTGGCGGATGCCGTGCTGTCGACAGGTTGGACGGGGGTAACGCCGGACAGGTGCGTGGGACTACTGGTCATGGGCTACTCGGCTTTTGTATGCACGGCTTTTTGTGGTTTGTGTGCAAAAGCCAGTTCCGTGCCAGTGCAGCCGCTCGCGCGCTGTCGGCCGTTCCTCCGGCGCGCGCGAAGATCGCTTGAGCCCTTTATTGGTGCGGACTGCGCGCATGTCCAAGTGGTCAGGAAATTTATTTTCCATAGCAATCATTGACTTGTGAGTCAGGTTGGACGAGATCGCCGATAGTGCGTGGTGGGGATTTTGTACACAAAAATTGTGCACATGCGTTACGTCCCGCACTGCTGCTCCCTTGTCGGGGCGGCTCAGGACGTGAGCGCTGTTCGCGTCGGGCGGGCTAGCAGGCCGACTCCAGCCGGCAGCCATAAAAAAACCGCCCCGGAGGGCGGTTTCTTCAACACATCGCGAAAGTCCTTACAGACCGTTCTTGGCCTTGAACTCGCGACGGCGGCGGTGCAGGACCGGCTCGGTGTAGCCGTTGGGCTGTTTGGTGCCTTCGATGACCAGTTCCAGCGCGGCCTGGAAGGCCACGTTGTCGTCGAAGTTCGGCGCCATCGCGCGGTACTGGGCATCACCGGCGTTCTGGCGATCCACCACCGAAGCCATGCGCTTGAGGCTTTCCAGCACTTGCTCCTCGGTCACTACGCCGTGGCGCAGCCAGTTGGCCAGCAGCTGGCTGGAGATGCGCAGGGTGGCGCGGTCTTCCATCAGGCCAACGTCGTTGATGTCCGGCACCTTGGAGCAGCCGACGCCCTGGTCGATCCAGCGGACCACGTAGCCGAGGATGCCCTGGGCGTTGTTGTCCAGCTCGTTCTTGATCTCTTCCGCGCTCCAGTTGGTGTTGGGGGCGAGCGGAAGGGTCAGGATGTCGTCCACCGAAGCCGGTGCGCGCTTGGCCAGTTCGGCCTGACGGGCGAACACGTCGACCTTGTGGTAGTGCAGCGCGTGCAGGGTGGCAGCGGTCGGCGACGGAACCCAGGCGGTGTTGGCGCCGGCCAGTGGGTGAGCGATCTTCTGCTCGAGCATGGCGGCCATCAGGTCGGGCATGGCCCACATGCCTTTGCCGATCTGGGCTTTGCCCTGCAGGCCGGTGGCCAGGCCGACGTCGACGTTGTTGTTCTCGTAGGAGCCGATCCACTTCTCGGTCTTCATGGCGCCCTTGCGCACCATGGCGCCGGCTTCCATGGAGGTGTGGATTTCGTCACCGGTGCGGTCGAGGAAGCCGGTGTTGATGAACACCACGCGCTCGGCGGCGGCCTTGATGCAGGCCTTCAGGTTGACGGTGGTGCGGCGCTCTTCGTCCATGATGCCGACTTTCAGCGTGTTGCGCGGCAGGCCCAGCAGGTCTTCGACGCGGCTGAAGATCTCGGCGGCGAAGGCGACTTCTTCCGGACCGTGCATCTTCGGCTTCACGATGTACACGCTGCCGGTGCGGCTGTTCTTGCGGGTAGCGCTGCCGTTCAGGTTGTGAATGGCGATCAGGCTGGTGAACAGGCCGTCCTGGATGCCTTCGGGCACTTCGTTGCCCTGGGCGTCGAGGATCGCCGGGTTGGTCATCAGGTGGCCAACGTTACGCACGAACAGCAGGGAGCGCCCATGCAGGCTCAGCTCGGAACCATCGGCCTTGGTGTAAACGCGGTCCGGGTTCATGGTGCGGGTGAAGGTGCTGCCGCCCTTGGAAACCTGCTCGGCGAGGTCGCCTTTCATCAGGCCCAGCCAGTTGCGGTAGACCACGACCTTGTCGTCGGCGTCGACGGCGGCCACGGAGTCTTCGCAGTCCATGATGGTGGTCAGCGCGGACTCCATCAGGACGTCTTTCACGCCAGCAGCGTCGGTCTGGCCGATCGGGCTGGTCGGGTCGATCTGGATTTCGAAGTGCAGGCCGTTGTGCTTGAGCAGCACGGCTTTCGGCTTGGCGGCTTCGCCCTGGAAGGCCAGGAACTGAGCGGCATTCTTCAGGCCGGTCTCGCTGCCATTCTTCAGGGTGACGGCCAGTGCGCCGTTCTTCACCACATAGGCGGTAGCGTCGACATGGGAGCCGGATTCCAGCGCAGCGGCTTCGTCGAGGAAGGCGCGGGCGAAGGCGATGACCTTGTCACCGCGGACCTTGTTGTAGCCCTTGCCCTTCTCGGCACCGTTCTCTTCGCTGATCGCGTCGGTGCCGTACAGTGCGTCGTACAGCGAGCCCCAGCGGGCGTTGGCGGCGTTCAGGGCGAAGCGCGCGTTCATCACCGGCACCACCAGCTGCGGGCCGGCCATGCGGGCGATTTCTTCGTCGACGTTCTGGGTGCTGGCCTGGAAGTCGGCCGGCTCGGGCAGCAGGTAACCGATTTCCTGCAGGAAGGCCTTGTAGGCGGCTGCGTCATGCGGCTTGCCGGCGCGGGCCTGGTGCCAGCCGTCGACTTTCGCCTGGATGTCATCGCGCTTGGCGAGCAGGGCCTTGTTCTTGGGGGCCAGGTCGTTGATTACGGTTTCTACGCCCGCCCAGAACTTGCCGGCTTCGATGCCGGTGCCGGGAATGGCTTCGTTGTTCACGAAGTCGAAAAGGACTTTGGCGACCTGCAGGCCACCGACTTGAACGCGTTCAGTCATTGCTTGCCTCACTCTGCTCAGGACCAGCTCTGGACACAGGCAAAACGCCTTGTAGTCCGAGCCGCGGAATACTACATGATGCCGTGGGAAAAATCAGTGGGCTAGCGTCGCGGTTAGACCAAAGTACGCATATCAGTCACGTAGCAGGTCTTATGTTCGCAAATATCCTTTGGATTGTTCCAGATAAATCTTAAAACTGTACACGCATTACCCGAATGGGTACCTGTGGCAGCCCGTCGCATCCGGCTAACCTCGCCGTGCCTATACTGCATCTTCCCTCCTGGAGAATCCCGCATGTCCGTGACGCTTGCCACCCCCACCGATCTGGATGACCTGGTTCCGCTGTTTTCCGGCTACCTCGATTTCTACGAGGTGCCTGCGCCGCACGCGAAGATTCGCGAATTCCTCGGGGCACGTATCGGCAGCGGGCAGTCCACGGTGTTCATCGCGCGCAGTATCGATGGGCTGGCGGTCGGCTTCGTGCAGCTGTATCCGTTCTTCGCTTCCCTGGCGCTGCAGGCGTCCTGGCTGGTCAGCGACCTCTACGTTTTGCCTGCTGCGCGTCGCGATGGCTACGGTGAAGCGCTGATGAACGCCGCCCGCGCCCACGGCGAAAGCACCGGTGCCTGCGGCCTGATGCTGGAGACGGCGAAGACCAACCATGCTGGTCAGTCGCTGTATGAGCGTCTGGGCTACAAGCGGGACGACAAGTTCTACACCTATTGGCTGGACCTCACGGCCTAGCCCTTCGCGGAGACTGCTCATGGACCACCTCGTATTGACCGTCATCGCCCAGGACCAGCCCGGTCTGGTGGAGCGCGTGGCCAAATGCATCGCCGCCCACGGCGGCAACTGGCTGGAAAGCCGCATGTCGCGCATGGCCGGGCAGTTCGCCGGGATCCTTCGCGTGGCCGTGCCCGCCGAGGGTTATGACGAGCTGGTGGAAGGCCTTCAGGAACTGAGCGAGCACGGCATTCGCGTGCTGCTGGCGGAGAGCGGTATCGAGCCGGCCTGCAACTGGAAGCCGATCCATCTCGATCTGGTGGGCAACGACCGCCCCGGCATCGTCCGTGACATCACCCAGCTGCTGGCCGAGCATGGTGTGAACCTGGAAAGCCTGACGACCGAGGTGCTGCCAGCGCCGATGAGCAGTGAGCCGCTGTTCCACGCCGAGGCGCTGCTGGCCGTGCCGCTGACCCTGCCGTTGGAAACCCTGCAGCAGAAGCTGGAAGAACTGGCGGATGACCTGATGGTGGAGCTGAATTTCCACAGCGGGGAATGATTGTTCTGCATTGATTGCAAAGCTTGTGGAAAAACCTGTGGGCTCTCTGTTGATGAATTGACAGGGGGCCCATTTTGTCTGGGCCTCCTGCTGATCCATTTATCCACTTGCGGTGTCGTTGCTGTGCACAGATTGCGGGGATCGCACCGTGGGCAATCTGTTGATAAGTTGCTAGGACCTGCTAGCCACTTGGCTTCCAGTGATCTGGTCGTTTTTTGCACAAGGCGTGCACGGCAAGCTGAGTGCTCCGGACTCTCCAGTCGCTGTGCACAAAACCACTGGAAGAGTCTGTGGAGAAGCCGTTCATGGAACGCTGAGGGCCGCGCTGTTTCTGGTCTTCACAGTGTTGTCCACTTTCTGAACGGACGCCGGTTGTCCATCCACACGAAGCGGGGATCAGCCTGTGGAAAAGCCAGGGAAATGGCTTGGCAGCCCAGAAACCACGAGACGTGCGTAGTTTTGATCAACTAGTGATCGGATTGCCGTGGGCAACCAGGGAGTGCTGCACAGAGAAGCGTGCGGCGGAGCGGCTTGTGGAAGAAATGGTCGTTATCCCCGCATTCGCGGGATAGAGCTGTGGACAATCTGCGGGTGACTGCCTGCAAGCCGCAGCTGGCGCGGCTTGCAGGCAGTGGGTCAATTAATGATCAGTCGCCGCGGGAGAGGCGGTACCAGATGTCCACGCTGTAGACGACCAGGCCCGCCCAGATGCAGCAGAGGGAGATCAGGCGAGTGGTGTCCAGGTGCTCGCCAAACAGCAGGATTGCCTGCAGCAGCACCAGGGTCGGTGCCAGGTACTGCAGGAAGCCCAGCGTCGCGTAAGGCAGGTGGCGCGCGGCAGCGTTGAAGCACACCAGCGGCACCAGGGTGATCGGGCCGGCGGCGGCGAGCCAGATGGCGTCCTTGGTGGTCCAGAAGTCTGCGTGCACGCTCGGGCCGTCGGCGAACAGCACGAGGTAGCCGATCGCCAGTGGCAGCAGGATCCAGGTCTCCACTACCAGGCCCGGCAGCGCAGCCACCGGCGCCTGTTTGCGGATCAGCCCGTAGAAGCCGAAGGTCAGCGCCAGTGCCAGCGATACCCAGGGCAGGCTGCCCAGTTGCCAGAGCTGCTGGGCCACGCCCAGCGCAGCGAGGCCGACCGCTACCCACTGCAGCGGGCGCAGGCGTTCGCGCAGGATCACCAGGCCCAGCAATACGTTGATCAGCGGGTTGATGTAGTAGCCCAGGCTGGCCTCGATCATGTGGCCGTTGTTCACCGCCCAGACGTAGACCAGCCAGTTGCTGGCAATCAACAGGCCGCTGGCGGTGAGGACGGCGATGCGCTTGGGATTCTCGCGCAGCTCGCGCCACCAGCCGGGGTGCTTCCACACCAGTAACAGCAGGGCGCCGAACACCGCCGACCAGAGGGCCCGGTGGGTGATGATTTCCAGCGCGGGGATGCGTTCGAGCAGCTTGAAGTAGATCGGGAAGAGTCCCCAGATGACATAGGCAGTCAAGCCCAGAGCGTAGCCCCGGCGGGGATTGGCGGTGGCCATGGAACATCCTTGGTTAGGCAGCTAATGAGTGGCTGCACAATTCTAGGGCGCGCAACGGGGCTTGTCTGTGCTGCTTCGCTGGACGTCCCGGTAGCGTCGGCGAATGGGCGTAACGATGTCGTTACAGCGCGCTACGGGTCGCCGTAAATCTCCTTGAACGGCACCTTGCGCGAGGAGGTGGTTTTCCATTGGCCATTGACCAGTTCCTCAGTGCTCAGCAGGACCATATCCGGATCGCCACTGCCTCCAGCAGCATCCTCTATCTCACGTTTTACTTCGACTGGCTGATTGGCTTCCACCCTGTATTCGCTCTTCTCGTGGTAGCAGCAGCCGCTCTTGGAAAAGGTGATCAGCCGTTTGCGCTTGCCGTCGATATCGAAGAAGCCCAGGTTTTCCAGTGTCAGCGCGCTCAGCTCAGGACTGTAGATAAAGCGTTGCCGTCCCGCATCGAAGAGAAAAACGTCGTAGCTTGGCCCGCCATAGGAGCCTCGGTTGCCGTTCTGTACTGCAAAGTCCGGCTGGCCATCGAAATTGAAGTCACCTGCATTGATCACGCCCTGATAATCGTAAAGCCTGGCTGAGTTCACCAGTGGTTCGCCGTTCTCCTGCCGCGTCAGGAAAACATTGGGTAGATAGATTGCCTGTGCCACCTCGTTGCTGCCGGCGCGCTCGATGCCGAGGAAGGCCGGACCCTCGCAGGTCTGCTCCGGACAGGGTTGCATGTCGAGTAGGAAGTCATAGCCCGGCGCGGTGTTACTGATCCTTAGTGCCTGCTTCCAATCGTGGCCCTGGGCATCGACGCCGGTTCCAGGCCCCAGCTCCTCCAGACGCTCGCGGTAGGCGTCGCTCAAGCAGTCGGTCAAGGTCTCGGTGGCTTCACAGCGTCGCCGGGTGTTTTGCAGCCAGCTGCGCTGGGCTTTCTTGAGTTGTACCGGGTCGAGTTCGGGGCTGCCCAGATGAGCACGGTAAGTCAGACTCAATTGATCATCGAGTGCTGAGAGGTCATCGTTTGCACAGATGGCTTGTTCCATCGGGGTGCTGGCTTTCTGGCAGTCAAAGCTGGCAGCCAGTGCCGACGGCAGAGTGACCGACAGGCATGCGATGAAGGGCAGGCGCAGTACTTTCATGGTGTGTCTTCCGTGAAGAGGAACTGTGCCGAGCACTCCTGCGTCGGCACGGAGAAATCAGAACAGCCGCAGCGGCTCCTCATCCAGTGCCGCCAACTGCTCGCGCAGTACCAGCACCTGCTCGCCCCAGTAACGCTCGGTGCCGAACCAGGGGAAGCTCGGGGGGAACGCCGGGTCGTCCCAGCGGCGTGCCAGCCACGCGCTGTAATGCATCAGGCGCAAGGCGCGCAGGCCTTCGATCAGCGGCAGCTCGCGCGGGTCGAAGTCGTGGAATTCCTGGTAGCCGTCGACCAGTTCCGAGAGCTGCCCGAGGCGTTCCTGGCGCTCGCCGGCAAGCATCATCCACAAGTCCTGCACCGCCGGGCCCATGCGGCAGTCGTCGAGGTCGACGACGTGGAAGGTCTCGTCGCGGCACAGCAGGTTGCCGGGGTGGCAATCGCCATGCATGCGGATGGGCGTGTATTTCACCCGGGCATACAGGTCATCGACTTTCTTCAACAGGTCGCGGGCGACGGATGAGTAAGCCGGCAGCAGGCTCTTCGGGACGAAGTTGCCTTCCAGCAGGGTGGCCAGGGACTCGTGCCCGAAGTTCGCCGGGGTCAGCGCCTCGCGGTGTTCGAAGGGCCGATTGGCGCCCACGGCGTGCAGGCGACCGAGCAACTGCCCGAGGCGATAGAGCTGGTCGAGGTTGCCCGGCTCCGGCGCGCGGCCGCCGCGGCGGGGAAACAGGGTGAAGCGGAAGCCGGCATGCTCGAAGAGGGTCTGGCCCTCATGCACCAGCGGCGCCACCACTGGGACTTCGCACTCGGCGAGCTCGGCGGAGAAGGCGTGCTCCTCGAGGATCGCCTCGGTAGTCCAGCGGCCCGGGCGGTAGAACTTGGCGATCAGTGGCTCGCTGTCCTCGATGCCCACCTGGTAGACGCGGTTCTCATAGCTGTTGAGCGCCAGTACGCGGGCGTCGCTGAGGAAACCGATGCTTTCCACCGCATCCAGCACCAGGTCGGGGGTGAGGTCGGAAAAGGGATGGGACATGGCGACGTTCCGGCAATGGTAAAGCTGCCTAGTTTACCCAGTCCGCCCCCTTTGGGTGCGCAGTCGCCTCAGCGGTCGGTGCAGTGTTTCCCCAGGTAGTCGATGAAGTCCGTGGCCAGCGCCCGGCGTTCGCCCTTCACCAGGGTCAGTTTCTGCATCGCGCGGGCGTTGCATCTCAGTAGCTGGGTCTGTTCCGTGCTGTGCAAGGGCGTCAGCAACAGGTCGTAGGGCGTGCCTTGGCGGACCTGCTCGGTGAGTTCGCTCTCATCGCCTCCGATCAGCAGGACCTTGTTGCGGGTCTCGATCTGGTATTGGTCCACCAGTGGTTCCAGCGTCGACATCAGCTCATTGCTGGCTCCCACGCGCAGGACATCGGGGCCGGCCTGGCTGGTAAAGGGCAGGAGCAGCAGGGCGAGCAGCAGCAGTGGGCGGCGCATGGTGGGAGCTCCGGTTGACCAAGGCCCCGCCCGGTGTGGGCAGAGCTCAGGCCGTTATTGGAGCGCGGTGCGACACCCTGGGGCTTGATATGAGGCAGGGAAACTCATGTGGCGAGGCTAGAGGGGCGTGCCGAGGATCACCTGCGCCGGGGAGAATTGCGCGCGGACCGCCGAACCCGGTTGCAGGCCAAGGATATCGATGCGTTCCGGGTCGGTCAGGGCGCAGAGCATCTGGCCGCTGGGCAGTTGAATGCGGACTTCGCTGGGGCCGTCGTCGGCTTCGCGGATGTCGTCAACGTGGCCTTCCAGCGCGTTGAGCCCTTCCGGGCAAGGGATGTGTGGCAGGTCGACGTAGAGCCAGCCGGCCTTCATCAGCGCCACCACCGGCACGCCGTCAGCCAGTTCCAGCTTCTCGGTGCTCTCGCGGGTCACCCGCGCCTGGATGCGCGCGCCGCCGGGCAACTCGATGCTCACCAGGTCGTTGAGGCCGGACGGCTCCACCGCGCAGACGCGCCCATGCAGCTGATTTCGCGCGCTGGTGCGCATCATCAGGCGGCCGATCAGCTCCAGGTCGGCCTGGTGCTCGACGTGCTCGACTATATGTTCGCGCAGGGCTTCCAGGCGCTGGTACAGCGCCAGCAGGCGTTCGCCCTCGGTGGTCAGGCGCGCACCGCCGCCGCCCTTGCCGCCGACGCTGCGTTCCACCAGCGGCCGGTCGGAGAGGTTGTTCAGTTCATCGATGGCATCCCAGGCCGTCTTGTAGCTCATCCCGGCGGCCTTGGCGGCGTGGGTGATCGAGCCGAGCTGGGCGATCTGCGCCAGCAGGGCGATGCGCTGCGGGCGACGGGTAACGTGTTGGGTCAACAGGCTGAGGGTGGTCATGGTTTCGCGGGTACTTATTGGTATGCGACGAGGCTCCGTTGCTGGCGTGCAAAACGCAAGGGGCAGATGTCGGGAATGTGGCCGAACGGTCGTCTATTCCGGGGCCGGCGTGCGTGCCAGGCAGTAGACGTCGACTCGCCGTGCACCGGCGCGGCGCAGCAGGCGGGCGATGCGCTCGGCGGTGGCGCCGGTAGTCAGCACGTCGTCCACCAACGCCAGATGCAGGCCTTCGACCTCCGTGCCACTGGCCAGGGTGAAGGCGCTGCGCAGGTTGCGCTTGCGGGTAGCAGCGTCCAGGCCTTGCTGGGCGGGGGTGTCCTGTGTGCGGCGAACGAGGCGGTTATCCACAGGCAGTCCCAGTGGCGCGGCCAGCCACTGCGCCAGCAGTTGCGCCTGGTTGAAGCCACGTTGACGCTCGCGTCGGTGCGACAGCGGTACAGGGATCAGCCGGTCCGGGCGCAACAACCCTTCCTCGTAGGCATGCAGCAGATGACGCTCGAGCAATTGGCCGAGCAGCCGGCCGAGCGGCGCATTGGCCTGGTGCTTGAAGCGGGTGACCAGTGCATCGACGGGAAAGCCGTAGCGCAGGGGGGCCTCGACGCGGTGGAAGGCTGGCGCGCGGCGCAGGCATTGGCCGCAGGTCAGCCCGGAAACCGGCAGGGGGAGGGCGCAGATCGCGCAATGCCCGGCGAGCCAGGGCAGGTCATCGTCGCAGCCGGCGCAGAGAGGCAGGGCGGCCTGTTCCGCTGCTCCTCCACAGAGGAGGCATTGCAGACGAGGCCGCCACCAGGCGGGACGCCATTGAAGTAACCGCATTCAGCCCCTCCAGGGGCGGGGCTGTTCAGCGGGGATCGGCTCAGTGGATCAGCCAGCTCAACACCACCAGTCCCAGCACCGTCCAGATCAGCCCGCCGAAGATCGAGCGCCGCAGGAAGGCGCGGATGCCACTGTAGAGAAACAGCAGGCCAATGAAGAGCAGGACGAAGCTGAAGATCGAGACGTCGATTCCCACAGCCCGCGCCAGACCGTGGAAGAAGTCGTCCATGGCGCGCCACAGGCCGCCAAGTACACCCGACAGCAGATCGACGATGAAGCGGATGGCCTTGCCGACCATCTGGCCAAGGCCGTCGAAGAATCCTTCTGTTCCCATCTGGGGTATGACTCCTGAGTGTTCTGCCTGATTGGAGCGGCGATTGGATGGATCGGTTCAGCCGCAACTGCAACCGGATCGCTGTAATTGATCAATAAATGATCACTTGTCGACCTGTGTCGCGAGAGTGGTTGACAGCGTCACAGCTCCACATATGATGCCTTGAGCCTGATTTCCCCGGTGGCGCGCCGCCGGGGCACCTTAGACAAGAGGCGCCCCCAAGCGTCGAAGGACTTTGCCGATGAGTGCCACCGCAGCCCAAGTAACCCGCCACGACTGGACCCTTGCCGAAGTCCGCGCCCTGTTCGAACAGCCCTTCAACGACCTGCTGTTCCAGGCGCAGACCCTGCACCGCGCACACTTCGATCCGAACCGCGTGCAGGTTTCCACCCTGCTGTCGATCAAGACCGGCGCCTGCCCGGAAGACTGCAAGTATTGCCCGCAGTCCGGCCACTACAACACCGGCCTGGACAAGGAAAAGCTGATGGAAGTGCAGAAGGTGCTGCAGGCCGCTGCCGAAGCCAAGGCTATCGGCTCGACGCGCTTCTGCATGGGCGCCGCCTGGAAGCATCCTTCGGCGAAGGACATGCCCTACGTGCTGGAAATGGTGAAGGGCGTGAAGAAGCTCGGCCTGGAAACCTGCATGACCCTGGGCAAGCTGACCCAGGAGCAGACCCAGTCGCTGGCCGAAGCGGGCCTCGACTACTACAACCACAACCTCGATACCTCGCCGGAGTTCTACGGCAACATCATTACCACCCGCACCTACAGCGAGCGTCTGCAGACCCTGGCGTACGTGCGCGAAGCGGGGATGAAGATCTGCTCCGGCGGCATCCTCGGCATGGGCGAGTCGGTGGACGACCGCGCCGGCCTGCTGATCCAGCTGGCCAACCTGCCCGAGCACCCGGAATCGGTACCGATCAACATGCTGGTGAAGGTGAAGGGCACCCCGTTGGCCGAGGAAAAGGACGTCGATCCGTTCGACTTCATCCGCACCCTGGCCGTCGCCCGCATCATGATGCCGAAATCCCACGTACGCCTGTCCGCCGGCCGCGAGCAGATGAACGAGCAGATGCAGGCCCTGGCCTTCATGGCTGGCGCCAACTCGATCTTCTACGGCGAGAAGCTGCTGACCACCACCAACCCGCAGGCCGAGAAGGACATGCAGCTGTTTGCGCGCCTAGGGATCAAGCCCGAGGAGCGCGAGGAACACGCCGATGAGGTACACCAGGCCGCTATCGAGCAGGCGCTGGTGGAACAACGTGACTCCCAGCTGTTCTATAACGCGGCTTCGGCCTGATAGAGCCGCTCTTCTTCATGTAGGAGCGAGGGGGACACCTGGTTCTTGCTCGCGAACAGTCTTTCCGAGTACTTCGGTGCTGGGCGATTCGCGAGCAAGCTCGCTCCTACAGGTCCTCGTCTTGCAGGACCACCGCCGACACGGGGTTGCGTATGCCTTTCGATCTCGCCGCCCGTCTGGCCCAGCGCCAGGCGGACGACCTCTACCGCCGCCGTCCGCTGCTGGAATCGCCGCAGGGACCGGACGTGGTCATCGATGGCCAGCCGATGCTGGCCTTCTGTTCCAACGATTACCTGGGCCTGGCCAATCACCCCGAGGTGATCGCGGCGATGCGCGCCGGTGCCGAACGCTGGGGCGTTGGCGGTGGCGCCTCGCACCTGGTCAACGGCCATTGCGGTCCGCACCATGAGCTGGAGCTGGCGCTCGCCGAGTTCACCGGTCGCCCGCGCGCGCTGCTGTTCTCCACCGGCTACATGGCGAATCTGGGGACTGTCACCGCCCTCGTCGGCAAGGGCGACAGCGTGCTGGAGGACCGCCTCAACCACGCTTCACTGCTGGATGCCGGCTTGCTTTCCAGTGCGCGCTTTTCGCGCTATCTGCACAACGACGCCGCCAGCCTCGCTTCTCGTCTGGAGAAAACCGAGGGCAACACGCTGGTGGTCACCGACGGCGTGTTCAGCATGGACGGCGATCTGGCCGACCTGCCCGCACTCTGCGTCAAGGCCAGGGACAAGGGCGCCTGGGTGATGGTCGACGACGCCCACGGTTTCGGCCCGCTGGGTGCGACCGGTGGCGGCATCGTCGAGCACTTTGGCTTGGGGATCGAGGACGTGCCTGTACTGGTCGGCACCCTCGGCAAGGCCTTCGGCACTGCTGGGGCTTTCGTTGCCGGCAGCGAGGAGCTGATCGAGACGCTGATCCAGTTCGCCCGTCCGTACATCTACACCACCAGCCAGCCGCCCGCCGTGGCCTGCGCCACGTTGAAGAGCCTGGAATTGCTGCGCGCCGAGAGCTGGCGCCGTGATCACCTGAATGCGCTGATCGCGCGCTTCCGCGCCGGTGCCCAAGCCATCGGCCTGGAGCTGATGGACAGCCCGACGCCGATCCAGCCGATCCTCGTCGGTGGCAGCGCCCGGGCCATGGCGTTGTCCGCGGAGCTGCGCCAGCGAGGCATTCTGGTCGGCGCGATCCGTCCGCCCACGGTGCCGGCAGGCACGGCTCGCCTGCGCGTGACCCTGTCCGCCTCGCATAGCGAAGCGCAGGTCGACCGCCTGCTGGTAGCGCTCGCTGAAAGCTGGCAGCGCGTGTCGTCTAGCCTTCTGGCAGAGATCGATGCCGAGGAGGGCGATGATGCGTGACCAACTGATCCTGCTGCCGGGCTGGGGCCTGGGCAGCGCTCCCCTGGAACCGCTGCGCGACGCGCTGCTGGAGCAGGCGCCGCATTTGAACGTGCAGATCGAGCCGCTGCCGGCGGATGCCGACCCGAACGCCTGGCTCGACGAGCTGGACGACAACGTCGCGCATGACGCCTGGATTGCCGGCTGGTCGCTGGGCGGCATGCTCGGCGCCGAACTGGCGGCTCGCCGCGCGGAGTCCTGCCGGGGGCTGGTCACCATCGCCAGCAATCTCTGCTTCCGCCGCCGCGAGGACTGGCCGGATGCCATGGCCAATGAAGTCTTCGAGGACTTCTTCGAGGCCTTCCTGCTGGAGCCGCACCTGGTGCGCAGGCGCTTCACGATGCTGGTCAGCCAGGGCGCCCGCGACGCGCGTACCCTCGCACGCCAGCTACAGGTGGCGTTGCCGCAATTGAATGTCGAAGGCTTGACCGCCGGCCTGCAACTGCTGGGGCAGCTCGACACCCGCGCTGCCCTCGGCCGCTATCCCGGCCCGCAGCTGCACCTGTTCGCCGCCAACGATGCGCTGGTCCCGGCAAGCGCCGCCGATGCCTTGCTCGACTGGCTGCCGGACGTTGAAGTGAGCCTGTTGCCCGGTGCCAGCCACGGCCTGCCGCTGGAGCAGCCGGACGAGGTGGCGAGCGCCATCCTGAAGTTCATCCACGAGGGCGACGATGCCTGATTGCAGTACCAGCGCGCTGCCCGACAAACGCCAGGTAGCCGCCTCCTTCTCACGTGCCGCGTCGACCTACGACGCAGTGGCCGAACTGCAGCGCGCCGTCGGTGGCCGCCTGCTGGAGCTGCTGCCGGCGCAGACCGCGCCGCAGCGCTGGGTGGACCTGGGCAGCGGCACCGGTTATTTCACCCGCGCCCTGGCGGCGCGTTATCCACAGGCTCATGGCCTGTCCGTCGATATCGCCGAGGGGATGCTGCGCCACGCCCGCGAGCAGGGTGGTGCGCTGCATTTCATCGGTGGCGATGCCGAACGGTTGCCATTGCGCGATGGAATGAGCGACCTGCTGTTCTCCAGCCTGGCGGTGCAATGGTGCGCGGATTTGCCGGCGGTGCTGGGCGAGGCGCGTCGCGTGCTGCGTCCCGGCGGCATCGCGGCCTTCAGCAGCCTTTGCATCGGCACCCTGGGCGAGCTGCGGCAGAGCTGGGAGGCGGTGGACGGCTTTGTCCATGTAAACCGTTTTCGTGCCTTCGAGCAGTACCAGCAGCACTGCCAAGGCAGCGGCCTGGAAGTGCTGGCGCTGCGCACCGAGGACCGTGTCCTGCACTTCCCCGACCTGCGCAGCCTGACCCATGAACTCAAGGCGCTCGGTGCGCACAACCTCAACCCCGGCAGGCCCGACGGTCTCACCGGGCGTGAGCGGGTGCGTGCGCTGATCGCCGCCTACGAGCGCTTCCGCCAGCCCGAGGGGCTGCCGGCGACCTACCGGGTGGTCTACGCCGTGCTGCGCAAAACCTGAAACCTGTGGGAGCGAGCTTGCTCGCGAACCTGCACAGCACTGGAGCTGCCGGTGAGTTCCGTTCGCGAGCAAGCTCGCTCCTACAAATAGCTCCAGAGGAAAGTCATGTCCCACGCCTACTTCGTCACCGGCACCGATACCGAAATCGGCAAGACCACCATTGCCTCCGGCCTGCTACATGCAGCGCGGCTGGTCGGGTTGTCCACGGCGGCCGCCAAACCGGTGGCTTCGGGCTGCGAGCGCAGCCCCGAGGGACTGCGCAATTCCGACGCGCTGGCGCTGCTGGGCGAATGCAGCGTGCCGCTGGCCTATGAACAGGTAAACCCCTTCGCCTTCGAGCCGGCCATCGCCCCGCACCTCGCTGCCCGCGAGCAGGGCGTGAAGCTGACGGTGGAAGCGCTCAAGGGACCGGTGCGTTCGGTGCTAGGCCTGGGCGCCGATTTCACCCTGGTGGAAGGCGCCGGTGGCTGGCGCGTGCCGCTGGCAGGGGAGGAGAACCTGTCCGACCTGGCCATCGCCCTGGAGCTTCCGGTAATTCTTGTCGTCGGCGTGCGACTGGGCTGCATCAACCACGCCGTGCTCAGCGCCGAGGCAATCCAGCGCGACGGCCTGGTGCTGGCCGGTTGGGTGGCAAACATCGTCGACCCGGCGACCTCCCGTCTGGAAGAAAACCTCGCGACCCTCGCCGAACGCCTGCCCGCACCCTGCCTGGGACGCGTGCCGCGCCTGGCCCGCGCGACCCCGGCGGCGGTGGCGGCGCACCTGGACCTGGGTATCCTGGATTTGTAACCGCCCCTTGGCCTGGCGGACAGCGTCTGCTTGAATACTGGCCACTTGCTGCTTTTTGCTGTGGAGGCGTGTCGATGGAAATCTCCGGTAATGCTTTCTCTGCGGGCCTTTATGGCGTGCAGAACGGCCAGCGCCGCGTCGATCGCGCCAGCACTGACATCGCCACTGCCGGTAGCGCGCCCAGCGAAGTGCTGAACGACCGCCTGGTCGATCTGCGCCGCGGCGAACATGAGGTCAAGGCCAACGCCAAGGTCATCCAGGCCGCCGACGAAACGCTCGGTACCCTCATCGATATCCGCGCCTGACGGCCACTTTTCCCTTACCCGAAATGCTCTGGCGGCCGGCTGTCCTCGTGACACGCCGGCCGCTCTGCCATGGGCTTTAATTAGTCTCAGGACGTCCTTGCGAAACCACCTTGCGGACAGCTCGGCGAGCGTGACCAGGCGGTCGGTTTGCACGCTTGACAAGGGTATGGCGTAAACGTATGTTTCAAACGCCTGTTTGACTGTCCGGATGCGTGCGCGCACCGACTGGGCGGCCGGGAATGCTCCCGCACTGCGACCGCAGCAACCGGTCGCCCATTAACCAGAACCCTTCGTAGAGGTTTACCGCTATGCCTGATTACAAGGCCCCCTTGCGTGATATCCGTTTCGTTCGCGACGAGCTGCTGGGCTACGAAGCGCACTACCAGAACCTGCCGGGCGCCGAAGACGCCACCCCGGACATGGTCAATGCCATCCTCGAAGAGGGTGCGAAGTTCTGCGAACAGGTAATCGCTCCGCTGAACCGCACTGGCGACCTGGAAGGCTGCAAATGGAGCCCGGAAGGCGTCAAGACGCCGACCGGCTTCAAAGAGGCCTACCAGCAGTTCGTCGAAGGCGGCTGGCCGAGCCTGGCCCATGACGTCGAGCACGGCGGTCAGGGTCTGCCCGAATCCCTCGGTCTGGCCATCAGCGAGATGGTCGGCCAGGCCAACTGGTCCTGGGGCATGTACCCGGGCCTGTCCCACGGCGCCATGAATACCCTGCACGCCCACGGTACCCCGGAGCAGCAGCACGCCTACCTGACCAAGCTGGTTTCCGGCGAGTGGACCGGCACCATGTGCCTGACCGAGCCGCATTGCGGCACCGACCTGGGCATGCTGCGCACCAAGGCCGAGCCGCAGGCTGACGGCACCTACAAGATCACCGGCACCAAGATCTTCATCTCCGCTGGCGAACACGACATGGCCGACAACATCGTCCACATCGTGCTGGCCCGCCTGCCCGACGCCCCGCAAGGCACCAAGGGCATCTCGCTGTTCATCGTGCCGAAGTTCCTGCCCAACGCCGAAGGCAACGTGGGCGAGCGCAACGCCGTTTCCTGTGGCTCCATCGAGCACAAGATGGGCATCCACGGCAACGCTACCTGCGTGATGAACTTCGACGCCGCCACCGGCTTCCTGATCGGCCCGCCGAACAAGGGCCTGAACTGCATGTTCACCTTCATGAACACCGCTCGCCTGGGTACCGCGCTGCAAGGCCTGGCCCACGCCGAAATCGGTTTCCAGGGTGGCATCGCCTACGCTCGCGAGCGTCTGCAGATGCGTTCGCTGACCGGCCCGAAAGCTCCGGAAAAAGCCGCTGACCCGATCATCGTGCACCCGGACGTACGCCGCATGCTGCTGACTGCCAAGGCTTTCGCCGAAGGCAACCGCGCCATGCTGTACTTCGCTGCCAAGCAGGTCGATATCGTTCAGCGCAGCCAGGACGAAGAAGAGAAGAAAGCCGCTGACTCGATGCTGGCCTTCCTCACTCCGATCGCCAAGGCGTTCATGACCGAAGTGGGCTTCGAAGCCGCCAACCACGGCGTGCAGATCTATGGCGGCCACGGCTTCATCGCCGAGCACGGCATGGAGCAGAACGTCCGCGACAGCCGCATCTCCATGCTGTACGAAGGCACCACCGGCGTTCAGGCGCTGGACCTGCTGGGTCGCAAGATCCTCATGACCCAGGGCGAAGCGCTCAAGGGCTTCACCAAGATCGTGCACAAGTTCTGCCAGGCCAACGAAGCCAACGAAGCGGTCAAGGAGTTCGTTGCACCGCTGGCGGCGCTGAACAAGGAATGGGGCGACCTGACCATGAAGGTCGGCATGGCTGCCATGAAGGACCGCGAGGAAGTCGGCGCCGCTTCGGTCGACTACCTGATGTTCTCCGGTTACGCCTGCCTGGCCTACTTCTGGGCAGACATGGCTCGCCTGGCTGCCGAGAAGCTGGCTGCCGGTACCAGCGAAGAGGCCTTCTACCAGGCCAAGCTGAAGACCGCGCGCTTCTACTTCCAGCGCATCCTGCCGCGCACCCGCGCACACGTTGGCTCCATGCTGTCCGGCGCCAACAACCTGATGGACCTGGCCGAGGAAGATTTCGCCCTCGGTTACTGATCAGCGCGTTAGGCGGACGGCTTGCCGTCCGTCTGCTGAACAGGAAGAAGCCCGCCGCAAGGCGGGCTTTTTCGTATCTGCGATCACACAAATGCCTGCAGAAAATGCCATCATTACGCCACTTGCCGGCCGCCTGACCGTGAGCCCGGTATCCACCCTGCGGAACCCCTTGTGCGACCCACGGCCCCCTATCGGCTCAGCCACTTCCTCACGCCTCTGCTGCTGATCCCGGCCGGCATCGCCGCCGGCTCCCTGGCCGAACTGTCCGACTTCTTCACTTCGCTGTTCAACGTCCTGCCGACTCTGTTGCTGTTGCTCGGTGGCGCGCTTTGCCTGGTCTACAACCGCCTGCGCCAGCTGTTCATGCTGACCTGCGTGTACATTGCGTACTTCCTGCTCGATACCCAGGTCGACTACTTCCAGGCCCGCCGCGTGGTGATGCCCGAGGCCGCGCTGGTCTTCCACCTGTGCTGCGTGCTCCTGCCGCTGCTCTATGGGATGTACGGCATCTGGCAGGAGCGCATGCACCTGCTGCAGGACCTGCTGGCCCGCAGCGCCGCGCTGATTGCCGTGGCCGGTGTGGCGACGGCCCTGGCCAAGCGTTTCCCGCAGGGCCTGGCGGAGCTGCTCAGCGATACCTACTGGCCGGCCCTGCACGGCCAGTGGATGAACCTGGCGCAGCTGTCCTACTTCGGTTTCCTCATGGCCTTCATCGCCCTGGTCGCCGCCTACGTGCGCCAGCCGCGGCCGCTGCACGCCGCACAATTGGTGGGCCTGCTCGGGCTGCTGTGGATGCTGCCCAAGGTGTTCATCCTGCCCCATGCGCTGACCGTGATGACCAGCCTGGTGATGCTTACCCTGGCCGGTGCGGTCGCGCACGAGGCCTACCAGATGGCCTTCCGCGACGAACTCACCGGCCTGCCCGGCCGCCGCGCGCTGAACGAGCGTTTCCAGCGCCTCGGCCAGCAGTACGTGCTGGCGATGATCGACGTGGACCACTTCAAGAAATTCAACGACAGCCATGGCCACGATGTCGGCGACCAGGTGCTGCGCATGGTCGCCAGCCAACTGCGTCGCACCGGTGGCGGTGGCAAGGCGTACCGTTATGGCGGTGAAGAATTCACCCTGGTGTTCGCCGGCAAGACGGTGGAGCAGTGCCTGCCTTATCTGGACGGCGTGCGTCAGGCCATCGAGGGCTATGCGATGCATCTGCGCGACCGTGGCAACCGTCCCAGAAACGACCGCCAGGGCCGCAGCAAGCGCAGCGGCAAGGACGCGCAGACCGTCTCGGTAACCATCAGCATCGGCGTCGCCGAGCGCGATGGTGAGCGTCGCAGCCCGGAGGAGGTCATCAAGGGCGCTGACGAGGCGCTGTACTCGGCCAAGAGCGGCGGGCGCAACCGCGTGGCCGTGCATGGGCAATCCCGTCGCGGAGCGGTGCGCACTGCCTGACCCGGCCGGGTTATGACCCCGCATTCAGCGCGTGCAGCGTGATTGTCCGGGCGGTCATGGGCCGTTAGGTTCGAGGTTTCCGCGCCGTGCTGGCGCCCCGAACCGAACGGAGATTCGCGATGCCCGAGTACAAGGCCCCCCTGCGCGACGTGCGCTTCCTCACCGACGAAGTCTTCGACTTCACCGGCCGCTACGAAGCCCTCGGCGCCACCGACGCCACCCCGGACATGTTCGCCGCCATCCTCGAGGAAGGCGCGAAGTTCTGCGAGCAGGTCATCGCCCCGCTGAACCGCTCCGGCGACGAGGAAGGCTGCCACTTCGACAACGGTGTGGTGACCACGCCCAAGGGCTTCAAGGAAGCCTTTGCACAGTACGTCGAGGCCGGCTGGAACGGCGTTTCCAGCGACCCGGAATATGGCGGTCAGGGCCTGCCACCCTCCCTCGGCCTGCTGGTCAGCGAGATGATCGGCGCGTCCAACTGCTCCTGGGGCATGTACCCCGGCCTGACCAAGGGCGCCATGGCTGCCATCCACGCCCATGGAACCGCCGAGCAGAAGACCACCTACCTGCCGCGCATGACCAGCGCGATCTGGACCGGCACCATGTGCCTCACCGAGCCGCACTGCGGCACCGACCTGGGCATCATCAAGACCCGCGCCGTGCCCAACGCCGACGGCAGCTACGCGATCACCGGCACCAAGATCTTCATCTCCGCCGGTGAGCACGACCTCTCCGAGAACATCATCCACCTGGTCCTGGCCAAGCTGCCTGACGCACCGGCCGGCACCAAGGGCATCTCACTGTTCATCGTGCCCAAGTTCAACCTGGACGCGAACGGCGACGCCGGCGAGCGCAACGCCGTGGCCTGTGGCTCCATCGAGCACAAGATGGGCATCAAGGCCTCGGCCACCTGCGTGATGAACTTCGACGGCGCCAAGGGCTTCCTGATCGGCGAGGCCAACAAGGGCCTGGCCTGCATGTTCACCATGATGAACCACGCGCGCCTGGGCACCGGCATGCAGGGTCTCTGCCTTGGCGAGACCAGCTACCAGGGCGCGGTGCGCTACGCCCAGGACCGTCTGCAGATGCGCTCGCTGACCGGCCCGAAGGCGCCGGAGAAGCCCGCCGACCCGATCATCGTCCACCCGGACGTGCGCCGCATGCTGCTGACCATGAAGGCGTTCAACGAAGGCAACCGCGCGCTGGCCTACTTCACCGCGCAACTGCTGGACATCGAGCACCTGTCCCAGGACGCCGAGGAGCGTGAGCGCGCGGCCAACCTGTTGGCCTTCCTCACGCCGATCTGCAAGGCCTTCATGACCGAGACCGGCCTGGAAGTCACCAACCACGGCATGCAGGTGTTCGGCGGCCACGGCTTCATCCGCGAGTGGGGCATGGAGCAGCTGGTGCGCGACTGCCGCATCGCGCCGATCTACGAGGGCACCAATGGTATCCAGGCGCTGGACCTGCTGGGCCGCAAGGTCCTCGGCAGCCAGGGCAAGCTGCTGATGGGCTTCACCAAGCTGGTGCACCAGCTCTGCCAGCAACACGCCGAACACCCGCGGTTGAAAGCCCAGGTGGCCCAGCTGGCGGCGCTGAACAAGCAGTGGGGCGAGCTGACCCAGAAGGTCGGCATGGCCGCCATGAAGAACCCGGACGAAGTCGGCGCCGCCTCGGTGGACTACCTGATGTTCTCCGGCTACGTCACCCTCGGTTACTTCTGGCTGCGCATGGCGCTCGTCGCCGGGCAGAAGCTGGAGGAGGGCGCCGGAGAGAAGGCCTTCTACGAAACCAAGCTGGCCACCGCCGAGTTCTACTTCAGTCGCCTGCTGCCCCGCGCGTCGGGCCATGTGGCAGCGGCTGAGGCGGGTTCCGAGGTGCTGATGCGCCTGTCGGCCGAGCAGTTCGCCCTGTAAACCCCGCGCCAGACAAGGAGGCCCGCCCTGCGCGGGCCTCCTTGCCCATCGCTACAAAATGTGACCAATCTGTAGTTGTATGGTCACAACATGACGCTTAAAGTCTGAAAAGTTGTTGGAGTAAACTCCGGCGGCGTACCTTCGTGTACCTCCTATTCTGATACCGCTGGCTGCCTGATCAGCCGTCGTTTTCGTTCGAGGATCCATCATGGCTGACTACAAAGCTCCCCTGCGCGACATGCAATTCGTCCTCAATGAAGTCTTCGAGGTCGCCAATCTCTGGGCCGAACTGCCCGCCCTGGCCGAAACCGTCGATGCCGAGACGGCGTCCGCGATTCTCGAAGAGGCCGGCAAGGTTACCGGCGGCGTGATCGCCCCGCTGAACCGCAGCGGCGACGAAGAAGGCTGCAGCTGGAGCGCCGAGGGCGTGAAGACCCCGGCTGGCTTCCCCGAGGCCTACCGCACCTACGCCGAAGGCGGCTGGGTGGGTGTCGGCGGCGCGCCGGAGTTCGGCGGCATGGGCATGCCCAAGGTGATCGGTGCCCAGGTCGAGGAAATGGTCAACTCGGCCAACCTGTCCTTCGGCCTGTACCCGATGCTGACTGCCGGCGCCTGCCTGTCGCTGCTCAACCACGCCAGCGAAGAACTGAAAGCCAAGTACCTGCCGAACATGTACGCCGGCACCTGGGCCGGTTCCATGTGCCTGACTGAGCCGCACGCCGGCACTGACCTGGGCATCATCCGCACCAAGGCCGAGCCGCAGGCTGACGGTAGCTACAAGATTTCCGGCACCAAGATTTTCATCACCGGCGGCGAGCATGACCTGACCGAGAACATCATCCACCTGGTGCTGGCCAAGCTCCCCGACGCGCCGGCCGGCTCCAAGGGCATCTCGCTGTTCCTGGTGCCGAAGGTGATGGTCAACGCCGACGGCTCCCTGGCCGAGCGCAACGCCGTGTCCTGTGGCTCCATCGAGCACAAGATGGGCATCAAGGGTTCCGCCACCTGCGTGATGAACTTCGACGGCGCCACCGGCTGGATCGTCGACGCGCCGAACAAGGGCCTGGCCGCCATGTTCACCATGATGAACTACGAGCGCCTGGGTGTTGGTATCCAGGGCCTGGCCACCGGCGAGCGTTCCTACCAGAGCGCCGTGGAGTACGCCCGCGAGCGTATCCAGAGCCGCGCGCCGACCGGCCCGGTCGCCAAGGACAAGGCTGCCGACCCGATCATCGTCCATCCGGACGTGCGCCGCATGCTGCTCACCATGAAGGCCCTGAACGAAGGCGGCCGTGCCTTCTCCAGCTACGTCGCCATGCAGCTGGACACCGCCAAGTACAGCGAAGAGCCGACCACCCGCAAGCGCGCCGAGGAACTGGTCGCCCTGCTGACCCCGGTGGCCAAGGCCTTCCTCACCGACATGGGCCTGGAAACCACTATTCACGGCCAGCAGATCTTCGGCGGCCACGGCTTCATCCGCGAGTGGGGCCAGGAGCAGCTGGTGCGCGATTGCCGCATCACCCAGATCTACGAAGGCACCAACGGCATCCAGGCGCTGGATCTGATGGGCCGCAAGATCGTCGGCAGCGGCGGCGCCTACGCCAAGCTGTTCACCGACGAGATCCGCGCCTTCACCGCTTCTGCCTCCGCCGAGCTGGCCGAGTTCACCGGCCCGCTGAACGCCGCCGTGCAGAACCTGGACGAGCTGACCGCCTGGGTCCTGGACCGTGCCAAGGGCAACCCGAACGAGATCGGCGCCGCCTCGGTCGAGTACCTGCACGCCTTCGGCTACACCGCCTACGCCTACATGTGGGCCCTGATGGCTCGCGCTTCGCTGGGCAAGGAAGGCCAGGACGAGTTCTACGCCAGCAAGCTGGGCACCGCGCGCTTCTACTTCGCCCGCCTGCTGCCGCGCATCCACTCCCTGAGCGCCTCGGTGAAGGCTGGCAGCGAGTCGCTGTACCTGCTGGATGCCACGCAGTTCTGAGCCTCCGCGTCTGAAAAGCCCCGCTCCGGCGGGGCTTTTTTATGGGGATATTTCTTTTTCCAAGGGTGCTATTTCGAATCTTTGTAAGCCATGGCTTACAAACAGCGGTGGTGATCGGCGTCTATCTGACAAAGGCCTACAGCGGTAACCTTTCTCTCAGTCAGGACATTGCGCAGGAAGCGCCAACGACAATACGGAAACAAGGGAATCCACCAAGGACGGTGGCTAGCACGGACGTCAGGATATCGGTCTGCAAAACCCCGCTTCGCAAGAGGCGGGGTTTTTTCTTTGCCTGGGATTCCTGCACCTCAAACCCGAGCCTGCGTGGACTGCTCACCCGTAGGACGATTAACGCGCTAGCGTTATCCGCCATCGTCCGGGCCGGCGCATGACCTGTTCCAGGTTATGCGCCCTATGCGGCGGGCATCCGCATGGGTATCGCTGCGCTCCACCCATCCTACAAACGGCGGCGGGGCAGACATGGAGCGCGAACGTAGGATGGTGTGGAGCGTAGCGATACCCATCACCCCTGGTGGTCGTCAGACTGCCCCGTCGAGCAACGATCGCAGTAGCTCCACCGTCGGCTGTTGCCGCTGCGCATCGCGATAGACCAACCCCACGCTCAAGGGAATCCGTGGTTCGCTCAAGGGTTTCCAGAGCAGGTCCTTGTGAGCGTGTATTTGTCGGGTACGGCCAGGCAGCACGGTCGCGAAACGACTTTGCGGCAGGCTGTCGAGGATGCCGCTCATGTGGTTCAGCTCCGCCTGCACCCTTGGCCGCCGGCCGATGGCTGCCAGCTGTTCCTGCCAGATCTGCCGGACGCGGAATTCTTCGCCGAGCAGCAGCATCGGTAATTCCGCCGCCTGGGCCAGCGACACCTTCTTGAAATCCTTCAGCGGATGATCCGCCGGGATCACCAGTTGCAGCTCGTCCGGATACAGCTCCACGCCGTGCAGTGCCGGCTGGCGCGGCGGCAGGAAGCCGATGCCGATATCCAGCTGGCCGATCAGCAGGCGGCGCTCGATCTCCACCCCGGAGAGCTCGTAGATGCGCACCTGCACGTGCGGCTGCGCTGCATGCAGACGTTCCACCAGGTGCGGCACCAGGCTCGCGTTGACCGTCTGCAGCACACCGATAGTCAGGCTGCGTGCGGTCTGGCCGCGAAATCCCCGCAGTGCCTCGCGGGCGCGCTCCAGACCTTCCAGGAGCGGCACCGCGTGGTTGTACAGCGTATGTGCGGCGGCGGTGGGCAGCAGGCGTTTGCCGCTGCGCTGGAACAGCGCCACGTCGAGGTTCTGCTCCAGCTGACGGATCTGCTGCGACAGCGCCGGCTGGGAAATCGCCAGGCGTTCGGCGGCGCGCCCGACGTGGCCTTCCTCATACAGCGCAACGAAATAGCGGAGTTGGCGGAAATCCATAAGGTCTGCTTATCAACGAAACTGGAAAATCGAAATGGAGTGTTGCCTATCCAGGCCTCTACTCTAGCGCTTGTCCGCTGTCTCAGATGGGTAGACAAAGGTGGAAAGCATCGTCATCCAGGGCGTTTTCATAGGCAAAGTCGAAGAAAGCTGGGGAGGTTTGCTCAGCGACATCGGCAAGCTGGAAACGCATCAGGAAGTCTGGCTCGGCGCCGAAGGGCTACCGGGCGACGCACGCGCCGACCTTCGTCGCGATGGTGGCCTGGATCGCGCGCTGCACCACTACCCGGCCGAGCACTATCGCCACTGGCGCAAGCAGCACCCGCAGACGCGCTGGCGACAGCCGGCCTTCGGCGAGAACCTGTCGACCTTCGGCCTCAATGAGCAGGAGGTCTGCATCGGCGACCTGTTTCGCTGGGGTGAAGCGCTGATCGAAGTGAGCCAGCCGCGCTCGCCCAGCTACCGCCTGGCCAAGCGCTGGAACCTGCCCGAACTGCCTTTCGAGGTACAGGAACAGGGGCGCTGTGGCTGGTTCTACCGGGTGCGCCGTTCCGGCATGGTCGCCCCCGACGCACCGCTGGAGCTGGTGCAGCGGCATTACCCGCAGCTCACCGTGGCGAGCCTGCTGGACTGGTACTTCGGCCAACCGCTGGAACGTACCGGACTGCGCCTGATGATGGCCTGCGACGCGCTCTCCCTGCGCTGGCGCAAGACCGCCGCGCAACGCCTCACCAGTGGCGTGCTGGAAGACTGGACGGCCCGCCTGGCGGGCCCCGAATGTTCGGAGCAGGGCGGCCTGCAGAGCTGAGCCGCACTGTTTCGCAAATGCCCTCGCGCCCGCCCCCGGACGTCGTCTTGGTCCTGCGGGGCGGCTTTTATTGCCGCCGCCGAGCCTGTCACGGGGCCCGGCGGCGTTGTCATGCCGACGTAACACCGCATTCCTAACCTTCCGCCGATAGCTTCTACTGACAACCCGAGCCGTCAGAAAGACGGCCGTGCGGAAGGAACCTTCTGATGAGCGAGCGTTTCCAGGATTTCCACGACCGACTGGCGGCCTTCGACGACCAGCCGATCAACCCCTCCGGCAACGTGCCGATGAGCGAGCTCATCGATGCCTCACGCCGCCGCCTGCTGAAGAACAGCCTGGTGCTGGGCGCCGTCGGCTTCCTTGG
>NZ_SWDV01000028.1 GCF_005877905.1 Pseudomonas nicosulfuronedens | reverse complement strand
TCAAATCTGTTATGGCAATGGTATGGCGCTGAGCAGGAGGGGAAAATTGCTGCAATTTCCAGGCTCGTTAGTGCGCTTGAGTTTCTTGCAGCAGACGCAGCGGTGCAGAGAGATATTGTTCCCGATTGCCCCGTATGCGAGGCCTGGTCGTCGCACATGTTGCCCATTCATGATGCGATCAGTATCTGTGGAGCTGCTTTGCCCGATGAAATCAGGATTCAACTTGATCGAGTCTGGGAGCTGTGCACCGCGGTAAGCGAGCTAAACCTTCCCTGCCATGATCGAGATGTCTTTGAGCAGCAGTCATGGCAGCCGTTACGTGCGGCAGCTGGTTATATGCTTCTCTCAATGGGAGTGGTTGAAGTAAAAGCATGTCTGACCGAATTGTCCCAGTGATCTCTCAGTGTATCGGTGAATGATTGTGCGCCTAGACGTCCGCTTCTGGCCGGAAGCTGCCGCAGGTGCGAGGCCGCTTCCGAGGCAAAGTAGCAAAGCCGCTACATCCCGTTGTGGAAGTCGCTGTGTTCCAGCTGGATACGGTCCCTCAGGCCTTTCATGCTCAGGGCGTATTCGCTCAGCACCCTGAGGGTCCAGTCGGCCCGGCGGCGGATGCGCAGATCGTCCTCCCCGCTGGGTTCTGCGGTGTTCAGGACCTGGTCGACCTGGCGGATGACCAACTGTTCGGGCAGGTAGCAGATGCGCGAGTTCTTGTAACTGGAGGCGCGCAGTTCAGAAAGCGGGTAGGACCCGCCCAGGCCCGCCGATACGCCCACCAGCAGCGCCGGCTTGTGTGCCAGCTCGGCGTAGCCGGCGTAGAGGAACAGGTTCTTCAGCGCCGGGCAGGCCATGCCGTGCCATTCGGGGGAAATCACCACCAGGGCGTCGGCGCGCTGCAGCTGCCCGGTCTGCTCCACCCAGGCGTGGTCTTCGATCGGCGCTGGCCAGAGGGGCAGCGGGGTCTGGCCGAGATCGACGACGCTGGCGGTGGCGCAGATTTCCAGCGCCTGCAGGCGCTCGGCCAGATAGCGGGCCACCTTGGCGGACTGGCTGGAGGGCTGGCTGGAGCCGGCAATCAGGGTGACGTTAAGGTTCATCGGGCGATCTCCGTGCCTTCCTGCGACTGCGTTTGTGGTTGTGTTTGCGGTTGTGGGTCACGCACCAACGGCCAGAACACCTCCTGCTGCCAGCTCACCGGTTGCATGTCCTCGATGCCATAGGCCGGCGGCCGACGGCGGGTGATCTTCGCGGTGCCGAACAGCACGTCCCAGAAGAACAACAGGTTGCCGAAGTTGCCCTTGTAGTTCGTTACGCCGTCTTCGGCGTTCAGGCCGTGGTGCGCCGAATGGGTGGAGGGCGTCGAGATGGTCCGCTCCAGCAGCCACATGAGCGGGCGTAGCGCGCGGATGCGGTAGAGCTTGTCATCCCAGGCAACGCTGCTGTGTGCGCCGAAGATCACCAGCATCTTCACGATCAGGTAGCCGTAGTAGAAGTTGGCCAGTCCCAGGTACACCAGCGCGCTGGTCAGCCAGATACCGGGCATCAGCAGGTAGTAGAAACTGTTGTTGCGATAGACGATGCGGATGCTCATGTACGGCGCCGAATGGTGGGCGCGGTGCAGGGCGTAGAGGAAAGGCACGCGGTGGGTCAGGCGATGCCACCAGTACTGGGTCATGTCGTCGAGCACCAGGAACAGGCCGAGGGCGGCGTACCACGGCAGGTCTGCCAGGCGACCCTGCAGTTGTGGCGCGAAGTGGCCCAGCAACTGGTTGGTCGTGATCAGGATCAGCGGGAAGGTGATCAACAGCAGGATGCCCGAGCCGAAGATCTCGACCATGGCGTCACGGCGCCGGGAAGCGGGTTGACGGAAACGGGCGCAGGCCATTTCCAGCAGCATGAAGGCAATGAAGATGGCGACCACCACGGGGGTGGGATTATTGGCGAGCAGTTCGGAGTTCATGGCACTCTCTTGTTGGTTTGCCCCTATGGGCGCGACATGAACAATAAGAAAACAAGGGCCAGGCCCGCGTCAGGCGTGAAATGGACAGAAATTCCCGAGAAGTGGCCAATCCGCAGCGTTACCACCGTGGCTCGCTGGGCCAGGTGCTGGAACGCTACCTGCTGGGCATGCGCCGGCATCGGGAGGGCGACTACAGCATGGTTGCCCTGGAGGAGCTGCTGGCCGAGGCCCAGCAGCATGATCCGGCCATCGGCCTGCATCTGTTCGGCCAGTTCACCATTCAGGACCGCCATATCCTGGCGCTCTCGGCCAGCTATTGCGCCGACCTGGGCGAGGCCCTGCGGCTCTGGGCACGCTACGGGCGACTGGCTTCGGACATGGACACTCTCGATTGCCTCGAGGATGAAACCGGAGCTGCCATCGAGATCATGATCGACGCGCCGGGTGATCTCGCCCGCTTCACTGTCGAGCACTATTTCGTCATGAGCCTGACCGTAATTCGCGAGGTCACTGGCAGCCCGATCACGCCATTGCGCGTGCAGTTCAGCCATCTGCGTCCCGCCTATCACGCGCAGTACGTCGAGGCATTCGGTGGCCCGGTGGAATTTGGCGCTGGCGGCAATCGCCTGCACTTCTCCACGACGGATCTGGCCAGGCCGCTGCTGAGCCGACATGCCGGCATGCTCGAGATCATCTGCCAGGAGCTGGATCGCCGCCTGGGGCGCCAGCGTCAGCTGAGCGGCTGGGCCGGGAAGCTGGCGCGGAACATGCGTCGAGCCCTCGCCGAAGGGCGGGTGCCAGGTCTGGAGGAGCAGGCCGCCGCTTTGCACCAGAGCGCTCGAACCTTGCGCAGGCGCCTGGAGGAACAGGGCCTGAGCTTCCGCCAGTTGCTGGATCTGGTTCGCGGCGAACTGGAGCAGCATTTCGAGTTGCAGGGACTGGCGGCCGGCGAGATTGCCATGCGCCTGGGCTACGGCGACCTGGGCGCCTACCAGCACGCCCGCCGTCGCTGGCGCGAGCCCGAGTGACTGGCGCCAGGTAACTCCGCCTGGCGTAGCCGCCCCGAAGGCGCGCGTCCGCGCTCTGCGTGCCGGCCTGCTCATTTCACGACAGGTGCCATCATGGCGCGGTGTTTCCTGGTTGCTACAGTTACCTCGCAGGCGATGGCACGGCAGTGTGTCGGAAGATCAGCTCCGGCACGCCATCGGCAAGGAATCCGAATCGACCGAACAAGGAACAAGCCGTGTCCATGCGTGAACAGATTGCAAGTCTGGAAGCCGCTGTGTCAGCTCAGGTGCTGGGCCAGGAAGAAACTGTCCGGCACATCCTGCTGGGGCTTCTGGCTAACGGCCATGTGCTGCTGGAAAGCCTGCCGGGTCTGGCCAAGACCCGAACCGTCAAGACCCTGTCCAAACACCTCGATGCGCGGATGAGCCGCGTGCAGTTCACCCCCGACCTGCTGCCCTCGGACATCACCGGCGCAGAAATCCTCCAGCAGACCGAACAGGGCAACCAGCTGAAATTCCAGCCCGGGCCGTTGTTCGGCAACATCATCCTCGCCGACGAAATCAACCGGGCACCGGCCAAGGTCCAGGCGGCGCTGCTCGAAGCCATGGAAGAGCGCCAGATCACCGTGGCCGGGCAGACACACCGTATGCCGGGACTGTTCATGGTGCTGGCGACGCAGAATCCCATCGAGCAGGAAGGCACCTATCCGCTACCCGAAGCGCAGATGGATCGCTTCCTGATGAAGCTGCTGATCGACTATCCGCGGGTGGAGGACGAGTCCCGCGTGCTGCAGCTGGTACGTGCCGAAGAGCGCAGCCAGCAGTCTGGAGGGGCGCCCGGGGAGATCACGCCGCTGGCGCAGGAAGCTGTGTTCGCCGCCCGCAAGGAAGTTGGCGACGTGCATGTCTCCGAGGCGATCGACCGCTACCTTATCGACCTGATCAACGCCACGCGCCGTCCCGCCGACTACGACGCCGACCTGTCTCGCTGGATGAAAGTCGGCGCCAGCCCACGGGGGGGCATCAGCCTGGACCGGGTGTCGCGTGCCCACGCCTGGATGGCCGGTAACGATTACGTCACGCCCGACGATGTGCGGGCCGTCGTGCATCCCGTGCTGCGCCATCGCCTGCTGCTTTCTTACGACGCCGTGGCCGATGGCGTGGGAGCCGATCAGGTGATCGACCGACTGCTGGACAAAGTGGCGATCCCGGCCTGAGGAGGGCATCCATGGCCGAATCGCAGCCGGTTGCCGATGGTCATGTCTACGCGGCGCTGCAGCAGCTGATGCTGCTCGAGCACCGTGTGCGTGGCCTGAGCTTTCTCTCGCGGCAACCGTTGTCCAGCGTGCTGTCCGGCAGCCATGCGGCGCGCCTGCGCGGGCGTGGGCTGAGCTTCGACGAGCTGCGCCAGTACAACCCCGGCGACGACTTGCGTCATCTGGACTGGCGTGCCTCGCTGCGCTACGGCAAGCCCTTCGTGCGCAGCTACACCGAAGAGCGCGACCGGCCGACCCTGTTGCTGGTGGACCAGCGCATGAGCATGTACTTCGGTTCCCAGCGCAGCTTCAAGTCGGTGCTCGCCGCCGAGCTGGCCGCACTGGGCGCCTGGATGGCGCTGCAGGCCGGCGACCGGGTCGGCGGCCTGGTGTTCGGCGACCGCAATACCGAGTACATCCGCCCCCTGCGCAGCCGGGCGAGGGTGGAGGGGCTGTGCGCGGCAATAGTCCGGCACAACCATGCGCTGCATGCGACCGCTACCGATGAGGACTCGCCGGGACAGCTGGACCGTGCGCTGCGCGAATGCCTGGCAGTGGCCGGGCACGACAGCCTGATCGTGATCATCAGCGACTTTGCCGGCGTCACCGAGCAGACGTTGCAACTGCTCCGCCAACTGAACGCGCACAACGATGTGCTGGCCTTGCTGGTCTTCGACCCCATCGCCCTGAAACTGCCCGACAAGGGCCGGGTGACGGTCACCCAGGGCGAGTTGCAGGTGGAGTTGGAGGTGGGGCGGCGGCAGCTCCACCGGCCGCTAGGAGAGTTTCTTTCCGGTCGGCTCAAGGATGTTGCGACGCTACTGCGTCGCAGCCAGGTGCCGCTGATGATGTTCAGCAGCGGCCGCGACAGCCTGGAGCAGTTGCGCGCGGAACTAGGCCGGCTGGCGGTGGCGCCGCGATGAGTGTGCCGAGCATCGACCAGCTCAAGGAGCTACCACCCCCACCGCCGCTGGTGAGCTACTGGCCGCAGACCTGGGGCTGGCTGGTGCTGGCCCTGGTGTTGCTGGCCGCCGGTGGCGCCTGGGCCTACTGGCGCCACCGTCGCTGGCGTCGCGACGCTTACCGGCGCGAAGCCCTGGCTCTGCTGGATGACCTGGACCATGCGCTGGCCGACCCACAGCAGCGCTTGCACGCTTTGCGCCAGCTGCCGCAACTGATCAAGCGCGTGGCCCTGTCGATGCCCGCGAAAGAGGGGGCCGCTCCCCTGGGCGGCGAAGCCTGGTTGGCCTATCTGCAGCGGCGTAGCAACGTGGCCTTGCCGGCGAACCTCGATCAACAGCTGGCCTTGCTGGCCTACGCGCCGGACGCGCGCGTGACGGCTTTGGAGGAGGGCGAGGCGCGCGCGTTGCTGGTCGCCTGCCGACAGTGGGTCGAGGTGCACCATGTGGCAGCTTGATTACCCCTGGGTGCTGCTTCTGCTGCCCTTGCCCTGGCTGGCCTGGCGCTATCTGCCGGCCTACCGCGAATCGCGCAGCGCCTTGCGCGTGCCGTTCTTCGCCGCCATGAGCCGCGCTGCCGGCCAGTCGCCAGGCAAGGGCGGGGCGGCGGGCGGGCGCTGGCAGCTGCCGCTGAACCTGGTGGTCTGGCTGCTGGTGCTGTTGGCCTGCGCGCGGCCGGTGCTGGTGGAAAAGCCCATCGAGCGCGAACAGCCGATCCGCGACCTGATGCTCGCCATCGACATCTCCCAGTCCATGGAAACCAATGACTACAAGGCGCCGGATGGCAGCCGGGTGGATCGCCTGAGCGTGGTGAAGAATGTGGTGCGTGATTTCATCGCCCAGCGCAAGGACGACCGCATCGGCCTTATCGTCTTCGGCACCGGGGCTTTTGCCCAGTCGCCGCCGACCCGCGATCACGCCAGCTTGCTGACCCTGCTCGACGAGGTCGGCATCGGCATGGCCGGGCCGAACACCGCCCTGGGCGATGCCATCGGCCTGACCATCAAGCTGCTCAAGGACACCCCCGAGCAGGAGAAGGTGCTGATCCTGCTCACTGACGGCAACGACACCGGCAGCGCCATCACCCCGGATCATGCCGCCGCCATGGCCCATGATCGCGGCATCGTGGTGCACACCATCGGCATCGGCGACCCGCAGGCCAGCGGCGAGGCCAAGGTCGACCTGGATACCTTGCGCAACATCGCCCGGACCACCGGGGGGCGATTCTTCACCGCCGGCGACAGCGGCGCTTTGCAGCAGGTCTACGCGACCCTGGACCGGATTACCCCGCACAAGGTGAAGACCCTCAGCCACCAGCCCAAGAAGGACCTGTTCTGGCTTCCGCTGGGCGCCGCGCTGCTCGCACTGCTACTGGCCCATGGTGTGGCGGCCCTTGCCGGGCGCTTCGCTGTGCCGGCCACGCGCGGTGAGAGCGGGGAGGCGCAGTCGTGATGGAAATCGACCCGGCGGCCTTCCACTTCCTGCGTCCGCTCTGGCTGTTGCTGGTGTTGCCCGGCGCGCTGCTGCCCTGGCTCTGGGCACGGCGCCATGACCTGGCGCGGCGGCTGGACGGCATCATTGCCCCGCACCTGCTGGATCACCTGGTGATCACTCCGCGCGACGGCCAGCGCTTGCGCCCTGTCCATCTGCTTGGCGGGTTGCTGGTGCTGGGCGGCGTCGCGGCCGCCGGACCGACCTGGCAGCGGGACCGCCCGGATTTCCTGGAGAACCGCGCGCCACTGATCCTCGCCCTCGACCTGTCGCCTTCCATGGCCGCCGACGACGTACCGCCCACGCGCCTGGAGGCGGCCAAGCACAAGCTGCATGACCTGATCCAGCGCCGCGCCGGCAGCCCGGTGGCGCTGGTCGCCTACGCGGGCAGCGCGCACCTGGTGTTGCCGGCTACCGAAGATCCGGGCTTGCTGGACAGCTTTCTGCAGGCACTGTCGCCGGGGCTGATCCAGCGCGAGGGTAAGGACGCGCTGGGCGCCATCGACATCGCCAAGCGCCTGCTCGCCGCCGAGCAATCCCCCGGCACCCTGGTGCTGCTGAGCGATGGTGCTGATGCCACCCAGTTCGATGCCATCGGCAAGGCTCTGTCCGGCAGTGATCTGCAAATGCTGGTGCTGGCCGTGGGCAGCCAGGATGGTGGCCTGCTAAAGGGCGGGCAGCAGGACAGCGAAGGTCGTCCGTTGCTGGCGACCTTCGACGCCGCCGGCCTGAAGGGCCTGGCCGACGCTACGGATGCGCCGTTGGGCAGCCTGACCCTGAATGACGACGACCTCGACTGGATCGAACTGCACTCGCAGCAGCACTTCCAGGCGGCGCGCGGCGATGACCAGCAGCTGAACTGGAAGGATGCCGGTTACTGGCTGTGCTGGCCGCTGCTGGCCCTGGTGGTGGTGAGCATCCGCAAGGGCTGGAAGGTGCACTGGCTCAGCGTCTGGTTGGTGGCCGCCGGGATCGCCTGGCCGGGTGAGCCGGCCCGCGCCGGCATGCTGGCCGATGCATTCCTCACCCCCGACCAGCAAGGTCGCTGGGCCTTCGAGCACGGGCGCTTTCCCCAGGCCGCCGAGCATTTCCACGATCCCTTCTGGAAGGGCCTGGCCGCCTACCAGGCAGCGCAGTACGACCTTGCACTGGCCAGCTTCGCGCGCCTGGACAGCGCCCCGGCCTACTTCTACCTGGGCAATACCTACGTGAAGCTGAGCAAGTTCGACCAGGCCATCGGCGCCTACCAGCAGGCGCTGAAACGCCAGCCGGCGTTTCCCCAGGCGCAGGCCAACCTGGCCTTGGCCAAGGCGCTGCAGAAGGACCGCGAGGCGCAGCAGGAGGCAGGGCCGCCAGGCGAGAAACCGGACCAGGAGGTGTTCGACAACACCGCCGACAAGGGCAAGGCGGTCAAGCTGGCCGCTGGCAAGGTCAGCTCCGACGAGCAATGGCTGGAGAACCTGAGTACCTCGCCGGCGCAGTTCCTCAAGCGCAAGTTTCTGTTGCAGGACGCCGCTGCGGAGAAGGCGCCATGAGACGACTGGTTTTACTTCTATTGCTGCTGCCGCTGTTCCTGCCGTTGCCGGCTCGGGCAGCCGAACCCGAGGTCAAGGTGCGCACCCGCCTTTTGCCCGCCGACTCCGTGCTGGTGGGCGGCACCCTGACCTTGCAGGTCGACCTGCTGGTGGATACCTGGTTCAGCCAGCCGCCGGAACTGCCGAAGCTGACCCTGGACGGAGCCGTGGTCTCCGAGGCCAACGGCGAGGCGACCCACCTCAACGAGCAGATCGAAGGCAAGGCGTTCTTCGGCCTGCGCTTCAACTACCAGATCACCCCGCAGAAGGCACAGGAGTTCGTGGTGCCGGCGCTGAACATCGGCTTGCAGCCGGGCCAGGCCAGCGCGCCGGTAACGGTGCAAACCCCCGTCCAGCATTTTTCCGCTCGGCCGCCGGCTGGTGGCAGTGCGGGAGATGACCAGCGACTGGTGGCAACGGCGGTGACCTTCACCCAGACCTTGCAGGCTTCCCACGATCCGCTGCGAGTGGGCGACAGCGTCACTCGGCACCTTCGCGTCGAGGCCGAGGGCGCTCAGGCCATGCTCATCCCGCCGCCGCTGTTCGCCGAGGTGCCGGGGCTCAAGCGCTACGTGCAGTCGCCCACGGTGAAGCCGCTGAGTGACGGGCGCGGCGGCGTAACCGGCGGAATGCGCGAGGACGCGGTGACTTATGTGGTCACACGCGAGGGCGAGTTCGTGCTGCCCGCCATCGAGCTGCAATGGTGGCAGGCCGGCAGCGGCGCCCAACAGGCGTCCGCTGTTCCACTGCTGAAGGTCAGTGCCAGTGGCAATGCCAGCTACCAGGCGCCGTTCTCGATCAGTGACGACCTGCGCGAACTGGGCCGCCGGACACAGGTGCGCATCGCCGGTCACTGGCTGGCGCTGGCCGCCACGCTGGTGCTGCTGGCGGCCCTTGCCTACGCCGTCTATGCCTGGGGCGGCCCGTTGCGCGCTGCAGCCAGGGCGGCTTTCGAACGCCGCCGCCAGGCCTGGCGGGATTCGCCGGCTTTCGCCTGGCGACAGGTGCGCCAGCAGCTCAAGGGCGAACCGCCACAGGTGGGGGCGCTGTACCTCTGGCTCCGTCGGACGAACGGTTGTCGTGAAATGAGTGCGGCAATTCCTGAGCACGCCGTCAAAGCTGTCAATCCTTTGCTAGCGTTTCTCAAGGCCCGCTACGGGCGCCCCGGGGCGCAGCCCGGCACAGGGCCGGGGCCGCTGATCCAGGCCTTGCCGGCTATCCAGCGGGAGCTGGGCCAGGGCAAGCCGACGAGCTTGCCGGCCCATGCCCTCAAACCTTTGAATCCGTGATCCTGGGATGTGACATGCCGTCGAAACCCGCTCAACCGATAGCCCGCTGGATGCTCCTGCTGCTCCTGGGGGTGTCGTTCGTGGCCCGTGCAGCAGACGAACTGCCGTCCTGGAACGACGGGCCCTCCCGGCAAGCCATTGTCGACTTCGTTGGGGCAGTGACCCAGGAGGGCGGCAAGGACTTCGTGCCGCCAGCCGAGCGTATCGCCGTGTTCGACAACGACGGCACGCTGTGGAGTGAGCAGCCGATGTACTTCCAGGTGCTTTTCGCCCTGGACGAAGTGAGGCGGCAGGCGCCGCAGCATCCGGCATGGAAGGAGAAACAGCCGTTCAAGGCGGTGCTCGAGGGCGACCACAAGGCCCTGGCCGACAGCGGCATGCAAGGCATCCTGGCGATCGTCGCCGCCACCCATTCCGGCGTGAGCACCGATGAGTTCATCGCCAATGCGCGCCGCTGGCTGGCCAGCGCCCGGCATCCGCGCAGCCACAAGCCCTACACCGAGATGGTGTTCCAGCCGATGCTGGAACTGCTGGGCTATCTGCGCGCCAACGGCTTCAAGACCTACATCGTCTCTGGCGGTGAGGTGGCCTTCATGCGCGCGTTCGCCGAGGAGGTCTACGGTATCCCGCCCGAGCAGGTGATCGGTACGACACTGGGCAGCCGCTTCGAGGACCGCAATGGCCAGCTGTCGATCCTGCGCCTGCCCAAGCTGGTGCACAACGACGATGGCCCCGGCAAGCCGGAGAGCATCGACAGCATCATCGGCCGCCGGCCGATCCTGGCCTTCGGCAACTCCGACGGTGACCTGCAGATGCTGCAGTGGACCGCTGCGGGTAAAGGCCCTCACTTTGCCGGGCTGGTGCACCACACCGATGGCAAGCGCGAGTGGGCCTATGACCGCCAGAGCAAGGTCGGGCGCCTGGACAAGGCGCTCGACATGGCGAAAAGCAAGGATTGGGTAGTAGTGGACATGGCAACGGAGTGGAAGCGGATCTATCCGTTCGATCAGTGATACCAACAAGCAAAACCGCAGGGGCACGGGGATTTCCAGCCAGGCAGTCGGCATCTCCAGTAAACGCAGTCGTGGCACACGACCAGTAACTGGAATGGAGAGACAGCAATGAAGCGCACGGGAAGATGGATATCGCGGTTCGCCCTCGCGGCGACGGCGATAATGGGGTGCTCGGTCGCCAGTGCGGCGGACAAGCCGAACATCCTGGTGATCTTCGGCGACGATATCGGCCAGACCAATATCAGTGCCTACGCGTTCGGCGTAGTCGGCTACCAGACGCCGAACATCGATCGCATCGCCAAGGAAGGCATGATGTTCACCGACTACTATGCGGAGAACAGCTGTACCGCTGGACGGTCCACCTTTATCACCGGACAGGCGATCCTGCGTACCGGGTTATCCAAGGTGGGCATGCCGGGCGTACCAGTCGGCCTGCAGGACCGCGATGTCACCATCGCCCAGGCGCTCAAGGCGCATGGCTACGCCACCGGCCAGTTCGGCAAGAACCACCTGGGCGACCGCGACGAGTACCTGCCCACCAAGCACGGCTTCGACGAATTCTTCGGCAACCTTTACCACCTCAATGCCGAGGAAGAACCCGAGCGTCCGTACTGGCCCAAGGATGACGAAGCCTTCACCAAGGCCGCGACGCCTCGTGGCGTGCTCAAGGCCACTGCCGACGGCAAGATCGAGGACACCGGCGCGCTGAACAGCAAGCGCATGGAAACCATCGACGATGACACCACCCAGGCCGCGATCAACTTCATGGACAAGCAGGTCAAGGCCGACAAACCGTTCTTCGTCTGGATGAACACCACGCGCATGCATGCCTTCACCCACATCCGCGATTCGATGAAGGGCCAGAGCGGCATGGCGGGCAACGACTATGCCGACGGCATGATCGAGCATGACGGTGATGTCGGCAAACTGCTCAAGGCGGTGGACGACCTGAAGATCGCCGACAACACCATCGTCGTCTACACCACCGACAACGGGCCGAACCAGTGGTCCTGGCCGGACGCGGCGACCACGCCGTTCCGCAACGAGAAGAACTCCAACTGGGAGGGTGCCTACCGCGTGCCAGCGATGGTCCGCTGGCCGAACCACATCAAGCCGGGCAGCGTCTCCACCCAGATGTTCTCCGGGCTGGACTGGTTCCCGACGTTGCTGGCCGCCATCGGCGATACCGACATCAAGGATCGCCTGCTCAAGGGGGCGGACATCGGCGGCAAGAACTTCAAGGTACACCTGGATGGCTACAACCAGCTGGACTACCTGACTGGCAAGACCGACAAGGGTGCCCGTAACGAGTTCTACTACTTCAACGATGACGCCGAACTGGTGGGCATGCGCTTCGGCGACTGGAAGATCGTCTGGTGCGAACAGCGCGCACCGGGTGGCCTGAAGGTCTGGAGCGAGCCGTTCACCTGTCTGCGCGTACCCAAGCTGTTCAACCTGCGCATGGACCCCTACGAGCGGGCGGACGTGGTCTCCGACCAGTACTACGACTGGCTGACCAAGAACGACTACCTGCTCTTCCAGGGAACGCAGAAAGCAGCGAAGTTCCTGCAGACCTTCGTCGACTATCCGCCGAGCCAGCGCCCGGCGAGCTTCAGCATCGACCAGATCCGCAAGGATGTGGACGCGAAGATCGAAGCGAAGATGAAGCAGAGCGGCAAGCAGTGATGTACGCAACGGGCACTGCTTTCGCAGTGTCCACCTCAATCCCCGCGATGGCCGAGCCGTCGCGGGGATTCTTCTGTTCGACAAGGTTGTTCCGATGCCCTCGACTGCCAGTTCCTCGACCATGAGCGCGCGCCCCAGCCGACAGACCGCCGCCGACGCGCAACGCCGGCTTGCCCTGTGGGTGCCTGCGCTGCTGTTGTTCGCCTCGGGCGGCGCGGCGCTGGTGTTCCAGGTGTTGTGGGTCAAGCAGCTGTCGTTGGTGGTGGGGGTGGAGGTCTATGCCGTCACCACGGCAATCAGCGCCTTCTTCGCTGGCCTGGCCCTGGGCGGGCTGGCCTTCGGCCGCCTGGCGGACCGCCTGGAACGGCCGCTGCGGCTGTATGCCGGGCTGGAGCTGCTGGTGGCGTTGCTGGCGGTCGCTGCCACCGTCGCCCTGGCCAATGCCGCCGGCATCTTCGCCTTCCTGGAGGAAGGGCTCGGTGTTCTGGCCTGGACGCTGCCTTTCGTGCTGGTGGGTGTACCGGCATTCTTCATGGGCGGCACGCTGCCGGTGCTGGTGCGTGCCGTGGAACCCGCTGACGGGCAGATGGGGCGAGCGGGGGGAGGCCTGTATGCCGCCAACACCGCCGGCGCCATCGCCGGCACGCTGGTGGCGGCCTTCGTGTTCCTGCCTTTGTTCGGTGTGCTGGGCAGTGCCTGCGCGGCGGCTGTCTTCAACCTGATCGCCGCGGCGGGAGCCTTGCTGCTTCGCCGTGAGGCGATCCGGAAGCCGACCGCGACTGCATCGGTGACCACCTCGCGAAGCAAGGCGGCCCGCCTGGCCATCGCCCTGTACTGCGTGGCTGGTGGTGTCGCGCTGGGCTACGAGGTGGTCTGGACGCAATCCATCGTCCAGTTCATGAGCACCCGCACCTTTGCCTTCGCCGTGGTCCTGGCCACCTACCTCTGCGGCCTGGTGCTGGGCAGCGTCCTGTATGCCCGGCGCGCGGACCGCCTCCGCGATCCCTGGGGCCTGTTCGGCCTGCTCATCGCCGCGGCGGGGCTGCTGGCCATTGCGCAGATTGCCGGTCTCGGCACCTGGCTGATCGGCCTGCAGACCCGTGTCGAATGGCTGGTGCTGCAAGCCGGAGGCAGCGAGCTGGCGGGCATGTGTGCGCGTTTCGCGGTGGCGGCGCTGTGCGTGGTGTTCCTGCCGACGACCCTGCTGGGTGCGGCTTTCCCCATCGCCTTGCGGCTGTCGGTGGATCGCCACCACGTTGGCCGCGATGTTGGCGTGGTGGTAGCGCTCAACACCCTGGGCGGCATTGTTGGCGTCATGCTGACTGGCTTCGTTCTTGTCCCCGGCCTGGGCCTGGTGCGCACGCTGGCCGTGCTGGGGGGGCTGGCCGCCGTCATTGGCCTGCTGGCCGTCTGGCGCGGTGAAGGCGTGAGCAGGAAGCTGCGCATCAGCGTCGTCGCCGTGGCGGTGCTTGCCGTGGCTATTGGTGCCCTGACGCCGTCGCAACACCTGGCCGAGCTGATGCCCGGCGCCCGCAATGGACAGATCAGCTTCTATGCCGAAGGCCGTGGCGGCACCGTAGCGGTTATCGAGCAGGGCCGGGGGGACAACCGCTTCAGCCGCCTTTACATCCAGGGCGTCTCGAACACCGGCGATGCCATGCCGTCGTTGCGCTACATGCGCCTGCAAGCCCTGCTGCCACTGCTGATCCATAACGGCGAGCCACGCTCGGCGCTGGTGATTGGCTTCGGCACCGGTATCACGGCCGGCGCCATGCTGCGCTACCGCGACCTGCAACACCCGGTGGTGGCAGAGTTGCTGCCGGAGGTGCTGGCCGCTGCGCCGAACTTCAAGGGCAATTTCGACGCGATTCACGATCCTCGTCTGGATATCCGCCTACGCGACGGCCGGCGCGAGCTGCTGCGCAGCGCCGAGCGCTACGACATGATCACCCTGGAACCGCCGCCGCCTTCGGCCGCGGGGGTGGTCAACCTGTATTCCCGTGATTTCTACCAGCTCGCCGCCTCGCGCCTGGAGGAGGGCGGCGTGGTTGCCCAGTGGTTGCCGTTGCCGACGCAGAACGACGAGGAAAGCCGCTCGCTGGTGCGCAGCTTCATCGACGTCTTCCCCTACGCCACGCTGTGGACCACGGAGTTCCACGAGATGCTGCTGGTGGGCTCGCTGCAGCCGCTGCGCCTGGACGTGACGACCATTCGCCAGCGCTTCGAACAGCCGGAAGTCGCCGCCGCGCTGGGGGAGGTCGGGATCGACTCGGTCGAGGCCCTGCTGGCCACCTGGGTCACCGACCGGGCAGGGCTGGAGCGTTATGCCGGCGATGCGCTGCCGGTGACTGACGATCACCCACGCATCGAGTACGCGCCCTGGGTCCGCCCGAAGGAAATCGCCCGCGTGCTGCCAACCCTGCTGGCCCTGCGCACGGCGCCGCCGCTGGAAAACGCCTTGCCTTCGGTGCAGGCATCGGTCAACGACGGCTGGCTGAGGCTGCGCCGCTTCTACGACCTCAGCCTGCACGCCTACCGCGGCGACCGTCAGGCCTGGGCTCGCGATGCCCGACAGGTGGCCCTGGAAGATGGCGACAATCCCTATTACCGGTGGTTCCTGGGTGGCCCCTGAGTGACCGCCGGGGCGCACGGCCCGGCGAACCTGTTCGAGGCGAATTCCGGTTACCCTTGGCGTCGCCTGCACCCGTGAAGGGGGCAGGTCGATGCGTTACAGGAGATAACATCTGATGGAGACTTCCTCCCGCCCCCGCAGCACACTCAACCCACCCGTCTTCTATACCAGCGCCTTGCTGATCTTCCTCCTCGTACTCTACGCCGTGGTATTCCAGGCCCAGGCCCAGGCGCAGTTCGATCGCGTTCAGCAATGGATAGTCGCCAACGCCAGCTGGTTCTACATTCTGGCCGTGGCGCTGATCCTGATCAGCGTGGTGTTCCTCGCCATCAGCCGCTATGGCGACATCAAGCTCGGCCCCGACCATAGCGAGCCGGAATACCGCAGCAGCAGTTGGTTCGCCATGCTGTTCTCCGCCGGCATGGGCATCGGCCTGATGTTCTTTGGCGTCGCCGAGCCGGTCATGCACTTCACCAGCCCGCCAGTGGGCGAGGCCGGCACCGTGGCCGCCGCCCGCGAGGCGATGAAGATCACCTTCTTCCATTGGGGGCTGCACGCCTGGGCGATCTACGCCATCGTCGGGCTGATCCTGGCCTACTTCAGCTTCCGCAAGGGCCTGCCGCTGACGTTGCGCTCGGCGCTCTATCCACTGATCGGCGAGCGCATCTACGGGCCGATCGGCCATGCGGTGGATGTCTTCGCGATTATTGGCACGGTATTCGGTGTCGCCACTTCGCTGGGCTATGGCGTGCTGCAGATCAACAGCGGTTTCCATCACCTGTTCGGTCTGCCGGTGAATGCCACCGTGCAGATCGTCCTCATCACCGTCACCTGCGCCCTGGCGACCCTGTCGGTGGCCAGCGGCCTGGACAAGGGCATTCGCATTCTCTCGGAGCTGAACCTGGCGCTGGCCGTGATCCTCATGCTCTTCGTCCTGCTTCTCGGGCCGACCGTGTTCCTGCTGCAGACCTATGTGCAGAACACCGGCTCCTACCTCTCGGACATCGTCAACAAGACCTTCAACCTCTACGCCTACCAGCCGACCGACTGGATCGGCGGCTGGACGCTGCTCTACTGGGGCTGGTGGCTGTCCTGGTCGCCCTTTGTGGGGCTGTTCATCGCACGTATCTCGCGCGGTAGGACGATCCGCGAATTCGTCTGTGGCGTGCTCTTCGTGCCGGCCGGTTTCACCCTGCTGTGGATGACGGTGTTCGGCGATTCGGCGATCCACATGATCCTCAACGAGGGCGTGCGTGACCTGGCTGCCGTGGTCGACCAGGACAGTTCCCTGGCCCTGTTCGCCTTCCTCGAACACTTCCCGCTGTCGAGCGTGGTGTCGATGGTCGCGGTGCTGATGGTGGTGGTGTTCTTCGTGACGTCCGCCGACTCCGGCGCTCTGGTGGTCGACATGCTGGCTTCCTCCGGACACGCGCATTCGCCGCTCTGGCAGCGCATCTTCTGGTCGGTGAGCATCGGTGTGGTAGCGATAGCCCTGCTCCTGGCCAACGGCCTCAAGGCGTTGCAGACGGCGACTATCGCCAGTGCGCTGCCGTTCTCGGTAATCCTGCTGGCTTCGATCTGGGGCCTGTTCCGTGCCCTGCACCTGGACGCGACACGCCGCGGTCTGCGTAACCAGTCCATGCCGACTCCACGGCATGCACCCCACCATGAAGGGGGCTGGCAACGGCGCTTGCGCAGCATCGCCATGAAGCCGCGCCGTGCCCACGTCACCCGCTTCATTGCCGAAGTCGTGCGGCCGGCCTGCGAGGAGGTGGCGGCGGAGCTGCGCAAGCAGGGGCATGACGTGCAGGTCCTGGAGCGCGAGGATGGGCGCGTGGTGCTGGAACTGGCACAGCCGGGGGAGGGCCACTTCCTCTATGAAGTCCGCCCGCGCGCCTTCACCAGTCCCAGCTTCGTCCTGCTCGAAGAGGATGACGGCGCCGAAGCGCGCAAGTACTTCCGGGCGGAGGTTCATCTGCGTGAAGGTGGCCAGGACTACGACATCATGGGCTGGAGCCGGGACGATGTGATTGCCGATATCCTCGACCAGTACGAGCGCCACCTGCACTACCTGCATGTGGTGCGCTGAGGGAAGTGCCTTCAGGCGGCCGTCACCGCGACGATGATTGGCCCGCAGACGGCCAGCAGTACGTTGGAGATCGCATAGCAGACGGTGAAGCCGATCACCGGCGTGTTGCTGCCGGACTGCTCGATGATCTTGTTCATCGAGGCCGCCTCGGTCTGCGCACCGGCCAGGGCGCCGAACAGGATCATCGGGTGCAGTCCCAGCACATAGCGGCCGAAGTACAGCGTCACCAGGGGCGGCAGCAGCGTGACCAGCGCACCCGACAGCAACAGGGCCGCGCCCTGTTCCAGGATGGCGGAGAGCGCCGCCGGCCCGGCGAGCAGGCCGACCACGGCGCCGAAGGCGGTCAGGCCGAACTCGGAGAAGGCCCACTGCGCCGCGCGCGGCAGCGCACCCAGCTCCGGGTGCCGGGAGTTGTACCAGCCGATCAACAGGCCGACCAGGAGAATGCCGCCGCCGACCCCCAGCTCCACGGGAATCATGCCGATGTGGGTGGAGAGCAGGCCCAGCAGCGAGCCGACCACCATGCCCAGCGCGTGGATGGCGATGTCGCTGCGGTAGTCGCTGACGCGGATGCGCCCGATCTGCTCGGCCAGTGCCTCGACGCTGGCGCTGCGGCCGACCAGCGTGATGACGTCGCCGCGACGCAGGACGGTGTCAGGCAGCAAAGGCAGTTCCAGGCCCTGGCGCGTGATGGTGCGGATGAAGCAGCCCATGCGCTCGGACCCGATCAGTTGCTGCTTGATCTGGTGGATGGTCCGGCCGCTCAGGCGCTTGGACGTGAGCACGATGTCGGCGTCGCGAGTGGCGAACGACAGGCTCTCGGGGTTGTCGATCTCCGGACCTATCCACTGGGTGAGTTCCGCCACCGCCTCGCGCAGCGTGTAGACGCCCAGGATATCGTCCTGCCTCAGTACCAGCTCCGGGCTGCGCTCGAGAATCCGATCGCCGCGAATCACCCGCTCGATGCTCATCGAGGCATGCAGGGCCTCTACATCGGCGATGCGCTTGCCGATGGCCGCCGGCGCCGTCAGGCGGTGGGCGCGTACCACGATGCGGGTGTAGGGAATGCTGATGGCGTTCTCTTCGCGCTCGATGCCCAGTTCGCGCTCCAGCTCCCTGGCTGAACTGCGCAGGTCCACTCCCAGCAGCCGCGGCGCGATGCTGCCGACGAAGACGATCAGGCCGATGGTGCCGAACAGGTAGGTGACCGCGTAGGCAACTGCCATGTGGCTGTTGAGTTGGGACTTGCTTGCTTCGTCGACGGCCAGTTGGGCAATGGCGCTGCTGGCGGTGCCCATGATCGCCGTGTCGGTCAGCGCGCCGGCGCCGAGGCCGGCGGTGAAGCCCGCGTCGAAATGGAACAGGCCGTACATGGCGAGGATGGTGCCCAGCGCGGTGGCGCACAGCACGACCGAGAGCAGCACCAGCTTGAGGGTGCCGCGGTTGAGGCTGCCGAAGAACTCCGGGCCGCTCTTGAAACCCACCGCGTAGATGAACAGGGCGAAGAACACCGACTTCAGCTCGTGGGGAATCTGCAAGCCGACCTGGCCGATCAGCAGCCCCATCAACAGCGCGCCAGCCACAGAGCCGAGGTGGAAATCGCCGATCCGCACCCGACCGACCAATACGCCCAGGCCGATGGCCAGAAAGACCGCAATCTCGGGGTTGCTGCGCAAGGCATGCAGCGCAAAGTCGACCATCAACCGTTCTCCCTGTTCGGTGGGCCGCCGATGAACTCGGCCGGGCACAGGGGAGTATGGCCCGCGCGGCAGGCGGCGCCAGCGGCGGCGGACCCGGTTGGCCGACACGCCGCCCCGCAAACCACGGGAGCGCTCGACCACCGGCCGTGGCTGCGAACCTCAGTGAATCGTCGGGAAGCGCTCGCTGATCAGGGTCTGCGCCTGCCAGGCCATCTGGTCGAGCAGGCGATCGCGCTTTTTCTCCGCCTCGCGCATGGCCTTGCTGCCGTTCTGCTTGACCAGGTAGGTGTGGATCTGCCGCACCTCCTTGGACTGGTAGATGGGTGCCAGGTCCTGCACCGCAACCATGCCATTGGAGCGGTGGTCGCGGGTGTTCATCAGCACGTGCGGGCCATGCGCTGCCAGCGGTTTGAAGCCCATCGCCTCGAAGACCGGCACCTTGCTCGCCGCACAGGCCAGTTCGGCATGGGGGCGGTGCTCGAGCATCTTCTGCAGCATGGCACGGGCGATACCGCGCCGGCGGTGGCTGGCCTGGACGGCGAGGTACGCCAGGGTGCAGGCCTCGGCGTCATCCGCGCTCGGCAGGTAGAGGGCGAAGCCCAGCACCTGCGAGGGGTCTTCGTCGTCCAGGGCGAGGATCAGGCGGGCGGGGCTCGTCGCGGAGCCGTCCATGGCCTGCAGGTACAGGTGCACCTCGAAGCCGATCACGTACTGGTACAGCTGGAACAGCGGGTTGCTCGGCGTCAGCGGCACCGGGCTGATGTCGCTGAAGTCGTCCACCACCATTTGCAGCACCTGGCTTTTCAGGGATTCGGGGGGCGAGGTGTCGAGGGTGACGAGGGTGAACATCAGCAGCGGGCTCCGGGCGTGGCCGATCCGGGGGAATCGGGGTGGGCGCCATTGTAACCTCCCTGGGCGCCCACCGATTCATCCCGCGATCCCGGGGCTCAACCCTGCCAGCCGCCGCCAAGGGTCTTGTACAGGGTTACCCGGTTGACCTGCTCGGACAGCTCCAGGCTGATCAGCGACTGCTGTGCGGAGTACAGCGAACGCTGCGCGTCGAGTACCTCGAGGAAGCTCTGCGAGCCCTGCTTGTACAGCGCCAGCGACAGGTCGTAGCTCTGCTCGGTGGCCTGGGTCAGGCTGCGCTGCGCGTCGAGCTGTTCGGCGATGTGGCTGCGCACGGAAAGCGCGTCGGCGACTTCACTGAAAGCGGTCTGCAGTGTCTTCTCGTACTTGGCCACGTCGATGTCGCGGCTGACTTTCGCGGCGTCGAGGCTGGCGCGGTTGCTGCCGGCGTTGAAGATCGGCAGGTTGATCGAGGGTGCGAAGCTCCAGGCGCGGCTGCCGGACTTGAACAGCCCGGACAGCTCGCTGCTGGCACTGCCGCCGCTGGCGGTCAGGGTCACGCTGGGGAAGAAGGCCGCGCGCGCCGCGCCGATATCGGCGTTGGCGGCCTTGAGCGTGTGTTCGGCGGCCAGTACGTCCGGCCGGCGTTGCAGCAGGCTGGAAGGCAGGCCCGCCGGCACGTTCACCAGCAAGGCGGCATCGAGCTTGGCGTCGCCGGGTAGCAGGCTGTCGTCCAGGCGTTCGCCCACCAGCAGTTCCAGGGCATTGCGGTCCTGTTCCACCTGGCTGGCGTAGTTGGCGACGTCGGCACGGGCCGACTCCACGGTGCTGCGCGACTGCGCCAGGCTCAGGCCCGACTGGCCGCCCAGGCCATGGGCCTGCTGCACCAGGTCGTAGGTCTTCTGCTGGCTGGCATAGGTGTCCTTGGCCAGGGTCAGCAGTTGCTGGTCGGCGGCCAGGGTCATCCAGGCGCTGGCGACTTCGGCCACCAGGCTGATCTGCGTGCTGCGGCGGGTCTGTTCGAGCGACAGGTAGTCCTCCAGCGCAGCGTCCTTCAGGTTGCCCAGGCGGCCGAACAGGTCCAGCTCATAGTTGCTCACGCCCAGGCCGACGCTGTACTGACTGCTGACGGCGTTGCTGCTGCCCTCGGCTACGCCACGCTGGCGGGTGCCATCGGCGGTTGCAGAGACCGCCGGGAACAGCGCGGCCCGCTGGATGCGGTACTGCGCCTGCTGGTACTCGACGTTCAGTGCGGCGACGCGCAGGTCGCGGTTGTTGGCCAGGGCGCGGGCCACGGTGTCGCGCAGCCGCGCATCGACGAACAGCTCGCGCCAGGCGATATCGGCGCTGGCCTGGCCGGCCGGGGTCGTGGTGGTCCACTGGCTGGCGACCGGCGCCTCGGGGCGCTGGTAGTCGGGGGCAAGGTTCACGCAGCCACCGAGCATCAGCGCCAGGACAAGGGGAAGGGGGGACAGGCGCATCAGGCTTCTCCTTCAGCGGTGACGTCAGGCGCAACATTGGCGGCGGCGAGGCGCTCGGCCAGACGTTGCACCAGCACGTAGAACAGGGGAATGAAGAACAGGCCCAGCAGCGTGGCGGCGAGCATGCCGCCCAGCACGCCGGTACCGATGGCCTGGCGGCCGCCGGCGCCGGCGCCACTGGACAGGGCCAGCGGCAGCACGCCGAGGATGAACGCCAGGGAGGTCATCAGCACCGGGCGCAGGCGCACCCGCACGGCCTCCAGCGTCGCCGCGATCAGCTCCTGGCCGCGCTCGACGTTCTCCTTGGCGAACTCGACGATGAGGATCGCGTTCTTCGCCGCCAGGCCCACGGTGGTCAGCAGGCCGACCTGGAAGTACACATCGTTGGACAACCCGCGCACGCCGGTCAGCAGCAGCGCGCCGAGGATACCCAGCGGCACCACCAGCATCACCGCGAAGGGCACCGACCAGCTCTCGTACAACGCTGCGAGACACAGGAACACGAAGAGGATGGAGATGGCGTAGAGCAGCGGCGCCTGGTTGCCGGCCATGCGTTCCTGGTAGGACTGCCCGGTCCAGGCGTAGCCGATCCCTTCGGGCAGCTGCGCCATGATTTCCTCCACCGCGGCCATGGCCACGCCGGAGCTGACGCCCGCCGCCGGCTCGCCCACCAGTTCGTAGGAACCAAAGCCGTTGTAGCGTTCCAGAAGCGGCGAGGCGGTGCTCCAGCGAGTGCTGATGAAGGTCGACATCGGCACCATGGCGCTGTCCGAATTGCGCACGTACCAGTCACCGATGTCCTCGGCCTGCATGCGCTTGTCGACGTCGCCCTGCATGTACACCTTCTTCACCCGGCCGGCATCGAGGAAGTCGTTCACGTAGCTGCCGCCCAGGGCAACACTCAGGGTGTCATTGATGTCGCCAGAGGCGACGCCCATGGCACCGGCCTTGCGGTCGTCGATGTCGACGTTGAGCTGCGGGGTGTCTTCCAGGCCCTGGGCGCGCACGGAGGCCAGGCGCGGGTCCTGGTTCGCCAGTGCGAGGAACTGGTTGCGTGCCTTGAGCAGCTCGGCATGGCCGAGGCCGCCCAGGTCCTGCAGCTGCACGTCGAAGCCGGAGCTTTCGCCCAGGCCCATGATGGCCGGCGGCGACATGACGAACACCTGTGCGTCGAGAATCTTCATCAGCGCCATGTTGGCCCGGCGTGCCACCGAGGCGGCGCTGTGCTCCTCGCCCTGACGCTCGCTCCAGTCCTTGAGCTTGACGAAGGCGCGCCCGGAGTTCTGCGCGTTGCCGCCGTTGCCCAGGCCGCGCACGGCCATGATCGAGGCGACTTCCGGCTGCTGCAGCATGTAGTCCTGCACCTGGCGGGTGACTTCCTGCAGGCGCTCATCGGTGCCGCCCACGGGCAGGGTCATCTGCATCATCAGCATGCCCTGGTCCTCATCGGGGAGGAACGAGGTGGGCAGTTTGTGGAACAGCATCGTTACGCCGCCGAGCACCAGCGCATACACCACCAGGGCGCGCACTGGCCGAGCCAGCACCCCGCTGACGCCGCGCTGGTAGTCGTGGGCACCGCGGTCGAAGGTGCGGTTGAACCAGCCGAAGAAGCCGCGGCGGTCTTCACCGTGGCCCTGGCTCGGCTTGAGCAGGGTGGCGCACAGTGCCGGGGTGAGGGTCATGGCCACCAGCACGGAGAGCGCCATGGCGGCGACCATGGTCACCGAGAACTGCCGGTAGATCACCCCGGTGGAGCCGCCGAAGAAGGCCATCGGCACGAATACCGCCGAGAGCACCACGGCGATGCCGATCAGCGCACCGCTGATCTCGCCCATGGATTGGCGCGTGGCTTCACGCGGCGACAGGCCTTTCTCGACGATGATCCGCTCGACGTTCTCCACGACCACGATGGCGTCGTCCACCAGCAGGCCGATGGCCAGGACCATGCCGAACATGGTCAGCGTGTTGATCGAGTAACCCATCAGCGAGAGCACGCCGAAGGTGCCCAGCAGTACCACCGGTACGGCCACGGCGGGGATCAGCGTGGCGCGCCAGTTCTGCAGGAACAGGTACATGATCGCGACGACCAGGGCGATGGCCTCGAACAGCGTCATGACCACTTCCTGGATGGAAATCTTCACGAAGGGCGCGGTGTTGTAGGCCACTTCGGTGCGCAGTTGCAGCTTGCTGGGGAAGAATTTTTCCAGCTCGGCCATCTTGTCCTGTACGCCCTGGGACACGTCCAGCGCATTGGCGCCGGTGGCCAGGCTCACGGCCATGCCGCCGGAGGGCCGGTTGTTGTGCTCGGCGACCACGTCGTAGCTCTCGCTGCCCAGCTCTACGCGGGCCACGTCGGCCAGGGTGACCACGGCGCCGTTGCTGGAGTGCTTGAGCACCAGCTCGCGAAACTGCGCGGCGGTGGTCAGCTTGCTGCGTGCGCTGATGGTGGCGTTGAGCTGCTGACCAGGGCGCGCGGGCAGGGCGCCGAGCTGGCCGGCGGAGGTGTCGACGTTCTGCGCTTCCAGGGCGGTGGTGATGTCCGAGGGCATCAGCGCGTACTGCTTGAGCTTGTCCGGGTCGAGCCAGATGCGCATGGCGTAGCTGGAGCCCAGGGTGGTCACCTGGCCGACGCCATCCACGCGGCTGATCTGGTCGTACAGCGTGCTGGAGATGAAATCGCTGATGTCGGTGGCGCTGACGTTGGGGTTGTCCGAGACCAGCGAGAGGATGATCAGGAAGTCGCTGGACGAGTTGCGGATCTCGATGCCCTGTTGCTGCACAGTCTGCGGCAGTCGCGCCTTGGCCTGTTCGAGCTTGGTCTGCACCAGCATCTGCGCGGTGTTGACGTCAGTGCCAGCCTCGAAGGTCAGCGTGATGCTGGCGCTGCCCGCCGAGCTGCTGCTCGACGACATGTAGACCAGACCGTCGAGGCCGGTCATCTGCTGCTCGATGACCTGGGTCACCGAGTCTTCCATGGTCTTGGCGGAGGCGCCGGTATAAGTGGCGCTGAGGGTGATCTGCGGCGGCGCGATGTTGGGGTACTGCGCCAGCGGCAACTGGGTGATGGCCAGGCCGCCGCCGAGCATCACCAGGATGGCGATGACCCAGGCGAAGATCGGCCGGTCGATGAAGAAGCGTGCCATGGGTTCTGCCTCAGTCGTGGCTGTCGGTTTGCGCGGTCAGGCTGGTGCCGGCGCTGTCTTCGACGGCCTGGACTTCCTGGCCGACGCGCACCTTCTGCAGGCCCTGGACGATCAGTTGATCACCCTCGTTCAGGCCCTTGCTCACCCACCAGCGGTTGCCCACTGCACGGGCCAGGGTCAGCTCGCGCTGCTCGACCTTGCCGTCCACCACCACCAGCGCGGTAGCGTCACCGCGCTCATCGCGGCTCACGCCCTGCTGCGGCACGAGGATGGCGTCCTGTTGCACGCCTTCCTGCAACGTCGCCTTGATGTACATGCCCGGCAGCAGCAGGCCGTCCGGGTTGGGCACCAGGGCGCGCAGGGTGACGCTGCCGGTGCTTTCGTCGACGCTTACGCCGTTGAAGGTGAGGGTGCCTTCATGGCCGTAGGTGCTGCCGTCTTCCAGCTCCAGGCTGATGCGCGTGGCGTCCTTCTGCTCGGCGGGCGCGAGCTTGCCTTCGGCCAGCTCGCGCTTGAGGCGCAGCAGCGTGCTGCTGGGCTGGGTGAAGTCGACGTAGATCGGGTCCAGCTGCTGCACGGTGGTCAGTGCGGTGGTCTGCTCGGCGGTGACCAGGGCGCCCGGGGTGACGGAGGAGGTGGAGGTCTGGCCGTCGATAGGCGCGTTGATCCTGGTGTAGCCGAGGTTGATGCGCGCGGTACGCAGCGCAGCCTGGGCCGACTGCAGGCTGGCGCGGGCTTCGAGCAGGGAGGCCTGGGCGCTTTCGTTGTCCTCGGCGCTGATGGCGTCGATCTTCACCAGTTGCGCATCGCGCTTGGCCTTCAGTTCGGCGGCCTTGAGCGTCGCGCGGGAAGAGGTGACCGTCGCCTCGGCCTGGGCCAGCGCGGCTTCGTAGGGTTGCGGGTCGATCTGGTACAGCGGCTGGCCGGCCTTCACCGTGGCGCCTTCCTCGAACAGGCGCTTGAGCAGGATGCCACCCACCTGCGGGCGGATTTCCGCGACCAGATGCGCGCTGGCGCGGCCGGGCAGGGTCATGCTCAAGGCTTGTGGGCCACTGGTGACGTGATACACGCCGACCTGCTGGACCAGGGCAGGCGGTTGGGCGGGGCCTGAGTCGCGGCAGCCGGCCATGGCGAGCAGGCCGGCGCCCAGCAGCAGGGCGCGGGCCAATGGAGAGAGTGGGGAGAGGTTAAGCGCGAAGGAAGACATCCGTGGGGCTCCGGACCTAATGAATTTCAGGCTTTCAGGCTGCTCGGGAAATGTGCAGGGAATGTGCAGTCATCTGGGAGAAACCGCGGAGATTGCCTGCCCCGCCTTGCTGCGCGCGGGGCGGCGCGCTTCAATGTCGGCAGTTTCGATTGCCCGGCGGTGCCATGAAAATCAGCCTCTCCAGCAAGTTCTTCCTGGCCATGCTCACGGTCTGCGCCTTCGCCGTGCTCGGCATGGTCTTCGCCGCGTACCTGAGCCTGAAGTACGGCTTCCTCGGCTACCTCAACCAGCAGGGCGAGGAGCGCATGGACCTGGTGGTGCCGCGCATCGAACGGGCCTACGCCCAGCACCGCAGCTGGGATTTCATCCGCCAGGACAGGGAGCAGTGGTTTGAACTGCTGCGCCCGGACGACATCACCCCGGACAAGGCCTTCGACGCCAGCCTGCTGACGGTTTCGGACCTCACCGGTGCGTTCGTCCGTTTCGCGCTGCTGGACGAGCAGCGCCGCCCGATCATCGGCTACCAGGCGGCGCCCGAGGACATGCTGCTACGGCCCATTCGCTTCCAGGGGCGCACGGTCGGCTGGATGGCCCTGGCGCCGCTGCAGTCGGTCACCAGCGTCGGTGACCGGCGCTTCCAGCTCAACCAGCTGCGTTCCAGTTTGCTGGTCGGCCTGGCCTGCCTGCTGGGCACGGCGGTGATCGCCTGGTGGCTGAGCCGCGCGCTGCTGCGACCGATCCGCGAGGTGGCGCGCGGCACCCATCGGCTGGCTGCCGGCGACTATGAAATCCAGGTGCCGGTGCGCTCCGACGATGAGGCCGGGCAGTTGGCCGGGGACTTCAACCGCATGGCTTCCACCCTTGCCAGCAACGAACGCATGCGCCGTGATTTCATGGCCGATATCTCTCATGAACTGCGCACTCCGCTGGCGGTGATGCGCGCCGAGCTCGAAGCGCTGGAAGATGGCATCCGCCCGTTGGACGGTGCCGCGATCCGCTCGCTGCAGGCGGAAGTCGGCTCATTGGCCAAGCTGGTGGATGACCTGTTCGACCTGTCCCTGGCCGAAGTCGGCGGGCCGACCTATCGCCGCGAACGCATCGACCTGCGGGTCTTGCTGCCAGTAGTGGCCGAGGCCTTCGGTGCGAGCTTCGCCGAGCGTGGGCTGGCACTGAGTGTGGAATTGCCCGAGGAGCCCCTGTGGGTGCTGGGCGACGAGTCGCGCCTGGGCCAGTTGCTGCACAATCTGCTGGAGAACAGCCGGCGCTACACTGATCGCGGCGGTCGCACCGTGTTGCGCGCCCTGCGCGAAGGGGAGCGCGTGCTGGTGCAATGCGAGGACAGCGCGCCGGGCGTGGACGCGGCCTCGCTGGAGCGCCTGTTCGAGCGTTTCTACCGCGCCGAGCGCTCGCGCAACCGTGCCAGCGGCGGCACCGGCCTGGGCCTGGCGATCTGTCGGGGCATCGCCGAGGTACACGGCGGCAAATTGAGTGCGAAGGCCTCGTCACTGGGCGGCCTGTTGCTGACCCTGGAACTGCCGGTTGCTGGAGGTGAAGCGTGAGCCAGGGACAGATCCTGCTGGTGGAAGACGAACCCAAGCTGGCCGCACTGGTGGGGGATTACCTGCGTGCTGCCGGTTTCGCGGTGGAGCACCTCGCCGATGGCCTGGCAGTGGTTCCGGCGGCCCGCCAGAAGCACTACGACCTCATGCTGCTGGACCTCATGCTGCCCGGCCGCGATGGCCTGGATATCTGCCGCGAGCTGCGTGGTTTCAGCCGCCTGCCGATCATCATGATGACCGCCCGTGTCGACGAGATCGACCGCCTGCTCGGCCTGGAACTGGGTGCGGATGACTACATCTGCAAACCCTTCTCCCCGCGCGAACTGGTGGCGCGGGTGAAAGCCGTGCTGCGGCGCACCGGCACCCAGGCGTCGAGCTTCGGGCTGGAGCTGGACGCCAGCACCTTCCATGCGCGCTACCAGGGCATTGCACTGGACCTCACGCCAGTGGAGTTCCGCATGCTCGCCGCGCTGGCGGCGCGGCCGGGGCAGGTACTGTCGAGGGACCAGCTGATGAACCACATCTACCAGGACCACCGGGTAGTCGCCGACCGCACCGTGGACAGCCACGTGAAGAACCTGCGGCGCAAGCTGACCGCCATCACTCCGGAGGTCGATCCGATCCGCTCGGTGTACGGGGTGGGCTACAGTCTGGAGTGCGAATAGGCACCTGATCGGTCCATGCCTTGTTTTCTGGCGATTCCGATCAATGCTCTATCAGCCCGCCAGCGTTCCCGGCAGGCAGGCCGATGAGCGAGCTTTCCCCGTACTTGATATGCGTCAACGGGATTTCATTCCGGCCAAGCACACTGGGTCCGTTCGGCCTCGGAGCGCTCTGCGCGATCCCCGGCCCTGTGCATCCATGGCGCATTCCAAGCGAGGAGAAACAACGATGGCAATGATGAAAGCGGCGATCTTCGTGGAACCTGGGCGAATCGAACTGGCGGACAAGCCCATCCCCGAGGTCGGCCCCAACGACGCACTGATCCGCATCACCACGACCACCATCTGCGGCACCGACGTTCACATCCTCAAGGGTGAATACCCGGTAGCCAGGGGGCTGACCGTCGGCCACGAACCGGTCGGGATCATCGAGAAGCTCGGCAGTGCCGTCAAAGGCTACCGCGAAGGCCAGCGAGTGATTGCCGGCGCGATCTGCCCGAACTTCAACTCCTATGCCGCGCAGGACGGCGTGCCCTCGCAGGATGGCAGCTACCTGGTCGAGAGCGGCCGCTGCGCCTGCCATGGCTACAAGGCCACCGCCGGCTGGCGCTTCGGCAACCTGATCGATGGCACCCAGGCCGAATATGTGCTGGTGCCGGACGCCGAAGGCAACCTCGCACCGATCCCCGACAGTCTCACCGACGAACAGGTGCTGATGTGCCCCGACATCATGTCGACCGGCTTCAAGGGCGCCGAGAATGCGAACATCCGCATCGGTGACACCGTGGTCGTCTTCGCCCAGGGGCCTATCGGCCTGTGCGCCACGGCTGGCGCGCGCCTGCTGGGCGCCTCGACCATCATCGCGGTGGATGGCAACCAGCACCGACTGGACATCTCCCGCAGCATGGGCGCCGACGTCACCCTGGACTTCACGAAGTGCGACGTGGTGGAAGAGGTGATGAAGCTCACCGGTGGGCGCGGCGCCGATTCGTCGATCGAATGCCTGGGGCTGCCGAGCACGTTCGAGCAGGCGATGAAAGTGCTCAAGCCGGGCGGCACGCTGTCGAGCCTGGGGGTTTACTCCAGCGATGTGCACATCCCGCTCTCGGCCTTCGCCGCCGGCCTGGGCGACCATCGCATCAATACCGCCCTGTGCCCCGGCGGCAAGGAGCGCCTGCGCCGGCTGATGAGCATCATCGAGTCGAACCGGGCTGACTTCGGCTCGCTGGTCACGCACCACTATGCGCTCGACGACATCGTCAACGCCTACGACCTGTTCGCCCATCAGCGCGACGGTGTGCTGAAGATCGCCATCAAACCCTGACGTGGGGAGGGGAATGGCCGCCTCCGGCAGGCGGTCAAACCCAACAGCGTTCAGCTCGATTGCACGGGGCAGGGCAAATCCAGTATTGTTGAGAACGATTATCATGTTTAACAAAACTGGACGTTCATGGACAGCGAGCGGGCATTCGAACGGGATGTTGAGCGGCTCTACATTGCCCACCACGGCTGGCTGAAGGGCTGGCTGCGCCGCCGCCTGGGCGAGTACGCCGATGCCGAGGACCTGGCGCAGGATACCTTCGTGCGGGTGATGCGCTCGCGCAGCGCCATCGCTGATCTGCGCCAGCCACTGGCCTACCTGGCCACCATCGCCAACAGCCTGTTGATCAACCGCTGGCGCCGTCAGGCGGTCGAGCGTGCCTACCTGGAAGCCCTGGCGGCGCGGCCCGAAGCCTTCGCACCCTCCGAGGAAGAGCGCCTGCTGCTGATCGAAGCGCTGGTGGAGATCGACGAACTCCTGCAAGGCCTCGCGCCACGGGTACGGGAAATCTTCCTGCTGTCCCAGCTCGACGGCCTGACCTACCCGCAGATCGCGCTGCGTCTGGAGCTGAGCGTCAACCAGGTGCAGAAGGCGATGAACAAGGCGTTTGCGGCGTGCTACGCGAGCCGGTTCGAGTGACCACCATGTCCCGCGACAACGATTCCCGGCCCATCTCCGCTGTCATCCGCGACCAGGCGATTGCCTGGTTCACCCTGGCCCAGTCGGGCTGCATGAGCGAGGTCGAGCAGCACCAGTTGCTGGTCTGGCGCGAGGCGAGCAGCGAGCATGAGCGCGCCTGGCAGCGCCTGAGCAGCATCCCGCTCGGCCTGCAGCGTCATGCCGGCGCACTGGCCGACCCGATGGCGCGGCAGCTGGCCGGCCGCCGTCATTACAACGAGATGGACCGGCGCAAGGCGCTCAAGGTGCTGGTCGGTTTCGGTCTGCTCGGCGGGCTTGCCTGGCAGGGGCGCGACACGCAGTGGGTTCAGGGCGCCATGGCGGACTATCGCACCGGCACCGGTGAGCGAACGCAGCGCACGCTGCCCGATGGCACGCGCTTGTGGCTCAACACCGCGACTGCGGTCGACCTGCATTACACCGACCGGGTACGCGAACTGCGCCTGCGTTACGGCGAAATCGAGATTCTCACCGCTCATGAGGGCGCCGGGCGGCCGTTCCAGGTTGTCAGCGGCGATGCGGTGCTGCAACCGTTGGGCACGCGCTTCCGCGTCCGCCGCGACGAAGACGGACGCAGCACTCTGCTGGCCGTCACTCAGGGGCGTGTTGCTGCCAGCTCGCTGGCCGGCGGCGAGGCCAGGGTGATCGAGGCGGGTTCCCAGGCTCGTATCAGCATGGCTGGCGTCAGCGCTCCGCAGGCGCTGGAAGCGAATGGCGGCGCCTGGGTCGATGGCTACCTGGTGGCCGAGCGCATGCGCCTGGGCGATTTCCTCGCCGAGCTGGACCGCTATCGTCCCGGCCTGCTGCGCTGCGATTCCGCCGTTGCAGGCATCCGCCTGAGCGGCTCCTATCCGCTGGCCGATACCGACCGGGTGCTGGCCATGCTGCAGGACAGCCTGCCGGTGACGGTCCAGCGGCGCACCCGTTATTGGGTAACAGTGGGGCCGCGCTAAGGAGCCGAGCGCCGCGGAAATAGGCAGGCGAGGACAGCAGAAGAAAGGTTGCTGATCGCGCTGAAACAGGCCGCTGGGCGCTGCAAAAAAACACCAATGAAAATAATTCTCGAAAAGTCGGCAGGTTTTCGTTTCTCGCTTGGCCTAGGGATAAATCCCTGCTCGCTACTGCGGGCCAACAACGAGAAACGGACCCTCTGCCCATGACGCTTCACCCCATCACCCGCGCCCTGCGCCAGTCGCTTGGCCTCGCCCTGCTGTCCTGTTCCGCGCTCACCGTGCTTCCCGCCATGCCGGTGCAGGCAGAAACTGCGGCCACCCGCACCCAGCGGTACGCTATCCCTGCCGGCCCCCTGGACCAGGTGCTCGGCGAATTCGGCCGGCGCGCCGGCATCCCGATCTCGGTCAATGCGGGGCTGACCGAAGGCAAACGTAGTGGCGGGCTGAACGGTGAGTACGGTATCGAGGACGGCTTCGCTCGTATTCTTTCGGGCACCCGCCTCACGGTGCGCCGCCTGGAAAACGGTGGCTACGGCCTGGTGCCGACACCTTCGGATGCGGTGCTGGAAATGGATTCCACCACCGTTTCCAGCCAGCGGCTGGACCCGACTACCGAAGGCACCAACGCCTACAGCGCCCGTGCGGTCACCATCGGCAAGGGCGCGCACAGCCTGCGTGAGACACCCCAATCGGTGACGGTGCTGACCCGTCGCTATATGGACGACCAGAACATCAACACCATCGAGCAGGCGATGGAGAAGACACCGGGTATCGCCGTCTACGAGTCGCCCATGGGCGGCAAGTACTTCTACTCCCGCGGCTTCATGATGCAGGGCCAGTACCAGTACGATGGCGTGCCGCTGGACGTGGGCGGCGAGTATGTGCAGGCCAACAGCTTTTCCGGCGACATGGCGTTCTACGACCGGGTCGAGGTGCTCAAGGGCGCAGCGGGCATGCTCAAGGGCTCGGGTAGCTCAACCGGTGGCGTCAACTTCGTCCGCAAGCGCGGCCAGAGCGTGCCGGAGACCAAGCTGTCGCTCTCCGCGGGCTCCTGGGACAACTACCGTGGCCAGGTGGACACCGGTGGCCCGCTCAACGAGTCCGGCACGCTGCGCGGGCGGACTGTCGTGGCGCTGCAGGATCGTCAGTATTTCTACGATGTCGGCAAGCGCAATGACCAGATTCTCTACGGTGCGCTGGACTACGACGTGACCCCGGACACCACCGTGGGCCTGGGCGTTGCCTACGAGAAGCTGGATGCGACGCCCTGCTGGCATGGCCTGCCGCGCTACAGCAACGGCAAGGACCTGAAACTCAGCCGCTCGACCTGCCTGGGCGCTTCCTGGAACAACTGGGAAAGCGAGCGCACCACGCTGTTCGCCGACCTGTCCCACCAGTTGAACGAGGACTGGGCCTTCAAGTTCGCCGGCGTCTGGACCCACAACGACCAGGACATCAAGTACGCCCTGTCCGAGACGTCGGGTGGCGTTACACCGGGTGCGACCTCGGCGCCTTCCTCGGTGTACTCCGGGCTGTTCGACTACGACCAGACCGACTACGGCTTCGATGCCTACCTGGACGGCAAATTCGAAGCCTTCGGCCTGCAGCACGAGCTGACCGTCGGCGCCAACGCCAGCCGCGCCAAGACCCACGATCACTACGCGCTGATCAACATGACCAGCCTGCTGGGTACCTCGCAGGACCCGTTCCATCCCAACTCGCACATTCCCGAGCCGGCGGATGATTTCTATGCGCCCAACTCCTACCGGGGCGGGCCGCAACCCACCGAGTCGGATACCCGCCAATTCGGCACCTACGCCACCCTTCGCCTGAAGCTGGCCGAGCCATTGACCGCGGTGCTGGGGTCGCGCGTCAGCTGGTACCGCAACAGCCGCGACTCCTACACCCAGGCCTGGGATTACTGGCAGCACGACCGCAGCCAGGAGAACGGCCAGGTCACGCCGTTCGCGGCGCTGATCTACGACCTCAACGATGAGTGGTCCGTCTACACCAGCTACGCGGACATCTTCCAGCCGCAGAGCACCTACACCGACGAGTCCGGCAGCCCGCTGCAACCCAAGACCGGCGCCAGCTACGAGCTGGGCATCAAGGGCGAGCTGCTGGATGGCCGGGTCAACACCGCCTTCAACCTCTTCCGCACCATCGAGGAACACCGCGCCGAAGCCAACTACGACGCCACTTGCCTCGGCTCTTCCGATGGTTACTGCTACACCGACGTGGGCAAGGTCCGCGCCCAGGGCTTCGAGGCGGAAGTCAGTGGCGAAGTCATCGAGCGCCTGCAATTGCTGGCCGGTTACACCTATACCCAGACCAAATACCTCAACAGCGCGGAAGAGAACCCGCAGGAACCCACCTTCACCACCCGCTATTTCCCGCGCCACCTGTTCCGTGCCTGGGCCGACTACCAGTTGGCCGGCGAACTGGACCGCTGGAGCGTGGGGGCGGGCGTGACGGCGCAGAGCGACACCTCCGTACGCAGCGGCAACGTGAAGTCGGTGCAGTCCGACTACGCCATCTACAGCGGCCGCCTGGGCTACCGCCTCGACGATCACTGGACCGTCGCGCTCAACGGCAACAACCTGTTCGACAAGAAGTACTACCAGAGCGTCGGTGCCGTTTCCTGGGGCAACTTCTACGGTGAGCCGCGCAACTTCATGGTCACCCTGCAGGGTTCGTTCTGACGCGAGCACGTGCCGATGCCAGGTTTCGCTCTTGAGGTGTGTTGACCTCAACCTAGGTTGAGGTCCTAGAGTCCGTCCGGGCCTGCCTGCCGCTGTTCGCCAGCGGTGGGCCGGCACCTTCGGAACATGACCGCACAAGGACCCGGTATGGACACCCACGCTTCACTGATGATTTTCCAGGCTACCTGCTTCCTGGGTTTCAGCCTCTGGCTGAGCATCGCGCTGATCAACAACCTGCACGCCTTTTCCAGCTCGGTCGCGGCGGTCGGCGCGACCATGGCGATGGCGCCGCTGCACCAGCCCCCCGCGATTGACTTTCCCCTGCTACGGCGTGCTCTGACGTCACCGGCGCTGCATCGGCTGGCCATGATCGTCGTCGTCCTGCTGCAGACCCTGGCGGTGCTTGCGGCCTGGACGGGCTGCTACCACTGGTTGCTGGGTGGTGAACTCGAAGCCGCCAGGCCCTGGCTGAACCTTGCCCTGAGCGCGGCACTGGCCTTCCTCTTCGCCATGCTGCTGGGCGGGCTGTGGTTCGGCTACTGGATTCGCCAGGAGGCTCTGCAACTGACGCACCTGGTGCTGGTCGTCTGGGTGCTGCTGAACTTCCTCGTCCTCAACCTTCGCTGGAGTTGACGCGCCATGGGGACAGGGAGAATGCCGATGAACATACTGATCGTGGGAGCGGGCAGGGGGCTGGGGCGCGCCTTGCTCGAAGGGATTGCTCAGCCGGGGGATTCGCTGATCGGCGTGTCGCGCCGGCGGCCGGATGCCCTGGCGATGGCGCCGGGCATCGACCTGCAGTGGATCGAAGCGGACCTCGCCATGCCGGCGGAAGCGGTCGCGCAGATCGAGGCGCAGACGCCGGCCGAACTCGACGTGCTGATCTGCAATGTCGGCATCTGGGAGGAGCACGCCTTCAGCGAGCAGTACTCGTTCCTCGGCGACAGCGACGCCTCCATCGGGACGCTGGTCGACGTGAACATCACCGCCACCTTGCTGCTGCTCAAACGCCTGGTGCCGCGGTTGCTCGGTTCCGCCCGGCCGCAACTGATCCTCACCGGCTCGACTTCCGCGCTGCGCCAGAGCGGCCGCCCGGAAGTGGCGTTCGGCGCCACCAAGTTCGCCCTCAACGGCATGGCCGATGCACTGCGCGAGAGCTTCCGCGACCAGCGCCTGGCAGTGACCGTGCTGCAACTGGGCAACCTGAATACCGACGATCCGCTCGCCACGCCGCTGACCGAGGCTGCCACGCGCGGGGAAGGGCAGCTGATACCCGTGCACGATGTGCTCACCCTGGTCGATGCGCTGCTGCGCTTGTCCACTTCCTCGTTCGTGCGCGAGCTGACCTTGCCGGCTATGGGCGACGAGCGTTTCTGACCGTCTCTACAGGGACGCTGATGTCATCCGGATCGTCCCAGCCTGGAGTTCCATGGTGTTCGGCTTGGCTGGGCACGTCTGATTTCGGGACTGCTACGCCAGTGCACTCTCGACGCGATTGCGCCCGGAAGTCTTGCCGCGGTACAGCGCGCTATCAGCCTGCTGCATGTATTCATCGAGCGCCTGCGCGCTGGTGAAGGCTTCCGAGACACCGATGGTGGCCGTGCAACGGATCGGTTGATTGGGCGTCGTGCCCGGCACTTCACTCTGTTCGATCGCCGCGCGGGCGCGCTCTGCCAGTTGCAGGGCGCCGGTCCTGTCCGTGTTGAGGCCCACGAGCACGAATTCCTCACCGCCCAGCCGGCAAGCCAGGTCGCCTTTGCGAGCGGTGGCCTTGAGGACCTGGGCGACATGACACAGCACCAGATCGCCCACCTGGTGGCCATGGCTGTCGTTGATCTGCTTGAAGTGGTCGATGTCCACGATCAGCAGGTAGGCCGGGCCCGCGTTGCGCGAGCGGAAGTGCGCATCCAGCCCTTCGACCAGTCCGCGGCGGTTCAGCAGTTGGGTGAGCGGGTCATGGGCGGCCATGGTGCGCAGTTCATCCGTCAGGCGGCGCAGTACCAGCCAGACGGCACAGGGCGGCAGCACGGTGCCCAGGAACGACATGTAGAGGTAGAAGACTTTCTGGAAGCCGCTGCCCATGTCGAGTGCCGCCAGCCCACCCTGGAGGATCATCACGAACTTCACGGCGTTCAGCGCGCAGATGCCGCCAATCAGGATGGCGAACACGACCATTTCGACGCGCAGATCCCTGGCGACGTTCTGCCGGGCATAGAGCACCCCCACGGCCATGCCCAGGAACAGCAGCGTGCACGAGGCTGCCAGCAGCGCATGGCGCGCTTCACTTCCAAGGGTGAATTGCACCGTAACCTGCAGCGCCGTGTAGAGGACCGCCAGCATGAGCAATGGCCGCCATACGGCGGTCGGTCGATCAAAGAAGCGCAGGGCGCCAAGGACATAGGCGACGGGGGCGCAGAGGGTCATCGTGTGGTTGACGATGCTCATCATCCCCCAGTTCGCCGGGCCGCCGAGCAGTTGCAGGATGTAGGCGAGCCCCAGCAGGAGATTGCCCAGGGCGAAGACTTCCATGCCCATTTTCTTGCCGTTCAGCCGGGTGCTGATCAGCAGGAACATGACGCTGAAACAGAGCAGGTGCACGCAGAGCATGCTGAGGATGACAGTGGTGACCATGGGTTCGCGTCAGTGAAGGCATAGCAAAGGGCGCCGGGTGCCGGAGGTGTGGCGGGTGCGAGCCTGGCGCTGCAGGCCGCATCTGGCGTACTCGGCGGAGTCGCTTAGGGCCACAGCACCTAACCATATGTGCTGCGGGAAGGCAATCTGCCAGCAGGTCGTGCTCCTGGAGGGTTCTCCCGATTCTGTCGGCAGCCCAGGCCTGGGGCTACAGTTCACTGTCGAGGACGATACCGGGGGCGGGGTCAGGGACCGGGACGTTTCGAGCAGTCAGAGCCACTGACGTTGGAGACAGGACATGCCCAAGAAAATCATCATTTCCTTTGACGGGACCTGGAATACGCCGGACGCGAAGTCCGAGATCAAAGGCAGCAAAAGCACCAATGTCTGGAAGCTGCATGCTGCCATTCTCCCTGCCGACAAGAACGGTACGAAGCAGGACAAGTGGTACGACCAGGGCGTCGGCACGGCGTGGTACGACCGTCTGGCCGGCGGTGCCTTCGGCGTGGGGCTCTCGGAGAAGATCCTCGATGGCTATCGGCAGCTGGTCAGCACCTACGAGGTCGGTGACCAGATCTACCTCTTCGGATTCAGCCGTGGGGCGTACACGGCTCGCAGCCTGGTCGGGCTGATCCGCAACGCCGGGCTGCTCAAACCCGAGCACATCGACCTGACGAACGAAGCGTACGGCCTCTATCGCACCCGCAACGAGGGCGCCGATTCCGATAGCGCCAAGCTCTTTCGCGACAGTTTCTCGCGGGAGATCACCATCCACATGCTGGGTATCTGGGACACCGTGGGTGCCCTGGGCGTGCCGCTGGAGTCGTTCGACTGGTTCAACAAGTCCTACTACGAATTCCACGACACCGAACTCAGCTCGATTGTCCACAACGCCTTCCACGCCGTGGCCATCGACGAGTGGCGCAAGAACTACCAGTGCACCCCTGGGACCCGAAAAGCAAGCCCAACCAGCGCGTGGAGCAGGTCTGGTTTTCCGGTGCGCACGCCAACGTTGGTGGTGGCTACGCGAACAACAGTCTGTCGGACATCGCGCTGGTGTGGATGATCAACAAGGCGAGCGAGTGCGGCCTGGCGGTGGATACCGGCAAGACCCCGAGCCTTCCCACCACGACCCCTTCCATCACCAATTCCTACAAGGAGTTCCTGGGGGGCGCCTACAGCCAGCTCACCCCGCCGTATTACCGGGATATCGGCAACACCGCTTTCGGCCAGGAAGCCATCGACCCCAGCGTGGAGGAGCGCCTCAAGCACGATCCCCAGTACAAGCCGAAGAACACGGTGGGAGGCAATCTCACCGGCAATTTCACCCCGGTGGGCAAGATCCGGTAATCGAATCGCTAGCGGGCGGCGCGCTTGCGTGTTTCTTCGTCGAGCACTTCGCGCAGTGAGGCGAGGAAGGGCGTGGCGTCGGTATAGCGGCGGCCGTAGCCGAGATTGAAGGCGTAGTCGAAGTCCGGCGGGTTCAGCCCCTGGGTGTGTTGCAGGATGGTTTCCAGCTTGTCGAGTGCCTTGACTGCCTGAGCTTCGGCGGTCGCAGCGGCATCGTACTCGTCGTACAGGGCCATGAGCTGCGCACGCAGCGGCGGCGCCAGCGTGGAGGTCATGTGCAGCAGGTCCTGCCGTTCGCTGTCGCCCTTGCTGCCGTGGGCCAGCACGTCGACTGCGGGTACGTCGCCGCCCAGTGCTTCGCCCAGGTCGTGGATGATGCACAACTGCAGCACCTTGCCGAGGTCGATCTCGCCCAGGTCCTCGGCGAACACCATCGCCAGCAGGGCCAGGCGCCAGCTGTGCTCGGCGGTGCTTTCGCGGCGACCACTGGAGGTGTGGGCGCTGCGCAGCACGCTCTTGAGTCGTTCGGCCTCGCGGAGGAAGGCGAGTTTGCCCTGGATGTTCTGCTCGCTCATCGGTGATGCCCCCTTGTGAGTCGTCTGGGCAATCATCCTGTCGCCGGGGCCGCCGGCTGTCCACGCATCAAATATGCGCGAAGCTATCTGCCCGGAGCGTTTCGACCAGGCGTGCGGTGGAGCCATCGGACAGCGTGAGGCGCGTCCAGCGGCACTGGCTCTGGCGAATGGGCACCAGCAACGAATCATTGGTGCCGGTGGCGAACTCCAGCGCTGGCGCGGCGATGCCTTCGCGCCAGCCGAGCCCATCCAGCTTCGCTTCCTGGGTGGCGATGGCCTCGGTCACGAACGGCCAGAGCGAGCGACCCAGCAGTTCGGTGTGCGGCACGCTGAACTCCGCTGCTCGCGCGGCGGAGCAGGCAAGCAGGCGGTGGGTCAGGTCGCAGACCAGGTGGACGGGTTGCGAATTGCTGGCGACCAGGCGGGCCAGGGCGTGGTCCGCTGCGCTGTCCAGGCGCGCCCGGAGCAGCGCTTCGATCTGCGCGCGTTGTTCCGGCTCGGCTTCCTGCATGCCGGCTTCCCAGCGCGAGATGGTGGACTGGCTGACGCCGAACATTCCGGCCGCGTGGCTCTGCTTGACGCGATGCAGCAGGCGCCAGCGCCTGAGCATGGGGCCGAGCGGGGCATTGTGCAGCGAAGGTGATGTCATGGCGGGGTATCGGGTCCGGTTCCGCGCCAGCATAGCCCGGATTGCGTGAATATCATTGCCTTGGGTCGATGCTCCCGCGCTTGGTGCTGAGCTCAGCGCTTCACGCAGACGAACAGGGCATTGCCCGAACTGCCGGCCCAGGGCGTGATCCGCTCGTAGTCGTGCTCGAAGACCTGCACCTCGAAGAGCGGCTCCAGCAGGTGTTGCAGCTCAGCGAAGGTCAGCGCGACCATTGCGTGTTCATCCTGCCAGGCCTGGGTCTCACCGGCCGTGGTCTTCTCGATGCTCAGGCGCAACGCCTGGCGCTCGCCCGCGCCGCTGTAGTACCAGCCCGAGCCGAAGGTGAACTGGCTGCCGTCATGCTCCACCGAATGGCGGACGAAGGAGTCGTTGTCGATCAGCGCCTTGTCCACGCTGTTGAAGCAGAACACCCCGCCCTCCGCGAGTGCGTCGTGCACGCTCGCCAGGCACGCCTGCAACTGCTCGACGCCGGGGTTGTAGTGGATCGAGTAGAGGAAGCAGGTAATCAGGTCCAGCGGCTCTTCGATGCGGAAGCTGGCCATGTCCTGCCGGCTGAAATGTGCCTCGGGGCAGCGCTGCCGGGCGATGTCCAGCATCGGCTGGTTGATGTCCAGGCCGGCGCTGCGGTAGCCGAAGTCGAGGAAGTGGCGTACGTGCGGACCGGTCCCGCAGGCGAGGTCCAGGTGCCGGCGCCCCTGGTTGCCGAACAACTGGTGCAGGCGGCGCACGCAGTGGCTCTGCGCCTGATAGTCGATGTCGGCGCACATCAGGTCGTAGTAGGAGGACAGGTCGGTGTACAGCGCGTTGGAGGACATAGGCAGCCAGACAAAGGGTTCGCCGGAGGTTTCGGCGCGGCATGGTACATCAGCCGTGGGCGTTCTCCGCTGAAATCGGACTGGCGCGCCTGCGCTGGCGGCGCTCATCGACCGCCAGTGCAGGCCGGGGCGTCAGCGGCCCCGCAAGTGACGCTCCTCCCACCAGTCCCAGGCCTTGAGCGCCTGGCGGGCGGTCCGGCCAGCCAGGTAGGAGAGGGTATCGCTGGTCATGCCGATGGACTGGCGGTTGACGATCCAGAAGTCGGTCAGCTCGGTCTTGCGGCCGTTGAGCAGGTCGGCGATGGTCCGCCCGTTGAGGTGCGTCAGCGCCACGCCGTGGCCGAAGCAGCCGCCGGAATAGATGATGCGCTCGTCGCCGACGAAACCGATCTCGGGAACCATGTCGGCGTTCACTGAAACCGGCCCTCCCCAGCGGTAGTCGATGCGCACGTCCCTGAGCTGTGGGTAGATCCACTTCAGGTGCGCCTCACAGTGCTCCCAGCTCATCGGCGAGGGTTGCTCGTCCGTTGGCGCTTGGCGATAGACGATGGCATCGCCGCCGCCCATGACGATGCGCCCGTCCACCGTGGGGCGGAAGTAATGCAGCATCTGGCGGTTGTCGCCGAAGGACTGGCGTTCTCTCCAGCCGATGCTCTCCCACTGCGGTTCGCTCAGGCGCTCGGTGACGACCTGATAAGTCCAGAGCGGGAACTGCCGGGTCTGTAACCTGCGGGTATCGGGGACTTGCCGCGAATAGGCATTGGTCGCCACCACGAGCTTGTCGGCGCTGACCTTGCCGGCGGGGGTGGTGAGCAGGAGCGCGGCCGCCGTCCGCTCGATGTGGGTCACCGGCGTCATTTCGAAGATCATCGCCCCGGCCGACTGTGCCAGGCCCTTGAGCGCGCGGACCTGCTTGCACGGGTTGAGGTAGCCGGTGCCGGCCTCATAGATGGCGCTGTTGAAGCGCTCGGAGTGGAAGTCCTGGCGCACCCGCGCGGGTTCCTGCCAACTCATGCCGCTGTCGATGCCCAGGTCCTGGAACAGCTGGTAGGTTTTCTTCAGTCGATTGGCCTGTTGCGCCGAGTAGCTGATGCGGACCAGGCCGTTGTGCCGGTAATCGGCGTCGAGACCGTTGTCCTCGATCAGGCTGCGGGTATGGGCGACGGCCTTTTCCAGGTACTGGTGCGCCTCGATCAGCTTCTGCCGGCCCCAGCGCAGCAGCACCAGCTCCGGCTCCAGGCCGAACATGCGTGTGCTGAATCCGGCGTTGCGGCCACTGGCGCCGAAGCCGACGACATCGGCTTCGAGCACCGCCACGCGGGCACTGGGGTTGTCCTTGAGGAACTGCCAGGCGGTGTTCAGGCCGGTGAAGCCGGCACCGATGATGGCCACGTCCACCTTGAGGTTCTGTGTCAGGGCCGGATTGGGCACGTAGTGCCCGTAGTCGTGCTGCCAGAAGGATTTGCTCCCCGGCAGCGGTGTGCTGTGGCTGGTCATGCTTTCAATCTCTTCTTGTCGGTCTGCTGATTGGCAAAGCAAGGTCGTCGGGGTACCTGGCGCAAGGCACGGCGCCGGGCAGGGCCCCTCGGATTGGTCCAAGGGTAGTGGTCGCGGGGTGGCGCTGGATTGTCAGCGCGCGCCAGCCTTTTGGGCCGCACGCGCCAACTTTCGGCGCCAGGGCAGGGGTCAGGAGCGGGGCAGGGTGGTGGAGCGGTATTGCTGCGGCGAGTGGCCGGTCCAGCGACGGAAGGCGCGGGTGAAGGAGCCGGACTCGGCATAGCCGACCAGCAGGGAAATCTCCGTCATCGAGTAGTCCGAGTCCTTGATGTAGGCCAGGGCCAGCTCCCGGCGCACATCCTCGACCAGCGACGAATACTCGATGCCGTGCTCCTTGAGGCGCCGCTGCAGCGTGCGCCGGCTGAGGTTCAGCTGCTCGCTGATTTCGTCGAGCGAGGGCGCGCCGCTGCTCATCTCGGCGGCGATCATGCGGGTGACCTGGGACAGCAGCTCGTCCGAGACGGCGCGTTGCTGGCGCTCCCGCTCGAGGTAGGGCTCCAGCGCACGGTATAGCCGCTCGTTGCCGCGCACCACCGGCAGCTGCAGGGTTTCCAGCGGGAAGTGGATGCGGTTGCTCGGCTGGTTGAAGTACAGCGGGCACTGGAAAACCTGCTTGTGCACCGAGGTGTCGGCAGGGCGCTCGTGCTCGAAATCCATGCGGGTCGGCCGCAGGTTGCTGCTGGTGATCAGGTTCAGCATGCGCAGCACCGAGGTGATGGCGAATTCCGCGTCCTGCCGGCGCTGCACGACGGTGGGAATGGTGACCTGGTATTCGACGATCAGCTCGCGCCCGTCGAGTTCATAGTCGAACATCGATTCCTGGGCGAAGACCACGATGAACTGCTGCAGGGTCTTCAGCGCCTTCTCCACACTGGGTGCGCAGTACAGGGCATGGCCGAGGGCGCCGAAGTCGTCGGCCTCGGTCTGGATGCCGAGTTCGATCCCGACACTGGGGCTGGATTGCGCTGCCGCCTCCCAGAGCGCGACGTACTGCTCGCCGGGGATTTCCACATCGGCCCGCTCCAGCACCTGCGGATCGATGCCCAGCGGCCCGAGGTAGGGCTCGAAGCAACTCCTGAATCGACGGAAGAAGTTCTCGGACAACACCGTACGTGCCGATCTCATATGTGCCACAGCCTTATCTTTCTTGTCGTTCTTCTGTCCGTTCCCAAACTCCCGCAGCCGAACGAGTCGGCCGGGGCTTCCACGCCCTGTTTACGATAATCGCTTCGGGCACTGGCTGGTAACCCCGCCCTGGGCGAAGAAGCTGCCCGTCGTCGCATCGGCTGGCGTGAGATGCCAAGGACTCTGTCACCTGCTGGCAAGCCGCGGACCATCGCCCTGGCGGATTCTCCTGGTCGCCGAAACGAGCGATTCCGCATCCCAGGAGAACAACAACAGATGCCAATCAGCCTGCCGTGGCGGGGCAAGCCCGAGTCACGCCCATTGCTTCCATCATTCCCTGGCGCCCATCGCCTGATCGGCGGTCTGTTGCTGGCCGCGCTGGCGCTGCCGGCGCTCGCGGAGTTCGTTCCCGAGCAGGCCAGGGTCGAAACCCTGGGCGACCACCGGGGGCGGAACTGGTTCTGGATCTGGGGCAGCAACGCCCCGAACATGGTCGACGGCCGCGCCTACCTGTTCGCTGACGACGGCCGCAACCTTGGCCAGGTAAGCACCGGCATGTGGTCCAACGGCCTGGTGCTGTCGCACAAGCGCGACGAGTTCTACGCCAGCGAGATCTACTTCAGCCGTGGCGTGCGCGGCACCCGTTCGGACGTGGTGACTGTCTATGACGCCCGCACCCTGAGCCCGAAGCGCGAAATCGCCATCCCGCCCAAGCGCATGACCGCGCTGATCTCCACGGGCCTGAGCGTGCTCTCGGACGATGAGCGCTTCCTGCTGGTGCTCAACTTCACCCCGGCGCAGTCCATTTCGGTGGTCGATCTGGAGCACGATCGCTTTGTCGGCGAGGTCGCCGTCCCCGGCTGCGCGTCCCTCTACCCGGCCGGTCCAAGGGACTTCTACTCGATCTGCGGCAACGGCGGATTCTTCCACCTGCGCCTGGACGACAGCGGCCAGGTGGCCCTGCAGGAGCGCACCGCGCCGGCCTTCGATCCGCTCAGGGACGCGCTGCTGACCACCGCTTCGAGGCAGGGCGACACCTGGTATTTCGTTTCCCAGCACAACGAAGCCTATGGCTTGCGCATGACTGCCGACGGCGTCGAAGCGAAACAGCACTGGTCGCTGCTCAGCGACTCCGAGCGCGCTGACGGCTGGGGCGTGGCCGGCAACCACGGCACGGCGTTGCATGAGCGCAGCGGCCGGCTGTTCGTGCTGATGCACCAGGACAAGCCGGAGAACTACCAGAAGCCCGGTACCGAAGTCTGGGTGTTCGATACCCGCAGCCAGAAACGCCTCGCCCGCATCGAGCTGAACGAGCAGAGCACCGCCATCGGCGTCAGCCAGGGTGAGCAGCCGCGTCTCTACAGCCTCGACTGGATGGTGCCGATGCCCGGCCTGTTCACCGCCTGGATCTACCTGACCGAAGGGGAGAAGGGCCTCACACCGCTGTTGCGCCAGGGCATCAATCTCTATGAAGCGGACAGCGGCAAGCACCTGCGCAGCATCGGCGACATTCCCCTGGGCTTCCTCAATGCGGTGGCGCCATGGTGATCGACGAACCTCTGCTGCACCTGGCCAGCGCGGCCGCGCTCGGCCTGCTGCTGGGCAGTGCCGGTCTGCACAAGCGGCGTGATCCACAGGGTTTCGCCCTGATCTTCGCCGACTACCGCGCGGCCCTGGGCGACCTGCTGCCGGTCCGGCTCGCCAGCCTGCTGCCGGGAATGGAACTGCTGGCCGCCGCCGCCGTGTTGGCCAGCCCCTGGCAATCCTTCGCAGCGCTGCCTGCCGTGGCCCTGCTGGCGCTCTACGCGCTGGTGCTGGCCATCGTGGCGTGGCGCGGCACGCCCATCGCCGACTGCGGTTGCCACTTCGGCGGCCGCCCGCAGCCGCCGGGCAGGGCGCTGGTACTGCGCAACCTGTTGTTGCTGCTGCCGGCGCTGACCCTGCTGGTGCCGATGGGCGACCGCGCGCTGGTGTGGTTCGACGCCATCACCCTGGCCTTCGTTCTGGCGGGCAGCTGGGTGCTTTACCGGCTGGGCCACCTGCTGATTTCCAACCGAGTATCCCTGAGGGAGCTGTGATGGACATGACTTACGCACTGATCGTCTCCAGCGGCTTCTCCTGGCTGCTGAACCTTGCCCTGATCCTCACCGTCTTCGCCCTGGCGCGGCAGGTCGGGTTGCTGCACGAGCGCATCCGCCCGGTGGGCGCACTGTCCCTCGGCAAGGCCATCAAGGCCGGCGAGGTGGCGCCTGCATTCACCCTGCCAAGCCTTACCGGCGGCTCGGTCAGTCTCGGTGGTGGCAATGCCCAGGGCCAGTCGACCCTGCTGTTCTTTCTCTCCGAGACCTGTCCGGTCTGCAAGACCCTGCTGCCGGTGCTCAAGGCCATCCGTCAGCAGGAACGCTCGCGCCTGCGGGTGGTGCTGGCCAGTGATGGCGAACCGGCGGCGCACCAGGAGTTCATCCAGGCGCAGCGACTGCAGGAGTTCCCCTACCTGCTGTCGCGGGAGGTGGGCCTGGCTTACCAGATCAGCAAGCTGCCCTACGGCGTGCTGATCGACGCCAGCGGCAGCGTGGTCACCCATGGCCTGATCAATACCCGCGAGCACCTGGAGAGCCTGTTCGAGGCCCGCGACCTGGGTTTCGCCACGATCCAGGCCTTCGAGGCCGTACAGCGCGCAACCGAGCAACCCCTCCACAAGCAGGTGCACTGAGCATGGCCATTCGATGGTTCGATGAAGCTGCCGAACTCCTGACCCGCAAGGTCGCCCGTGGCACTTCGCGACGGGGCTTCCTCGGCGGGCTGGGTACGCTGCTGGCGGGCGCCGGCGCCGCCACGCTGCTGCCGGTGTTGCGCAGCAGCGCTTTTGCGCAACCAGGCTCATCCGCACTGGTGGAGAACGGCGATCCGAGCAGTTGCGACTACTGGCGCTACTGCGCCATCGACGGCTTTCTCTGCAGTTGCTGCGGCGGCACGGTGAACAGCTGCCCGCCGGGCACGGTGCGTTCGGACATCACCTGGATCGGCACTTGCCGCAATCCATCAGACGGCAAGGACTACGTGATCTCGTACAACGACTGCTGCGGCAAGAGCAACTGCGGACGCTGCGTTTGCCAGCGTGACGAAGGTGACCGCCCGCTCTACCGCCCGCAGAGCTCCAACGACCTCAACTGGTGCTCCGGCAGCCAGGCCGATATGCCATACCACTGCTCGCTGTCGGTGGTGATCGGGGTGAAGGAGTAGCCATGGCCGTTCGTGCCTCCCTGCTGGCCGGCACCGTCGCGCTGCTGCTGGGCGCACAGGGCGTCTCGGCGACCGAGCAGCGGCAGCTGGACTACATGCTCAACTGCCAGGGCTGCCACCTGCCCGACGGCAGCGGCAACCAGCAACGCCAGGTGCCGGCGTTTCCCGGCCAGCTCGGCAGGTTCCTCAGCGTGCCGGGCGGGCGCGAGTACCTGGTGCAGGTACCCGGCGCAGCGCTCTCGGGGCTCTCCGACGAAGCGCTGGCCGGTGTCCTCAACTGGATGCTCGAGCGCTTCGACCCAGAGCAGTTGCCCGCCGACTTCAAACCCTACAGCGGGGCTGAGCTGCACCAATGGCGGCAGCATGTCCCGGCCGATGTCGCCCAGGTCCGCCGCGACCTGATCGAACGCATCGTCCAGCCAGCGCAACAGACACGCGAAGGATACTGACCATGAAGCCATGCCTATCAGTCGGCCTGCTCCTGCTGGCCGCCACTTTCCACCTGCGTGCGGAAAACCTGACCGAAACCTGCGCGGCCTGCCACGGCGACCAGGGGCAGGGCAACGCCGCCCTTGGGGCGCCACGCCTGGCCGGCCAGCAGGCGGACTACCTGCTCCGCCAGCTGCAGGCCTTCAAGGCTGGCCAGCGCGGCTACGACCCGCAGGACAGCCAGGGTGCGCAGATGCGCGCCGTGGCGACCGGGCTGGTGGAGACCGATCTCGAACCGCTGGCACGACATTACGCGCAGCAGCCCGCACCTGTTTCCAGCGCCACCCCAGGCGCCGGCAGCGCCCAGGGCGAGGCCCTCTACCAGGGCAGCTGCGCGGCCTGCCACGGGCCGCAGGCGCAAGGCTTCGCCCACCTGAAGACGCCCAGCCTGCGCATCCTCGATGCCCGTTACATCGAACGCCAGCTCACGCATTACACGCGGGGGTTGCGCGGCGGCGAGGCGCACGCAGACGAACTGGGTATCTGGATGCGCGGCATTGCCCTGCAGATCCGCAGCGCAGAGGACCGCCGCGCCATCGTCGACTACCTCGCCGGTCTTTCCACTCCCGCTACGCCCGCCGCGCAACAGGTCGGGCATTGAGCGGCAGTTGCCGGGGCGATTGGCACCAGATGGCAAAGCCCCTGGCATCTGCTGGCAATTCCGCTCACGGCGCATTCGATAGCTTTGCCTGCAGGCGGGCCGAAGGGTTGGAGCCGGCTTTCCACCGGCTCCGGGGCGGTCGCCTGCACGAACAGAAGAACTCGATGAAGAGACGGAGCTGGCCCGGTCCCTTGAGCGGGCGGCTCCACCAGAGACACCTCGAACTGCTTCCCGATAACCACAAAAAGCTCCTCCAGGAGAAGTTCATGAGATACCTCCCGCTTTCGCTGTTGGGTGGTGCGCTGTTTGCGCTCCTTGCTACTGGCCCCGTGCAGGCCGCCTCCGCGGCGGACCTGGGCAACACATTGACCGCGGTGGGCGCCGAGAGGGCGGGCAACGCCGATGGCAGCATCCCCGCCTGGAATGGCGGCCTGATCCAGGCGCCGGCTGGCTGGTCGCCGGGCCATGGCGACCCCTTCGCCGGCGACAAGCCGCTGTACAGCGTCGATGCCGGCAACCTGGCCCGGTACCAGGCGCTGCTGCCGGCAGGGCAGGCAGCGCTGATCAAGACCTATCCGGGCTACCGCCTGGATGTGTACCCGACCCACCGCAGCTGCGCGATCCCGGCGGAAGTGGCCGAGCGCAGCAAGTCCTTCGCCGGGCAGGCGCGCATCGGCAGCGATGGCTGGAGCCTGGAACAGGCTGCCGGCGCGACGGTTCCCTTCCCCGTGCCGAAAAGCGGCGTGGAGGTGATGTGGAACTACAAGCTGCGCTACATGGCCAAGGGGCGTCGGGCGCAGATTTCCTTCCTGTTGAGAGAGAAGGGCGGTGCGCTGAGCGAGGTCAGGCAGTGGGCGTACGAGTGGTATCCGTACAACGACGCGGCGGTGCGTGACCCCAACGACGTGGAGGGCTTCGAGGCCAAGCAGCTGTACGAGGTGCTGTCGCCGTCGTCGCGTGCCGGCGAGATGTACCTGGTGCATTCGTTCCTGGGCAAGGTGCAGAGCTCCTGGATCTACTTCCCCGGCCAGCGCCGTGTGCGTCTCGCGCCTTCTTTCGCCTACGACAACCCCATCGCCGGCTCCGACAACCTGTACTTCGTCGACCAGATCAACATGTTCACCGGTGCGCTGGATCGCTATGACTTCAAGTTGGTGGGCAAGAAGGAAATGCTGGTGCCGTACAACTCCTTCCGCCTGGTCGACAAGTCCAACAAGTACGAGCAGCTGATCGGCAACGACTACCTCAACCGCGACGTGCAGCGCTATGAAAAGCACCGTGTGTGGGTGGTCGACGCCACGGTGAAGGCCGACAAGCGCCATTCCTTCGCCCGGCGCACCTTCTACTTCGACGAGGACAGCTGGAACCTGCTGCACGTCGACATGTATGACGCCAAGGGCAACCTGTGGCGCGTGCAGGAAGGCAGCCTGTGGGCCGACCCGAACATCCAGGCCTGCTCCTGCTCCGAGTACGTCAGCTACGACCTGATCGCCCGCCGCTACATCGCCGACGGCTTCACCCAGGAAGGGCAGATCCTCGATGACACCGCCGGCCTGCAGGGGCGGGTCAACGACAAGATGTTCAACTCCAACGAGCTGCGCCGTCGCGGCGAGCGTTGATCAGGCCCGGAGAACAGCACATGCAGATCGACAAACCGTGCGGCGCCCCGGCGCTGCAGGCGGCCCCGTGCCCGCGCAAGACCCTGGCGCTGGCCGTCGCCATCGCCTCCGGCCTGACCTGGGCGCCACCGAGCTTCGCCGTCCTGTTCGGCAGCGCCGACGGCATTTCCGGCAGCTTCGACTCCACGCTGTCCTATGGCTTCGCCTCGCGCTTGCAGTCACCCGACTGCCACCTGCTGGGCAGCGACAATGGCGGCTGCAACACCGGTTCCAATACCGAACTCGGGCGCTACTACAACCCGGCGCGCGGTAATGGCTACGCCAACGCGGACATCAACTACAGCAACTCCGATGACGGCGACCTGAACTACGCCAAGCACGACGTGTTCTCCAGCGTCATCAAGGGCACCCACGAGCTGAGCCTGAAGTTCGGCGATGGCTGGAGCGCCCTCGGCCGCGTTGCCTGGGCCAAGGACTTCAGGATGGACAACACCCGGCGCACCGACCTGGACGATGAGGCCGAACGCGACGCCACCGAACGCTTCGACCTGCTCGATCTCTGGGTGGCGAAAAGCTTCGACCTGGGCGAGATGCCGGCCAAGGTGAAGGTAGGCAACCAGGTCATCAGCTGGGGCGCGGAAATCTTCGTGCCCGGCGGGATCAACCAGATCAACGCCCTCAGCCTGCCGAAGTACCACACACCGGGTACCCAGCTGAAGGAGGTGTTCATTCCGGCGCCGATGGCCTCGTTCAACGTCGGCCTCACCGACACCGTGAGCCTGGAGGCCTACTACCAGTTCAAGTGGAACGCCTATGCCCTGGATCCGGTGGGCACCTACTACTCGACCAGCGATGTAGTGGGCGAGGGCCGGCGGGCGATCTACTACCCCACGAACTACGTCGAGGGCCTGATGCCGGGCACTTGCGCCGCGACCCCGACCGGTCATTGCGGCGACCCGCTGAACACCGGCGTCAGCCACGCCGATCTGGTCGGTGCCGGCCTCGCCGTGCCCTATGCCGGCGAGCGCGAGGCGAAGAACAGCGGCCAGTACGGCGTCGCGCTGCGCTGGAGCGCCGAGAGTATCGGCACCGAGTTCGGCTTCTTCTACCAGCGCTACCACGACAAGGTGCCCTTCGTGGGCTACACGGCGCTGACCGATCCGAACAACCTGGTAGTGGACAACTACTTCATCAACTATGGCGAGGACAAGGATCTCTACGGCCTGTCCATGAGCACCATGGTCGGCCCGGTGGCGGTGGCCGGCGAGCTGTCCTACCGCCCCGAGGACAGCGTCGGCATCGACCCGACCGTCCCCTTCGGCCAAGGCCTGACCGGCGTCTACAACCCATACAGCGTGTTCGATACCGGCGTGAACCGGGGCTTCGTCAACGAGCGCAAGTGGCAGGCGGACCTGAACGCCATCTACACCTTCTCCGGCAACGATCCGCTGGGCTTCATCCCCGAGGCCCTCGGGGCCTCGGATGCCTTCCTGCTGGCCGAAGCAGTGGTCACCCATTACCCCGGCCTGGATACCTCCGGCAAGGTGCCCTATGCCATGCCGGATTATTCGCTGCCGGACAGGACCTCCTGGGGCTACGTCACCGAGATGGGCGTCAACTATCCCAACCTGTTCGGCAGCGGGGTGACGGTCACCCCGCAGCTCGACTTCAGCCACGACGTGAACGGCACCACGCCCAACGCCATGCCGTTCGTGGAAGGGCGCAAGTCGCTGAGCACCTCGCTGCTGTTCAACTACCGCGACCGCTGGAAGGGCGGCCTGCAGTGGGTGCAGTTCTGGGGGGGCGGCGACACCAATCTCATGGCCGACCGTGACTTCATCAGCGGCAATCTCTCCTACTCGTTCTAGTCCAGCCCTGGTTCGTCGGCGGCGGGTCAGCCGCGTTGCTCCCGCGTGACCCGCCGCCTGCGACACCCGCCGTATCGAGGCATTCCATGTTGGCTTTTCTGGTGTCGGCGCTCGAGCGCCTGTTCTTCCGCCACCGGCTGGCGACCCTCGGCCTGCTGGCCGTCATCACCCTGTTCATGGGCGCCTTCGCATCGCGCCTGGAAATGTCCGCCGGCTTCGACAAGCAATTGCCGCAGCAGCACGCGTTCATCAAGACTTTCAACCAGTACCGCGACGTGCTGTTCGGCGCCAATCGCATCATCGTCGTGCTGCACGCGAAACACGGCGACATCTGGAACAGGCAGGCCATGACCCGCCTGTACGACCTGACGCAGACGCTGTTCTTCATGCCCGGCGTCGACCGGCGCAGCGTGACCTCGCTGTGGACGCCCAACACCCGCGCCGTGCAGATCACCGAAGAGGGCATGAAGGCCGAGGACGTGGTTGGCGGCGACGTCACCGTAGGCACGCTGGATGACCGCGCGATATCCGCTATCCGCGAGCGCACGCTGATCGGTGGCTTCGTCGGCAGCCTGGTGGCCAACGACCATTCCGGCGCCATGGTGGTGGCCGAGCTGGCGGACCCGGATCCGCAGACCGGCAAGCCGCTGAACTACCTGGAGTTCAGCCAGCGCCTGGAAAAGGAAGTACGTGCCCAGTATTCCGACGCCGACTATGACGTGCAGATCATCGGTTTCGCCAAGCAGATGGGCGATATCGGCGCCGGGGCGAAGAGCGTGGTGGAGTTCTTCGGCCTGGCCTTCGTGCTCACCGCGCTGGCGGTGTTCTGGTACACCCGCTCGTGGAAGCTGACCTTCCTGCCGCTGTTCTGCTCGCTGGTATCGGTGGTCTGGCAGTTCGGCACCATCACGCTGCTGGGCTACGGGCTCGATCCGCTGGCGATCCTGGTGCCCTTCCTGGTCTTCGCCATCGGCGTTTCCCACGGTGTGCAGCAGGTCAACTTCATCTCCAAGGAGGTCTGCGCCGGCGCCGACGGCATGACGGCGGCGCGGCGCAGTTTCAGCGGGCTGTTCATCCCCGGCACCCTGGCCTTGATCACCGCCTTCGTCGGCTTTGCCACCCTGGCGCTGGTGCCGATCCCGATGATCCACGAGCTGGCTGTCACCGCCTCGGTGGGGGTGGCGTACAAGATCGTTACCAACCTGATCATGCTGCCGGTGCTGGCCAGCTTCTTCCGCTACGACGCCGCGTACGTGGCGCGCATCGAACGGCTGCGGGCCGGGCGCGACGGTCTGATGGTCCGCCTCGGGCGCATCGCCGAGCCGCGCAATGCCACCCTTGGCGCGCTGCTGTGCCTGGGGCTGATGGTGCTGGCGGTCTGGCAGAGCCAGGGCCGTCACGTCGGCCACGTGCTGCCGGGCGCGCCGGAGCTGCATGCGGACTCGCGCTACAACCAGGACGTGCAGAGCGTGGTCAGCCATTTCGCGCTCGGCCTGGACCTGTTCACCGTGGCCGTGGAGACCCCGTCCGGCGGCTGCTACCGGCATGACGTGATGACCTATGTGGACCGCTTGACCTGGTACCTGGGCAACGTGCCGGGCGTGCTGTCGGCGCAGTCGCTGCCGGCGCTGACCAAGCTGTCGGCCTCCGGGGTGAACGAGGGCAACCCGAAGTGGGCGGCGCTGCCGCAGGACGAACTGTCCCTCGGCGAAGCCGTGCGCCAGGTACCCGAAGCCCTGCGGCTGTACAACGCCGACTGCACCTTGCTGCCGGTCAACCTGTACCTGACCGACCACAAGGCGAGCACCCTCAAACGGGTGGTTCTGGCTGTCGAACAGTACCGTGCAGGCCACGCGATGAATGCTGTGAACGTGCGCCTGGCCAGCGGCAATGCCGGTGTGCAGGCGGCCACCAACGAGGTGGTGGAATCCTCCGAGCTGCCAATGATGCTCTACGTCTACCTGACCATCGTCCTGCTGGTGTTCCTCGTCTACCGCGACTGGCGGGCGATGGTCGCCTGCTGCGTACCGCTGACCCTGGCAACCTTCCTCGGTTACTGGTTCATGAAGGCGCTGGACATCGGCCTGACCGTGGCGACCCTGCCGGTGATGGTGCTCGCCGTGGGCATCGGCGTGGACTACGCGTTCTACATCTACAACCGCCTGCAGATGCACCTGGCGCAGGGGCGCGACATCACCGAGGCGTTCCAGCGGGCGCTGCGCGAAGTGGGCGTGGCCACGGTGTTCACTGCACTGACGCTCTCGGTCGGCGTCGCCACCTGGTCCTTCTCCGCGTTGAAATTCCAGGCCGACATGGGGCTGCTGCTGACCTTCATGTTCATGGCCAACATGCTCATGGCCATCACCCTGCTGCCAGCCCTGGCGGTAGTCCTGGAAATCCTGATTCCGCGTCGGGGGCCAGTCCGTGCGCCCCTGATCGCGCACTGAGAGAGGAGGGCAGCCGATGACCCGAATTCGATTCCCCCGCCTGTTCCTGGCCGCCCTGGCCGTGACGGTTTCCTGCGGCCTCAGCGCGGCCGAGGACGAGATGCCCGCCATCGCATTGGCCAGCGCCGAGCACGCGCCCCTGGTGGCGGTCGCCCGAGCCGGGCAACGGTTGGTGGCGGCCGGTGACCAGGGCGTGGTCGTGCTGTCGGAGGATGGCGAGCACTGGCGCCAGGCCCGCAGCGTTCCGGTCGATAGTCTGCTGACAGCGCTGAGCTTCGTCGACGAGCGCCAGGGCTGGGCGGTGGGCCATGGCGGCGTGGTGCTGCATACCGAGGATGGCGGCGAGAGCTGGTCCGTGCTGGCACGGCTGGAAAGCCGACCGGTGCTGCTCTCGGTGCTGTTCGAGAACGCGCAGCATGGCATTGCCGTGGGCGCCTACGGCTACGCTGCGCAAACCCGTGATGGCGGCAGAACCTGGCAGCCGCTGGTGGTCAGCGCCGAAGGCGATGACTTCCACCTCAACCATATCTTTGCCGGGCGCAGTGGCGGCCTCTTCATCGCGGGGGAGGCAGGCCATGCGTACCGCTCCCTCGATCACGGCGAGAGCTGGCAGGCGCTGGACACCGGGGCGAGCGGGTCACTGTGGAGTGGCGCCGGGTTGCGCGACGGGCGCTTGCTGATGGCCGGCATGAGTGGCCGGGTGCTGCTCGGTGATCGCCAGGGAGAACGCTGGCAGAGCCTGGACAGCGGCAGCCACGAGGCGATCACCGCCGTCGCTCAGCTGGCCGACGGGCGTGTCGCGCTGGTTGGCAACGGCGGCCTGCTGGCGCTTTCCGACAGCCGCCTGGAGCGCTTCAGCGCCGTCCAGCGCGAAGACCGCCTGAACCTCTCAGCCCTGGCGCCGCGCACGGACGGACACCTGCTGCTGTTCGGCCCCGCCGGGGTCATTGCCCAATGAATCCGCCGGCCTCGGGGCCGGTTTCCACCCTCCTGATCCAACGTCGAAAGTCTGGAAGCCACCATGAACGTCCTGATTGTGCATGCCCATAACGAGCCCGGCTCATTCACTGCCGCGATGAAGAACCTGGCGGTCGTCGTGCTGAGCGAGGAGGGGCACGAGGTACGGGTGTCCGACCTCTACGCCCAGCGCTTCAACCCCGTCGCCAGCGCCGCGGATTTCGGCAGCCGAGCCAACCAGGAGTACCTGGTGTACGCCCTCGAACAGCGCCACAACCTGCAGAACGCCACGCTGGCCGAGGACATCCAGGCAGAGCTGGAGAAGCTGCAATGGGCCGACCTGGTCATCTTCAGCTTCCCGATCTACTGGTTCGGCATGCCGGCCATTCTCAAGGGCTGGATCGATCGGGTGTTTGTCTCCGGCCTCTGCTACGGCGGGCGGCGCATCTATGACCGCGGCGGCCTGAAGGGCAAGCGCGCGATGCTGGCCTTCACCCTCGGCGGCCAGAGCCACATGTTCGGCAAGGGCTGCGTGCATGGCGAGATCGAAACCCTGCTGAGGCCGATCCAGCAGGGCATGCTGGCCTACGTCGGCCTCGAAGTGCTGCCGCCCTTCATCGCCTATCACGTCCCCTACATCAGCGAGACGGAGCGCTGGGACTACCTCACCTCCTATGGCGAGCACCTGCTGACCCTGGATGCACGCGAGCCGCTGGTGTTCCCCTCGCTGGATGATTTCGACACGGCTCTTCGCCCGCGGAGCGACGGCGCGCGCGGCGCCAGCGAATCCCCCGAGTGCCTGCCCTGACCCTTCACCGTCGATACTGGAGATGCACCATGCCGAGCAAAGCGTTTCTCAAGGGGTTCAGGCACGAGCTGGCCAACCGATCCTTCGCCCTCATCACGGTCCGGCGGATGGCCGGGCGCCTGGAGGGGGATGCGTGGTTCGCCTTCTGGAAAACCTACTGGGACCTGGAGGTCCTCAACGCCCGGCGCTATGAGGCGGCGGCCCTGATCTGGGGGCTGGACCCTGCACCGGGGATCGCCACCCGGCTCAAGGCCCGGCTGGTGTCCTCCGTACCGCGCTTCCTCATGCGGTCGCTGGTGGCTTACGTCCACCGGGAAACCATCGCCTACGCCGGCTGGCTGCGCGATCTGCGGAAGGTCGGACCAACCGGAGCGTCCACGTTCCTGGACTACATGGTGGAGCAGGAAGACCTGCAGATCGAGCTGATGCGCCTGGCCCTGGAAGGGCGGCATGGGGAGATAGCCGCGCGGGCCGAGGACTTCTTCCTCCGATACGGTCGGGCCGTACCCAGGGTTGGCTTTGGCGAACGTGCCGTCGCCAGCGGCAACTGAACGCTCGCCGAAGAGGCCGGTTTCCTGCTCGCTCCAGGGCAGGGGCTGTCGAAGGGACGATGGCAGGCCCCGGATAACGCAAAGACCCCGTCCCACGCGAGCGGAACGGGGTTGTCGGACACTGGCGATCAGTAATCCCAGAAACCGGCGATCCAGCGGAAGGCATCACCATCGATGGCGACGCGGCCAATCGAGGGGAAGGGCAGGTGGGTGGCGACGAACAGCTCGCCGCTGGCCGCCGCTTCGCGCAGCAGGCGCACGCGTACGTGGACCGATTCTTCCGGGTCGTGCTCGAAGCCGTTGTGCCATTCCGGGTGGTCGAAGGCCACCGGGAACAGCGCGTCGCCGGCGAAGGTCAGGCGTTCGCCGGCGGAATCGACATAGACGATGCAATGGCCGGGGGTGTGGCCACCGGTGAGCTTCGCCACCACGCCCGGTGCCACCGGGTACTCGTCTTCGAAGATGTGCAGCCGGCTTTCGTAATGCGCCATGAATTCGTTGGCAGTGCGCCGCAGGACATCCGGTACCGGCTGCGGCATTTCAGTCAGGCTGAAGTCCGGGATTTTCCAGAAGTCGACTTCGGTGGCCGTGACGTGAATGCGCACCTCAGGGCTCAGGCCGTTCTTAACGGTGTCGGTCAGCAGCCCGCCGATATGGTCCATGTGCATGTGAGTGATCACGATATCGGTGATCGACGACAGCTCGATGCCGGCATCCTTCAGGCGCTTGGGGAACTGTCCGGCGCGGGGAAAGCCGGGGAACTGGTTGCCCAGGCCGGCGTCGACCAGGATGGTCTGCTCGCCGCTGCGCACCACCAGCACGTTCAATGCCCAGTCGAACATGTCCGGGCCCAGGTACATTTCCTTGAACCACGCCGCGCGTTCTTCCGGGGTGGCGTTGGTCGACATGGTTTCGGTCGGCAGCGGCAGCACGCCGTCGCTGACCACCAGCACATCGATCTCGCCCACACGCAGCGCGTAGCGCGAAGGCACCAGCTCCTGGGCCGGGGAGCTGGCATCAGGCTGGGCGAAGGTATTCAGGTGCATGGTCATGGTGGTTCTCCTGTTGCTTTTAGGTCGAGTCCATCAGGCAGTAGCACTCCCACGGGGCGAGAGAGTGCAGGTGGGGAGATCAGGCCACGGGGATCAGCGGGTCGGCAGCGGCCAGGGCGGAGCGGCGGTCGGCGGCCGGCGGGTAGATCCAAACAGTGTTGATCTGCGTCTTGAGCTCCTTGGCCTCGGCTTTCACCAGCTTCAGCTGGCGGTCCCAGCCCTCGGTGTACACGGCGCCCCAGGCGCCCAGGTCGAGGCAGGTGACGTACTTGGGCTGGCGGTACTGGGTTGGCGCGACGCCGAGAAGGTCGGCGGCGGCGTTGTTGCCGGCGTGGCGTCCGAGGCTGATGGCGTGCTGGCAGGACATCGCGGCGAAGTTGCCGATGTCGTCGGTGGCGGCGTAGGCAACGTCGCCGGCGGCGAAGACGTTCTGCAGTCCGCGCACCTTGAGGTTGCCGTCTACGTGCAGGCGACCCTGGCCGTCGCGCTGGGCAGTCAGTTGCTCGGTCAGCGCGCTGGCGCGGAAGCCCACGGTCCAGATCACCGTTTTGCTCTCGATGTGGCGGCCGTCGGCGAGGGTGACGCCGTTGGCGTCCACGGCGGAGACCGTGGCGCCGGTGATCCATTCGATCCCCAGGCTGTCGGAGGCCTCGATAATCGATGGACGGATGCCGTCGCCCATCACCGCACCGATACGCTCTCCACGATCGACGATGACCACGCGTACGTCCTGGTCTTCACCCAGCACGGCACGCAAGCGCGCCGGCATTTCGGTGGCGGTCTCGATGCCGGTGAAACCGCCGCCAGCAATCACCACGGTGTTGCGTGCGCGGCTGGCCGGCTGGTTGCGCAGCGACATCAGGTGGCTTTCCAGGTGCGCCGCCGATTCGATCTGGTCAACGTCGAAGGCATATTCCTTCAGGCCTGGCACCGGCGGGCGGGACAGCTGGCTGCCGCTGGCCAGTACCAGGCGGTCGTAGCTCAGCTCGCCGGCGCGGCCGGTTTCGTCACGGTAGCCGACCTTGCGGGACTGCTCGTCAATGCTCTCGGCGGTGCCCTTGACGAAGCGCACGCCCACGGCTTCGAACAGTTCGGTCAGCGGAGCGAACATGCTGTGCACATCGGGTTCGTAGAAGCGCGGGCGGATGCGCAGTTCGGCCTGCGGCGCCAGCAGGGTGATTTCCACATCGTTGCGGCTGTGCATGTCCAGCAGACGGGCAGCGCTCAGTGCGCTCCACAGTCCACCGAAGCCCGCGCCAATAACCAGAAGTTGCTGTTTCATCATGTGCTCCTGACTCGAATGGATGATTTTCCTTGAAGTAACTGCTTCAAGTTCGGCGTGACGCTGACGGGGTATGGAAAACTGTGGTTCGCGTTGTTCTGTCGGCAGTCGTCCGCTGTAAATCCATGCTAGGGAGGAGAACTTCCGGATGCACTTCTACATCGGTGTGCGGGAATTACGCATGTGTGGAAGGGGACTATACGAAGGTATCGAGTGAGGCTGCGGGCAGTACTCTTTTGGGTGGTAATGCGTGGGCGCAGTAACTTGCCCGGGAATTCTGAAATTCAGAGTTTGGGCAGCAGGGCGGTCTCGATGCAGTCCAGCAACTGGTCGGCTTCGAACGGCTTGGGCAGGCAGGCGATGACGCCGGGCATTGCGGTGTTGATGCGCGGTTTTTCGCCGGGGTAGGCGGTCATGAAGATCACGGGGAGTTCCAGGCCACGGCTGCGCAACGCCTGGTAGAGTTCGACGCCGCACATGCCTGGCATCTGGATGTCGGAGATCAGGCAGCCGGCCAGTTCGGGGCCGTCGGAGTCGAGGAACTCGCGGGCACCGCCATAGGTGCGAGCCAGGTACCCGGTAGCACGCAGCAGGCCTTCCAGCGCGGTGCGCAGGGATTCGTCGTCGTCGACTACTGCAATGACAGCCTTATTGCGCATTTGCGTCTTTTGCATCCTCTGGGGCGCTCGTGGCGGCGCCTGCCGTACTTGCAAGATACGCCGTCGAACAAGTCGGAGAAGTATACCTAGGTATAGTCGGACAACACCTGAGTATGGATATTCCGGCTTGCAGTCTGATCTCGATGATAGTTGCGTCGACAAGTCTGCTGGAACAATACCCAGGTATCGGTTCAGATAACCAACGGGTGGCTGTATAGCACCCATGTACAACTGACTAGAAGGTTTCGCCTGAATAATCTGCAATCACATCGCAAGCCTGGAGAAGTGAGCGGGCCCAGCGAAAGGCTGTTCGGATGCAACTTCACCAGGCGGGCGAAACCATGAACAGAAATGACCTGCGACATGCTGACATCAACTTGCTGGTGGTCTTCGAAACCATGATGCGCGAGCGCAACGTGACCCGGGCGGGCGAACGCCTGTTCCTCTGTCAGACCACCGTGAGCAGTGCGTTGAACCGTCTGCGGACGATGTTCGACGACCCGCTGTTCATCCGCAGCGGGAGAGCGATGGAGCCCACTGCGCGGGCCGAGGAAATCCACGTGCGCCTGGGGCCAGCCCTGGAAGGCATCGCCCTGGCCCTGAGCTGCGCGCGGGAGTTCGATCCGCGCACCAGCGAAGAAACCTTCCACGTCGGGCTGTGCGACGAAGTCGAATACGCACTGCTGCCACGGCTGATGCAGCAACTGCGCGCCGAAGCGCCAAACATCACCCTGGTGGTGCGCCGGGTCGATACCTGGCAAATGCCGCAGCTGCTGGTCGCTGGGGATATTTCCCTGGGCATCGGCCAGGCGCAGGAGCTGCCGGCCAGCGCCCATTGCCGCAGCCTGCGTCCGGTGCAGCCGATGCTGCTGCGCGCGGATTCGGCGGCGGGGCCAGTGAGCCTCGATGAGTTCTGCCGGCGGCCCCATGTGGCGGTGTCCGCATTGGGCAAGGTGACCGACGATGTCGACCGCGCCTTGGCGCATCATGACCGGCAGCGCCGGGTGGTGCTGGCGGTGCCGCAGTTCAGCGCCTTGCCGGTGCTGCTGGCCGGCAGCGACATGCTCGCCATCGTGCCCGACTACGTGGCGCAGGCAATGGCGCGGGTGGAAGGCCTGCGCGCCGAATACGCGCCGCTGCCGTTGTCGAGTCCCGACCTGTCCATGGCCTGGCGCGGCACCAGCCATGCCGACCCGCGTGAGCGCTGGCTGCGCGGCTGTTTCGCCCGTCACCTGGAGCCGCAGCCGGAGCGTTCGCTGGCGCTGGCCGTGGCCTGAGCGCGGCTGCAACGCTCAGCGGGTGAAACGGCTGCGGTAGTCGCGCGGCGAGATCGACAGGTGGCGCTGGAAGGTGCTGCGCAGCCGTTCCTCGTCGGCGAAACCGCAGGCGCGGGCGATCTGCTCTATGTTGCGCGAGGAGTTTTCCAACAGGCGTTTCGCCGCTTCCAGCCGGAACAGCTCGATGGCCTTGGCCGGCGTGCGCCCGGTGCGTTCCTTGTACACGCGGGAGAAGTTGCGCAGGCTCATCTTCGCCTGCTCGGCCAGGCGTTCCACGGTGAGCTCTGCATCGCCCAGATTCTCCGCCAGCCACAGGTGCAGTTCGTCGAAGGCCGGGCTGTCCTGGGTCTGCAATTGCAGCAGGGTGCTGTACTGCGCCTGCCCGCCAGGGCGCTTGAGGTAGACCACCAGCTCCCGCGCCGCCTGCATGCTGACTTCACGGCCGCAGTCGGCTTCCACCAGCGCCAGTGCGAGGTCGATGCCGGCGGTGACGCCCGCCGAGGTCCAGACCGCTCCCTGCTGGATGAAGATCGCGTCGGCGTCTACTTCCAGGGCCGGGAAGCACTGTTGCAGGGTGTCGCACATGGCCCAGTGGGTCGCGGCTCGGCAGCCGTCGAGCAAGCCAGCCTTGGCCAGCAGGAAGGCGCCGCTGCACACCGATGCAACCCGGCGCACTCTGGGCGCCGCGTGGTTCAGCCAGGCCGCCAGTTCACCGTGACTGTCGAGGGTTTCGCAGATGTCCGGGGCGCCGGGGACAACCAGAGTGTCGACTTCGGCGAGGTCGAGTTCAGCCAGGCCGCTGGTGTCCACCGATAATCCTTCGACGGTGCTCACCAGGCCGCCGCACAGGCTTGCCGTCAGCAGTCGGTAGCCTGGCAGGCCGCGTTGTACCAGGGCCTTGCTGGCGGCCCAGAACACAGTCTGGGCACCGCTCAGGTCGAGCAGGCCCATCCGCGGGTAGGCGACGAAGGCGACGGTGATCGGCATCGTCGCCGGGAGCGGGATAGGAGGAGTAAAGGCGCTTGCCATCGGGGTTCTGCCTGTTCGGGTGGCCGGGTGGAAGAAAGACAGTGGCCGGGCGCTTCAAGGGCCACAGGTGTGGCCGATATTCAGGGTTTTCTGGCCTGGCGGCGCTTCGCTTCGCCAGGCTAGCCTTGCTCGCAGCAGCGGTGTGGTGCGCGCCATGGACGAATCCGCAGGCATCGCCCCGGCCCCCATGACCATTGGGCTGGCATTTTGCCGCGAGCCCCATCATGGACTAGATTTTTTGACCTGCACACCGCGAGTGTCGCGGTCCCGAAAGGAGGCAAGATGAGCTCGTCGTCGCATTTCAATCCGCCGCAAGGCCCGAAGGAGCCGGTGGTCTATGTGGTCGATGACGACGAGTCCATGCGCCTCGCCCTCGATGGCTTGCTGCGCTCCATCGGCCTGCAGGTGCAGACCTTCGATTCCACCCAGGCCTTTCTGTCTTTTGTCCGGCATGAAGTGCCCAGTTGCCTGGTTCTCGACGTGCGCCTGCGCGGCGAGAGCGGCCTGGCCTTCCAGGAGCAGATGGAGAAGAGCGGGGTGCGCATGCCCATCGTGTTCATGACCGGCCACGGCGATATCGCCATGACGGTCAAGGCCATGAAGGCCGGTGCGGTGGACTTCCTGGCCAAGCCCTTCCGCGACCAGGACATGCTGGACGCGGTAGCCAGCGCCTTGGTCCGAGACGGCGAGCGCTTGCAGGCCGAACAGTCCGTTGCGGCGTTGCGCCAGGCGTTCGAGGCACTGACTCTGCGCGAGCGTGAAGTGCTGCGCTTCGTCGTGGCGGGATTGATGAACAAGCAGATCGCCGCCGAGCTCAATCTCAGCGAAGTGACCGTGAAGGTTCACCGCGGCCAGGTGATGAAGAAGCTGGCCGCGCGCTCCGTCGCCGATCTGGTGCGTATGGCCGAGGCGTTGGGCGTCGAGCCGTTACAGCGGACGACCTGAACCGATTGCAAGACCGTCGCTGACCGCCACTCGGGGGCAGCAGAAACCCCTGAGAGGTTGCCGAGCCGATGGCCAGCAAACAGAAGATCCTGTGGGACGACGGCGAGCGGGTGTTCTGCCGCGCCCGCCCATCCGGTGATGGCGGTGCCAGCGTGCTGCTGGTGCGCCCGGCCGCCGAACATCCCTTGCCTGCCACGCTGGATCGGCTGGCCCACGAGTACAGCCTGCGTGACGAACTGCACAGCGCCTGGGCGCTGCGCCCGCAGGCGCTGCATCGCGAAGGCGGCAAGACCCGCCTGCTGCTAGACGACCCCGGCGGCGAGCCGCTGTCAGGCTTGCTGCGCCAGGCCCTGGACATTGGAACCTGTCTGCGCCTGGCCGTGGACATCGCCGTGGCGCTGCGCCACCTGCACCAGCGCGGCCTGGTGCACAAGGACCTCAAGCCCAACCACATCCAGGTCAACTGCACCGATGGCCAGGCGCGCCTGACCGGCTTCGGCCTGGCCTCGAAGTTGCCGCGCGAGCGCCAGGCGCCCGAACCGCCGGAGACCATTGCCGGCACGCTGGCCTACATGGCGCCGGAACAGACCGGGCGGATGAACCGCTCCATCGACTCGCGCAGCGACCTTTATGCCTTTGGCGTGGTCCTCTACCAGATGCTCACGGGAGCGCTGCCGTTCACCGCCAGCGACCCGATGGAATGGGTGCACTGCCACATCGCACGCAAGCCCCTGCCGCCCGGCGAACGGGTTGCTGGCGTGCCACCGATGCTCTCGCTGATCGTTCTCAAGCTGCTCGCCAAGACCGCCGAGGAGCGTTACCAGAGTGCTGCCGGCGTCGAGCACGACCTGCGTCGCTGTCTGGACGACTGGCAGCGGGAAGGGCGCATCGAAGCCTTCACGCTGGACGAACAGGGCACACCGGATCGCCTGCTGGTCCCCGAGAAGCTCTACGGCCGCGAACATGAGGTCGAGGTGCTGGTCGAGGCCTTCGCGCGCATCGTCGCCAGCAGCACACCCGAATTGGTGCTGGTGTCAGGCTATTCCGGGATCGGCAAGTCCTCGGTGGTCAACGAGTTGCACAAGGTGCTGGTGCCGCCGCGCGGATTGTTCGCTTCCGGCAAGTTCGACCAGTACAAGCGCGACATTCCCTACTCGACGCTGGTGCAGGCCTTCCAGGGGCTGGTGCGCACGCTGCTGGGCAAGAGCGGCGACGTGCTGGAGGGCTGGCGCAGTGCACTGCTGGAGGCGCTGGAGCCCAACGCCCGGTTGATTACCGATCTGATTCCCGAGCTGCGGCTGATCATCGGCGATCAGCCACCGGTGCCGGAACTGGAGCCGCAGCAGGCTCAGCGTCGCTTCCTGCTGGTGTTCCGCCGCTTCATCGGGGTGTTCGCCCGCGCCGACCACCCGCTGGCGCTGTTCCTCGACGACCTGCAATGGCTGGATGCGGCGACCCTCGACCTGCTGGAAGACCTGCTCACCCATTCGGAGCTGCGCCACCTGATGCTGGTGGGCGCCTACCGCGACAACGAGGTGGATGCCACTCATCCGCTGACGCGCAAGCTCCAAGCTATCCGCCAGGCCGGCGTGCGCATCGACGAGATCCGCCTGGCGCCGCTCGCGCGCGCGCACATCGAGCAGTTGATCGCTGAGGCCCTCCGCTGTCCGCCGCCGAGCATCGTGGCGCTGGCCCGACTGGTGCAGGACAAGACCGCCGGCAACCCGTTCTTCGTCATCCAGTTCCTCCAGGCGCTGGCCGAGGAAGAGTTGCTGACCTACGACCACGACGCCCGGCGCTGGCGCTGGGAGCCGGAGCGCATCCACGCCAAGGGCTTCACCGACAATGTCGTCGACCTCATGGTCGGCAAGCTTGCGCGCCTGCCGCTGGAAACCCGCGAGGCCCTGCAGCAGTTGGCCTGCCTGGGCAACATGGCTCAGATCGATACCTTGGCGACCGTGCTCGACCTGCCGTCGGCCAAGGTCCACTCGATACTCTGGTCGGCGGTGCGCCAGGAACTGGTGGAGCGCGTGGAGGGCGCCTGCGCGTTTGCCCACGACCGCATTCACGAGGCAGCGTATTCACTGATCGCTGAAACCGCCCGTGCCGAGGCGCACCTGCGCATTGGCCGCCTGCTGGCCGAGCAGACGCCTGCGGAGCGGCGCGAAGAGGCCATCTTCGAGATCGTCGGCCAGCTCAATCGCGGCGCCAGGCTGATCGAGGCCCGCGCCGAGCGTGAACAACTGGCCGAATACAACCTGCTGGCTGGGCAACGCGCCAAGGCTTCCAGTGCCTATGGCTCGGCGCTGGCCTACCTGGGTACCGGGGCGGAGCTGCTCGACGGTGATTGCTGGGAGCGCCGCCACGACCTGTGCTTCGCCCTGGAGCTCAATCGTGCCGAGTGTGAATTCCTTACTGGCCAGCTGGCGCTGGCTGACGAGCGCCTGACCGCGCTGACGCCACGCGCTGCCACCACGGTGGAGCAGGCGGCGGTGGCCTGCCTGCAGATGGACGTGTGCCTGTTGCAGGACCACAGCGACAGGGCCGTCGCCGTGTGCCTGGCGTACCTGCAGGCGGTCGGCATCCACTGGTCGGCACACCCGGGCGACAAGCAGGTGCGCGAGGAATACCAGCAGATCTGGACGCAACTGGGCGAGCGCAGTATCGAACAACTGATCGACCTGCCGCTGATGGAGGATGCCGCCTCCCTGGCGACCCTCGATGCCCTCGGCAAACTGTTCGCTCCGGCCCTGCAGAGCGACGCCAACCTGGCCTGCCTGACCATCTGCAAGGCCGTCAGCCTGAGCCTGGAGCGGGGCAACTGCGACGCCTCCTGCATGCTCTACGCGAATGTCGGGCGGATCGCTGGCCGCCGTTTCGGTGATTTCGAGGCCGGCTACCGCTTTGGTCGCCTGGGCTGCGAGCTGGTCGACCGGCGCGGCCTGAATCGCCATGAAGCGCGAACCTATCTGTGCTTCTCGATGTTCGTGGCGCGCTGGATGCGCCCGGTAGGCGAGTGTCGGGAGCTACTGCGCCGTGCTTTCGTCGCGGCCAACCGCGTCGGCGACCTGGCTTACGCCGCCTATGCCGGCAACGGCCACATCTCCGATGTGCTGTTCCTCGGCGAGCCGCTGGCGCAGGTCCATGAAGAGGCGGAGCAGGGACTGGCTTATGCGCAGAAGGTGCGCTTCGGCCTGGTGGTGGATTTCATCAGCACGCAGCTGGCGCTGATCCGTACGCTTCGCGGGCAGACCTCGACCTTTGGCTGTTTCGACGACCCGCAGTTCGACGAGGCGCGTTTCGAAGCGCACTTGGAGAGCACGCCGGGCCTGGCGCTGGCAGCGGCCAAGTACTGGACGCGCAAGCTGCAGGCGCGCTGCATGGCGGGGGACTGCGCCGTGGCCATGGACTGCGTGGGGCGGGCGAAGGCGCTGCTGTGGGTGGTGGAGTCCTTCACCGAGGAGGCCGAGTTTCACTTCCACGCGGCGTTGACCCTGGCCGCCAGCTTCGATGCCATTGAGGCCGGCGAGCGGCCCGGCCTTTTGCAGCAGCTGACTGGCCATCACGTGCAGTTGCAGGTGTGGGCGCAGCAGTGCGCCGAATCCTTCGCCTGCCGCGTGGCACTGGTGGGCGCGGAAATCGCCCGCGTCGAAGGGCAGCTGGTTGACGCCGAGCTGCTCTATGAAGAGGCCATCCGCCAAGCGCAGGGCAACGGCTTCGTGCAGATCGAGGCGCTGGCCAACGAGCTGGCGGGGCGCTTCTACGGCGCACGCGGGCTGACCAGGATCGCCCGCGTCTATCTGCAGGACGCGCGTTACGGCTATCTGCGCTGGGGCGCCGACGGCAAGGTGCGTCAACTGGAGGGACGCTATCGCTACCTGCGCAACGAGGAGCCCGCGCCTGGCCCGACCTCGACCATCGCCACCCCGGTGGAACACCTGGATCTGGCCACCGTGCTCAAGGTGTCTCAGGCCGCCTCCGGGGAAATCGTTCTGGAGAAGCTGATCGACATGGTGATGCGCACCGCCATCGAACAGGCCGGCGCCGAACGCGGCGTGCTGGTCCTCGCCGAAACGGGGGAGCCGCGCATCGCGGCGCTGGCGACTGTCGGCGATGGGGCGATGCTGTTGTGCAACGAACCGATCAGCGCGGTCGCGCTGGCTGAAACGGTGCTCTACCAGGTGCTGCGCACCGGCGAGAGTCTGTGCCTGGAAGACGCCATGGTCGATCCGGGATTCACCACCGACCCCTATGTCCGCCAGCACGGCGTGCGTTCGATCCTCTGCATGCCACTGATGAACCAGGCCAGGCTCACCGGCGCGCTGTACCTGGAGAACAACCTTTCGGCCGGCGTGTTCAGCCCGGCGCGGATCGCCGTGCTGCGGCTGCTGGCCTTACAGGCGGCGATCTCCCTGGAGAACGCGCGTCTGTACCGCGATGCGGCGGAGCGCGAAGCGAAGATCCGTCGGCTGGTGGACGCCAACATCATCGGCATCATCGTCTGGAGTGCCGGCGGCGAGATAGCCGAAGCCAACGACGCCTTCCTGCGCATGGTCGGCTACGAGCGCGACGACCTGCTGTCCGGCCGCGTGCGCTGGCACGACATGACCCCACCCGAATCGTTGGCACTGAGCCAGGCGCATCTGGCCACGGCCATTCGGACCGGGCATGCGCACCCCTTCGAGAAGGAGTACATCCGCAAGGATGGCAGCCGCGTGCCGGTGATCGTCGGCCTGGCGGCTTTCGAGGCCAACCAGCAGGAGGGCGTGGCCTTCGTGCTCGATCTCACCGAGCGCAAGCGGGCCGAGGAGCGCGTGCGCGAGGGCGAGCGCCGCTATCGCGAGGTGCAGACGGAACTGGCCCACGCCAACCGCGTGGCGACCATGGGGCAACTGGCGGCGTCCATCGCCCACGAGGTGAACCAGCCGATTGCCGCCACCGTTACCAATGCCAATGCCGCCTTGCGCTGGCTGGGTGCGCAGCCGCCGGAGCTGGGTGAGGTCAGCCAGGTGCTGGGACGCATCATCAAGGACGCCAATCGAGCGGCCGAGGTGCTGGGGCGCATCCGCCAGCTGATCCGCAAGACCCCGCCGCAGAGGCAGCCCGTGGACGTCAGCGCGGCGCTGCGCGAGATGGTCGAGTTCACCCGGGGCGAGGCAGCCAAGTGCGGCGCGGTGGTGCGTGTCGAACTCGCCGACGGCCTGCCGGAAGTGGAGGGCGACCGGGTCGAGTTACAGCAGGTGATGCTCAACCTGATCGTCAATGCCCTGGAAGCCATGGGCGGTGAGCCTGCCGGCGAGCGCCAACTGCTGGTCAGCTCCGAGTTCGACGAGGAAGGCGTGCGGGTAAGGGTACGCGACAGCGGGCCAGGCTTCGCCCAGAGCAATGCGGACCTGCTCTTCGCCCCGTTCTACACCACCAAGGCCACCGGCATGGGCATGGGCCTGTCGATCTGCCGCTCGATCATCGACAGCCATGGCGGCCGTCTCTGGGCCAGCGTCAACCAGCCTCGCGGCGCGGTGGTGCAGTTCACCCTGCCGGCGCATCCCGCGAAAGGCGCCTGAAAAAGCCGGAGGGGCTTGACCTTGACACTAGCGTCAAGCCCCCAGAGTTCTCCCATCGGAGGTAGACATGCAAATCGGAGAGCTGGCCTCGCGGGCCGGCGTCAGTACACGTGCGCTGCGCCATTACGAGTCGCGGCAGTTGATCGAGTCGTCGCGGCTGGACAATGGCTATCGCGACTACGCGCTAGCCATGGTGCAGCGCGTGCTGTGGGTTCGCGAGCTGCTCGAGTGCGGCTTCAGCACCCGGCAGATCCACGGCCTGTTGCAGTACCTGGAGGAGGATGAAGACAGCGAAGGCTTCCTCGCCTGCCTGCAGCAGCACCTGGAAAAGCTGGTCGCGCTGGACGCACTCCAGGCGCAACTGGCCGAGCGCCGCGAGCGCCTGGCGGAGAAGGTCGAACGCTATCTGCCCCTGCACGAGAGCCTGGCACGCGCCCCCGATTTCCGACCTCCCGAACGAGCTCATGCACAAACCACGTTGGAGAGATGATGGGAAAGCTAAGCAACAAGGTTGCCCTGGTCACGGGCGGCAACAGCGGTATCGGATTGGCCACCGCACAACGATTCGCCCTGGAAGGCGCCGAAGTGGTCATCACCGGACGCCGCCGGGATGCGCTGGAGGAGGCGGTCGGCCTCATCGGTGAAAGCGCCGTTGGTATCTGCGCGGACGCCAGCCGGCTGGCGGATCTGGACGCGCTGTATCAGGAGGTGGGCGAGCGCTTCGGTCGCCTCGACGTGTTGGTCGCCAATGCCGGCATCATTCGCCCGGCTCCGGGGGATCGGGTTGACGAACAGCAGTTCGACGAGCAGTTCGACATCAACGTCAAGGGCGTCTTCTACACCATCCAGAAAGCGTTGCCGCTGCTGCGTGACGGCGGGTCCATCGTGCTGGTGTCGTCCATCGCCCACCTGAAGGCACTGGAAGCCCACGTGGTCTATGCGGCGACCAAGGCGGCGGTGCGCTCCTTCGCCCGCAGCTGGGCGGGGGAACTCAAGGGGCGCAACATCCGCGTCAACTGCCTGAGTCCCGGTCCGGTGCTGACCCCGATCATCGGCAAGATGGGGATCGGCGAGGCGCAGTTCGGCGCGTTCGAAAAGCAGCTGGCGGGGTTGATTCCGCTGGGCCGTCTTGGCCGGCCGGAAGAGTTGGCGAACGCGGCGCTGTTCCTCGCATCCGACGACAGCAGTTTCATCACCGGCGTCGACCTGTGTGTCGATGGCGGTTTGTCGCAGCTCTGAACCGCAAAAGGCCCGGTGCGAACGCGCCGGGCCTTTTGCGTTATGCCGCCGTCAGCTTTTGATGAAGGCCAGCAGGTCCGCGTTGATGGTGTCGGCGTGGGTGGTGCACATGCCGTGGGGCAGGCCGGGGTAGGTCTTCAGGGTGCCGTGCCGCAACAGCTTGATCGAGAGCCGCGCGGAGTCGTCGATGGGGACGATCTGGTCGTCCTCCCCGTGCAGCACCAGGGTCGGCACCGCGATCTGCTTCAGATCCTCCGTGAAGTCGGTTTCCGAGAAGGCTGCAATGCAGTCGTAATGAGCCTTGGCGCCGCCATTCATGCCCTGGCGCCACCAATTGTCGATCACCGCTTCGGAGACCTTCGCACCCGGCCGATTGAAGCCGTAGAAGGGGCCTGCCGCCACGTCGCGGTAGAAGTTCGAGCGACTGGCGGCGAGTGCCTCGCGGAAGCCATCGAAGACCTTCAGCGGCAGTCCGCCGGGGTTCTTCTCGGATTGCAGCATGATCGGCGGTACAGCGCCGATCAGCACGGCCTTGGCAACGCGGCCGGCACCATGGCGCGCGACGTAGCGGGCGACCTCGCCACCACCGGTGGAGTGGCCGATGTGCACGGCATTTTTCAGGTCCAGGTACGCCGCCAGTTCCGCCAGGTCGGCGGCGTAGGTATCCATGTCATTACCTTGCGCCGTCTGTGTGGAGCGGCCATGGCCACGGCGGTCATGGGCGATCACGCGGTAGCCCCTGGCGAGGAAGAACAGCATCTGATTGTCCCAGTCGTCCCCCGAGAGCGGCCAGCCGTGGTGGAACACGATGGGCTGCCCGCTGCCCCAATCCTTGTAGAACAGTTGGGCGCCGTCGCGCAGGGTGAGATAGCCCGACCCTTGCTCCTTGCGGCGCGCCCCCGTTGCGCCGGGTGCCTGGGCGGCGCTCGCCTGGCCCGCCAGCAGGGGGACGGCCACCGCCAGGGTGGCAGCGGCTACGCCAGCGCTCATCAGGGCGCGGCGGGTGGTTCCTTGGGTCTCGTCGGTCATGGTGAAAGCTCTCGTCAGGGGGCCGCTCGCGCGGCGAATGGGAGGCCGGCTCGGTCTGGGTTCGTAGCGACGTTGCTATCGTTGTGCAGGCCGGATTGCCGGTAGGAAAACCCTATTCGCTGGCCGGGGACTCTCACCATCGTCCATGGGTATCGCGCCACCATACTTAGGTTTCGCGGGGCTACACCGGGGCGTGCCTGTGCCGCTGTGAACGGCCCTGCCACGGGGCGGTGGATGGCGCTAAACCCGGGAGCCAATCGTGGTCGAAATTCCCTCGCATGACAGCGAGGCAGGGCAGCGGGTCCACAACGGCCGGCCATTTTTTTCATTGACCGCGAAGATATTTTTACTAATTTTCCTCGGCGAAAAGCTGAAGCACCATGCGCCCCCATTCCAACAACAACGTCCTTCGAGGCGGTCAACAGGAGTGCCCGGGTGCAAGCGTTCAACGAGTGGCGGCAGTGTTTTGCAGCGCAGACTTTCATCGATGAAACGCTCGATGGCGACCTCATACTCGCCGTACGGAAGAAGAGCGCTTTTGCGCATTGCCTCCCGGCTCCGCTGACCAGGCTCCGCCTGACCCGAATAGCCTGCCGGGCTACCCCGACAGACCTCCGCTGAATCTTTCCGGCAGCGGCTGCCCGAAGCTTTGCCCCGGCTGAAACCGCCGGGCTCCCGACCGCTGCCCAGGAAGCCTCGACCGGCATCACGCCGTTCCAGCCCAACGAGCGCCCGTCGCTCGCAGTCCATGAGTCAGCCATGAAAAAAACAACAAGCGCGTCCGCTACTTCCTTGCCTGCCCATCAATCTCACGAGTCGCCCTCGCGGTCCTTCCGCAAATCGCTGGGCATCCCGGCGCTGGTGCTGTTCGGCCTGGCCTACATGGTGCCGCTGGCGGTCTTCACCACCTACGGCCTGGTCACCCGCATGAGCAAGGGCCACCTGCCGGCGGCCTATCTCTTCACGCTGGCGGCCATGCTGCTGACTGCGTACAGCTACGGACGGATGGTGCAGGCGCATCCGTATTCGGGGTCGGTCTACAGCTACACACGCAAGACCTTCGGTGCGGCGTTCGGCTTCCTGGCGGGCTGGACGCTGCTGCTGGATTACATCTTCCTGCCGCTGCTGAGCTACCTGCTGATCGGCATCTACATGACCGACTATTTCCCCTCGGTACCGCTGTCGGTCTGGATCCTTGGCTCGATCGTGCTGGTGACCCTGCTCAACCTCGTGGGTATCGAATCCATCACCCGCGTCAACTGGGTGCTGATCGTCGCGCAGATGGTGTTCGTCGTGGTGTTCATCGCGCTGTCGGTGAGCCACCTGGGCGCCCAGGCCGAACCGGTGCCGCTGGTGCAGCCTTTCTATGACGAGCACTTCAGCCTGCCGCTGGTGATGTCCGGCGCGGCGGTGCTGTGCCTGTCGTTCCTCGGCTTCGACGCCGTGTCGACCATGGCCGAGGAAACGCCCGAGCCGCGTCGGCAGATTCCGGCGGCGATCATGCTGGTGACCCTGATCGGCGGCGTGCTGTTCATCGTCATGGCCTACTTCGGCCAACTGGTATTCCCCGAATGGCAGGCGCTCACCGATGCCGACTCCGCGTCGCTGGACGTGCTGCGCCGTATCGGCGGCGAGTGGCTGGTGACCTTCTTCACCGCCACCTACGTGGCCGGCTGCTTCGCCTCGGCGATGGTGTCCCAGGCGAGCGTCTCCCGCGTGCTGTTCGCCATGGGCCGGGACGGCGCGCTGCCCCGCGTGTTCGGCAAGCTGGTGACGAAGAAACGCGTGCCGGCCACGGCGATCATGCTGATCAGCCTGCTCTCGCTGATCGCCCTGTTCGTCACCCTGGATACCGTCGCCAACATGATCAGCTTCGGCGCACTGTTCGCGTTCTCCGCAGTGAACCTGGCGGTGATCAAGCACTACCTGGTCGACGAGCGCCTCACCGGCAAGGGCAATTACCTGCGCTACGGCGCGCTGCCGGCGGTGGGCTTCCTGAGCACCATCTGGCTGTGGTCGAGCCTGTCGGGCATGTCGTTCATGATCGGTTTCGCCTGGATGTGCCTGGGCTTCATCTGCCTGGCCAGCGCCACGCGGATGTTCCAGCAGCCGCTGCCGGACCTGAACATGGCGGAGTGATCGTCGGGCGGAGAGAGGCCGGGCCTGGCCCCGGCTTCTTTTCAAGCCTGCCTGATACTGGTTAAGGTGGCGCGAATTCGAGGAACTGGCCGGATTTCGCCATGAAATTGCATCAATTGCGCGCCCTGCGCACCATCGCCGAGAGCGGCAGCATCCAGGAAGCCTCGCGGCTGCTCGACGTGACTCAGCCGTCGCTGTCCAAGGCGGTGAAGGAACTGGAAGGCGAGCTGGGCGTGCCGCTGCTGGTGCGCTCGAATCGTGGGGTGACGGTCACGCCCTATGGCGAACGGCTGGTCAGCATGGCCCGGCTGGTCACCGAGGAAGTGCGCCGCGCCCGCGAAGAGATCGACACCCTGAAGGGTGAGATGGCTGGCCGTGTAGCCATCGGCGTATCGCCGGTGACGCCCAATCGCGCCTTCGCCAATTGCTTCAGGCGTTACCGCGAGCTGTACCCCAACGTGCAGCTGCAGATCTTCGAGCTACGTTCGGTGCAGCTGTTCGAAGGGCTGAAGGAGGGCCGGCTGGACCTGGTGCTGACGACCCAGCCGATGGCGGATCAGGCCGACGGGCAGGTCTGGCGCGAGTTGGCGCCGCAGCCTTCGGCGCTGGCGGTACGCAAGGGGCATCCCCTGGCGGCCGCGCGATCGCTGCACGAGCTTCTGGACCTCGAATGGCTGCTCTCCGACCCGCTGGAAGTCGCCCTGGCCGGGCAGTTCTTCCGCGAACGCCAGGTGGCGCCACCCAAGCGCATCACCGAATGCTCCTCGTCGCTGCTCTACCTGGAGCTGGCGGCCAACACCGATGCGGTGAGTTTCTGGTCGCAGCACATGCTGGCTCTGCCGATGGTGGCCCAGGTGCTGGAGCCCTTGCGGATCGCCGAGGCCACGCCGGTGGCGAGCATCTCGCTGGTCACCCGGGCGGAGGAACTGATGACCCGTGAAGCCCGGTTGCTGGCCGAGGAAATGGCAGCTGCTTTCCGTGCGGAACAGGCGTGACCGGCATAACCAGCCTCAATGCTCATGTGTAGAGATCATTACTCCGCGTTTTCGCGCTGATGCATCCTGCCGGCCGCCATTTGCCACAGGAAACGGCCGGAGTCGCCATGAATGCATCGTCGTATTTCTCCCAGAGCTACGCCCAGGCGCGCAGCAAGTTCCTCGACGCCTGTGCGGCCGCCGGCTTGCCGGTGGAGTCCCACGTCCATCCACTGAGCGGGCGCGACGGCGAGACGCTGGCGGTGGACGTCGCCCGTGAGGGTCCGATGGATGCGCAGCGCCTGCTGATCATCAGCAGCGGCTGCCATGGCGTCGAAGGCTTCTGTGGCTCGGGCGTGCAGAGCGCGCTGCTCGCCGACAGTGCATGGCGCGAGTACGCGCGCCGCAACGATTGCGCAGTGCTCTACCTGCACGCTGCCAATCCCTACGGCTTCTCCTGGTGGCGTCGCTGGACCCAGGAGAACGTCGACCTCAACCGCAACTTCCGCGACTTCGCCCAGGCAGCGCCGGAGAACCCCGGTTACGCGCGCCTGGACCCGGTGCTCGCGCCGCGGCGCTGGCCCAGCCCGTTGGGGCGCTTGCATCTGCTCGGCTATGCACTGCGCCATGGTCGCTGGGAGTTGCAGAAGGCGATCTCGTCCGGCCAGGCCAGTCATCCCGATGGCCTGTTCTTTTCCGGCTCGCAGCCGACCTGGAGCAACCGTACCGTGCGCAAGGTGCTGCGCCAGCATGGCCGGCAATGTCGCGAGATGGCCTGGATCGACGTACACACCGGCCTCGGTCCTACCGGCTACGGCGAATACATCTACTCGGGCGACCCGCGTCCCGAAGCGCTGGTTCGCGCCCGCACGTGGTGGGGCGATGAGGTGCGTTCCACGGAGGAGGGCAACAGCGTGTCGGTGAAGCTCAGCGGCAAGCTGGTCCATGCAGCACTCGAGGAGTGTCCGCAGGCATTGCTGATCTCCATGAGCCTGGAGTTCGGCACCGTGCCCGGTCCGCAGGTCCTGGAAGCGCTGCGCGCGGACCAGTGGCTGCATCGCACGCCCGACGCACCGGCGGCAAAGGTGCGACGGATCAAGCAGCAACTGCGCGATGCCTTCTACGTCGACACGGAGGAGTGGAAACAGGCCGTGCTGACCCGCGCGCGGGAGACGGCCTGGAGAGCGGTGGAGGGATTGAGCAGCGATATTCCCGCCGGCTTGTGTCCCCACGTCGAGGGTGGGAACGCCTTGCCTCAATAGGTGGCGCGCAGGGTCAGCATCAGGTTGCGTGGCTCGCCGTAGAAGTTCGAGCCCCAGGCACTGTCGACACGCTCGTAGTACTTGCGGTCGAAGAGGTTGTTGGCGGTCAGCGTCGAGCTCAGGTGGTCGTTGAACCGGTAGCCGAGCTGCGCCGTGGAGACTGCGTAACCGGGCTGGACGAAGTCGGTATTGCTGCGGGTATAGAGTGTTTCGCTGACCACGCGGGTACCGCCGGCCACATGGAAACCCTTCAGCGTGCCGTCAAGGAATTCGTACTTGGACCACAGGTTGAAGTTGTGCTTGGGCGTGATGGTGCTGAAGGTGTCTCCCGAACTGAGGCCATTGTTCGGGTCGTCGTCCAGCAGGCGGGTCATGGTGAAGGCGTAGCCGGTGACGATGCTCCAGTTGTCGGTCAGGTTGCCGGTCAGCTCGGCTTCCCAGCCCTGGCTGCGAACCTTGCCCTGCGCTTCATAGGCGTTGACCGGGCTGCCGCTCCACTGGGCGCGGTTCTCGTCGTAGATGCGAAACAGGGCGACCGAGGCATTCAAGCGGCCGTCCATCAGCTCCTGCTTCAGGCCCACCTCGTATTGCTTGCCCTTGTGCGGCGCGATCATCTTCTCGCCACTGGCATCCGTCTCGCTCTGCGGCTTGAACACGCTGGTGTAGCTGGCATAGGCCGCCAGTGTCGGGGTGAGCTTGTAGATCAGCGCGCCGTAGGGAATGACCTTGGCGTTGGTCTGGGTAGACGGGGAGCCGAAGTTGTTGAAGAAGGTGTTGGCGTTCTTCGCGTCGGCGTCGTACCAGGTCACGCGCGAGCCCAGGATCACGTCCAGTTCGTCGGTCACGCTGAGCTTGGTGCGGCCATAGAGGCCGTACTGGCGGCTCTTGGTGTAGTTGAAGTTGGTGTGCGGCATGTCCAGGCGTGGGAGGTCGTTGGCGCCGTCGATGCCAATCGGCACCTCGTCGGCGTAGCCGTCGTGGTCCAGGTCCACCGAGCCGTAGGTGAAGGCCTTGTCCAGGTGCTGGTATTCACCGCCCAGGGTGAGTTCATGGGTGCGCCCCGCCAGGCTGAAGGGCGTGGTGACGAAGCTGTCCAGGCCCAGTGTCTTGATCCGCTCGTAGTACGAGTAGCGCGCTGCATCGGCGGTCTGGGTGTCCGGGTTGACCACCCAGGTGGTCCAGCTGAACTCGCGCTGTGGCAGGCGTGCGTCTCGGTAGGTCAGGGAGGTCTTCCACTGGCCGCCGTTGTCCAGGGTGTGGTCGAGCTCGGAGAAGGCTTCCCAGGTTTCCTCCTTCATGCGGTTCCACTTCGCGTCGATGTAGGTGGAGCGCGGCACGTCGAGCAGGGTGCCGTCGGCGTAGGCGGGCAGGCCGAAGGCCGGCGTGGAGTTGTTCTTCTGGTAGGCGCCGCCGAAGGACAGGGTGGTGCTGGGGGCCAGATCCATCTCCAGGCGGCCGTAGAACATCGGGCGTTCGTTCTGCACATAGTCGACGAAGGACTTGTTGTGCTCATAGGCCATGACCGAGCGGCCGCGGATCGTCCCTTCCTCGTTCAGCGGACCGGTGACGTCGACCATGCTGCGGTAGCGATCCCAGGAGCCGGCGGCCATTTCCCCGCTCAGGCCGAAGGTCCCCAGCGCGCGCTTGCGCACCAGGTTGATGGTGCCGGCCGGCTCGCCGGAGCCGGCGTACAGGCCGCCCGGTCCGCGCAGGACTTCGACGCGGTCGTACATGGCCAGGTCGAAGCTGGTCGCCATGTCGCCCTGGCCGGTGATCTGCGAAACGCCGTCGACCTGCACCTGGTCCACGAGGAAGCCGCGCATGTACACGTCGTTGAGGCTGGAGCCGGTGTTGTAGGTCTTCACCGTGGCGCCGGTGACCTGGCGCATCGCGTCCTGCAGGTTGTTCATGTTCTGGTCATCCATGCGCTGGCGCGTGATGACGGTGACCGACTGTGGGGTTTCCAGAAGCGTCTGCTCACCTTTGCCGATGGTGATGGCCTTGGTGGCGTAGGAGTGCGTGCCTTCGGTGGTGGTGCCCAGGCCGCGGCCGCTGACGGTAGTGGAGGAGAGGTCCAGCACGTCGGAGGTGTCGCGACGGACGATCAGCCACGCGCCGCCCTGCTGGCGAACGCCAAGGCCTGAGCCGGCGAGCAGCTCGTCCAGCGCGCCGTTGAATTCGTAGTTGCCCTTGAGAGCGGGCGCGATGCGGTCTGCCACCAGTTGGTCGTCCATCGCCAGGGTCACGCCGGCGAGGTTCGCCAGTTGCTTGAGCGAGGTCGCCAGGGGCTGCGGTGGCAGGTCCAGCGCCACCGGCGCGGCGAAGGCGTTGAGGGTGAATGCCAGGGTGCTGGAGACCGCCAGGGACTTGAGGGAAATCGACTTCATGGCAAAGCTCGTCAGGGACTTGGATAACCAATGACGGAGCAGCGCGAAGAAACCCCTACCTGGTCCGGAAGAAAATCAGCGCGGCACCAGCAGCGTGACCCCGCTGCCTTGCTCGATGCGAACAGCGGCCAGCTCGGGCAGCAGGGCGAGGAAGCTCTCCACATCCGCCAGCTGCACCACGGCCGTGATCGATTGCGCAGCGGGTTGCAGTGCCTTCACCGGTGTCTTGCGATAGCGCGACAGGGTGGCGGCGATCTCGCCCAGGCTGGCGCGCTCGAACACCAGGTTGCCCTGGGAGAAGCTGAAGGCATTGCTCGCCGGGCGCTTCAGGGCGTGCAACTGCCCCAGGGCATCGAGCTCGCCGACCTGGTCGCGTTCGAGTACCAGGCGCTGGCCGGCGCTGGAGAACTCGACCCGTCCCTCGGCGACGCTCACCCGTACCTGCGGCTCCAGCCGCTCGACGACGAACCGCGTGCCCAGCACGCGCACCTGCGCGGCGCCGGCATCGACTACGAAGGGACGTGCAGGCGCATGCTCCACGTTGAAGATCGCGCGGCCACGCAGCAGGAATACCTGGCGGGTCGATTCGCTGAACAGCACATGCAGCCGGGTGTCGGCGTCGAGGAAGACTTCGCTGCCTTCCTCCAGGATGAAGCGGCGTCGCTCGCCGATGCCGGTCATCAGCATCTGCTCGCCCTGGCGGCTGCGCATCGACACCAGCCAACCGGCGGCGACCGCCAGCAGCAAGCCGCCCACCGCCCCGTTGCGCACGAAGCGCCGGCGACTCAGGTTCTCCATGGCGCCGGCGAGCGCCTGGGTCTGCGGCGTGCTCGAGAAGTTGCCCCAGAGTTCGCTGAATGCCTGGTACTCCTTGGCGTTCTGCGGGTCGGCGGCGAGCCAGCGGGCAAACGCCTGGCGCTCGGGATGATCGCCGGGCAGGTCCAGCAGGCGGGTGAACCAGCGTGCCGCCTGCTGCCGTCTGGCGCTCACGAGGACAGCTGCTCGCGCGCTTCGCGCAGGTTCAGCAGGGCGCGGATCAGGTGGCGTTCCACCATGGAAATACTGATGCCGAGCATCCGGGCGACCTCCACCTGGCGGTGACCCTCTATGCGCGCCAGCCAGAACACTTCCCGGCAGCGCGCCGGCAGGCACTCGAGGATGCGCTGGATGGCTTCCAGGCGTTGCTGCAGGTCGGCCAGGTGCTCGGCGGAGGGGGCGAACTCGGCGTCCTCGCGGGTATCCATCCAGGGCTCGAGATCACCCTCGGGCAGGGGATAGAAACGCGAGGCGTCGCGGTAGTGGTCGATCAGGACGGAATGCGCGACCCGCCGCAGGTAGGCGTTGGGCTGCTCGATGGCGGTGCGTTGGCTGGCGAGGATGAAGCGGATGAATGCATCGTGCAGCACGTCATAGGCGAGCTGCACACATTGGGTCTTGCGGCTCAGGCCGAGCAGCAGGTCGGTGTAGGCCCAGCGCAGATTGATTCCGTTCCATTCCATTCTGCAGGCCTTCGCGAGCTGCGGCTTCCGGTGTCAGGCGGGCGAGTCTACTGATTCGTTTCTCTTCTGTAAATGCAAGTGATTAGCATTTGATGGTCGCACTGGCTCGGCCTTGAGGCGAGCGCGCCTCAGGACTCCAACTGGTTGCGCTGTTCCTCGAACCAGTCGAGCACCGGCTGACAGGCCGGGTGGGCGGCGCCGCTGTCGCGTAGCCACAGCGCGTAGCGGCCGCCGGTTTTCAGTGCCTCGCCAAAGGGCACGATGAGGTCGCCGCGCTGCAATGCGTCGTGAGCCAGCATGAGGTCGGTCATGGCGACGCCCAGGCCGCGGGTGGCGGCGTCCAGCGCCAGGTCGTCGAGGTTGAACAGCATGTGCTTGAACTGCGCAGGCGGCGGAGCGGCCTGGGCGCGCAGCCACTGCGGCCATTCCAGGCCGCCGCTGGAAGCGTGGATCAGCGGGTGGCGCGCCAGTTCCTCCAGCGAACGCGGCGGCTCCTGGCCGTCGTCCAGGCGGGGGGCGCAGACCGGGATCAGGTATTCGTCGTACAGCGGCGTCAGCGCTCGGCCCTGCGGGTCGCTGCCACTGGGCAGGTAGAGCACGTAGGCGTCGCAGTCACCGCCGTCGTCCACCACTTCGCCGCCCACCGTCTCGATGGACAGGCACAGCTCCGGGTGCCGCGAGTAGAAGGAACTCAGGCGCGGCAGCAGCCAGCGCACCGCCAGCGAAACGAAAATACGGATGCGGAACGGCCGCTCCGCCGAGGCCGGGGCAAGGCGCTCTTCCAGGCGCAGCAGTTGCTGGAGCATGCCCTCGGCCACCGCGTGCACTTCGCGACCGGCGTCGGTCAGCGCCACCTTGCGGCTGGTGCGGTCGAACAGCGGCACGCGGTAGTACTCCTCCAGCTGTTGCACCTGTCGGCTGATGGCGCTCTGGGTCAGGTGCAGCTGTTGCGCGGCGGCGGTGAAGCTGCCGGAGTCGGCGACCTGCACCAGGGCCTGAAGGGCTTGCAGGGAGGGAACACGCAGCAGTTTGTCCATGACGCTTCCCTCTGCAATCTATGCGTTTTGAGAATACCAGGATGAAAAATGAGCGTTGGTGCGGCCAGCGAAACTGCCCGTAGATTCTGGTCATGACGCGCCATCGGGGAAATCGCTTGGATACGCCCGGCGCATGGATTGTGAAGGAGTGCCGGGTAATGAACAATCACTGTGGCTGGATCGCCCTGGCGGGCGAGCTGCCCGCGCGGCCGACGCTGAGCGGCACCCAGCGGGCGGACTGGCTGATCATCGGTGGCGGCATCACCGGCTTGTCCGCTGCCCACACGCTGGCAGCGCGTTTCCCCCAACAGCGCATCGTGCTGCTGGAGCGCCAGCGCATCGCCCAGGGTGCTTCCGCGCGCAATTCCGGTTTCGTCGTCGCCCATGAACTGCCTGCCGCCAGCGAACGCCTCGGGCAGCCCGGCCATGCGGCCTACCAGGTCGCCTCGCGCATCGGTATCGCGGCGGCGCAGGAAGTTCGCCAGCGGATTGCAGGGCTGGGTATCGACTGCGAGTTTTTCGAGGACGGCTATCACTTCGCCGCGCATCGGCCCGAGCACCTGGGCGATATCGACGGCATCCTCGCTACCCTGGCGTCGGTGGGCGCCAACGCGCGCTACTACGAAGGCCTGGCGCTGGAGCAACGCCTGGGCAGTGGCTTCTATGCGCGGGCCATTCATTGCGCGGGCGGCAATGCGCTGCTGCAACCGGCGAGCTATGTGAAAGGACTCGCGGACAGCCTGCCGGCGTCTGTAGAGGTCTTCGAGCAGAGCGACGTGAGCGACCTGCGCCGCAGCGGCCAGGGCTGGGTAGCGCGGACCGCGCAGGGTGAGGTGCAGGCTCCACAGGTACTGGTCTGCCTCGGCGCTTTCATTGCCCGCGCAGGCTTGCAGGACAGCGGCACCTTCCCGCTGGAACTGAGCGCCAGCATCACCCGTCCGCTGGACGAGCCGCGCTGGGAGTCTCTGTTCGGCGAGCGCCAGTGGGGCGTGCTCGCGCCACTACCGGGCGGCGGCACCGTACGCCTGCTGCCGGGTCGCCGGCTGCTGATCCGCAACACCGTCGAATACCGCCATCGCGATCTCGACAACAGTGCACTGGCCGAGCGTCGCCGCCGTCATCTCGTCGGTTTGCAGAAGCGCTTTCCCAGCATCGTCGAGGCTGACATCGCCTACACCTGGACCGGCCACCTGAGTGGCACCCGCTCCGGCGAGCCGTACTTCGCCCGCATCGACCAGGGTCTGCATGCCGTCGCTGGCTGCAATGGTTCGGGTGTGGCGCGCGGCACCCTGTGGGGGCGCCTGCTGGTGGAGATGGCGGTGGGCGACAGCTCGCCCGTGCTGGCCGACGTGCTGTCCCAGGCCAGCCCCGGCTACCTGCCGCCCAGCCCGTTCTTCGATATCGGCGCCTCGCTGCGCATGGCCTGGGAAGTGCGCCGCGCGCGCGCCGAGGCCTGACTCACCGCTTTACCCACGCAAACCAAGACCATCCCGAAAACAAAAACCGAGGGCAGCATGATCATCCGTCCCATGACCCTGGCAGGCCTGGCCCTGTCGCTGTTGGCTGGCACCACCCAGGCGGCGCAGACCGTCACCATCGCCAACTGGAGCAGCTACATCGCCGACGACACCCTGGCGAACTTCACCCAGCAGACCGGCATCCAGACCACCTACGATCTGGTGGACAGCAACGAGACCACCGAAGCCAAGCTGATGACCGGCGCCAGTGGCTATGACCTGGCCAGCCCGTCCAACCACTTCCTGCCGCGGCTGATCAAGGCCGGCGCCATCCAGGAGCTGGACAAGAGCAAGCTGCCCAACTGGAACAACCTCGATCCCAAGCTGATGAAGATCCTCGAGGTCAGCGACCCGGGTAACCGCTACGCCATTCCCTACCTCTGGGTGACTGTCGGCATCGGCTACAACGAGGACAGGATCAAGGCCATCTTCGGCAACACCGACGTTACCCGCAGCTGGCAGCTGCTGTTCGATCCGAAGAACGCGGAAAAGCTCGCCCAGTGCGGTATCGCGGTCATCGACAACGCCACCCAGATGGTGCCCATCACCCTCAAGGTGCTCGGCCGTGATCCGGCCAGCCAGAACCCGGACGACTTCAAGGCCGCCGAAGCGGCGCTGCAGGCCATTCGCCCGTCGATCCGCTACTTCCACCAGTCCAAGTACGTCAGCGACCTGGCCAACGGCAACATCTGCGTCGCCATCGGCTTCAGCGGCGACGTGCTGCAGGCCATGACCACCGCCCAGCAGGCCGGCAACGGCGTGAAGATCGGCTACAGCCTGCCGCGCGAAGGCAGCACCATCGCGGTGGACACCGTGGTGATTCCCAAGGGCGCGCCGCACCTGGATAACGCCTACGCCTACATGAACTACCTGCTGCAGCCGGAAGTGATCGCCAACATCACCAACGCCGTGCAGTACCCCAACGGCAACGCCGCCGCGACCTCGTACGTGAAGCCGGAACTGCGCGCCAACCCGGCCGTGTACCCGCCGCAGGAAGTGCTCGACACCCTGTTCCCGATCAAGACCCTGTCGCCGTCCGGGATGCGCATGAGCACCCGCCTGTGGACCCGCGTGATGAGCGGCAAATGACCCAGCCTAACGACCTGCGCCGCCATGCCCTGGTGGTCGGCGCCGGCGTGGTCGGCCTGGCCACGGCGCTGCAATTGCAGCGCCGTGACTTCCGCGTGACCCTGCTGGACCGCAATCCGCCCGGCCTCGCCACTTCGTTCGGCAACGCCTGCACCTTCGCCACCTACTCGGTGGAGCCGGTGGCCACGCCTGGCATCTGGCGCAAGGCGCCGGGCATGCTGCTGCGCCCGGACAGCCCGCTGGCGATCCGCCCGGCCTACCTGCCGAGCATTGCGCCGTGGCTGCTGCGGTTCCTGGCAGCCTCGCGGCGTGATCGCGTCGAAGCCATCGGCCACGACCTCAACACCCTGCTGCGCCCCTGCATGGGCGCGTGGCAGGGACTGTTCGACGAGGCCGGCGCCAACGACCTGATCCGTCATGACGGTTCGCTGTACCTCTTCGAGGAGCATGAACGCCGCGATGCGCAGGCTATGGTGGATTACCACCGGCGCTTCGACGTGCCGATCCGTTTCGTCGAAGGGGGCGAGTTGCGCGAGCAGGAACCGGCGCTCAACGCACGCGCGAGTTGCGCGGTGGAGCTGCCCGGCGTGAGCCGCACGCTTGATCCCTACGCGCTGAGCCTGCGTCTGTTCGAACGCTTCCTGGCCTTGGGCGGCGAGTTTCGCCGTGGCGAGCTGCTGGGCCTGGAACCGGCCGGGCAGGGCAGGGACGCGGTGCAGGCGCAGCTGGTGGCCGGCGAGCACCTGACTGCCGACCGCGTGGCGCTGTGTACCGGCGCCTGGTCGCGCACGCTGGTGGATCAGTTGGGCGATGCGGTGCCGCAGGACACGGAGCGCGGTTACCACGTGCTCTTCGGGCATGCCGGGCAGGTGCTCAATCGCCCGGTTTGCTGGGGTGCCGGCGGCTTCTACATGACACCCATGGCGCAGGGCCTGCGCGTCGCCGGCACGGTGGAATTCGCTGGGCTGGAGGCGCTGCCGAGCCCGGCGCGCTACCGCTACCTGACCCGTGGCGCACGACGCTTCCTGCGCTTGCAGCACGAGCCGGTGTCGCAGTGGATGGGCTTCCGCTCCTCGGTGCCGGACAGCATGCCGGTGCTCGGCCCATCGTGGCGCCTGCCTCAGGTCTTCTACAACTTCGGCCACGGCCATATCGGCCTGACCCTGGGCGCCATCACCGGCCAGCTGCTCGCCGAGCAGGCCAGCGACCTGGTCACCAGCGTGCCGGTGACGCCCTTCCTCGCCAGCCGCTTCGGTTCGCGCTGAAGCCTTGGCGGCGCATCCATCCACCCTCGAAACAGGAGATCACGACATGCCCCAGCTGACCCTTGTCGCCCCTCGCAGCCATGCCATGCGCAGCGTGGGCCTGATGCTGTTGTCGATGTTCTGTTTCGCCGTGGTGGATGCGCTGGCCAAGGTGGTGGCGCTGAAGTACCCGGCCAACGAGGTGACCTTCTTCCGCATGGCTTTCGGCGTGCTGCCGGCGTTTCTCCTCTGCCTGCGCGGCCGTCCGCTGGCTGAGCGTTGGCGGCAGCTGGACGTGCGCGGGCAGAGCATCCGCGCGGTGACGCTGCTGGGCTCTTCGGCGCTGTTCTTTGCCGGGTTGCCCTACGTGCCGCTGAGCGAGGCGATTTCCATCGCCTATTCCGAGGCGCTGCTGGTGATCGTGCTGGCGCCGCTGCTGCTGGGTGAACGCCTGCTGCCGCGCAACGCGCTGGCGGCGGTGCTGGGCTTCATCGGTGTGCTGATGGTGGTCAAGCCGGACAACGCCGAGGCCAGCCTGCTCGGGCCGGGCCTGCTGGTGGCCAGCGCTTTCTTCGGGGCGTTGTCGATGATCCAGATCCGCCGCATCCGCGCGACCGACGACTCCACCACCACGGTGCTGTATTTCACCGTGGTCGGCACGCTGGTCACCGGCACCACGCTGCCGTTTTCCTGGAGCACGCCGAGCTTGCCGGACCTGGGCCTGATGCTCGCCCTCGGCCTGCTCGCGACCCTCGGGCAACTGCTGTTCACCATCGCCGTACGCCGTGCCCATGCCGCTACGCTGGCGCCGTACACCTACACCAGCATCATCTGGGCAAGCCTGCTCGGCTACCTGATCTGGGGCGAGGTGCTCAGCCTGCTGTCGCTGGTTGGCATCGTGCTGATCGTCGGCAGTGCCGTGGTCGTGGCGGTGCTGGAGCAGCCGCCGGAAGGCTCGGTGGTCTGATTCTTCCCCTCGGTGCTGCGCGCCGTTCACGAGACCGTTCAAGAGAGATGCCATGCAACACAAAGCCGTACTCGAGCAGACCGACGTCACCCGCATCGTCGCTGCCGCCACCGACGAAGCCCGGCGCCAGGGCTGGGCGGTCTGCATCGCCGTAGCGGACGATGGCGGGCACCCGCTGGCACTGGTGCGCCTGGACGGTTGTGCCCAGGCCAGCGCCTACATCGCCACCGAGAAGGCCCGCAGCGCCGCCATCGGCCGACGCGAAACCCGTGAGTACGAAAACATGGTCAATGGCGGTCGCAGCGCTTTCCTCAGCGCGCCGCTGCTGACCTCCCTCGAAGGCGGCGTGCCGATCCTGGTAGGTGGGCAGGTAGTCGGTGCCGTGGGAGTTTCCGGCGTCAGGGCCGAGCAGGACGCGCAAGTGGCGCGAGCGGGGGTCGCTGGGCTCTGAGGAGGTGAAAGGCCGACGCCTCGACTGCCGGTCAGAATCCGCCCGGCCAGTCTGCTACCATGCCGCGCCGGACTGCCTGCCGACGCGTGATCGCTCCACGCCGGGCACTGCCGGTTTCTTCCTTTCCCGCTCTGCTGCAAACAGGCCGCATCGATTGGAAAGCTCCCTTGCACGGCAAGGGCGAAACGCTTTCCGCCGGGTCGATGGGGCCTTCTGGAATCCCGATGCACGATCCGATCAAACTCAAGGACCACCAGCAGGAGTCGATGCTGGTCAACCGCCGCCTGATCGCCTGCGGCGCGCTGGTGGCCCTGATGAGCGTGACCCTGGTGGCGAGGCTGTATTTCCTCCAGGTCACCGACTACGCGACCAACGCCACTGTCTCCGAGAACAACCGCATCCATGTCCTGCCGATCCCCCCGGAACGCGGGCTGATCTTCGACCGCAATGGCAAGGTGCTCGCCGAGAACCTGCCCAGCTTCAACCTCACCCTGACCCGCGAGCGCGCCGGCAATTCCCAGGTGGTGCTCGACCAGGTGACCGATATCCTTCACCTGAGCCCCGAGCAGCGCCTGCAGTGCGACAAGGCGCTGAAGAAGAGCCGCCATCCCTTCGAACCGGTGACCCTGCTGCACGACCTGAGCGAGGAGCAGATCGCCCTCATCGAGGTCAACCGCTACAAGCTGCCGGGCATCGATGTGGATGCCGAGTTCGTCCGCCACTACCCCTATGGCGAGCACTTCGCCCACTCGGTCGGCTTCGTCGGGCGGATCAACGAACGCGAGGCGGCGCGCCTGGACAGCACCGAGTACCGGGGCACCGAGTACGTCGGCAAGACCGGTATCGAGCACTTCTACGAGCCGCAGCTGCATGGCCACGTCGGCTACGAGGAAGTCGAAACCAACGCCCAGGGCCGCGTCATGCGCGTGCTGAAGAAGGTGCCGCCGGTGGCCGGCGAGAACATCGTGCTCGGCCTGGACGTGGACCTGCAGGTCGCCGCCGAGAAGGCCCTGGGCGATCGCCGTGGCTCGGTGGTGGCGCTGGACCCGAACACCGGCCAGGTGCTGGCGATGGTCAGCAACCCGAGCTTCGACCCGAACCTGTTCGTCAACGGCATCAGCTCTGCGCAATATGCCGAGCTGCGCGATTCCATCGACCGGCCGCTGTTCAACCGGGCGCTGCGCGGACTCTATTCGCCGGGCTCGACCATCAAGCCGGTGGTGGCCATCGCCGGGCTGGATACCGGCACCATCACACCGGCCACGCGGGTCTTCGATCCGGGCTACTTCCAGCTGCCCAACTACGACCACAAGTACCGCAACTGGAACCACAGCGGCGACGGCTGGGTGGATCTGGGCACGGCCATCAAGCGCTCCAACGACACCTACTTCTACGACGTTGCGCACAAGCTCGGCATCGACCGCATGCACGACTACCTGACGCGCTTCGGGCTGGGTAGCAAGGTCTCCATCGACATGGCCGAGGAATCTCCCGGCCTGATGCCGTCCCGCGAGTGGAAACGCGCTACCCGCCGCCAGGCCTGGTTCCCCGGCGAGACGGTGATCCTTGGCATCGGCCAGGGCTACATGCAGGTGACGCCGCTGCAACTCGCCGAAGCGACCTCGCTGATTGCCAGCAAGGGTGCCTGGCACCGTCCGCGGCTGGCCGAGTCGGTAGGCGGCGAAGACGTTGTCGATGCCCATCCCATGCCCGACATCCACCTGAGCAACCCCCACGACTGGGACGCGGTGAACTACGGCATGCAGCTGGTGATGCACGATCCGGGCGGCGGCGCGCGAGCTGCGGGGCAGGGTGCGCAGTACCGCATCGCCGGCAAGAGCGGCACCGCGCAGATCGTCGCGATCCGCCAGGGCGAGCGCTACAACCGCCTGAAGACCCAGGAGCGGCACCGCGACAACGCGTTGTTCGTCGGTTTTGCTCCGGCCAGCGAACCGTCCATCGTGGTCTCGGTGACCATCGAGAACGGCGAGGCCGGCGGCCGCGTGGCCGGGCCGGTGGTGCGCGAGATCATGGATGCGTGGCTGCTCGACCAGGACGGCAAGCTCAAGCCGCAGTACGCCGTGCCGGCCGAGACGGCCTCAGGCAAGCACGCCTGAGGTCCTGCGGAGCCCGGCTAGGCCTGAGCTGCCGGCTCCGCCAGTGCCGCCCGCACCAGAGCGTGCAGCTCGTCGCCGGGGTTCTGATCCTGCCAGTCCTTGAGCTCGCGGCGCATGGCCGGCGTCCAGAAGTTCTGCAGGTGCTGCCGAACGCCGTGAACCGCCAGCTTGTGGTCCGACTCGGTGGAGAAGTACTGGCCGATCTGGTTGGCCATCTTGATCAGGTTCTCGACGCTCATCGGCGCACCTCGGCTTGCGCGGCTTGGGCGTGGCGGCGGTCCTTGAGCAGGCGCCGTTGCTCGTCACTGAACGCCTGGTAGCGCTTCTGCCATTCCGATGGCTGGAACACGCGCACCACTTCCACTGCCGTGACCTTGTATTCCGGGCAGTTGGTGGCCCAGTCGGAGTTGTCGGTGGTGATCACGTTGGCGCCCGATTCGGGGAAGTGGAAGGTCGTGTAGACCACTCCCGGCGCCACGCGCTCGCTGACCTTGGCGCGCAGCACCGTCTGCCCCGCGCGGCTGCCCACGCCAACCCAGTCGCCGTCGTTGATGCCTCGGCTCTCGGCATCGCTGGCGTGGATTTCCAGGCGGTCTTCCTCATGCCAGGCGACGTTGTCGGTGCGCCGGGTCTGGGCGCCGACGTTGTACTGGCTGAGGATGCGCCCGGTGGTGAGCAGCAGGGGGTAGCGGGCGTTGACCTTCTCTTCGGTGGGCACGTAGCCGGTGAGCATGAAGCGCCCCTTGCCGCGCACGAACTGCTCGATGTGCATGGTCGGGGTGCCGTCGGGTGCGGCGTCGTTGCACGGCCACTGCAGGCTGCCGTGGCGGTCCAGTTCGGCGTAGCTGACGCGGGTGAAGGTCGGCGTCAGGCGGGCGATCTCGTCCATGATCTGCGACGGGTGGGTGTAGTCCATCGGGTAGCCCAGGGCATTGGCCAGGGCCACGGTGGCTTCCCAGTCGGCCTTGCCGCCCAGTGGTTCCATAACCTTGCGCACGCGGGAGATACGACGCTCGGCGTTGGTGAAGGTGCCGTCCTTTTCCAGGAAGGAGCTGCCCGGCAGGAACACGTGGGCGAACTTGGCGGTTTCGTTGAGGAAGATGTCCTGCACCACCACGCACTCCATGGCGGAGAGGGCGGCGGTGACGTGCTGGGTGTTGGGGTCGCTCTGCGCGATGTCCTCGCCCTGGCAGTACAACGCCTTGAAGGTGCCGCCCAGCGCCGCTTCGAACATGTTGGGGATGCGCAGGCCGGGATCGGGCTGCAGGGTCACGCCCCAGGCCTGTTCGAACTGGCTGCGTACGGTCTGGTTGGAAATGTGCCGGTAGCCGGGCAGCTCATGGGGGAAGGAGCCCATGTCGCAGGAGCCCTGCACGTTGTTCTGGCCGCGCAGCGGGTTCACCCCGACGCCTTCGCGGCCGACGTTGCCGGTGGCCATGGCGAGGTTGGCGATCCCCATCACCGCGGTGCTGCCCTGGCTGTGTTCGGTGACGCCCAGGCCGTAGTAGATCGCCGCGTTGCCGCCGGTGGCGTAAAGGCGGGCGGCGGCGCGGATCTCTTCGGCCGGCACGCCGCAGACCGGGCCGAGCACTTCCGGGGCGTTCTCCGGCAGGCTGACGAAATCGCGCCAGCGGATGAAGTCGCTGGCCTCGCAGCGCGCATCGACGAAGTCCTGCTTGACCAGCCCCTCGGTGACGATGACGTGGGCCAGGGCGTTGAGCATGGCGACGTTGGTGCCGGGGCGCAGTTGCAGGTGCAGCTCGGCGCGGGCGTGGGGCGAGTCGACCAGGTCGATGCGCCGCGGGTCGATGACGATCAGCTGCGCGCCCTGGCGCAGGCGACGCTTGAGCTGCGAGCCGAACACCGGGTGCGCGTCGGTGGGGTTGGCGCCCATCACCAGCACCACGTCGGAGTGCATCACCGAGTCGAAGCTCTGGGTGCCGGCAGACTCGCCCAGGGTCTGCTTCAGGCCGTAGCCGGTGGGCGAGTGGCAGACCCGCGCACAAGTATCGACGTTGTTGTTGCCGAACGCCGCGCGCACCAGTTTCTGTACCAGGTAGGTCTCTTCGTTGGTGCAGCGGCTGGAGGTGATGCCGCCGATGGAGTCGCGCCCGTACTTCGTCTGGATGCGCCGGAATTCGCTGGCGGCGTAGGTGACCGCCTCGTCCCAGCTGACTTCCTGCCAGGGATCGCTGATGTGCTGGCGGATCATTGGCTTGGTGATGCGGTCCGGGTGCGTGGCATAGCCCCAGGCGAAGCGGCCCTTGACGCAGGAGTGGCCGTGGTTGGCCTGGCCGTTCTTGTCCGGGACCATACGCACCAGCTGGTTGCCCTTCATCTCGGCGCGGAAGGAGCAGCCCACTCCGCAGTAGGCGCAGGTGGTGATGACAGCGCGGTCCGGCTGGCCGATCTCGACCACGCTCTTTTCCATCAGCGTGGCGGTGGGGCAGGCCTGCACGCAGGCGCCGCAGGAAACGCACTCGGAATCGAGGAAGTTCTCGCCGCCGGCCGCCGCCACGCGGGACTCGAAGCCGCGCCCCTCGATGGTCAGGGCGAAGGTGCCCTGGGTTTCCTCGCAGGCGCGCACGCAGCGGTTGCAGACGATGCACTTGCTCGGGTCGTAGTCGAAGTAGGGGTTGGAGACGTCCTTGGCGTCCTCCAGGTGATTGGCGCCATCGTAGCCGTAGCGCACCTCGCGCAGGCCGACCTGACCGGCGACGGTCTGCAACTCGCAGTTGCCGTTGGCCGAGCAGGTCAGGCAGTCCAGCGGGTGGTCGGAGATGTACAGTTCCATCACGTTGCGGCGCAGGTTCGCCAGTTTTGGCGTCTGCGTGCGTACCACCATGCCTTCGCTTACCGGCGTGGTGCAGGAGGCCGGGTAGCCGCGCATGCCGTCTATTTCCACCAGGCACATGCGGCACGAGCCGAAGGCTTCCAGGCTGTCGGTGGCGCAGAGTTTCGGAATGCTGGTGCCCAACAGGGCTGCAGCGCGCATCACCGAGGTACCGGCGGGCACGCTGATTTCGCGCCCGTCGATGTTCAGGCTGACCTGCACGGCGCTGTCGCGGGCGGGTGTGCCGAGGTCGATATCACTCGTGCTGGACGTTGCGGGATCGAAGAAATTGATCACGAGTCGGCCTCCGAAGTCGCCAGACCGAAGTCGGCGGGGAAGTGCTTGAGGGCACTGGCCACGGGGAAGGCGGTCATCCCGCCGAGGGCGCAGAGCGAGCCGTATTGCAAGGTGTCGCAGAGGTCGCCGAGCAATTGCGCCTGCTGCTGGCGGGCGCTGATATCGGTGGTGGCGATCAGCCGGTCCACCACCTCCACGCCACGGGTCGAGCCGATGCGGCAGGGCGTGCACTTGCCGCAGGATTCCTCGGCGCAGAACTGCAGGGCGAAGCGTGCCATGCGCGCCATGTCCAGGCTGTCGTCGGCGACCACCACGCCGCCGTGACCGAGCATGGCGCCGACGGCAGCGAAGGCCTCGTAATCCAGCGGGGTGTCGAACTGCGATGGTGGCACCCAGGCGCCCAGCGGTCCGCCCACCTGCGCGGCCTTCAGCGGGCGGCCACTGGCGGTGCCACCGCCGTAGTCTTCCACCAGCTCGCGCAGGGTCAGGCCGAAGGCGCGTTCCACCAGCCCGCCGTGGCGGACATTGCCGGCCAGCTGGAAGGGCATGGTGCCCAGCGAACGGCCCATGCCGAAGTCGCGGTAGAACGGCGCGCCTCTGGCCAGGATGACCGGTACCGAGGCCAGGGTGAGCACGTTGTGCACCAGCGTCGGCAGGCCGAACAAGCCTTGCAGCGCGGGCAACGGCGGCTTGGCACGGACCACGCCGCGCTTGCCTTCCAGTGAATCCAGCAGGGCGGTTTCCTCGCCGCAGATATAGGCGCCGGCGCCAACCCGCACTTCCAGCTCGAAGGCGCGGCCGCTGCCGCAGACGTCTTCACCGAGGTAGCCGGCGTCACGGGCGAGCTTCAGCGCCTGGTTGAGGGTGGCAATGGCGTCCGGGTATTCCGAGCGCACATACACGTAGCCCATGGTCGCGCCGACGGCGAGGCCGGCGATGGCCATGCCCTCGATCAGCAGGAAGGGGTCGCCCTCCATCAGCATGCGGTCGGCGAAGGTGCCGGAGTCGCCTTCGTCGGCGTTGCACACCACATACTTCTGCGGGCCTGGGGCGTCACGCACGGTGCGCCACTTGATGCCGGCGGGAAAGGCCGCGCCGCCACGGCCGCGCAGGCCGGAGTCGAGCACCGCGGCGACGACGTCGGCGCCATCCAGGCCGATGGCGCGGGCCAGCCCTTCGAAGCCGCCGTGGGCGCGGTAGTCGTCCAGCGACAGTGGCCGGGTGATGCCGGCACGGGAGAAGAGCAGGCGCTGCTGGCTCTTCAGGTAGGGCAGTTCTTCCACCCGCCCAAGGGCCAGAGGATGGTTGGTCGCGTCGCCGGACAGGGCATCGAGCAGGGCGGGCACGTCTTCCGCCGTCAGCGGACCGAAGCCCAGCCGGCCGGCGTCGCTGTCCAGCTCCAGCAGTGGTTCCAGCCAGTAAAGGCCACGCGAGCTGGTGCGCTGGATGTCCAGCGGCAACTGGCGGCGCTCGGCTTCGGCGACCAGGGCGTCGGTCACCTCGTCGGCGCCCACCGCACGGGCCACCGAATCGCAGGGGATGAACAGCTTCAGCATTTGGCGTCCTCCCGGCAGCCGTTCACCAGCTTGCGCAGGCGCTCGGGGGTGAGGCGCGCATGCACCCGGCCGTCCAGTTCCAGCGCTGGCGAGCAGGCGCAGGCGCCCAGGCAGTAGACCGGGCGCAGGGCAATGCGGCCGTCGGCGCTGGTGCCGTGGTCGTCCAGTTCGAGCTGTTCGCGCAACTGTGCAGCCAGGGCTTCGGCGCCCCGGCTCTGGCAGGACTCTGCCCGGCACAGGCGCAGCGTGTGACGGGCCGGAGGTGAGGTGCGGAAGTCGTGGTAGAAGCTGATTACCCCACGCACCTCGGCGACGCTGAGGTTCAGGGCGTGGGCAATCTCGGGGAGGGCATCGTCGGGGATGTAGCCGACGCAGTCCTGGATGGCATGGAGCACCGGCAGCAGGGCGCCGGGCGTGGCCTTGAGACGTTCCAGCACATCGTGGATCAGGGGCAGGTGAAGCGAATCATCAGGCATACAGCGCACCTCGATATCACGGCCGCTGCCGGGGCAGGGGCCGAAAACCTTCGGCTGCGGCGTACCGGCCACGTCACGGTCTGCGTGGCTGTTCGGGGCGCCATTCTTATTCTCCGGCCAGGCATCTGGGCGCGCCTGGTCCTCGACAGTATGGAAGCTTGCCATCCCTTGTGTTCAAGGATTGCACCGCAGCGACCCTGCGCATCCTGAAACCGACAGAGGGGCAAAGCTGCCATGCTGTCCGCTCAGAACCCCCTTTTTGGCCGGTAATGCCCTCGGGCACGACTGGCGCCTGGCTTAACCTGCCGGCTACCCATGACAACAAGAATCCGTGCCGTCGCGTACGGGGAGAAAAGGGGGTTCCATGCACAAACCTGCAACACCCTGGTTCGCTTTTGCCTTGCTGGCCTTGTCCGCTCTGCTCGGCGGTTGTGGTGACGATGCCGCGCCGACAACCACCCACAACACCGCCGCCCTGGCGCCTGCTGATCCTGCCCTGGCGAAGGTCTATGACAGCAGCTGCAAGCTCTGCCACGCCAACCCGGCCTCCGGAGCGCCGCAGACCGGTGACGCGAAAGCCTGGCAGCCGCGTGTCGCCCAGGGCGCCGACAGCCTGTTGGACCACAGCATCAACGGCTTCAAGGGCATGCCACCGATGGGCATGTGCATGCAGTGTTCCGAGGAGCAATTCCTCGCGCTGATCTCCTTCATGTCCGGCCAGACGATCCAGTAAGCGCGGGGTTCCTTCGATGCCTATTCAACTTACCCGGCGCCAGCTCCTGCAAAACGCCGGTATTGCCGGCGCTTTCGTCGCGCTGTCGACCAGCCCGTTGGCAGCCGAACTGGCCCGTGCGCCACGGCTGATCCCCTGGCACAACTGGTCCGGCGGGCAGAGTTGCCTGCCAGCGGCGCGGCTGGCCCCGCAGAGTCTCGACGAACTGGTCCAGGTCATCCGCCAGGCCGAGGGCAAGGTGCGTCCGGTCGGCTCGGCGCATTCCTTCAGCGCTCTGGTGCCCACGGATGGCACGCTGGTCTCGCTGGCTTACTTCAACGGTCTGCTCGGCCACGATGCCGCCACGCTGCAGGCGGAGTTCGCTGCCGGTACGCCCATGTCGCTCATGGGGCCGGCGCTGAAGGAGATCGGCCAAGCGCTGCCGAACATGTCGGACATCGACTACCAGACCCTGGCCGGGGCGATCTCCACCTCGACCCACGGCACCGGCGTCGGCTTCGGTTCCTATTCCACCCGCGTGACCGGCCTGCAACTGGTGACCGCCAGTGGCGAGGTGCTGGATTGCGACGCCCAGCGGCATCCCGAGGTGTTCAACGCCGCGCGGGTGTCCCTCGGCGCCTTCGGTGTCGCTACCCGAGTGCGCTTGCAGAACCGCGCGGCCTTTCGCCTGCGCGAACGGCAGTGGATCGCCAGTACCGAAGAACTGCTGGAGGACGTGGAGAAGAACACCCGCGAGAACCAGCACTGGGAAATGCAGGTGCTCACCCATTCCGACTACGCGCTGTCCATCGCCCTGAACGAGACCGAGGACCCGGCCACGCCGCCGCTGGACCCGGCCGAGGAGGGCGGCAACGGCTATGTCAGCATCATCGAGAACCTCGACAAGTACGGCAGCGACTTCCCCGCTGCGCGGCGCTTCCTGCTCAATAGCCTGCGCCATGTCGCCAGCTTCGACGACCGGGTCGGCGACTCCTACGACATCTTCGCCAACGTGCGCAATGTGCGCTTCAACGAGATGGAATACTCCGTGCCCGCCGAACACGGCCCGGCCTGCCTGCGCGAGATACTCAAGCTGATCAACGACAAGGACCTGCGCACCTGGTTCCCCATCGAATACCGCTACGTGAAAGCCGACGACATTCCCCTGAGCATGTTCGAGGGGCGCGACAGCTGCTCCATCTCCGTGCACCAGCACTACAGCATGGACCACCACAACTTCTTCGCCGCCGTCGAACCGATCTTCTGGAAGTACGCCGGCCGGCCGCACTGGGGCAAGCTGCACACGCTGAACGCGCGCACGCTGCAACCGCTGTATCCGCGCTGGAAGGAGTTCACCGAGGTGCGCCGCGAGCTGGACCCGCAGGGCAAGTTCCTCAATGCCCACCTGTCATCGATCCTGGGCGTGGCCTGACAAGGAAGAACAACCCATGAAACGACGCAATTTCCTCGTCGGCGCGGCAGGCGCGGGCGTCCTGCTCGCCGGTGCCGGCGCCTGGCTGCGACCGGGCGACCACGGCGCCCCGTACGACGACTACTTCACCCGGCTGAACCGCGAGCTGCGCGAACACGGGCCGATGCGCCCGGTGATGCTGATCGACCTGGACCGGCTGGACCACAACGTCGACGTGGTGATGCAATCGGTAGCCCGCACCGGCAAACACCTGCGCGTGGTGGAGAAGTCCCTGCCATCGCCGCAATTGCTCGACTACATCGCCCAGCGTGCCGGCACCCGGCGGATGATGTCGTTCCACCAGCCCTTCCTCAACCACGATGCCGAGCGTTTCCCCGATTCCGACCTGCTGCTCGGCAAGCCGCTGCCGGTGGGGTCGGCGCAGCAGTTCTACGAGAACCTTCGCGGTTCGTTCGACCCGACGACCCAGCTGCAATGGCTGCTCGACACCCCCGAGCGCCTGCAGCAGTACCTGGCGCTGGCGCAAGGGCGCAACACCCGGTTGCGGATCAATATCGAGCTGGACGTGGGGCTTCACCGGGGTGGCGTGGCCGACCACGACACCCTGGACCGGATGCTCACGATCATCGGCGCCAACCCGCAGCACCTGGAGTTCGCCGGCTTCATGGGCTACGACCCCTTCGTCGGCATGGGCGTGCCGGAAGTCCTCGGTTCCTCGGAGGAGCTTTTCGCCAAGGTCATGCAGCTTTACGACGGCTTCGTCGATTACGCGCGCACCCGCCATGCGCCGCTGTGGAAGCCGGGGCTGACGCTCAATACCGCCGGTAGTCCGAGTTACCGGATGCATGAGAACGAGCGCACCAGCACCGAGGTGTCGGTGGGCTCGGCGCTGGTCAAGCCGACGCACTATGACCTGCCATCCCTGGTGGACCACCAGCCGGCTGCCTTCATCGCCACGCCGGTCATCAAGAGCACCGGCCCGGTGCGGATTCCGGCGCTGGACGGCAAATCGCAGCTGTTCTCCTGGTGGGACCCCAACCAGCGCGAGACCTTCTTCGTCTATGGCGGCAACTGGATGGCCGAGCCCGAGTCGCCCAGGGGACTGCAGTTCAACGGCCTGTACGGACGCAGCTCCAACCAGGAGATGGTCAACGGCTCCAGCGCCGTGGGCCTGAAGGTGGATGACCAGATGTTCCTGCGCCCGACCCAGTCCGAGTCGATCCTGCTGCAATTCGGCGACCTGCTGGCGGTGCGCGGAGGACGCATCGTCGAGCACTGGCCTGTCTACAGCTGAGCTCCGGTTCGGCTCGATGAACAACCCCAGGCTGCCGGCCTGGGGTTTTTTCTGTCCACGAAACGCTCGTGGCCCGAAGGACCGGGCCTGACGGACGCCCTGTAATATTCTGTTACGCTCGTACCAGAAACGCCCGTGACCACGTTATGATGGCCTCGCCGCGCACCGGCCCATGACAAGAACTTCAGGCGTCCCGGTTCGAGAACAGTCCCATGCCCAGCTCCCCCGTCGATGCCCAGCTCGATCTGGCCCAGGTTTCGCCCTTCCTGCTGCAGACCCTTGCCGAGGTCGCCAGCAGCAAGGGCGTGAGCGGTGAGCGGCTGTGCCTCGGGCTCGGCTTCAACGTCGAGGAACTGCAGGACCCGGCGCGGCGAATCTCCTACCGTCAGGCCGTGAACATGATCCAGCGCGCGCTGGAGGCGTTGCCCGAGCGCGGCCTGGGCCTCTGGGTGGGCGACCATAATGTACTCGGCACCCTCGGCTTGCTCGGCCACGTGCTGTCGCTGTGCAGGACCCTGCGCGATGCCTTCGAGGTGGGCCGGCGCTTCCAGCACACCACGGGCGGCATGACGCTGTGCAACCTGCTGGAAGGGCCCGAGGAAAGCGCCATTGAAGTCGAGTGCCGACTGCCTTACGCCGACGTGCAGATCTTCGCCGTGGAGGAGTTCTTTGCCAGTGTGCTGGTGTACAACCGCGCCCTGATCGGCAACGCCTTCCAGCCCCTGCGGTTCGAGTTCACCCATGCCGCGCCGAGCTACGAGGCGGAGTATCAACGCCTGCTCGGCCCGAACCTGGCATTTGGTTGCGCACGTAACCGCATGCTCATCGCCAGTCACTGGCTGGACCTGCAACTGCCCAGCCACCAGCCCGTCGCCCTGCGCCAGGCGCTTGACCTCCTGGAGACGGTCGGCGCACCACAGCAACAGAAAACCGGGCTGCTGGAAAGTGTGGAACGCGCCATCCTTCGCGACCTGCCCGAGGGTTGCCAGATCGACAAGATCGCTGCCGACCTCAACATGAGCAGCCGCACCCTGCGCCGGCGCCTGGGCGAGCAGCAGATGACCTTCGAGGCGCTACAGGAAAAGGTCCGCCGCGCACGTGCCATGAGCCTGCTGAGCAACCCTCGAATGCCCATCGAACGTATCGCCGAAGCGCTCGGCTACAGCGACGTGCGCGGCTTCCGCCGGGCCTTCAAGCGCTGGACCGGACAGAGCCCGTCCGCCTGTCGCGAAGAGACGGTGCCGGCGCACTGAGACGACTCCCGGCGTATACATTGACACGGCACAAGGGCGTTGCCGACCCGCGCGGTTAAGGTCGTACTGCCCAACCAACGAGGAGCACAGCATGTACGAGCACGTACTGGCCGCCGTCGACGGCAGCCCCGTTTCCCTCCGAGCCCTGGCCGAAGGTGCACGATTGGTCCGCCTGAGTGGCGGTGAACTGCACGTCATCACCATCGTCGACCGTCCGCTGGGGCACCTGCCTTACTACGCCAAGTACTATGACGCCGAGGCGCTGCACGCCGCCGCGCTCAAGGCCGCTGACGACATCCTGAGCAAGGCGCGGGAGGTGGCCGAGGAGTACGCCGTGCCCGCCACCTACCAGCGGGTCACGATGGAGACCACCGGCGAGGAAGTGGCCGACCGTATCGAGGCCGAGGCCGATGCCGTCAAGGCCGACGCCATCGTCATGGGCACCCACAGTCGCCGTGGCGTGCATCGCCTGATGCTGGGCAGCGTGGCCGAAGGCGTCCTGCAGTCGAGCAAGCGTCCGGTGCTGCTGGTACGCGACCAGTAGACACGCCTGCGGCCATGGCGCCGGCCTGATTTGTCTAGCGACGTTCAGGCCGACGCAGCCCGAGGTGTTCGCGCAGCGTGCTGCCACGGTATTCACGACGGTACAGGCCGCGCTTCTGCAACTCCGGCACCACCAGTTCGACGAAACTGTCCAGGCCGTGGGGCAGCAACGGCGGCATGATGTTGAAACCATCGGCGGCGCCGGCGCTGAACCAGGCTTCCAGGTGGTCGGCAATCTGCCTGGGGGCGCCCACCAGCGTGCAGTGCCCGCGCGCGCCGGCAGCCCGCAGGTAGAGCTGGCGCAACGTCAGGTTTTCACGCCGGGCCAATTCGACGAACAACGCCTGGCGGCTCTTCATGGCATTGCTGGGCGGCAGCTCCGGCAAGGGGCCATCCAGCGGGAACTGCGAGAGATCGAGGCCGCCGGCCATGCCCGAGAGCAGGGCAAGGCCCAGTTGCGGTTCGATCAGGCCTTGCAGCTCGGCCTGCAGGTCCTCGGCTTCACTCTGGGTGCGCCCGATGACCGGGGAAATGCCCGGCATGATCTTCAGTTCGTCCGCCTCCCGGCCGTGGGCAGCCAGTCGGCCCTTGAGGTCGGTATAGAACGCACGGGCGTCCTCCAGGGTCTGCTGCGCAGTGAACACGACCTCGGCCGTACGCGCGGCCAGCGCCTTGCCCGGCTCCGACGATCCCGCTTGCACCAGCACCGGATGACCCTGTGGCGAGCGAGGCTGGTTCAACGGGCCGCGCACCCGGTAGTAGTCACCATGGTGGGCGAGGGTGCGCAGTTTCTCCGGGGCGAAGTAGCGGCCGCCGGGCTTGTCACGCAGGAAGGCATCGTCGGCGAAGCTGTCCCACAGGCCACGGGCCACATCGATGAACTCCTCGGCGCGGGCATAGCGGTCGGCGTGCTCGAAGTGCTGCTCCAGGCCGAAGTTCTGCGCTTCCTGGTCGGTCGCCGAGGTCACCAGGTTCCAGCCGGCGCGGCCACCGGACAGGTGGTCGAGGGTAGCGAAGCGGCGAGCCAGCAGGTAGGGGTCGTTGAAGCTGGTTGACACCGTGGAGATCAGGCCGATGCGCTCGGTGACCGAGGCCAGTGAGGCGAGCAGCACCAAAGGGTCGAACACTTCGCCGTGGGTGGTCTGTGCGGCGAGTTCGTTGCTGCCGAGCAGGGCGAGGTTGTCGGCGAAGAAGATCGCGTCGAACAGGCCGCGCTCGGCAGTCTGCGCCAGCCGGCGGAAGTGGCCGAGGTCCAGGGCGCCCGGCGGCGATAGGGGGTGGCGCCAGGCGGCCAGGTGGTGACCGCTGCCCATCAGGAAGGCGCCGAGGCTGATCTGTGTCTGGCTCATGTGTACCTCAGAAATCGTAGCGCAGGGTCACGCCGGTGACCCGTGGCTGACCGGGATAGCCCACGTACAGGCCGTTGGAGGAGGCGATGACCGCCTGGTAGTACTCCTTGTCGAAGGCGTTCTTCACCCACAGCGAGGCGTCCAGCAGACCGTCGCCGACCTCGTGGCGCAGGCCCACGGAGAAATTGGCCAGGCCGTAGCCGGGGATCTTCGACAGATTGGAGTTGTCCAGCGTGCCCTCGGCTTCGGAGCGGTAGGCATAGCTGGCGGTGACGTAGGGCTCGAAGCGGTTGTCCAGCTGCCACTTGTATTCGCCGTTGAGGTTGGCGATCCAGCGCGAGGCGCCCATTACCCGCTCGCCCGAGAGGTCGCAGGTGGCCGGTGCATTGGGCTGGCTGCTGACCTCGGCTGGGCAGGGGGCGTCCTTGAACGACAGGTAGGTGACGTCGTTGAACGAGCCGTTGAAGTTCAGTGTCAGGCCGCGCAACGGCAGGGCCGTGGCTTCGAACTCGAGGCCGCGCGAGCGCAGGTCGCCGGCATTGGCCAGCACCTGGTAGCCGGTCAGCGAACCCGAGGGCTGGTAGTAGGTGGTGGCCTGGTAGCCGGTGATTCCGGTCCAGAACAGGTTGGCGTTGAGCTGCAGGCGGCGGTCGAAGAGGGTGCTCTTGATCCCCAGTTCGGCATCATTGGCTCGTTCCGGGCCGACCAGCAGGGAGTCGGCGCCGGCGCTCGGCGCGCTGCCCACGGTAAGGTTTACCCCGCCGGATTTCTCGCCGTGGGACAGCGAGGCGTAGCCAAGCAGGTTGTCGTCAAACCGGTAGCTCAGGCTCAGCAGCGCCGAGGGTGCGGCGTTGTGCAGGCTGAGGTCGCCGGAGTCGTAGGCGCCGGCCTGGCTGGCGCGGATCGCCGCCGGCAGGCCGCTGACCGGAGCGCCGCCCACGGGGGACGAGCGCTCGACCTGGGCCTTCTTCTCCTCGTAGGTGCCGCGCAGGCCGAGGGTGAAGTCGAGCTTGTCGGTCAGGTGCCAGGTGCCCTGGGAGAACAGGGCGAAACTGTCGGTGTCGATCCAGCCCTTGCTGGTACTGCTGACGTTGTTCAGCGCATTGAGGTTCGCACCGATCAGGTTGAGGTCGGCCAATGGACCGAGGTTGACGAAGTAGCGGTTGTTCAGGCTCTGGCGGAAGGCGTAGGCGCCCACCACGTAGTCGAAGGCGCCGCCGGTGGGCGAGGCCAGGCGGATTTCCTGGGAGAACTGGCGGTCGTGGATTTCGTAGCCCAGGTCGCGGATGACCGGGACGTCCAGCTCGTCCGAATCGTTGGCCGGGTTGAAGTGCCAGTAGCGGTAGGCGCTGATTGAGGTCAGCTTGTAGCCTCCATTGAGGTTCCAGTTGGCTTCCACCGAACTGGCGTTCTGGTGGACGCTGACATTCTGCCGGCCATCGATGTTGGACTTGCCTTGCACCGGGTGCGCGCCGACCAGCGCGGCGCGGCGCCAGAACAGGTCGGAGCCGCCGTAGATCACGCCGCTGCCCTGGCTGGAGTTCTCGCTGTTGTATTCGTTGATCCAGCGCAGGTTGAAGTCGTCGTTGGGCTGGAACAGCAACTGGCCGCGGACGCCCTCGCGCTCGCCGCCCAGCAGGGTGCGACCGTCGGCCAGGTTGTTCAGGTAGCCGTCGTCACGGGTGCGGTAGAGCGACAGGCGTCCGGCGAGGGTATCGGTCAGCGGACCGGAGACGCTGCCCTTGCCCTGGAAATAACCGTTCTCGCCGCCGGAAGTCTCGATGCTGCTCTCGGGGGTGAAGGTCGGCTTGCGCGTGGTGATGTTCAGCACGCCAGCGGTGGTGTTCTTGCCGAACAGGGTGCCCTGCGGGCCTCGCAGCAGGTCCAGTTGCTCGATGTCCATCAGGTCGAACACCGCCATGCCCGGCCGGCCGAGGTAGACGTTGTCCAGGTAGATGCCGGCGGAACCTTCCAGGCCGTCGCTGGCCGGGTTGTTGCCGATGCCGCGTATCGCCAGGCTCGACTGGCGGGCGTGGATGTAGGCGACGTTGACGCTGGGCAGCGCCTGCTGCAAATCCTGGATCTTGTAGATGCGCTGCTTGTCGAGGGTGTCGCCGCTCAGGGTGGTGATCGGCGTCGGCACGTCCTGGGCGTTCTCTTCGCGGCGGCGGGCGGTCACGGTGACCGTCTGCAGGGCGTCGACGGTGGGTTGGCCATCACTGGTGGTGTCCGGCTCGTCGCCAAAGGCGTTGCCGGTGGCCAGCAGCAGCGCCAGGGTCAGCGGGTGCAGCGCCAGGCCGGAACGACGGGCGCGCGGAATGAGTCTATGCATGGCTTGTCCTTGCAGCAGGGCCGTGGCACGCACGGCTTGAAGTCGGCGGAGCGGGGGCTGGTCACCCCTCTGGATGCCGATGCTAGGCAAGCTCGATGGAGGCTGATGGGCTTTGGCGGACAATCCATGGTCCGCCGCGGACAAGGCCTGGGTTCACAGGGCGAGGGCGAACCCGGCAGCGGGGCGAATGGTGGCCGGCGGTTCGGACTGGCCCAGTTCTCGCAGTCGCCATTGACCCGGGCTCTGGCCGGTCCAGCGGCGGAACGCGCGATTGAAACTGCTGGGTTCGTTGAAGCCCAGCCGGTAGCAGACTTCGTTGACCGAGCAGTGCGCCTGGCGCAGGTGTTCGAAGGCCAGCTCGCGGCGGGTTTCCTCCAGCAGTTCGGTGAAGCTGGTGGCATGGCGCAGCAGGTGGCGATGCAGGTTTCGCGGGCTCATGCCCAGCTCCTCGGCTACCAGTGTCTGCTGGACCTCGCCACTGGGCAGTTGGCGCACGATCGACTGGCGCACCTGTTCCGGCAGGTCGTGTCCGGACAGGCGCTTGAGGTAGCTGTTCAGGCTGCCGTCGAGGATCTGCGCCAGCTCGCGGTTGCCGCTGCGCAGGGGGACGTCGAGCAGCGTCGGATCGTAGTCCACGGCGTTGTGCGGGGCATCGAACTCCAGGCGTTGACCGAAGCGCATCTCCCAGGCTTCGGGGTCGTCCGGACGCGGGCGGGCCAGATGCACGCAGCGCACTGCGCCCAGCCCCCAGATCGAGGTGGCATGGCGCAGTCCCGAAGCAAGCAGTGCTTCGGTGGCCATCTGTTCGACCTGGGCGCGTGGGATGCGCCGATAGACCAGCCGGCAGACGCCCCTGCTGCGCTCCAGACTGACTTGGCCGGAGGTGCTGACCACGGGGGAAAAACGCACGACTCGTTCCAGCGCCTCACCCACGGTGGCGCTGCTCTGCAGGGCGAACAGCAGACCATGGAAGTCTGTCGGCAGGCTGTGGGCGGCGACCTTCAGGCCAAAGGCGGGATCGCCGGTGGTGCGCTCCACCGCGCGCCAGAGGGCGCTCATGCGCTCCAGGGGGATACGCAGGTTGGCGTCATTGAGCTGTGCCGGGTCTATGCCGGCGGTGCGCAGCAGTGGTTTGGGATCGTAGCCATGGGCCTGCAAGGCGCGGGCAATGACCTGGGCCCAGGTGGCGATGGTGTCGGCGTGCATGTGCGCTACTCGGCTGGGTAACGACCCAGCGCCTGTCTGTGATGGGCGCCGGTGGTGTTCTGAGCACCATGATGGTGGGTTTTATATAGCTCCTGAAGGAATTGTTTTTGTTATTTAAATAACTTTTTGGATTAATAAATCCTTGCCGATTCGCGTCGCTGATGAGGTGCGGGCTGCAGCCGGGGAACGCCGATGCGATGCATTTCCGGCATGGAAAATATGCCTGGGAAGCAGTTGGCGGGTTGCTCCGTTCACAATGTCCGCGGTTGACGAGTGAAGACGCGTAGCAGCGCGCGTGTGAGTTCGCGGAAGAGGCGGCCGGCGAAACTGAAGTCGAGCACGCCGGTCTCGTCGACATAGCGTTGCCATTGCTCGGTCAGACTGCGCAGGCGCTCTGGCTCCTGCTCGGCCAGATCGTGGATCTCGCCGGGATCGCTCGCCAGGTCATACAGCTGCCAGCGGCCAGGGCCGTCCGGTTTGGGAATGTACAGTGCCTTCCAGCTTCCCTGGCGGACGGCGCGGGCGCGGAACAATTCCCAGCCGGTGGTTTCATCCTGGGCGTGCGGCTCAGCCTGTTCACCCTGCAGGTAAGCCAGCAGCGAGCGGCCTCGGATCGGCAGTACGTCGCGGCCCTGATAGCGAGTGCCTGGATGCTGGACTCCCGCGAGTTCCAGCAGGGTCGGCAGGACATCCATCACGGTGGCGAAGGCATGGCTGATGCTGCCCTGCAGGCGCAGACCTGGCCAGGTAATGAAGGCCGGTACGCGAATCCCTCCCTGGCTGGTGAACAGCTTGAATTGACGTGACGGTGCGGTGGCTGCCTGGGCCCACCGGGGGCCGTACCAGACATAGGAGTTGGCGCGGCCGACGTTTTCCAGGCGGTTGTTGTAGTGCCTGCCGATGAAGCGCTGGGCCCGCTTGCCAACGATGGGCAGGGCCTCCAGCGCGGCGCCTTCGGCACCGTTGTCGGAGAGGAACAGGATCAGCGTGTCGTCCAGTTCGCCGCTGGCGCGCAGGTGCTCGACGACCCGGCCGACGTTCCAGTCCAGACGGTCGACCATGGCGGCATAGACTTCCATGGCGCGTGCGGACTGCTGGCGGCCTTGCTCGTCCAGTGCGTGCCAGTTCGGCGTATCGGCAACCACCGGGTGAGCTTCGACATCCTCGGCGATCAGGCCCAGCGCCTTGAGTCGCGCCAGGCGCTGCTCGCGCAGTGCGTCGGGACCGGCGTCGTAGCGGCCCTTGTACTTGGCGATCAGTTCGTCCGGCGCCTGCAATGGGAAGTGCGGGGCGGAGAAGGGCAGGTAGGCGAAGAAGGGCCGGGCGTCGTCTGCCGGGCGTTCCTTCAGGTAGTCCAGCAGCCGGTCGGTGAAGGCATCGGAGGAGTAGAAATCCCTGGGCAGTTCCGTGACCGGCTCGAGGCCGTCGCGGTAGGTGCCTTCGACTGCATGCAGCAGGCGCGGCATCTTGTGCGGCGGCACCTCTGGCGACCAGCCGTAGTGATTGTGCGCCGCTCCTTCGAGGATGAAAGAGCGCTCGAATCCACGTGCCGCTGCCGAGGTTTCCGCGGTGCGCCCCAAGTGCCATTTTCCGGAGATCAGGGTGTGGTAGCCAGCGTCGCGCAGCAGCTCCGCGAGGCTGACCACGCGCTGGTTGAGATGACCTTCGTAGCCGGGATTGCGGCGGATGGTTTCATCGCTGAATTCGGCCATCGCACCGATGCCGGCGAGGTGGTGATCGGTGCCGGTCAGCAGCATCGCGCGGGTCGGCGAGCAGGCCGAGGCTGCGTGGAAATCGGTGAGCCGCAGCCCGGCGGTGGCCAGGGCATCGAGATTGGGCGTGTCGATCTCGCCGCCGAAGGCTCCGAGGTCGGAGAAACCCAGATCGTCGGCGACGATCAGCAGGAAGTTCGGGCGTTTGCTCATGGCGGTCTCACGATGAGGAGGCGGTGCACGAAGGCGGATGGCTTTATGGAATATTAAATTTAATTTCCATGCATTCCAGCGATAAACGCGTCCATTAAAGGACGCGCTTCAGCTCATGCGCCAGTGCATTCGGCGAATACTTTCCATGCCTTTGGGGCATCCGCTTCGGGCTCGCGAAACGACGGCGAATCGATGTTCCTCCTACGCCGACTCAGTACTTCCACCCGTAAGACAGGCCAAAGATGTCCTGGCTCATCTTCAGGTTGGCCTCGCCGCCGCCGAATGCCGCGGGGATCGAGCCGTCGCCGTCGACCTGCCTTTCGAAGCCATGGGTGTAGGCCAGGCTGAGTTCGCCAGTGTCGCTGGTGGCCCAGGTCAGGCCGAGGCTCAGGTGGTCCTGGATCACGCCGGGGGCGAGGATGTTGAGGAAGGTCTGGCTGCCGGGTATGGGCTGGTCGGAGTGGCTGTAGCCGCCGCGCAGAGTCAGCTCGGGAGTCAGTGCGTAGCTGGCGGCGAACTTGTAGACGGTGATGTCGCGCCAGCCGAAGCCTGGTCCCTGGTCCGTGCCCAGCGCGTTGCCAGCGAAAACCGACTGCAGGTCGAAGTCATTGGCGACCGAGCGCACATGACCATATTTGATCTCCTGCACGTCGGCGCCCAAGGTCAGTTGCGGCGTGGCTTTGAAGGACAGGCCGACGCCGTAGTTCTCCGGTACGTCGAAGCTGCCGCCGTTGGCGAACAGGCCGGCGTAGCGGTCGAACTTGCGCGCCTGGATCTTGGAAGACCAGGTCAGACCGAGCGTCAGGCCGTCGAGTAGCTCGCCTTGCCAACCCAGGCGGTAGCCGACCCCGGTCGAGGTGTCGTGGCCACGGTCGGTGAGGTTGTCGCTGTCGCTGGAGAAACCAGGGCTGGTGAAGGCACCCAGGCCCTTGGCGGCGAAGCGCTGGTAGACCAGGTTGAGGCCGATGCCGAAGGATTGCCGTTCGGTGAATTTGTAGGCCAGCGAGGGGGTGACGAATACCTGGGCGAAGTCCACGCCCGCGCTGCCGGTGCTGCCGAAAGCGGCGTAGGGGTTCTTCCGGTAATCGGTGTTCATCCCGCCATTGCCGTAGACGGCGAGACCGATCCCGAGCTGGTCGGAGAGCTGTTTGCTGACGCCGAATTCGGGGAGCAGGAAAACGTTCTTCGCATTGCCGTTGTAGTGCCCGTTGGCGCCAGCGCCGTTGCCGCGGATCTCGGCCTCGCGGTCCGGTGCGAAGAGGGTGGCGCCGAAGTCCAGGCGATCTCCGATCCAGGCGGTTCCCGCCGGGTTGTTGGCCGCCGCCAGGGCGTCCTGGGGTTGAGCAATGCTTACCCCTGCCTGGCCCTGGGCCTTGATGCCGTAGCCATGGACAAAGTAGCCGTTGGTGGCGAGCGCCTGGCTGCAGCTACCGACAGCGAGCAGTGCGCCAAAGACCTGTTTTCCCCATTTCATGCTGGTGACTCCCCCTTGTCATTGGCCAAGTGGCCGATCTGAGGGTTGTCAATTTAATATAATGCATAATGTTTAATTATAATATTAAAGAAAATACTTAGGCGTTCTGGTTCTATAGGGGAGGGTGGCGCCTTGGGCGTGCCGCCGGCAGCTCAGCTGGCGTGTCAGCGCGGACAGTAGAGCAGGTAGAGGGTACCGAGCAGGTGGAGGATCTGCGGGTCCTTGACCGAGTAGAAGATGCGCTTGCCTTCGCGCCTTGTGCTGACCAGTCCTTCGCTGCGCAATACCCCCAGTTGCTGGGAGAGATTGGGCTGCTGGATGCCCAGAAGTTCTTCCAGTTCGCCCACCGAGCGTTCGCCCTGGCTCAGTTGGCAGAGCAGCAGCAGGCGATCCGGGTGGCCCAATGAGCGCAGCACGTTGGCGGCCTCGGCAGCCGCGAGGCGCATCTGCTGGATATCCATGAAAGTCCCGTGGCGATGAAGAAGCCCGAGTATAGGGAATTGCCTCGCGCAGGCGAAATCGCGAGGTCCTCTGATCCTCTCGACTAGCCAGGCCGGCCCTTAACATTATATAAAATAGTATATTGTTTAAGTGGCGTACTGCTTCGAGGACCTGCCCGTGAGCATTGACTGGAACACCTTTACACCCTGGCCGGCGCTGGGCGGCGGCATGCTCATCGGCCTGGCGGCCGGGGCCTTGATCCTGGGCGCCGGGCAGGTCGCCGGCATCAGCGGCATCCTCGGCAACCTGCTACGACGCCAGGGCCAGGACAACGACTGGCGCTGGTGCTTCGTGCTCGGCCTGGTGCTGGCGCCGCTGCTGGTGCGCGCTGCCGGGCATCTGCCCGAAGTACGCATCGACGCCGGATGGCCGCTGTTGCTGGTGGGCGGCCTGCTGGTCGGCATCGGTACGCGCATGGCCAGCGGTTGCACCAGCGGCCACGGTATCTGTGGCCTGGCGCGTTTCTCGCCGCGCTCCCTGGCGGCGACCCTGACCTTCATGGCGACCGGCATGCTGACGCTGTTCCTGATCCGCCACCTGTGGGGAGGGGTATGACGTGGGGAAGAACCTGATCGCCCTCGTCTGTGGGCTGGCCTTCGGCCTTGGCTTGCTGTTGTCGGGCATGAGCGATCCGGCCAAGGTCCTGGGCTTTCTCGATGTCACCGGCCTCTGGTCACCGACCTTGGCACTGGTGATGATCGGCGCGCTGTCGACAGCGACGCCGGCCTACCTGCTGGCGCGTCGACGCAACCGCTCGCTGCTGGACACAGTGCTGCAGTTGCCGACCACCAGCGGCCTCGATCGCCGCTTGCTGGCCGGCTCCGCATTATTCGGCATCGGCTGGGGCATGGTGGGCATCTGCCCGGGGCCGGCGCTGGTCCTGCTGGGCAGCGGCTCGCTGCAGGGCACGCTGTTCCTGTTGGCCATGTTGGCTGGCATGTGGCTGTTCCAGCGCTGGTCACTACGCGGCCAGGTGCGGTAGTCGCCAGAAGGCGCTCGTGCTGGTAGCTGCTTCAGCCGATTGAGCGAGACAACAGCCCCGCCACCTGCACGGCAGTTGCCTTGGCCGATTGCGGGTTCTGCCCGGTGACCAGGCGCTCGTCCACGACCACCTTGGAGACGAAGGGCAGGAGTGCTTTCTCATAGCGTGCCCCGCGCCGCAGCATTTCTTCTTCCGCGTTGTACGGCATCTTGCGAGTGACGCCAGCGAGGATTTCTTCCGTCCAGGAGAAACCGGTGACCCGGCGTCCTGCCACGAGCCGCTTGCCGTCGCTCAACCGCGTATTGAGCAAGCCGCAGTAGCCGTGGCAGACCGAAGCGACGATGCCGCCTCGCTCGTAGATATCGCGGCTGATGCGCTGCAACGGCTCGCTGTCGGGGAAGGCCCACATCACCGCGTGGCCGCCGGTGAAGTAGATTGCCGCGTAGTCGGCCGGGTCGATCTGCTCCGGCCGCGCGGTGCTTTCCAGCAATGCCATGCATGGCGGATCGGCCAGCCAGGCCTTGGTCGTGGCGTCCGCATTCGGCCATTTCAGTGAGCGCGGCTCCAGCGGTGAGACGCCGCCCTTCGGGCTGACGATGTGCTGCTCGAAGCCATGCTCGGCGAAGACCTGCCAGGCATGGGTGAGCTCCGACAGCCAGAGCCCGGTGGGGTCGGCCGGGTCGGCATAGTGGGCGACGTTACTGACGACATGGAGGATGCGCTTGCTCATGGGGACTCAGCCTTTCGGGTCGCGGTGGTGATGTTCAGTGCAGGCCTTCCAGAAGCGTAGGAAGGTGCAGCGCGATCTGCGCGTCCTTGACCACATCCAGGCGCAGGAGGCGAGATGCGCCCAGGCCGTCCAGCAACTGACTCAACGGTCCGCCGTTGCGGCTGAGGCGGACATTGGGGGGCAGGAGCTTCTGTGCGTAGGCCAGGGTATTGCTCTGCACGCGCGTCTGGTGCCAGCGGCCGTCGACCTGATGAACCATGGTGGTGGTGCCCAGGCGCGATTGCGGAATGGCGATCTCCAGCGCCGGCAGGGGCGCCTGCAGGATGAGATCGGCTTTGCCGTTGGGCCCCTGGATGCTTGCCGTCACCTCGCTGCCAATCTTCACCTCGATGTCGGTGCGCCATTTGGGCAACTGGTATCCATGCACGCCGCGAACCCGCGCAATCTCGGTGGAGACCGGCAGGGCCAGCACATGGGCGACGAAGTTGCGACGGCGCATGGAGTCGAGCAGCTCCAGGGCATGGCTGCCCTTGGCGCCTGGGCGGCGAATGACGATGGCGACCGAGACTTCATCGTAAGGGTCGTTGTCACACACCGAGTAGGAGAAGAAGGTCAGAGCCACCAGCCCCAGGCCGGGCAGGGCGCGTAGCGGTTCCAGGGGCGCCGGCAGCGTGGCGCGCAGACGGTCGATGGGTGCCAGGAACAGCAGTTGGATGCTGCAGGTGCGGTAGTAGAAGTTCGGTGCCCAGGTCGGCCCGACGCGCGAGGTGACCATCTGCTTGGGAATGCGCCGGAAGTAGTCGATGTTGCCGACGACAGGGTCCTTCGCCACCTCGTCGAGGTCCGGGTTCATCCGGTAGCGGTCGTAGTAACCGCCGTCGATGACTTCAACGCTGTGCGAGCCGAACTCGACTTCCTTGAACCGTGCCTTCATCTGCTTGACCTTCTGGTTGACCCTGGTGGGGCCGCCCGGCGTTTCGAGCCGGGCGGCGGATGGGTTCACCCTAAGTTTAAAGTTAACTTTAATGTCAAGCTGCTTCTGGCGCTCTGTGCCGGGCGGGCTGTGCCGATGACGCGAGGGGGAAGGTGCGGCCCGGCCATGACGCCGGGCAGGCCAGCGTCAGAACTTCGCGCGCAAGGTGAGGTTGAAGTTGCGCGGCTCGCCCTGGAAGTTCCAGTAGTTGGTGTTGCCAACGGTCTGGTAGTACTTCTTGTCGAACACGTTGTCGAGGTTGTACTGCAGCTCGAAGTGGCGATCCAGTTCGTGAATCACGTGCAGGCTGGTGAGGTGGTAGGCGTCCTGCTCGATCTTGTAGTCCTCGCCGTACTCGCTCTGCACCATCTTGCTTTGCGCGTAGAAGCTGCCGCCCACGCGGGTCTTCGACCAGTCGCCAGGCAGGCGGTAATCGGTGGCGAGCTTGAACAGGTGGCGCGGTGCGGACTGGGTGTAGTCGTCGCCTTTCTGCTCGCCGCCGACGTACTTGGACTGGGTATAGGTGTAGCCCACCGACAGGTTCCAGTCCGGCGTCAGGGCGCCGTTGAAGTCGAGGTCAACGCCCCGGTTGCGCACTTTCTCCGAAGCGCGGTAGCAACCGGCCGGGCACAGGTCCTCATCATCCACGTACTCCGCGCGGCCACTCTGGTCTGTCTGGAACAGCGCCAGGGAGGCATTCAGGGTCTTGTCGAGGAATTCGCCCTTCAGGCCCAGCTCGTAGTTGCTGCCGGTCATGGGGTCGAGGATCGAGCCGTTGCGGTCGAGGTTGTTCTGTGGCTTGAAGATTTCGGTGTAGCTGGCGTAGGCGGAGAGGTTGTCGTTGAGGTCCTGGACGATGCCTGCATAAGGCGTGACCTCGCCGTTTTCCGAGTACTCGCTCTCGATGCGACGGGTGACGTTGGTCAGGGTTTCGGTCTTGAACCAGCTGACGCGGCTGCCGAGGATCAGGCTGGTACTGTCGGTCAGGCTGAAGCGGCTGGCGGCGTAGACGCCCTCCTGCTCCTGGGTGATGTTGTACTTCCATTTGTTCACGTCCAGGCCGGTGGGCCTGGGCGGGTTGAAGCTGCTGGCGTAGTCGTTGATGTCGAAGACGTAGCTGTAGCCGACGTCGTTGCCACCGTGGTAGTCGAAATCATCCTTGCGCGCGTTCAGGCCGACGACCAGTTCGTGCTGACGGCCCAGCAGTTGGAACGGCCCCTGGGCGTATCCGTCGAGGCTGGTCTGGGTATCGTCGTAGCGGAACAGCCGGGGCTGCAGGCGGAAGCTGCTCTGGGTGCCCGGCACCAGCATGGTGAAGTTGCCGAGGAAGTCGGACTTGGCCCACGTCTGGTTGAGCGCGCCGACGATCTTCCAGTCGTTGTCGAAGCGGTGTTCCAGGTTGGCGAAGACGGTGGTGTTGCGCTTGTCCAGATGGTTCCAGTCACCGGTCAGCGAGGTCTTGCGCGACAGTGGGAAGAACTTGCCATCGGCCTGGGTGGGCAGTGCTGACCAGTCGTAGCCGCTGTTGCGCTCCTTCTGGAAGCTGTAGCCCAGGGTGCCCAGTGTGCTTTCACCCAGGTCCGCTTCCAGGATGCCGTAGAACAGCTGGTTTTCCTTCTGCTGGGTGTCCAGGTAGCTGTTGGCGTTGTTGTAGCTGATGACCGTGCGGCCGCGCAGCGTGTGCTGGTCGTTCAGCGCGGAAGAGGCGTCCACCACGGTCTTGTAGTTGTCCCAGGAGCCGGCGGAAGTGGTCACCTGCAACTGCGGCTCGACGGTGGGACGCTTGCGCACCAGGTTGATGGCGGCTGCCGGGTTGCCCGCACCCTCCATCAGGCCGGTGGCGCCGCGTACGACCTCGATGCGGTCGTAGATCTCGGTGACCGGCTTGGACAGCGCATCCATGGAGTAGGAGTTGCTGATGTTGGTGGGCACGCCGTCGATCTGCAGGTTGTCTACCAGCTGCCCTCGCGCGACGTACTCGGAGCGTTCTGCACCATTGCGGATGATGGTGATGCCGGTGGTGTTGTGCAGCACATCGTCCAGGTTCTGCATGTTCTGGTCGTCCATGCGCTGGCGGGTGATGACGCTCACCGACTGCGGGGTTTCGCGCAGGGACAGGTTCAGCTTCGTCGCCGTACTGGAGCTGCCGGTGGTGTAGGAGCCGGTGCCTTCGGTGGTGGCGCCCAGTTGTTGCCCGGTGACGCTGGTGGCGTCCATTTCCAGCACGTCGTCGCTGCCGCGTGGCGCGAGCAGGTAGTCGCCCGAATCACTGCGCATCACTTTCAGCCCGCTGCCGGCGAGCAGTTGCGCGAACCCTTGTTCCAGCGAGTAGCGGCCGCTGAGGCCCTGGCTGCGCTTGCCGCTGGTGAGGCCTGCGTCGAACGACAGCACCACGCCCGACTCGCTGGCGAAGCGACTGAGCACGGCGCCCAGCGGGCCGGGCTCGATGGTGTACTGGCGCGTGGCGGATTCCGCGCGGGCCTGGCCAGTGGTGCTGAGCAGCGGTTGGAGAATCCCGACCTGCAAGGCCAGGCTGGCGCCCAGGATGGCGACGGCCAAGGGTTTGCGGGAGTGGGGCACGCTGCGGAAAAGAGGGAGGGTGGCGCGGAACATGAAGACTCCTTCGGATGCCTTGAGGCTGTTTTGCAGAAGGAGTCGTGCGAGCGGCTGCAAATCGACAATTGGCAATGAGAATATTTTTCGAAAAGGTTCCGCGACGCGTCAGCCGCGCGGCAGTACACGGACCCAGAAGCGTGTGCGTGTCTCGATCCGTACGGGGAGTGCCTGGCTGATCGCAGCCAGGGCGCGGTCGGTGTCGTCCAGCGGGAAAGCGCCGGATACTCGCAGTCCAGCGATTTCCGGGGCGCACTGGATGAAGCCCGGTCGGTAGCGCTGTAGTTCGCCCAGCGCGTGCTCCAGGCTCCAGTCGTCGATCACCAGGCGGCCATTGCGCCACTCGGCCTGGTCCTGGGTGGTCGGGCGCGGTTGCGGCAAAGGGCCGGTGCCGAAGTCGAGACGATGGCCGGCCTGCACGATGACTTCAGTAGCCAACGGGGCGTTGCGTACGGCGACGGCGTGCTCGAAGACGTCCAGCTGCGTGTGCCCGTCGTACTGGCGCGCGCTGAAGCGCGTACCGAGCGCTCGCATCTCGCCCTGGGCGCTGCGCACCCTGAGGGGGCGCGAGTCCTTGGCGGTCTGCACCCAGATTTCCCCAGCGCGCAGGATGATCAGGCGCTGGCCTGCGTCGTAGCGGATATCCACGGCGCTGGCGGTGTTCAGGGCGATCTGCGTGCCATCCTCCAGCGTCAGGTTGCGGCGCTCGCCGGTGCGCGTACGCAGGTCGGCCATCCACACCGGCATCTGCCGGTAACCTGACCAGGCGATCCCGGCGCTGCCGATGCCCAGCAGCAGCCCCTTGAGCACGGTGCGTCGGTCCAGTCGCGGCTCGCCGGCTGCCAGCGTATGCCGCGCCAATGGCCCGGAGAGCCCCTGGAGCTCCGCCTGGAAGTTCTGCAGGCGCTGCCAGGCCCACTGGTGCAGGGCGTCCTGCTGGTGCCAGGCCTGCCATTGGCCCTGGGTTTTCGAGCAGCCCGGTGCTGCGCCCAGGCGCGCGTGCCAGTGCGCGGCGTCACGCAGGGCCAGTCGTTGCTTCGCCGCATTCATGCTTCGGCATCCAGGGCGAAGAGCAGGCATTGCTCGGTGGCCTTGGCCATGTACTTGGTCACCGAGCTGACCGAGACGCCCAGGCGCTGGGCGATCTCCGCGTAGCCCAGCCCGTCGAGCTGGGCGAGGAGGAAGGCCTGGCGCACCTTGTGGCCCAGGCCGTCGAGCATGGCGTCGAGCTGCAACAGGGTTTCCAGCACCAGCAATTGCTGTTCAGGCGAGCAGGCCAGCAGCTCCGGCTCGTGGGCCAGCGCTTCCAGATACGCCTGTTCCAGGCTGCGTCGGCGCAGGTGGTCGATCATCACCCGCTTGGCCACGGTGGCGAGAAAATGCCGGGGCTCGCGCAGCGGGTGGGCGACGGTGCCGGTGAGCAGGCGCAGGAAGGTGTCGTGGGTGATGTCCGCCGCCTTGTCGCGGTCGGCCAGGCGTTTGCGCAGCCAACCGGTGAGCCAGCTGCTGTGGGCACGGTAGAGATTGTCCATCTGCTGGTGCAGCGGCGAAGGCGGCAGAACTCCGGACACCACGAACTCCCTTTCGAGTGCGGATAAGAATTAATCGCAATTGTAAGGAGGCGATGCGGCTTTGGGAATAGGGGCGGTGTTGCGGAGTGTCTGGCCGGGGAGCGCAGGTTCGCTCCCCGGACCTTGCCTCGTGCGGTCAGTCGAAGGCGCCACGCAGCGTGAGCGTGAAGTTGCGCGGCTCGCCGTAGTAGTTGCCGTACTCGGAGGTACCGACGCTGGCGTAGTAGCGGCGGTCGAACAGGTTGTTGCCGTTCACCGCGACGGTCCAGTGATCGTCGACCTTGTACTCCACCAGCGCGTCGTAGACCGCGTAGCCGGATTGGCTGAAGTCATAGTCGCGACTGTCGATCACGTTGCCGCTGGGGTCGAAGCGGTAGGCGGTGCCGCTGACATAGGTCGGGCTCTGTGCCGTGACGCCGCCGCCGACACGCCAGGCGGCGAAGTCGCCGGGCAGGGTGTAGGTGGTCCAGAGCTTGAACAGGTGCTTGGGGGTGACGGTGCTGTAGAGGGTTTCCTCGGTATCGTTGTGCACCTGGTTGTAGGTGTAGCCGGCGAGAATTTCCCAGCCTGGTGCAAGCTCGCCGGTGGCTTCCAGGTCGATGCCCTTGCTGGTCACCTTGTCCTGGGCGACGAAGCAGCACGAACCGCTATAGCTGAACGGCGGGTTGGGGTAGCTCGGGTCGGTCGCGGCCTGGTGCTCGCGTTTGGTATAGAACAGCGCCGCGCTGACGTTGAGCCGGCCATCGAGCAGTTCTCCCTTGATGCCGGTTTCGTAGGTCTTGCCGGTCATGGGCTCGATGGAGCTTGGCGAGGCTTCCGGACCCTTGAATTTCTGCGCCTGGGGTTTGAAGACTTCCGAGTAGCTGGCGTAGGTCGACCACTGGTCATCCAGGGCATAGATCAGCCCACCGAAGGGGATCAGGGTGGTCGGTTCGCGGTCAGACACGCGGTCCTGCTCCACCCACGGGCCGGTGCCGTTGGCGTTGCGCATGCTGTAGGCCTGCTCGAACTTGAAGCGCTGGGCGCGGGCGCCCACCACCAGCTTGAGCGGGTCGCTCAGCTGCAACCGCAGGGTCGAGTAGAGGCCGTACTGCTCACGGGTGTTGGGTGAGTAGTCGCGGAAGAAATTGTGGTTCGACTCGTTGCTCGGCAAGGGCGTGGAAGACGGGTCCCACAGGTCGATCAGACCGCCCTTGTCGACCATGCCCTGGGCGGAGCGCCAGCGGCTGGTGACTTTCTGGTAGTCGGCACCGAGCAGCAGTTCGTGCTGGCGACCGAAGGCGTCGAAGTGCCCCGACAGGTTCAGGTCGAACACCGACTGTTTGCTCCAGCTGTCGATGTAACTGCCCCACCAGTAGGGACCGGTGTTGGTGGTCTCGTCCACCGAGCCGTAGGGGATGATGCCTTCGGTGGTAGAGCCGTTGTAGGAGTAGGTGTAGGAGGTGTTGAACTTCCAGTTTTCGTTGAAGTAGTGGTCGAGCTTGGCGAAGTACTCACGGGTGTAGCTGTCGGCCCAGGCGGCGTTGGTGGTGTACCAGCTGTGGCGGGGCAGGTGCACGTCGCCACCGGTGCTGTAGCGCGGTAGGCCGTCGCCGGTGCCGTTCTGCTTTACCTTGTCGTAGCTGCCGCCGACCGTGACCAGGGTGGCGTCATCCAGGTCCGCTTCCAGCACGCCGTAGAGCAGGGGGCGCTCGGTGCTGCGGTTGTCCATGAAGTACTGGCGGTCGTTGTAGGCGGCGACCATGCGCCCGCGCAGCCGGCCGTCGAAGGCCAGCGGGCCGGTGAGGTCGATTTCGCTGCGGTAGTTGTCCCAGGAGCCGGCCGAGGTTTCCAGCTTGAGCTGGTAATGGTCCAGCGGGCGCTTGCGCACCAGGTTGACGATGCCGCCAGGGTCGCCGGTGCCGCCCAGCAGGCCGCTGGCGCCGCGCAGCACCTCGACGTGGTCGTACATCGCCATGTCGTATTGGCGGTTGCTGTAGAAGGTGCCGATGCCGGTGCCGATGTCCATCGGCGCGGCGCCGTCGATCTGCAGGTTGTCGATGGGGAAGCCGCGCGAGTAGAACTGCTGCGAGTTGTAGCTGCCGTTGCGCACGGTGATGCCCGGTGTGCGCTTCATGGCGTCGGGCAGGGTGTCCAGGCGCTGGTCTTCGATCAGCTGGCGGGTGATGACCGATACGCTCTGCGGCGTTTCCTTCAGGCTCACCGGAGTCTTGGAGCCGACGCTGACCAGCCCGGTTGTATAGGCGCCGGAGTTCTCCGTCATCTCGCCCATGCCCTGGCCCATGATGATGGTCTCGCTCATTTGCAGCGCGCTTTCGGCATTGCCCTGAGTCGGATGCAGCGTATAGCTCCCGGCCTGGCGTTCCACCGCCTGCAGGCCGCTGCCGTCGAGCAGCAGCATCAGCGCGGTACCGGCGGCGAAGCGCCCGCGCACACCCGGTGATTGCCTGCCCTGGGCAGTGCCCGGCTCATAGGAGACGGTGACCCCGGCGACGCTGGAGAACACAGCGATGGTGTCTTCCAGCGTGCCGGCAGGAATGTCGAAGCTGTATTGGGCCTGCACGTCCTGCGCCCAGGCGGTCGGTGTGACCAGGAGGGGCGGCGACACGGCGAGCAGGGCGCCGCTCAGGGCGAGCGGAATGGCGTGGAATCGGGATCGACGGAGCTGCGGACGGGTGCCTGACATGATTGCGTTGTTCTCCAATGGCAGATTGCGGCGTCTGTGCGCCTCTACTGTCCTTGTCGAACGAGAATCAGAATCACCAACACCTCGCCAGATTATTTTTTCGATGAGGCTCTGTCCGATCAGCGCTTTTCCACCCGAGCCCACCAGCGGGTGAGGCGACGTGTACGGACGGGCAGGGAGCCGCCGAGGTTATCCAGCACCGTGTCGATGTCGTGCAGCTGGAAGGCGCCGGAGATGCGTAGCGCGGCGACGTCCTCGGCGCAGCCCAGGTAGCCGGCGTGGTAGCGCGACAGCTCGGCGAGGAAGTCGTCCAGCCGCCAGTCACTGACCAGCAGTTGCCCGCGCATCCAGGCATCCGCGCCCTTGGCCAGCGCGCCAGGCTTGCCGGCGGATGTCGCGCTGAAGTCCAGCTCCTGGCCGGCCTCGACCCGCACGACTTGCGAAGGCGTCTGCTGCGGACGGACTTCCACGGCGTGCTTCAACACCCCGACCCGCGCGCCGGCCCCGTCGCTGCGCACCAGGAAGCGCGTGCCGAGCGCGCGGACACTGCCGAACGGCGTATGCACGGCGAAGGGGCGGGAAAGGCTGTCCGGCGCAGTCTCAACCCAGATCTCGCCTTCGCGCAGGTCGAGCTGGCGCATCTCGGCGTTGTAGTTCACGTCGACGGCGGTGCGGGTGTTCATCACCAGCCGGGTGCCGTCGGGCAGGTCGAGCGCCAGGGTTTCTCCGGTAGCGGTTCGCCGGTCGGCCAGGGAATTTCGCCACGGGCCAGCCTGCAGGCCGAGTGCTGCCGTGCCGCCTGCGGCGAGCAGGATCGAGAGCACCTTGAGCACCGCGCGGCGCTTGAGGCGCGAGTTCTTCAGCGTCGGCCGGGCGATATCCGCCGTCACCTGGCCGAGTTTTGCCTGCAGGCGCTCGACCCGAGCCCAGGCCAGGGCGTGTCGTGGATCGCTGGCCAGCCAGCGGCGATGGGCCTCCTGCGCGGCGTCAGCTTGCTCGCTGAGCGTCACATACCACTGTGCGGCAGCTTCGAGAGTCTTGAGGTCGAGGGCGGACATCGGCTCAGTCGTCCAGCAGCACGAGGCAGTGGGTCATGGCCCGTACGAAGTGCTTGCGCACCGAGTTGGCGGACAGCTCCAGGCGCTTGCCGATCTCCACGAAGCTCAGCCCATCGAGCTGCGCCATCAGGAAGATCTCCCGCGTTCGGGCGGCCATGCCGTCGAGCAGGGCGTCGATCTCCATCAGCGTTTCGATGATGATGCAGCGCATCTGTGGCGAAACTTCCACGGGCTCGGGCAGCGCCGCGAGGGTTTCCAGGTAGGCCTGTTCCAGGGTTCGGCGACGGTAGTGATCGATCACCAGGCTGCGGGCAACGGTTGTGAGGTAGGCGCGGGGCTGGCGCAGCTCGAACAACTTGCGCTGGGTGATGACCCGCACGAAAGTGTCCTGCGCGAGGTCCGCCGCCTGCTCGCGGCAGCCTAGCTTGCGGCGCAGCCACTGGTGAAGCCAGCCGTGATGGTCACTGTAGAGTTGGTGCAGGGCCTGCTGGCTGAGGGCGTCGGTCATGGGGCGAGAGCGGAGTGAAATGTGATAAATGATAATCTATCGTATTTGTGTGCCGCTGCGCGACTGCCGTGAATCCAAACCCACGATCTTGGCCCAGCACTGCCGGTCGGCCCGGCAGTGCAGCGTTTCTGACAGGCTCAGAAGTCGTAGCGCACGTTCATCATCAGGTTGCGCGGCGCACCGTAATGGGCGTAGCTGCCGGAGAACCCCGCGTAGTACTTCTCGTCCAGTACGTTGTTGAGGTTCAGCGTGGTGGAGAGCTGGTCGGTGAGACGGTAGCGCGCCATCAGGTTGACCACGGTGTAGTCGTCCTGACCCACACGGCTGTTGTAGCGGCTGAAGTACAGCGAGTTGCTGGAGTTCCAGCTGGCGCCGCCGCCCACCGTCAGGCGGTTCCATTGGCCGGGCAGGTCGTAGGTGCTCCACAGACGGAAGGTGTCCAGCGGTAGCTGGGTGGTCAGCCGCTCGCCGTCGGCATCTTCGGTACGCGAGTGGCTGAAGCTGGTCTGCAACTGCCAGCCGGGCGCCAGTTCGCCGGCCAGTTCCAGGTCGATACCCTTGGTCTTGGCACCGCTCACTGCCTTGTAGGCGTCTTCGTCGGTGCCGGGCACGGTGTAGCCGGCGTCCAGTTCGGCCACGTTGTCGCGCTTGATCAGGTAGGCGGCGACGTTGGCGTTGAGCTGGCCGTCGTAGAACGCGCCTTTCCAGCCGACCTCGTAGTTCTTGCCGACCACCGGGTCGAGCACCTTGCCGCTGCGATCCTGGCTGGACTGTGGCTTGAAGATGTCGGTGTAGCTGACGTAGACGGACTGGTCCGGCGTCAGGTCGTAGACCAGGCCGGCATAGGGCGTGACCACCCCGCGCTCGGTCATGCCGTAGTCCAGCACGTATCCCGAGGCGATGCTTTTCGAGTAGTAGTGATAGTGGTAGTTGCTGCCACGGGCACCGAGGATCAGGTGCAGGTCGTCCATGAGGTTGAAACGCGCGGCGCCGAAGTAGCCGCTCTGCTGGGTGTCCACGTCGTAGTCCAGCGAGGGGGCGAAGCCGTCCTTGTCGGGCTTGGGCAGCTCGTTGTTCCAGGTATTGAAGTCCACCTTCGCCGTCGGCCCGGTCCAGGCGTAATGGTGGTTCACGTAGTCGAGGTAGTTGGCGCCGAAGATCAGCTCGTGGGTCTGGCCGAACAGCTCGAACGGACCCTGCACAGTGGCGTCGACAGCCTTCTGCCGCTGGTTGGCTTCAGAGTACGCCTGGTTGATGTTGGCGATGCCCTCGGGGGTGATGTAGGACATACCGGTGGAGCTCTGGTAGGAGCCGGTGCGAGTGTCGCGGTCGACCTCCATGTAGGTCGCGGCGACCTTCAGCTGCCAGTCGTTGGCCAGCTGCTGTTCGAGCCCGAAGGTGTAGTTGTTGGTGTCGAAGCGGTCCTCGTTCCAGCGCGCGCCGGAACTGGTCGAGCGCGAGAAATCGGTCTGCTCGCCGTTGGTGTAGAGCATCGGCACACCCTGCGCGCCGGTGGGGCGATAGCGCTGGTGGTCGATGCTCAGGCGCGCCACCGTGGTGTCGGTGAGGTCGGCCTCGATGACGCCGTAGACGATGTCGCGGTCCTGCTGGTACCAGTCCATGAAGGTGTCGTTGACCTGCTTCGCGGCGACCATGCGCCCGCGCAGGTTGCCGGTGTCGGTCAGCGGGCCGGAGACGTCGGTCTCCAGTCGCTTGTAGTCCCAGGAGCCGACGCCGCCCTGCACGTAGGCATGGAAGTCACGGGTCGGGCGTTTGCGGATCACGTTGACCACGCCACTGGGGTCGCCGGCGCCAGTCATCAGGCCGGTGGCACCGCGCACCACCTCCACGCGGTCGTAGATCGCCATGTCCATCAGGGTGCTGGGCATGGTGCGGGTCTGGTTCTCCTGGTAGGTGGTCACGCCGTCGTACTGGTAGGTGTTGATGGCGCTGCCGCGGGAGTAGATGTTGAAGCGCTCGCCGCCGTCCTGGGACATGGTCACGCCGGGCGTCTGGTTGAGCACCTCGGAGATGCTCTGCAGGTTCTGGTCGTCCATGCGCTGGCGGGTGACGACGCTGATCGACTGCGGCGTCTCGCGGATCGACAGGTTCATCTTGGTGGCGGTGCTGGTCGAGCCGGTGGTGTACGAGCCGGTGCCCTCGGTGGTGGCTCCCAGCTGCCCGGTGATGGTGGTCTCGTCCATCTCCAGCGCGCCCTCGTCGCGCACCAGCACGTAGCCGCCGTTGTCCTCGCGCTGGGCGCGCAGGCCACTGCCGGCGAGCAACTTCGCCAGAGCGGCGTCGATGCTGTAGCTGCCCTGCAATCCGGCGCTGTGCCGGCCGCGAGTTTGCTCGGCGCTGAAGGACAGGGTGATGTGGGCGTCGGTGGCGAACTGGCTCAGGACCTGGCCGAGCTCGCCCGGTTGGACCTGAAAGGCCGTCACCTGGCTGTTCTCCAGCGATTGCGCCAGCGCCAGGTTCGGCAGTGCGCCCAGAGCCGAAGTGCCACCCAGTGCAAGGCTCAGCAGCGCCAGGTGGATGGCGCGGGACAGGGGCCGGGCGGCGCTCGGAGGGGAGTACGACATTCGATTTTCCTTTCGTTGGCGGGTACGCAGTGGCAGCGCTCACGGCTGCTTCCTGTGTTGGCCGAACGAGAATGAAAATCGGCAACCCTTCCTGAAGATTTTTTTCCGGCGCCGGTCAGACCGCCTCGACGGTGACCCAGTAGCGGGTGCGATAAGTCACGCGGACGGGCAGCGACTTGCCCAGGTTGTGCAGGATCGCGTCGATCTGGTCGAGGCGGTAGGCGCCGGACAAACGCAGGCCCGCCACCTCGTCCGAGCAACGCAGCAGGCCATGGCGGTAACGGTCCAGCTCGGCGATGAACTCGCCCAGCGGCCAGTCCACCACGGTGAGGATGCCCTTGGCCCAGGCTCCCTCGCCCTCGCGCAGTGGTGTCGGCGGCGAGACCCAGGCTTCGTCGAAGCGCGCCTGCTGGCCGGCCTCCAGCCGCCGTGGTCGATCCGCTGCTTCCAGGGCGCGTAGCTCCACAGCGTGCTCCAGCACACTCACGCGGGTGTCTTTCGAGTGGCAACGTACGCTGAAGCGGGTGCCCAGCGCGCGCACCGTGCCCTGCGCGGTCTGTACGATGAAGGGGCGGCCGGCAGGGTCCTTGCCGGTTTCCACGAGGATTTCGCCTTCACGCAGTTTTATCTGGCGCAGGCGCTCGTCGTAGGCCACGTCCAGCGCGGTGCTGGTGTTGAGGTCGACGCGTGTGCCGTCCGCCAGTTGCAGCTGGCGTCGTTCGCCCACTCCGGTACGCTCGCCGACCAGCAGCGCCTGGTAGGGGCGCGAACCGGTCGCCAACCAGCCCGCACCCCCCGCGCAAATCAGCAATGCGACTGTCTTGAGCACCGCGCGCCGACGTGCGCGCACTCCGGCGAGGGTGTTCAGCGAAACGTCCCGAGGCAGTGCCGCCCATTGCCCCTGCAGGCGCTCGACGCGCTCCCAGGCCAGGCGGTGCGCGGGGTCCGCTTCCAGCCACTGGCGCCACGCCTGGCGTTCGCTGTCGCGCGGCGGGTGGGCGCTGAACTGTACGTACCAGGTGGCGGCGGCTTCGAGCACCTTGAGGTCTGGTGTCATGAAGTCAGTCCTCGCACAGCAGCAGGCAGCGGGTCATGGCGCGGATCATGTGGTTCTTCACTGTGGTCACCGACACGCCAAGGCGTTCGCCGGCGGCCTTGTAGGTGAGCCCTTCGAGCTGCACCGCGAGGAATATCTGGCGGGTGCGCTCACCCAGGCCGTCGAGCATGTTGTCGATGGCGGTCAGGGTTTCCAGGATCGACAGACGCAGCTCCGGCGAAATATCCAGCGGCTCCGGCCGCGCCGCCAGGCTCTCCAGGTAGGCCTGCTCGATGGCGCGGCGGCGGAAGCCGTCGATCATCAGCGCGCGGGCGATGGAGCTGAGGTAGCTGCGCGGCTCACGAATGGCCTCGGTATTGCGCGAGGTGAGCACGCGCAGAAAGGTGTCCTGCGCCAGGTCCGCCGCATCCTGGGCGTTGCCCAGGCGCACGCGCAGCCATTGCCTGAGCCAGCCATTGTGTTCGACGTAAAGCCGTTGAAGGGAAGAGGGCGGAGCGGACGACATGATCGGGGAAGGGTTCAAATGACAATGAATCGCATTCTCTATTCGTGCGCCGCGTTGCACAAGAGGTTTGTGCCGAGGTGCTGCCGTTACTGCCCCTTAGCGACCCCTGACGACTTCCAGGCATTGCCGCGCGCGGCGCTGGTCCGGTGAGTCGAAACCCTCGGTGAAGCGCTGGTAGACCGGCTCCAGCAGTTGCCGCGCGGCTTCCGGCTGGCCCTGCGCATTCCACAGCTCCGCCAGGCAGGTGGCCGAGCGTAGCTCCCAGGCCTGCGCGCCTTGCTCCTGGGCCAGCGTCAGGGCGCGGGTGAGCAGGGTTTCCCCGCCCAGGAGGGATTCGCGATCGCCGCGCGCCAGCAGGGCAACGGCTTCGTTGCGCAGGATTTCCGGAGCGCACCAACCCGCCGCGCCGGTCCGTGCGCGCATCAGCTGCGCCTGGTCGGAGGGCAGGGGGCGACCGCCGAGGGTCTGCACGATGTCGCGCACCAGGCCGACGGCGGGTGCCGCGGCGCCAACCGTTTCGTCGAGTTGCATGGCCCAGGCGTAGTGTCGCGCCCAGTCGGTGAACAACGGCACGCGGTGGCGCTCGGCGACTTCGATCATCTGCCGCACGCGGCGGCGGGCCTTGTCGAACTCGCCGTTGTAGAAGGCGATGACGCAGCCGGCTACCGCGAGGCTGTAAGCGATGGAAGCGCTGTGGTCGATCTCGCGGGCCAGTTCGATGGCCTGTGTCGCCATGCGCTCCGCTTGCTCGGGCAGGCCCCGCAGCCACAGCGTGCGCGCCTGGGTGGCGAGGGAGGCGACCTGCTGGTCGTATTGCACGCCCAGGCAAGGGGCGAAGCGGTTGGCCCGGCGCTGTTGCTCCAGACGCTTCAGCACTTCTTCGCCGACGGCCTGGGCGCGTACCTGATTGCCTGAGTAATGCAGCGCCAGCACCTTCAGGCGCAGGGCGCTGGTGGCGAGCATCTCGCCCTGGCCGTTGCTCAGTCGGTCGAAGTGCCGGCTCTGCTCGGCCGCCTGCTGGTACTGGCCAGCCCACAGCAGCACGGCCAGGCCGCCGGACAGCGCGGTGAGTTCACCGTCGAGATCGCCAAGCTGCTGCGCCAGGAAGCGGGCGTTCTGGAAGGCCTCGTCCGCCTGACGATTGCGTACATCGTGGTAGGTGGTGTTGCCCAGCGCCAGCTCCAGGCGCATGGCCAGTTGCAGTGACGAAGCGGATTCGGCGCTGAGCAGACCGAGCGCCGCACTGACATAGGGGCCGTATTCATGCAGCAGCGACAGCTCCTGCCACAGCGGCGCCGAACAGGCCGCGAGATGGATCGCCTGGGTGTGTCGGACCTCCGCGTGCAGGCCCCAGTCGAGAGCGGCGCGGATTTCCGCGAGCCACGGTGAGTGCCGCTTCAGCCACCCCAGCGAGGCGGATCTTTCCCATTCGTTCTGCGCAGCCTGCATTGCACTCAGGCAGAGCTGCAGATGGCGCTCGCGGGCTTCGTGCAGTTCACCGGAGGCCTGGAGTTTCTCCAGCGCGTGCAGGCGGGTCGGTTCGAGCAGCCGGTAAGTGACCTCGTCGCTGCGAATCTCGGTGGTCAGCAGCGACTTGGCGGTCAGCTGGTTCACCAGCACGAAGGCCGCGCCCAGGTCCGCCGGCTGGCCGAGGACGGCGGCGATGGAGTCCAGCGTGAAGGCGCCGCGGAACACACTCAGGCGACGCAGGCAGGACTGCTCCGCCGGACGCAGCAGCGCATAGCTCCAGTCGAGCATCGCGCGCAGGTGTTCGTGGCGGTTGGGCGATTCCTCCGATTGCAGCGGAAGGTCCAGGTAGCCGTCCTGCAGCAGCGCGTCGAGGCTGCCGTCGGCCAGGCCCAGGTGGCCGGCGGCCAGTTCCAGCGCCAGCGGAATGCCTTCCAGGCGCCGGCAGATTTCGCCAATCCGCGGCAGGTCCTCGGGGCGGAGTTCGAAGTCCTCGTGGCTCTCACGGGTTCGCTCGATGAGTAGCGCGACGGCGGGGTAGGTCAGGGCGTCCTCGACGCTGCCGACCTGCACCGGAGGGCAATCGAGCGGCCGCAACGGCAGGATGTATTCGCCGATGGCGCGCAGGCTTTCGCGGCTGGTGGCGAGGATATGAATCCGCGGCGCGTGGCGCAGCAGGCATTCCACCAGGTGCGCGGCGGCCTCGATCAGGTGCTCGCAGTTGTCGATGAGCAGCAGCATCTGCCGGTCGGCGACCTGGCGGCAGAGCTGTTCCAGCGATTCGCCTGCCAGCCCCGGTATGCCCAGCGCACAGGCGAGCGTGCTGTTCAGCGGTCGCGCGTCCTGCAGTTGGGTGAGATCGAGCATACGGATGCCGTGGGGATACTGGCCGATGAAGCGTTCGGCGGCGTGCAGGGCGAGGCTGGTCTTGCCGATGCCGCCGCAGCCCACCAGGCTGACGCAGCGACGACGCGGCAGCTCGGCGACCAGGCGTGCAAGCTCCGCTTCGCGGCCCAGCAGGCGGTTGCGCCGGGGCGGCAGATTGTGGTCCGCCGACTGGCCGTCATCGGGAGCGGGCGTCGCCTGTGCCGAGGCCGTCAGCGGCTCGACGAAGCTGTACCCGCGCAGCGCGATCGTGACAATGAAGCGCCGACCGTTCTGGCCGTCGCCCAGCGCCTTGCGCAGGGCGGTCATGTGGACCCGCAGGTTGCCTTCGTCAATGTCCTGGCCGGGCCAGGCTCGGGCCAGCAGTTCGCGCTTGCTGACCACCTGGCCGGCGCGCTCCAGCAGCGCCAGCAGGATGTCCAGCGCGCGTTGCCCCAGGCGCAGCGGGCGGCCGGCTTCGAGGATCACACGGGAGGCGGGGTAGATCTGGTAGGGGCCGAAATGAAGCACGGTTTCGACCGTGGCCACGGGCTCGGGAATCATCGTCTGGTCGTCGCTTTCGCACGCTGGGGGCAGGTTTCACGCCGGTCCAGGCATCAGCCCTGGTGGCACAGGTCCATCGACTCTGCGGTCGATTGGCCGTTCTTCTGTCATGGCGGTCAGGGTAAACGACGGCTCATCGTTGAGCCATCCTGTGCCGGTCGTGGAGTTTTGCCGGCGGGCTTAATAAGGATTAACGCCAGGCACGCTGTAGCACGGCTGGCGAAACGGCGCCCGGCTGTCAGCTGTGCCGTTCTCTTGAGCTGCAAGCCACGCAGTACAAGGCAAGGCGGCAAGTTGCCGGCGCGTTCGGCATGTTCGCGAGCTGCCGTGCGGACCCTGGAATTCTTCGCTCCTGGCCGTCGAACTGCTGTCTTTCCTCTTCTGCGGGTTAATGCGGTTTAACCAGCTTTAACTCGCCGCTACCCCTGCGCCCACAAAGAATGGTCTGCAGATCGCAGGGGAGGGACCAGCATGTTTCAGAGACTCATCAGCCAGATTCCAGTGAGCGCCCCCAAGCGCGACCTGGCCCCGTGGCAGAAGGAGCGCGCCCAGGCGCTGCTGCTCAAGCATCTGGACGTCGGCATCACGGTCAGCGACCTGGCTGCCGCCTGTGCGCTGTCACGCAGCGATTTCACCCGCAAGTTCAAGGTCACCACCGGCCACTCGCCCCAGGCCTGGATGCGCATCCTGCGGGTGGAAAAGGCCAAGCAACTGATGCGCGAGTCGGCCTTCGCGCTGGCGGAGATTGGCCTGCAATGCGGCTTCTGCGACCAGGCGCATTTCTGCCGGATCTTCTGCCGCATCGAAGGCGTCACGCCGCTGAGCTGGCAGCGCCGTTTCCTGGACGAGAGGCGTCAATCCACCTGGCGGCACGCGGGCTAGCCCCGACCTCCGGCGGCATTGTTGCTATTTATCGTTCTTTAAATGGAACGCTAGAGGCGAATTTTGCCGTCTGGTGGAGCAAGGGTGTCGAATTTAATCTCTCTTCCCATGCAGTGACGCACTGCAGACGAGTCCAAAACCTTCCGGCCCAGCCGGCCCCACTGAAAGCAAATCGAG